>JBKJOV010000025.1:0-87199 GCA_046595515.1 Rhodoferax sp. | reverse complement strand
TTGAAACAAACGGATGCCCCGCATTTGATCGAGAAGCTAATGGCATCGCCCGCCAGTGATGGCGGGCGTGGATTGAAACCAATCGCCTCCAAAGTACCCGCGGTCTGCCCCTGGCATCGCCCGCCAGTGATGGCGGGCGTGGATTGAAACTTTGCGTTGCAGTCATCCGAGCTACCAGGCTACCGCATCGCCCGCCAGTGATGGCGGGCGTGGATTGAAACAATTACGTCTGCTTTTGCGTCGTAGTCGTAGTGAGGCATCGCCCGCCAGTGATGGCGGGCGTGGATTGAAACGGCGTCCCGGAATCGGAATACACCTCGGCCTCGCAGCATCGCCCGCCAGTGATGGCGGGCGTGGATTGAAACGGCACCGGCCCAGCGGTCAGAGCGAAGGTTCATGGCATCGCCCGCCAGTGATGGCGGGCGTGGATTGAAACGGTCCACTCGATAGATACGTTTGCCGACCCGCCTAGCATCGCCCGCCAGTGATGGCGGGCGTGGATTGAAACATGGCTAAGCACGGCAACGTTGAAATTGGCATGAAGCATCGCCCGCCAGTGATGGCGGGCGTGGATTGAAACGGCAGTGCGCAGCCCACCCAGCCCAAGCATCCCGAGCATCGCCCGCCAGTGATGGCGGGCGTGGATTGAAACAGCCATCCCGTTAGGTACTCGATGGGCGTGACGTGCATCGCCCGCCAGTGATGGCGGGCGTGGATTGAAACTGTGAGTTTGCGGGCATCAGATGGTACTGGTGGAGCATCGCCCGCCAGTGATGGCGGGCGTGGATTGAAACGTTACCTAGTGGCGGCATGTCGTTATGCCTGGAAGCATCGCCCGCCAGTGATGGCGGGCGTGGATTGAAACGCACCTGCGTGCCGGTGGCGTTACACCCATTGTTGCATCGCCCGCCAGTGATGGCGGGCGTGGATTGAAACGGAATTAGCCCGGCATCGTTAAGCACCAACCGCGCGCATCGCCCGCCAGTGATGGCGGGCGTGGATTGAAACAAGCGAGTAATCGACCAACGCGAAGTTGCCGCTGGCATCGCCCGCCAGTGATGGCGGGCGTGGATTGAAACATGGCCAGCCCGATACATACGCCGCTGGACTGTGGCATCGCCCGCCAGTGATGGCGGGCGTGGATTGAAACCTTGTGGGCGCAGCCGTGCAGATAACCCCCAAAGGCATCGCCCGCCAGTGATGGCGGGCGTGGATTGAAACCTAACCATGACCTGCCCCAGCCGTATGCACAAATGCATCGCCCGCCAGTGATGGCGGGCGTGGATTGAAACTGCACGTCCGCGAGGGGTACCCGCAAAGCCTTTGGCATCGCCCGCCAGTGATGGCGGGCGTGGATTGAAACGTCGCGCTGGATGTGTTCCCGGATGCCCGCCCCGCGCATCGCCCGCCAGTGATGGCGGGCGTGGATTGAAACACCACGCCGTTGCTGGTATCCCATGAACCTACATGGCATCGCCCGCCAGTGATGGCGGGCGTGGATTGAAACTTCGGTGGTCTTGTCGGTAACGCGATTGACTGCGCGCATCGCCCGCCAGTGATGGCGGGCGTGGATTGAAACTGCCACGCGAAACCCGTAGAGCGTGATGCCCATGGCATCGCCCGCCAGTGATGGCGGGCGTGGATTGAAACCAAACGGTAGGCGCTGTGGGTGTTGAGCAGCGGTGGCATCGCCCGCCAGTGATGGCGGGCGTGGATTGAAACATGCCCTTGATTTGATAGCGATGTGCGAATGAATGCATCGCCCGCCAGTGATGGCGGGCGTGGATTGAAACGCAACTGCGTGCCGGTGGCGTTACACCCATTGTTGCATCGCCCGCCAGTGATGGCGGGCGTGGATTGAAACCTGTCAGCGCATCGCGCAGGGTCTTGAGGCTGGGCATCGCCCGCCAGTGATGGCGGGCGTGGATTGAAACAGCACTAAGCGCGCCTGGCGCATGGTGATTTCAGGCATCGCCCGCCAGTGATGGCGGGCGTGGATTGAAACCAGGGTGTCTAAGTCGTCCTCGGTCAGCCCAGCCGGCATCGCCCGCCAGTGATGGCGGGCGTGGATTGAAACAGGAATTGAGCGTGGGGACTTGAAATCCGAGAACGCATCGCCCGCCAGTGATGGCGGGCGTGGATTGAAACCAGAACGGCGCCCGCCCTGACTTTGCGCTGATGACGCATCGCCCGCCAGTGATGGCGGGCGTGGATTGAAACTCCTAGTAGTGCGCGGATGGCGGCTGCCAATTTAGGCATCGCCCGCCAGTGATGGCGGGCGTGGATTGAAACTGGTGCTTGTGGGCCAGACGTTGTTTGCACAGGGCGCATCGCCCGCCAGTGATGGCGGGCGTGGATTGAAACGGCTTGCTGCCGGTGCCTCTACTGCGATTTTGTCAGCATCGCCCGCCAGTGATGGCGGGCGTGGATTGAAACGACCTCGTCTATCCGTATGTCCAGGGCCTGCGCCGCATCGCCCGCCAGTGATGGCGGGCGTGGATTGAAACCACAGGGTTAGCCCAATGGCCCCCAGGACGGCCACGCATCGCCCGCCAGTGATGGCGGGCGTGGATTGAAACTCGAACGTGACGATGTTTGTCCCGCTTGCTGCGCGCATCGCCCGCCAGTGATGGCGGGCGTGGATTGAAACATCGCCACGAGTTCGATGCGGGTGACTACAGCCAAGCATCGCCCGCCAGTGATGGCGGGCGTGGATTGAAACCCGTCTCTGGTTCGGTCACTACGGGCGGTCTGCCGCATCGCCCGCCAGTGATGGCGGGCGTGGATTGAAACACGTATTGCCAGGCTGCTGTGGCTGGGTTTCGCACACGTTCCCCGTCAAACATGCCCAGGGAGTTCTAAAAGCTATACGAGGTTAAAAATATAGTCAAATACGCTGCTACCCGGCGTATTTATTCATTTTGTTGCTATTAAATATATAGCATTCTAGTTTGGGTTCTATAGCTTGAGCGCGGCAGCGTAGCCGGTCATTTCCAGGTAGCCACGCCCTACCAGTTTGCCGTTGCTGTCCCAGACTTCGCTCAGGCCCTCCCAGTAGATGGCGCCAGTGGAGCTGCGGCTGTCCAACTCTTGGTTGTCCACCACCGCTTTGACGGTGTAAAAGTCCGCCGGGGTGCGAACCATCCATTCCACGGGGTACGTGGTCTGGCCCAGGGGGCTACGCCAACTGCGCAGGGGTTTGAAGGTGACCTCGCCGCGGCTAAAGGTGTACAGCGCACCCGCAGCACTGCGAAACGAGCCGCCATCCCACAGCGCGCGGCCTTCTTTGTCGCGCAGTTGAAACGCGGTGAGTGCACTGCCGTCCAGTAAATTGATGCCGATCCAGTCCCAGCCCACGGCCAGGGGGTGCAGCACCTGCTGGCTCCACTCGTGGTCTAGCCAGGCGGTGCTACCGGCTTCTAAAGCGCGGGTCTGGCCTTTTAGTGTGAGGGTGCCTGTGGCCTGCAACTGGGGCAGGCTGTAGTAGTAGCTGGCTTGGGCTGCATCCGGCCCCTTGCGCGACAGACCCTGCTGGCCTTGCAGCAGGACGGCTTGCGTGGCCTTGAACGTCAAATCTAAGCTGAAGTCGCCCGCTGGAATGCGGGCTTGCAAGTCGGCGCCCACGCGGCGCAGCGACCAATCACGCAGCACGATGTCGGTATCGCTCAGGCTGGCCGCAGCCAAGTCGGCCGGGTTACTGCCCAAAGGGTCGCCCGACCAGCGGGCTATGCGTTGGTCGTGCCAGAGTTTTTTGCCCTGCACGTCGGTGACGGCGGCGTGGGCAAAAAGCAAATGCCGTGCCGCCAGGTTGGACTGCATTGCTTGGGTACTGGCCACCCGGTTACGAAAAAACGTGACTTGAAAACCCAGCGCCGCAGTCTGCCCCGCGCTATTGGCGTAGCCGGTGATGTACCACCACTCAATGCCAAAGTCATTGTGCGCACCGCCATCCCGAGCAAAGCGCAAATTGGCTGCGGGCAGTGCCCATGCGGCCGGTGGTAGGCTGGCCGAAAGGGGCATGGACAACAGGCTGCGGCGGCTTAGCATGGTCTTATGCCAGCAGGGCGCGTATGCGCGCCTGTGCCGCGCCGCAGTCGCCGAAGTTCTGCGCGACCCAGTCGCAAGAATGGTAGCTGGGCAAATATCGCTCACCGGCATCGCACAATAAAGACAAAATCGAGCCCTGCTCGCCACGTGCGCGCATCTCATTGGCCAGCGTCAGCATGCCGACAAAATTAGTGCCGGTACTGGGCCCCACTTTGCGGCCCAGCAACTGCGACAGCGCGCGCATGGCCGCCACCGAGTCCACGTTGGGCACCTCCATCATGCGCTCTACCAGCGTGCGCACAAAGCTGGCCTCCACACGCGGGCGGCCAATGCCTTCAATGCGTGACCCGGGCCCAGTCAGGGTTGCGTTGCCCGTGCGGTGGTATGCGCTAAAGACCGAGCCCACGGGGTCTGGTACGCACAGCTCTGTGGCGTAGCGCTGGTAGCGAATAAAGCGACCGATGGTTGCACTGGTGCCGCCGGTGCCCGCACCCACCACCACCCAGCGTGGAACAGGGTGCCGCTCTCGCTCCATTTGGCTGAACATGCTTTGCGCGATGTTGTTGTTGCCGCGCCAATCGGTGGCGCGCTCGGCATAAGTGAACTGGTCCATGTAATGGCCTCCAGTTTGCGCAGCCTGGCGTTGCGCTGCTTCGTACACTTGCGCCGCTGTGTCTACCAAGAGGCACCGGCCGCCGTAAAACTCGATCTGCGCTATTTTTTCAGGTGACGTGCTGCTCGCCATAACCGCGACAAAGGGCAGGCCCAGCAGACGCGCAAAGTACGCTTCACTGACAGCCGTGGAGCCACTGCTGGCCTCAACAATGGTGGAGCCTTCATGGACCCAACCATTGCACAGGGCGTACAAAAACAAGGAGCGCGCCAAGCGATGTTTCAGGCTACCGGTGGGGTGCGTCGATTCGTCCTTGAGGTACAGATCGATTCCGTGCTGCGCGAAGTTTGGCAAAGGCAAGGGAATCAGGTGCGTGTCTGCACTGCGCTGGTAGTCCGCTTCGATCAGGCCAATGGCCTGGTTCAGCCAGCGGCTGTTCACACTGGAGCTGACACTGCCGGTGGACACGGTTGGAGGGTGGGGCGTTGGGTTCAACATAGCATCACGGTGGCATTGCGTCGGTGCGAAGTCGACATTCAGTCGACATTGCGCGGGTGTGGGCAAGGTTAGGCACGCCACTATCCCACAGAATCCAAGGCTGCCATACGCAACACCCCGCCGGTATACGGCTCAGAGGAGTCAAAAGGAATCGGCTGCCCCTCTATTTTTTTTGGGTACATTGCATCCTACTTTCTGGAGGTACTTATGCGCAAATCATTTTGGGTCGCCGCCGCAATGCTGTGGTCCTTGTCGTCCTGGGCTGCAGTAGAGGCCAATACTGCCAGCGAGGCGGAGCTGGACGGCGTGAAGGGCCTAGGCCCGAGCTCCACAGCCCGAATATTGGTTGCGCGTAAGCAAGGGGCCTTCAAAGACTGGCGCGACTTTTTGCATCGGGTTTCCGGCATCAAAGCAGCCAGCGCAGCCAAATTGTCCGCCAATGGCCTGACTGTCAACGGCGAAGCCTACATGCCGGCCAAGCAACCGAGTCACGCTGGCGAAAAGTAGCAGGCGTTTACGCGGGCTGGCAGACGGACAGGGTGGCAAGCGTAGGCGTTCGCCATGGCTCTCACAAGCCCGCACGCGCAGCATAATCTGCGCCCTTGCCATCATTCAAACATGAGCGTAACCAAGCTTCAAAAAATGCACAAAAACCGCACTCTCCCAGCGTTGGCGATCCTGGCGCTGGCCCTAGCCCCCCTCGGTACTATGGCCCAAGCCCCGGTGCCTAAGATTCCTGTTGCCAAAGACCAGCGCTACGAAGGCACCATTGTGCTGAATGTAGATGCCACCGATTTGGACCACCGCATCTTTCAAGTGCAACAGCAGATACCGGTTAAGCCGGGTGCGTTGACCCTGTTTTTTCCGCGCTGGTTGCCGGGTACCCATGGGCCAACCGGTGTGGTTGATCGCCTGGCCGGGCTCAAAGTAAGCACGCCAGACCAGAAGCCCTTGGCCTGGTTGCGCGACACCACCGACCCCTATGCTTTTCATGTGACCGTACCCCCGGGTGTCAGCCGCTTGGACCTGGAGTTTCAGCACCTCAGTCCCTTGGACAAGCTGAACGAGCGCGTGGTCATGACCCGCGAGATGCTGAACCTGCAATGGAACTCTATGTTGCTGTATCCGGCTGGGTACTACAGCAACCGCATCACCGTGGCGGCCAGTGTGAAGCTACCGGCCGGGTGGAAGCAGGCCAGCGCTTTGCAGGTGCAGCGCCAAAGCGACAAGGGCATTGAATTTGCGCCTGTTAATTTAGAGAAGCTGGTGGACTCCCCCTTGTTTGCCGGGCAACACGTGCGCCGTGTGCCGCTGGACCCCGAGGGTACGCCGCGGCCAGTGGTGCTGAATATGGTGGCTGATTCCCCCGATCTGTTAAACGCCAGCGATGAGCAACTGCAAGCGCATAAAAACCTGGTGCAGCAGGCCGACCGTTTGTTTGGCGCCCGCCATTACGAGCGCTATAACTTTTTGCTCGCGTTAAGCGAGCGCATGAGTGGCATAGGCCTGGAGCACCATGAGAGTAGCGAAAACGGCGTACGCCCCAGCTACTTTAAAGACTGGGCCAAGCGCATCGGCGGGCGTGAGTTATTGCCCCACGAATACGTGCATTCCTGGAATGGCAAGTTCCGCCGCCCGGCAGATTTGGTGACCAACAACTTCAACGAGCCCATGCGCAACAGCCTGCTGTGGTTGTACGAAGGGCAAACCCAGTTTTGGGGCAAGGTGCTGGCAGTGCGCAGCGGCCTGGTGACGTCTGAGCAGGCCCGCGATAGCCTGGCCAATATGGCCGCTAGCCTGGACATGCGGGCGGGGCGCACCTGGCGTAATCTGCAAGACACCACCAACGAAGGCACCGCAGGTGCGCGGCGCAGCGGCAAAGACTGGAGCAACTGGCAACGCACAGCCGACTACTACGACGAGTCCGCCCTCATTTGGCTGGACGCCGATAGCCTGATCCGCGAGAAAAGTGGTGGCAGCAAATCGATGGACGACTTTGCCAAATTGTTCTTTGGCATGGAGGATGGCCGCGTGCAGCCGCTGCCCTACACGTTTGAAGACATTGTGGCCACGCTCAACCAGGTGCAGCCGCATGACTGGGCCAGCTTCTTACGCACCCGGCTTGATAACAACGCCACCGGCGCACCGTTGGACGGCTTGGCGCGCGCTGGCTGGCGCCTGGGCTATGCCGACAAGCCCAGTGAGTTTGCGCGCAACGATGACCGTGACGACCGCTCTGAGGACTACGCCTATTCGCTTGGCCTGTACTTGAAAAAGGACGGTAATGTGGACAGCGTACTGTGGGGCAGCCCGGCGTTTCAGGCGGGGCTCAACAACGCGGTGCAAATCATTGCCGTGAACAGCCTCGGCTACAAGGCCGAGCGCCTGAGCGACGCCATTACGGCCAACAAAGATGGAAAGGCTCCGATGACCTTGTTGGTCAAAGAAGGCGATGCGTATCGCACCGTGCTGGTGGACTACCGCGGCGGCTTGCGCTACCCAAGGCTGGAGCGGATTGCCAATACCCCGGATCGGTTAGAGGCTGGGCTGTGGGCGGCCAGGGTGCAGTAGAGTTTTGATCTGAGCCCGCCAGGACCCACAGAGCCGCACTATTTGAAGGAGCACCAACCCGGAGGCGGCCATTCAGTTGGCTGCCGAATGCGGTTCAACGAGGTTGTAAAAACCTAGACATCAGGCCACGCAACAACTCGACTGAACTCCATGGTCCAGTTGGTTTCCCAACTCGCACCATTGTCCCTGGAAAAAGCCTGCTCCCACCTCGGGTTTTCCGGGTCCGCAGTGAACCAATTGAACCGGATGCGGATCGGCACGCCGTTAAGGGTGTCCTCTGCGTAGAACGTACCAAGGTCGCCCTTGAAGGAACCAACGACGGCCACTTCAATCTGGCCTGGTGCGCGCGAATCCAACCACCATATGGACCATTCCTTTTTCTGCGGATCAAACGAGCGCACCGCAATCGCGCGGTAATCTCCCTCTGGGAGGTACAACAGATTGTCTTCCACGTTGCCAAACCCGCCCAGTACCGGCTGAGTGGACATTTCGCCGGAAAATTCCACCCACTCTTTGCAGTTGACCAGTCGGTCTCGCAGCCGTCGGTGTCTTACCCGCCAGTCGCCGACGGCGAACGCAAAGTCTGTGGGTGCGTTGGTAGCCATTTCGAGTGCCAAGTTCTAGCTCCTTAAGTCCAACAATAGCGATGACCCGTGAGAGCCGGGTCGATCAAGCAGTCAAATCTTCGGCTGCGTGTCATAGAGGCGTGAGTGGTTAGGCATCAGATGAGCACTTTGCGAGCGGCGTTTGCCTTGGACCAGTGCAGGATCTCGTAGCTTTGCCGCAAACCAGCCACATAGAACGGATCTGTCTTCAGAAGTTCTTCGAGCTGCAGCTTTGATTCGGCTTCCGCGATCCACAGTCCACCTTTCGGGGTCTCATCGGGTTCATGACGAAGGGAGCCACCAACCGGTATCACGGCCTTGTTCTCCTCCAGCCACTCAATGTGGGCCTGGAGATTTGCCGATCGGACGTCTCCGTGAGCGGCCTTGTCAATAAAGATCACTGCGAATAGCATGGTTCAGTCTCAAGCCGGAAATGGGGTGCTGGGATCGCGGACGGTTTTAGGTAGTCTGTCGAAGGCTCCAGACGCGCGGGTGCCGCGAGGGTCGTGTTTCTGATGCCGAACGAGGTTGCAAAAAATACCCGCGGTAGCCAAATCCGCCAGTTTTCGGGGGTACTTCACCCCTTCCTTCAACAAGGATCGCGCGCTGCAGGCTGTTCTATGCGGTCGATTTTCCATGTCGTTTCAATTGAATCTCGATGAAACGGTATTTTGACAGCCTCAAGTCTGGAGGCCACCGGCGCGTAACACCCGCCGCGCAGCGGCGGCCTTAGGTTGCGTGTCCGCGTGGGCTGACCTGTTCTGCCTCGCCGTGCACATAACTACGCCGCCTCAAGCATGAACTCAACTTTTACAGCCTCAAACGGGAACACAACCCCCCCATCTTTCACACGGCTGAGAACGCCCGCATCCAACAAGGCCACGATGTCCCCATGCACAGCCTTCACATCACGTCCGACTCGCCTGGCAGCCTCGCGGATCGACATGGCACCCGCCCCACACATTACTTTGAGCAATTCCCATCGTTTGGCAGTAAGCACCTGCCACAGCAGTTCGGGTGTGGCAAAACCAATACGCGCATCACGCTCAGCGCGACCGGATTTCATAGCTCGGGTTGCATCCGCAAGCGTGTCTGTCAGCGAACGAACCTCAAGAATGACTGTGTTCATGGTTCCACCTCGTAATATCAGCATTGAAGTCGAGCATTAATTGTTCTGGCGATGAGAAAGCATAGTCAAACTCTTGTTCACCGAAGTGTCGGTGATCACCTTTACCTCGTTCGTTGTCATATCTCAGCACACATTCGCCGCCGACCACATAGGCGAGACGGTATTTGAACGGATGCTCAGACGGCGGGACGGGCTCAGGGACTCGCCATACGGCCACTTCAGCAAATGCATCGGAAGCAAGAACAACGCGACGGCGAATGAGCGGAATAGCCTTCATGTTGGAGATTATGACAACATGCTGAACATGTTGTCAATAAGTCCAACAGCCTTCATTTTAAGGTGAGGCAGAACGTTGGCGATGACCAGTGCATAGCAACTGCTGCGCAGCAGCCTTGTGATGCGGGGCGTCTGCGTCGATCAACCTGTTGAACGTAGTGGGTGTCGCACGAAAGATGCAATTGATTGGCATAGAAGCTATTCGTACTCTGGTGGATCGATATTCTTCATGAATAAATCAATAATGTCGGAGGACCCTGAGAGCACTGTACGCTTTGCAACGTTACCATTTGCATACCATTCAGCAGCGAAGCTTTCACCGCCGTCAGCGAAGATGCCCCTAAACCCACAGTACGGCTTCTTGTCATAGAGTTTGCACCAACCGCCGAAATACCGCACGACACCTTCGTGTCGCAGTGGCCTTCCATTCCAAGCATCCGTCATACAGGTTACGTCGAAGCGAATTGTTTGCCCTTGGAAAAAAGCTCTAGTGCTTTTCACATAGGTCTTCGGTCGGTAGCTATCTGCCCTTTGTGCCGCGCCTGCCCCAGGACACGCCGAAGCTGGCCGCTCCGCGTATGGCGCTTCAACGATGGTGATTTTTATCTTGGAAGGAAGTTCAAAGTTGTAAGTCTGATCGGCAGCAGATGCAATCGACGAATGCGCTACCAAGCAACAAAAAAACAATCGGAGGCCTTGGTGCTTCATACCGTCCAACTAGATATCCGAGTGAAACCTGTCTTATCAACAAAGCTCGCATGAACCATTTTTTCAATCCCGTATTTTGTAAGTCGTTGATTTATAAACGATCAGGCATCGGACCCTGCCTTTGCACCTGGATAAATTCAACACAAATCCTGCAAATTCGCAGGATAAAACTACCGGTGCTGTTCAACACTTTGCCGCAATAGAGCCAGAGGCCTTAATTTCATTGGCCTGCAGTTGTGTGCTGGTTACTTGCATACCAATAAATTGGCAGCAAAGTCGCCAAAATTTTTGACCTTGCTTATCGCGTGGGGTGTTCTGTTCTGCCGGGTCAATGACCGCAATGCAGCGTGTGAAGCATAGATGGCTTCCTGCCAGTTGCGGCCGTCACAAGAACCGCCTGCCAAGTTGTTTGGCAGGCGTTTTCGCTTAAGCGCCTTGATCCGAATGCATCAAGCTGCAAACCTCAATGCGCCCCCGCCGCCGCATCCCCTGCACCAGCACTGTTACCCGCACCAGCGCGCTGCGGCCGTGCCAGCCACACCAGCGGTATCAACAGCAAAAAGATGCCCGCCGAGGCCAGAAACACATCACTAGCGGCCAGCATATAGGCTTGCTGGTCAATAAGCCGGTTGATGGATGCCAGGGCTTGCTCGTAACTCATGCCCGAGCCCTGTAGTCCTGCCAATGCGCCGGTGGCAGCCGGGTTACCCAAGTTAATGGATTCCGCCAATTGCGCGTGGTGCAGCGCGGCGCGGTCTTGCCACACGGTGGTCACGATCGAGGTACCAAATGCCCCGGCCGTAATACGCACAAAGTTGGATAAACCCGACGCAGCCGGGATACGGTCGGGCGGCAGGCCCGACAAAATAATCGACAGCAAGGGGATGAAAAAGAAGGCCATCGACACGCCCTGGATGATGGTCGGAATCAGGATGGTGGCCTCGTCGGCCTGGGTGTTGAAGTTGGAGCGCATCCACAGCACCAGTGCAAACACGATGAAGGCAAACGTCGCGAAGTAGCGCGGGTCAACGCGGCCTACGTTTTTACCCACCACGGGCGAAAACAAGATCGCCATCAGGCCCACGGGGGCCAGCACAAAACCGGCCTCGGTAGACGTGTAGCCCATGTACTGCTGCAGCCACAAAGGCAGTAGCACCACGTTGCCAAAGAACAAGCCGTAGCCCACAGAAATAGCCAGCGTGCCCGACCAAAAATTGCGCCGTTTGAACAGCGACAGATCAACGACGGGGTGCTCTTCTGTTAGCTCCCACACCGCAAAAACGAGGAAGCCAATGAGGGACACGAGCCCCAGCCCAATTACCTCGCCCGAGTGGAACCAGTCCAGCTCTTTGCCCTTATCCAGCATGATTTGCAGCGCGCCCACCCAGATCACCAGCAGGGCCAGGCCTACGCTGTCGATAGGTAATTTCTGCGTGGCAGATTCGCGTTTGCGATAGAGCTGCCACGATGCGGCGGCGGCCAGCAAACCAATAGGGATATTGATATAAAAAATCCACGGCCAGGAGATGTTGTCGGTGATCCAGCCGCCCAAAAGCGGCCCCATCACCGGAGCCACCAGCGTGGTCATGCCCCACATGGCCATGGCAGTACCGGCCAGCGCTTTGGGGTAGCTTGAGAGCAGCAGCGATTGCGACAGCGGAATCATTGGCCCCGCCACAAAGCCTTGCAGCACGCGAAAGGCGATCAGCGTCGCCATATTGGGGGCCAAGCCGCACAACCACGAGGCCAGCACAAACAGCAGCACGCTCATGACGAACAAGCGCACCTGGCCGAAGCGTTGCGACAGCCATCCGGTGAGCGGCACGGCAATGGCGTTGGCCACGCCAAAGCTGGTGATCACCCAAGTGCCCTGGTTGGGGCTGACGCCCAAATCGCCTGCAATGGCGGGCAAGGACACGTTGGCTATCGACGAGTCCAGCACGTTCATGAAGGTGGCCGCAGACAGGGCAATCGTGCCCCACATGCGGGCTGAACCCTCCAGCGGTGGGTGGTCGATGGGCCCAGCCTGAGGCATCGTAGTGGGCGCGGGCGCTGTGCTCATGAGCGCCTTATTTGCGGGGTGCGTTGGCGGCAATCACGCGGCGCACTTCGGCGTCGGCCTTTTGGTCCAGCGCGGCAAATACTTGGGTTTGCACTAGCGGGGTGGAGCGCGGTGCGTCAGCCAATGCTTTGCCACCCTGGTCGCTCACATCAATGGTGGCTACCATCGACAAGCCCACGCGCAGCGGGTTGGTCTTGAGTTGTTCGGCATCCAGGGCTACGCGCACCGGCACGCGCTGCACCACCTTGATCCAGTTGCCCGTGGCGTTTTGTGCAGGTAGCAGGGCAAAGGCCGCGCCGGTGCCCATGCCCAGGCCGGCCACTTCGCCTTTGTATTCCACCTTCTTGCCGTACAGGTCGGCCGTCAAATGCACGGGCTGACCAATGCGGATATGGCGTAACTGCACTTCCTTGAAGTTGGCATCCACCCACACTTGGTTCAGCGGGATGATGGCCATCAAAGGCATACCGGCGGCCACACGCTGGCCCAGTTGGATGGTGCGCTTGGCTACGTAGCCATCTACCGGGGCGGGCAGGGCGGCGCGTTGGGAAGCCAGGTAAGCCTCTCGCACCTTGGCAGCGGCTACCAGCACGCTGGGGTGGGACTCAAGGCTGGTGCCATCGGTCATGCTTTGGTTGCTGGTCAGTTGGCCGCGGGCGGCGGTAGCACCGGCTTGTGCGGTGGCCAGCGCATTTTGTGCCGCGCTCAATTGCGATTGCGCGTGCTGCAGTTCTTCTTTGCTCACCGCACCGTTGCCCACCAAAGACTGGCGGCGTTTCAGGTCGTCGGTGGCACGGTTGATCTCGGTTTGGGCGCG
The DNA here is from genome assembly GCA_046595515.1 of Rhodoferax sp. Lineage (GTDB taxonomy): Bacteria > Pseudomonadota > Gammaproteobacteria > Burkholderiales > Burkholderiaceae_C > Allorhodoferax. The sequence continues at coordinate 73,873 of JBKJOV010000025.1, read as the reverse complement.
GGTGATATCCGTCTCGCGCAGGGCGATTTGGCTGGCCAGCGTGCTGTTGTTGGCGTACAGGGTGCGCACTTGGCGCACCGCCTGGGCCAGGTTGGCCTCGGCTTGGTCCAAGGCTACTTTGGCATCTGCGGGGTCCAGTTGCACGAGCGGCTGGCCGGCTTTTACAAAGTCGGTGTCATCGGCGTAAATGGCTGTGACCGTGCCGCCAATTTGGGGCGTGATTTGGATCACATTGCCCTGCACGTAGGCGTTGTCGGTGGATTCGTAGTGTTGGCCCTGGTACCAGGAATAACCGCCCCACACCAAGCCGATCAGCACCACAACGCCCAAGATTTGGAGTGCTTTGGCGCGCTTGGTGTTGGGGGCTGATGCAGTGGTTGCGATTGCAGCGTTGGCAGTGGTGGGCATGTTGTCGTTGCGCATGGTGGTGTCCAGAATTTTTTAAGAAGGGTTTAGCGGTGGGCCACAGCGGTGGTGCTGGCGGTGGTGCTTGCGGTGTCTTGGAAGCCGCCGCCCATGGCGCGCATGACTTGCACCTGGGTGTCCAGCGCGCGGGCCTGCAGGTCTACGGCAGCGCGGCGCTGGGCCAGCACGGCTGTCTCGGCGGCCAGCACATGCAAATACGTACCCAGCCCGGCCTGGTAGCGCTGCGTGGCAATGGCGTAGGCGGATTCGGCAGACGCCTGCGCCTGGGCTTGTTCGGCTTGTTGTTTGCTAATCGATTTGGCAGAGGCCAATTGGTCGGCTACATCACGAACGGCCTCGATCACCACGCTGTTGTAGGACTCAATGGCGGCGTCCAGGTCGGCGGTTTTACCTCGCAAGTTGGCGCGCAGGCGGCCGCCATCAAAAATCGGTAAACGCACGGCTGGGCCTGCACCCCATTGGTCGCTGCCCGCGTCCAGCAGCCGGTCAAAGCCTATGGCCGAGAAGCCGGCAAAGGCCATTAAATTGATGTTGGGATAAAACAAGGTTTTGGCGCTGGCGACGTCGTAGCTGGCGGCGCGCACGCGCTGTTGGGCGGCTGCAATATCGGGGCGACGCGCCAACAAGTCCATGGGCACACTGTCACCCATTGCTACTAATTTAATAGCGGCTTGGTCAATGAATACCCGGGCCAGGGCCGTATTGGGCTTAGAAATGAGAGCTGCGAGGGCATTTTGGGCCAGTTGCCGCTGCTCTTGCAGTATCTCTAGCTGGAGCTTGGCTTCGGGCAGGGCACCGGCGCTTTGCTGCAATTCCAGTTGTGTATCTAGCCCGGCGTTCACGCGGTCTTGCACCAGGTTGCGGGTCTGCTCGCGCTGGGCCAGTGTGCGCTGGGCAATGCTGAGCTGCGTATCCAAGCGCACCAGATGAAAGTAGGTGCGCACCACGCTGCTGGCCAGAAGCAAGCGGGCGGCCTGGGCGTCGGCCAAAGCGGCTTGCTCTTGGCCCAAGGCTGCGTTCAGGGCTGCGCGGTTTTTACCAAAAAAGTCCAGCTCCCAACTCGCGCCCAGTTGCAGGGTGCCAATGTTGCGCACCGAGCCCCCCAGCGGCGGCGGGTAGATGCTGTTGGCGCTGAAACGCTGGCGCGTCATGTCCAGACTGGCGTTGACCTGCGGGCCTTCGGAGCCGCGCAAGCTGTCTTGGGCGGCCTGCACACGCTCCAGCCGCGTTTGCGCCACCCGCAGGCTGGGGCTGTTGGCCAGGGCATCGGCCACCAGGCGATTGAGCTGGGTATCGCCAAAACTCTCCCACCATGCGGATGAGACAGATGGCGTGGGTACAGCGGCGCTTGCGGAGCCGTTGGCGTTGGTTGTGTTGGTGGCGCTTGGTGCAGAGCTGCCGCTCAGTTGCAGTTGCTCGGCCGTGAGCGCCTGGGCGTGGGGGCTGATGCCTGAGAAATTGGCGCAGGCGGCCAGGCTGGCCACGCCCGCGAACAGCAGGGCACGGCTTAGACGCGATAGCACGGTGGGCATAGCTCGGGGGGACATTGCAGTGGGTGTCATGCGGGGGTCTTGGGTGTGGCGGGGTTGATGGTGGCTGCGGCTTGGTTGAGCGTTCTGGCGTTGTCCAGAATGCGGCGCAGCAGGCCTTTGAGGGTTTCAAATTCTTCTAGGCTGAAGCCTTGCAAGTGCGTGTTTTGCACCTGGCACAGCACCGCCGGAATGCCTTCGGCAGTGCGCAAGCCCGCTTCGGTCAGGGCGATGTGGACAACCCGACGGTCGGACTCTGAACGCTTGCGCTCACACAGGCCTTTGGCCTCCAGGCGGTCTAGCAAGCGGGTGGTGGAGCCGGCATCCAGGTTGCATTCACGGGCCAGTTCTGCGGCGGTAGATGCGTGCCCAATGTACAGCTTGAACAGGGGCAGCCACTGGGCGTTGGTCAAGTCGGTGGGTGCAAATTCACGCTCAATCGATTGACCTATCAAGTTCATGATGCTGCGCATCATGTAGCCCATGCTGTCCTCCGGGTTGTAGTTCTTGGCCTTGTAGAACGCGGGGGGTGGGAGGGCTTTTTTTGTCATGGGTGACGAATATAGTTGCCTAAACAATGATTGTCAAGGCAGCTAATATGGTGGCAATGGTTCGCCACCGGCTGGGGCCAGCTAAATCTGTACCGCCCAGCGCGCGGGCCTCAGGCCATAAACAGCTCAAAGGTGCGCGCGGTCAGGGGCCGGGCAAACCAATATCCCTGTCCGTAGTCGCAGCCAATGCTGACCAGCAAGTCGCGTTGCTCTTCGGTCTCTACGCCCTCGGCTACCACCGTCAAACCCAGCTCGTGCGCCATGACGATGATGGCGCGGCACAGCGCCAGGTCGGTAGAGCGGGTACCTAGGTTGCGCACAAAGGACTGGTCGATCTTGATGACATCAATGGCGAAGCGTTGCAGGTACGTGAGCGACGAGTAGCCCGTGCCAAAGTCATCCAGCGAAATGGCACAGCCACCGGCCCGCAGCGCTGCCAGTTGCTGGGCTACTGCCGCGCCGCTTTCGAGCAGTACGCCCTCGGTGATCTCCACTGCGATGCTTTTACCGTCCAGGCCCATGTCGTGCAACTGTTCAGCCCACGAGGCCAGGCCGCGGCGGTGGTGAAACTGCACTGGGGACTTGTTCACACTGATCTGAAACTGCGAGTTGTATTTGGTCTGCCAGTGCGCAACTTGTTCGGCCGCCTGCCGGAACACCCATTCGCCTATCTCGATAATCATGCCTGTGGATTCGGCAATGCTGATGAAATGCACCGGGCTCACCGAGCCGCGTTGCGGGTGGTGCCAGCGCAGCAAGGCTTCGGCCTTGGTGACCTTGCCAGTGGCCAGATCCACGATCGGTTGGTAGACCACCTCGAATTCGCGATTGACCAGCGCACTGCGCAAGTCGGCGGCCAGGCGCAGCCGGTTCTGCGCAGCTTCCTCAAGCTCGGGGGTGAAAAAACAATACCGGTTGCGCCCCGCGCCTTTGGCTGCATACAGCGCTTGGTCAGCGTGCTTGAACAGGTCTTCAACCGTGCTGGCGTCCTGGGGGTAAATGGCCACGCCCAGGCTCGCCGAGACAAAGACCTGCTCTGCGCGGATGGCGAAGGCCCGTGTCATGTCGTCCAAAATGGCCTGCAGGCGTCTTCCGAGCGCTGCGCTGCCGCTGGCCAGGCTGACAACCAGCGTGAATTCATCGCCACCCATACGGGCAACGGTATCGCTGCCACCCACGCATTTCTGAATCCGTTGTGAAGCCTCTACCAGCAACAAATCGCCCGCTTCGTGGCCCAGGGTGTCGTTGACTTCCTTGAAATGGTCAAGGTCTACAAATACCACCGCCAGTTGGGTGCCACGTTCCTGACAGCGTGTGAGTGCCTCTTCGAGCCGGGTGCGCAGCATGCGCCTGTTGGGCAGGCCAGTGAGGGCGTCAAAATTGGCCTGCTGCCAGATTTGCGCCTCTGCTGCTTTGCGCTCGGTAATGTCGCTGTGGGTGCCAATCATGCGTAGTGGCTTGCCCTGCGCGTCGCGCGCGATGACCACGCCACGGCTCAGTACCCACTTCCATGTATTGTCCTTGCACAGGATGCGGTGCTCATTGCGGTAGACCGCCGTTTTGCCATTGAAATGGTCCTCCCGGTCTTGCTGCATCTGGGCCAGGTCGTCCAGGTGGGTACGTCCGTCCAGTGCTTCGGCACGGTCGGCAATTTCGTCTTCGCCAAAGCCGTAAATCTCTTTGCAGCGCTTGGAAAAAAACTCTTCGCCCGTCTGCACAAACCAATCCCACACGCCATCGCCCGCACTGTCCAGGGCCAGCTTCCAGCGCGCTTCGCTAATCTCCAAAGCCATCAGCATGTTGTGGCTTTCGGTAATGTCCTCTACCGTGCCCTCGTAGCACAAAATTTCACCTTGTTCATCCCGCACTGCGTGCGCGGCCTCACGCACCCAGATGCGTTCGCGCGTCTTGTGGCGGTAAATCTCTGAAATGAAGTTCACGACAAAACCGTTGGTCTGCATCTCTGCAACGAAGGCATCACGCCGTTGCGGATCGACATACCAGGCTCGGCTCACGTCATCGATGGCGGCCAGCATTTCAGCCTCTGATTCGTAGCCGTTCATCCGAACCCAGACGGCGTTGGCGCGCATCTGCTGGCCCTTGGCACTCGTGCGGTAGGCGCCAATGGGCAAAAATTCAAACAAGCTAGGCATACGGGGAGAAACTTTACCAGTCTTCTTTTACGGCTAAAACAGCATCCAAACCAGCCGCAGCGCGTGCAGACAACCAGGCGGTAAGCGTGCCCGCCAGTACTACGGCCGCGCCCAGGGCCAGTAAGCGCCCTAGGGGCAGGTTGAGTTCCATAGTCCAGTGAAAGCTTTGCGGGTTGACGACTTTGACCAATACGAAAGCAACTGCTATGCCAAGAGCCAGCCCAGCCAGGGCGCCCAGGCTGGTCCAGGCGGCCCCCTCCAGAGCCACCACCTTCAAAACTTGCGTCCGCGTCAGCCCCAGGTGCACCAGCAGCCCGAACTCTTTGCGTCGCGCCAGCACCTGGGCGCTGAAGCTGGCCGCCACGCCGAACAAACCGATGCCAATGGCCACCGCCTGCAGCCAGTAAGTTACTGCAAAGCTGCGGTCAAAAATACGCAGCGACATCGCGCGAATACTTTTGGCCGACGCAAACTCCAGCAGACGTCCGGCACTAATGTCCGCACTACCGTCTGCGCTGCAGTCGGCAGGGCTCTGGATAGCGTTTCCTGCGGTTGCGCAGTTGGCTGCCAGGCTATTGGCCAACGCGCGCAGGGCTTGTTCGGTGTCCTCTCGTTTGCTGGCGTCGTTTAGCCACAGCGCGATATCGTTCACCCTGCGGTCACCGCTGAGGCGTTCAAAGTCTGCGTTCGCCATGGCAATAGCGCCAAATTGACGGGAGTAGTCGCGCCACACGCCTGCTATGAAAAACATAGCGCCCTCACCATTTTTTACGCCGGCCCGAGTGCTAAAAGCCTTAGAAAGTAGCGGAAAATATCCCCCCAATACCGCACCATGCACATCCAGCATGGCTTCGCTGACGTAAATGCCAATGTCGCCTGCGGGTACCGGCAAGGCGTTACCGATCAAGGGTAGGTCGGTCACAGACCGGGCGATCAAGGTCACCGGTGGCATATCGGGCTGCAGCAACAGGGGCTGGCTACGCTGCACGCTCAGCCGCGCCACGCTGGGTAACTGTGCGGCGGCGGCCACAAAAGCGGGGGCTAAGAACGCAGCCTCTTGGGCGCCAGTGCTGGCTGCGGTACGTACATACAGGTCGGCTGGCAGCACTTGATCGAGCCACTGTCCTACCGACGTCCGGAAGCTGGCCACCATAACGGTGAGCGCCACTGCCAGGCTGAGGGATGCCACGACGCCGCTCACCGCTACCGCCGCGCTGGCGCGCACGCGCCGCGCACGCTCCACTGCCAAGAGCGGTAAAGCGCGCCGCTGCACCCTAGGTGCCAGCAACTGCAGCACCTGGCCCACCAGCCAGGGCAGGGCGGTAATTCCCCCCATCAGTATGGCTGCGACACTGGCATAGGCAGCCCAAGGAATCCCCCCAATGGGCGGTAGCAGGGCCAGCACAGCGCCAGCGGCCAGCAGCCCGGCCCCTAGCCACACGCGCGCATCGGGGTTGCCCACGGTACCCAGGCCCTTCAGTGCTTGGGCCGCGCTGAGGCCCTTGGCCCAGCGGGCCGGTTGCCAAGCACCGGCCAGCGCGGCCGCCAACCCTAAAGCGGCAAACACAGTAGCCGCCAGGGGGCTCCATTGCAAACTGGGCAAACCACCCGCAAAGTAGCCGCCGCCCAGGTCCCCGCCCAGCAAGTGCAGCGCCAGCGAGGCCAACCCTGTGCCCAGCGCCACGCCCAGCGCGCTCCCGGCGATGCCCAGCACGGCAGCCTCCAGCAGCACCAGGCGCTGCCGTTGCCCAGCGGTCAGCCCCAAGACGCCCAACAAAGCCCATTGCGGCGTGCGTCGGCTTACGCTCAAAGCCAGCACCGAAAAGACCAGGAAGCCCCCGGTGAACAGCGCTACCAGGGCCAATACCGTCAGGTTGACACGGTAGGCGCGCGACATGGCGCCCAAGCGGTCCGCCGCCTCGCCGGGTAGGGCCAGCCGCACATCGGCAGGCCAGTCGTTTTGGGCCATCAGGTCTACGGCAAACCGTGCGCGGTCCACGCCAGGACGCAAGCGCAAGTCGATGCGAGAGAGCCACGCTTTCTTGTCAAACAGGTCCTGGGCCGCTGCTACGTCCATCACACCCAGTGCGCTGCCGCCCGCAGCCACGCTACCGGCCACGCGCAGATTGCGGATCTGCAGGCCGTATTGCACTTGCACCAGGCTACCCTGCGGGCTGGTCCCCAGGCGAGCTTGCGCTGCTGCATTTAAAAACACCGTGCCTGGCGCAAACAGCACCATACGCTCCTCACCCTGCCGCGGCTGGGGTAGCCACTGGGGTGCGAGCGCGGCCACAGTAAGTGGGTCTACGCCCAGCAGCCGCAGGGGCAGCTTGTCGTTGGCCGCTGCACTTTCGGGTGCGGGCAATGCATAGGTTTTGATGTCTAGTACCGGGCTGGCGATCAGCACATCCGGATGCTGGGCTAAGCGGGCCCACAGGGAGTCGGGTAGCGTGGCGGCGTCCACCAAGGCCGGGCGCACTTCCAGGTCGGGCTGGCCGCCTGCGGCGCGGCTGGCCTGTGCAAATTCGTTCAGTGCCGACGCATTGATGAGATGCACCGAAAGCGCCAAAGCGACCCCCAACGCCACCGCCAGCACCGCCGCCGCGTTTCGCCAGGGGTGCTGGCGCAGCTCTTGCCAAGAGAAGCTAGTGAGCAGGGGCCAAAGGGGAGATGCCATGGCCTATTGTGGCCTTGTATTCGGGTGCGCCGGGGCGTACGATAAAGATACAAATCCATGTCCCGGAGGTTGCTATGCAATTGCGTTGGATGACATTAGGCTGGCTGGCTGCGGGCCTGCTGATGGGCTGTGCCACCCCACCCGTTGCCAGCGTAGCCCCCGGCACCCCTTGGTTGGACGAAGAGTTCGCGTATCAGCCTGGGCAGGTGGTTGTCGATATGGCCCAGCTATTTGCGCTGCCCGCTGATTTGTTACTCGAACTGCATAGCGCCAAACTACAAAGATCGCCGTCAGAAGAGCGCATTAGTTTCATCATCAACAGCTTGGTAAACAACAAGGCCCAGCCATTCCGGTATTCGCGGGGGAACACCACCGTGGCCGCCGAGACTTGGCGCCAGCGCAGTGGCGACTGTTTGGCGTTGACCGTGTTGGCCTACGCGATGGCCAGAGAACTCAAGCTCGCGGCCAGCATGCAAGAGATCAACGGCACTGTTGCGTTCGACCGGCGCGGCAATGTGGACTACCGCGTAGGGCACGTTAACGTGTATATCAGCCGCCATGTCAGTACCGAAGTGGCTCTTTCTACCAGCTTGAACCGGGGCGTCGTGATTGACTTTGAACCCAGCTATGGCGCCGCGCGGCCGGGCACGGCACTGTCCCACCCCGGTATTTTGGCGCGCTACTACAACAACCTGGGCGCTGGCTATTTGGCTGAAAGCGATACGCGCCGGGCCTACGCCTACTTCAAAGCGGCAATGCAGACCGACCCCAGCTTTGGTGCTGCGGCTGCCAACCTGGCCGGACTGTATTGGAATCAAGGCTATGCCGCTGCAGCGGAAGCCTTGTTAGTAGAAGCGGCGGCAGCGCCGAGCCACGCAGATGCGGCGGTACGCGCTTTGCACCGCATGATGCTCGGCCAGGGCCGTCTGCAAGAGGTACAGCACTACCAACGCCGGCTGGTGCAGATACAGGAGCGCGAACCCTACTATTGGATCGATCGTGGTGTGGCGCAACTGCAGGGGCAAGAGTATCGGCTTGCCGTGCATTCGCTGGAGCGGGCCCAGAGTCTATCGTCAGGGTTCTCGGAAGTGCACCGTTACCTGGCCACCGCCTATCTGTTGGATGGTCAACCCGACAAGGCCCAAGAGCAGCACGATACCCTCGCCCTGATCGACAGTGAGGACCCAAGCCTGTCCCTCATTCAACGCAAAATTGTGTTGGCCCGCAAAGCGGGCTCCAAGTTGAGCCTCAACACCAGCTTTTAAAGCGAAGCCGGTGTTGAGTCGCCAACGCCTGCCTACGCTGACAGTGGTTTGGCAATGGCGTCAATACGGGCCAGCACGTCGGGGGTGAGCTTGGGCGTGAGCGCCAAGGCACCCAGGTTGTCCTGCAACTGGCTCAATTTGCTGGCGCCCAAAATGACGGTGCTTACGCGCGGGTTTTTGTTCACCCAGGCAATGGCCAGTTGGGCCACGTTACCGCCCAGTTCTGCGGCAATCTCGCTGAGTTTGCCCACCGCAGCGTTCTTGGCCACATCGGTCAAGCCCGAGACCAAAAAGCTCAAGCTCTCCATGGCACCCCGGCTGTCGGCCGGAATACCGTTGCGGTATTTGCCGGTGAGCAAGCCTGACGCCAAGGGGCTCCAAGTGGTCAAGCCCAATTGCATGTCGTCGTACAGGCGGCTGTATTCATCTTCTACCCGCGTGCGGTGGAACAGGTGGTACTGTGGCTGCTCCATCACCGGCTTGTGCAGGTGGTGGCGCTCGGCAATTTCGTAGGCAGCGCGGATGTCGGCGGCGCTCCACTCGCTGGTACCCCAGTACAGCGCCTTACCCTGGGTGATCATGTCGCTCATGGCCCACACGGTTTCCTCAATGGGGGTGTGGGGGTCGGCGCGGTGGCAGTACACCAGGTCGATGAAATCGAGCTGCATGCGCTTCAACGAGCCATCAATCGCCTGCGACAAATACTTGCGGTTCAGGGTGTTGCGCTGGTTGACCTTGAGCCCTGGCGTCTCCAGCCCCCAATAAAACTTGGTGGACACCACATAGTCCAGGCGGGCCCACTTCAAAGCCTTGAAGGCTTCGCCCATTACCACTTCGCTTTGGCCCTGGGCATAGCCCTCGGCGTTGTCAAAAAAGTTGATGCCAGCATCCTTGGCGGCGGCCAGCATCTCGCTGGCGGCTTTGGTGTCTACCTGGTTGTGGTAGGTGACCCACGAGCCCAGGGAGAGTTCAGAGAGTTGCAGGCCGCTACGGCCCAGTCGACGGTATTGCATGGAGGTGTCTTTCAGTGAGTGAGAAGGAGGGTGTTAGGGCCGGATGCCCAGCTGGTGCAGTATGAATCCGTATTCTTCCGCGGTCTCGCGTTGGCGCACAAAGCGGCCTGATTTACCACCGTGGCCGGCTTCCATGTTGACTTTGAAGAGCAAGGGGTTTTTGTCGGTCTTGGTGGCGCGCAGTTTGGCCACCCATTTGGCAGGCTCGTAGTACTGCACTTGCGAGTCATGCAAACCGGTCGTCACCAGCATGGCGGGGTAGGCCTTTGCCGACACATTGTCATAGGGCGAGTACGACAACATGTAGTCGTAGTAGGCCTTTACTTTCGGGTTACCCCATTCGTCAAATTCGTTGGTGGTCAGGGGAATGCTCTCGTCCAGCATGGTTGTCACCACGTCCACAAACGGCACATGGGCGACCAGACCCGCGTATTTTTCACCCGCCATATTGGCCACGGCACCCATCAGCAAACCGCCGGCGCTGCCGCCCATGCCAAACACTTTGTTTTTGGCACCGTATCCAACTTTGACCAGGTGGTCTGTCACGTCGATGTAGTCGGTGAAGGTGTTGATCTTATTGAGCAGCTTGCCGTTCTCGTACCAGTTGCGGCCCATTTCCTGGCCGCCGCGAATGTGGGCAATGGCGTAGACAAAGCCACGGTCCAAAAGCGAAATCACTGCAGAGCGAAACACGGGGTCACTGTCGACGCCATAAGAGCCGTAGGCGTATTGGTACAGCGGGGCTGTGCCATTGCGTGGCGTGCCTTTGCGGTACACCAACGACACCGGTATGCGGGTAGTGCCGTCACGCGCCATGGCCCAACTGCGCTCGGTCACGTAGCGCGACTTGTCAAAGCCACCCAAGACGGCCTGGGTTTTGAGCAATTTGCGCACACCGGTTCTCATGTTGACCACGTACTCACTGGCCGGTGTGGTGAGTGAGGTGTAGGTGTAGTGCAGCTCGTCGGTGTTTTGCTCCGGGTTGCTGGACAGTCGGGCTACATATGCAGGCTCTTCCGACTGGATGTAACTGGCCTTGGCGGTTGCATGCGAGGCCCCGACCCAGGGCATCAGTCGGATGCGTAGCAGCCCGTCTGAGCGCTCGTTGATGGCCAGGTAGTTTTTAAACGCTTCAAAACCCTCAATGAATACATCGGTTTGGTGCGCTACCAGCTCGCGCCACGCATCGCGGTTGCCCACATCCTTGTCATTGACTGTCATCAAGCGGTAATTGGGCGCGTTCCAGTCGGTGCGGATGATCCAGCGCCCATCGATATGGTCGGCACTGTATTTGAGCTTGCGGGTGCGCGGCGCAAACATCTGGGCCTTGGCGCCAGGGGTGGTGGCGTCAATGATCTGCAGTTCAGTGGTTTCGGTCGCACCCGAGAAGATCGTCACAAAACGGTCATCGCCCGTTTTTCCGACACCCAAATAAAAGGTGTTGTCTTTTTCTTCAAAGACCAGCGCGTCAGTGGCTGGGTCGGTGCCTAGCACGTGACGCTTGACGCGGGTGGACAGCAGCGTGACCGGGTCGTTTTCCACGTAGTAGATCGACTTGTTATCGTTGGCCCACGCCAAGCTCCCCGACAGGCCCTTAACGGCATCGGGCAGGTTCTTCCCCGTCTTGAGGTTGCGAATCTTGAGCGTGAATTGGCGGCGACCACTATCGTCTTCAAGATAGGCCAGTAGTTGCTCATTGGTGCTGATGGCGCGGGCACCAATCTCGGAATAGCTCTTGCCTTTGGCCTCCGCATTGCCGTCAATCAAGACTTGCTCTTTGCCACCGCGTGCGGGTGTACGGGCAAAGATGGGGTACTCGCCGCCCTGTACAAAACGCGTGTAGTAGCGGTAGTTGCCCTTTTTGGTGGGCACGGTGGCGTCATCTTTTTTGATACGGCCCACCAGTTCGTCGTACAGCGTGTTGGTGAGGCCAGCATAGGCTTGGGACTGCGCCTGAAAGTACGCATTTTCTGCAGTCAGGTGGGCCAGCATGTCGGGTTGCTTTCGCGCATCGTCACGTAGCCAGTAGTAGGGGTCTTGGCGGGTGCCATTGGGTGACTCGACTACATACGGCTTCAGCGGCGCGACGGGTGCGGCTGGCGTTGGCGCGGGTACGGCCAAAGTGTTCAGTGGCAACAGTAAACTGGTGACAGCAACAGCGAGGGTGGTCGTCAGCGACTGGGGTATGAGTTTCATGGGTGAATGTGTGGGGTAACCAGCATGGGATCGAGCCGCGCAGTGTAGACCAGTGCCACGTTGCGCGTTGACCAGCGGGCATCACAGGCCATGTACGCCATCGGCCCTGAGGCGCACCACGCGGTCCGCCCGCGCGGCGGCGGCTTCGGAGTGCGTGACGAGTACGAGCGCAGCACGGTGCGTTCGGGTCTGGGCAATCAGTGCATCCATGACCGTCTCGGCGGTGGTCGGGTCTAGGTTGCCGGTGGGCTCGTCGGCCAGCAACAGGCGCGGGCGGTGCACCAGGGCACGGGCAATGGCTACCCGTTGTAACTGGCCTCCGCTGAGTTGCTGGGGCAGGCGGCTGCCCAGGCCGGTCAAACCTACGGCGTCGAGCATGCTCTGCACCCGCGCGTCGTCGGGCGTGCCCAGTAGCAACAAGGGTAGCGCCACGTTTTGTGTCACATCCAAATGCGGTAACACATGAAATGCCTGGAATACAAAGCCCACGGCATGGCGGCGCAAGAGCGCGCGGGCGTCATTGCTCAGGGCACCCACATCCTGGCCATTCAGCGACACGCTGCCGCTGTCCCAGTTATCCAGGCCAGCCATGCAGTTGAGCAGTGTGGACTTCCCCACGCCCGACTCCCCGACCACGGCCACGAACTCGCCGGCTGCCACATCCAGGCTCACGTTGGTAAATACGGGTATCTCGCCGTAACGTTTGCTTAAGGCACGCAGTTGTAGGGTGGGTGAGGTCATGTTGGTCATAGCGAGCTTCGCAGGTCGAGTGCGTGTTGGGCGACAAAGGCTTCGGCGTAGCGTAAGACTTCGGTCAACGGGCCGCTTTGATCGGCATGGATGTCACACGCTACTGCATGGCGATGCGGCATAGCGCGCAGCCAGGTCACCTGACGCTTGGCTAACTGGCGCGTGGCGAAGATACCGCGGTCACGCAGCTCTGCCATGGGCAAGGTGCCATCCAGCGCCTCCCAGGCCTGGCGGTAGCCCACGCAGCGTACCGATGGCAAATCCAAATGCAAATCGCCGCGCGCACGCAAAGCCCGCACCTCGTCTAAAAAGCCTTGCGCCAGCATCCCGTCAAAGCGCTGGGCAATGCGGGCATGTAGCCAGGCTCTATCGACGGGTTCTAAAGAAATAAGGGCGGTAGCCGGCGTTTTTATTGATGTATCTGCTATGTTTTTGGTAGCGCTAGTGCTGGCGTGAAAGCTGGACAATGGTTGTCCAGAAATGCGATAAACCTCCAGTGCACGCTGAATGCGCTGGCCGTCCATGGGGGCCAGGCGCGCAGCGGTGGTGGGGTCTACCTGGGCTAGCTCGGCGTGCAAAGCGGGCCAGCCTTGGGTGCGGGCTTGGGCTTCTAACTCGGCGCGAATGGCGGGGTTAGCGGCGGGCATGGGATCTAAGCCATCGTTGGCCAGGGCCTTGAAGTACAGCATGGTGCCACCCACTAGCAGTGGCAAGCGTCCGCGTGCAGCAATGTCTTGGATCAAACGTTTGGCGTCTTGTGCAAACTCGGCGGCACTGTAGGCCTGTAGCGGGTCGCGGATGTTAATCAGGTGGTGTGGCACCGAAGCCAGCTCAGGCTGGCTGGGCTTGGCGGTGCCGATGTCCATGCCGCGGTAGACCAAGGCCGAATCCACACTGATGATTTCACAGGGGAAGCGCGCCGCAACGGCCAGCGCCGCTGCGGTCTTGCCGCAGGCCGTGGGCCCAGCAATGCACAGGTGGGGCGCAAGGGCGTGATCAGTCATGGTGAGCGGTACGGCTTGCCACAGATTCGCCTGCCATGGATGTGTGTGCCATGGTTGTGCTGGCTGTAGCGGCGCGTGCAACGTGTTGGTGTGCAATAGAGCGCAACAGCACCGCCAGAGCGCCACCAGCCACGCTCAGACCCACAATCAGTGCAATCCAAAAGCCTTGCGCTTGCAGAGGCACAGCAGGCCGCCAGGGTGCCCAGTCGGGCGCCAGGCCCAACACGCAGCCCAGTGGCAATGACACCACCCAAAAAGCTGTCAGGTGAATCGCCATTGGCGTACGCGTCACTTTATAGCCCCGGATAGCGCAACTGGTAGACACCTGCAAACCATCCGAGATTTGAAAAATAGCCGCTAAAAATAGCAGGCTGGCCGCGACGGCGGCTACGCTCGTATCGTTCGTGTAGGCACTGGCAATCTGGTGGTTGAACACCGCCATGCCAATCCCCGATAGCACCGAAAACGCTACTGCCGCAGCCACGCCCACCCAAGCGCGGTAGCGCGCTGCTACAGGGTCGCCGGCCCCCAGCGCCTGGCCCACACGCGTGAGAATGGCCATTCCCAGGCTGAGCGGCACCATGAAGGTCAGTGATGAGAAATTCAACGCGATCTGGTGCGCTGCCACCTGCGTGCTACCAAATTTGGCCACCAGTAGGGCGATCAGACTGAAGGCACTGCTCTCGGCAAAGTAAGTCACGCCAATCGGCAAGCCCAAGTGCAGTAAACGCCTGATCTCGGCTCGGCTTGGGCCCTCCCATTGGCCGAAAGGCCAGGTGCTACGGTAGGCGGGGCTGCGCCGCATCCACCACACAAAACCAGCCAGGTTAAACCACACGCAAATCAGCGTCGCCCAGGCGCAGCCCTCGCCACCCAACCGCGGTAGACCCCAATGGCCGAACACCAGCAGCCAATTCAAAAAGACATTGAGCAGCAAAGCGACCAGAGAAATCACCATCATGGGTTTGGTTTGATTCAGGCTAGCGCTGTAGCCGTAGAGCACACGGTAGGCTGCAAAGGCTGGCAATCCCAGGCTGGTGATGTGCACAAAGCGCTGGGCGATAGTGCGCACACCGGGCTCCAGCGTCATGTGGTCAAAAATCAATGCCGAAAGGTTGGCCAGCACCAGCGCTACAGCGCCTATACCAAGGGCCATCCAAAGTGCCTGGCGTACGAGGTGCGGCACCTTTGCAAACTCTTTGGCCCCCACGTGGTGGGCTACCAGCGGATTGACGGACATCATGACCCCCATCAGGGTGATGACGACGATGATCCAGATAGAGGCACCCAATGAGACGCCCGCCAGGTCTTGCGCACTCGCGTGTCCGGCCATCGCCACATCGGCTACCGCTACGCCCACCGTCGCGAGTTGGCCAATCAAGAGCGGCCAAGTAAGCTGCCACAGCGACCGCAGTTCGGCACGCAGCGGGCGCCTCTGGGGGGTAAAGGTGAGATGGTTTGTGGAGGGCGCAGACAACGGCATAGCAAGCGGAGAAAGTACCGGGCTATTGTCCGCGAAGTGGCGTGTGGCTTGTGGGCTGAAAGTTCTTGTGCGTGGTGTTGATCGGGCAGCGCATTGGCGCGCTCTTTAGGTTGCTGTGTGCGTTGTCTGACATTCGACAATAGCGCGCCAGGATGTAATGAACACGCAAAGTGACAGACGCAGCCTAAAAACCCCCAGACCCAATGCCCCGTGCACACCAGTTTTTTTAGCGATAAGCTGCAGGCCTGCCGTTTCGGCAACCCAACCCTATTTAAGGATCAGCTATGAAGGCCGTCTGGAAAGACAAAGTGATCGCACAAAGCGACGACACCGTGGTGGTGGAGGGCAACCACTACTTCCCCGATAGTGCGTTGAATCGGGAGTTCATCGCCTTTAGCAACCACAAGACGAGTTGCACCTGGAAGGGGCAAGCCAGCTACTATTCTTTGATGGTGGATGGCGACATCAACCCCGATGCGGCTTGGTATTACCCAGACCCCAAGCCCGAGGCAGAGGCTGTCAGGGGGCGGGTGGCGTTCTGGAAAGGTGTCAAAGTCGACTGATGACTGCGCCTGTGCACGTAATTCCACAGCTACTTTCTTTTCCATGCAAATACCACCACCGCAAGAGATCATCGTCGGTCTGAATTCGACCCAGGCGTTTATATCCCCCAAGTACTTTTACGACCACCGGGGTTCGCAGTTGTTTGAAGCCATTACGTTGCTGCCCGAGTACTACCCCACCCGTACAGAAATGGCGCTGATGCAGCGCCATGGCGGCGACATCGCCCGTGCGGTGGGTGCGGAGACCACGCTGATTGAAATCGGCGCAGGCAATTGCACCAAGGCCCTGGCCTTGTGCCACTTGATCCACCCACACTATTTTGTAGGCGTCGATATTTCTGCCGATTTTTTGCGTGATGCCATGCAAACTTTGCAAAAGGAACTGCCCGACCTGAAGACTCTGGCGGTAGCGGCGGACTTGGCGGCCCCATTGCGCTTACCAAACCATGTGCCGCAGAGCAAGCGGCTGGTCTTCTACCCTGGTTCATCCATCGGTAATTTTGATACCGAACACGCGCTGGATTTGTTAAAGCGCATGCGGGCTTTGATGGACTCCGACGGCGGATTGCTGATTGGCTTTGATTTGCCTAAGTCTGTGCCTGTGCTGGAGGCCGCCTACAACGACGCACAGGGGGTCACGGCAGAGTTCAACCTGAATGTGCTGAACCACGTGAATCACATCATTGGCAGCAACTTTAAGCCGCAGCAGTGGCGGCACTGTGCTTTTTTCAACAGCCAAGAGTCGCGCATTGAAATGCACTTGGAGGCACAGGAACCTACTACAGTGACCTGGCCCGGTGGGGGCCGCACTTTCGCGCCGGGCGAGCGCATTCATACGGAAAACAGCTATAAATATTCAATTCCGGTGTTTACCGATATTTTGCGATCGGCGGGCTTCACGCAGTCGCAGGTGTGGACGGACGACCAGGCTTGGTTTGCCGTGATTCACGCCCGGCCTTAACAAGGGGCGCAGCGGCAGAATGCAAAGTTTGCTTGAGATTTACCAACGCGTACGTGCCACAACCGTGGCACTCTAGTAGCGCCTTTGTCGGCCGAGGATTGCAGTGTGCAACCCATGCCGGATGCCAGTCCGGCCCAATGGCATTTGGCGCATACCACCTGGTTCTTCGAGACCTTTGTACTAGAGGCCCACACAACTGGCTTTTGTGCGTTCGACCCCGCTTACAAAGTGCTTTTCAATTCCTATTCGCATGCAGCGTGCGTGCGCGCCAGAAGCTACCTGGGTTGATGTGCCCCAGGGCTTGGTGGAGTTGGGCTTCTCTGGCGTTGGCCCGGATGCGGGCTTTGCATATGACAACGAGCTACCGCAGCACACGGTGCTTTTGCAGCCCTGCCAGTTGTCTTCCTGCCTTGTCAGCAACGCCCAGTATCTTTGCTTTGTAAATGCCGGTGGCTATGCTGACCCTGGCCATTGGCTGGCTGAAGGGTGGGAGTGGCGGTGCGAGCAACATCGCGATCACCCTTTGTATTGGCGCAAGCAAGGTGATGCGTGGATGCAATTCACCTCGGTCGGATTAGTCACGATGGTCACGCCTGCCGGGCATGCGCGTGTCAGCGATCGCAACTTCTTTCCGGCGCACGCCTGCTGGCAGTTCAGTGGGATACGGCTGGTGCGTTAGCCCATCACCCAATAGGCCAGACCGACATAGGCGGGTATCCCGAACAACAGGTTGATGGGGAGTGTTATGCCTAGCGACATGCCGAAGTACAGCGCTGGTGAGGCCTCTGGCATAGAGAAGCGCAGCACTGCCGGTACCGCAATATAGGAGGCACTGGCGGCCAGCACCATCAACAGCGCGGTATCACCCGCGGCCATACCCGCCAGCCAGGCCAGACCCAGGGCCAAACCAGCATGCGCTGGCGGAGCCCCCACCGCGTAGACAAACACCCACGGTGACTGCCCCTTGAGCAGTGGCATGTTGCGGGCAGCCATCAGCCCCATGTCCAGCAGAAAGAAGGCCAGCATGCCTTTAAAAAGATCACCCGAAAAAGGCTGCATGGCGGCTTTACCTGCGTCTCCGGACAGCATGCCCACCACCATGGCCCCGAGCAATAGAAGCTGCGCACCGTCGGTAAACGATTCATGCAGCACCTTGCCAAGCGATGTGGGGCGGGTACCAACGGCGCCCAGTGCCAATGTGCCGCCTGGGGCCTGCACATGCACGGTTTGGGTACCGCTACGCAGGCGATTGGCCAGTGCAATGGCAAGGATGATGGCAGGAGATTCCATGAGTGCCATAGCCGCAGACATATGTCCGCCAAACGCATGCCCCTGCGACTCCATGTACTGCACCGCCGTGATGAAAGTAACGGCACTGACCGAGCCGTAAGTAGCTGCTACCGCAGCGGCGTCAAATGGGGGCAAGAAGCGGCGTAGCACTTGGTAGCCGATGCACGGTATGACAACGGCTAACGCAACGGCGCAACTCAGACTCACGATGACGGCGTGGGTGAACCCTGAATGCGCCAACGCGAAGCCGCCTTTGAGGCCCAGCGCCATCAGCAAATACAAAGCCAAAAAACGCGATACCTGGGGTGGAATCTCAAGATTGGATTTGACCAAACCAGCGAGCACACCGAAGATGAAAAAAAGAATGGCCGGGTCAAGCAAGGTCTGCATGGGGTGAGAATTTTTTGGTGATGGGACGCATAGTAAATTTCTCTATACATAAAGTAAAATCAATTTATACGCATTTATACATAGGTAAATGACTATGAATATTACATTTCGCCAACTGCGCCTTTTTTTATCGTTGGCCGAACACCGCAGCATCACCGCAGCGGCGCACGCTAACCACGTCACCCAACCCACCGTATCCATGCAGCTCAAGGAAATGACTGAGGCGGTGGGCTTGCCGCTGTATGAGGTGGTAGGTAAGAAACTACAGCTCACGCAAGCGGGGGAAGAGCTGGCCATCACGGCACGCACCATGTTGGATGCTTGGCAGGACTTCGGTCAGCGCGCAGATGCGCTGCGGGGTGTGTCCCGCGGGCGCTTGCGCATTGCGGTGGTGAGTACCGCCAAGTATTTCATTCCGCGCGTGTTGGGCGAATTTTGCAAAGCGCACCCAGATGTAGACATTGCGCTCGAAATTCTCAACCGGGACGGCGTGGTGCGTCGCTTGCAAGACAACCAAGATGACTTGTACATCATGTCGGCACCGCCTCGCGGCATCGACATTGAGGCTGAGGCCTTTTTACCCAATCCTATGGTGGTGATTGCGCCGGTCTCGCACCCGCTGGCAGGAAAAAAAAAGATTGCGTTGCAAAAGCTTCGGCACGAACGCTTTGTCCTGCGGGAAAAGGGCTCGGGCACACGGCTGGCCTGCGACGCACACTTTGCAAAGCACGGCTTTCAGCCGGTGGTTCGGCTTGAGTTGGGGAGCAATGAGGCCATCAAGCAATCGGTAGCCGGGGGTCTGGGCTTGGCCGTTTTGTCGACCCATGCCCTAGGCCAGCACTTGGAAGATGACGCCTTAACCGTGCTGGATACAACCCACTTTCCCATCCATGCGAATTGGTTCACGGTACACCTGCGGGGCAAGCGGCTCTCGCCGGCGGCGCAGGCCTTTATGGCGGCACTCAAAGCCCTGGAACCACTTCAGGGGGTTATCACCCGGACGTCCGTCACGAAGTAGTCAGTGTCGCCAAAACAGTTCGTCGGTAAGCCCTTGTGCTGTTCATAGGTCAAGGCCACCCGCTGGCCCGCAGCCGCATTCACGCGTTTGGCGACCTCTGCGTCGCGGATGGTGAATAAAAACTTTTCGGGTGCTGCGCCCGGCAAAGCCATCAATGAGAGTTCCCCCTCCCAGGTCTTACATATCCAGCCCTTGTCCGATACCTTTTGCAAAAAGCCAGCGCGCTCGCCCTTGGAGTAGCTCCAGGACAGTGCGATAGCAATGTAGGCGGCAAATAGTGCGATGGCGATGACGACTGTACCCACGAGGGTAGTCACAACGCTTTTAGGAGTGATTGGCATAGTTTTCTTTCCTCGTCTAAATTGGGCTGCAATAGTAAGCCCAACACGCGGCAGCCCAGTGTCTGGCACCCACAAAAAAGCCCGCAAGCTGCGGGCTCTTTACCAAGTCATACGCGGCTTATTTGGCGACTACTTTTTTGGTCTTGGTGGATTTTTTGCGCACTGCGGTCCGCGTTGGCTTTTTAGTGGTGGTCTTCGTGCTTACAGCTTTGTCGGCGGCCTTGGGCGCCGGTGCTGCAGCTTGGGCTGGCATCGCGGGCTGCGCCACTGCGGCGGGTGCGAGCGGTGCTGCAGTTTGCGCGAAGGCGCCGACTGATGCAGCAGCGAAGACAAAAGTTGCGAGTAGTTTTTTCATATCTGGAGCCTCAAAGAAAACGTTGTCGTGCGCTTTGGTCTTTCCAAAGCGCCTCGGCGTTGATGTTAACCCCAATTTTTTTAGGGTTTCAGGCAATCGGTGTCAAAGCGTTGCGTTGGCGCGACCTTCTGCTAGGGTCATGCGTCTGCGGATGCGCTGGGCTTCCGCTGTGTCACCCGCGAGCTCAGCCCGCTGCGCTTGAACGCCCAGCCACGCCAGCAATGGGCGCCGCCAGCCTTGGCCAGACGCTGTATCAATCGCACCGGTGATGACCTCGGGGCCGGCTAGACCTTTTTGCAAAAGGACCGCCGCACTCAGCAGGCGCGAAAGCGCAGCGTCGGGGCTGGGCGCTGCGGGGGTAGCGCCACGACCTTGCAGATAGTCGGCGTACGCCGTTTGCATGGCGGTAGCGTCAGCGCGCAGGGCTTCAAAACCGTTGCAAGGTTCCAGCACCAGGCTAGCCACTTGCGCCGCGCAATGTGCTAATTCGGCGGTGGCCAACAGGTCGGCACGACCGGTGCCCGAGATCAGCTTGCGTACGCGCAGCATTTCTGCCGCGGCCACACGGCTATCGCCCTCCAAGTAGGCCGCGTTGGCGCGGTCCAAGGCGTCCTTGGCATCTGCCCGCCAGGCCGGTGCCACCGGGCCACTGCCGCAGCCTGCCGCAAGCACTGTTGCGGCCACCAAGGTGGTTGTGAGTAGCTTGGAAAATTTCATGGCAGTTTGATCTCTGTATCGCGGGCAAAGGGCCATTTACGGTTGATCTCAGTGATCAGGCCTTGTACTTTGCGCAGACTGGCATCCACCTCACCCCGAAGCACGCCCAGGTCGGCACTGGCATCTTTGGCGTTGGTGCTGATGGCCTGAGCGTCCTTCAGCACCGTATCGACCTTTTGCAGGCTGGTGCGTGCGTCAGCCAGCAAGGCGTTGAGCTGCACTACGGTGGTTTTTGCTTGCGGCATAACGCCCTGTTCGCCAAACACCTGGGTATCGGCCTTGACGGCCAGTCCATCTAGGCGCGCAAGGAGTTGATTCGTACGCTCTAGCGTCACAGTGATTTTTCTGGCCTCGGCCTCGCCACCTAGAAGTACCGCCATAGCGCCACCGGGGCCATTCAGGCGTTCCGTGGTCGTTTTCAAATTGGCCAATACCGCGCCCGCTGCGCTGTCGGGTTGCGTCAATGCAGTTAAGTTCTCAATCAATTCTTTTGCGGCAGAGATGACCTTGGGAATTTCGGCACTGGCGTCGCCTTGCAGCACGGTACGAACGGCGTTGTCGGGCAACGCTGGGTCAGTGGGTATTCCGCTGTAGGCCCGTATGGCTGGTGCTCCGACGATGCCCCTTACCAAAGTAAAGATGCTGCTGCTGCGCAACCAATGGGCATCTTTCGCGGCAACATCCACCAGAATGCGCGCCTTACCGTCCTCGGCCAATTCAATGCGCTGTACGCGTCCGATGGGGAAACCCGAGAATGTGAGGTCCATGCCCACTACCACGCCCTCAGAATCTTCGGCCATCAGCACCAGGCGCTGAGTGGCGTCAAATGCGCCCCGGGCATACATCACGAACAGTGCGCTGGCGGCAAGTAAGAGCACCATGAAGAGCAAGAGCAGTTTGGCTTTGAGATCCAAGTTGGTTACATCGGGCGGCAGCGACGCACTAGCGTCCGCAGTGACGGGTGTTTCGGTAGGTTGAGGCGCTTGCATAGTAAAAAAATCGATAGCCGTTTAGTAATAGTTGCCCACGAGGGATGCCACTTCAATCAGCAGTACCACGGCAAACATGCGGACCAAAGAGTGCATTTCTGTGCTGGTACGCACGCTTTGACCGTGTAAGCCACGCAAACCATACATGGCGGACGCCATCGGAATCAGCGATACGGCCATGGAAAAGAGCACAGTCTTCACCACCAAAATAAGACAGACGGCTGGACTGAACACTTGGCCGAACATGCGCGTGTAGGCAGGCAGCCCCGCCACCGTAAATCCGTAACCCACCAGATAGGCTATCAACAATGCCACTACGCTACTTAGTGCAGCCAAAGTTACGCCCGCCAGCAGGCCAGCCACTACGCGCGGCAAAACTTCCGCGCGAATAGGCTCATGCCCCTGGGCGCGCATGCGGTCGAGTGTGCCGCTCGCCTGCAAGGCCGCAACCTCGGCGCCGTCGGGAATCGTGCAGCGCAGGGCAACAAACAGCGCGGCGGTGAGGGGAATCAACTCCAGCACCAGCACCCGAATCAGCACTTGCAGCGCGTATTGGGTCAGGCCATAGCTCAGCGCGGTGGTGAGCACAATGCGCGTTAGCACCACGGTGATTAGCGCGCACAGGACGCTGAAACCGATCAGGATCGGAGCGGTATTGGAAAAGATATGCCGCGCCAGTTGTGGGCGGCGGTCGGCGCGGTAACTGGAAGGTGACAGCGCGAGCACCAGCAGCACAGCACCCAGGTACATCAGTCGCCACCAGTCTTGCAGCCAGGCGTTTAGGAAGCGGATTGGCCGTAAGGTTTGCGGCGCAATGGGTCGGGGCGCATGGGCGGGAACTGGCATGGGCAGATGATAGCGGTGGGGCTGGGACGGAAATAGGGTGGGACTGTATAAACGCCACTTCTCGGAATTTTGCTACCCATGGCCTAGCTGCTTTGCGCCATGCATGTGCCCAAGGTAAACCCCTTTTGATTCAGCAAATCAACTGTGCCAGTTCGTTCAGGTTGGTGACGGTGTGGTGGCTTTGCTCGGTGTGGGGCCAGGCATGGCCCGCGCGGTTGACCCACACCGCCTGCATGCCCGCACCCAGTGCACCCAGTACATCCATGGCGGCGTCATCGCCCACATGCAAGACGTCTGATGGGGCTACGCCCGCCAGGCCGGCCGCCGCGTGAAAGATGCGCGGGTCGGGCTTGGCCACGCCAAAGTCGGTGGCACTCAGGCTGTGTCCAAAGAATGCGCCTAGGCCCACGCGCACCACATCTGCATTGCCATTCGACACTGCCAGCAAGGGGTAGCGGGCGGCGAGTGTGGTCAGGGCGGGCAGCACATCGTCGTACAAGGCCACGCGCATACGCTCTTCAAAAAAAACTGCGAAGGCGGGCTCGGCCAGTGCGATGTCTTCTTGCGATTGGTGCAAGGCGGCGCGTATGGATTCCAGGCGCAGGGCGCTCAGGTCATGGCCGATATCCGGACGGGCTTGCACGACTTTTGCGCGAAGCGCCAGCCTGGCCTGTGGATCGGCAAACACGGCGGCCGCGCCGGGTGCACGTTGTGCAAGCCATGCGGCCAAGATGGCCTCCGCCCGCAAGATGGTCGGGCCGATCGGCCACAGGGTATCGTCCAGGTCCAGGGTAATGGCTTTGATGCGGGTGATGTCGAGCATATTGCGGGCCTCGTGGCGGGGAGTGGAGTCTTCAAGCGCGGGCGGGCGCACGGACTTTAGGTTTTGCCCTTGGGTTCGGTTTGGGTTTCAGTTCCAGTTTTACCGATGCTAGCGGCTTGGCCTCTGACGCCTTGGCGCTCTGATCGGTCTGCTCCAAGCACAACAGGGTATCGGCGTACGCCATGAAGCGGTTCAGGTAGTCGGGTGCAATATCACGCATCAGCTCTAACGACCGCAGCACCAGCATGTGGGAGTTGATGGGCCCGGCGTTTTTGGGCGCTTGGCCCAGGGCTTGGGCGACTTGCTTTTGCGCGCTGAGTTGGGACCAGGTGTTACGGTATTGGCGCACGGATTTCAGCTCGGGGCGGGAGCCAGTAACGGTGTCTCTGTTACTTGATTCAACCCCTGCAATGGGGTATGCCATAGCATGAACCAGTTGGCCCAGGGCTGAGGGTGCTGGGGGCTGTGCAATTGCCGCCTGGTGTGGCGCAGTAACGCCATTGCGTTGGGCATTTTCAAAGCGGTTTTGGTAGGCCTTGATAGCCAGTTGTAGCTTGGCCTCTAGTATTCGCCGCACATTGGGCGCTTGGCTGCCCATGCGCCGTGCCAGCGCCTCCATGTAATGAAAATCTACTGGCCACCAGTGGTCTGCGCCTTGCTGTCGCAGTAGAGCCAGCGCCTGCTCGCATTCGCTTGCGGCGGTGGCACAGGGCTCAATCACGGCGCTTTGCGCTTGAGTTGTCATGGTGTTGCGTTGCGGGGCTCTTGCGCTCTTGCACCCTTGGGCACCGGTGCCATTTCCACGCGCCGGTTTTCTGAGCGGGATTTTTCATCCACATTCGGCGTGACCGGTTGCTCCGCGCCAAAGGCCGCTGCAAACACCAACGAGGACGGCATGCCAGCGTCGATCAAGGTGCGGGTCACCGTGAGTGCGCGTTGGGCGGATAGTTCCCAGTTGTCGGCGAACTGGGTGTTGCTGCCGCGCACGGATCGGTCATCAGTGAATCCGCTCACCATCAGCAGTTCATTGCGCGCGCCCAGGTAGGCGCGCAGGGGCTCTACCAGGCTCACCAGCAATTGCTTGCCATCGGGCTGCAGTTGGGCGGAGCTCAAGGGAAACAGCACCTTGCCGCTGATACCAATACGCCCGTTGCGCAGCGTGATGCGGCCCGACGCTAACGGCACGGCCAGCGCCTGCTCCAGGCTCTCGCGGCGTTGCTCTTCCACCTGGCGCTTCTTTACTTCGTCTTCTAGCTGCGTGGCCAGTTGCATTTGCACCACCATCACGCCCACCAGCAGCAATACAAAGGCCCCCAGCAGGCCCGACATCAAGTCGCCAAAGGCGGCCCACACCGGTGCGGTCTGCTCCAGGCCTGCGTCGCTGTCGTCCATCAGTTCACCTCTTCGACATGATGGACTGGCTGGGCTTGCGCCCGTGGCAACTGCCGTAGCCCATCCAGCACCTGCTTCTGCGAGCTGATGCTCAGGTCAATAATCTCGCGCGCCTGGGCCACGTAGTAGGCCAATTGCTCATCACTGCGCAGCATGGATTTGTTCATGGCACCTTCAATCCGTTGCAGGTTGCCGATCAGCTTGTCATTGGCTTCGGCAAACGAGCGCACAGCCAATCCAAGCGCTTCGCTCAGGCTCGACACCTCGACCGCGCCGCTGCTGATATGGGCGGCCACCTCGGCCAGCTTGGTGGCCTCGGCCCCAAGTTTGTCGGAGAAGTCGCTACCGGCTTGCTGCAACGCCACGGCTGACGATGCCACCAGCGTATCGATCACTTCGCGTTGCTCTGCTGACGCATGGCGAATGGATGACAGTAGCGCGTTCAGCGTTTCCAGAATGCGGCTGCGCTCTTCCAACAGATCGTTGTCGCGCGCTGCGCTGTTGGACATTTCTTGGCGCAATTGCGCTATCACTTCTGCCGCCGCACGCGGCGCTTCTGCAGCGATGTTGATCAGGCGGGTCAGCGGCTCCTCTAGTGCCGTGCCCAGGCTGGACAAATGCTGCGTGACTGCGGTTTGCAAGTCTGACAAGCGGGCTACGGCTGCATCGCCGCGCACGGCTTCTTGGTCGCGCAGCGCACCCAGCTCCGTCTGGAGTAGCGTGGCCATTTGGCCCATGCGCTCGGCATGCTGTTGCGTCCAAGCGGCTTCTGAGGCACTGCGCGATTGCACCAGCGCTTCGGTGCTGGCCAGCAGCTTAGCTATCTCACCCAGGGTCGTGTGTGCACTGGCTTGCGATTGCTCTGCCATGTGCTCTAACGACGCGGTCCAGGCTTGCAGACGTTGGCGATCGTTAGCCGCATGCTCTGCCTGCGTTTGGGTGGCGTGGGCCAGAAGCTGGGTCGACAAGCCGTTCAACTGCAATTGCGCAGTGTCCAGCATCTGGGCGTGCATCAGCTTGGCCTCTTGGGCGATGCCGGCCATGGCGGCCTGCAGCACAGGCTTGAGGCTGTCACCGGCAATTTGCGCGCTATGGCTTAGGCTGCTGCGCAGCGACGTGTCTACCGACTGGGCCAACCCGGTGTAAACGTCTTTGGCATGGCTGTGAAAGCTCTCTTGGTTGTTGACCAAGCGCTCGTTAAGCTGCTGGCCCATGCGTTCCATCTGCAGCATCAGGGCTTGCAACTGATGGACCACCGCAGGCAAAGCCTGGGTTTGGGTTTGCAGGGCTTTGTAGGCCTCTTGGCGTTGGTGCGTGAGTGAAAAACTCCGCAGTGTGGTGGCAATCTGGGTATCCAGTGTTTGCGCCGCTTGCAGCCGTTCGCGCCGGCTCAAGGCCGACATCAAACCTAACAACGCCG
Source organism: Rhodoferax sp. (assembly GCA_046595515.1). Taxonomy (GTDB): domain Bacteria; phylum Pseudomonadota; class Gammaproteobacteria; order Burkholderiales; family Burkholderiaceae_C; genus Allorhodoferax. Next base: position 47,721 of record JBKJOV010000025.1, on the reverse strand, counting down.
ACGATGCGACGCCCGCGACCGAGGTACCAAACGCCAGCCCCAGGCCCTTGATGGGTGCGGCAAAGGCGGCGCGCATGGCGGCTAGATCACTGGTGCCTTCTAACGCAAACACCGCGCCATTGAGCGTGACGACCATCCCCAAAAAAGTACCCAGCATGCCCAGCATGACAAGTAGGCCTACCAAGTAGGGCGTGAGTACCGGGCCTGGCAGACCGATACGCTCGCCCTCAGCGCGCAGGCGCACAGCGTTGCGTAGCGAAGCATGTACGGTGGCCAGCCAAGCATCCAGGTTCGGCATGTTGGGGGGAATCGCTGCAAGCGCATATGACAGCGAGGCCGTGGCCTGGCGAAACTGGCGCAGCTCTAGCGCGCCAAAGGTGTACACCCCGGCAATGATCAGCGTCATGACCAGCGCCAACACGTGGCCGCCGAGCAAGAAGCCCACCGCAACCCAGGCCAGTAGGGCCGCACCCAGAAGAAATGCGCCGTTAAAAAAATGCTTTTTCATATCGTTGATTCGGTTGCGTTCTGGGCGGCTTCCAGCAGCCCTAGCGTGGGCTGCAAGCGCAGGTCTAACTCGGCCAGCAGCACAGTTTGCAGCTCGTGGCAAAAGCGGTTCAGCCAGCCGCCGTCTTTTACCCAAAGCGCGGGTGGGTCGATGGGCGCAGCGCGCTGCGCATCACCCGGTGCATCGCCTTGCTGGGCTTGCTGATGGGTTCTGAGCAAATGCATAAATCGCCGTTGCAAAAGCGAAGCCACTTTGGTCAGCAACTTGGCTTCGCGCTCATTCAAAATTTTGTCTAACTCCGCGTCCAAAGCCGCCAGTTGTTGGAGTGCCGGGCCCATGCGTGCCAAAGCCACGCGCAGCCTGGCGCGCAACGGGCCGATGGCGGCTTCCATCTCGCGCTGGTGCGCTGTGTAAAAGCGGCGGTAGGGCTCGTAGGCTGTGGCACTCAAGGCTAGGGTATCGGGCGGCTCGGGCAGTTGGATGAAGGCCTTGCCGCCGGGTAGCGCGCCGCGTTGTGTGATCAGGTTGACCAAGCCCGCGCGAACGCGGGTAACGTCTTCGCCAATAGCCAGACCCTTATGTGCGTCCAGGGTCAATCGCGCGGGGGCATTTGCGGCTGGTCCACTGCTCGCAGACGGGCTGTGCACGGCACTCAAGGCAATCGCATCGGTAAAACTAACCCACAAGCCCAGCTTTTCGGCAAATGAAGTGCCGGCCACGGCATTGCCCGCCACGTCCAGGTCGGCAAGGGTGCGCATCAGGGCTGAGCTATGGAGGTGGGTACGCGTCACTGCGGGTGGGGGCTGCCGGTTAGGCGGCGGTGGGTCAACAAAAGAGGCGGAGGAGTGGGCGGGCGTTGGCGAATCGGTGCGATTCACGCCCCACCGGTGCATTGGCACGAGATGTTTGCCGGGTGGGCTGCATTTTAAACCACGCGGATTCAGCCTCGACTTTGCGCTGACGTGCCAAAGCGTCAGTTAGACTGGACCAAAGGAGTCATCACTATGGCAGGCGTTTTTGGTAAAGATCCCAACATGAAGAAGAGCGGAGGGCAGGCAGAGTTGGACCGCGTTATGGCGGAACGCCAGCAAAAGCGGGCGCAAGCTGCTGCTAAGTTTCTGCAAAAGAAGCCAGCCGCCGCGGCTGAAAAGCCTGCAACTGCAGCGAAAAAATAAGCCGTTGTTGCCCTTACGGCAGTAGTGCACCTAGCGTCCGCGCAAAAACAGCGCGTCCAGTTCTTTCAAAGTCACTTGGCGCCACGTAGGGCGACCGTGGTTGCACTGGTCGCTGCGCTCGGTGGCTTCCATATCGCGCAGCAGGCCATTCATCTCTTCGATGGTGAGCTTGCGGTTGGCGCGCACTGCGCCGTGGCAGGCCATGGTCCCCAAAATCTCGTTTTGTGCGCGTTGAATGACGGTACTGGCGTCGTGCTGGGCCAGCTCGGCCAGCACACTGCGGGCCAGCTCTACGGCATCGCCTTGGGCCAGGCTGGTGGGTACAGCGCGCACAGCCAGGGTTTTGGGCGAGAAGGGGCTGATTTCCAGGCCTAGCGTGGACAGCGTGGCGACATGGGCCTCTGCGGTGGCTACTTCATCGGGGGTGGCGGCGAAGGTGGCCGGTATCAGCAGCGGCTGGCTGGACAGGGGCACCGGCGTGCCATCGGGTGCGGTCTGGTTGATTTGGGCTTTGAGTCGCTCGTAGACGATGCGCTCGTGGGCGGCGTGCATGTCTACGATGATCAGGCCCTGGGCGTTTTCGGCCAGGATGTAGACGCCTTGGAGCTGGGCTAGGGCGCGGCCTAGGGGCCAGGTCTGTGTTAGTTCTCCGGCTGGGTGGATGGGGGGTGGAGCGTTCTGCTCCGTGTCCCCCGCCCGCTGTGCGGGCTCCTCCTTTACCTGCGCAGAATGCTCCACCCCCCATCCACTTTGAGAACTATTGGTGGGCTGCCAGAGGGCGGTGATGTCGCTGACGCGGTGGCCCGCAGGTTCAGGGTTGGAAAAATCACGTGCTACGAAATTCATAGCAGCTTGGGCAGTAAATGCCCGGGCTACAGGTGTTTTTGATACATAAAACGCATCTGCAGAGGCATTGGAAGCGTCACTGGGCGCCTGGACGCCCGCTGCCAGCGCGGCAGCAGCACGTGGCGCCGCCAGCGCGTCTTCGGCGGCGTGGCGCACGGCTTGGTGGACCTCGCGGCTGTCTCTAAATCGCACTTCAATTTTGGTGGGGTGCACGTTCACGTCCACCCGCTCGGGCGCGATGGACAGGTAGAGCGCGTAAATCGGCTGGCGGTGGCCGTGCAGTACGTCTTCGTAGGCGCTGCGCGCGGCGTGGGTGAGCACTTTGTCGCGCACAAAGCGGCCGTTTACGTAGCAAAACTGCTGGTCGGGGCGGGAGCGGGCGGCGTCGGGTATGCCTACGCGGCCCCAGACGCGCAGCTTGCTATGGTTCCAGATATCGGCGCTTTGGGAGGGCGCGGATTGCCAGTCCACGGCAATGCTCTGCGCCAGAAATTCGGCACCCAGTACATCGCCCAGGCGGCGGTCCAGGGCTTCGCGGTCGTTGATGCTGCCGGTGACGTTTTCTACACGGCGCCACTGTTCCACCAATTTACCCTCGTGCCAAATGGCAAAACCCACGTCCGGGCGGGCCAGCGCGTGGCGGCGCACGGCTTCTATGCAATGGGCCAATTCGGTGGCGTCGGTCTTGAGGAATTTGCGACGTGCGGGGGTGCTGTAAAACAGCTCTTTGACTTCCACCGTGGTGCCTTGGCTGCGCGCTACGGGTTTGAGCTCGCCTGTGCGCCCATCTAGTAAATAGGCCGCAGATTGGCCTGCGGCCCGCGAAAGTATTGCGCAGTCAGCTATGGAATTGATAGCGGCTAGCGCCTCGCCCCGAAAGCCCATGGTGGCCACGCTTTCCAGATCAGACAGGTTGCTGATCTTGCTGGTGGCGTGTCGTTTGAAGGCAATCGGCAGTTCGTCGGGCAGGATGCCCATGCCATCGTCCTCAACGCTAATGAGCCGCACGCCGCCGGCCATCAGGCGCACAGTGACTTGTGTGGAGCTGGCGTCCAAGGCGTTGTCCACCAACTCGCGCACCACGCTAGCCGGGCGCTCTACTACCTCGCCTGCGGCGATCTGGCTGATCAGTTCATCGGGGAGTTCACGGATGGGGCGGCGCGCAGCGGGCCCGGCGGTCGCAATGGCGGTAGAGATGGGGGAGGATTCAGACGTGTTCACTACCGCATTTTAGGTGGCAGCTTACTTGGCTGGCCCAGCCGCTACCTTGGTGAAAAACTCCACCACACCAGCGTCGCCCATTTTGCGCGCGTCGGCCAACTCACCCGACTGGGTGACGTAAACGAGCTTGCCATCCTCTGACAACACCGCCACCGCGGGGATACCTTTTTTGAGTGGGACGCCGTAACCTTCGGCAATGTCCACGTTGTGGTCAAAGCGGCCCACGTTGACCTTGACCACGCGGAAGCTTTTTGCCATGAGCGGCGCAGCGGCACCGGTTTTGAAGGACGCATCCAGCATCTTGCAGTCGCCACACCAGTTGGCACCAAACACCACGATCAGTGGCACCTTGGCCCGTTTGGCCTCGGCTTGCGCCGCCTTAATGTCGGCGCGCGCGTCGGCTGCTTCGTCATAGGGGCCGGCGGCGGCCGACATTGCCGCAGACAGCAACATCAATGCAATAGCGGTGAGTGTTTTGAGTGAGTGCATAGTGCGGTTGGGTAAGAATTTCACTTGAGTTTAGGGCATGGGGGGAACGCGTGTGGTGCCAAAGCGAGCCTGGCAGCGCGGGCAGAGATAATCTCCTTCCATGGAACTTGCACTTTTTCTCATCGATTTCATTCTCCACGTTGACAAACACCTGGAAACTTTCGTCACCAACTACGGCGCCTGGGTTTACGCGCTGCTGTTCGTCATCGTGTTTGTCGAGACGGGTGTCGTGGTGATGCCGTTTTTGCCTGGCGATTCCTTGCTGTTTGTCGTGGGTGCCATGTGCGGCGTGGGTTTGATGAGTTATCCGATCGCCTGCGCCACGCTCATCACCGCAGCTTTCTTGGGTGACCAGTGCAATTACTCCATTGGGCGTTACTTTGGCCCCAAGGTTTTTCAGTGGGAGCAATCGCGCTGGTTCAACAAACGGGCGTTTGAAAAGGCGCACAGTTTTTATGAGACCTATGGGGGCGTCACCATTATTGCGGCGCGCTTCATGCCGTTCTTGCGCACGTTTGCGCCCTTTGTAGCAGGTGTTGCAGATATGAGCCGGGCCAAATTCATGGCTTACAACATCGCCGGCGCACTGCTCTGGGTATTGGGCATCTGCACAGCAGGCTACTTCCTGGGCAGTTTGCCGTGGGTTAAGGCCAATCTGGACAAAATAATCTGGGCGATGATCCTGATCCCTGGCCTCTTGGTGGTTTACGGCGCCTGGAAATCACGGCGTCAAACCACTCCCGCCTAGAGGGTGGGCCAGGCGAAATGGCGAGGTATGGAAGGAGGCCGAAGGCCGGGTGACACGAGCGATTTCGCCTGCCCCTCCCGCCAGGCTCACTTACCCACTGACACGATTCCGCGCCTGCGGCGGGTTCTTCGCAAAGTGGGCCTGAATGCCCCGCATCAGCGCATCCGCCAGTTGCGTCAAATATTCGTCGCTGCGCAGCTTGGCCTCTTCCCTGGGGTTGCTGATGAACGCAGCCTCCACCAGCACGCTGGGAATGTCGGGCGCTTTGAGCACCGCAAACGCCGCTTGCTCCACCCGCGGCTTGTGCAGCTTGCCCACCCGGCCAATTTCACCCAAGAGCGCGCCACCTAGCCGCAGGCTGTCGGCGATTTGGGCTGTCGTACTCATGTCGAGCAGGGCACGCTGCACGTTGACATCCTTGGCCTGCATATTGATGCCACCCACCTGATCAGCCTTGTTTTCTTTGGCTGCCATCCAGCGCGCAGCGCTGCTGCTGGCGCCGCCATGGCTGAGTGCAAACACACTGGCGCCTTGTGGATCGGGTGTAAAAAATGCGTCGGCGTGCAGGCTGACAAATAAGTCGGCTTGCACGCGACGCGCCTTTTGCACGCGCACCTGCAGTGGCACAAAAAAGTCTGCATCGCGTGTCAGGTAGGCGCGCATGGCATTTCCATGCACGCTGGCGGCATTGATGCGGTCGCGTAGCAGATGGGCCAGCCGCAGCACAACATCTTTTTCGCGTGTGCCGCCCGGGCCAATGGCACCGGGGTCTTCGCCGCCATGTCCAGGGTCCAGCGCAATGATGATCAGCCGGTCTGTAGCGGTTTTCTTCTCATTTTTAGCGTCTTTTGTGCTTGGAGCCCGAGTGGAATCTAATGGTGGTGCTATCGTTTGTGTAGCAATCGCGGAGTCTGGCGGGCCCGCCACGCTGCTGTCCGAAGCCGTTTGTCGGGCAATCAAGGCTTGCAGCGGATCGCTAGGTGCTGAACCGGCCTTGGCAGATGCCGATGCGGCCATGGATGCAAGCGCAGGCTCTTGCAGGCGCTGTGTGATCAGTGCCTGCAGCGGATCAATTTCTTCCTCGGGGTAGAGGTCAAACACTAACCGGTGCTGGTAATTTGCGACCGGGCCCAGGGCAAATACTTGCGGGCGAATGGGGTGCTTGAGGTCGATCACCAGGCGCACGACACCGGGTGCAAATTGCCCGACGCGGATACCTGCAATGTTGGGGTCGTCGGACCGCACCTTGCCCACCAATTCTTTGAGCGCAGGGTTGAGCGTGATGCCTTCAATGTCTACTGCCAGACGGGGTGGGCTGGGTACAAACAGCGGTGTGGCCTTGAGTGCGCCGTCGGATTCGATGGTGACACGTGAGTAGTCGGATGCGGGCCACAGCCGCACCGTCAGGATAGTGGCACCGCGGGCAATGTGCGGCAGGCCAAGGGCCAGCACCACACTACCGCCCCGGAGCAAGGTACGCCGCCTCATGCGCTGGCGCTGGTTTGGGCCAGCAGGTTTGCACCTTTTTGGGTATGCGCCGCCAAGGTCACGCAGCGGGAGCTGTCGCTTTGGGTAGTGAGTGTGAGTTCAAGGTCGGGCACAGGTAGCAGCCTACCTGCATTTTCGGGCCACTCTGCCAGTTTCAAGCCGGGGCTGGCAAAGATGTCACGAAAGCCCGCATCCTCCCATTCGCGCGGGTCGGAAAAGCGGTAGAAGTCAAAATGCCAGATGTTCAGAGCCGGTAGCTCATACGGCTCTACCACGGCATAGGTGGGACTTTTGATACGCCCCGTCACCCCCAATGCCTGCAGTAGGTGGCGCACGAAGGTTGTTTTGCCCGCCCCCAGGTCACCGTGCAAAGACACAAAGCAGTCCACCACGTCGGGTTGGCCGGCCAGGCTTTTGGCGAACTCGCGCGTGGCAGCCTCGTTGGTCCAGACCAGAGTTTTTACAATAGGGGTGTGACGATCAACAGCACTCAATTCAATGGCAACCAATTGGTTTCGCAAATGCAGGCGTGGGCCCGGGAACTGGGATTCTCCCAAATTGGCGTGACCGGTGTGGATTTATCGTCGGCAGAGCCCGGTTTGCTGGCCTGGCTAGCGCAAGGTTTCCATGGTGATATGGCCTATATGGCCAGCCACGGCCTCAAGCGCGCACGGCCATCCGAGCTGGTGCCGGGCACTGTGAGCGTGATCACGGTGCGCATGAACTATCTGCCTCGCAATACGGCTGAACGGGCTGCTCCCGACGATTGGACCGGGCAAGAGCTAAGCCGCCTGCAGCGTCCGACCGAGGGCATTGTCTCGGTGTATGCCCGGGGTCGCGATTACCACAAGGTTTTGCGTAGCCGCCTGCAAAAGCTGGCAGACCAGCTGGCTGCGGCTGTGGGGCCCTTGGGCTACCGGGCGTTTACCGACAGTGCCCCGGTGCTGGAGGCCGAACTGGCTGCGCGCAGTGGTCAGGGCTGGCGCGGCAAGCACACGCTAATGCTCAACCGCGAGGCGGGCTCCATGTTTTTTCTGGGGGAGATTTACGTGGACCTGGCCTTGCCAGCCAGCGCCCCAGTCTCAGACCACTGCGGCAGTTGCAGCGCCTGTATCACGATATGCCCCACCCAGGCCATTGTGGCGCCGCATCGGCTCGATGCGCGGCGCTGCATTTCCTACCTCACCATTGAGCACGCCGGGCCTATCCCGCTGGAGTTGCGCCCGCTGATGGGCAACCGCATATACGGTTGTGATGATTGCCAACTGGTGTGCCCGTGGAACAAGTTTGCGCAGCGCAGTACGCTCAAAGACTTTGATCCGCGCGAGGGCCTGAGCGGCCGACATTTGGCCGAGCTATTTGCCTGGACCGAAACCCACTTCTTGCAGTACACCGAAGGCAGCCCGATACGTCGCATTGGCCACGAACGCTGGCTGCGCAATGTGGCTGTGGCGCTGGGCAATGCGTTGCGGGCCGGGGCCGATGTGCGAGGTGCGCTGCAGTCGCGCTCGCAACATCCCAGCCCGCTGGTGCGCGAGCATGTGGCCTGGGCGCTGGGGCAGGGCGCATAGGGGCCAGACCATGCACAGTGCGTTAGCCCATCGCCTATGTGCGCCTGTGGCGAGCCAGCGATTGCTGCTGGAGCCCATGGGCGCGCGCCATGCAGACGCCTTCTTTGGCCCTTTGCAGTCCGACGCGCTCTACCAATGGATCTCCATGAACAAGCCCGCCAGTAGCGAGTGGCTACGTGGCCACTGGGAACGCCTAGAAACCCGCATGGCCCCGGATGAGAGCACGGCGTGGTCGACGTGGGCTGTGCGTCGGCAGTCCGATGGCGCCTACATAGGCCGGGTAGATGCCGAAGTGACGGATGCCCTGGAGGCTACTAATTTCGGTTACTACTTCTTTTCGGAGTATTGGGGTCAGGGGTTGGCTACGGAGGCGGTAGTGGCCGCGGTGGATCACTTGGTGCTTCAGGGTGTGCACCGCTTGGTTGCTACAGTGACTGCCGGTAATGCAGCATCGGTCCGGGTATTGAACAAGGCGGGATTTATATTTACCCAAGTTTTGAAGGACAACGACACCTTGCACGGGATGTTGGTGGACGATGAGGAATACGTCAAAACTGTAGAGCCCTGACAGACCGTCCTGAACTCAGCGCAGCACACCCAGCGCAAAAGGCAGGCTCGCCATACCCAGCAGGGTGGACAGGGTCACCAGGCCCGCTACATAGGCACCGTCATACCCCATGCGCGCCGCCAACACATAACAGCTTGACGCAGTGGGCAGGGCAGAAAAAGCCAGCAGCATCGTGCGCTGAAGCGGGTCTAGGCCAAACAGTAAGGCTACGCCCACTGCCATGACGGGGAGCACTGCATGGCGAATCGTCAGTACCGCAATAGACAAGGTTTTGGCGCGACCCAGCGCCCCGAGTTGCATACCCGCACCTGCGGCCAATAAACCCAGGGCGACCGAGGCTGCGCCGATACGCGACACTGTGGGCTCCAGCCAGAGCGGGATACTAAAGCCCAGCAGGTTGGCCACCAAGCCACTGGTGGTGCCGATGATTAGCGGGTTGCGTACCAATTCACGTAAAAATCCGCGCTGCGCATGCCGAGCCATCGGCCAAACGGCACCGACGTTAAACAGCGGCACGCACACGCCAATCAGCACCGCGATGGCTTGCACGCCCTGGGGCCCCGCCACGCGGTCGGCAATCGCCAAGCCGATAAAAGAGTTGAAACGGAATGCCACTTGCGCGCTGCTGGCATGGTCACGCGCATCGATCAAACGGCGCAAAACTGGCATATAAGGTAGCGCATAGGCCAACCCGATGCCCACCAGGCCTAGGGTCCATCCAGCCCCCATAAGCCGCGAGGCAGATGCCAAATCGAGCGGACTACGCACAATAGACTGAAACAGCAATACCGGAAATAAAAAGTAGTACACCAGCGCTTCTACGGGCTCCCACACTGAGCGGTTCAACGCTGTAAAGCGGCACACCAGGTAGCCGATCAGGATGAGAGAGAAATCGGGAAAAAGCAGTTGGGCGTAGTTCACATACGCAGGATACCAGCGCGCTGGGGTATGTCCTTTTGCCACTCTGGGAGATTTCAATGGTGGCGCCGCCGATGCGGCGTACGATGTGGTTTCTTGCGTCAAAAAACCTACAGGAGATAGTCCATGGTCCGTCGAAGCCTTCTTGCCTGCAGCCTGAGCGCCCTCGCGCTTTCGGCTGGTGCACAAACTTACCCCAACCGTGTTATCAAATTGCAGGTGCCCTTTGCGCCGGGGGGCACTACAGACATCATTGCCCGCACCATTGCAGATCCCTTGGGCAAGGTGCTGGGGCAAAGCGTCATTGTGGAAAATAAGGCGGGCGGTGGCGGTGTGGTGGGTGCTAATGAGACCGCCAAATCGGCGCCGGATGGCTACTCGCTAGGCATGGCCACGGTGTCAACCGTAGCCGCTAACCCGGCTATTAACCCTAAGAATCCCTACAACCCACTGACCGACTTCACACCCATCATCAACGTGGCGGCAACACCCAATGTGATTGCGGTACACCCGAGTTTCCCCGCCAAAGACTTCAAAGCATTTTTGGCTGAGGTCAAGTCCCATCCTGGCAAATACTCTTACGCCACATCTGGCACGGGCGGTATTGGGCACCTGCAAACGGAATTGTTCAAGAACCTGACGGGCACTTACATCACCCATATACCGTACCGCGGTGCAGGCCCCGCCTTGAACGACACGGTAGCGGGTCAAGTGCCTATGATTTTTGACAATATGCCTTCTGCAATGCCATTTATACAGTCCAATAAATTGATCCCGATTGTGGTCGCTGCACCCCAGCGGTTGGCCCAGTTGCCCAATGTCCCGACCTTCAAGGAGGTCGGGCTAGAGCCCGCCAATCGCATGGCTTTCTATGGTATCTACGGACCGAAGGGCTTGCCCAAGGATGTGGTTGACAAGATTAACGCGGGCGTCCGCAAAGTGCTTGAGGACCCGGCCGTACGCAAGCGTATCGAGGACACCGGTTCCCTGATTGTGGGCAATACGCCAGAGCAGTTTGCAGACCAGATCAAGGCCGAATACGCCGTCTACAAAAAAGTAGTCGATACCGCTCAACTTAAACTGGAATAACGCGGGATTGATGCAAATTTCAGTGCCCCCCGCTTTGGTGGATGCCGAGGGAATCGACCGGTTTATAGATGCCCTTTGGCTGGAGGAGGGTTTATCCAAAAACACTCTGGTGGCTTATCGGCGGGACTTGACCTTGCTGGCCCAGTGGCTGGCTCAGCGAGACACAGCGCTTCTAGGGGTGGTCGAGCCTGATTTGCAGAGTTTTTTTGCCGACCGGCACGCCACGACAAAGGCCACCACTGCCAATCGCCGCTTGACGGTTTTCAAGCGCTTCTTTCGTTGGGCCTTGCGTGAGCGCCTGCTGGTCGTTGACCCAACCTTGAAAATGCTGTCGGCCAAGCAAGCCTTGCGCGTACCCAAGACGCTGACCGAGGCGCAAGTGGAGGCCTTGCTAGCGGCCCCCGATGTCAACACCAGCCTAGGCTTGCGCGACCGCAGCATGCTAGAGCTGATGTACGCCAGCGGTTTGCGGGTCAGCGAGCTGGTGTCGCTGACCACGCTGAACATCAACACCAACGATAGCGTGCTGCGGGTGTTGGGCAAGGGCAATAAAGAGCGACTGGTGCCATTTGGGCAAGAGGCTGCAGTCTGGTTGGGTCGCTACCTGGCCGGTCCCCGTGCGGAGCTGCTAGCGGGCAAGCACACCGAAGATCTGTTTGTCACTGCGCGCGGTGCCCATGCGGGCAGCGCTATGTCACGCGTCATGTTTTGGATGGTCGTCAAGAAATACGCTCTGACAGCGGGCATTCGAACGCCGTTATCTCCGCACACGCTGCGCCACGCTTTTGCGACACACTTGCTCAACCACGGAGCCGATCTGCGCGCGGTACAGATGCTACTGGGCCACGCCGACATTTCCACCACGACGATTTACACCCACGTAGCGCGCGAGCGGCTGGCAGCGCTGCACGCGCAGCACCATCCACGCGGCTAGCCCGGGTCTTGCCCTAGTGTTTCGGCCCACGCTAAGGCCTGTAGGTGTGCCCAATTAACCTGTTGATCGGTTAGTTTTAGTCCCTGAAGGGCTGATGCAAAAGTCGCATCATCACCCGCCTCGCAGGCAATGGTCAGGCCCAGCAAGGGAGCCAGCGGGCCTTGATGCGATAGCAGGGCCAGTGTCACTTCTTCTGGCAACGTCAGGGTTGCCATGGCTTCCTGCATCGATATACCTAACATCGTGTCTAGCAAAGAAAATATTCCCACTACAAACGCGTTGTCGCGGTCCTCGGCAGGCAGTATCTCGGTGGCTAGTAATTCCATCAATCGGCCCCGTACAACGGCCGTGGTGCCCACGGCCGGTGGGGTGTCACCTGCTTTGGACGTGGTGAGCAACAAGGCAGACCACTTAAATAGTCGATTTAGCCCCAGCAGCATCACAGCATGTTTGAAGGAGGTAACTTCGCCGCGTGCGCCAAAACCCGCTGAATTGATGAATCGCAGCAAATTGAAGGACAGTGTGGGGTCGCGCTTGAGGACATCTTCAATGTCATCGGTACTGGCCTGCTTACGGACCAAATTAATGAGCTGCAGAATATTGGCTTGGGCAGGACGGACAGACCGGCCAGGTACAACAATCGGTTTGGCAAACCAATAACCTTGAAACAGCTTGACGCCCAAACTAGCCAGCAGCGCGTGTTGCGCTGCAGTTTCTACTTTTTCTGCAATGACTTGTGCACCGGACCTTTCTTGGGCCAGGCGCACGAATAAGGACACCACCTGGGGCTTCAGTACCGATACATCTAACTTGATAAACGACGCTAGTGGTAGCCACGCCTCATAGGGGCGTGTCAGCACAGAATAATCAAATGCCATACGGAACCCACGGCGCTGCACGTCTTGCAGCCCTGCCAGGCGAACCTCGATGTGGTCGACCTCGGAAATTGGTAGCGGTGGAATCTCCAGCACAACGCCTTCCGGGGCGATTAAATCCAGGTATCCACCGGCCAAACTGTCGTGGGTGCAATTCAGAAACAGCGTCTTGCGGTTTTTCAAGCTCTCAGCGTCAACCGATGACAGCAAGTTGAAAAGCATTTGCGCATCACTGGAAGCGCTGTGCTCGTCCTGCGCCACGGAGCGGTCATACAGCTCGTACCCAAATACTGCACCGCTTTCATTCAGGATGGCCTGGCGCGCAATGCGCCCTGGCGTTGCAGCTAAGTGTGTGCTCGCAGGTGCGGAAGATTCCATTGGGCGGCTCGAGTGCAGCTCTAAAAGGATTCCCAGTCGTTGTCGGCAGGACTGGGGCCCGTTTTGGCGTGAATTTTGGGCGCGACAGAGCCCAACTTTGCCGTGAGTAATGGCGGCTTGCCCTGCAGCGCAGGGCGGGTCGGTGGTGCGATGGGCTTGCGTGCCGTTCCTGCAGCGGGCAATGCACGCCGCTGTGGACTAGCTATTGTTTTGACTGGTAGTTGCGCCGTGCGTCTTTGGACGCGGGCGCCCGGCGCTACTTGGCCTTCGGCCAGTCGAAAAACAGCTACCGTATCGACCAACTCTTGGGCTTGTCCCTGCAAGCTGCTGGCAGCTGCGGCCATCTCTTCTACCAAGGCTGCATTTTGTTGGGTCGCTTGGTCCATTTGGCTGACTGCTTCACCCACCTGGTCTACGCCTAGGGCTTGTTCGTTGCTAGCCGCACTTATCTCGCCCATGATGTCAGTCACACGTTTGATACTCGCCACGACTTCAGCCATGGTCACACCCGCCTGGTCCACCAATGTGGTGCCGTGCTCCACGCGCTCCACACTCGCACCGATGAGCGATTTGATTTCTTTGGCCGCTTCAGCCGATCGCCCTGCCAAAGACCTTACTTCGGAGGCCACAACGGCAAAGCCACGGCCTTGTTCGCCCGCGCGCGCTGCTTCCACTGCCGCATTCAGGGCCAATATATTAGTTTGGAAGGCAATGCCATCAATGACGCTGATGATGTCAGAGATCTTGCGGCTGGAAGCATTGATGCCTTTCATAGTTTCAACCACTTGGCTCACCACGTGGCCACCTTCTACGGCAATGGCCGACGCACTGACCGCGAGCTGATTGGCAGCACGGGCGGAATCGGCATTTTGTCGAACCGTTGAGCCCAGCTCTTCCATTGACGCCGCAGTTTCTTCCAGCGCGCTGGCTTGCTGCTCGGTGCGTGCAGACAGGTCATGGTTGCCTTGGGCGATTTCCACACTGGCAGTTGCCACGCCGTCGGAACCTTGGCGCACACTGGCTACCACCTTCACCAGTGACAGGCTCATATTAGCAAGTGCCGACATCAATTGGGCCATTTCGTCTTTACCGTGCACCTCCACTTTTTGGCTCAAATCGCCCTGGGCAACGGCGTTTGCCAGTTCTACTGCGCGCGTCATTGAGCGGGACAGTCCACTAATCAAGAAGTACGCAAAAATGGCTGCAACCGGAAGGCCTAAAGCCAAAGAAATGATGGCAATCCAGCGGATCAGATTTGCGCGGTCAACGGCTGTTTCGTACTCTTGTTTGGCGGTGTCGGTCTGGATCTTGATCAGCGGCTGCAGGCTGCTACGTACTTTGATGTAGCTGGGTTCGACAACTTCTGTGAACAGCTTCTGTGCTTCCAGAATGTCACTGAGCTTGAGCGCTTGCGCGGCAGGCTGAAGGCCTTTTTCAATGAACTCAGCACGGTCTCTTGTGAAGGCTTTCACCAGCGCGTCCTCCGCTGGCGTCATTTTGTTCGCCGTGTAGCTCATCCAAAGTTTGTTGATCCTCGAGCCATTGACCTCGATTTCAGCAAGATTTCTAGTGACGATGTCTTGCTCGACATTGGTTAAACAGATCGCGACCAACAACATATTGCGCTGATTGAGCTGTGTTATTTCCGCCAGCGTGGCCAATGGAACCGTTCTGTCCTCATAGACGGTTTTGAGTCCGTCATTGCCCTTGGTGATGCCGTAAAGGCCCATCGCAGCGCCTGACAACAGCATCATGGACAGCGTGCCGACCAAAAATATCAGCCGTGTAGAAATTTTGAACTGGTTCATGCACTCGACTCCTGATGTGGCGCGGGGACTGCGCAACGGCTAAGCAAAAACTTGGACTAACGCTGCGGCAGGCGGAACCATCGTAATTCAAGTTGTTGCCATTTGGGACAAGTTGAGAAGCTCAGTTTCAGAAAATCCGGCCAGGCGCCGTGCGGCGATATTGAAAGGGGGCTTTAACCGTGGTGCATGGTGGCGTTTTGCCGCTTCATGGTAGAAATTTTCAGGGTCTAATGCGTGGTGCTTGCACAGCCACAGGTACCAGTAGTTTCCAATAGCAACGTGCCCAACCTCATCGGTCAAGATGACATCCAACAACGCTACGGCCGCCAGTGCGCGCGGTGTACCCACCTTGCTCAGTTTCGCTTGGATGATGGGGGTGGCATCCAGACCACGCGCCTCCAGCGTCCGTGGCACCAAGGCCATGCGCGCCACAACATCGTGCCGTGTGTGCTCACACATGGTCCAGAGCCCATCGTGGGCGACAAAGTCGCCGTAGGCATAGCCCTCACCAGCCAAATGCTCACTGAGCATGGTGAAGTGCTTGGTCTCTTCGGCTGCGACCTTCAGCCAATCATGATAATAGTTGCTGGGCATGCCGCCAAAGCGCCACACCGCGTCAAGCGCCAGATTGATCGCGTTGAATTCAATGTGTGCGATGGAGTGCAGCAGGGCACTGTGTCCCTCTGCCGTAAACGGTGAGCGCCTTGGAACTTCCTGCGGGTGCACCAAATGAGGCGCTGCTGGGCGGCCAGGTTGGGCAGGGGCTGGCAGGGCGACTTGAGTGTCCAGCGCCATTGGGGATGTAGCGGATGAATCCAGCCAAAGTGCTCTTACCGCGGCAGCTTTTAGCGTTGGGTCGCACAGAGTGAATGCGTCCAGCGCACGTTGTCGGAGTTCCATCCCTACAATTCTAGTTTTTTACGGGCTCGCAAACCATCATGGCTCTCTATCAACTCGACCAACACAGCCCCCACGTGGATCCCACTGCCTGGGTAGCCGACAGCGCCCAGGTCATCGGCCATGTGAATTTAGCCCAGGATTCCAGCGTCTGGTTCGGCGTGGTCATCCGTGGCGATACCGAAACTATTGAGATTGGGCAAGGCTCCAACATCCAGGACGGCAGTGTGTTGCACGCTGACCATGGCAAGCCCTTGGTGGTGGGCAAGCACGTGACTGTCGGGCATAAAGTGATGCTGCACGGATGCACTATTGGCGATGGCTCTTTGATTGGCATCGGCTCGGTGGTGCTCAATGGCGCCAAGATCGGCAAAGGCTGTATCGTGGGGGCGGGGTCTCTGGTGACTGAAGGCAAAGATTTTCCTGATGGTTCCATGATCATGGGCAGCCCTGCCAAAGTTGTACGTGCGCTGACGGCCGAACAACAGGCGGCATTGCAAATGAGTGCACTGCATTACATAGAAAACGCCCGCAGGTTCAAAGCGGGATTGAAGAAACATGTCTGAACTCCATAAATTTTTGTTCGATGGGCAACCCGTGCGGGGTGTCCTGGTGCGTTTGACTGATAGCTGGCAGGAGGTGTTGCGCCGCCGCGCTGCAGGCCATGGCGGCGCCTATGACGTGCCGGTGCGTGAAATGCTGGGCGAGATGGTGGCAGCGGCTACGCTGATGCAGGCCAATATCAAGTTTGATGGTGCGCTGGTGTTGCAGATTTTTGGCGATGGTCCGGTCAAGGTGGCGGTGGTGGAAGTGCAGTCGGACCTGGCTTTGCGGGCCACAGCTACAGTGACCCAAGCGGTGCCCTCTGACGCGAGTTTGAGTGCCCTCGTCAATGTGTCTAACGAAGGGCGCTGCGCGATAACGCTGGACCCTAAGACCAAGTTCCCTGGGCAGCAGCCTTATCAGGGGGTGGTGCCCTTGTTCGATGATGCCGGCGAGCCCATTGAGCGACTGAGCGAAGTGCTAGAGCACTACATGCTGCAAAGCGAGCAACTGGATACGACACTGGTGCTCGCTGCCGACGACCAGGTCGCTGCAGGTCTGTTAATTCAACGCCTGCCGATGGCGGGCGAAGGTAACTTGGCCGGTAGCCTCGTGAGTAAAGACAACGAAGACGCCATTGGGCTGAACGAAGACTACAACCGTATAGCCATGCTGGCGCATACCTTGAAGCGTGACGAGTTACTGAGTCTGGACGTCGAAACCATATTGCACCGATTATTCTGGGAAGAGCCCATCACTCGCTTCGAGCCATTGGTGGGAGACCAGGCGCCACGCTTCGCGTGCAGTTGCAGCCGGGAGCGGGTGGGGCGCATGATTACCAGCCTGGGCTCAGAAGAGGCCGAAAGCATCTTGGCTGAACGCGAGAACATCGAAGTCAATTGCGAGTTTTGTGGCATGCAGTACCGCTTTGACGCAGTAGATGCTGCGCAGCTCTTCACAGCCACAGCGAGTCAAGTGGCAGGTGGTCCGTTAGCGCATTAAAAGCAGATGGGTGGGGGCAGCGACCCGTGCAGCGGTGGAGCGTGGGGGCAATACCTACTTGGCAATCTGCACGTAAATTTCGTTAGCCTTGACCATACCCAGCTCTGCCCGGGCCCGCTCCTCGACCATCTCCAACCCCTCTTGCAGGTCATTGATCTCGGCAGACAAGCGTTCGTTGAAGATTGCGTCTTGCTGATTGCTGTACTTTTGCGCTACCAACTGTTCTTGCAGTTTGGAGACACTGGGCACACTACCGCGCCCAAACCATAGCTGCGCATGCAAGGCAACCAACAGCGCAATCAAGGCAGCAGGAACGGCATGGTTACGCATGGTGGTGGGCCCAACTTGCGTTTACTTGAGGTTGTAAAAGGCAGCGCGGCCAGGGTATACAGCCACGTCACCCAGGTCTTCTTCGATACGCAGCAATTGGTTGTATTTGGCCATACGGTCTGAACGGCTCAAAGACCCCGTCTTGATCTGGCCGGCGTTGGTACCAACGGCAATATCAGAGATGGTGGAGTCTTCCGTTTCTCCCGAACGGTGGCTGATGACGGCGGTGTAGCCCGCGCGTTTGGCCATTTCAATCGCCGCAAAAGTTTCGGTCAAGGTGCCGATCTGGTTGATCTTGATCAGGATCGAATTGGCAATGCCTTTGTCGATGCCTTCTTTCAAAATTTTGGTGTTGGTGACAAACAGGTCGTCACCCACGATCTGTACCTTTTTACCCAAGCGATCGGTCAACAGCTTCCAGCCATCCCAGTCGCCTTCGGCCATGCCGTCTTCGATGCTGATGATGGGGTACTTGTCGACCCAGGTCGCCAAGATATTGGTCCATTCTTCGGCGCTCAGGGTCAAGCCTTCTCCCGACAAGACGTACTTGCCGTCTTTATAAAACTCGCTGGCGGCGCAGTCCAGGCCCAAAGAAATTTGCTCGCCGGCCACGTAGCCCGCCTTGTCAATGGCTTCCAGAATCATCTGAATAGCCGCTTCGTGATTAGCTACGTTGGGGGCAAAGCCACCTTCGTCGCCCACGGCCGTGCTGATATTCTTGTCGTGCAAGATTTTCTTCAGGGCGTGGAACACTTCTGCCCCCCAACGCAACGCTTCACGAAAGCTGGGCGCGCCCACGGGGATGATCATCAACTCTTGCAAGTCGAGGTTGTTATTCGCGTGTTCGCCGCCGTTGATGACGTTCATCATGGGCACCGGCATTTGCACGGCCGACATACCACCAAAGTAGCGGTACAGCGGCAAACCAGACTCTTCAGCCGCCGCACGGGCGACGGCCATCGACACCGCCAACATCGCATTGGCACCCAAGCGCGATTTATTTTCTGTGCCGTCCAGATCAATCAGGGTCTTGTCCAGAAAAGCCTGCTCGGAGGCGTCCAAGCCCAATACGGCTTCACTGATTTCGGTATTGATGTACTCCACGGCCTTCAAAACGCCTTTTCCTAGATAGCGCTTCTTGTCGCCATCGCGCAGTTCGATCGCTTCACGTGAGCCAGTGGAAGCGCCGCTGGGCACGGCGGCGCGACCCATGGTGCCGGACTCCAGCAACACATCGCACTCAACGGTAGGGTTGCCGCGGGAATCCAAAATTTCGCGGCCGACGATATCAACAATTGCGCTCATGACTAACTTTCATTAAAGACAAAAAACAAAACTTACG
This sequence comes from Rhodoferax sp., assembly GCA_046595515.1. Taxonomy (GTDB): domain Bacteria; phylum Pseudomonadota; class Gammaproteobacteria; order Burkholderiales; family Burkholderiaceae_C; genus Allorhodoferax. The sequence goes on along the minus strand of JBKJOV010000025.1, from coordinate 28,991 downwards.
AATGCTTCAGACGCTTGGGGCACCCAAATATCCCAGCAGGCGATCGTGAGGCCTATCACTCGAAAGCGTTCTCCAGGAAAGGAGTTTTTTTGGTTACGTAATCGAGGGCTACCAGCGTTTCGAGCAGGGCTTTCATGTGTCTGAGTGGTACTGCGTTGGGGCCATCACTCATGGCCTTGGAAGGGTCTGGGTGAGTTTCCATGAACAAGCCCGCTACGCCCACCGCCACCGCGGCACGGGCTAACACGGGCACCATTTCGCGCTGTCCGCCCGAGCTGGTGCCCTGGCCGCCGGGCAGTTGTACTGAGTGGGTGGCGTCAAACACGACCGGTGCGCGCGTCTCGCGCATGATGGACAGGCTGCGCATATCGCTAACCAAGTTGTTATAGCCGAAACTGGCGCCGCGTTCGCAGGCCATAAAGTTGTCCGGATCTAGCCCAGCTTCTAAAGCCGCCGCACGGGCTTTGTCGATGACATTTTTCATGTCACCAGGGGCTAGAAACTGGCCTTTTTTGATGTTGACCGGCTTACCGCTTTGGGCCACAGCGCGTATGAAATCGGTCTGTCGACACAGAAAGGCAGGTGTTTGCAGCACGTCAACGACGGCGCAGACCTGGGCGATTTGGTCCTCGGAGTGAATATCGGTCAGCACCGGAACACCGAGTTCCCGTTTTACTTTAGCGAGAATCTCCAGGCCTTTCTCGATGCCCGGGCCACGAAAGGTGGTGCCGCTGGAGCGGTTGGCTTTGTCAAAACTGCTTTTGAAGATGAACGGAATACCCAATGCGGTGGTGATTTCCTTCAACGCGCCTGCAGTGTCCATTTGCAATTGCTCAGACTCAATCACACAGGGCCCGGCGATCAAAAATATCCGATGCTCTAGGCCCACATCAAAACCACACAATTTCATAGCAATACCACCTTTACGAGGCAACAACCTTCAGATTTTTATGCTGGGCCTGATGGTCCAGTGCTGCCTTGACAAAGGCATTGAACAGCGGATGGCCGTCCCACGGCGTAGATTTGAATTCGGGGTGAAATTGCACGCCGACAAACCAAGGATGTACGGCTTGCGGTAGCTCTACCATTTCGGTCAATTGTTCGCGTTGGGTTAGTGCGGATATCACCAGGCCCGCCGCACGCAGACGGTCGAGGTAGTTCACGTTGGCCTCGTAGCGGTGGCGGTGGCGCTCGGTCACGATGTCGCCGTAAATGGTATGCGCCAGCGTGCCTTGGGCCACGTCAGAGCTTTGTGCGCCGAGGCGCATGGTTCCACCCAGATCCGAGTTTTTGTTGCGGGTCTTAATCGTACCGTCGGCGTCTTTCCATTCAGCAATCAAAGCGATTACAGGGTTGGGACTGTCGGGGTCAAACTCCGTGCTGTTGGCGCCATCCATGTTGGCGACATGTCGGGCAAATTCAATCGTGGCTACTTGCATGCCGAGGCAAATGCCGAGGTACGGAACCTTGTTTTCCCGCGCAAAGCGGGCTGTGCTGATCTTGCCTTCGATGCCGCGCTTGCCGAAGCCGCCAGGTACCAACACCGCGTCAAACTTGGCGAGCTGTGACACGCTGTCCGTGGTGATGGTTTCAGAGTCCACATACTCAATGCGTACCTTGACATGGTTTTTCATGCCAGCGTGGCGCAGCGCTTCGTTGAGCGATTTGTAGCTATCGCTCAGATCGACGTACTTACCCACCATGGCGATGCTGACTTCGCCCCGAGGGTGCTCTGTTTCATAGACCAAATCGTCCCACCGTTTGAGATTGGCAGGCGGCGTGTTCAAGCGCAGCTTGTCGCAAATCAGGCCGTCCAGACCTTGCTCATGCAGCATGCGCGGCACTTTGTAGATGGTGTCTACATCCCACATACTGATCACGCCCCATTCGGCTACGTTGGAGAACAGCGATATCTTCGAGCGCTCCTCTTGCGGTATCGGCCGGTCCGCCCGACAAATCAGTGCGTCGGCTTGGATGCCGATTTCGCGCAATTGTTTGGCGGTGTGCTGGGTTGGCTTGGTTTTAAGTTCACCAGCCGCAGCGATCCAGGGCACATAGCTCAGGTGTACAAAAGCGCTGTTGTTGGGCCCGAGCTTGAGGCTCATTTGGCGCACGGCTTCCAGGAAAGGTAGCGACTCAATGTCACCCACCGTGCCACCAATTTCAACAATCGCTACATCCACGGCATCGGGTTCGCCAAAGCGCGCACCGCGTTTGATGAACTCTTGGATTTCGTTGGTGACATGCGGGATGACCTGCACGGTCTTGCCGAGGTAGTCACCGCGGCGTTCTTTGTCGAGCACGCTTTTGTAGATTTGGCCGGTGGTGAAGTTGTTGGTCTTGCGCATGCGCGTTTCGATGAAACGCTCGTAGTGCCCCAAATCCAGATCTGTCTCTGCTCCATCGTCGGTGACGAACACTTCGCCATGCTGCAGAGGCGACATGGTGCCGGGGTCGACGTTGAGATAGGGATCTAGTTTGATGAGGGTGACTGTCAAGCCCCGCGATTCCAAAATCGCAGCGAGGGAGGCTGAGGCGATTCCCTTGCCAAGGGAAGACACCACACCGCCGGTGACGAAGACAAATTTGGTCATGTCAGGGGGAGCATTGCGCTCAGGGAGGTGGTAAACGGAGATTATACGTGTCGGATTTTTGGATTTGTCGTCTGGCTGTTGATGTTGCGTCGTACATGTTTGTGCGCAGCTCCACGTAGCGGGGTATGCGCTTTGCTCCATGTCCCCCGCCCGCTTTGCGGACTCCTCCTTCACTTACGCAAAACGCATACCCCGCCACGCTGCGGACTTAGGTGTTCTAGCTTGTTTATTTCGGCACCTGCTACATTCCTGCGCATGAACGACCTTGCTGGAAAACACATTGTTTTGGGCCTCACAGGCGGCATTGCCTGCTACAAGGCGGCCGAGCTGTGCCGGGCGCTGATTAAAGAGGGTGCCACGGTGCAAGTAGTGATGACCGAGGCTGCGGCCCAGTTCATTACCCCCGTCACGATGCAGGCGCTCTCCAACCGGCCGGTGTACGACTCGCAGTGGGATGCGCGCGAGCGCAACAACATGCCCCACATCAACCTGAGCCGCGAGGCCGATGCGATCTTGATTGCGCCGTGCAGTGCCGACTTTATGGCCAAACTTTTGCATGGCCGTGCAGACGATTTACTGAGCCTGATGTGTTTGGCGCGTCCTATCGACACCGTGCCTTTGTTGGTGGCCCCCGCCATGAACCGCGAAATGTGGGCCCACCCTGCCACCCAGCGCAACCTGGCGCAGTTGCAGGCCGACGGTGCAGTGTTATTCGGCGTGGGCAGTGGCTACCAGGCTTGCGGTGAAACTGGCGATGGCCGCATGCTGGAGCCGCACGAGTTGCTACAAGACGTGATTGCATTTTTTCAGCCTAAGCTGCTTGCCGGGGAGCACGTGCTGGTCACCGCGGGCCCCACCTTTGAGGCGATTGACCCGGTGCGCGGCATCACCAATTTGTCCAGTGGCAAGATGGGTTTTGCCATTGCGCGGGCAGCGCAGGAGGCGGGCGCCACAGTGACGCTGGTGGCTGGGCCAGTGCATCTGCCTACACCGCGCGGGGTGCGGCGAATTGATGTCAAATCTGCTTCCGATATGCTGCAGGCCGGCGTATCTATTGCCTCAAGCGCTAGTATTTTTATAGCAACTGCAGCAGTGGCTGACTGGCGCCCGGCGCTGGCCGCAGATCAGAAGATCAAGAAAGATGCGTCGGGTTTGCCACCGGCCTTGAGCTTTGTGGAGAACACCGACATTTTGGCCACCATTGCGCAGTCGCCAAGGGCCCAAAGTGGCGCCTTGTACTGCGTAGGCTTTGCCGCTGAGAGCCATGACCTGCTGCAGCACGCCACGGCCAAGCGCATCAAGAAGGGTGTGCCCCTGCTGGTGGGTAATATTGGTCCCGCTACTTTTGGGCAAGATGACAATGCGCTCTTGCTGGTGGATTCCGATGGCGCCACTGACATCCCGCGCAACGACAAACTTACACTGGCCCGGCAACTGGTGGCTGAGATCACCCGCCGCCGCCAAACCTCCAAACTCCAATCCCCAACACCATGAAAATCGACGTCAAAATTATCGACAGCCGCTTGGCGGATCAACTCCCGACTTACGCCACCCCCGGCAGTGCCGGCCTGGACTTGCGGGCCTGCCTTTCTGAGCCGCTGACCCTGCAACCCAACGCTTGGCAACTGGTGCCCACGGGTATGGCGATTTATCTACAAGACCCGGCTTACGCCGCGCTGATCCTGCCGCGCTCGGGCCTGGGCCACAAGCACGGCATCGTGCTGGGCAACTTGGTGGGCTTGATTGATAGCGACTACCAGGGCCAACTGATGGTGAGCGCTTGGAACCGCAGCAGCACGGCGTTCACCATCGAGCCCATGGAGCGCATCGCCCAACTGGTGATCGTGCCGGTGGTGCAGGCCGAGTTCAATGTGGTGACTGAGTTCCCTGCATCTGAGCGCGGGGAGGGTGGTTACGGCTCTACTGGAAAAGCCTGATCGACCGACTAAACGCTATCAAATAAATAGCTAGACAGTCAATAGATACCCGGGCTAGAGCGTAATTTCGCTCTTATTTTTCGGTATTTCAGTGCAAAGTGCGGTCGTGGGGCACATCCACCGTGTCAACCCGCAATTGGAAGAAGCCGGTGCCGCAGCTTCCTCGGTCAATCTCCTCGTCTGTAGCGGCGCGCACGCCCACTACTTGCATGCTCAGGCGGATAGCGATGCCCGCCAGCGGGTGGTTGCCGTCCAGCACCACGTGCTCAGGGTAAATATCGGTCACGGTATACAGCGTGTCTTTGGGTACGTTGGGGTTGCAGCCGGCTGGCAGCGCGCTGCCTTCCACCGTCAGTCCCACCTCCAACTCGGCGGGAAATAAACCGCGCGGTTCCAAAAACAACAACTGGTCGTTGAAGTCGCCAAAGGCTTGCTCTGGTTCGATTTGAATGTCCACCTGGGCACCCGCAGCATAGCCCCGCAGTGCGTGCTCAATGACCGGCAGCAAATCGCGCCCGCCCACTAAAAACTCGACAGGTTCGTCGAGCACATCCAATTCCTCGCCCAGGGTATCTTTCAGCGTCCAGGTCAGGGCGACCACGCATTGTTCAGTAATGTCCATGCAGTAATTGTCGCACTGCACTCGCAAAGCGACCGCAACGTAGGAAAATAGGGAATATGAACGCTTCTAACCCACTTACCCTCTTGGGCGGCCTGTCACCCGCTGTTTTTATGCAGCGCCACTGGCACAAAAAGCCGCTGGTCATTCGCCAGGCCATTCCCGGATTTATGTCGCCCCTGGACCGCGCCGACCTCGTTGCGATGGTGGCCCAGCCTGAGGTTGAGTCGCGTTTGGTCGTACAACCCCAGGGCAGCAGCACCAAGGGGAAGCGGGAATGGAAATTTCGGCACGGACCGTTTGCGCGCACCGCGCTGCCGCCTTTCAAACAGCCGGGCTGGACAGTGCTGTTGCAGGGTATGGATCTGCATGACGAGCGCATTCATGCGCTGATGCACCAGTTTCGCTTTGTGCCCGACGCACGGCTGGACGATGTCATGGTCAGTTACGCCAGCGATGGCGGCGGGGTAGGGCCGCATTTCGACAGTTACGACGTATTTTTGCTGCAGGCCCAGGGTCAACGGCGCTGGCGCATCGGTCGTCAAAAAGATCTGAGTTTGGTACCAAATATGCCGTTGAAAATTTTGGCCAACTTTGAGCCAGAAGAAGAATTCGTACTCAACCCCGGCGACATGCTGTACTTGCCACCCCGCTACGCCCATGATGGCGTTGCAGTAGGGGAGTGCATGACTTACTCGATTGGTTTTAGAGCCCCTAGCCGTGCTGAGCTTGCCGGTGAGTTGCTACAGCGACTGGCAGAAGATGCTGCCGATGCGGTGGGAGAGGGTATCTATCGCGATCCCAAGCAGCCGGCCGTAGAACACAGCGCGGCCATTCCGGAGTCGATGTTGGACTTTGCGCAAGCGGCCCTGACCGACGCCCTGCAAGACCCATTGGCCTTGCGCCGCGCTCTGGGGGAGTATCTGAGCGAGCCGAAAGCCCAAGTAAGTTTTGATAGCGATGAGGGCTCTGGCTGGGGCGGAAGTATTCATCTTGATCGCCGCACGCGCCTACTGTACGACGCCAAGCATGTATTCATCAACGGTGAGAGTTATGTGGCGTCGGGGCGCGATGCGCAATTGATGCGGTTGCTGGCCAACCAGCGGCAATTGCTTGCCAAAGATGTGGGGCGCCTAAGCGAGGGCGCTACCGCTTTACTACAGGACTGGCGTGATGCCGGATGGTTACATGCTGACGACTGACGCCACTACCGGTTTGCCTGAGGGCGCGTTCTCAGGTCCCACTGAATTTGCACAACTGGTGCGCGATGCACTGGCCTTGGCAGCTGCGCAAGGCTGGCGTGAATTGGTATTGAGTGATGCCAATTTTGAAGAATGGCCGCTGCGTGAGCGAGCAGTTGTGGAGTCGCTACAAGCCTGGGCTGGTCGTGGACGCAAACTCACTTTGCTGGCCCAGCGCTTTGACTCCGTTCCCAGACTGCACCCCCGGTTTGTAACTTGGCGCAACCAGTGGGATCACATCATTGAATGCAGGGTCTGCAAACAAGTCGATGCCACTGAATTCCCCAGTGCGATATGGAGCCCGGTGTGGTGCATGTGCCGCCTGGATTTGATACGCAGCACTGGCATGGCCGGTGCAGAACCCCTGCGCCGCCAGACGCTCAAAGAAGCACTAGACGAGTGCGCTCGGTACAGCGCGCCAGGTTTTTCGGCCAGCATTTTGGGTCTTTAAGTGGGGCAGTGCTTGGTTTTCAAGGGTTTTCCCGTGGATTTGTAATATCTTCCGATATACTCGAAGGTTAAGTAAAAAGGGGTCGAACGCTTTTTTGCTTATTTTCAGGGGGTTGGCCGTTTGCGGTTGATTGCCTGAATACTCCCTGGGAACTGCTTCGTAAACTCACTCTTGTAATCAACATGAACAAATCACTCGTTTTGGCAGCTGTTATCGCTGCTGCTGCCCTCGCTGCTTGCGGTAAAAAAGAAGAAGCTCCTGCTCCTGTAGTTGTGGCTCCGACCATTGTTGTTCCTGGTGCAGCTGCTCCAGCACCTGCTGCTGTCGCATCGGCTCCTGCCGCTGCTGCTTCCGAGCCAGCCAAGCAGTAATTTGCTGCCAGCAAAAAAAACCACCGTTAGGTGGTTTTTTTTCGTCTGTACTTGCCAACGCAAGTCGGCTAGTTCAACTCCGGCGTCCATCAAGACATCCGGAGTCTCACGCTCACTTCAAGTCGTCAGCAATCACTTTGACGATGCGCTGTGCGGTCTCGGAATTAGCAGGGTTGCCCTTGCCGTCCAAAACAGACACTACGGTGGTTGTGCCGGTAGTGCGCACCGCGATCTGGTACTTCAGCGCTTCGTTGGATTTTTCATTGCCGCCAAAAATTCGGCTGAAGAAGCCAGGCTGCGCAGCATCTGCCCCGACGGGTACGTAGCGTACGAAATAGATGCCTTGCTTGCGATCGCGGTCTTCCACGGTGAAGCCTGAGCGATCCAGTGCCAAGCCGACGCGGCGCCATGCACGGTCAAAGCCTTCCTCCATGCGCACCACACTCTGTGCGCCTTCTACGGTGGCCACCACAGCAGGGGCTTTAGCAACGCTGGCCGTCACCGCAGCCTTGGCCTGCTCTTTGTTGCTACCCAGTTTGACCATCAGGCGTTGCAAGAACTCGGCCTCGAGTTCAGGATCTGCGGGGCGCGGTTGCCACACGGTGGAGTCCTTGGCTTCTGTTTTATAAATTTCCATCATTCCGCGGTGGCTGATGAAGATCTCGGTGTTGCCATTGGCATCGCGCTCCAGGCGGGTGCGATATTTGTCGCGCTCTGGTGTGGAATATAGGCCGTCGATGACCTTACCCAGAGTGCTACGAATGAAGTCGGTTGGAATTTTGGCGCGGTTCTCGTTCCACTCTGTTTCCATAATGCCCAGCGTGCTTTCGTCAATGGCCAGGCTCAGACCGTTTTCCAACCAGAAGTCTTTCAGCGGCTCCCACAGTTTCTCTGGAGCACGGTTGACAACCAGCCAGCGCTGGTTGCCCGAGCGCTCCACGCGAATATCCCCCACGGTGTTAACGGCGACGAGATTGCTTGCGCCTACGGGTTGTGCTTTGCTCAGGCTCGACGCCGACACGGCGCCGCCAACGATGGCGTAGCGCGAGTCTTTGGAGAGCTGAGTCATGTCTGGCGGAACATCCAGGGACGGTGCCTTGGTGGTCGTGCGGTAATTGACTTTTTCTGTCTCGATGACTGAACATGCAGCCAGCGATACTGCTAGCCCCATCAATGCCAATTTAGAGATTTGATTCACAGAGATCCTTGAGTTAAATAGAGCGATCAAGCAAGAGCGTTCAGATAAGGCCGGCAGCCCGCATAACGTTTTGCAAATAGGGTTGGTTGGCTTCGGTCAGTGGCGTCAGTGGAAGGCGCAGTGCAGGTTGGCATAGCCCCATGCTCGACGCGGCCCATTTTACGGGGATGGGATTGGACTCGACGAACAATGCTTTGTGCAAAGGCAAAAGTTTCATCTGAATGGCCATGGCACCAGCCACATCTTTCGCTAGTGCCGCCATGCACAAGGCATGCATCAGGCGCGGAGCCACGTTGGCAGTCACGCTCACATTGCCATGACCACCACACAGCATGAGGGCCACTGCAGTGGGGTCATCGCCAGAATAAATGGAGAAACCCGCGGGGGCTTCACGGATCAGCCATTGCGCGCGCTCGATATTGCCAGTGGCTTCTTTGATGCCGACAATGCCCGGCACTTGGGTCAGTCGTAGCACGGTTTCATGCGCCAGATCGGCCACCGCACGGCCAGGTACGTTGTACAGCACCAATGGCAAATCCACAGCTTCTGCAATCGATTTGAAGTGGAGGTACTGGCCCTCTTGCGTCGGCTTGTTGTAGTAGGGCACGACCTGTAATTGACAATCTGCGCCCACTTGTTTAGCGAACTTGGCCAGTTCAACGGCCTCTGCCGTAGAGTTGGCACCACAGCCAGCCATGATGGGCACGCGGCCTGCTGCTTGCTCGACTGACACGCGAATGATCTCGCAGTGCTCATCCACGCTCACGGTGGGAGACTCGCCAGTGGTGCCGACGACGCCAATGCAATCCGTGCCCTCCGCGATGTGCCAGTCGATCAGTTTGCGCAGCGCAGGGTAGTCCACCTTGCCATCGGGCAGCATGGGGGTGATGAGTGCGACGATACTGCCCCGAATTGGGCCTGGATTTGTTTTCATTGCTTGGTGGAGGTTGGGTGGAGGCCCATTTTAACTAGAGCCGGGGCGCTACGGAATCGGGGCTTTTCTGGCTCGGCAGTGGTCGGCGCAGCGCCGCAATCCGTTGCACGACTCGCGTTGGATTGTCCATGCGACCGCATTCATACGCTACTGTGTGTAGGCTCGCGCAGGCTTGCAGCAATTCCAATGGTTGTAACAAAAAATCAGGTCTGCTGGGACGGCCCCATTGTTCGTTGCCCGCAGCAAACGTCTCGTACAGCAACACACCGCCCGGAGCCACGCTGGCCACCAGTGTGGGCAGTAGCGGACGCCACAGGTAATTGGTCACCACCACCATACCAAAGGTCTGGGGCTGGCCGTCTTGCAATAGCGGCCAGGGGCCAGATTCGATATCGGCCTGAATCAAATGGACTGGTGTGCCTAGCGGCTCAAAGTCAGTGCCTGGCATTTGCGCCTTGCTGATGTCGCGGTCAATGCCGGTGACGGCATGCCCCCGGGCGGCAAACCAAGCCAGGTGACGCCCAGAGCCACAAGCCACATCCAGCACCGTTGCGCCAGGCGCTGCCAGGTGGGTCCAGCGCGTGATCCAGTCAGATGGGTTCAAAAGCAGGCCCACACCTGGTTGGCCACCAGTACCAAAAAATCCGGTCGGCTGTAGAGGTAAAAAACGCCCGCCAGGCAGACGAGGACCAAGGCGCCTATGCCCAGGCGCAGATGGCGCGTCCTGCGCGGTGTGATGTCGGGAGTCATGCCGCCGCCAACCCCTTGTTGCGCGCCGAAGGGTCGCGCTGAATAGGCGCTTCACGTACGGGCAAATTGATCAGCGCTGCCGCAATGCCCAAGCCAATGGCGATATACCAAACAAGGTCATAGCTGCCGGTGCGGTCGTACAAGTAGCCGCCCAGCCAGACGCCCATAAACGAGCCAACTTGGTGGCTGAAAAAGACAAACCCGCCCAGCATGGATAAGTGCGCTACACCAAAAATCTGCGCTACGGTGGCGTTGGTGGGGGGAACGGTCGACAACCACAGCACGCCCATCACCGCAGAAAAAACATACACGCTCGCTGGCGACAACGGCACCATGAGGAACACACTAATCACGACCGCACGCGCCGCGTAAATGAAGGCCAATATGTACTTCTTGGGCATCTTCTGGCCCAGCACGCCAGCGGCATAGGTGCCAAAAACATTGAACAGACCGATCAATGCCAGGGAGTAGCTGGCCACCTGGGGCGACAAGCCGTGGTCTTTCAAATAGCTGGGCATGTGCACACCAATGAACACCACCTGGAAGCCGCATACAAAATAACCCGCCATGAGGTACTGAAAACTGGGATAGCGAAACGCCTCACGCAGCGCCTGCAGAATCGATTGATCGCGCGCCGCAGGCGTTGCGCCACCGGCAAACGAAGGTTCGCGCAAACCCCAGGCCAAGGGTGCCATCAACAAGGCCGTAAAACCCAAAAGCACCAAGGCCTCTTGCCAGCCAAAGTGGCCAATCAGGAAGCCTTCTGTCGGCACCATCAAAAACTGCCCAAACGAGCCCGCGGCAGCCGCCACGCCCATGGCCCAAGAGCGCTTGTCTGCCGACACCTGGCGGCCAATGACCCCGTAAATGACGGCATAGGTGGTGCCCGCTTGCGCCATGCCAATCAACACCCCGGTGCTGAGTGCAAATAGCAGCGGCGTGTTGGCGTGGGCCATGCCAATCAAGCCCAGCGCATACAAAACGGAGCCCGCCACGATGACCCGAAAGGCGCCAAACCGGTCGGCCACCATGCCGGCAAAGATGCCGGAGACGCCCCACACCAAGTTCTGAATCGCCAGGGCGAAGGCAAAGTTCTCGCGGGTCCAGCCCTGGGCCTGGGTGATGGGCTGCAGCCACAAGCCAAAGCCGTGGCGGATGCCCATAGACAAGGTAACGATGATGGCACCGCAGGCTAAGACTTGGGTGGTGGACAGAGAGTTGGCTTGGGCGCGCATGGCAGGACTGTAGCCAATCCCGCTGAGCTGGTGTTATGTACAGCTGTTTTTCGCTTTGGGCACTACAATGCCGCGCTATGCCTGCCAAACCCACCACACCCGCCGTACCCGAATATTCCGAAGGCTCTATCCGTGTCCTCAAAGGACTGGAGCCCGTCAAACAGCGCCCGGGCATGTACACCCGCACCGACAACCCCTTGCATGTTATCCAAGAAGTTTTGGACAACGCGGCCGATGAGGCGCTGGGCGGTTACGGTAAAAAAATCAAAGTCACACTGCACACCGATGGCTCGGTGAGCATTGAGGACGATGGCCGTGGTATCCCGTTTGGTATGCACCCCGAGGAAAAGGCCCCGGTGATTGAGTTGGTGTTCACGCGCCTGCACGCGGGCGGCAAATTTGACAAGGGCAAAGGCGGGGCCTACAGTTTTTCGGGCGGCTTGCATGGTGTCGGCGTTTCGGTAACCAATGCCCTGGGCAAGCGGCTGGAGGCTACTAGCTACCGCGAAGGCTCGGTGGCGCGCATCGTGTTTGAAGGTGGCGATGTCACAGAACCACTGCAGGTTCGGCCCCTGGGCTCCGTGGCTGAAGGCGATCGCAAGTCGGGTACCACGGTGCGCGTCTGGCCCGACGCCAAATACTTTGAAACCGCCGTACTACCCATGGGCGAGCTGACGCACCTGTTGCGCAGTAAAGCCGTGCTGATGCCGGGCGTGAGTGTGACGCTGACGGTGGAAAAGACCAAGGAAGTGCAAACGTGGGTTTACAAAGGTGGCCTGCGCGACTACCTGAGCCAAACCTTGAACGGCGAGCCTGTTATTCCGCTGCTGGAAGGCGAGGGCTTTGCCGATAGCCAAAGCGACAACTTTGCCGAAGGCGAGGGCGCAGCCTGGTGTGTGGCCTTTACCGAAGACGGCGCGCCAGTGCGCGAGAGCTATGTCAACTTGATTCCCACCACGGCGGGCGGCACGCACGAAAGCGGCCTGCGCGATGGCCTGTTCACCGCCGTCAAGAGCTTTATTGAACTGCACTCGCTCTTGCCTAAGGGCGTGAAGCTGATGCCTGAAGACGTGTTCGCACGGGCCAGCTATGTGTTGTCTACCAAGGTGCTAGACCCGCAATTTCAGGGGCAAATTAAAGAGCGGCTGAACTCGCGCGATGCCGTGCGCCTGGTGTCTAGCTTTGTGCGCCCAGCCTTGGAGCTGTGGCTGAACCAGCACGTGGAATACGGCAAAAAACTGGCCGAACTGGCCATCAAAGCCGCACAAACCCGCCAGAAGGCCGGGCAAAAGGTGGAGAAGCGCAAGAGCAGCGGTGTGGCGGTGCTGCCCGGTAAGCTGACCGATTGCGAGAGCAAGGACATTGCCTACAACGAAGTATTTTTAGTGGAGGGCGACTCTGCGGGTGGCAGCGCCAAGATGGGCCGCGACAAGGAGAACCAAGCGGTACTGCCCCTGCGCGGCAAGGTGCTCAACACCTGGGAGGTGGACCGTGACCGACTGTTCGCCAACACCGAAATTCACGATATTTCGGTGGCCATTGGCGTGGACCCGCACGGCCCGAACGACACGCCAGACCTGAGTGGTTTGCGCTATGGCAAGGTCTGCATCCTGAGCGACGCGGACGTGGATGGATCGCACATCCAGGTGCTGTTGTTGACTTTGTTTTTCCGCCACTTCCCCAAATTGATTGAGACGGGGCATGTCTATATTGCGCGGCCCCCGCTGTTCCGCGTGGATGCCCCGGCGCGTGGCAAGAAGCCCGCCAGCAAGGCCTATGCGCTGGACGAAGGCGAACTCACTGCCATCTTGGACAAGCTGCGCAAAGAGGGCGTGCGCGAAGGCGCCTGGAGCATCAGCCGCTTCAAGGGTTTGGGTGAGATGAATGCCGAGCAGTTGTGGGACACCACGCTGAACCCCGACACCCGCCGTTTACTACCGGTGACCCTGGGTGCTATCGACTTTGGAGCCACCGAAGCCTTGATTACCAAGCTGATGGGCAAGGGTGAGGCGGCTGCGCGGCGGGAGCTGATGGAGTTGCACGGGGATTCGGTGGAGATTGACGTGTAGCTATGAAATTGATAGCGTATTACGCAGTGTTTACCCGGGCTAGGGGCTTGTTTGCCTTGTATTTTGCGTTTGAAGCATGGTTGGTATGCGCTGCGCAGCAGGCCGGTTTGGCGGCTTCCTCATACTGGAGTACCAGAAATCGTCAGCCGCCAAACCGGCCTGCTGCGCGGCCCTGTATGTCCACAGCAATGGCGCTTCGATTTGATTTCTCCGCCGTGTTCATGGCCGTTGAAAGTCAGTTAACCGAAGCGGGAAGGCGCAGGGGGCTGACACCGATTTCTGGTACCCCAGTATGAGGTGGCCGCCCCCTGCGCCTTGCCGCGCAGCGACCACATAAACGTCACTCTGCACCCCTACAAATTTTGACCGACAAGATTGATTCATGACCGACCAACCCACACTCGACTTGAACCCACCCACCGGTGATGGCGATGACCAACTCAACCTGGCCACCTACGCCCAGCGCGCCTACCTCGAATACGCACTCAGCGTCGTCAAAGGCCGAGCCTTGCCCGACGCATGCGACGGCCAAAAGCCGGTGCAGCGGCGTATTTTGTACAGCATGTCGCGCATGGGCCTGGGCTTTGGTGGGCCCAATGGCAACACCGGCGCACGGCCGGTCAAAAGCGCCCGCGTGGTGGGCGATGTACTGGGCCGCTTTCACCCGCACGGCGACCAGGCTGCGTATGACGCGCTGGTGCGCATGGCGCAAGATTTTTCGCAGCGCTACCCGCTGATTGACGGCCAAGGCAACTTTGGCAGTCGCGATGGCGATGGCGCTGCGGCTATGCGCTACACCGAGGCGCGACTGGCCAAAATCACCAGTCTGTTGCTGGATGAAATCGACATGGGCACGGTGGATTTTCAGCCCAACTACGACGGATCGACCGAGGAGCCGCGCCAACTGCCGGCACGCTTGCCGTTCAGCTTGCTCAATGGCGCCAGCGGCATTGCCGTGGGTCTGGCCACCGAGATTCCCAGCCACAACCTGCGCGAAGTGGCCGACGCCTGTGTGGCCCTCATCAAGACGCCTGCGCTGACGGACGACGCACTGGCTGCCATCATTCCCGGCCCGGACTATCCGGGCGGTGGCCAGATCATCAGCAGCGCCAGCGACATTGCCGATGCCTACCGCACCGGACGTGGTTCGCTCAAGGTGCGGGCCCGTTGGAAAATTGAAGACCTGGCGCGCGGCCAATGGCAATTGATAGTGACCGAGCTACCACCCGGCGTGAGCAGCCAGCGTGTGCTGGAAGAAATTGAAGAGCTGACCAACCCCAAAGTCAAGGCCGGTAAGAAGGCGCTCAGCCAAGACCAAATGCAGCTCAAGGCCAGTGTGCTGAGCGTGCTGGACGTGGTGCGCGACGAGTCGAATAAAGACGCCGCGGTGCGCCTGGTGTTTGAGCCCAAGACCAGCCGCACGGCGCAACAAGAACTGATCACCGCACTCTTGGCCCACACCAGCCTGGAGACCTCGTCGCCCATCAATTTGACGATGATTGGCTTGGACGGTCGCCCCACCCAAAAGTCGTTACGCCAGATGCTGCAAGAGTGGATTGCGTTTAGGCAAATCACGATTGAGCGGCGCTCGCAGCACCGCCTCTCTAAGGTGCTCGACCGCATCCATATTCTGGAAGGCCGCCAGACGGTTCTGCTGAATATTGACGAGGTGATTGCCATCATCCGCCAGTCGGATGAGCCCAAGGCCGCGCTGATTGCGCGCTTTAATTTGAGCGATCGGCAGGCCGAAGATATTCTCGAAATTCGCCTGCGCCAATTGGCGCGACTGGAAGCCATCAAGATCGAGCAAGAGCTGTCTGAGCTGCGCGGCGAGCAGGCCAAACTGGAAGAGATTTTGGCCAGCCCCGCCACGCTGCGCCGCTTGATGGTCAAAGAGATTGAGGCCGATGCAAAGACCTTTGCCGACCCGCGCCGCACGCTAATTCAGGCTGAGAAAAAAGCGGTGTTGGAAGTGAAGGTGGTGGATGAGCCCGTGACCGTGGTGGTGAGTGAAAAAGGCTGGGTGCGTGCGCGCACGGGCCATGGCCACGAGGCGTCCAGCTTTGCCTTCAAGGCGGGCGATGGCTTGTATGGCACCTTTGAATGCCGCAGCGTCGATACCTTGTTGGTGTTTGGCTCCAACGGGCGTATTTACTCCGTGGCGGTGTCGCTGCTGCCCGGCGGACGCGGCGATGGCCAGCCGGTGACCACGCTGATTGAACTGGAAACCGGCACGCAGTTGTTGTATTACTTTGCCGGCCCCGCGTCGGCCAACCTGTTGCTGTCGTCCAGCGGCGGCTACGGCTTTATTGCCAGCGTGGAGAACATGACGTCGCGCCAAAAAGCGGGCAAGGCTTTCCTGACCTGCCAAGAGGGCGAGACGGTCTGCGCGCCATCGGTCGTAGCCGGTGCGCAGGGCAAAGTCACCGTGGCGGGTACGCCTGCGCTACCCGTGGCTGCGGCTACCCATGTGGCCTGCGCATCTACTGGCGGCCGCATCCTCACCTTTGAAATCAGCGAACTCAAAACTATGGCCAACGGCGGTCGTGGCTTGATGTTGATTGACTTGGAAGCCAAAGACACATTGGCGGGCGCTGCCGCTTACACGCGCAGCATCCGCATCGACGGTATTGGCCGCGGTGGCAAAGAGCGCGACGAGACGCTGGAGATTCGCAGCCTGAACAACGCCCGCGCCGCGCGCGGTCGCAAGGGTAAGGCGGCGGACTTGGGCTTTAAGCCCAACCGCATCACGCGGGTGGAATAAAGGCGATTTCGGGAAAAAAACTGGCTACTTGGTATCAAATGGGTCTGTAGCCCGGGTATTTATTGACTTGATTGCTATTGATTCCATAGCGAGCTAATAGCGTTTTGCAGTGGCATCGTGGGTGGCGGAGCCTATTGGGCATCGCTTTCGCAATTCTTCGCTTACATTGGGTTCGCTATGAAAACCACCACACCCACTGAAGCTGCTGCCGGACCGCTCGCAGCCAAGCCCCTGCGTAGCATCGCCAGCCTGCCTGGCCCCAAGGGTTGGCCGCTGCTGGGCAATCTGCCCCAGATCAAGCCCGCCGAGTTCCATTTGCAATTGGAGCGATGGGCGCGGGAGCACGGGCGCTACTTTCAATTGCGTATGGGCAGCTTCCGTTTGTTGGTGACCGCCGACCATGAGGCGGTGGCGACCATGATGCGCGACCGGCCCGACGGTTTTCGCCGGACGGTACGGCTCGAGCATGTCGGCCTGGAAATGGGTCTGAAGCCCGGTCTCTTTGGATCCAACGGTGATGCTTGGCGCAACCAGCGCCGTATGGTGATGGCAGCGTTTGCCCCGGGGCACGTCAAGGCCTACTACCCCTCGCTGGTGAAGTGCGCTGAGCGCTTGCGCGGGCGCTGGGCTAAAGCGGCGCACAGCGGCGCGGCGATTGATTTACAGGCTGACCTGATGCGCTTCACGGTGGATGCTATTGCCGGCCTGGCCTTTGGAACCGATGTGAACACCCTGGAGTCGGACGACGACATCATTCAGCGCCACCTAGACAAGATATTTCCTAAACTCTACACACGCATGGTTGTTGCGCTGCCCTATTGGCGGCTGTTCAAATTGCCGTCGGACCATGCGCTGGACAAAGCCCTGGCCCATGTCAACCAAGCGATTGACGGTTTTATTGCCGATGCGCGCCAGCGTTTGGCGGCCGAGCCCAGCCGCCGCGCTGACCCGCAGAACCTGTTGGAGGCCATGATCGTGGCGGCCGACGCGCCCGACAGCGGCATTAGTGACGACCAGGTGGCGGGCAATGTCATGACCATGCTGCTGGCCGGTGAAGACACCACAGCCAACACACTGGCGTGGTGCATCTGGCTGCTGCAGAAGCACCCGTCCGCCATGGCGCGCGCCTTGCAAGAGGCGCGCAGCGTGATGGCGGGCGCGAGCGAGGTCACACTGGACCACCTGGCACAACTGGATTACATCGACGCCTGCATCAACGAGACCATGCGCCTCAAACCCGTGGCACCGCAAATGCCGCTGCAGGCGCTCAAAGACACCGTGCTGGGCGACGTGGCCATTCCCGAAGGCACCGTAGTTATCGGCCTGATGCGCCACGACAGTGTGGACGATGCCTTTGTGGCGGATGGCCAAAGCTTCAGGCCCGAGCGCTGGCTGGGCGAAGAGGGCCTGGTGGCCTCGTCAGCCAAACGCATCTCCATGCCCTTTGGCGCGGGGCCCCGCATGTGCCCGGGCCGGTATTTGGCATTGCAGGAAATGAAGATGGTGCTGCTGACACTACTGACGGCGTTTGACGTGAAATCGGTCGGCACCGACCATGGCGACGCGCCTGCCGAGCGCCTGATGTTCGCCATGGCCCCGGTGGGGCTGCGCATGACGCTGGGGCTGCGGGCTGACTGAGGCTATGCATCTGCCAGCAGCGCTGGGAGGCCGCGCAGGACGTGCCAAGAACGAAAATTGGGCCAATTTGTAGCCAAATCGACCCCTGGCCCGCGTATTTATTGACTAGTTAGCTATTTATTTGATAGCGAAGTGGTTTGTTTCAAACCACCGCCTCCATCTCAATCGCCACCCCGCCCAGCACCGCATTGCCCGACAGCGGGTCGCGCAGTTGGTCGTCCAGCAGGGCATTGATGTTGGCACCAGGGCGCTCTGCGGCCACCCGCAGTTGGGCGCCCGGCAAGTCATGCCCCCAACCGTGCGGGAGGCTCACTACACCGGGCATCATGTCCGCGCTGATGTGCACCTGTGCTTGCACCTTGCGCGCGCCGTTGCGCAGCAGGGCCTGGCCACCGTCTTGCAGGCCCAGGCGCGTGGCATCACTGGGGTGAACCAGGGCTGTGCAGCGAAAGGGGCCTTTGGCCAGCGTGGGTAGGTTGTGCATCCAACTGTTGTTGGTGCGTACATCGCGCCGGCCGATGATGACCAGCGGGGGCGCAGGACGGGCCAGGTCCTTGGCGGCACGCTGCAGGTCGTTGATGAACAGCGCGGGCGCTAATTCAATCTTGCCGCTGGGGGTGCGCAGCATCTCAGGCATGCGGGGTTGCAACTCGCCCAAATCAATGCCGCCGGTGGTGTTGGCGGCTTTGACTTTTTCTAGGGTAAGGCCGCCGGACTTCAAGCCGAATTGGTCGCCGTAGGGGCCAGTGCGCAGGGCTACATCCAGACCTCGCTCTGGGCCGCGCAGGCCTTGGGTGGCGTCGATGACGGCCTGGGCATGCGCGCCAAATAGGCGTTCGGCATCCTGCGCAAACTGGGCGTCGTCCAGCGCGTTGGCATCGGCATCGGCCCCCTTGCCCTGCACGATGGCTGCCACTTTGAGTAGCGATTGCCACTCTTGCGGCGCGTCAGCCGCCGGTGGGAAAACCGGCGGGCTATAACGCGCATGGTTGCGCCACGAGAGCTGCGGAAAGGCCACGTCGTAGTGCAAATCTTCTAAGGGCGAGAGGCCCGGCAAGATGACATCGGCATGGCGCGTGGTTTCGTTCAGGTAAATGTCAAAGCTGAGCATGAAGTCCAGCTTATCCAGCGCGGCGGCCAGGCGCGGGCCGTCGGGGCTGGAGAGTACGGGGTTGGTGGCCACCGTGATCAGCGCCTTGATTTGTCCTTCGCCCGGGGTTTCCATCTCTTCGGCCATGCAGGTGATGGGCAACTCGCCATACACCTCAGGTGCGCCGCTCACGCGGGCGTGGTGGCGGCCGGTGGTGACCCCCTTGCCAATGCCGGATTTACCAGCGGTGTTGGAGCCAAAGGCTGCGGGCTTGGCAAACAACACGCCGCCGACTTGGTCTAAGTGGCCGGTCAGGGTGTTGATGACGTCCACCAGCCAACTGGCCAGCGTGCCGTATTCCTGGGTGCAGGTGCCGATGCGGGCGTACACGGCGGCGCACTCGGCCTGGGCCAAGTCGCGCGCCAGGGTTTTGATGGTGAGCGCATCGATGCCGCAACGCGCTGCCACGGCTTCGGGTGTGAAGCTGGCAACCGCCGCTTTCACGGCATCCACGCCAGTCACCCACGCTGCCACGTTGCCTAAGCGCACCAAGTTTTCGGCAAACAAGGTGTTCACCATGGCGGCCAGCAAAAACACATCGGCCCCGGGGCGGATGAAGTGGTGGGCGTCGGCCACGGCTGCGGTCTCGGTGCGGCGCGGATCAATTACCACCAGCTTGCCGCCACGGGCTTGCAGGGCTTTGGCCTTGCCTTTGAAGTCGGGCACGGTCCACATGCTGCCGTTGCTGGCCAGCGGGTTGGCGCCAATCACCAGCAGCAAGTCGGTGCGGCTGATGTCGGGCAGGCCGACCGACAGCCAGTGGCCAAACATCAGGCCACTGGCCAGTTGCTTGGGCATTTGGTCTAGCGTAGAGGCCGAAAACACATTCTTGGTACCCAAGGCGCGGGCCAGCTTGCCAAAATAGGTGAGCAGTCCGATCTTGTGCGCGGAGGGGTTGCCCACCGCAATGCCCGTGGCGTTGCGTCCACCCTGGGCGATGACGGCGGGCAAGCGCTTTTCAATCTCCGCAAACGCTTCCTCCCAGGTGGCCTGCACATGCACGCCATTGCGCTTGATCAGCGGAGTGCGCAGGCGGTCCGGGTCTTCGTGCAGGTCTTTGAGGGCAATGGCCTTGGGGCAGATGTAGCCGGCGCTCAGCACATCGGCCTCGTGGCCCCGGATGCTAATGACCTTGTCGCCCTCGGTCTTGATCTCTAGGCCACAGCACGCCTCGCACAAAGGGCAAATGCGGTGGTGGGTGCGGAGGTGGGTTTGGGGTGTCATGGCAATCCGTAGCTGCCCGTTATGGGCGCAAAAGTTAAGGCAACAAGGTCGTCTCTAGAAATTTCACAGTGGCGTAAAACTCGTAATCGGCATTGGGTTTGCGCCTAAAGCCGTGGCCCTCGTTGTCGGCCATTAAAAACCACACGGGTACATCGTTCTTGCGCACCGCAGCCACCATCTGCTCGGCCTCGGTATAGGGCACGCGCGGGTCGTTTTTGCCCTGCACCACGAACAGCGGTTTCTTGATAGCCGATGCATTGTTCAAAGGCGCAATTTTTTCGTGAAACTCGCGCATCTTCGGGTCGCGCTCATCGCCGTACTCCACCCGGCGCAGATCGCGGCGGTAGCTCTCTGTATTGTTCAAGAAGGTCACAAAGCTGCTGATACCGACCACATCAATGGCACTGCGAATCAGGGGGCTGTAGTCCACCGCCAAGGCCAGGCTCATGTAGCCGCCATAGCTGCCGCCCGAGACGGAGATGCGCGAGCCGTCCAGCCGCGGGTGGCTACCCACCCATTCCAGATAAGCACCGCCGTCTTTCACCGAGTCCTTGCGCTTAAAGCCATTGTCCAGGTCCAGAAAGCTCTTGCCATAGCCACTGGAGCCGCGCACATTGGGCAGCAAAAGCGCAATACCCATTTCGTTCAGGTAATAGTTGTTGCGGCCCATGAAGCGCACGGTGGCTTGGCCCTCGGGGCCGCCATGGAAGTTCGCCAAAACGGGGCGCTTGCCCGGGAATTTTTTGGCATCGGGTAAGAACAACCAGGCGCTGACAGGCAGGCCATCAAAGCTCTTGATTTGCACCAGCTCAGGGCTGGCAAAGGTGTTGGGGTCGATGCCCTGCGGGGCCCATGCCGTGGTCCAGCGTTGGCCCTTACCGGTGGCGATATCTATGCTGTAAACATCGCCCGGGCTCTGGGGAGAGTTCAGTGCATACGCAAACTGTGACTTGGCGGTTTTGCTCCACTCGCCGCCTGCGATTGCACCCGCAGGTACATCCGGGCGGGCCAGTTCTTTGCCTGTTTTAGCGTCAAAAATATGCGCCTCATCCCGACCATTGGCGTTGACGATGGCCAAAATGCGTTTGCCATCTTCCGATAGGCTAAACGACTGTATGTCCCACGGAATATGGCGCGACAGTACCGTCAATCGGGTCGTCTTGGTGTCATAGACGGCCAGCTCTGAAAACTCGCCACCTTGGTTGGTGGTAAGAAACAGGCGGCGGTTGTCTTTGCTCCACTCGGGGCTGCTGTAACCCGCAGTAGCCGCACCTGGCGTGGGCAGGATCTTTTCGCGCTTGCCGGTTTTGGCGTTGACCAAAAAGATATCCGCGTCATTGGGCGTGCGGTATTGCACGGCGGCAATGGTGGCGTCGTTGTGCGAGAAGGCGTAGTCACCCCAGCCGCCGCCGGGCAGCGCACCCAGGGCCAAGCGTGTGGCAGGCCTCAGCGGGTCTACCAGGGTCAGGCGTGTTTCTACGTTGTCGCGCTTGCCGCTGGTGGCTGTTTTGTCTAGCGGCACTGCGCTGATCAGTACACGGTTGCCTTGGTGGTTCCAGATGAAACTACTGCGCTCATCGGCCTGAGATAGCAGCGTGGTCGCACGGGTGTTGATGTCCATGCGGTACACCTGGGCGGCCTCGTTGCCGCCAGTGTCTTTGGCAATCACCACGTATTTGCCATTCTGAGGCTCGTAGGCGATCTGCGACACGGGCTCTGGAAAGTCCGTCAGCTTCTCAATGTTGCCGCCGGGTGTGCGCAACACATACACCTGGGCAATGCTGGCATTGGCCTCACGGTGGCGCACCAGCATTGAGCCGTCTTTAGGGTGCCATTGTGCAAAGCTGTACCCGCGAAACTCGGTGTACAGCGACACCTTGTCGGCAATCGCCTTGGGGATGGCCGGCATGCCATCGGTTGTGAGGTTGGGGTTGGGGGCAACGATGTCTTGCGCAAAAGCAAGCGTCAGGCCCATTGCCAGCGCGGCAATGGCAGAGGTACGGAACATGGCGGTTTAACTCCACAATGAGGTGATTGGAAGCCGCCGATTATTGGGGTACCCACCGGTGCGGTCAAGGCGACAAGAGTCGCGCTTGGCACAGGTGGGGGGGGTGTGTGTAGTCGGAAGTTGCTGAAACGGCCAAAGCAGCCAGGTTGCAAACCGGGAATACCCGATGTTGGAAGATGCACCGAAGTGAGCGAGCTATTGATGACCCAGCAGATCGAAGCCAGTCCGACATTCGCCAACGAGGCCCAAGCACGAGCCTATCGGGAGTCGCACGACTCTAGTGAGCATTTGGGCTGGTCTAAAGCAACGAAGACTGCGCTTCCAAACCAGCTTCCCGCTGAAATAGACGCTCTGCGCACCGTGTTTCGGTTCTATTTTTTTGCCAAAAGGATGGCGTCGGTGCCCGTTTCTATCGCGCGCTGACTTTTGGCGGCGAAAGTTATGGTGTGGCGCACGGCATCGTATTGCATGGGTTGCTCGGTGTACGGGTTGTCAAGGGCAGGGCCAGCCTTGGCCACAAAAGTGGCGGCTTGATCGGGAGCAATACGGCCGACTATCATTTGGCGTTGCAGCTCCAGTAAGCGGGTGAAGGCCAGCAAGTCGTTCAAGCGGTCGCTGTATTGCTGGAACAGGCTTGCGTCGTTCATGTAAACCATGGTCTTGCCCATTGGGTTGTAGAGTATCCAGCGGGGGTCCAGCGGGTGCAATGTGTAAGCGCTTTGCCGTGGCAGCTTGGCATCCTTTGCAAGGGCGGACTGAATCGCCGCCGCACTTTGGCTGTAGAACGCACCGTCGCGCATTCTGGCCTTGTAGAGTAAGTTCAGGGTCGCATTGGGTTGGTAGAGCACGCGCCACATCGTGCTGCGCCACCAGGCGCCTACGGCGGTTGCTTCAGGTTGCTCCACCTCTTTGGCAAACACCAGTCGGTTGCGGCGCTCTGTCGCAGCCGCTAATCGAAACTCGCCGTCCATCACGCGCTTGAGGTGCGCATCCTCGGGTTTTAGGGGCTGTGTGATGAGCGCGACTGTGGTGGCATGGGTGAGTGCGATGTCTGGGTAACGAGTCAAAAGTTCCGCGGCTAGCCGGTACTTCTTGCGCAACTGGGCTGCAAACACCTGCTGAGTTACCAAAAAATCAGACTGGCGCACGATCCCTTGGGTAAAAAGAATCTCTTGCTGTAGCTCGCCAAGGGCCGCCGTGCGCAAGGCTGGTGTGAGCATATCCAGCGCAATCTTGGCATCTACTAATTCGGCTACCTCAAACATCTCACCCAAACCAAAGGAACCCCATAAGGATGACGAGGCTTCCTCAAAACGGGGCAGCGCACGCAACGCACGGTAGCGCTGAATGAAAGGGGCGGCTGATGTCCATTGTGCGTCTACGGCGGCACGGTGGGACAGGTAGGCGTCCACGCAACTGGGAGTCTCGCTGACATTACGGCAATAGGGAGTTGGGGGCGACCTTCGCTTAAAAGGGGCGCTACCCAGTAGCGCACTGATGGCTTCCTGAGATGCCGAGCCTCCGTCTGAGGCCGTTGCCTCAAGCATTTTGGCAATTTGGACGCCGACGTCGGTAGCGTTCAAATCTGCTGAGGCCGTCAAACCCAGTCTGGGATAAAACGCGTTCTGTTCCAGGGGTGTTGGCGATTTTTGATCACGCAACGCTTGCGCATCGGGCAGCAGGGCTTCATCAGGCAAAAAATACCAGCAAGAAAACACGAACGCCGCTAAAAACGCAATACCAACCGCCACCCACTTGGCAGAGCGCAGCGCCCAGACACCCCATTTTTTCATCGTCGCATGCATGCCAGCGGGCACGTCCCAAGCACAGAACAGCGCGCGAATGTAACACGGGAAGTTCGTGTCGCAGTCAGCCCAGCAGTGTTGTGGCCAACTGTCTTGGGGTGTGGCTATTGGCCGCAGAAAAAAACAGCAAACGCTGTACTGCCTACAGCTTACAAATTACTTTTGACCCATTGCATCGACGGTCCCCACGTTCCCTTAGATGCGCCCCAAAACCTGCTGCGTCGTCCAAATGCCCACGGCAGTCAGGGCCAGCGACCCCACCAAATGCAAACTGGCAACGCCCAACGACAAGGCGTAGCGTTGTTGCAGCATGAGACCCACCACCTCCGCACTGAAGCTGGAAAACGTGGTCAGCGCGCCCAAGAAGCCGGTGACCAAGGCCAGGCGCCAGACCGGATCCAGCTCTGGCATGGCCTGAAACACCGCCACGCAAACGCCGACCAAATAGCCGCCCACCAGATTCGCGGCCAGCGTGCCCCAAGGTATCAGGCCACCGGGGTTGAGCCATAGCCCCAAGCCCCAGCGGGCCAAGGCCCCTAGGCAGGCACCGATGCAGATGGCAAGGACAGGCACCATATTGCTCGCTATCAGCCTTGGCTGGCCAACCACTGCACGTACTGTGCAACACCGCTTTGCACGTCCGCAAATGCATGGTCACACCCGGTGGCGCGCAGCTTAGTTAAATCAGCCTGCGTGTAGCACTGGTATTTGCCGCGCAAGGCATCGGGAAAGGGGATGTACTCCACCAGGCCTTGGGCCGCGATGTCGGGCAGCGACAATGCGTTCTCACCGCGTGTGGCGCGCAGGGTGTTGACCACAGCACTGGCAACATCATTGAAAGGCTGGGCGCGGCCCGAACCCAAGTTAAAGATGCCCGACTCCGCGGGATGGTCAAAGAACCACAGGTTCACGGCCACCACGTCGTCGATGAAAACGAAGTCGCGCATTTGGGCGCCAGGGGCATAGCCGCCGTATTCGCCAAACAGCTTGACCTTGCCTTCTTTCTGAAACTGGTGGTATTGGTGGTAGGCGACGCTGGCCATGCGGCCCTTGTGTTGCTCGTGTGGGCCGTACACATTGAAGTAGCGAAAGCCCACCACCTGGTGCGTCTTGCCGGCCTTGGTGCGATGAAAGTTCTCTCCGCAATCGCGCCGCATACGCTGGTCAAACAGCAGCTTGGAGTAGCCGTAGACATTCAACGGAGCCTCAAAAGCTGGGTCTTCGCGGAAGGTGTCTGAGCCGCCGTAGGTGGCGGCACTGGAGGCGTATAGCAGGCGCGCACCCCGCTTTTGGCAAGCGTGAAATAGCTGAACCGACACTGCATAGTTGTTCGCCATCATGTACTTGCCATCTTGCTCCATGGTGTCGCTGCACGCGCCTTCGTGGAACACGGCCTCTACCTGGCCGTAGTGGCCCGATGCAAAGTCGTTGTAGAAGATGTCGGCGTCCACGTAGTCAGAAATTTGTAGCTTGGCCAAGTTCAGAAACTTGTCGCCTTGCCTCAGGTCATCCACCGCGATCACGTCGGTGATGCCACGGGCGTTCAGCCCCTTGATGATGTTGCTGCCAATAAAACCAGCGGCGCCGGTCACCACAATGCGGGTCATGTAAATAGCTCCTCAAACGACACTGTGGCCGTACCAAATTTACCGACGACGATGCCACCCGCGCGGTTGGCATGGGGCAGGGCGTCGCGCAGGCTCATGCCCGCGGCCACCAGGGAGGCCATGGTGGCGATCACGGTGTCGCCAGCGCCAGTGACGTCGAATACTTCGCGCGCTTGTGCGCTCACGGTCAACTCACCATCGGCATTAAAGAGGGTCATGCCCTCCTCGCTACGGGTTAAGAGCACCGCTTCAAGTTGTAACTGCGCACGCAAATTTTGCACCTTGTTGCGCAGCTCGGTTTCGCTGTTCCAGCTACCCACGACCTGTTGTAGTTCGGCACGGTTGGGGGTGATGACCGTAGCGTTTTGGTAGCGGGAAAAGTCACTGCCCTTGGGGTCAATCAAGATAGGTTTGCCAGCGGCGCGCGCCTTGGCAATCATGTCGCTCACATGGGCCAAGCCACCCTTGCCGTAGTCGGAGAATAAGACCGCATCTTGCGCCGGCAGCAGGCTCTCAAAGGCCGCCGTTTGCGACGCCAGCAGCTCGCTCTTGGGTGTGTTTTCAAAGTCAAGGCGTAGCAGTTGTTGCTGACGCCCAATGATGCGCAGCTTCACGGTGGTCTTGAGGTCGGCGTCGCGGCCAAAGTGGGTTTTGATGCCGGTCATTGCAACCAGTGCTTCGAGCTTGTGGCTGGCCTCGTCGTCGCCCACCACGGTCAGCAACGACGATTGCGCACCCAGGGTGATGACGTTGTAGGCCACGTTGGCCGCACCACCATTGCGCTCTTCTTCGCGGGTGATACGGACCACTGGTACCGGCGCTTCGGGGCTGATGCGGTCCACCGCGCCGTACCAGTAGCGGTCCAGCATCACATCGCCTACGACGAGGACGCGGGCTTCAGCCATTTGTTTTTTTGAAATCATCATCGTTGTTTTTTCAATCGTTTCGAGTGCAGTGCTTTTTACCAAGAACACCGCAGATCTGGCTGTGCCAGTCTGCTGGTGTTGCGCCCAGCAAGGGGGTGGGAGGCTGTGCCGTCACGGGGGGAGGGTCATAACTCCTCCACACGGCGGGCCGGGTAGCTGTCCCAGGCTTGGCAGCCGGGACATTGCCAGAAATGCTGTTTGGCCTCAAATCCACAGGCCGCGCAGCGGTAGCGGGTGAGGGGCTTCACTGCATGGTCCAAGGCGCGCTGTACCTGGGGGTGAAATTGTTCATGCTCTAGCTTCTCGCCAGCGATCCACTTGGCCACCGCGACCAGTGAGGGCTCTTGCGCTAAGTGGCGGGCATACCAGTCGCGGGCACTGGTACCTCCGCTGCCGTATTCGGCCTCTAGGGCAACAATGGCGTCGAGTACGTCTAACGAAGGGGTTTGCAGATAAGCCGTCTTTAGCAGCTCCAGCGTGGCGCTGCCGGCTTTGTCTGTCGTAGCTAAAGCGGCCAGGCGGGGTGCAATCAACGGGATAGCTGTCGGCGTGGCCTGCATGGCGTCTTTGAGCGTGTTGATGGCGGCATCGGTCTGCCCCAGTTGACTCTGCAACTGGGCCAACTCAATGCGTGGGCGCGCAGTCTCTGGCGCGATGGCAATGGCTTGCAGCAACAGGGTTTGCGCACGGTCGGGTGCCAAGGGCAGGGCGTTGGATTGCTCACACAGGTAGTGGGCTAGCCGCCCTTTGAAGCTGCCTTGTCCAGCGGTCTCCAGCTTTTGTGCGATGTGTGCGGCGTGCTCCCAGTCGCGAGATCGCTCGTAGTTGGCCAGCAGCGCCAAGCGTGCTTGCGCTTCGAAGCGCGTGCCTTCAAGTTTGAGTAGTGCTTCTTCGGAGCGATCCAAGAGCCCGGCCTTGAGGTAATCCAGCGCCAACGCATGCTGCGCTCGGTGGCCGTCATCGGCACTGAGGTCGCCGCGCGAGAGCAGGTGCTGGTGTACGCGCACGGCACGCTCATATTCACCACGGCGGCGAAACAGGTTGCCCAGCGCAAAGTGCAACTCAGAGGTATCTGGGTCGTTTTGTACTGCTTCAATGAAGGCGTCGATAGCCTGGTCTTGCTGTTCATTGAGCAAAAAATTCAAGCCTTTGAAGTAGGCTTTGGGCGCCTGGCGATTTTCGATGCGCAGTTGGCGAACATCCAGGCGCGAGGCCAGCCAACCCAATGCGAAGGCGATTGGGAAGCCCAACAAAATCCACGTCAGATCAAAGTCCATGGGGGTGCGCCTGCGGTGCTTTATCTGGCAATTGGGACTCAAATATTTGCTTTTGCGCCAAGGCGGTAGCCGCCACTTGGCGATGCCGCCACCAGCGTGGGACCATCCCCAGCACACCGATGACGAGACCAGCGGCAAATGCGCTCAACACAATAATGACCATGGGGGCAGTCCAGCGCGTGCCAAAGAAGAAGTAGACAGTCGCGTCATGCTGATTGTTCAGCGCAAACGCAAACAGGGTGAAGAAAATGGCTGCCTTGAGCAGCCACTTTAAGAACCATGTGATTTGTTTCATCTGTGTCCTTAGTTTCGAAGGATTCTAGTGGACCCCCACGCTGCGCCGTTGCCCCGAAGGGGCCGTCGCCCCTTGGGGCGGCCCGGCCGTGCTCATGCCTTGTGCATCAACCTTTGGGCTGGGTTGCGAGTTCTGCAGTGCGCTGGTCTACAGCTTCGCGCAGGGCTTTGCCTGGCTTGAAATGGGGAACCCGTTTTTCGGGAATGGCAACGCTCTCGCCACTGCGTGGATTGCGGCCCATGCGGGGTGGGCGACGGTTGATAGAGAAACTTCCAAAACCACGGATCTCAATGCGGTGACCACGGACCAGGGCGTCGTTCATCGCGTCCAGAATCGCTTTGACAGCAAATTCGGCGTCACGGTGGGTCAATTGCGCGAACCGGTTAGCCAGTTCTTCCACGAGATCGGATCGGGTCATGGGGTGCAGATGAAAAGAATAAAAAAACGACCGGCACCCAATAAATTACTGGGGGCACGGTCGTTGGCTTAGATCAACGCTAGCGGTTAGCTGTTGTTGTCCAATTTAGCGCGCAGCAATGCGCCCAGGCTGGTGGTTCCAGCGTTTTCACGGGCAGACGACTGGCTCAGTGCAGCCATGGCTTCACCCTGGTCAGCCATGTCCTTGGCCTTGATGGACAACTGAATGTTGCGGGTCTTGCGATCCACATTAACAACCACTGCCGTCACTTCGTCGCCTTCTTTCAGCACGTTGCGCGCGTCTTCAACGCGGTCGCGGCTGATTTCGGAGGCACGCAGGTAACCGATGATGTCTTCGCCCAGATCGATCTCAGCGCCCTTAGCGTCCACAGTCTTGACCTTACCGGTCACAACCTGGCCCTTGTCGTTGATCGACACGAAGGTGGTGAAAGGATCGGAATCCAACTGCTTGATACCCAGA
>JBKJOV010000014.1:0-33111 GCA_046595515.1 Rhodoferax sp. | reverse complement strand
AAAGCCTGATACTGGACTTGACGCTAAGCCAGCTCCCGACGCACCGTTCTAGCTTAGGGACGCTTCCGTAGGGGTCGGCTCCGGAGACAGGGTGGCTATGCGCTCTGCTCCGTGTCCCCCGCCCTTCGGGCTCCTCCTTTACCTACGCAGAACGCATAGCCACCCTGACTCTTGCGCCTCGGGCTTCATCGTTATACGCGTTCCAATACCAACGCAATCCCCTGCCCCACGCCAATGCACATGGTGCACAGGGCGTAGCGGCCGCCTGTTAGGTGCAGGCGGTTGATTGCCGTGGTGGCTAATCTGGCACCGGATGCGCCTAAGGGGTGACCGAGGGCAATCGCACCACCCCAGGCATTCACCCGCGGATCGTCGTCTTGCAATCCCAAGAGTCGCAACACTGCAATGCCTTGGGCGGCAAAGGCTTCGTTCAGCTCAATCACATCCATCTGCGCCAGCGTCAGCCCTGTCAGCGCCAGCACTTTCTGAGTCGCAGGCGCGGGGCCAATACCCATCACGCGCGGAGCCACACCGACGGTGGCCATACCCACCACGCGGGCCTTGGGCTGTAAGCCCTGCTTGAGCGCAGTGGCCTCATCGGCCAACAGCAGCGCACAGGCGCCATCGTTCACGCCGCTGGCATTGCCCGCTGTCACCGTGCCATCGGGGCGCACCACGCCTTTGAGCTTGGCCAGCGCCTCCAGGCTGGTAGCGCGTGGGTGTTCGTCGGTGTCCACCACCACCGCATCGCCCTTTTTTTGCGCAATGTGCACCGGCGTGATCTCGCGCGCCAAGTGCCCCGCTTGCTGCGCGGCCACCGCCTTGAGCTGGCTGGCCAAGGCCATGCGGTCTTGGGCTTCGCGCTCAATTTTGTATTCTGTGGCTACGTTCTCGGCCGTCTCGGGCATGCTGTCTACGCCGTACTGGGCTTTCATCAGCGCATTCACAAAGCGCCAGCCGATGGTGGTGTCGTACACCGCCGGGGCACGGCTAAAGGCGCTCTCGGCCTTGGGCATGACAAACGGGGCGCGGCTCATACTCTCCACGCCACCTGCTATCAAAAACGTAGCTTCTCCCGCTTTAATGGCCCGGGCCGCCGTGCCAATAGCATCTAAACCGGAGCCACAGAGCCGATTCAGCGTCGCGCCTGGCACCGTGCTCGGTAAGCCCGATAGCAGGCTACTCATGTGGGCCACATTGCGGTTGTCTTCACCAGCCTGGTTGGCGCAGCCGTAGATCACGTCGGTCAGTGCAGCCCAATCCACCTGCGGGTTGCGCGCCATCAGGGCCCTGATCGGAATAGCGCCCAAATCATCGGTACGCACGGACGACAAAGCGCCGCCATAACGGCCAATGGGGGTGCGAATAGCGTCGCAGATAAAAGCCTGTGAAATGGTGTGTTGCATGGTGCCTGCCTGTGTCAAAAATTAAGTCTGAGCCTGCCACACGGCGTGGCGCAAGCCAGGGCTCACCCGGTAGCGCTCACCACGGTAATGTGCGTCCAACTGGTCTAGCACCTGCACCACGGCAGGAGCACCCCACTGCGCCAGCCACTGGAATGGCCCTTGCGGGTAGTTGACGCCTAGCCGCATGGCATCGTCAGCGCCCTCTGCGGTACACACGCCCTGGTGCACCGCGTCCGAGGCTTCGTTGATCAACATGGCCACGGTGCGCGCCACCACCAAGCCCGGCACATCGGCCACCTGCTGCTGCACAAAGCCCAGCGCCTGCAAACACTGGCCCGCCATGGCTACCCACGCAGGGCTGGCCGCGCGTGCAGGTGCCCAGGCCAATGCCGCACCGGGCGCGGGCAGCACGGGCCAATCGAACACGGCGGTGTTCGGCCCCAAAGACGAGGCGGTGCGGCCGTCGGTCAGGCGCAAGTGGTAGCCGTCACATTCCAGACCCGTCCAATGGCTTTTGGCAACGCGCGTAAACGTTTGCCCCATGGCATCCAGTGCCGCCGCGAAGCGCTCAGCCACCGGGCACTGCCCGTGCAGGCTGAGTGCGCGCACGTCAGGAAACGCCGGGGCGCTGAACGTCGGTGCCGGCGGCTTGGCCGCATCCGGTCCATAGGCAAAAAAACCCCGGCCCGATTTGCGCCCCAGCAGCCCGCCATCCACCATCTCGCGCTGCACCAGCGAAGGTGCATAACGCTTGTCATAAAAATTGGCTTCAAACACCGATTGCGTCACGGCAAAGTTGGTGTCGTGGCCAATCAAATCCATCAGCTCGCACGGCCCCATGCGAAAGCCCGCGCCGCGCCAGCAAGCGTCCAGCACAGCGGGCGCCAGTGCCTGTTCTTGCAGCAGCGCCAGACTCTCGGCGTAGTACGGCCGGGCAATGCGGTTGACGATAAACCCGGGCGTAGAGCGCGCATGTACCGGCGCCTTGCCCCAGTGCTGGGCCAGCGCAAAGATGGCCTGCGCCACAGTAGCATCCGTTTGCAAACCCGACACCACTTCCACCAGTTTCATGAGTGGCACGGGGTTAAAGAAATGCATGCCTACCAAGCGGCTGGGAAGCTGCAAGCCATTGGCAATGGCAGTCACCGAAATAGACGAGGTGTTGGTGGCCAGAATGCAGTCGGCACTGACCACTGACTCTAATTGCTGGAACAGAGCCCGCTTGGCATCCAGGCTCTCCACAATCGCCTCCACCACGAGACCGGCGGTACGGGCATCGTGCACGGTAGCCACGGGGGCGATACGTGCCAGGGTCTGCGCGGCGGATGCAGCGCTGATCTTTCCCTTGGTCACCAGTGCTTCGAGGGTCTGCGCCAGCTTGGCTTTGGCAGCCTCAGCAGCGCCCTCGCGCGCATCCAGCAACATGACGCTGTGCCCCGCCTGCGCCGCCACCTGGGCAATGCCCACGCCCATGATTCCCGCCCCGACCACCAGCACCGGGGTGCGATTCAAATTGTTTGCTTGCATAGTACAGACCAGTTTAGCGGCTGATCTGCGCATGTCCTGTCACTGATGCAACGCAACCAGGAGCCTGGGCGGCAGGCCGGTTAATGTGCCTTCAAATGCTTGTCTAAGAACTCTACAATCTTGCGATTCGCTTCCATATTGTTCTTCGGCTTGGTGAAGCCATGGCCTTCATCCGGGAACACTACGTACTCCACCGGCACGCCGTTCTTTTTCACAGCGGCCACGATGTCATCGCTTTCCGACTTGATCACCCGCGGGTCGTTGGCGCCCTGGATCACGATCAGCGGTTTACGAATCTCACTGGCATGGAACAGGGGTGACGTTGCCGTCAAGAACTCGCGGTCTGCCACCGGGTCCCCCACCTCCTGGTACAGCGCCTTGCGGAACGACTCCCAATACGGCGGAATGCTTTCCAGCGTGCGTATCCAGTTGCTCACGCCAAAAATGTCCACGCCCACTTTGAACGCTTCGGGCCGGAAAGCCATAGCCGCAAAAGTCATATAGCCACCGTAGCTTCCGCCCATGATGGCAATGCGCTCGGGGTCGATATAACCCAGGCTGGCCAGGTAGGTTTTGGCTTCAATGCAATCCCAAAGCGGCTCGCGGCCATGCTTCTTGTCATCCGCCGCGAAGAACGTCTTTCCGTAGCCGGAGCTACCGCGGTTGTTGATACCCAACACCGCGTAGCCGTTGTTGGCCAGGTATTGCATGCCTGAGCTGTAGCCGCGCGTCGTCTGCCCGCCCGGGCCGCCATGAACAAACACAATGGCCGGCACCTTGTTGGTTGCCGATGCGCCATGGGGCTTCAAAAAGATGGATGGAATCACCATGCCATCAAAGGACTTGAAGCGCACGACTTCTGCTTCCACCAGGTCCGAAGGGTTCACTTCTTTAGACAGGCTCTGCGTCAGTTGCTTCACCTGCTTGGACTTAAAGTCATAGACAACCAGATTGTTGGGTGAACGATCGCCATTCAAGTAAAAAGCCATGCGCTGGCTGTTCTTAGAGAACGTGACACCGCGGATGGCGCCGCCCGGCAACGTGGGCAACGCCACGGGCTTTTCATCCGCACCTTCCACCACCTTAATGACGGTGCTGCCATCGGCATTGATACCGGTGACCCGATAGCGACCATCGCGTGAAAAATAGGTGTAGGCAATGTCCCACGCTGCCTTCTCATGGTCTTTCACCGTACTGCTAGCCAAGTCATAGGTCTTGAGCTGGGAAAACTCACTGCCCGCATCCGATAAAAAGAACAGCCTGCCACTGGCTGGATCAAACGTTTGCGCTTCAAACTTGACCATACCTGTGTGTGCGCTGATGTGGCGCGTCTCGCCCTTGGCCACGTCATACAGGTACATATCACTGTCCAATGACGTGTTGGTCTTGTTCAGCGCAATCCATTTCTCATCGTTGCTCACGTCCGCCACATTCAGGCCCTGCTCGTTCTTGAACATCAGGGTGCGGGCGTAGGTCTTGGCGTCATACCGGTAGAGGTCAAAGAACTTGGGGTCACGCTCATTGCTCGTCACAAAGAACGCAGAACTGCTCAATCGAATACTTTTTGACCGCTTTAGCGGCCGCGGGTGCAAGCACTGCTTTGGCGGAGGGCATGGGTGTGGCCGACAAAGCGGGGGGAACCAACGTGGTGAGCAGCAATATTGCAAACAAGGCCTGAGCCAGGCATTTAAGTTTCATAAAAAAATGAACTCGGTGTGAAATTGAAGCGCACTGTGAACCAAGTGCGCGCTGGAAGCAAGAAGCGATGGAAAGCCCAGCGCTTCTTGTGCCGCCGACTGTATGCGCCGCGCTGCTTCGGCGCGCGTGGCAAGCGACCATTTGCCTGGTTTGCAGGATGGAACGGCTTATTCGTGGATATGTTGCGGGGCGACCAACGGCAGCGTGATACGGAATTCAGCTCCACTGCCATGTGTGCTGTCTACGCTGATCTTTCCGCCTAGCACCCCGCCCACAATGTTGTGCACGATGTGCAAGCCAAGACCAGACCCGCCGTGGCCCAAACGGGTGGTGAAGAAGGGCTCAAAGATACGACGTCGGTTATCGGGCGCAATACCCTTGCCCGTGTCGCTCACCGTCAAGTGGACGCAGCCGTCTGCCTGCACCACCTCGGCCCGAATCAAGATATCACCCCTATCTTCGGGTTCAAAGCCGTGCACTAGTGCGTTATTGATCAAATTGGTGAGTACCTGGCCCAAGGGACCAGGATAGCTCTCCAACAAAATGTTGGACGGTACTTGCACCGCAATATGGCAACTGTATTTTTTGATAACAGCATTCAGAGTCAACAGAATTTCAGCAACCAGCGAGTCCAAGGAAAATGTGCGTCGTTGCGAACTGGTTTGGTCTACTGCGACCTGTTTAAAACTGGACACCAAATGCCCGGCACGACTTAAATTACGGGTAATGATCTCTGCCGCAAACCGCGTCTCGTCCACGAAACTCTGCAAATCCGAGCGGCGCATGCCAGCATCCATCAGTTGGGTGAATACCTCGACCCGGTGCTCCAACGCGCTGGCAACAGTAAGGCCATTGCCAATCGGTGTGTTGAGCTCATGCGACACCCCCGCAACCAGCGCTCCCAAGGCTGCTAGCTTTTCTGATTGCACCAATTGGTCCTTGGCCATCTTCAGCGTCTCCAACGTGTTGGAGAGTTCGCGGTTAGCCGCTTGAAGTTGCGCTGTGCGGTCAGCCACGCGGGTTTCCAGTTGCGCATTCAACGACTCGATCTTCTTGCGTGACTCATCACGCTCGGTAATGTCGACATACGAGGACACCAGCATCGGGAAATTTGTCTGTGCAAACAAGCGCGTGGACACAGCAAACAAGCGCACGGCACCATCCGCCCGTCGCATCAAGGTTTCCATCTCAAAATAGGATCCGCCCTGTTTGACCAAATCCAATATGCGCTGTCTGTCTTGAAGATTGACCCACACATTCAGCGCCTCGCCGCTCTTGCCCTGGCAGGTTCGTGCATCAAAGCCGAAAGTCGCAAACCAGGCATCGTTCCACTGGGTCGTGGCAAATTGGTTGGCGCCGTTGGCGTAGCACATAGGAAGCGGCGACTTTTCAAATAGCGACGCGAAGCGCTCTTCACTGATGCGTAGTGACTCTGCTGCGACGTGTGCATCGGTCACATCCCGCGAAATCCACACTGCGTGCGAATATAAAGGGCCATCGACAGAAATCAGCGTGGCGTTGACCTCAAAGTCGCGCAGTGCACCATCGCGCCGGCGCGCCTTGGCCAGTGCATTGCGCACGATGCCGTCTCTTTTGAGGCGTTCCACAATTTCGGCCCGCTCATGCGGGTACGCCCACACATTGAATTTAGAGATGGGATGGCCAATAACCTCTTTGGCGCTATAGCCGCTCAAGCGCTCGAAGCCTTGGTTCGCCTCTACGATCATGCTGTCACTCAGCCGGGTGATAACGATCCAGTCAGGGCTGGTGTGGAAAACGTGCGAAAAACGGTCTTCCGAGGTGCTGCGCAACTCTGCATTGAGCCAACGGATGGCCGCTTGGGGAAGAATTTTGGTAAGTAAACCCATAGTAATGCTTGCCGCCAATCATAAAGTACGCACGCAGGGGCCCAATCCCGAGACTGCACCGCGATGGCCCCGCAGTTGCCCTGCAAGGCGTCCGAGGTCGCTGCCGCACCACGCCCCATTTGCGCGTCCAAATCATCGCCCACACCACCTACAGCGCCCCGCTCGCAGCAAGATATGCGAAAACTTTTCAAAAAATTCCGTTACCTACTTGACTCTGGTGTAGCTCCAGGGGTCAATCTCCAGGCAGTTACCGACTTCCACCCCATTGCGTCTAAGGTGGTACGTTTATATCTGGCGCAAACTAAGGAATACAGAATGACTGCATTGAGACAAGTTGAGGTGTTTAGCGCGGGCTGTGGCATCTGCGAGGACGTCGTCACGCTGGTGACGAGTATTGCTTGCCCATCCTGCGACGTGTCAGTGTTGGACATGAAAGACATCGCGAATGTGCACCGCGCCAAAAGTTTGGGAATCAAGCGCGTACCTGCCGTAGTGGTCGATGGCAAGGTTGCCGACTGCTGCTCAGACATGGGGCCGAACGAGGCGTCGCTTCGCGCCGCCGGGATTGGGCATGCCAAAAGCTAGCCTACTCCTGACGATTGGGAAGGCCGCTGCCACCGTCGGCGTCAGCCCGGACACTTTGCGCCATTACGAGCGCGAGGGGTTGCTGCCGCCCCCAAAAACCACCGATGCGGGCTACCGCCTGTACGACGCAATAGCCATCGAAAGGCTGGCGTTTGTGAAGCAGGCGCAGGCCTGCGGCTTTAGTCTTCAAGAGATAGCGGGCCTTCTTGCGCTGCGAGACCAGAGCACAGGATGCTGCAACGACGTGCGGCGCGTGGCCGTGGAACGCAAACTGCGGCTGGAGGCGCAGATGAAGTCGCTCAAGGACATGTCCGCCTCGCTGGATGGCCTGATAGCGCTGTGCGACAACGACCAGCTTGGAGTCAGCGCTTGCCCCATTTTGGCGGGTATTGCAAACAAGGGAGCTATCAAATCATGAAAGTGGAACTCTTTTACACCCAGGGCTGTGCGCGCTGCGCATCGTCGCGGCAAGAACTCCAGGGGGTTCTAACGCGCATCTCACCCGACAGCTCGTGGCAAGACATTGATGTGCTGAAAAGTATCGACTACGCGGTGGAGCTGGGCGTCTTATCTTTGCCGGCCATTGCCATCGACGGGCAGTTGGTTTTCTCGACGCTGCCGACGACCGCTCAATTCGAGCGCGAACTCCAAAGTCGCGCGCGCGGGGGGCTGAATGAACATTGATACTTTGCGCCAGATCGCAGAGCAAGCCAACGCCGGGGCGGTAGGTATCGCATTTTTGGCGGGGCTCTTTTTTAGCGTCAATCCTGTTGCGATCGCGGCCATTCCGGTATCGCTTGCCTACGTAACCAAAGCCCGAGACAAGCGAACCGCGTTCCTCTTTGGTCTCATGTTCATCCTGGGTCTCATCGTCACACACGTTCTGCTCGGTGTCGCCGCAGGCTTCGGTGGTAAGTGGGTCGAGTTACTCTTGGGCCGTTTTTGGGGATTGCTGCTTGGGCCCTTGCTGATTTTTTTGGGCTTGGTGTGGCGCGGGTGGATCAAAATCCCGCTGCCCGCTGCGTCCTTTCGGGCCAAGCGCGCCACTAGCATTTGGGGCGCATTCGCCTTGGGTATTCCATTCTCCGTCGCAATCTGCCCTTTTTGCACCCCGGCGCTGCTGGTTTTGCTGGGAGTTGCGGGTGGCCTGGGCTCGCCGCTGTTTGGCGCGGCCCTGCTCCTCGCCTTTGGTATCGGCCGCGCGATACCCATCGCGGCAGGCGCCATGGCCGTTGGGGCCCTTGAGCATTTCAAGGGTATGGCGCGGTTCCAGCCCGTGTTTGAAACGGTCGGGGCG
This sequence comes from Rhodoferax sp., assembly GCA_046595515.1. Lineage (GTDB taxonomy): Bacteria > Pseudomonadota > Gammaproteobacteria > Burkholderiales > Burkholderiaceae_C > Allorhodoferax. Next base: position 24,730 of record JBKJOV010000014.1, on the reverse strand, counting down.
CTCGCGTTGATTCTGACAGGCCTCTACATGCTCAACGCCTATTTCGCCGTCATCCCCTCGCTGGCAGCCTAGCCAGCGGTCAGCCTTCGCCCACACCGCTGTTGGCGTGCGGGCGGAGATATGCAGACGATGAACTGATTTCAGTCCGCAACAATTTGCCGTCTGCGGCTCTGCTGGGGTGGGCGAATAAAATGGTGCAAACGCGCTGTGAGGCCCTTCAAAGTGACATGATTCATTGAATGAAAAAAGAACACCCGCAATCTGCAGAGATACAGCCAGAGCCGCCGAATGATGGAGCAGGGGCATCCAAACACACCCCCATGATGGCCCAGTACTTCAGCCTCAAAGCGGAGTATCCCGACACGCTGCTGTTCTACCGCATGGGAGATTTTTATGAAATGTTTTATGCCGATGCCGAGAAAGCGTCGGCATTGCTGGACATCACATTAACCACCCGGGGGCAATCTGGCGGTCAGCCCATCGCCATGGCGGGCGTACCCTTTCATGCGATGGAGGGCTACTTGGCCAAGCTGATTCGGCATGGCGAGTCGGTGGCCATTTGTGAGCAGGTGGGTGAGGTAACCGGCAAGGGCCCGGTGGAACGCAAGGTGGTGCGCGTAGTCACCCCCGGCACACTGACGGACACCGAGCTATTGAGCGAAAAATCAGAAAGCCTGTTGATGGCGGTGCATCAAGGTCCCCGCAACCGTTGCGGCCTGGCCTGGCTCAGCGTCACCCAGGGCATCGTGCATCTGGCAGAGTGCGCACCCGACGAGGTGGCCGAATGGGTGGCGCGCGTAGCCCCCAGCGAGCTGGCCTACAGCGGTGGGGTCACCACTGCGTTTGAAGACCGCATCAAACGCCTGCGCATGGTGGGCATAAGCCCCACTGCGCTGTACACCACGGCAAGGCCTGAGTGGCAGTTTGACAGTGCCCTGGGCCAGCGCAAATTGCTCGACGCGCTGCAAGCCGCCAGCCTGGCCAGTTGGAACGCGCAAGACCTGCCCCTGGCCCACGCCGCTTGCGCGGCGCTGCTGGGCTACGCCGAACACACCCAGGGCCGCGCGCTCACCCACATCAGCAGCATCCAGGTACAGCGGGATGACGAACTCATCAGCCTGCCGCCCAGTACGCGGCGCAATCTGGAACTTGTTCACACCTTGCGCGGGGAGGATTCCCCTACGTTGTTCTCGCTGTTGGACACCTGCATGACAGGCATGGGTAGCCGACAGCTCAAAGCTTGGCTGCTGTCGCCCCCGCGCGACCGCAGCCAAGCGCAAAAGCGGTTAGATGCCATCGACACACTGCGACCCGATGTGTATGCCCACCTGCGCACTCGGCTCAAGGGCAGTGCCGATGTAGAGCGCATCACCGCCCGCCTGGCGCTGCGCCAGGTACGCCCCCGAGAACTGGTTGGCTTGCTGCAGACGCTACAAAAAACAGAGCAGCTTGGCGAGTATTTATCCGGGCTACAGTGCTATTTGGCTCAAATTTCTGAAGATTTGCACGCGCCAGAGGCTTGCGTGGCCTTGCTGCACAGCGCCATCGATCCCGAGCCCGCCGCACTGGTGCGCGACGGCGGTGTCATCGCAACAGGGTTTGACGCTGAGCTGGACGAGCTACGCGCTATACAGACCAACTGCGATGCCTTTCTGGTGGACCTAGAAACGCGCGAGAAGGCCCGCACAGGCATAGCCAACTTGCGCGTGCAGTTCAACCGCGTGCATGGCTTTTATATCGAAGTCAGCCAGGGCCAGCTCGACAAGGTGCCCGACGACTACCGCCGCCGCCAGACTCTTAAGAACGCCGAGCGCTTCATCACCCCTGAACTCAAGACTTTTGAGGACAAGGCCCTGAGCGCACAAGAGCGCGGGTTGGCGCGCGAAAAGTGGCTGTTTGAGCAGGTGCTGGACCGGTTGCAGCCCTTCGTCCCGGCGCTTACCCGGCTGGCGCGTGCGCTGGCGGCGCTGGATGCACTGTGCGCGCTGGCCGAGCGATCTCTCACCCTGGGCTGGTGCGCTCCGCAATTTGTGGTGGAGCCGTGTATCGACATCACCCAAGGCCGCCACCCGGTGGTACAGGCCCGGCTGGCCGCTGTGAGCAATAGCAACTTCATTGCCAACGACACCCGCTTGCACGCCAAAGCGCGTATGCAGGTTATTACCGGGCCCAACATGGGCGGCAAATCAACGTACATGCGACAAGTGGCGCTCATTGTTCTGCTGGCCAGCATGGGCTCGTATGTGCCCGCAAGTGCTTGTCGCCTGGGGCCTATTGACGCGATCCACACCCGTATCGGCGCGGCAGACGACCTGGCCAACGCGCAGTCCACCTTCATGCTGGAGATGCTGGAGGCTGCGCAAATACTGCACAGCGCCACACCCCATAGCCTTGTGCTGATGGATGAAATCGGGCGCGGTACCTCCACGTTTGATGGCCTGGCGCTCGCGTCCAGCATTGCCACCCAACTGCACGACAAGACACAGGCCTTTACCTTGTTTGCCACGCATTACTTTGAGATCACGGAGTTTCCGGCGAAGCACCACCGCGCGCTGAACGTGCATGTAAGCGCTACCGAGTCGGGGCGCGATATTGTGTTTTTGCACGAGATACAGGCTGGCCCTGCAAGCAAAAGCTACGGCATTCAGGTGGCGCGCTTGGCAGGCATGCCCACCGCGGTATTGAGCCAAGCCCGCCACACGCTGGACGCGCTGGAGAACCACGCAAACCAGTCCCAAGCGCAAGTCGATTTGTTTGCCATGCCGGTCGCCCAGAGCCAACCTGAAACCAGTGCGATTGAGCGAGCACTGGCCGATATCAACCCCGACGCCCTGAGCCCCCGGGAGGCTTTGGACGCGCTTTACCAGTTGAAAAAACTCACTGGCCTGCGTTAAAACAGCTCAATGTCGCCGACCTTCACATCGGCGGTGAGCAGGCCACGGTCCACCAGGTCCGATTCACTACACACCTGATTTCGCCCATTGCGCTTGGCGTGATAAACCGCTTGATCCGCACGCTCGCAGGCGGCGCTGGGTGAGTCGCCAGGCGTAATGCGGGTGAAGCCCACGCTGGCCGTCTTTTGCCCGACCTGGGGAAAATCGAAAGCTTCCATCGTGGCTCGAAAACGCTCCAACGCCGCCTGGGCAGACGTATGGTCAGCGCAACGCAACACCACCACAAACTCCTCACCCCCAAAACGAAATACGCGATCGTGCGAGCGAAAACATGACCGCATCAACCGTGCCACCAAAATCAACACCTCGTCGCCGATCAAGTGGCCAAAACGGTCATTGACCAGCTTGAAATGGTCAATATCCACCATAGCCAGCCAGAACACGGGGTCAACCAGCGTAGCCCGGTGTTCAAACTCCACGCCCGGGGGCAGCGGTACGTCTTGGGTCGGCATAGTTTTGAAAAAAAGATCTTCAAAAGACTTGCGATTCCATAGCCCAGTGAGGGCATCACGCTCGCTGTAATCCAGCACATTGAGCATGTTGCAAAACACTTGCAGTAGCCGGGTGGCAGCCACCACATCGGCCGAGGTCAGCGCCTGGTCTGACAAAAACTCCACCACGCCCCATACCGCATTGTCAGAGGACAAAACCACCGGAAACACAGTCCGCCACAAGTTGTGTGCGTGGCTGGTTTGGCTAGCCACCATTTTCAACTCTTGCACACTACGCATGCGCAGCACGTCTGCAGCCATGGGCAGCATGGTGGTGACGTCAGCACGCAATTGGTCCGTTACCACTTGCACCGCGCCGCCCGTTTTGCACAACGTCAGTGGCATCCAATAGCGCTTTTCCTCGTCCACTACCAAACTGTGGGTGGCCACTTCGCGTGCATGGACGGTTTCAGATAAGGCGCGGCTGAGGCTGTGGAGCAGGGTATCGCGGTCACGCAATGTACTCAACCGCACCAAATGGTCGATCAGCAACAGGGCCTGCGGTTCCAGCGATTTATCCAAGATGTCTCCATTACAACCCGACAACATCCATTTGCAAAGGCAAAATAGAGGTCTGCGCATATTGGCTGTGCCAACGGTTTCTATTATTCCCCATTCTGCCCCAAACACATGACCTACTGCGTCGCCATCAAACTCAATGCCGGGCTCGTCTTTTTGTCCGACTCCCGCACCAATGCTGGGCTAGACCAGATCAGCACCTTTCGCAAGATGATCGTCTATGAAAAGCCCGAAGAGCGCTTCATGGTGCTGCTGTCTGCCGGAAACCTCAGCATTTCTCAGTCGGTGCGCGAGATTCTGCAGGTCGAAAAGCTCAAGGACCATCCCACCGATGAAGGCATCACCATCTGGAATGCCAAAAGCATGTTTGACGCGGCCCGCGTGCTCGGCTCGGCCATTCGCAAGGTCCACGACCGCGACGCCGCGTCGCTGAAACAATCAGGCGTTGACTTCAACGTGTCGTTGATCTTCGGTGGCCAAATTCAAGGCGAAGGCATGCGCCTGTTCCAGGTGTATTCGGCAGGCAATTTTATTGAAGCTACGCCCGAAACGCCCTACTTTCAGGTCGGTGAATCCAAGTACGGCAAGCCGGTGCTGGATCGCGTGATTACCCCCGAAACACCGCTGGACGAGGCTGCCAAATGCGCCTTGGTTTCCATGGACTCCACGCTGAAGTCCAACCTGTCTGTGGGGCTGCCTATGGACATGGTGGTCTACGAGGCCAACACCTTCCAAACAGACAAGGTGGTCTGCATCGACGAGAATAACCCCTACTTCAAGATGCTGCATGGCAGTTGGGGGCAGAAGCTACGCGAGGTGTTTGACAGTATTGAAGACCCCATGTGGAACGGCGAGCAAACCCTTGTGCCACTGATGCAGCAATCGACACGCAGCTTGCCACTCAAAAAGATCACCACGCCCGATGAAAAGTTGATCTGAATGTGCCTGCGCCCATGAACCCGATCATTCTGTTTTCCCACGCCAACAGCTTTCCAGCCAGCACCTACACAGTATTGTTTAAGAGCTTGCGCGCCCGTGGTTTTACGGTCAAGGCGCTGGAGAAGTTTGGCCATGACCCGCGCTACCCTGTTACCAATAACTGGCCACACCTGGTGCAGCAGTTGGTGGACTTTGCCGAACCATGGGTCCAGAAGGCTGGGCACCCGGTGTGGCTGGTGGGCCATTCCTTGGGCGGTTTCTTGAGCCTGATGGCTGCAGCCCGCAGACCTGACTTGACCTGTGGTGTGGTGCTGATTGATTCGCCCATTTTGGGTGGCTGGCGCTCCACCGCGCTGGGCCTGGTCAAAAGTGCGCAATTGGTGGGGTCGGTGTCACCCGGGGCCATCAGCCGGCAGCGGCGTAACACGTGGCCCTCTGCGCAGGCAGCGCTAGACCACTTTCGCACCAAGAAAGCGTTTGCCAAATGGGAACCGCAGGTCTTGGAGGACTACATCAACAAAGGCACTGTTGATACCGATGGCAAACGCATGCTGAGCTTTGATCGCGACGTAGAAACCCACATTTACAACACCCTGCCCGACAACTTAGACCGGCTTTTCAGACGCCACCCCATCAAATGCCCAGTGTCATTTGTGGGCGGGCGCGAGTCGCAAGAGATGCAGCAAGTCGGTATGGCTATGACCGAAAAAATCGCCAAGGGCCGCATCATGATGCTGGACGGCAGCCACCTTTTCCCGATGGAAAAGCCCCTGGCCACGGCAGCGGCCATAGAGGCATCGCTGCGCAATATGGCCTAGGGCGCTGCCTAAGGGACCCAGTGCACCAAACCGGTCCAGGCGGTGATCAAGACCACCAAGCCAAAAGCGATGCGGTAGTAGGCAAAGCCCACAAAGCTGTGGGTAGCAATGAACTTGAGTAGCCAGCGTACGCACAGCCAAGCACTCAAAAACGAGAACAAGAGCCCCACCGCAAACATCGGAATATCGGCCACGCTGAGCAATGCGCGTTCTTTGTACAGGCTGTACGCGCCCGCACCGATGAGCGTGGGTATGGCCAAGAAGAACGAGAAATCTGTGGCTGCCTTGCGCGACAGGCCCAAAAACATACCGCCAATGATGGTGGCCCCACTGCGGCTTGTGCCAGGCACCATGGCCAGGCACTGCACCAGCCCCACCTTCAAGGCGTCTTGCCAGGTCATGTCATCGGTGGAGTGCACCCGCACCGCAGTGCCACCGGCCGCTTGGCGTCTTTCTGCCCAGAGAATAATAAAACCACCCACGATGAACGTAGTCGCCACCACCCATGGGGTGAATAAATGCGACTTGATAGCTTTGCCAAACAACAAGCCCAGCACAACCGCGGGTACAAAGGCAATCAACACATTCAGCACAAACTGTTGCGCCTGGCGCTGGCTAGGCAAGGCCACCAGCGTGTCGCGGATCTTTTGCCAATACACCAGCACCACAGCAAAAATCGCCCCGGTCTGAATGGCGATCTCAAACACTTTTGCCTTTTCATCGTCGAAGCCCAGCAGGGCACCGGCCAATATCAGGTGCCCGGTACTCGAAATGGGCAAAAACTCGGTCAACCCCTCGACGACGCCCATGATGGCGGCCTTGATCAATAAAACAATATCCAAGAAACTTCTCCCTAAGGACCGATAAGCGCCTATTGTCGCCTCCCCAACACTGCTGCACCGCCACTGTGTTGGCGCACTTGCTGTGCCATTCGCGTCGCACTGCGGCTACTCGTCGCACGCCGGTAGTCGCCGGACTATCCCCTGGGCACACTACGCCTCACTACCAAGTTGCCCTGAGGTGATGCTGGTTGCTCCCACCTACCCCCAAGTACCTCCAACTACTTCCAACTACCCGGTTTTCCCCGCCGACAAAGCCCTGCATGAACTACCCGCTCACCCCCCTAGTTGCCGTTCACCTGATATCCGCCTTAGCCGCTTTGGCGATTGGCCCCTTCGCCATTTGGGCGCGCAGGGGCGCCACGGTGCGACCCCAATTGCACCGCGCCTTTGGTTACGCATGGGTCACGGTCATCGTGGCCACTGCCGTCTCTGCCATGTTTATAAGAGACTACCGTCTGCCCAACATTTGGGGCTATTCACCCATTCACCTGTTTGTGCCGCTGACGGCCATGGGCCTGTTCAAATCGTTTAGGGCATTGGCCCAGGGCGACATCGCCCGGCACCGCAAGGAGATGCAAGGCTTGTACTACGGTGCCTGTGTTGTGGCGGGTATGGTCGCCCTACTGCCCAGCCGCTACCTGGGCAACTTGGTGTGGCACCACTGGCTGGGTTTGGTCTGAGCATGGGCAGCCAGGCGTACGGCAGTGCTTGCGAAACAACGCGACGGGCACTACGATAGGGCGGACATAGCTCGCTCAAGAAAGTACCATGACCATTCGTTACACGTCCGTTGCCAATGTTTTGCCCGAAAGCAAAATGCGCCTTTACCCCACGAAAGTGATCAACATCATTGGTGGACCCGGCAGCGACAAGTCTTTGTTTTCGTCGGCCATCATTCTCTACCTCAACCTGCACCACAAGTCGGTAGAGAACATCCCGGATTACGCCAAGTCGCTGGTCTGGCAACAAAATTTTGAGGTCTTGAAAAACCAGTATTTCATTGCGCAGCGCCAGTTCGAAATGCTTAACCTGCTGGACGGCCAAGTACAGTTTTTGATCACAGAGTGCTCGTTGCCCCAAGTGCTGTACTACAACGAAAACTACGTGGATAACATTTGTGACGTGGCTAAAACACGCAAACAAATACTGGAGTGGTACGGCCAGCACAACAACATCAACATCCTGGTTGAGCGGGGCGAAAAGAAATACGTGCACACCGGTCGTTTTCAGGACGAAGACGAAGCGCGCAACATTGACCACGGTTTGCGCACCATGTTGACCCGTGAGGGCTTGCCATTTACCTCTTTGGCACCCGATGTAGACGCGATCAACGCGTTTGCGGCCACATTGCTCGAATAAATCACCCTACGCACCCTAAAATCAAGCGCATGAGCGCCAACACCCCTGCATCCCCCGCTAACCCACCCGTTAGCGCACCCGAAACGCCCAAGACAAGCAACTTCTTGCGCCAGATCATCGAGTCCGACCTCGAAAAAGGCACCCACGCCCAGCGCAAATGGGCCGGCAGCCCTGGTGATGCGGCCCACCATGCCGCAGGCCAGCCAGACCCCGCCAAGATTCGCACCCGCTTTCCGCCTGAGCCCAATGGCTACCTGCACGTGGGCCACGCCAAGAGCATCTGCATTAACTTTGGCTTGGCGCGAGACTACGGCGGCGTCTGCCACCTGCGCTTTGACGACACCAACCCCGAAAAGGAAGACACCGAATACGTCAACTCCATCATCGACGCGGTGAAATGGCTGGGCTTTGACTGGAACGGCGCGCCCGGCGTTGCGCCCTACCAGGCCAGCGATTACTTTGACTTTATGTACCGCGCGGCGGAATATTTGATTGAAGCGGGCTACGCCTATGTAGACGAGCAGACCGCCGAGCAAATGCGCATCAACCGCGGCGACTTTGGCAAGCCCGGTGTGGATAGCCCGTTTAGAGGCCGCACGCCCGCCGAGAACCTGCGCATCTTTCGCGAAATGCGCGACGGCAAGCATGAAGACGGCAGCATGGTCTTACGCGCCAAGATCGACATGGCCAGCCCCAACATCAACATGCGCGACCCGGCCATCTACCGCATCCGCCGCGCCACGCACCACAACACCGGCGACACCTGGTGCATCTACCCGATGTACACCTACGCGCACCCAATTGAAGACGCGCTGGAGCAGATCACCCACAGCCTGTGCACGCTGGAGTTTGAAGACCAGCGCCCGTTTTACGACTGGCTGCTGGAGCGCTTGATCGAAGGCAAATTGCTCACCGCCCCGCCACCGCGCCAATACGAGTTTGCGCGCCTGAACCTGACCTACGTCATCACCAGCAAACGCAAGCTGGCGCAACTGGTGTACGACCACAAGGTCAACGGCTGGGACGACCCGCGCATGCCAACCATCGTCGGCCTGCGCCGCCGTGGCTACACGCCCGCGGCCCTCCAGATGTTTGCCGAGCGCATTGGCGTTACCAAGTCGGATAGCTGGATTGACTACTCCACGTTAGAGGGCTGCCTGCGCGAAGACCTGGAGGCCAAGGCCCACCGCGGCATGGCCGTGCTCAACCCCGTGAAGCTGGTGATGACCAACTGGGATGAGGTATTTGCCGACAAGGGGGGTGCGGGCCACTTGGAGCCCTGCACACAACCCGCCCTGCCCCACGCGGCCGAAGGTGTTGAAGTGCCCACGCGCCACTTCACCATCGGCAAAGAAGTGTGGATCGACCGCGAAGACTTTGAAGAAGTGCCCCCCAAGGGCTACAAGAGACTTTTCCCCGGCAACAAAGTGCGCCTCAAAGGCGGCTACGTGATCGAATGCACCGGCTGCACCAAAGATACGAACGGCGTCATCACCGAAGTGCTGGCCACCGTGGTGCCCGACACCAAGAGCGGCACGCCCGGCAGTGAAACCGTCAAGGTCAAAGCCGCCATCACCTGGGTCGGCGTGGCCAACGGCGTGAACGCCGAAGTGCGCATGTACGACCGTTTATTCCTTGACGTCCAGCCCGACGCGGGCGGTAAAGACTTTATCGAGAGCTTGAACCCGAACAGCCTGAAGGTGGTGACTGCCATCGTTGAGCCGTCATTGGCAAACGCGTTGCCAGATCAGAAGTTTCAGTTTGAACGGCATGGGTACTTTGTGGCGGATCGGGTGGATCACGTACAGGGTACGAAGCCGGTGTTTAACTTGGCGGTGGGGTTGAAGGATTCGTGGGGGAAGTGACCCAGCCATATATAAAAGAGCATTCGCATGATTAAAGCAATTTGGGGAACTTCCAAAAAACCCGAGGCCAGTCGTCGCCTTGCGGAACTACTTGAGAGTCATGTCGAATGGGAAGGATTCCTGTACATCGGCTATCCGGTGATTGGAACTTCTGACGGCGCATTTGTGTTCGATGCAACTTTGCTCAGTCCTCAGTTTGGAGTGGTGCTTTTCCACTTGATAGAGGGCAGACAACTACTGAACCATGAAACCCAACAGGATGAGGCTTTCACCAAACTCCAGTCGCGGTTACTGGGCATTAGTGCACTTACACGCAAGCGTGACCTTGCCGTAAAAATATCCGTCGCGACGTTTGCACCCGCTGTGCCAAATGCTGCCGACCTATCCACAGACTACTATCCTGTTGTCACGGAAGCAACATTACCGCAGTACCTCGATACTCTTCAATGGGCACATGGAAATCTTTATGAGGCTCTGCTGTCCTCAATTCAAACGATTTCGACAATCCGAAAAGGGAAAAAACGCGAAATCAGCAATCCAGCGTCCAGGGGTGGGCGTATTCGAGACTTGGAAGAATCGATCGCAAATCTGGACAATCAGCAGAGCGCCGCTGTAGTTGAAACTGTAGACGGAGTTCAAAGAATTCGTGGACTAGCCGGGTCGGGGAAAACAATTGTTCTTGCATTGAAAGTTGCGTATCTGCACGCGCAACATCCAGAGTGGAAAATTGCCGTCACGTTCAACACCCGATCGTTGAAAGGTCAATTTGAACGACTGATCAATACCTTTGTAATTGAACAAACTCGCGAGGAGCCAGATTGGGATCGCATTGACATCATTCACGCATGGGGAGCACCAGGACCTAAAAATCGTGATGGGATGTATTACAAATTTTGCGTGGCCCATGGCATCGAGTATTTTGACTTTAGCGGAGCCGAAGCAGCGTTTGGAAATAACAAAGGATTTGCTGGTGCATGTGAACGAGCATTAAGTCAGTGCAAAGAACCAAAACCTATCTACGATTCGATTCTTGTTGATGAGGCCCAAGACTTTTCGCCTCATTTCTTGCGACTTTGCTATGAGTTTCTATCTGAGCCAAAAAGACTTGTATACGCTTATGACGAGTTGCAGAGCTTGACCAACAATTCGCTCCCCGCGCCCGAAGAAATATTCGGCAAGAAGCATGACGGGACGCCACGAGTTAGCTTCCGTCCAAACGGACCAGGTCGCCCAAAACAAGACATCATTCTCAAAAAATGCTATCGAAACTCAGCGCCAATACTGGCTACCGCGCACGCGCTGGGATTCGGCATTTATCGCAAACCGAATGGATTGGTACAAATATTTGATCAAAGCCAGCTTTGGGTTGATGTCGGTTACGCAGTCGACAGTGGGCAATTGGCAGATGGAAGCTATGTTTCGATGCACAGGACAGAAGAGTCCAGTCCGAAGTTTCTGGAGAAGCACTCCCCAATTGACGACCTAATCGAGTTCAAAACCTTTGCTTCGACAGCAGAACAAACAGATTACTTGGTTGAATCCATAAAAACCAATGTAACCATCGATGAGCTCCGGCCAGAAGACATCATTGTTATCAATCCAGATCCTCTGAGCACCCGATCCGCAGTCGGCAAACCCAGATCACAGTTATTTGAACTTGGCATCAACTCCTCGCTTGCGGGGATCAGTAGTTCACCAGATGTTTTCATTGAACCCAACTCCGTGACCTTTACTGGGATTTTTCGTGCAAAGGGAAATGAAGGTGCAATGGTCTACATCATCAACGCCCAGGACTGCTATTCATCCTTTCTTGGTAGCGAATTGGCGACCGCAAGAAGTCGACTCTTTACCGCTATTACTCGAAGCAAGGCGTGGGTCCGTGTACTGGGCGTCGGCCCGGCCATGGACAAGCTCGCCTTGGAATTCAATGAAACCAAGAAACGCGACTTCAAGTTGCAGTTCACTTATCCCACGCAGGAAGAGCGGGAAAAATTGCGTGTAATAAATCGAGACATGACGACTGTTGAAAAAGCGCGGCTAAAAAAGCGACTCAGCGATGTTGCAGACTTAGCCGCAGCGCTTGAAGGTGGAGAAATAGAAGTGGATGATCTTCCACCAGATCTGCGAAAGAAGCTCCTGGGGATGCTTGCGCAAAGTAAAGCCAAATGACCCCGGCCACGGTATTAACTCAAACCACCAAGCTCATCGCCAGCTTGATTGAGGCTGGTCTGAGTGATGACCAAAATTTCCCTTCGCTATCAAATGGTCCCGAAAACACCTCAGAGGTGACCATTCCTGGAACTCACGATTTTTCGGTTTCACTGAAAAATATTAGCTATCGTGAGATATACGAAGCTCTTGAAGCGGGTCGGAGCTATCACATCCGCATGATTGATGGTGGACTAATCCAAATTCTCTACAGATTCAAAGACCAGAACTTAACCTCACACAGACTCTGCTACTTCCCTTCGCCTGACTTTGAAGCATTTCAAAACGATCCAGAGGTCTACTTAACTGACCCAATTTACGGGGATATCCTGCAAAAGAGTATCGTGCCGTTCCCGGTAAGATTTGATTTCAATCTGGATGACGCGTTGCACGTTGAAGTAGATCATCCAAAATCACATTTGACGCTTGGCCAATACACCAACTGTCGGATTCCGGTAAGCGCACCGTTAACTCCCCACAGCTTTTTGTCCTTTATCTTGGATAGTTTCTATAAGTGCGCAGCGGCCAACTTCACACCGTTACCGCGTACTCCGGATATTGTTTGCACGGGAACGCTTACTGCGAAAGAGTTGAAAACAACACACCTGAGTCTCATGCCTTAGGTTTTCTTAAACAGGCTGTCGAACACGGCAACATCCGTCCCCAATGCAACCCCAACCCATCCTCCACTTCTGGTTCGAAGAGCTAACCGACAAGCAGCACTTCACCAAAGACACCGCGCTGGACGCCACCATGCGCGAGCGCTTTGGTCCCACGCTGGAAGCCGCAGCCCGCTGCGAGTTGTTTACCTGGCGCGCTACGCCAGAGGGGCGGCTGGCGGAGATACTGGTGTTGGACCAATTCTCGCGCAACATATTTCGCGACGCGCCCCGCGCATTTGCGCAAGACCCGCTGGCCCTGGTGTTGGCGCAAGAGCTGGTGGCAGGCGGGCACGACCAGCGCCTCACCCCAAAGCAGCGCGCCTTTGCCTACATGCCCTATATGCACAGCGAGTCGCTGCCCATCCATGCGCAAGCGGTGCAACTGTTCTCGCAGCCCGGGCTAGAGAACAACCTGAACTTCTTGCTACGCCACACCGCCATCATCGACCGCTTCGGCCGCTACCCACACCGCAACGCGATTCTGGGCCGCACCTCCAGTGCGGAAGAGCTGGCCTTCCTGAGCGAGCCGGGGTCTTCGTTTTAGCATTGCGCTGTGGCTTTGCTACGTTTTTAGTAGCTGCTACCGCACTATCCATGGGCTTAACGGCACATTTGGCACATAAACCGCAGCCCACGTTAAACTGCAACCTATGTTGCCCGATAACCTTCCCACCGACACCCTAACGGCAATCCGCGCTTTTGCAGCGCGGATTGCCAGCGCATATCCAACGCAGAGCATCATGCTGTTTGGTAGCCGTGCGCGTGGCACGGCGCATGCCGAGAGCGATGCCGATGTGGCCGTGGTGCTTAAAGGCGCGCCAGGGCATTTTGTGCGCACCAAGATGGCAATGAACGACATTGCCTACGACATCCTGCTGGACACGGGTATTCGCATCCAGCCACTGCCCGTTTGGGAGTCTGAATGGGCACACCCCGAGAGTTATTCCAACCCCCATCTGCTGCACAACATTGCGCGTGACGGTATTGCGCTGTCATGAACGAACACGATTTGATGGTCAAGGCCCAGCGCGCCCTCACCAGTGCACGCACGTTATTGGCCGATGGTGATAACGATGGTGCCTGCAACCGTGCTTACTACGCCATGTTTGATGCCGCACGGGCCGCGCTGCTTGCCAGTAAGGCTCCTGTGCCACCCGAAGTTGCCAAAACCCATAGCGGATTGATCAGCGCTTTTTCCTTGCACTTGGTCAAGCCGGGCAAGTTTCCTGTCGAGTTGGGGAAATCTTTTAACAAGGCCGAAGACTTGCGGCTGATTGCGGACTACAAAGGTGATCCTCTGGATGCCGGCGATGCGCGATGGGTCGTGGAGCAGGCTGCGGCTTTCGTAGGCGCAGTTCAAAACCAGTTCTTCTCTTAGTTATCGATTGACGGGACAATGCAAGCCACCGCAAAGCTCCACTTCTGGTTCAAAGAGCTAACCGACAAGCAGCACTTCATCAAAGACACCGCGCTGGACACCACCCTGCGCGAACGCTTTGGCGCTACGCTGGAGGCGGCTGCGCGGTGTGAGTTGTTTGCCTGGCGCGACGCCTGAGGGGCGGCTGGCGAAGATACTGGTGTTGGACCAGTTCTCGCGCAATGTCTTTCGCGATACACCGCTTTCGTTTGCGCAAGACCCGCTGGCCCTGGTGTTGGCGCAAGAGCTGGTAGCAGGCGGGCACGACCAGCGCCTGCCCGCCTGCGCAGCGCGCCTTTGCCTACATGCCCTATATGCACAGCGAGTCGCTGCCCATCCATGCGCAGGCGGTGCAACTGTTTTCCCAGCCCGGGCTGGAGAACAACCTGAACTTCTTGCTGCGCCACACCGCCATCATCGAACGCTTCGGCCGCTACCCACACCGCAACGCGATTCTGGGCCGCGCCTCCAGCGCGGAAGAGCTGGCTGATCCGAGCGAGCCGGGGTCGTCGCGCTAGGGCTGCACGGTACATTGCTACACTTTTAATAGCTACAAAACCTTTGTTTACCCGGGCCACAGGCCGATTTCATTCTAAAAAAACGCCAAACTAGCTCAAAATTCGCCGCAGCGGCTACTTCCAAAAGCTCCCGTCCAGCACCAGGTCGTGCGTTACTTCTGGCGCGCCGGGGTTGGCCACCACCACGTGCAAACGCGGTGCGCCTTGCGCTGGTGTGGCCACTATCCATGAGGCCAGCGTGCATTCCTTGCCACTGCGCCACAGGCTGTTGTCGGGGCCGTCCGCGCGGTCACGGCTCAGGCCACTGAATTGCTCTAGGGTGTGAGGGGCGGTAGATTGGCCCAGCAGGCTATTGATGCGCTGGTAGCGCGTACCACTGCTGACGCCCACCTTTTGCGGGGTCAGGCTGGCCAGCTCCGGGTCGAGGTAATGGTTGGTGTGGGAGGTGGTGCCGCTTTCGTTGACCTTGAGCGCGTACTTGCCATGCAGACCCACCTCCACCGTCAGCACTTTGCGGTGGTCCGACACCAAAAAGAAGTTCGCCCGTGCGCGCGAAAACACGGCGTCGGCATGGGCCATCAGCGCATCTACCGTGGCGTAGTCGGTGAGTATTTTGACCATCACGCCGTGCATGTCGGGTTGTTGATCGCGCACGCGCCTCGGCAGGCTACTGCTGGACGCTGACACGATGGTCAGCCCCTTTTCGTTCACCCCGGCTTTCAAGCCTGGGGCATCATTGCCCGCAGCGTACAAGCCAAAGTAAGCGTAGCCTCTTTTGGGCCGCACTTTTTTCAAAAACTGGTGGTGGTCGGGTGCCCAATCCCGGTTCTTGGATATCAGCGTGCCACCCGCCGCATCACCCCCCACATCAGCACCGGCTGCACCCCACAGCGTGCACGCCGGCGCGGGCAGCGCGCTCAGGGAGCAGACCAGTGCAGCCAACAGCGGTTTGGTAAACATGGCGCTATTGTGCCCGTGCTTGGCAGGAATGCTCTGCTATGTTTTTAGTAGCACAAACACTATATTCCACCGGGGGCGCATACAGATTTCATGCCCAATTGCATACCCAAACTTCTGCCAGCGTTAAACTTTGCGCCATGCCCACCGAGCGCGCGCCCCCACGTCACCGCAAACACCACCATGTGTATGTCGTGGAGCTCTCCCCAGACGTGCTCTACGAGCCCCGCTTTCGCAAAAGCAATCCAAATTACATGCAAGGCAAGCCGTGCGTATACGTGGGCATGACTGGCCTCGACCCAGACGTGCGCTTTGATAAACACAAGGCCGGCATTCAGGCCAACCGTTTTGCGCAGCAATATGGCGTGCGCCTGCTGCCCGATCTGTATGAGGCCTTCAACCCCATGGCCTACGACGATGCTGTGGACAAAGAGATCGAGATTGGCATCGACCTGCGATCAGCCGGCTTTGGCGTCTGGCAGGCCTAGCGTGGCACCGGCCTGCAGGCACACGGTCGGCCTGTAAAATCGCGGCCTTCGCTGACCCGCACACAAGAACGACATGAACAACTCAAAAAACAAACCATTCGTGATCGGCGTCGCAGGGGGCAGTGGCAGTGGCAAATCAACCGTCACCCGCGAGGTGCTGGCCTCCATCGGGCCCGAGATGGCGGCCGTAGTGATGCAAGACGATTACTACCTCGACCAGACGCACCTGTCGCCCGATGAGCGGCGCAAGACGAATTACGACCACCCGGATGCTTTTGACTGGCCGCTGATGATGCAGCACGTGCAGGCGCTGCGCCGCGGCGAGCCGATTGAAATGCCCGAGTACGACTTCGCCCAACACAACCGCTCCAGCACAACCATCACCGTCAAGCCCGCGCCGGTGATCGTGGTTGAAGGTTTGTTTGCACTGTATGACGCGGACTTGCGCAAGATGATGTCGCTGAAGATATTTGTAGATACCGCGCCCGATGTGCGCTTTATCCGCCGCCTGCAGCGTGACATTGCCGAGCGCGGGCGCAGCACCGAGAGCGTCATTGCGCAATACCTTGAGACCGTGCGCCCCATGCACAAGCAATTTATAGAGCCCACCAAGCGCCGCGCCGATGTGATACTGCCGCATGGCGCTAATGGCCCCGCCATTGACATCATCACCACCAAAGTGGTGAGTCTGATTCGCGATTTGGAGCCCATGTAAGCCGCAGGCGCGGCGTGTGTGTTTCCCCACAGACTTCAACGGCCTTGGCATTGTGTAATCGGTCTTTAGGAGCCGACTATGCCCCAACAGGCCACCATTCACGACCACGTTAGCTACCGTCCGGGCGACGGCGCGCCGATCGAGATCCCACCAGGGCCAGTAGAAGTGGACCTGAGTGCCGACAGCGCCACCCTGAGCTGGACAGAATCCAACGGCACGGCGGGTCTTACAGCGATTCCGTTGGTGCAATTCAAAGAGTACGTGCGCCAGAAGCGCATCACACTGGCAAGCTAGTGCACGCAGTTGACAACTGCGCCAGCTTTACCAAACCCTGGTCTACACGTTGTGCTGCCGCGTTGGCGTGCGCATGGTCACCAGCTCTTCAGCAGCAGTCGGGTGCACCGCCAAGGTGGCATCTAGGGCGGTTTTGGTGGCTTGCATTTGCAGCGCCACGCCCATCAGTTGGGCGATCTCGGCGGTGTCGGGCCCCACACCATGAAAGCCCAGCACGCGGTCGGTAGCGCGGTCTACCAGCAGCTTCAGCAGTGTTTTTCCCTGGTGGCCCGACAGGGTGGACTTGAGCGGGCGGAAGCTGCTGCTGTACACATCCAGTTGCGGGTGCGATTTGAGCGCTTGCTCTTCGGTCAGTCCCACCACACCCATCTCGGGGGTGGTGAACACGCCTGTGGGCACCAGGGCGTGGTCCACGCTGCGCGGGCGGTTGCCAAACACGCTGTCCGCAAAGGCGTGGCCTTCGCGAATGGCCATCGGCGTCAGGTTGACGCGGTTGGTGACATCGCCCACCGCATAAATGCCGCGCACCGAGGTTTGTGAAAACGCATCCACGGTGATGGCGCCCTGCGCATCCAGCACCACGCCGGCGGACTCAAGCCCCAGGTCTTGGGTTAAAGGCGCACGGCCCAAGGCGCGCAGCACGCAGTCGGCGGCCACTGTTTCACCATTGTCCAGTTGCACGGTCAAGCCCGCTGCACCTGGGGCCACCGCACTCACGCTGCGCCCGAAATGAAATTGCATGCCGCTGGCAAGCAGCTCGGTGGTCAGGTGCTTGCGGGTCTCGTCGTCAAAGCCACGCAAAATCTGATCGCCCCGCACCACCACATGCACCTTGGCACCCAGCAGTTGCAGCACGGCACCCAGCTCTAGCGCGATGTAGCCCGCACCCTGCACCACCACCTGTTTGGGTAGCTGCTCCAGGTCAAAAAAGCCGTTGGAGTCTATCGTCAACTCGCTGCCAGGGATGGCTGGGCCGTGAACGGGCGCGGCCCCTGTGGCGATGAGGATGGTCGGGGCGGTTAGCTGTTGTCCGTCGGACAGCGCCACAGTGGTGGCATCGGCCAGCCGTGCACGGCCGGCAAATATTTGCACACCCGCTTTGAGCAAGTTGTTGCGGTAAATGCCCTCTAACCGCGTCACTTCTGCATCGCGCCGGGCTTTGAGCACGCCCCAGTCTAAGTGGGCCTCGCCCAGGGTCCAGCCGTAGCCCCGCGCTTCTTCAAACTCTTGCGCAAAGCGCGATGCGTAGACCATCAGCTTCTTGGGCACGCAGCCGCGGATCACGCAGGTTCCGCCCAGTCGATATTCCTCGATCAGCGCCACCTTGGCCCCATAGCCCGCCGCAATGCGCGCCGCGCGCACGCCCCCCGAGCCGCCGCCAATCACGACCAAATCAAACGTTTTCATAGTTGCTCCTCGATAACAAATTCCACCGCCGCACAAATCGCCGCCACCTGCGCGGCAATGCACTGCTCAGGGGTTGCGCGGGGGCTGTCGGGGTAAACCTCGGTGGTGCTGGTGTAGCGCGCCCCCGTGATGCCGGCACACAGCCCCAACTCTTTCATGGCGTAGTGGATGACGCCATGGGCCACCACAGGCGAGCCAATGATTTCACCGCGCGCATCCGCAGGTGCGATGTGCGTCACGCGCTCTACGGCCGCAATGATGGCCTGCTGAAACACTGGCTGCGGGTTGGCAGTGTCGTCCACGAGATAAAAGCCATCGGGGATACCGTGCGCCTCAAAAGCCTTGCCGTCGCGTGCGGCCTTGGCTGGGCCAAATTCTGATTCGTCGGTGTCGGTGGTTTCGTGCAGGTCGATGTGGGCGGCGAACTGACCGCCCAAAGGGGCAATCAAGCGCATCAACGCGGCAGATTCTTGGACCGGGCTGCCCGCGTAGAAGTTACGGTTGGGGTCTAGCGCATCAAAGTTCCAGCGCTGAACGCGCTCGTAGGCCCAGGGGCTCACACACGGCACGACCAACAGATTGACCCGCCCAGCGTAGTGTTGGGCGTGCGCCTGCGCAAAGCGCAGCGCGCCATGCACGCCACTGGTCTCGTAGCCATGCACGCCGCCCGTAACCAGCACGCTGGGTAGGCCCGGCTGCCACACGCGGCTGCGAATCGCCAGCAAAGGAAAACGCGTGGTGGGATGGTGTTCATCCGCATACGTCAGCTCGCCGTAGGTCTGCACACTCCAGTGGTCTCGTAACGTGTCGATGACACCCAGCACGTCATCGGCATACCCGCGCTGGCGCACTTGGCGCGCACGCCACTGTGCTCGCTCTGGCGCGCCCCACGTGTGCCCCAAAGTGCCAATGGGGTAGAAATGTGAATCGGTCATAGGGGTTTTAAAGTTCTTATTTGCTACACATTTAGTAGCATATTTATCAATGAATACGCGGGCTCAGCTTACTTTTAGCTACTATTTTCACTTCTAGTTACGCCCAATGACCCAACGCACAGAGTGCCGAGCACTGCCCCACCTATGATAGGGGCTCATGGCTCTAACATCAGGTACGCACTATGCCCAAAGCACCACCATCAGCAGGGATGACTCGCAATGACTAGCGCGCAATGGTTCTTGCTGGTAGGCGGCTTGCTGTTGGTCATGGGATTGACATTCACCGTGCTCAAACGCGCACCCATTACGGCGGCCATCATTTACCTGTTGGTGGGCCTGATGGTCGGCCCCACGGGCCTCAATCTGTTTCACTTCAACCCGCTCAAGGAGTCCGCGCTGCTGGAGACGCTGACCGAGTTGGTCGTGCTCATCTCGCTGTTTTCGGCCGGAGTCAAGATGCCGGTTCCGTTTACCCTGGCCCGCTGGCGCGCCCCTATTTTGCTGGCTACGGCTTCCATGACGATTACCGTGGGCCTGATTGCTGCGCTGGCTGTCTATGGGTTGGGCATGTCTGTGGGCGCAGGCGTGCTGCTGGGCGCGCTGTTGGCCCCCACCGACCCGGTTTTGGCCACCGATGTGCAAGTTCGCCACCCGGGCGACCGAGACCAACTGCGCTTTAACCTAACCTGCGAGGCCGGCATGAACGACGGCAGCGCCTTCCCATTTGTGATGCTGGGCCTGGGCCTGTTGGGCCTGCACGACCTGGGCGACCTGGGCCTGCGCTGGCTGCTTGTCGATGTGCTGTGGGCCACGCTGGCCAGTATCGCGATCGGTGTAACGGCTGGGGTGGCCCTGGCACGCATTGGCTGGAAGCTGCGCCGCGCGCCGCACCAGCATGTGCTGCTGGATGACTTTTTGGGTCTGGGTTTGATTGGGCTGGTGTACGGCCTGACCGTCATGGCGCATGCCTGGGGATTTTTGGCTGTTTTCTTTGCCGCCGTGGCCCTGCGCCAGACGGAGAGCCGACTGGCCAAAGCTAGTTTAGTGCCGCGCGACACCAACTTGCCACATGCCGAAAGTGACGAACCTGTACCCACCGTGAGTGAGGGCTCTTTGGTGTTCAAGGAGCACCTAGAGCGCATGTCGGAGTTGACATTGGTACTGCTGCTGGGCGGTATGCTTTTTGTCAGCTCCTGGAGTTGGCAGGCGGTCGGCGTGGCGCTGTTCGTGTTCTGTGTGGCGCGGCCTGTCAGTGTGCTGATCGGGCTGATGGGCACCGGCACAGCCTGGTCTATGCGTGGGCTGAGTGCATGGTTTGGTGTACGGGGTATTGGCTCCTTGTATTACCTGATGTATGCCATCCAACACGGTCTGCCAGAGCCTCTGGCACTGCAACTGGTGCAAATCACGCTGGTGGTGGTAGCGCTGTCCATCTTTTTGCATGGCACCAGCGTGAAGCCGCTGATGGAGCACTTTTGGCGGCCTCGCCGCCAGGTCACACCGCCACCGCCCGCTGAGTTGCCGTAGGGCGTGGCACTAACCTAAATTTAAGAAACCCGTGGCGGTCACGTTTATTCGTGGGGTGCTACCTTCGCACCCCTTCTTATCTCTTCGGACTAAAACACCCCATGCTATTGACCCCTCTGCAAGTCGGCGCACTCACCCTGCCTAACCGCGTCCTGTTGGCGCCCCTGACCCGAACACGCGCTGGCACAGAACATTTGCCCAACGACTTGATGGCCGAGTACTACGCCCAGCGCGCCAGTGGCGGCCTGTTGATCACCGAATGCACGATGGTGGCTCCTCACACATCCGCCTTTGTGGCCGAGCCTGGCATTTACTCCCAAGCGCAGATTGAAGGGTGGAAGAAGACGACCGCCGCCGTGCACGCCAAGGGCGGCCGTATTTACATGCAGATCTGGCACGCCGGCCGCGCTGCACACCCCGACATTAACCACGGCGAGGCCAGCGTCTCATCTACCGCGACGCCGATTACAGGTGAGATTCAAACCCTATCGGGCAAGGTGCCGCATATTGCAGCCCATGCCCTGACTGAGGCTGAAATCCCCGACGTCGTGGCCGCCTATGCGCGCGGTGCCAAGAACGCTATCGCAGCGGGTTTTGACGGCGTTGAAGTGCACGGCGCCAATGGCTACCTGATTGACCAGTTTTTGCGTGACGGTACTAACCAGCGTAGCGACGGCTATGGTGGCTCGATTGAAAAGCGCGCGCGGTTTTTGTTCGAAGTCCTCACTGCCGTGACGGACGCCATTGGAGCAGACCGGGTGGGCCTGCGCTTGTCGCCATTGAACAGCTTTAACAGCATGGTCGATAGCGATCCGATCGCACTGATCAGCTTTTTGGCAGAGAAGCTCAACGCCTACAAGTTGGCGTATTTGCACGTGATGCGCGCCGACTTCTTCGGCGTGCAAAAGGGCGATGTAATGGCGGTAGCGCGCGATAAGTACCAGGGCGTTTTGATTGGCAATATGGGCTACACGCCCGAGGAAGCCGAGCAAGCCATCGCGTCGGGCAAACTGGACGCGGTTGCCTTTGGCACCAGCTTCCTCGCCAACCCCGACCTGCCAGAGCGCATCAAGACGGGCGCGGCATTGAATGCACCAGACGCGAGCACCTTCTATACCCCTGGCGCCAAGGGCTACACCGACTACCCGACGATGTAAATCGTACGCGAGTGCCAGCGCTGCACTGCAGCGCAGGGCCTATGACAACACTTGGTTGCGCCCGGCGCGTTTGGCGGCATACATGGCAGTGTCCGCCGCCTGCAGCAGCGATTCCAGCGATTGGCCAGACTCCAGGGTGGCCGCGCCAATCGACACCGTGGCGTGCAACACCGGGGTGTCCAGCAACGGCGTGTGCGCCACACTTTGGCGTACACGCTCTGCAACCTCCAGAGCTTTGGGCAACGGGGCGCCCGGCAGTACCACCACAAACTCTTCGCCCCCGTAGCGCGCGCACACATCGCCTTGGCGCAGGTGTTCGCGCACCCGCAATGCAAACGCGCGCAGCGCAGCGTCACCCACGCTGTGGCCATGCGCATCGTTGATTTTTTTAAAGTAATCGATGTCCAACATCAACACCGAAAACGCTTGTCCGGTGCGCGCCGCTATCTCCATTTGATGGCCCAAAAGCACATCCAGCGCACGCCGGTTGCCCTGCCCGGTCAGTGCATCGGTGGATGCATCACGCTGCTCCAGCTTGAGTGCTATTCGCAGTTGCTCTGCCAATGAGGCATTGGCCAGTTGCAGGCCAATGCCCTCCAGCAGGCGCCGCGCAACCGGGCGCATGTAGTACACCATTAAGACAATAAAAATCGTATACCCCACGGCGTGGTGGAAGGCATGGGGCTGGTGTGCAATGCGCGCCAAACCCACCATAGACACTGCCAGCAGCGTGCCTCCCTGCACATAAAAGCCGCGCAAAAAGGTCATGTAAATCAGCGCGTTGATGGCCGTCACACCGCACATCACAGCAATCAGCAGTGCATCCAAAATCGGGTCATGCCCCATCAAAAACAGGGCCATCAGGCCCCAGCCCGCTCCATCCAGGGCGGCTGCGGCCAGCACCTTGCGCTGGTGTATTGCAACCTGCGAACCCTGCCGCACCACGGTGTGCAAAGCAAGCATGCCGATCATCCACAGCACAATGGCCAGACCTAGCCAAGCCAGGATGAGGTTCCGCGGAACCCTGCCCCAGCAAAACCAGCCCACCAGCAACCAGCCCACGGGCGTCGTGGTCATGGTGCGGCGCATTGCGTCTACGCACTGTACAAAACCGGCGGCCAGGGCCTGGGCGGGGTCGGATGATTGTGGGCGCGAAGCTAGGGGCGCATCAGGTGGCGAGAAAGGCGGCTGCATAGCGCCATTGTGCACGGCCTGCGCGCGGCGCGGTGCCGCGCAACTGCCTGCAGAAATACGCGGCACCAGTACGCCGGTGGGCGCAGCCGAAGCAATGGCATGATCGTGTTTTTTGTCGAATGTGCACCATGCAGCCACGCCAAACCCGATCAGAAGTTCCCACCGAGCAGACTTGGAGTCTGGTCGACCTATTTGCCAGCGAGAGCGATTGGTCTGCCGAGTACGAAGCCATTGACGCCGACCTGCCAGGTATAGCATCGCACCAAGGGCAGTTGGCGGCCAGTGCCCAGCACCTGCTAGCGTGCCTGGAGGCGGTGCAAACCTTAGAGGAGCGTTTTGCCAGAGTCAGCACCTACGCCTACTTGCGCAACGCACAAGACGGCACCAATCCGCTCTACCAAGCGTGCGCGGCACGCGCTGCCGCGCTTGGCGCACGCATCAGCTCCAGCATCGCATTTGTCGAGTCTGAAATCTTGGCGCTGCCCGAGGGTCTGGTTGCGCAATACCAGGCAGCGCAGCCACTATTGGCGACCTACCGGGTGATGCTGGACGATCTGATGGACCTACGCCCACACCGCTTGGGCGCAGAAACTGAGCGCGTATTGGCGTCATTGGGTGAGGTGCTGAATGCGCCCTATCTGGTTTACAACCGCTCCAAGTCGGGCGACATTCAGTTTGCGCCATTCACCAACGGTGCGGGCGAGCACTTCGCCAACTCGATCAACGGCTTTGAGTCGGACTATGAATCCCACAGCGACACCAGCGTGCGCCGGGGCGCCTGGCAATCCTTCAGCGCAGGCCTGAAGGCCTACAACCATACCTACGCCGCAACCTTTGCCACCGAGGTGAATAAGAACGTGGTGATGGGCCGCCTGCGTGGCTACCCCAGCACCGAAGACTACTTGCTGCAGGCCCACAAGATTCCGCAGGCGGTGTACCGCAACATCCTGCAGATCATTCAGGGCGAGCTGGCCCCGCACATGCAGCGCTACGCACGCCTGCGGCGCAAGGTGTTGGGCCTGGACAAGCTGCTGTACTGCGACATCAAAGCGCCGCTGGACCCAGAGTTCAACCCGCGCATCAGCTATGAAGAAGCTTGCGATTTGGTTCTGCAGGCCCTGGCTCCCATGGGCTCAGAGTACTGCGCGTTTGCCCACACCACCATGACACAGCGCTGGGTTGACCGGTCGGACAACGTCGGCAAGTCGTCGGGCGCGTTTTGTGCATCGCCCTACGGCGTGCACCCTTACATTCTGATCACCTGGGCCGACACCATGCGCAATGTGTTTACCTTGGCGCATGAGCTGGGGCACGGCGGGCACTTCGGGCTGGCGATGCAACACCAGCGTTTCGGCGGTTGTCAAGCTAGTTGTCGCATGAGGTTGTTGAATCAGGCTGCTTTTTTGAGAGTTTCAGGCTCCTTGGTTTGAGGCATGTCGGGATTGAGGTCGACCTGATCTACAT
>JBKJOV010000008.1:0-137446 GCA_046595515.1 Rhodoferax sp. | reverse complement strand
CTGGTGCAAAACAGCGTGGGCCGCCTGTGGCTCATGGCCAACCCCACCAGCACCCTGGCCAGCCAGTGGCCGTATTACATCCAGCCCGCCGAGCAAACGCCCGAGGTGCAAGCGCAGTTGGATGCCCTCATCCAGACCCGCATGGATGAAGACGGCGGCAGTTTGAACCCCGAAACCATCACCGTGCTCGACCCAGCCTGCGGCAGCGGCCACATTCTGGTCGTCGCCTACGACGTGCTTAAGGCCATCTACCTGGAGCGCGGCTACCAGGCCCGTGCCATACCGCGCCTGATTCTGGAGAAAAACCTCTACGGTCTGGACATTGACGACCGCGCCGCGCAGATGGCGGGCTTTGCCCTGCTGATGAAAGCCCGCGCCGATGACCGCCGCTTGTTCAACGAGCCGCCCAAGCTCAATGTGCTCAGCCTGCAAGAGAGCAAAGGGCTGGATGCCGCTGCGCTTAGCGAAGCCATCAATGCCGGTGACGCAGAGCGCGTCGAAGTGGCTCAGCTCCGTGGGCTGATCGACACCTTTGAATACGCCAAAACCTTTGGCTCTTTGATACAAATTGGCCACCAGCCCTCGTCGAATCTGCGCAAGATGCTATCAATAGTGCAGCAAGCCATGCAAACTGGCGACCTCTACGCCCAGGCTGCCGCGCAGGATGTGCTGCCTTTGGTGCAGCAGGCGCTGGTGTTGGGGATGCAGTTTGATGCGGTGGTTGCGAATCCGCCGTATATGGGTACCAAATACCTCACGCCTGTACTGAAAGGCTACTTGAAGACCGAATACGCCGGGTATGAAAAGGATTTGTTTTCCGCTTTCATGATTCGGAATCTATCGTTGACCAAGCTATCCGGCCAGCTTGGCTTTATGTCGCCTTTTGTGTGGATGTTCATTTCCTCATACGAAGAACTGCGAACGAACTTTATCGATAACGCGACGCTAACCAGCTTGGTGCAGTTGGAGTATTCCGGCTTTGATGGTGCCACTGTGCCGATTTGCACTTTCACACTGAGCATGCAGCACGTAGCGCAGTTTGTCGGATCTTATGTGCGTTTATCTGACTTCAAGGGGGCAGGCCAGCAAGGGCCAAAAACAATGGAGGCCATTCAAAACAAGAACTGTGGTTGGTTCTATACCGCTAAACCGGACGATTTCAAGAAAATTCCAGGAAGTCCATTCGCATATTGGATTAGCCAAGCAGCAGTTGAAAACTTTGCATCGCGAAGAGTCCACGAAATTACCATTTCAGATGGGCAAAACAAAACCGGCAATAACGGTCGATATGTCAGAATGGTTTGGGAGGTCAGATTTGATGAAATGGGCGTTGGCAAAAAATGGTTGCCATATGCAAAAGGCGGAGACTTTCGCAGGTGGTTTGGTAATTTGGATTACGTCGTGGATTGGTCTGAAACGGCAAGGGCGTTCTATCGCAGTGACTTAAGTGCAAGGATTATTCCGGAATATTTGTGGAATAGAAAGGGTGTCAGTTGGACTCTATTGACATCAGCTGGTCAAAGTTTCAGATTGCTTCCTGAAAATGCGACCTTCGACATGACGGGATCCTCAATTTTCTTAAAAAAGGAAGAAAACCTATTGCCGTTGATTGCATTTCTTAACTCCTGCGTTGCGGAAATGTATATGAAACTTCTAAATCCGACCCTTGCACTGCAAGTGAGAGATGTTAGAAATTTACCTTTCCAGAAGCTAACTGAGTGCGAAACGATTGAAAGAAATACAAAGTTACTTTTGAATATTTCAACTCTTGATTGGAGTTTGAACGAAACAGCGTTTGGTTTCAAATCCTTCCATCTAACGGAATCGAATGACTTGCACAGGTCATTGAAGGATTCATGGACTGCATGGGCTAATCGCGCAATGGGATCGATTGGTTTGATGAAGCAACTTGAGGAAGGAAACAACCGCATCTACATCAACGCCTACGGCCTCCAAGACGAACTTACCCCCGAAGTCCCCGAAGAGCAAATTACCCTGGCCCGCGCCGACCGCGAAAAAGACTGCCAGCGCCTCATCTCCTACGCCATCGGCTGCATGATGGGCCGCTACAGCCTGGACGAGCCCGGCCTGATTTATGCCCATTCTGGCAACGTCGGCTTTGATGCCAGCCGCTACGCCACCTTCCCCGCAGATGCCGATGGCATCGTGCCGCTCACCGACGAACTCTGGTTCACCGACGATGCCGCCAGTCGCGTGCGCGAATTCCTGCTGGCCGTCTGGGGTGCAGACACCCTGGAAGAAAACATGGCCTGGCTGGCCGAGAGCCTGGGCACCAAGGCAAGCGAAACCCCAGACGAGACAATCCGCCGCTACCTGGCCGACAAGTTCTTCAAAGACCACCTGCAAACCTACAAAAAGCGCCCGATCTACTGGCTCTTTTCCAGCGGCAAACAAGGTGCCTTCCAGGCCCTGGTCTATCTGCACCGCTACACCGAGGGCACACTCGCTCGCCTGCGCGCCGAATACGTCGTGCCCCTCACCGGCAAACTGCAAGCCCGCATCGCCATGCTGCAAAAAGACCTAGATGCCGCCAGCAGCACCGCCGGGCGCAACAAGCTGAGCAAAGAGATCGAAAAGCTCAAGAAAAAGCACGTAGAGCTACTGGCCTACGACGAACAACTGCGCCACTACGCCGACATGCGCATCACCCTAGATCTGGATGATGGGGTGAAGGTGAACTATGGGAAGTTTGGGGATTTGTTGGAGGGGGTGAAGGTGGTAACGGGTGGGGCGGGGGATGATTGATATGAATTCGCTCGCATCAACTCTGGAGCCATCGCTGCGCGACCTTGAGGAAACAGTTTCCGATTTCCACGAGGCATCACTTCAATCGAGCGAAAGTGTGCTCCAGCGCTTTGTTCATCACTTGGACGAGGAGCCTTTGGCTGGCTTTCTGCACGCAGTGCTACCCGTGCCAGACTTTGATGGATGGCTTGCAAAGGCCAGCAGCACAATTGGTTCTATGGTCGGTTCAGGCACCCTTGAGTGGCCGCCAACCCGCCCAGAACGAGTTGCCATGCAAATCGCGCTCTGCCATGCCATTGCAAACAAGACTGTCCGTTTTCTGGACTTCGTTCGCAACTTCATGAGCACCGGGAGTGACATGGCCGGACATGTCGATGGCTTCGCGACAAAACTGTTGAATCCTTTGGTGCGCGACATTGCGAGACTCGCCGAGTCTCGACCAGTGCCACCAGTGTTGTTTGAAGCAATGGGAACATTGCCAGCAAGCGGAGACCACATCCTTGACGCACTTTTGGGCGATGCGTGCAAGAAATTCAAGGATGCTGCTCCGAAGTCGCGAACCGAAGGAACTGAAAAGCTTTGGGACGCATGGGAGCGTCTGAAATCTATCGAGGTTCAAGGAGACAAGCGCATGTCTGTCGCCCGCCTGCTGGAACAATGTTCTCCAGAGCCAACGTTTCGTGCTCGACTTGACGCTGAGGCACGGGCACTTACCGAAATCGGTAATTCGTTCCATATCCGCCACTTTGAGACTGACAAGGTGAGCATCTCTTTGCCTGAGCAGAACGACTACCTGTTTCATCGACTTTTCGCATTGATGCACCTACTTCTCTTTAGTCGAGGACGTAACCCGAACCAACCATGACAAACCTTCTGACTCTAGAGCCGGGCGCGTTGGCTGAATATCAAGCTTGGCTGGGCACCATTAAGCAGCGCATCGTCTCGGTGCGCCTGCGCATGGCCTTGTCGGCTAGCCGCGAGCTGATCCAGTTTTACTGGGACTTGGGCGCGCTGATTGCCCACAAGCAGACCCAAAGCCAATGGGGTGACAAGCTGATTGCCCAGTTGTCAGCCGATTTGCAAAAGGCCTTTCCAGACATCAAAGGCCTGTCGGCGTCCAACCTCAAGTATTGCCTGCGGTTCTTTCAGTTCTACACCGGTGGGCAAGGTGTTTCTGACTCCGACAGCGCGGCGGCGTTAATTGGTCAACAGCCTGTTGACCAATTGCCATGGGGGCACAACATCCTGATTTTTACCAAGTGCAGCAGCGTGGACGAGGCCCGCTTCTTTATGGAGCAAACCGTGCAGCAAGGCTGGAGCCGCGACGTGCTGGCGATGCAGCTCAAGTCCAACCTGTTTGCCCGCGCTGGCAAGGCAGTCACCAATTTCTCTCGCACCTTGCCACTGCCGCAGTCCGACCTAGCACAACAAACGCTGAAAGATCCGTACACATTCGACTTTATGGCCATGACAGCGCCATTCAACGAGCTGGATGTGGAGCGCCAACTCACCCAGCACATCACCCAGTTTCTGCTGGAGCTGGGCAAGGGTTTTGCCTTCATTGGCCGACAGTACCACCTGGAAATTGCGGGCAACGACTACTACATCGACCTGCTGTTCTATCACGTCACGCTCAAGTGCTACGTGGTGGTGGAGCTGAAAAACCGCAAGTTCATCCCTGAATACGCGGGCAAGCTCAACTTCTACCTGTCAGCAGTGGACACCCTGCTCAAACGCGAAGACGACCAGCCCACCATTGGCCTGCTGCTGTGCCGCGACAAAAATAACATTGAGGTCGAGTTTGCCCTGCGCGACATGAACAAACCCATGGGCGTGAGCGAATACACCTTGGTGGAGTCTTTGCCAGACAACCTTAAAGGCGCAATGCCAACCGTGGAAGAGATTGAGAGCGATTTGCAGCAGTTGCAACAGCAGGCAGGTGATGGCGAATGACGACCTTCCAAACTACAAAAATGATAGCTGCTACCGCACGTTATATAAGGGCTACAGCCCAATTTAACCCATAAGAATAAAAATCAAACCCCAGGGCACCAATGACAATGACTGAACTCACTTCCAAGGCAGAGTACGGTAGCTGGCTTGCTGGGCTGAAGCAGCGCATCCAGGCCGCCCAGCAACGCGCCACGCTGTCCGTCAACCGTGAACTGGTTTTGCTCTATTGGCAGATCGGCCGCGACATTCTGGAGCGTCAGCAAGCTCAAGGCTGGGGCGCTAAAGTCATCGACCAGTTGGCAAAGGATCTGATGACCGCCTTCCCCGACATGAAGGGATTCTCGCGCAGCAATCTGATGTACATGCGGGCTTTTCACGAGGCATGGCCTGAAGAACCAATTGTCCAACAGCTTGTTGGACAATTGCCCTGGGGCCAAAACCTGCTACTTCTCACCAAGCTCAAAACGCGCGAGGAGCGTCAGTGGTACGCCGCAAAGGCCATCGAGCATGGCTGGTCGCGCAATGTCATGTGGCACCACATTTCCACCCAGTTGCAGCAGCGCACCGGCAAGGCGGTCACCAACTTTGACCAACGCCTGCCATCGCCAGATTCTGAACTGGCGCAGCAGACCCTCAAAGACCCGTACCTGTTCGACTTCTTGGGGGTGTCCAACGAGGCGCACGAGCGCGAGATTGAAACCGCCATGACTCGCCACGTCACCAAGATGCTGATGGAGCTGGGCGAAGGCTTTGCTTTTGTGGGGCGGCAGGTGCCGGTTGAGGTGGACGGGCAAGACTTCTTCATCGACCTGCTGTTTTACAACTACCGCCTGCACCGATTCTTGGTAGTGGAGCTCAAGGCAGGCGACTTCAAGCCCGAGCATGCTGGCCAGCTCAACTTTTACGTCACGGTGGTGGACGAAAAGATCAAGAGCGACGAAGACAAACCCACCCTGGGCCTATTGCTGTGCAAGCAACAGCACCGCGTGGTGGCCGAATACGCCCTGCGCGGCATGACCCAGCCTATTGGCATTGCCGAATACAAGCTGCAACTGCCCGACGACGTTGCGAAATACCTGCCCACCATTGCGCAGATTGAGGCGGAGTTGTTGGGCGATGATTGAGAACTGATGCAATGACCCAACAACGTATTTCTGATAGCCTGCGGGCTTTGTTCGCTAGTCAAATCGTGGTGTTTTGGCACGACGTGGATGCAGAGTTTTCCACAACGGTGGGAGACTTGGCCCTGGATGGTGTTCGAGTCGTCCGGTCGGATGAAACTCCCGCCCTGGGCATCAAGCTTGATATGGAGCGCTCACCCGATCAGCGTTGGTTGTTTTACAGCACCCAACCCGAGCCAGAACCAGCCAAAGATTGGTTGCTGGATGTGCGCTTACGGTCAAAGTCATTCCGCGCTGATTCCACTTCCATCTTGCTGGAGGACCTTGGCTTGACCACACTGTCGCTGCGCAATCACCTGAAAGATCGCAGCAAGTTCTTGCGTGCCAAAGAGCGTGTCGACCGGCTTAAACGCCTCGTGCTACCAGGTGACGCTGCCCACGATCTGGATCGCAAGATGCTTGCCGTGTTGACGCGTGCCGATTCGCCGGAACTGTTCGTCATGCTGCAGCGCTTGTATGGCGGCTTTGTAGTCGACGGCGTGGCTGACCTGGCTGCCCAACCCAAGGCTTGGCAGGACATTTGTATCAATGATCTGCTGCCATCCTTTTGGGAACTGGTTCAGCAGCAGCTCGGGTACGCGGACGCCAACCCCACCTTGCGTGACCTGCTGGTACGCATTTTGGTGACTGACTTTTGCCGAAGCCTGGTGGGCGATGCGCCCAGGCAGTTGGCGCACTTTGTGTTGCCGGAACGGTCTCTGGCGGCCAATGCATCGGTGTTTGTTGCCCGGTGGCGATCAGACATGGCGCAGTTTGGCAGCTACAACGCTTTGGCTCAGGCAGTCGCCCAAGAGCTTGAGTTGACCGGTTTGTTGGCAGGGCAATCTGCCGAGCAGCTGGTGGAGTGCATGACGTTTGAAGAGGTCGAGTTGCGGGTGGTGCAAGACCTCAAGAAACGCATTGTGGATGGCGGTGGCGCCAACATGGATGTGGTGCGGGCGCACATTGCGCGTCGCCGAGATGGCCACTGGGCCAACCCAATGCTTGCCAGCGCCCATGACCACACCAGGGCCTTGGCGGCTTGTTATGACGCGCTGACTGCTGCGGCCGACTTTTTCTCGTTAAAGGCGTTGCATGCTGCGGGGTTCAGCTTCCTGGATTCTCAAAGGGCTTTTGCCCAATACCGAGATGAACTATTCCGGTTCGATCAGTTGTACAGGCACTTTCATGCGGCCGCAGAGGCGGTGGAGCCCACAGGCTGGGCGGTTCTGCATGAATTGCGTGCATCCATTGAAAGCGTTTATTCCGGCTGGTACATCCCCCAGCTAAGCACCGCCTGGTCTAAAGTGGTCGAGGGGCCGAAGGGGCTGTTGGCACATTGGCGCCTGCCAGAGGTCACACCCCAGCAAGATTTCTTTGCGAAACGGGTACTACCCCTGTATGAGGGCGCTGTAAAACGGGTGTTTGTGGTGATTTCCGACGCATTCCGGTTTGAAGTCGCCCATGAACTGGTGCAGCACACCAATAGCAAGAGCCGTTTCAAGGCATCGCTGGATGCCATGCTGGGCGTGTTGCCCAGTTACACCGCGCTGGGTATGGCCGCCTTGTTGCCCCACCAGACACTGGCCTATAAAGTGGGTAAGTCAGCGGGTGCCGCCGTAGAAGTGCTGGCCGACGGACACACGGTGGCCACTTTAGAGCAGCGCAGCGACCACCTCAAGCCCTTTGGCGGCTTGGCCATCAAGGCCGAAGACCTGATGTCTCTAGGTAAGGAAAAAGGCCGGGATTTGGTGCGCGACCACCGCTTGGTTTATGTGTACCACGACCGCATCGACATGATTGGCGACAAGCAGGCGTCCGAGACCAAGACCTTTGAGGCGGCGGCGCAAACGGTGCAAGAACTGTCGAGTGTGTTGGGCTTCATCATCAACACGCTGAATGGGTCCACGGTGCTGGTAACTGCGGACCATGGTTTTCTGTACCAAGAGTCAGCTTTGGATGTGGCCGACAAGTCGGCTTTGGATGACAAGCCCGCTGGCACTTTGATTGCCAAGAAGCGCTATCTGATTGGCAACGACCTGGGCGATACACCCAAGGCGTGGAGCGGCAACACATCCATAACGGCTGGTACCACCCCTGAAGGCAGCCTGGACTTTTGGGTGCCCAAGGGTGCCAGTCGATTCCACTTTGCGGGTGGCGCACGCTTTGTGCACGGCAGTGCTATGCCGCAGGAGGTGGTGGTGCCTTTGATTACGGTGCGCGTGAGTGATGCAGAAGGTGCGAAAACACGGTCGGTCAGCATCAGTCTGCTGGGCTCTACCAACAAGGTAGTGACCAATACCCAGCGGTTTGAGTTCATTCAGACCGATGCGGTATCTGAACGCGTGCTGGCCCGCAGCGTGGTGGTTTCTTTGCGTGACGGAGAGGCGATGATCAGTGATGAGCAGTCGCTGACGTTTGACAGCACGTCGCAACTGCTGGATGAACGCAAGCGCTCGGTCTACCTGACGGTGCAAAGCGGCACCCATGACCCCCATAAACGCTATGACCTAGTGATGCGGGATGCCGCGACCAAGGTGGAGGTGCTGCGGCTGCCCATCAAGGTGGATTTGGCCTTTGGCAATGATTTTTGAGAATTGATATGACGACAAGCCCTGAAAACGAATCCAATGTTGAACCCGATGCCGTACTGGAGCCGTTGGCCGAAGTCCCGTTGAACACCAGTTTGGATGACTTGCTGAACACCCATTTTGCGGGCAAGGTGGTACGCAAGGATCTGACCAAGCTGATAAAAGAAGGGGCCAACGTGCCCGTCTACGTGCTGGAGTACCTGCTGGGCATGTACTGCGCGAGCAATGACGAGGGTGTCATTCAGAACGGCCTGCAAAACGTCAAACGCATACTGACCGAAAATTATGTGCGCCCGGACGAAGCCGAGAAGGTGAAATCCAAAGTGCGCGAGAGCGGCACCTACAAGGTCATCGACAAAGTGACCGTCAAGCTCAATGAAAAGCGCGACGTTTACGAGGCCTTGCTGTCGAACCTGGGTGTGAAGAACGCTGAAATTTCCGACACCTATGTGCGTCAGTTCGAAAAGCTGCTGGTGGGTGGCATCTGGTGCATCATCACCCTGAAGTACCACTTTGAGGAAGACCAAAAGGGTTCGCCGTTTTCGGTGACAGAGCTAAAGCCGATCCAGATGCCCAACATGGACATGGCGGCCCTGTTCGAAGCACGCAAGGCATTTACGGATGAGCAGTGGATCGATGCGCTGATCCGTTCCACCGGCATGGAGCCCAGCCACTTCAAGGAACGCGCCAAATGGCACCTGCTGGCCCGCATGATTCCGCTGGTCGAGAACAACTACAACTTCTGCGAGCTAGGTCCACGCGGCACAGGCAAGAGCCACATCTACAAAGAGATTAGCCCCAACAGCATTTTGGTGTCCGGCGGACAAACTACGGTGGCCAATCTGTTTTACAACATGGGTGCGCGCAAGGTCGGCCTGGTGGGTCTGTGGGATTGCGTGGCATTTGACGAAGTGGCTGGCATCAATTTCAAAGACCACGACGGCGTGCAGATCATGAAGGACTACATGGCTTCTGGCTCGTTCAGCCGAGGCAGGGAGTCCATCAACGCCAGCGCATCCATGGTGTTCGTCGGCAATATTAACCAGAGTGTGGAGTCGCTGGTTAAGACGTCCCACCTGCTGGCACCGTTCCCCGAAGCCATGATTGACTCGGCCTTTTTCGACCGTTTTCATGCCTATGTGCCCGGCTGGGAGATCCCCAAGATGCGGCCGGAGTTCTTCACGAACCAGTACGGGCTGATCGTTGACTACCTGGCTGAGTACCTGCGCGAAATGCGCAAACACAGCTTTGCGGATGCCATCGACAAGTATTTCAAGCTGGGCAACAACCTGAATCAGCGCGACACCATTGCCGTGCGCCGCACCACATCAGGCCTATTGAAACTGGTGGCTCCGAATGGCGAATACACCAAGGACACGGTCCGCAAGTGCTTGGAATACGCGCTAGAAACCCGCCGCCGCGTCAAAGAGCAGCTTAAGAAGATTGGTGGCATGGAGTTTTATGACGTCCATTTCAGCTATATCGACCTGGAAGATGGCGTGGAGCGCTTTGTGACCGTGCCCGAGCAGTCAGGTGGCGCGTTGGTACCAGAGGGGCGGTTGCAACCTGGCACGCTACACACCATCAGCATGGGATCAAGCGAGATGCCAGGCATCTACCGCATGGAGGTCCAGTCCATACCCGGTGGCGGCAAGATCAATGTGTCTGGTTCCGCACCACGTGAGGCCATGCGGGTGGCGTTTGACTATTTCAAAGCCAATTCATCACGGGTCAGCGCATCCATCAAACCGGGTGAACGTGATTTTCACAGCCATTTGGTGGAGCTGCAAAATACCGGTGTGCCCCAATCATTAACGTTGGCCAGTTTCATTGCCCTGTGTTCAGCCGCGCTTACCAAGCCCGTGCAATCGCAATTGGCCGTGATGGGCGACATGAGCTTGGGTGGCACCATCGTTCAGGTTCGCAATCTGGCGGAGAGCATGCAGGTGGCGTTTGATGCCGGTGCCAAGCGCATCCTTCTGCCGATGTCTAGCGTGACCGACATTCCGTCGGTGCCGGGCGAACTCTTTGCCAAGTTCCAGACCAGCTTCTATTCGGACCCGGTGGATGCGGTGTTCAAAGCTTTGGGAGTGGAGTAACCATGCACGACATCATCTGCCCGATGGCGGTCATTTAGTTTGTTCCGTCACGCGCAAGATTGTGGTTTAACAAGATCTGACCAATCGCTATTGTGCTGAGGCTGGCCGTCAAGCTCGAAGCTTGATTACTTGAGCGTCGGCAACCAGCGCATCAATCTTGTCAGCCAACCACTGTAACGCCCTGCGGCGCTCATCAGCATGCTGAGCGTGGGTGTAGGCAGCCACCACTGCGTTGTGTTCTTGATGCGACAGCAGCAGCTCCACCACGTCACGGTCAAATCCATTTTCACGCAGCAGTGTGGCCGCCGTTCCTCGTGTGCCGTGTGGTGAAAACTCCGGCACACCGAAATCCAGCCGCTTGAACAGGTGGTTCAGCGTGCAGTCGCTAATCGGACGGCCCTCTCCGCCTTCAAATCGAGTCGGAAACACATACTCGCCATGCCCGGTGATCTTCTGAAGGTAGCGCAGCAGCTCTACCGCCTGAGTTGACAAGAAGACCCTGTGGGCTTTTTTCATCTTCATGCGCGCGGCAGGAATGTCCCACAGCGCAGCATCAAGATCGAACTCAGCCCATACCGACAAGCGCAACTCACTTTTGCGAACCATCGTCAGCATCAACAGCTTGCAGCAATAGGTCGTGATTACAGTTGCGGTACGTTGTTTATCCAATTCGCGCCAAAACTTTGCCAGCTCGGGCTCTGAAAGGTGCCGGTGGTGGGTTTTGGGTGGCACAACTACCGCACCGCGTACGGCTGTGGCCGGATTGTGGTCAGCCACCAGCTTGCGAATGGCAAAGTTGTACACCTGCTGGATCAGAGATCGGCACCGGTCGGCCGTAGTGGGAGTGTGCTTGCACGCCTCCATAATCGCCAGCACGTCACCCGGACGTACATCTGTCAGCGCAATGTCTCCTATCTTGGGATTTATGTATACATCGCAGAACCGAATGCACTGCGCGCGGTAGGTGTCTGAACGGTAAAACAATGTCTCCGCCACCCACACACTAGCAAATGCCGCAAACGTGGGCTTGCTAGCCTCGCGCTGCTTTTCTCGCGCCGCTTCCTTTTTTTCCTCCGAAGGATCAACACCACGCGCCACCAGGGATCGCATGCGTTCGTGCTCAGTGCGCGCGCTGGCGATGCTGATCTGTGGATATTGGCCGATGGTGACTTTTGGCCGCTTGCCACTCATACGGTAGCTATAGCGCCAAACTCTGGAGCCACCGGGAAGCACTTCTAGATACAGCCCTCCTCCGTCGGTCAGGGTGTAGGCCTTTTCAGCTGCGCGTGCAGCACTGATCTGCGCTGGTTTCAACTGGTAGTTAACGTGTCTGAGTGCCACAGTGGCTCCATGGTGAGTAAATACGCCGCACGAATGGAGCCATATGGAACCTTCATGGTGCCAAATATGGAGCCTTTTTCTTGCAATGCGATGCTACACCATGCAACATCAAGAAACAAAAAAGCCCGCTGCTTCATTGGGCAGCGGGCAATTTTTGCAATACCGTGAAACACGGTGAAATGCGACTACATGTTGTCGATCATTACTTGTCCAAAACCTGAACAACTTACCTGGGTTGCGCCCTCCATCAAGCGGGCAAAGTCATAGGTGACTTTCTTGCTCTTGATGGATTTCTCCATGGAACTAATGATCAAATCAGCCGCTTCAAGCCAACCCATGTGGCGCAGCATCATTTCAGCTGACAGAATTTCGGAACCGGGGTTTACATAATCCTTGCCAGCGTATTTCGGGGCTGTCCCGTGTGTAGCTTCAAAGCAAGCCACGGAGTCCGACAAGTTGGCACCCGGCGCAATGCCGATGCCACCGACCTGCGCCGCCAACGCATCAGAAACGTAATCACCGTTCAAATTCAATGTGGCGATCACGCTGTATTCAGCAGGGCGCAAAAGAATTTGCTGCAGGAATGCATCAGCAATGCTGTCCTTGACAATAATTTCCTTGCCCGTCTTCGGGTTCACAAATTTGCACCAAGGGCCGCCATCAATCAGTTCTGCACCGAACTCAGTTTGCGCCAATCCATAGGCCCAGTCGCGGAAGCCACCCTCGGTGTACTTCATGATGTTGCCTTTGTGCACAATGGTCACGCTTGGCTTGTCGTTGTCAATCGCATACTGCAGGGCTTTGCGGACCAGGCGCTCTGTCCCTTCACGAGACACGGGCTTGATACCGATACCCGAAGTGTTGGGGAATCGAATCTTTTTTACGCCCATTTCGTCCTGCAGAAACTTGATCAGTTTCTTGGCCTTGTCGCTCTCGGCCTCAAACTCAATACCCGCGTAAATATCTTCCGAGTTTTCACGGAAGATAACCATATTGGTCTTGTGCGGCTCCTTCACGGGGCTAGGCACACCTTCGAAATACTGGATAGGACGCAAACAAACATACAGATCAAGCTCTTGGCGCAAGGCCACGTTCAAAGAGCGGATGCCGCCGCCCACAGGTGTCGTCAACGGGCCCTTGATGGAAACCACATATTCACGCAAAGCGGCCAGTGTTTCCTCGGGTAGCCAAACGTCCGGGCCGTAGACCTTAGTGGACTTTTCACCGGCATACACCTCCATCCAATGAATTTTTCTCTTACCAGCATAGGCCTTAGCAACAGCGGCGTCGACAACTTTCAACATGACAGGCGTGATGTCCATTCCGGTGCCGTCTCCTTCGATGAAGGGAACGATGGGCTGGTCAGGCACGTTCAACGACATGTCCGCATTGACTGTAATTTTTCCGCCTTCGGTAGGAATTTTGATGTGCTGGTACATGAATTCGGTCTCCGGTTTTTTGATAAGGAATGGCACCCAAGCTAGGCAATGGCGCCCGGCTTAAATCTGAACAAATTTTAGCCCCAAAAAATTACCGAGGGCTGTCAATGTTTAGGATTACGATGTTGTTTGGTTTACGCGTACCCATTCCCCAGTAGTCCCTGCAAAGGATTGTCAGCCCCATGAAGAATTTTTGGATCTTATCGATACTCACTTTGACTTTGGTCCTGTGTCAGTGGGCGACTGCAGGCGAAGCAGCACAGATGGACCTCCAACGCATCACGCTCACCGCAGGCATTCACAAAATAGATACCCAAGTTGCGATGACCAGCGAGCAACATGCAGTGGGCCTCATGTATCGTGATGAAATGCCACAAAACGAGGGCATGCTGTTTGTTTTCGGGCAACCGACTAAGCAATGTTTTTGGATGAAAAACACCCGCATACCGCTGACTGCTGCGTTCGTGGCGGACGACGGTACTATCGTAAATCTGGAAAATATGAAACCACAAACAGCAGAGCCACACTGCTCCACCAAGCCTGTCCGTTACGTACTAGAAATGAACCAGGGATGGTTTTCAAAGAAGGGCCTGAAGCCCGGTAGCAAACTCAGCGGACGCCCTTTCAACAGTCCCTGATGCCCCTGTCGCGCGCGCACAAAAAAGCCGACCTAGAGATCGGCTTTTTCAAGCTCCATTTCAGGAGAAGTTGGCTTCTGCGAAGCCCCAGTTCACTAACTTGTCGAAGAAGGACTCGACAAACTTGGGTCGCATATTACGGTAATCAATGTAGTACGCATGCTCCCACACGTCGACCGTCAACAGGGCCTTGTCGGTGGTGGTTAACGGTGTTCCGGCAGCGCCCGTGTTCACAATGTCCACGGACCCATCTGGCTTCTTCACCAGCCAAGTCCAGCCAGAGCCGAAGTTACCCACAGCTGACTTAACAAACGCCTCTTTAAAGGCTGCATAGCTGCCCCATTTCGCGTTGATAGCGGTCGCTAGCGCACCACTGGGCTCGCCGCCGCCCTGGGGCTTCATACAACTCCAGAAGAAGGTGTGATTCCAAATCTGGGCAGAGTTGTTGTAAATGCCACCGGAGGACTTTTTAATGATCTCTTCCAGCGACATGGCTTCAAACTCGGTTCCCTTTTGCAAGTTATTGAGGTTGACTACATATGCGTTGTGGTGTTTACCGTGGTGAAACTCCAAAGTTTCCTGGGAGTAGGCGGGAGCCAAGGCGTCAATCGCGTAAGGCAAAGCGGGCAAGGTGTGTTCCATAATTTCCTCTTCAAAGTGCAAAGTGACAAAAAAACTGAATGAATTGTAGAAACTAATTGGTGGGGTGTCCGTGCACCACCAGACAAACCGCCCCGTCAGCAAGGGTAGCCCGTAACTGCTCGCCCACTTGGGCCTGGGCCGCGCGACTCAAAGTGCTGCCATCCGCCAAGGTCAACCAGGCGTAGCCGCGCTGCAATACCAAAGTTGGATCGAGAAGACCCAGTTTCAAGGCAGCGTCATCGGCGCGGCGTGCGGCATTCGCCAAGCACTGGCGCACAGCAGGCGTCAGCCGATCCGCGACTCGGTCTACGCCCACGCGCCGGCTCTGCAACACACGTTGTACACCGTAGCTAAAGCGCTGCTGCAAGCCGCCTATGCGCACGTGTTGCTGGTGTGCCAACGTCGACGGCCGACCCAAACGGGCTGCGGCCATGTCTACGCGCTGGGACTGCCGGTCTACATACGCTAATACTGCGTCGCGCAGCCGGGCACCTAAAAGCTCGGTTTTGTCACGCCAGAGCTGGACATTTACGGACGCGAGTTCGGCCGCTGCAGTGGGAGTAGGAGCACGCAGGTCTGCTACAAAATCGGCAATCGTAAAGTCAGTCTCGTGTCCGACACCACTGATGACTGGCACCGGGCTCTTGGCAATGGTGCGAGCCAGCCTCTCGTCATTAAATGCCCATAAATCCTCCATGGCGCCTCCGCCGCGCACCAGCAAGATCACATCCGGACGCTGGACATACAAGGCATTTAAGGCGCGAATCAACTCCGCAGGCGCACTGGCTCCTTGAACCGAGGCCGGGGCGATCCATACGGAAATATGCGGCACCCGCCGCTGCAACGCACTCACTACGTCGTGCAAGGCAGCTGCGCCCAACGACGTCACTACGCCAATAGCGCTCGGCATGGCAGGCAGCGGCCGCTTGCGCTCAGAATCAAACAGACCCTCCAACTCCAGACGCTGCTTGAGTTTGAAAAACTCCTCCAACAAATTACCCTGGCCAGCCCGGCGCATGCTCTCAACAACCAACTGCAGCTCACCGCGAGCTTCGTACACTGACAGGCGCCCCCCCACCTCGACCTGATCTCCGTCCTTGGGGGAAAAATCCAACAGCCCCGAGGCCCGCCGGAACATAGCGCAACGCAGTTGGCCCGATTCATCTTTCAGGGTGAAATAGCAGTGACCGCTAGCGGCACGCGCAAAGCCGCTGATCTCGCCCTCCACTGCGATCGGGTTGAAACGCGCATCTACCGCATCGGCAATGGCGCGGCACAGTGCTCCCACGCGCCAAACGCGTGAACCCTTGGCCGCCACGCTGCTATCGAACATGGCGCCAAGCCGCGTGGAGAGAGGATGAATCGTGAGGCATAGTAGGAAACTTTAAAAAAATCGGACGACAACTCGGTTGAACGACCCAGTCGGGCCAATCCCAGGAACCGCTGCGCCATAATCGCTCAGGATTTCAATCGCACGGAGAGACAATTTGTTTTCCATCATACAAGCCGCCGGATGGCCCATCTGGCCCCTGATTGCCTGCTCCATAGCGTCGATGGCCATTGTCATCGAGCGTTTCGTGAGTCTGAAGGCCGCCAAGATTGCGCCGCCTAAGCTACTGGATGAAGTGTTGAGCGTCACCCGCACCGGCGTACCCGGACCTGACGTGGTGTCTCAGTTGGAGCAAAACTCCGCGCTTGGTGAGGTGTTGGCCAGTGGCTTGCGCGCCCTCAATTCAGACCCTCGCTGCACACCCGAAGACCTTCGCGCGACGATGGAAGGCGCGGGCCGCACAGTGGCCCATCGGTTGGAGCGCTACTTGAGTGCTTTGGCCACAATTGCCTCTGCAGCGCCCCTGTTAGGGCTCTTTGGCACCGTAGTCGGGATGATTGAGATTTTTGGTTCGCAAGCGCCTGGGGGGTCAACCGGCGGCAACCCCGCCCAACTCGCGCACGGAATCTCCATCGCGCTGTACAACACCGCGTTCGGCCTGATGGTGGCCATTCCGTCTCTCATTTTCTGGCGCTACTTTCGCAGCCAGGTCGATGCCTACCTTTTGACGCTGGAACTGTCGGCCGAGCGTCTGGCGCGGCATCTACGCAGCGTACGCAAATAAGCAATCACGGAGCAGGCAACCCCATGAATTTTCGCGCGCGCGCGGTCAGTGAACCCGAAATCAATTTGATCCCCTTCATTGATGTGCTGTTGGTGGTGCTTATCTTTTTGATGCTGTCCACCACCTACAGTAAGTTCACAGAAATGCAGCTGCGCCTTCCAGTGGCTGATACCGATGCCCAACGCGATTACCCGAAAGAACTCATCGTGACCGTTAGCGCGGAGGGTGCCTACAGTGTCAACCGGGTGCCCGTGGCAGGCCGAAGCCTGGAGACTATCGCGATGGCTCTAACCGATGGAGCCAAGGCCGGCAAAGACACCGTAGTCATCATCAGCGCTGACGCTAGCGCCAAGCACCAGTCCGTGGTGACCGTGATGGAGGCGGCACGACGCGCTGGTTTGAACCAGATTACCTTTGCCACCCAGTCCACCTCCCAAGCAGGGAAGTAAGGCAGTGGTAACGCCACTGCAGCACCGCTTGCGCCAAAGCTGGGACCAGCGCGGCACGGTGTCGTGGGCTTTGCTGCCACTGGCTGTGGTTTACGCCGCACTCGCAGCGTTGCGGCGCCAACTCTATCGCTGGGGACTTTCCAAACCACAGCGCTTTGCGGTGCCCGTCATCGTTGTGGGTAATGTAGTGGCAGGCGGCTCGGGCAAAACACCCGTCACCATGGCGTTGGCAGACCATCTACGCTCCGCTGGAAAATCCGTCGGTGTGGTCTCCCGCGGCTATGGCCGCAGCGCCAAGACGTGCATGGAGGTGAATACTTCCAGCGACACGCAAGACGTGGGGGACGAACCCTTGCTCATTCACCGCAAGACTGGATGCCCAGTCTTTGTAGCCGCGAGCCGCGCGCAGGCGGTGGCTGCGCTTTTGAAGCAGTACCCGGAAACCGACGTCATCCTGTGTGACGATGGTCTTCAGCACTATGGATTATTCAGGGATATCGAGGTTTGCGTGTTTGACGATCGGGGTATCGGCAACGGCAGACTGCTTCCGTCGGGACCCTTGCGCGAACATTGGCCACGTGCATTGGTGGCGTCGGCGGGCCAATCTTTGGCGCGTAGCTTGGTTTTACACACAGGCAGGGTGCCTGCTTTTGCAGGTTTTCGTGGGCACCGCAGCTTGGCGACCTACGGTGTGCTGAAAAGTGGTGAAGTCATTCCACTCGCTACATTGGCACAAACCGATGCTCCCGCACGCCTGGCCCTTGCTGGAACCAGCCAACCCGAAGAGTTTTTTACCATGCTACGGGCGCAAGGGGTACCACTGACCGACACTCTCGCACTT
The DNA here is from genome assembly GCA_046595515.1 of Rhodoferax sp. Classification (GTDB taxonomy): domain Bacteria; phylum Pseudomonadota; class Gammaproteobacteria; order Burkholderiales; family Burkholderiaceae_C; genus Allorhodoferax. The sequence goes on along the minus strand of JBKJOV010000008.1, from coordinate 119,413 downwards.
CCAGATCACTATGATTTTGATAGCAACATTACTATATTTAACGCCGACCCCGGCGTAATATGCACCGAAAAAGACGCGGTAAAGCTCTGGAAGCACACCCCGCACGCGATTGCGATACCGTTGATTTTTACACCCGAGCCCTCATTCTTGAAGGCGCTCGATAGCTTGCTTGATCCGCTGCTCACAGACCCATCGCCTAGAAAGTTATCATCCAGCCATGGACACACGATTACTTGAACTGCTAGTCTGCCCCGTCACAAAAGGCCCGCTGGAATACCACCGCGAACAACAAGAACTTGTCTCGCACAGCGCACGCCTGGCCTACCCCGTGCGCGACGGTATCCCCGTACTCTTGGAAACCGAAGCCCGCACGCTCAGCGACGAAGTACTGGGGCTCTGAGCTTGGGCTATACCGTCCTCATTCCCGCGCGCCTGGGCTCTAGCCGCCTGCCGGGTAAGCCACTGGCAGACATTGCCGGCGTTCCCATGGTGGTGCGTGTGGCACAGCAAGTGCGCAGCGGGGTCGAAAAAGGCGTCCGTATCGTGGTGGCGGCCGACGACGCCGACATCTTGGCGGCGTGCAGTCGCTACGGTGTGGAGGCAATATTGACCCGCCAGGACCACCCCTCGGGCAGCGACCGTCTCGCCGAGGCCAGCGCCATTTTGGGTTTGCCAGACGATGCGCTCGTGGTCAATGTGCAGGGTGACGAACCCTTGATCGACCCGAGCCTGGTGGCGGCAGTGGTACAAGTGCTCGTTGCCCACCCCGAAGCGTCTATTGGAACGGCTGCGCACGCAATCGATACTGTGGCTGACTTCACAAACCCCAATGTCGTCAAAGTGGTGCTTGACGCAAGCAGACTGGCGCTGTACTTCAGCCGCGCGCCGATCGCCTGGTGGCGAGATGGTGGGGTGGGCGACCACACCACTCTGCCCGAGCCAGCGCCCTTGCGCCATATCGGCATCTACGCTTATCGTGTAGGGTTTCTGCGCCGATTCCCGTCATTGGCCTGCGCGCCCATAGAAACTACCGAGGCGCTTGAGCAACTGCGCGCCATGTGGCACGGCTACCGGATTGCAGTTCACGTAACCGACCGCGCTCCAGGGCTGGGTGTGGACACCGCTGAAGACCTAGAACGTGTCCGGCGTATTTTTCAGTCCCGTGCTTGACGGATTTGTAAGCCTCGGGGCAGACAGCGCATGCTATTCTCGGGGCCGAAGGTCACGAAAAAGCCGACCGACCTAGAACAATACGAGGGTATCCATGAGACTGATTTTGTTAGGCGCGCCTGGCGCGGGCAAGGGCACACAAGCCACCTTTATCTGCCAAAAATATGGCATTCCACAGATTTCCACTGGCGACATGCTGCGCGCTGCGGTAAAGGCGGGAACTCCGCTGGGCTTGCAGGCCGACGCGGTCATGAAGTCTGGTGGCTTGGTGGGTGACGACCTAATCATCAATTTGGTCAAAGAGCGCATCGCTCAGCCTGACTGCGCGCAGGGTTTTCTATTCGATGGCTTCCCCCGCACGATTCCTCAGGCCGACGCGATGAAGACCGCAGGCGTGGCGCTGGACTACGTCGTCGAAATCGACGTTCCTTTTGAGGCCATCATTGAGCGTATGAGCGGACGTCGCTCGCACCCGGCTTCCGGCCGCACCTACCATGTCAAGTTCAATCCCCCCAAAATGAGTGGCTTAGACGACCTGACAGGGGAAGCTCTGATTCAGCGCGACGACGATAAAGAAGAGACAGTGAAAAAGCGTCTGGACGTCTATAGCGCCCAGACCCGCCCACTGGTGGAGTACTACTCACAATGGGCCAAGCAAGATCCAGCAACTGCACCCAAGTACCGTGCCATCAGCGGCGTGGGTGATGTCGATGCAATTACCGCGCGCATGATGGGGGCTCTGTCAACTTGACAAGGCTAAGCGCAGCCATAGTAAAGGGCCGCGTATGCGGCCTTTTATTTGCCTAAGTACACCCGTATCGGGTCGTCAAATACCCAATAACTCCAGCACCAAAGCAATACGTGCTTTAACCACGGGCAAGCCCAGAAACAGCGGATCTGCAATGGGATCGTCACGCCCCGCCACAAGTTGACCCGCTGCACACCGACTGGTTAGCACTACCCTAACCCCTTGCCCCCGAGCGGCGTCCAACGCACCCTGCATCGCTCGATTAACCGACCCATTGCCTGTACCCGCCACCACCAGGCCCTGCACGGCTGCATCGCCGCCGACCGCAGGCGCGCACAGCGCGCGCACCGTAGCGCCCTCCACGCCCACCATATTTATCACCACTTCTACCCGAGGCCACTGGCCTGAAGCGCGTTGCAGAAATGAGGCTAAGTCCGATTGCCCCCCCCATGTCAGGCACCGGTGCGGCCCACCGCACACGCTGTTCTTCCACATAGCCGACCGCGCCTTGCTCCCCCGAACAAAACGGGTTCAAACGATAGGGATGTATCTTTTGTAGATGGGTACCGAGGTGAACTTCACCGGCGCACACCACCAGAACGCCACGAGCGCCCTGGGCGGTGGCAACGGCAAGTGCATCGCGTAAGTTTTGTGGTCCGTCGGGGAAGTCCGCCGAGGCGGGTCGCATCGCACAAGTCAGCACAACCGGCTTCTCGGCCAGGAGGGCTGCCGGCAACACACGTGACAAAAAGTAAGCTGTTTCCTCCAAAGTATCTGTGCCGTGCGTTATTACCACGGCTTGCACCTCGGCGCGGCGCAGGTGATGCAGCACTCGGCTGGCCAACTGTTGCCAAACCGCCCAATCCATATCCTTGCTGTCTACTTGCGCTACTTGCTCACTTTCTAGCGAGTCGACCGGGACAAGGTGAAGCACTGAACCCATTTGGGACAGCAACTGCGCTACGCCCACCTGGGCAGCTTGGTAGCCAATGTTGTCACCTGACAGGTGCGCAGTGCCCGCAATCGTACCGCCAGTGCCCAAAAAAACGACTTTTTTTACCATTGCTTAGCTTCCCACTTGCAAAAAAAAATAAACTGGTTAAAAATACAGTTACTGGATGCCGAACCAGTGTGTATATACCAACAGTCGGACTCGGCCCACTTGTAAGGAGTCACCATGCTCGAAGCCCCAAAGCTCACCGCCCGTCAGCAACAAATTCTGAACCTGATCCAGGCCGCAATTGCCAGCACTGGTGCGCCGCCCACCCGTGCCGAGATCGCCAGCGAACTGGGTTTCAAGTCGGCCAATGCCGCCGAAGAACATTTACAAGCCCTTGCCCGTAAAGGCGTCATCGAACTCGTCAGTGGAACTTCCCGCGGTATCCGTCTGCGCGGCGAAACACTTCGGTCCATTAACGAGTCGCGCTCGAAGCAATTTTCCCTGTCGCTTCCAGGCATGGCCCAGTTGGCCCTACCGTTGATTGGCCGCGTAGCCGCAGGCTCACCAATTTTGGCCCAAGAACACATTGATCAGACCTATTACGTGGAAAACAGTCTGTTTCAGCGTCAGCCAGACTACCTGCTCAAGGTGCGAGGCATGTCCATGCGCGACGCCGGAATCATGGATGGTGATTTACTTGCAGTACAAGCCACCAAAGACGCCAAAAATGGCCAAATTGTGGTGGCCAGGTTGGGCGACGAGGTAACAGTGAAGCGGTTTCGCCGTAACAAGCACTTGATTGAGCTTCACGCAGAGAATCCCGACTACCAAACCATCGTCATAGAACCTGGAGAGCCCTTTGAGATTGAAGGACTTGCTGTGGGTCTGATTCGCAACACAATGCTCATGTAAACGGGATCACCATGAACTTCGCATTTTTGATTCGTAGCAAAGTTACACATAGCCTGTGCGACTGGGTCTTCAACCTTTTGTCGGCCCGACGCGCGGGATCGGTCGTACTGCACAACTCAGCCGTAGCAGAATATTGCGGACCAAAAGCAACAACGGCGTCAATCTACCGCGTACACCCCCGCGTGGCTGCGCGTCCTCTGCGCGTCGTGCGGATAGTTGAAAAAGGACAAGCTCGAAGCGATGTGGGGCGCATGGTGATCTCAGGCCGAATGGCCGATGTGTGTGATGAATTGGACCGACTGGCAGCTCGGGAAGCCACAGAAAATGGGTTGATGGGGCGGGCGGTTGCCGTGGGTTGTTGACGGCACATCTACCACCAAGTCAGTATTCTCCCCTGTCAGGTCAGGCGCGTGAGGCCAGCACGCTAAGATTCGCAGATGCATCTTGTTACCCGACCTCAGTTGCGTGACAGGGCACAATGTCTGCTATGAATATTGTGATACTCGACGACTACCAGGATGCAGTGCGCAAACTGGATTGCGCCGCCAAACTGGACAGCTACCAAGCCAAGGTTTACACCAATACCGTGAAAGGTATCGGCCAATTGTCTGTTCGCCTAAAAGATGCGGATGTAGTGGTTCTCAACCGCGAAAGAAGCCCATTTTCTCGGCAGCTGATTGAAAAACTTCCCAAACTCAAGCTGATCTCGCAAACTGGCCGGGTCGGTGAGCACATTGACATCCAAGCGTGCACTGAGCGTGGTATCGCGGTATCGGAAGGCGTAGGCTCACCCATCGCACCCGCTGAACTGACCTGGGCGCTCGTTATGGCGGCAATGCGACGGTTGCCCCAATACATTGGAAATCTGAAACACGGTGTCTGGCAGCAAAGCGGTCTGAAAGTCGGCGCCATGCCGAATAATTTCGGTCTAGGTATGACGCTGCAAGGAAAGACTCTGGGCATATGGGGATTTGGTCGGATTGGTCGGTTGGTTGCCGCCTATGGCAAGGCCTTTGGCATGCGTGTCGTCATTTGGGGCAGTGAGGCGGCGCGCCAAAATGCGCTGCAAGCGGGTATGGAGTCAGCGCAAAGCCGTGAGGAATTTTTTGAGATGTCTGACGTGTTGTGCTTGCATTTGCGGTTGACCGCCGAAACGCATGGCATAGTGACCCCGGCTGATTTGGGTCGTATGAAGACTACCGCCCTGTTGGTAAACACGTCACGCGCGGAGTTGATAGAACCTGATGCCCTGCTCACCGCATTGAACCGAGGGCGCCCTGGCATGGCAGCTGTCGATGTTTTTGAGACTGAGCCGATTCTGCAGGGTCACGCACTGTTGCGGCTAGAGAATTGCATATGCACACCGCACATCGGCTACGTAGAGTTAGACAGCTACGAAACCTACTTCGGTGCAGCGTTCGACAATGTGGTGAATTTTATTCGGGGCACACCCACCAATGTAGTGAACCCTGGTGCTTTGCAAGTAAGACGCTAGCCTTTCACCAACAGGCGTTACTTATGCCCCCGCGGCGGCGGCTTGACTGCCAGCCCAGACGCATCAAAGTCGATTAGGTTTTGATTATGGTTTTGGTTGCGACGGCCAACATCCAAGTCTAAAGGTTCAGTTGGGTCAACGTCCGAAGCCGCTTGAACAGGCAATGTAGCCTCCGCAAGTTCCAACGACTTATCTCCCGCGAGCACACCTGCGTCCTCTAGGTCGGGCAAAGGGGAGATTCTGACCGCACTAAACGGCATCAAACTGGAGTCTGATTCTGCATTTAAGTCCAGACGACTAGCCACCGCATGTAAGGTTAATAGGTCGCGAAATGCATCCAGATCAAAATACATCTCCGCCGCATCCTCTGGACGACGCACCATGCACTGCTCTAGGAATTCAACTGCGCCGTCTCTCCCCCAAAGCTCGCTGATCTCAGTACAGATCTGAGGATACGCATCTAGGGTGTTGCTCGGCTGCGCAAACGTGGCGTAAGCTTGAACGCGCCCCGTAAAAATTTCATTGAACTCTGCTCTGTAGTGGTCAAAGGCAGGCTTGCGACTCAGTGTGTGCAACACTTTCAAAAGATCCAGGTACACCAACGGATTGGAAGAGGCGCTCTCTTTAATGCTACCTCGCAACAAACTGATGGCCTCTTCATGCTGTCCCAGCGTCATAAAGAAATCAGCCTGCTGTCTTACATCCAACATTTCTTGTGTGTTGATGGCATGCAAAGACGCGTGCAAACTGTGCGTGAGGTCTCTGTGAATGCCTCCAGACGCGATTGCCTTCATCGCCACCACAACATCTTTGCGCTCTACAGGATGTAACGTCGCGGATACAGGTGGCACGGGGTCATCCAACCCCAGATCAATGTCCAAGCCAGAGTCGCGGAAATCAACTGGAGATCCTACAGATGAAGTCTTTGGCACCGCAGCTGTTGGAGCCAAGGTGTCACTTTCCTTAACAGCACCAGCACTAACCTCGTTTGACGACGCAAGGTTCAGATCCAGATAACCAGTAGAGCTAGCGTCGTCCCCATGCGAGGCACCATTTGAGCGCCACCAGGGCATGTCAGCTTGGCCACTGCGCATCTTACGTACGGTGAAGATGAACGCAGCTACCACTAGGGCGAGCACACCCACGAGTGCGTAAATCAGTGGATTGGCATAGCGCTGCGCTTCCGCCCGCTCCAGGCGCTGACCAAGGTCTTGCAGGTCGCGCTGGTTCTTGCCAGTGATTTCTCTCAGCGCCTTCACATCTTCCAGCATGAGCCTCTGTTGCACGTCTTCGCGGGCCATGTCTTGGGGAGACTTGTTGAATGAGCGCCACAGCGCGCCCGCGGCCTCGCGCTTGCCTAGATCGTCTGTCGGCAAACTACTCAATTCGTTGGTGATTTTCAAGTCTGGGTCTTTAATATCCACCAAGTCCAGAATTGACAGCTTCAGCCTAGCCTTTTGGGGCGGCGGAGTCATCACAACTGTTGAGCCAGTGACCGCAGCTATTTTTGCCGTAGGCTTTGCCGTCGGTAGAGCACTGGGCTCCGTGGTCTTGCGCATTTTACTGACGCCGGGTGCAGGGCTCGGCGTGAGCACGGTAGGCGCTTCGATGACAGATGGAGCACGGGCTGAGGGCCGCGGCGAGCGAACTACTGCCTCGGGCGCAGTAGTCGGCAGCAGGTCACTAACCAGGTCTGACAGCAAAACATATTTGCGCGAAGTTTTTATTCCACACCCCGACCTCAAATAAACAGTGACAACGGGCTCGTCAATGGGCGTCGTCGTGCTGATGCGTACGGCAGTCGGGGCGCCGCTCTCAGAGCGCAAAGGCGCGGTGCTTACTCGACTCGACTCTTGGCGCACATCACCGTAAAAAACTTCGGCATCGAAACACAGATCGGCCGATCCCTCGTCAGGTTCTGTCTGAATAGTGACGGTCAAGCCCAAAGGTTGCCCCAGCAAAACGGCGCCGCGAGCCTTACCTAGGGTCAATGCGGTGCTTGTCGTGGCAGTGCATGCGACTGCAGCAGCAAGGACCCAAAGCTTGTACGTATTTTTCAGTTTCATGTTTCACGCCAATTTTCGCACAGCTCATGAGGGGTGGCTTGACACTTCGGCCGTAGCTACGGCGAGGTAAGTATGCGCAAAACAACCCATATTCACCGTGGACCGAATACCGGCAACTACAAATATGCAGAACATTACCAATTCGCTCACCGGCTTTGCCTTTAATTTAATGTGCGCTAGGCCCGCGGAAAATATGCATCTATCGCTACGATATTAATAGCAAATAGGATTCTGCACGCGCTTTAGTACCGTCAAACCTCCTCCGTGCAGGACCTTACGCAGCCCAGCAGAGCTGGCTCGCAACGCTGGTTCAAAACCCACCCCAGACACGCAAGTGACAAACGGCTGGCCCAAAGAACCTAGAACTTGTCACAATGACTACGCTATCAGTATTGCTACAAGCAACCCGTTTTCAGAGACTTATGGACGAACCCATTCTTACCGTCGAAGAGCGCAACGCCATTAATGCAGGCCGCTGGTTTTCCACGCTGTCGCCCTCGCTCAAACACGATATTTTGCGTTGTGCGTACGTGAAGCGCCACAAGGACGGCGACCTGATTGCCGCTCGTGGCGAGCCTCCCGAAGACTGGATTGCCTGTGCTAAGGGCGCAGTACGTGTCAGCTCCACATCCATCTCTGGCAAACAAATTACCTTGACCTACGTGGAGCCCGGCATCTGGTTTGGCGATGTTTCCATTTTTGACGGCGACCGACGAACTCACGACGCCTACGCCCACGGCGAGAGCACCATCCTATGCGTTGCCAAGGCGGATTTCAAAAAAATTCTGGCCACCCATGTGGAGCTGTATGAAGCCTTGCTGAGGCTACACGCCCGGCGTATTCGGCAACTGTATGGCTTGGTCGAAGACCTGAACACCCTGCCTCTGCGCGCTCGCTTGGCCAAGCAGCTGTTGCACCTGGTGCGCAGCTACGGGGTGCCGTCGTTAAGTGACGCCAGCGAAGTGCGTATTGGCCTGCACTTGGCACAGGAAGAGTTGGCACAACTGCTGGGTGCGTCGCGCCAGCGGGTTAACCAGGAACTCAAGTCCATGGAGCGCGACAACGCCATCCGTATTGAGCCAGGTGGTTTGGTGATTCGCGATCGGCATGCGCTGATGCAAATCATTGATTCCGATCAGTGAGCCTCTTTCCTCCTATCCATCTAAGAGACTAGACATGAGCGAATTCGAACACTTCATCGGCACACGCCAAGTTTCTGAGCAACATGCCTTTGACGTTCTAGCCCTCACCCGCTGGCTGGAAGCGCAGTTGCCTGGCTTCACCGGCCCGCTCACGGTCGAGATGTTCAAAGGTGGTCAGTCCAATCCGACCTACAAGCTGATCACGCCAGAGCGCCAATACGTCATGCGTGCCAAGCCCGGCCCAGTCGCCAAACTACTCCCGTCTGCCCATGCGGTGGAGCGTGAGTTCGCCGTCATGCGCGGACTGCACAACACGTCCGTTCCCGTGCCGGCCATGTACTGCCTGTGCGAAGACGAGTCCATCATCGGACGCGCTTTCTACGTGATGGAGTGCATGCAAGGGCGCGTCCTTTGGGATCAGTCTCTGCCAGGCATGACGCCAGCGCAGCGCGCTGATATTTACGACGAAATGAACCGTGTCATAGCTGAGTTACACAAAGTGAAGTTTGCAGAGCAGGGGCTCAAAGACTACGGAAAACCTGGCAACTATTTCGAGCGCCAAATCGGCCGCTGGAGCAAGCAATACGTGGCGTCCAGCACCCAACCCATCCCTGAGATGGATCAGTTGATGGAGTGGCTACCCAAGAACATACCGGCCATGGCGCGCAATGAGGCCATGGTGTCGGTGGTGCATGGCGACTTCCGGCTCGACAACCTGATGTTTGCGGCTGATGCCCCAAAAGTGGTTGCCGTGCTGGATTGGGAGTTGTCCACGCTGGGCCACCCCTTGGCTGACTTCAGCTACCACTGTATGGCCTGGCATATTCCGCCCGGGTCTTTTCGAGGCATTGGCGGACTGGACTTTGCAGCCTTGGGAATTCCCTCCGAGGCCGAATACATCCGCAAGTACTGCGAGCGCACAGGCCTGGCGACACCCGAACAGCTCGCCGTGGACTGGAACTTCTATATGGCCTACAACATGTTTCGCATCGCGGCTATCTTGCAAGGCATTGCCAAACGTGTGGAGGCCGGCACGGCATCCAGCGCACAAGCAGTCAGTTCGGCGGCTGGTGCCAAGCCCTTGGCCAAAATGGCGTGGGCGTTTGCCAGCCGACCTTGAAGCCGTTATAGCCCTCTTTTCACCCACCCTTTAGGACTCACTGTGGATTTCGACTACTCCCCCAAAACCAAAGCGCTCCAGGCCAAGTTGCAGAACTTCATGGATGCCCATATTTACCCGTCTGAAGCTGCGTACCACGCAGAGATTGTTGCCAACACTGCCGCCGGCAAGCGCTGGACACCGCTGCAAACGATCGAAAAACTCAAACTCAAAGCGCAGGCCGAGGGCTTGTGGAATTTGTTTTTGCCAGAGGACAGTGCGGCAGCCTCTGGCTACGCGGGTGCAGGCTTGACCAATCAAGAGTACGCCCCATTGGCTGAAATCATGGGCCGAGTCATGTGGTCTAGTGAAGTCTTCAATTGCTCGGCACCAGACACCGGCAACATGGAAACTATTGCCCGATACGGCTCTGAGGAAGATAAGGCACGTTGGCTCAAGCCCTTGCTGGAAGGCAAGATCCGCTCGGCCTTCGCTATGACCGAACCTGACGTTGCGTCCAGCGATGCCACTAATATTGCCACCCGCATTGAACGCCAAGGCGACGAGTACGTCATCAATGGCCGCAAGTGGTGGACATCTGGTGCCGGTGACCCACGCTGTGCGGTCTACATCACTATGGGTAAAACCGACCCGGAAGCGGCACGCCATTCACAGCAGAGTATGGTGCTGATTCCCGCAAATACCCCTGGCATTACCGTTGTACGCCCCCTGAATGTTTTCGGTTACGACGACGCTCCGCACGGGCACATGGAAGTCCTCTTCGAGGGCGTTCGCGTTCCCGTCGGCAATATTCTTTTGGGCGAAGGGCGCGGTTTCGAAATCGCTCAAGGTCGCCTCGGACCTGGCCGCATTCACCATTGCATGCGTTTGATTGGCTTGGCCGAGCGGGCGCTGGAGCTAATGTGCAAACGCGCCTCCAGCCGCGTCGCTTTTGGCAAGCCCATCGCTGCACAAACGGTGACGCAGGAACGCATTGCTGAAGCCCGCTGCAAGATCGACATGGCACGCTTGCTCACACTTAAGGCCGCTTGGATGATGGATATTGCTGGCAACAAGTTCGCCAAGAACGAAATCGCCATGATCAAGGTGGTGGCACCGACGATGGCCTGTGAGGTGATTGACTGGGCCATGCAGGTGCATGGTGGCGCGGGCATGTGCGATGACTTCCCGCTAGCCTACAGCTACACCAGTGCCCGCACGCTGCGCTTCGCCGATGGTCCCGACGAGGTACACCGCAATGCCATTGCCAAGCTGGAGCTGGGGAAGTACGCCGTCAACCCTAAATCTGTGGAAATGCCAATCACGCGCGGCAGCTGAATCGGCAGTGCAGCAATGCGCTACAAGATCTGTAGCGCATTGCACCTACCACGCCGCATTCAAGAGGGCGTGGACCACAGTTCATTGAGGTCGGAAAATTTCCATTTAGCGGGGTCTTCACGGCTTACGATTTTCTCGTTTGTGGTGGAGTGCGATAAATCCACAACCATGGGAATGATGCGCAAATTGGATTTGGTCGAGAAGAAAACTTTGACCATGGGCATGGTCAACGACTTGCCGGTTTGATCGACAACTACCCCGAGGCGGCCAGAAGTCAGCCGAACTAAAGATCCGATGGGATATATCCCCAAGCTTTTGACGAAGGCTTGGAAAATCTTGCCGTCAAAGTGGCCGTTCGACCATGCGGCCATCTTACGCAACGACTCTGCAGGGTCCCAGCCCGACTTGTAGGGACGGTTGGAAGTTATGGCGTCATATACATCGCATACCGCGGCCATCTTGGCAAAAACGCTAATGTCACAGTCCTTCAATCCCTTTGGGTAGCCAGAACCATCGGTCTTTTCATGGTGATGCAAACAAACATCCAACACTACTGCATGCACCTGCTGGCCCGCCAGCAACAAGCGATGCCCCTCCGCCGGATGCGTCTTGATGACAGCGAATTCCGCCTCCGTCAGCTTCCCAGGCTTATTTAAAACATCCATCGGCATCATTGCCTTACCCAAGTCATGCATCAGACCCGCTAGGCCGGCCAAGCGGGTTTGCTCGGCGTCTTGCCCTAATTGTTTCGACAGGGCAACCATCATGGCGCAGACCGCCACCGAATGCATATAGGTGTAGTCGTCAACAGTCTTCAACCGGGCTAAACTGATTAAGGCGCTTGGGTTGCGCGACACTGAATCGGCAATCTCATCCACCATGCGCTGTGCGCCGCCCACATCAACTGCCTTACCCATCCGAGCCTCTTGAAACATCGAGATCACGGCTTGCTTCGACTGAGCACAAATCTTGGCTGCTCGCTCCAACTCTGCGCTCGTACTCACCGGTGCAGTCACACGGTGCTCTCTGGCTACCCCCAGCAACTCATCCTCGACCTGAGCCTCTGATTCGGCCTCAGTCACCGCCGATTGCCCCGCTGCTATATCCAAGCCTTTGGCGTTGTCGATCCATGCCTCTTTGATACCGCTATCCAATATTGTTTTGATGTCTTTTGGGTCGGCTAGAACAAAACCAGTCCGCCAGAAAGGGTGTTCCATCCAGGAGCCACACAACTCCTTGAGGTACATTCCTACCGTAAGTTGTTCAACCTTGATCTTTTTGAGCATGTGGGTCTATGACAATGACAGCAACCAGTCAATGCAGGTGACGCGGTTTTCTACCGCCGCCATGTCCCCCATGACCACCGCCTGATCCACTGGGAGGCTTCCCTAAGGCCAGTGAACTCACCAACGAGTCGAAGCGTTGCGCAAAGAGTTTGTCTACCTCCGACACCACACCACTGAGCTCAGCACCATCAAAATGACGCTCCATGAGTCCAATTAAGTCTTGTACCAACAAGTCCCGTTGCACTTGCATGATGGCTGCTGGGTCTGGCCCCACAAACAACACGACGAAATCGTCGCGAGACTCTGCTCCCGACTGCTCATCTTCCTCATCAAATTCGACATCATAGAAAGTGACTTCAATCGAGGAACCCGCCGCGGCAAGCTCATTGATGTTCATACAAGCCTCGTCCAATGCGTCCTTAAAATTTATATTGCCGGGCACAGTCCAACATACTTGAAGCAAATGTTCCTTGTCATTGAATTGGATGCCAGGCTCTTCTTCATAGCTGCTAGTTGCACCCGCACCGAGGGAGCGCGCGCCGGCATATTTCCAGAGTGGCTTCAAAGCTTCTTGCAATTGCTCAAATTGAACATCGGTACGCAGCGGGACCTGTCCATGAACATGGATTTCAAACGGGGCGTTATAGCGGGGCATAAGTTCAATCTGTGGGCGGCTTGACATAACGCACATATCAGCTGGCTCTCGGCCAGCACAAGGAGCGTCACGTTAGCGCGAAAAACTAGGGGCGTTGTGGGCGTCGCGAATTTGAACGTAGCAAACAGGTCTCAGACTCATTGTAAGCATGGACTCTCGGCTACAGGGCGTAAAAATCCTAACACTTGCACGCTACAGCGTGTCGTCTCTGAACTCTTTGGTCGAGCGGTCTGGTACCATCGGTGCGCATGTGCGCGGGTGGCGGAATAGGTAGACGCCCAAGACTTAAAATCTTGTATCCGTGAGGGTGTACGGGTTCGATTCCCGTCCCGCGCACCATACCCCATGTATCGCAGCAAATCACTCCAAACAAAAAAATGCCCTCACAGTAAAACTGTGGGGGCATTTTTTTTGGAGGCGCGGCGCGGAGTCGAACCGCGCTAACCGGATTTGCAATCCGGGGCATAACCGCTTTGCTACCGCGCCAAAGCTCATGTGTTGAAACGCGAGCTGCATTTAAATAAAAAGGGAAGCTGCAAGCTTCCCTTTTCTCTGAATGTGGAGCGGGAAAAGAGTCTCGAACTCTCGACCTCAACCTTGGCAAGGTTGCGCTCTACCAACTGAGCTATTCCCGCATTTCAAGCCTCAGATTATAGCCTGACTTTTTAATTTTTACAAAACGACCCAAAATAATTTGACTCGGGTTCAATGCTTAATGGACTCTTGCAACCCACCTGCCACCGCTGGGCTGACCACAGGCGGCGGCGTCAAATCGTCATCAGGCAACGGTACTGGCATCGATTCCAGGGCCAACTCCAAAACCTTGTCGATCCAACGCACTGGAACAATCTCCAAACCGTTTTTCACGTTTTCAGGGATATCTTGCAGGTCTTTGGCATTGGCCTCCGGGATCAATACGGTCTTGATACCACCACGCAAGGCCGCCAAAAGTTTTTCCTTTAAGCCACCGATCTCCGTCACCTCGCCGCGTAGAGTGATTTCCCCAGTCATAGCTACGTCACCTCTCACGGGAATACCGGTCAATGCAGACACAAAGGCGGTTGTCATAGCTGCACCAGCGCTGGGCCCATCCTTCGGTGTTGCACCGTCAGGCACGTGGATATGGATATCCTTTTTCTCGAAAGTCTCATCCTTTATGCCCAGGCGCCTAGCGCGGCTCCGCACAACGGTTCGCGCAGCTTCGACCGATTCCTTCATCACATCGCCCAAAGAGCCCGTCCGCGTAATGATGCCTTTCCCGGGCGTTAGCGCTGCCTCAATGGTCAGCAAATCGCCACCCACCTCCGTCCACGCCAGACCAACCACTTGCCCCACCTGATTCTGTTGCTCAGCACGTCCATAGGTGTACTTACGGACACCTAAAAACTCATTGAGATTCTCGGCGTTGACTACCACTTGCGCCTGCATCTTCTTGAGTAACAAACCTTTGACCACCTTGCGGCAAATCTTGGACAGCTCTCGCTCTAACGACCGCACACCTGCTTCACGGGTGTAGTAGCGCACGATGTCACGCACAGCATCCTCGGCAACCGCCAGCTCGGCTTCCTTGACGCCATTGTTCTTCATCTGCTTGGGCAGCAAGTACGTAATTGCAATATTCGTTTTTTCGTCCTCGGTATAGCCCGAGAGGCGAATCACCTCCATGCGATCCAACAATGCTGGTGGAATGTTCATAGAGTTGCTGGTCGCAACAAACATCACATCGCTAAGGTCGTAGTCCACTTCGACATAATGATCACCAAATTTGTGGTTCTGCTCCGGGTCAAGCACTTCGAGCAGCGCGCTACTGGGGTCACCCCGAAAGTCCGTACCTAGTTTGTCGATTTCGTCCAGCAAAAAAAGTGGGTTGCGCGTACCGACTTTTGATAGGCTTTGCAGGACTTTACCCGGCATAGCGCCGATATAAGTGCGCCGATGCCCACGAATTTCCGCCTCATCGCGCATACCACCGAGCGCCATACGAACGTACTTGCGTCCCGTTGCCTTGGCAATCGACTGGCCCAAAGACGTTTTACCAACGCCCGGAGGCCCTACCAAGCACAAAATGGGTGCCTTGACCTTGTCAACACGTTGCTGAACTGCCAGGTATTCCAGAATGCGGTCTTTTACCTTATCCAGCCCGTAATGGTCTTCGTTCAACACATTTTCAGCGTTTGTCAAGTTGTGCTTAATCTTGGTCTTGTTGGTCCATGGAAGGGCGGTCAAAACGTCGATGTAATTGCGCACCACCGTCGCCTCTGCGGACATCGGGGACATCAGCTTCAATTTTTTTAGTTCGGCTTCCGCCTTCTTTAGCGCCTCCTTGGGCATCTTCGCAGCTTTGATCTTCTTCTCGATCTCTTCAATATCTGCGCCCTCTTCGCCTTCACCTAGTTCTTTCTGAATGGCTTTAACTTGCTCGTTAAGATAAAAGTCACGCTGGTTTTTTTCCATCTGCCGCTTTACGCGACCACGTATTTTTTTATCGACATTCAAAATATCGACTTCGCGTTCGATCTGCTCGAAAAGGTTCTCCAGCCGATCCTTCACACTAGGTAAACCCAAAACGGCTTGCTTACTGTCTAGCTTCAGTGGCAGATGGGCGGCAATCGTGTCAGCCAAGCGGCCAGCGTCATCAATACTGGAGATCGAGGTCAGAATCTCAGGCGGAATTTTTTTATTGAGTTTGACGTACTGGTCAAACTGCTGCATGACGGCGCGACGCAATGCCTCTACCTCACTGGCTTTACCCTTACTCTTCTCTTGCGGGTCTTCCACGATTTCTATCGGTGTTACGTTCGCTGTGAAGTGCGAATCGCCTTCAACTATCTGGTTGACGTTGGCTCGTTGGTGCCCTTCCACCAAAACTTTGACTGTACCGTCAGGTAACTTCAACATTTGCAGAATAGTCGACACGCAGCCCACGTCAAACATGTCGGACACCAGAGGATCGTCTTTGGCTGCAGTCTTTTGCGCCACCAACATAATGCGACGCTCAGCCTCCATGGCCGCTTCAAGCGCCTTGATACTCTTTGGCCGTCCCACAAAAAGTGGGATGACCATATGGGGAAATACGACCACGTCGCGCAACGGCAAAAGTGGCAGTTCGATGGGTGTGGGAGGCAGGGGGGTATGGCCAGACATGTGAAACCTTTGTGTTACCAAACGAATATGGTTAGGAGGGCCAAAAATTCAAGCGAACTGTCATTATCTGGCTGGTGAAAACATTCAAAATCACTGTAGTCAACCCCAAACACCTTGTAGATTCAGAGTTCGGTCAGCTATTCAGGCCTTTTTGGCGGCTTCGCGGTACACCAGCAACGGTGACTTGTTCTCTTCGATTGTCGACTCATCCACAACTACTCGCTCCACATTGGTCGTGTTGGGAAGCTCGTACATGGTGTCAATCAAAGACTGCTCAAGAATTGAGCGCAACCCCCGAGCACCCGTCTTGCGAGCCAGTGCCTTTTTGGCAATCGCTTTCAGGGCTGATGGACGAATTTCAAGCTCAGCGCCCTCCATTGCCAGCAACTTGGTGTACTGCTTGACCAATGCATTCTTGGGCTCGGTCAGAATCTGGACCAAAGCATCTTCGGTTAACTCAGCCAGTGCGGCCACTACGGGCATGCGACCCACGAGCTCGGGGATCAAGCCGAATTTAATCAGATCTTCAGGTTCCACTTCCCGGAACACGTCCGTCAGGCTGCGTTGCTGCTTGCTCTTAACCGATGCCCCAAATCCGATGCCCGACGACTGCGTGCGGTTCTCGATCACCTTCTCAAGGCCGGCGAATGCGCCGCCACAGATAAACAAAATGTTGGTGGTGTCGATCTGTACAAAATCTTGGTTCGGGTGCTTTCGCCCGCCTTGGGGTGGCACGCTGGCCATGGTGCCTTCAATCAGCTTTAACAAGGCCTGCTGCACGCCTTCACCGGACACATCGCGGGTAATGGACGGATTGTCAGACTTACGAGAAATCTTGTCGATTTCATCGATGTACACAATACCGCGCTGCGCCCGTTCAACTTCATAGTTACAGCTTTGCAGCAATTTGAGAACGATGTTCTCCACGTCTTCACCGACATAGCCAGCTTCGGTCAAAGTCGTTGCATCCGCCATAACAAAGGGCACATCCAGCATGCGCGCCAAAGTCTGCGCCAGCAGCGTCTTACCAGACCCAGTAGGTCCTATCAGCAATATATTGCTCTTAGCCAGTTCTACGTCGTCTTTCCTGGCTTTTTCTTTGTGCCGCAACCGTTTGTAGTGGTTATACACCGCTACCGCCAAAATGCGCTTCGCGGGCTCCTGGCCGATGACGTAGTTGTCTAAATTGTGCTTAATTTCGGACGGCGTGGGCAGATCGTTGCGGGCATCTTTGGCTTCAGTGGTTTGTGGCAGCTCATCACGTACGATGTCGTTACACAACTCAATGCATTCGTCACAAATGAAAACTGAAGGACCGGCAATCAGTTTTTTGACCTCGTGCTGACTCTTGCCGCAAAAAGAGCAGTAGAGGGTTTTTTCGCTGGAAGAGCCTTTTTTTTCGGCCATGGGACGGTGCCTTTTCGGTTGATAGCCGAATGATACTCAAATAAAAACGGTGCCTGCGTAGCCGCAAACACCGCGTGGGGGATCCACACGACGGGCACCGTTGGGCGCCCATGTGACAGATTCAGGGACGCTTCGCAATCACCTGATCAATGATGCCGTACTCTTTCGACTCGTCCGCTGACATGTAGTAGTCGCGCTCGGTGTCCTTGGCAATGCGCTCCAACGGCTGACCGGTTCGATCAGCCAGGATTTTGTTCAATTGCTCACGGGTCTTCAGAATTTCGCGGGCTGCGATCTCAATCTCTGTAGCCTGGCCCTGGCTACCACCCGACGGCTGGTGAATCATGACCTTTGAATTGGGCAAACTAAAACGCTTGCCTTTGGCGCCCGCCGACAACAGGAAGGCGCCCATGCTGGCCGCCATGCCGATACACAGCGTTGACACATCCGGCTTGATGAAATTCATGGTGTCAAAAATAGCCATGCCGGCACTGACCGAACCGCCAGGCGAATTGATATAGAAGGAAATATCCTTGTCTGGATTTTCGCTCTCCAGAAACAGCAACTGCGCCACGACCAAATTGGCAGTTTGATCATTGACCGGGCCGACCAAGAAAATGACACGTTCTTTGAGCAGACGCGAGTAAATATCGTAAGACCGCTCGCCCCGACCTGATTGCTCGATGACCATGGGAACCATGCCCAAGCCTTGTGGTTCCGTCGTATGACCCATCGCTCCGTATTTCACGTTCATAGCGTCTCCAAAATTAGGTTGTGACTGTATCGAAAATAGATTCTTCATAAGCAAATGGGGCTAATGTCCGGGACTGCAAGCCCCGCACAAGCCCCATGTGCACACTGCCCAGCATCCGCGCCCGGCGGATATGCGCCTTAGTTTTGGCCCATCAACTCGTCAAAAGACAGCGCTTTTTCAGTCACCTGGGCTTTGGACAATACAAATTCAGTCACATTATTTTCGATCACTATGCCTTCGACTTCGGCCATGCGACGGTTGTCGCTGTAGTACCAGCGCACAACATCCGCGGGTTTTTCGTAACTTGCGGCCAACTCGTCCACATGCGCCTTGATTTGCTCTGGCTTAGCTTGCAGGCTGTTGGCGCGCACCAATTCGGACACCACTAAACCCAAACGCACACGGCGTTCGGCTTGAGGGCGGAAGATGTCATCGGGAATAGGCGCCTTGTCGGCGTCTTTGACCCCACGTTGCTTCAGATCGGCACGGGCTGCTTCGACCATGCGGTCCGTTTCTGCTTGCACGCTGGACTTGGGCAACTCTAGCTCCGCCTTGCTGATCAGGGCATCCATCACGGCTTGTTTGTTGCGGTTCAGCAAGCGGTACTTCACCTCACGCTCGAGGTTCTTACGAATGTCGGCTCGGAGACCGTCCACCGAGGCTTCTGCGATACCCAAGCCCTTGGCCAGTGCACCATCAACCTCGGGCAAGTTGGCAACTTCGGCCTTTTTCAAGGTCACCATGAAGTCGGCGGTCTTTCCGGCAACGTCTTGACCGTGGTAGTCGGCGGGGAATGCCAATTGAAACGTCTTGCTTTCACCCGCCTTCATGCCGCGCACGGCTTCCTCAAATTCTTTGAGCATCTGGCCATCGCCCACAATGAACTGGTAGTCGTCGGCTTTACCGCCAGCGAAGGCCTCGCCATCGATCTTGCCTTCAAAGTTCACGGTCACGCGGTCGGTGTCTTGTACCCCGGCATCTTGGGGGCGCTGGGCGAAGGTGCGACGTTGTTTACGCAAGATTTCAACGGTTTTGTCGATCGCTGCTTCTGTCACCTCTGTACTTATTTTCTCGACTACAGCAGTCGATAAGTCAGCGATCTTGACCTCAGGGAATACTTCAAATACGGCGTCAAAGGACATCTGACCTTCGGTGGCGGTAGCTTCGCTTTCGGTGATGCGGGGCTGGCCAGCAACGCGCAGCTTGGCTTCGTTGGCGGCATTGGCAAAGGCCTCACCCACCTTGTCATTCATAACTTCGTAATGCACCGAATAGCCGTAACGCTGGGCCACCACATTCATGGGAACCTTGCCGGGACGGAAACCATCCATCTTGACAGTTCGAGCCAGCTTGCGAAGACGCGTGTTGACTTCGTTCTGGATCGTGCCAACAGGCAAGGTCAGAGTCATCTTACGCTCCAGCTTTTCCAGAGTTTCAACAGTAACGGCCATGGTTCATCTCCTAAATGGTCTGGGGCTGCTGCATGCTGGTGCGCATTGCAAGCTTTGCCACAAGGCTTTTCATATATGTGGTGCGCGGGGGGGGACTCGAACCCCCACATCCTTGCGGACGTCAGGACCTAAACCTGGTGCGTCTACCAATTTCGCCACCCGCGCAAAAAACAGAAATGGGAGGCCAAAACCACTTTGGTGATTTACCAGAGCGCCCGGACCACCCACTTGAAATCGGTCAGCCCTCTATTTTAGCCTGAGCGCCGACCACGTTTCCAAACTCGCACACCCAATCACGTAAATTTACGGTTTCAGGGCGCTGTTTTAGTGACCAGGAGTGTCGCGTTGCACTCGGAACCATGCGGCGTACATGGCAGGCAGTGCCAGTAGCGTCAATACGGTTGCGACGATCAACCCGCCCATGATGGCTACCGCCATGGGGCCCCAAAACACCGAGCGCGACAACGGAATCATGGCCAGAACAGCGGCAGCGGCAGTCAGTACGATGGGACGCGCGCGACGAACAGCGGACTCCACGATCGCATCCCAGGCCAGAATGCCATGGGCCCGATCTTGCTCAATCTGGTCGATCAGAATCACCGAATTGCGCTGGATCATCCCCATTAGGGCAATGACGCCCAGCAAAGCTACGAAACCAAACGGGCGGCCCAGTACCAGCAGCGCGCCAGCAACTCCGGCAATTCCCAGGGGGCCGGTAATAAACACCAGCAGCGCGCGGCTGAAGCTGTGTAGTTGCAGCATCAACAGCGTGAAGGTGAGAAACAACATAACCGGTACTCCCGCCAAAATAGACAAAGAGCCTTTTGCACTCTCCTCCACCGCGCCGGCCACGGCTATACGGTAGCCCTGCAAGCCAGCCGCATCCCACTTTGCCTCCAGAGCCTTGAGTTTTGGCGACAACTCTTTTGTGACTGTGGCGCCCTGCAGGCCTTCAACAATATCGCTTTGTACCGTGATCGCATAGTCACGGTTTTCACGCCACATCACGCCGGGCTCCCAAGTGAACGTTAGCTTGGCAATTTGAGTCAACGGAATCGACTTGCCGCTGGCGGTTGGCAAGTAGGCGTTGCCGATGTCGGTGATGGCATTGCGCTCGTCCAGCGGCTGGCGCAAAACGATATCGATGAGCTTGTCTGCCTCCCGGTACTGACCCACGGTGGAGCCGGACAACATGACACGCGAAGCCTGCGCGATGGATTGGCTGGTCACGCCCAAGGCGCGTGCTTTGGCCTGGTCCACTTCCAGCCGCAAGACCTTGACCGACTCGTTCCAGTTGTCATTCACGCCCCGCGTGTTGGCACTCTCGCGCATGACTTGCTTGACCTCATCGGCGCGCTCGCGCAGGGCAATCGGGTCAGGACCGACGACGCGAAACTGCACGGGGTATGGCACTGGCGGACCATTGGGTAACAGCTTGACCCGGCCGCGAATTTCTGGAAATTCGGTCGCCAGCAGCGCAGGCAATTTGATGCGCAAAGCCTCCCGAGTCTTCAAGTCTTTGGGCACGATGATGAACTGCGACACATTGGACTGTGGGAAGACCTGGTCCAGGGGCAGGTAGAAACGCGGCACGCCCGAACCAATCCAAGTGCTGACCGTGTCTACGCCCTCCTCTGCGAGCAGCCGGCCTTCCAGCCGCTGGGTCACGGTCTGGTTGGCTGCAAATGAGGTTCCCTCGGGGAACCAGATATCGACCAAAACTTCAGGACGACTGGAATCTGGGAAGAACTGCTGTTGCACCTGGCCCATGCCCACAATACCTAACGCGAATGTCAGCACGGTGGCACCGATCGTTATCCAACGGTGTTCAACACACCAGTTCACTGTCTTGCGGAAGGTGTTGTAGAACGGCGTATCGAAATGCTCGTGGTGGTCTGGCTGCGCACCTTCAACGGCTGCTGGGCGCTCCTTCAAAATCAAGGTACCCAGGTAAGGCACAAAGTACACCGACACAAACCAGCTCAAAATCAAAGCCAACACCGTGACGGCAAAGATGGCGAAGGTGTATTCGCCAGTCGTGGATTTGGCTAACCCGATCGGCAAAAAACCCACTGCAGTGATTAACGTGCCGGTCAGCATCGGCATAGCCGTCACTTCGTAAGCGAAAGTGGCAGCACGCACTTTGTCATAGCCCTCCTCCATTTTGCGCACCATCATCTCGACGGCAATAATGGCGTCATCCACCAGCAGGCCCAGGGCGATGATGAGCGAGCCCAATGAAATTTTGTGCAGGCCAATACCCCAGTAATACATACCCAAAAACGTGACGGCCAGCACCAGCGGAATGGTGATACCCACCACCAAGCCGGGCCGCATGTCCAAGTACCAGCGCTTCCAGAGTGAAGGCTTGCCAGGGCGCTTGTGCAGACCCAGGGCGATAAAGCTCACCGCCAGTACGATGGCCACAGCCTCAATCAACACTTGTACAAACTCGCCGACGGATTTTGAAACGGCCTTCGGCTGGTCTTGCAACTGCACCAGCTTGATACCTGCAGGCAACGCTTTCTCGATACCGGCCAGCGCCGTGTGCAGAGATTTCCCAAGCGTAATGATGTCGCCCCCCTTGGTCATGGAAACACCCAGCGCGATCACCTCCCTGCCTTGGTGGCGCACCTTCACCGCCGGTGGGTCCACATACCCTTTTCCAATCGTGGCGATATCTTTTAAACGCAGTTGGTTGCCCGAGCTGCCGCGGATCGGCATATCCGCCAACTCTTGCACCGTGTTGAATTGGCCACCGATACGCACTTGCAGCACATCCAGCGGGGTCTGCACTGTTCCGGCTGACTCCACCGCGTTTTGCTGGCCCAACTGCGCCAGCACTTGGTTCAGGTCCAGCCCCAATTGCGCCAGGCGCTTTTGCGAAACTTCGACGTACAGCTTTTCATCCTGCGCACCAAACAACTCCACCTTGGCCACATCCGGTACGCGCAGCAGGCGCTGGCGCACGTCGTCGGCGAAGGTCTTCAGCTCTGCGTAGTTAAAACCATCGGCCTCCAAAGCGTAGATCACGCCATACACATCGCCAAAATCGTCGTTGAAGAAGGGGCCGACTACGCCACCAGGCAAAGTGCCGCGGATGTCACCTAACTTTTTGCGAACGCTGTACCAGACATTGGGTACATCAGCGGGTTTGCTGGAGTCCTTGATCTGGAAAATGATCTGCGATTCGCCTGGCTTGGAATAGCTACGAATCTTGTCGGCATAGGGCACCTCTTGCAGCGTGCGCTCCAATTTGTCGGTCACCTGCTCTGCCACCTGTTGGGCCGTAGCCCCCGGCCAGTAGGTGCGCACCACCATGGCTCGAAACGTGAACGGCGGATCCTCGTCCTGCCCCAGTTGGAAATATGACACGGCTCCGAGCACCAGCAGCACGATCATCAAATAACGCGTCAGCGCAGCATGCTCCAAGGCCCATTTGGACAGGTTGAAGCTTTCCTTCGGTGGTTGCAAATTCATGGCTGCCTCACTGACCTGCAGACGCCGCAGAGGCGGGGATTGCTACATAATTCATAGTGGATACATCAGTATTTACGCCGGACGGCGCTGCTTTATCCTTATAAATTGTGACTTTTTGGCCGGGGGACAATACATGCACGCCCGCCACCACCACCTGCATGCCGGGTTGCAAACCAGAGGTCACCACCACATCGTTACCATCGGCCGTGGCAATCACTACCGGCTGCAGCTTGACCGTCATGCTGGCGGTGTCCAGCACCCACACGGCCGAGGTCTTGCCATCCTGGCGAAAGGCACTGGTCGGCAGCTTGACCACTTGCGTGCCACTTCGGTCAAAGGCTTGCGGGATGACCGAAACCGTCGTTCCCAATGCGGGCATGTCTTTGCCTTCCAGAGACACCTTGACGGTGAAGGTGCGCGTCACTGGATCGGCACTGGCCGCCACTTCCCGCACCCGCCCCTTGAACTGGGTGGCGGAGGACCACATCCGCACCACCACCTCAGAGCCCGGTTTAATCTGTGCAACCTTGTCTTCCGGCACGGCAAATACCACGTCACGCGGGCCGTCTTGGGCAATGCGCACTACTGGCGTGCCGGCCGCGACCACCTGCCCGGGCTCAGCGTCTATAGACGTGACGACGCCAGACACATCTGCCACCAATGTGGTGTACGCCGATTGGTTGCCCTGGCCCGTGAATTGGGCCTGCGCTTGGTCAAGCTGGGCCTGGGCGGCCTTCAGAGCCGCCTCACGGCGCTCCAACTCCGCTCCACTGATGAAGTTCTGATCGCGCAAGGATTTGAAGCGATTGAAGTCCGCCAAGGCCAAGTCCCGCTGGGTCTGGGCCGCCGATTTTTGAGCCGATGCCGCTTGCGATGCCAATTTGTAATCTTCGGGGTCAAGCTGGGCTAGCACCTCACCGGCGCGTACATGCTTGCCAAGCTCCGCGGGTCGGCGGATGATCTTGCCCGCCACCCGAAAGCCCAGCCGGGACTCCACGCGGGGCCGTACTTCACCCGCGAATTCAGAGCCAGAGCTGATACCGGCCAGTCCCACTGTCGTAACTTTGACGGCTCGGATAGGCTCCTCTGGGGGAGCGGGCTTGGAGCACGCGGCAAGCAGCATGGCTGTAGCCAAGAAAGCCGCCGTGAAATAAGGCTTTGGGATCATGGAAAACTCGTCGGGCAAGGGTTAATCGGCAACTTCAATCCAGTTAATGACTGGTTGGTTAGTAATTTAGATTAATCGTAAAAATTTGTCAAGAGAAAACAAACGGTGACGGGCTGAGTGCTCAAGCGATACACCCGCATGCCTGCTGCTGCAGGCAAAATCGGCCCATGCCCCACCACGCGCCAGTCCCAACCCAGACCCACCCTGCTCCTGTGGCCATGCCAGTCAGCCATTACGAGAATTTTCCCGTCGCCTCGTGGCTTTGCCCGCCCCGTTTGCGCCGGCCCATAGCGGCCGTTTACCACTTTGCCCGCACGGCGGACGATATTGCGGATGAGGGCGATGCCAGCCCCACCGAGCGGCTCACCGCGCTGGCCGCGTATCGCGCGGCCCTGCACGGCAACGCGGCAGCATCCCACGCCGGTGGTTGGCCTCAGGTGTTCGGGCCTTTGCACGAGGCCGTAGGGGCGCACCAGTTGCCGCTTCAATGTTTGGACGACTTGCTCGACGCCTTTGAGCAAGACACCCGAAAAACCGCCGCCGGGGCGGGCTACGCCAACGAAGCTGAGCTGATGGACTACTGCCGCCGTTCGGCCAACCCCGTCGGACGCCTGCTGCTACACCTTTACGGAGTCAACGACCCGCTGGCACTGCAACGCAGCGATGCTATTTGCTCGGCCCTGCAGCTCATCAACTTTTGGCAAGATTTGAGCGTAGATTTACCGCGCGGGCGCTACTACGTTCCGCACGACGTTTACCTGCGGTTTGGGCTGACACAAAGTACGCTAGTAGCTGCGGCAGCCCAAGGCCACACACCTGAAAATGCTACTATTTTGATAGCTAACTTGGTAAATTCCGCCCGGGCTCTGATGCTATTTGGTGCTCCATTGGTGCACCAAGTCTCTGGAAGAGCGGGTTGGGAACTGCGGCTGGTGGTGCAAGGCGGCCTGCGCATCTTGGACCGCATTACAGCACTGAACTACAACACGCTTGCGCAGCGCCCCAGACTGCGCAAGCGGGACTACGCTTTGATGGTTTGGCGAGCACTGTGGATGTGAGCGCAAAGTCTGTGCGGTGCTGCACGGTGGCGATAGGCCCAATGAGAAACACTCACCAACTAGCAGCGATGCGAAACTGGTTTTCACCGCATTAAACTAAGCCTCCCCGGTAACGCAGGTAACTCGATATTTCAACCCTACACACACCCTTCGCAATGCGTGCGCACCCCTTACGGTATTTGCGTAACTTGAACTTCGCCAGACGCGCGGCCGTGGCGTTGATCGTGTGGAACGCCGCACACAGCGTGGCGGCGCAAGAATCTACCGGTCAAACGGAGGTGACCCAAAAAGTGGATGTGGATGCGTCGGTAGAGTCCGCGCGCGAGGCCACGCGCAATGCCGCCGTTTGGTTAGCCAGCGGCGTAGATAGCTGGTTTGGAAACAGGCCCTTTAGCGAAGGCGGTCAAGTGAACGATGGCGAGCTCAGCCTGAAGTTCTACACCCGACAAGACCAAAAAGCGGACTATTCCCTCACATTCAATGCACGGTTCAAGCTACCTAACCTGGAGTCCCACACGTACCTGTTTACCGGACGCGACACCACCGCGGGCGTTGTATCCGACAGACCTGCCGTGTTCTCCGCCAAACAGCGCTTGCTTCAGCCGAGGTCCGCACTAGATACGTCATTTTTTGCAGGGCTGGGGCGGATGGTCGGCGATTCGGTCGATGCTCGCATTGGATTTCAAGGAGGGTTAAAACCCTATGCGCAGGTGCGCTACCGTAAGGAATGGAGGCTTGCAGAGCAAGACACGGTCGAATTCAGCCAAACCTTGTTTCTAACTGCGCAAGACCACTTGGGATCGTCCACAGTTGCTTCTTACCAGCACCAGTTTTCACCCACTCTGACGGGCCGTTGGCTCAACGCGGTCAACGTCACCCAAGTTGAACCAGATGCCGAGTGGAATACCAGTCTCGGTATTTTCAAGTCGTTTGGGCAGCAGCGCCTGCTCTCGTTGGAGCTTCTGGCCAGCGCCAAGCAAAACACCGGTCTGCCGCTGACGGACTACGGAATTCAAATGCACTGGGAGCAGCCGGTGTTGCACAACCGGTTGATCGGAGAAGTTGTTTTAGGTCACTTCTGGCCACAGTCTTTGGATCCCACCGATCGTTCCCGGGCGTGGGCCGTGGGCACCGGCTTGAAAATGAAATTTTGAGTCGTGGCGCAATAGGCCGTCGTAAGCAAGGTGGAAAAAATCTGCTGCCAACGCGCGACATCAGGTGCCACTTAAGGGTGGTGGGGTACCGCAGTTACTTTGGCGGGTAATGTGGCGGGCGATGCAACTGGTGATTCGGCGGGCGAAGGAAGCGTGCCTCGCCTTGCGACGACGGGCCACTGCAGCCATGCGACCCAAACCGACCACCATCATCGCGTAGGTTTCAGATAACGAGGTTTCAGTCACCTACAGGGGCCCTGGGCAGTGACAACCAAACGGCAGTAACTGGCTACGAAGTTATCTCCACGGAACCCGCCCGAGCTGCATTGCAGAGGTGTAACAATCCCCCCCATGAATCCAGCCGATTACGTGCAAGAAAAAGCCGCCGCCTCGGGCAGCAGCTTTTATTACGCATTTCTCTTTCTGCCACCCCCACGCCGCGCAGCCATCACCGCCTTTTACGCATTCTGCCGCGAGGTCGATGACGTGGTCGACGACATGGTGGACGCGGGCGTCGCAGCCACCAAGCTGGCTTGGTGGCGCAGCGAGGTTGCCAAGGCATTTGCAGGCCAACCCAGCCATCCGGTCTTGTTGGCGCTGATGCCACTGACGGCCGAGTTCGCCATCGAGCAGCGCCATCTACAGGCCATCATTGACGGCTGCCAGATGGACCTGGAGCAAACCCGCTACCTGGACTACTTGGGCCTACAGCGCTACTGCCACCTGGTTGCGGGCGAAGTGGGCGAAGTGGCTGCGCGTATTTTTGGCCAGACCCAGCCCCAAACTACGGCCTACGCGCACAAGCTCGGCCAGGCGCTGCAGCTCACCAATATCATTCGCGATGTAGGTGAAGACGCACTGCGCGGGCGCATCTACCTGCCGGTCAACGAACTGCAGCAGTTCGAGGTGAAGGCGCACGAAATACTGAACCGCATTCACTCGGACCGCTTTGTCGCGCTGATGCAGTTTCAAGCCCAGCGCGCACATGCCCTGTATGACGAAGCCCTGGCTTTACTGCCCGCCCAAGATCGTCGTACCCAAAAGCCAGGCCTCATGATGGCTAGCATTTACCGCGCCCTGCTGCGCGAGATAGAGTCCGACAACTTCCAGGTACTACACCAACGCATCAAGCTCACACCGCTGCGCAAGATGTGGCTGGCCTGGAAGGTGCAGGCCCTAGGCCGCTTGTGAAGATCGCAATCGTCGGTGCGGGCTGGGCGGGCATGGCTGCCGCCGTGGCGGCGGTGCAAGCCGGGCACGATGCTATTGTTTTCGAAGCAGCCCGCGCAGTAGGTGGGCGGGCCAGGGCCGTGAACGGCACCTTGCCAGACGGGCGCAGCGTGGTGCTGGACAACGGACAGCACATCCTTATTGGCGCCTATACCGAGACTTTAAAAGTGATGCGCACCGTGGGCCTGGATCCGCAGGCCGTGCTGCTGCGCCAAGCGTTGTCCTTGCCGTTTGCCGATGGCACGGGTTTGCAAACGCCCGCCTGGGCTGCCCGATGGCCAGCGCCGCTGGACGCATTGGCGGCAATTGCCACTGCCCAAGGCTGGTCGTGGTCGGACAAGGGCTCGTTGATGCGCCACGCGGTGGGCTGGCAACTACACAGTTTTCAGTGTGCACCCACGCTGTCGGTGGCGTCCTTGTGCCAAGGCATGTCCCCGCGGGTGTTGCAAGAACTGATAGAACCCCTGTGTGTATCGGCCCTGAACACGCCCGCCCAAGCTGCCAGCGCGCAGGTGTTTTTGCGGGTGCTTAAGGACGCGATGTTTGGCATCCGTGGTGGCTCTAACCTGCTCCTGCCCCGGGTGGATCTGGGCGCACTTTTTCCGGTGCAGGCGCAGCAATGGCTGGCGCAGCAGACGTTGCAACGCAGTGCCGCGGGCCTCCCAGGTCGCGCACATGTGCGCTGCGGTCACCGCGTGACCCAGCTCCAATGGCAAGCTCCACACTGGTGTGTCGATGGCGACGCCTTTGACCGCGTTATTTGGGCTACTTCAGCATCAGAAGCGGTCCGGTCCGGCGCCGAATCTACCAAAGACGCTCCTGAATTGATAGCAACAGCCATAACCACTTGGGTTGCGGCGGCCGCCGCCATGCACTTTGAAGCCATTGCCACCGTATACGCCTACGCCCCCGGCGTACGCTTGCCCCATGCCATGCTGGCCCTGCATAACACCGCAGAGGCACCCGCCCAGTTTGTGTTTGACCGGGGCCAGTTGGATGGACCTGAAGGCCTGCTGGCTTTTGTGGTCAGCGCCAGCCAGGGCAGCCGGGAAAGTTTGCAAGCCGCCGTGTTGGCGCAAGCCTCTGCCCAGCTCGGCCATTTCATGCATCAGCCCCTGCAGGCGGTGCAAACGGTGGTGGAGAAGCGTGCCACCTTTGCCTGCGCCCCGGGCTTACGGCGGCCTGCACAACGCATCGCCCCCGGTCTGGTCGCTGCGGGCGACTATGTGCAGGGCCCCTACCCCGCTACGCTGGAGGGCGCTGTTCGTAGTGGCCTATCAGCCGTGGCCCATCTGAATTGAAGCGATGTACTGGAGACACCGGTTATGAAGAAAGCCCTGAAATGGCTGGCGGGCCTGCTGGCTCTGGCCCTGGTGGCGGCTGGCAGTGCGGCCGCCTGGTACCTGCACACCAAACAGCCAGTGCGCAGTGGCACGGTCAACATCGCCCATCTGACGCAAGCCGTCAACGTAAGCTACGACGAACGCGGCGTGCCGCATATCCAGGCGCAGAACGAGGCCGATATGTACCGCGCGCTGGGCTACGTGCACGCACAAGACCGCTTGTTCCAAATGGAAATGGTGCGCCGCTTGGCCAATGGCGAGCTGGCCGAGGTGCTGGGCCCCAAGCTCCTGGACGCCGACCGCCTGTTTCGTACCCTGGGTCTGCGCAATTTTGCGCAGACTTATGTGAGCAAAATGGACATGACCAAGCCCTCCAGCCAAGCCTTGTTAGCCTACCTGGATGGTGTCAACCAGTTTCAGGCCACGCACCCCGCACCGCTGGAGTTTGATGTTCTGGGTATCCCTAAGCGGGACTTCACCCCCCAAGACACCGTGGCCGTATCTGGCTATCTGGCGTACAGCTTTGCCGCGGCCTTCAAAACCGAACCCGTGTTGACCTTCATTCGCGACAAACTCGGCCCCGACTACCTGCGCGCCTTTGATGTGGACTGGCACCCGCAGGGCGTGGTGGGGAGCGTGTCGCTTCAACCCAACGATTGGACCCGCCTAACCCAGTTAGCCCGGGTTAGCGAAGCGGCATTGCAAGCTGCCGGCGTACCTGCCGTGGAGGGCAGCAATGCGTGGGTTGTTAGCGGACAGCGCACGGTCAGCGGTAAACCGCTGTTGGCCGGTGACCCCCACATTGCATACTCTGCGCCTTCCGTTTGGTACGAGGCGCACTTGTCGGCGCCGGGCTTTGAGTTGTACGGCCACCACCAAGCACTCAACCCGCTGGCACTGCTGGGCCACAACACACAGTTCGGCTGGTCGCTGACCATGTTCCAGAACGATGACATCGACCTCATCGCCGAGAAAATCAACCCTGACAACCCCAACCAGGTCTGGTACCACGGCCAGTGGGTGAATATGGAAGCGCGCAGCGAGACGATTGCCGTCAAGGGTGCGCCCGCCATGACACTCACGCTGCGCAAATCGCCGCACGGCCCGATCGTGACCGATGCCTTCAAGACGCCACTGGCAAGCACGCCGATCGCGATGTGGTGGGCGTTTCTGGAGACTGAAAACCCGATGCTGGATGGCTTCTATGGCCTGAACCGCGCAGACACCCGCGCCAAAGCCCGTGCCGCAGTGCAACACATACACGCCCCTGGGTTGAACGTGGTGTGGGCCAATGCGGCCGGCGACATCGGCTGGTGGGCCGCGGCCAAACTGCCCATCCGCCCACCTGGTGTCAATCCGGTTTTTATACTCGACGGCAGCACCAGCGAGGCCGACAAGCTCGGCTTCTACAACTTCAGCTTCAACCCGCAAGAAGAAAATCCGGCACGGGGCTACATCGTGTCGGCCAACCACCAGCCCAAACCGTCCAGCGGCGTGCCCGTGCCTGGCTACTACAACCTGCCAGACCGGGTGCAGCGGCTGGATGCTCAACTCAGCCAATCCAACCGCCTGTGGGACACGCAAGCCGCCCAAAACCTGCAACTCGATGTGGGCAGCGGCTACGGCCCGCGGGTGCTAAAAAACCTTTTGCCGATCCTCAAAGCGGTGACCACCGACCCCTATGAAAAGGCTTTTTTAGAGCCCCTCGAACAATGGAATGGCGACTACGACACCAGTGGCATTGCGCCGGTACTCTTTAGCCAACTACTCTATGAGATTGCCAAAGGGGCCATGCAAGACGAATTGGGGGAGGAGCAGTTTGCCAACCTTCTTAGAACCCGCGCGCTGGACCAGGCCCTCGCGCGCTTGGCAGCCGACCCCAAATCGCCCTGGTGGGACAACGTCACCACCCCGGCCAAGGAGGGGCACTTTGAGACCCTGCGCTTGGCTTGGGTCGCCACACTGCGGCACCTGGAGTCGTTGTATGGCAAAGATCTCGTACAGTGGCATTGGGGTAACGCCCACACCTTGACCCAAGTGCATCCGCTGGGCATGCAAAAGCCGCTGGACCGCATGTTTAACGTGGGGCCACTGGCCGTGCCAGGTGGCCGCGAAACGCCCAACAACTTTTCCTACGGTATTGGCCCGGCACCGTGGGCTGTGACGACCGGCCCGTCCACCCGCCGCGTCATCGATTTTTCCAAGCCTGGGGCCTCACAAGGCATCAATCCCATGGGTCAAAGTGGGGTCTGGGGCGACGCGCACTACGACGACCAAGTGGCACGCTTTGTGGCTGGTTACTCGGTACCACAACATTTGCTAGCGCAAGATGTGAAGGCCAACACCCGCAGCGAGCTCACGCTTTTGCCCAAGAAATGACGCTTAAAGCAAGCGCGCTGGCTGGCTTGGCAGCGCGTTGACTGATTCAGCCGCCTGCACTACGTAGTCATTGAACTGGTCGATAGGCAGCGGCTCAGAAAACAAAAAACCCTGGTAGCTTGAGCAACCGATGTCCGCCAAAAACATGCGCTGCTCCATCGTCTCTACACCTTCAGCCACCACCGCCAGGCCCAAACTCTTACCCAGGGCCACGATCGTGCGGGCAATGGCGGCGTCGTTCGGGTCAGTCAGTACATCGCGAACAAACGAGTGGTCGATTTTTAACAAGTCCAATGGCAATTGCTTCAAATAGCTGAGCGACGAATAGCCCGTGCCGAAGTCGTCCAACGAGAAGCCAACACCCATAGCCTTCAAAGCCGACATCTTGACGATGATGTCCTCTACGCGATGCACCAGCATGGTCTCGGTCAGCTCCAGGCGCAGGCGCTGCGCCTTGGCACCGTGACGCCGCAAAGTGGCAGCCACTTGCTCCACAAAATCGGGCTCGCGCAATTGCCGGGCACTCACGTTGACCGACAAAGTGAGCCTCGCCAACGCCGGATCTTTGGACCACAAAGCCAACTGTGCGCATGCACTTTCCAGCACCCAGCGGCCCAGTGGCAATATCAAGCCGGTGGCCTCCGCCAGGGGTATGAAGTCGGCCGGCATGAGCAAGCCACGTTGGGGCTGCAGCCAACGCACCAGGGCCTCTGCGCCGGCAATCGTGCCGTGGCTGTCCACGATCGGCTGGAACAACAGTGCCAGCTCTTCACCGCCCTGCAGACCATCGCGCAGGTCAGACTCCATGGCTACGCGGCTGTCCACTTCAGACTGCATGGCCACGTCAAAAAACCGCAAAGTGTTGCGCCCTGAGGCCTTGGCTTGGTACATCGCCAGATCAGCCTGCTTCAGGAGGTCGTCCACGCTCTGCTGCTCGACGCCAATGAGCGTAATACCAATGCTGGGCGAGCTGCGGTGCTCACGTCCAGCCAGTTGGTAGGGCAGATTCAACATAGCCAGAATTTTCTTACCAATACCTTCCGCTTGTGACGCAGCTTCCATTGCGTCTTCGTGCAGGTCTTCTAACACCACCACAAACTCATCACCGCCCAGGCGGGCCACGGTGTCGCTCTCGCGCACACAGGTGCCCAGTCGCGCAGCCACTTGCTGCAGCAGCACATCACCCACGTCGTGACCCAGGGTGTCGTTGAGTGATTTGAAGTTGTCCAGATCAATGAACAACAGGGCCCCACGCATCCGGTGGCGCGTTTGACCATGCAGCGATCGTTTGAGCTGCTCTTGCAACAAACGCCGGTTGGGCAGTCCGGTGAGTGCGTCGTAAAACGCCAGGCGGTGAATCTGATCTGCCGCCTGCTTTTGCGCTGTGACATCGCGGCCTACGCCACGGTAGCCACGCAACTGACCCGCTGCGGTGTAGACCGGTGCTCCGCTGACGGACGACCAATGCATGCACCCAGCGCTGTCGGGCCAGCGAATCTCAAAGTCACGAAACTCCTGTTCATCCGCCAGCACCCTGCGGTGCAACTCCCAGTCTTGCATGCTGACGTTTTGAATGGGCAATTCCCAATGGGTTTTACCCAGAAAATCGGTCACTGCCAAGCCCGTGCTGGCGGCTACGGCGCCGTTGACCATGACAAATCGGTGCAAGTGGTCTTGCTCCCAATACCAGTCGCTGGAGAGCTGGGTCAGGATGCGAAAGCGGTCTTCACTGTCACGCAAATGTTGCTGCGTCTCTCTGCGCTTGGAAATATCGCGGCCAATACCCCAGTAGCCCTGAAACTCCCCAGCATCGTCAAACACCGGCACACCACTGACCGAGATCCAAGACCAACCACCATCCGATGTAGGGCGCTGCGATTCAAAGTCTTGGAAACTCAAATTTAGATCAAGCTGGCTGCGATGGCGTGCCCACTGCGCCTCCGTAACCCCGGCATGGGGCAAGTCCCAACGGGTACTTCCCAAGCAGTCAGAGGGCAGTAGCTTGCTGTCTATCGGCAGGCCATCACTGATGTGGGTAAATCTGAAAGTAGCGTCCTGCTCCCAATACCAGTCTGCCGTCAGTTCTACCAATGCTTGAAATCGTGCTTCGCTGTCTTTGCTTGTCATGGCCTAGGTTGGGTACGTATTCGTTAGTGCGCGCAAGCATACGCGACATCTACGCCTTTACCACCCTGATTAACCCGACTTGGCCGCCTTGAACGCCGCCATGTACGGTGCCATGCGTTTGCCCATCTCATCACCCAGCGCCTGCAAGGCACTCATCGGGCGGACCATCACTTCAAAATCCAAGATCTTGCCGTCGGCATCAAATTGCACCAGGTCCACGCCTTTGAGTGCTTTGCCGTTTACGTTCGCGCTGAACTCCAGCACCAGACTCAGGCCATCGGCACTGGCCAATTGGCGGTGGTACTTGAAGTCTTCAAATACCTCTATCACGTTGCTTAAAAAGAGGTGTACCGCTTGTGCGCTAGGGTACGGGGTGTGCGCCATGGGTGAGCGAAACACGGCAGCGGGGCTAAGGATGCTGGCCAGTGCGCTTACATTTTTTTCAGCGACCATGCTGTGCCATAACGCCAAGCTCGCGGCCACTGCGGGCGGCAGGCTTTGCTCGAAAGTGGGCTTGGCAGCGCCACCTTTGGCGGGTGCTGGTACGCGGCCCCAGGCCAGCGCCAGATCGGTGCCTTGTTGGATAGCACGCTTGGCATCCAGCTCTGCGGCTTTATCGGCGCCACCAATCAGGTGTACGGCGCAACCCGCGGCTTCCAGTGCGACTTGCAGTTCGCGCTGCGGGTCTTGTCCAGCACACACCACCACCGTGTCCGCCGGGATAGTCATCTCTTGATCGCCCACCGTAATGTGCAGACCGGCATCGTCTACTTTGCGGTAGGTCACGCCGTTGACCATCTCCACCGCGCGGTTCTTGAGCGATGTACGGTGAATCCAGCCTGTGGTTTTGCCCAGACCGTCCCCCACCTTGGTGGTTTTACGCTGCAGCAGGTAGACCTTACGCGGACTCTTTTCAATGTTCGGGGCCGTCAGACCACCGCGCGTAGCGTAGGTCGTATCCACACCCCACTCCGCAAAAAACTTGGCCTTATCCAGGCTCGGGCTCGTGCCTTCGTGCAACAAGAATTCTGCGGTATCAAAGCCAATGCCGCCCGCGCCAATCAAGGCAACAGTTTTGCCCACGGCACATTTGTCGCGCAATACATCCAAGTAGCCCACCACCTTGGGGTGATTAATACCTTCGATATCGGGCATACGCGGGCTCACTCCCGTGGCCAGCACTACGTGTTTGAAACCGGCATCCGACAAGTTTTGCGCACTCACCCGGCGCCCCAATTTCAGCTGCACGCCGGTGAGCTCAATCTGCTTGCCGAAATACCGCAGGGTCTCAGAAAACTCTTCTTTGCCCGGCACCTGCTTAGCGACGTTGAACTGACCACCAATTTCTGCAGCGGCGTCAAACAGGGTGACATCGTGGCCGCGCCGCGCTGCCGTCGTCGCAAAGGCCAAGCCGGCGGGGCCCGCACCCACCACGGCAATACGCTCTTTCACTTTGGCGGGCGTCTCAACCATGATGGTTTCATGGCAGGCCCATGGGTTTACCAAACATGAGGTGATCTTGCCGCCAAAGGTGTGGTCCAGGCAGGCCTGGTTGCAGCCGATGCAGGTGTTAATCTCGTCGGCCTTGCCCGCGGCCGCCTTGGCCACAAAGTTGGGGTCGGCCAAAAATGGTCGCGCCATGCTGACCATATCGGCTTGTCCGTCGGCAAGAATTTGCTCAGCCACCTCCGGCGTGTTGATGCGGTTGGTCGCGATCAGCGGGATCTTGACCTTGCCTTTGAGCTGCTGCGTGACCCACGCAAATGCTGCGCGTGGCACTTTGGTCGCAATGGTGGGAATGCGCGCTTCGTGCCAGCCAATGCCGGTGTTCAAAATAGTGACACCCGCTTTTTCCAGTTCCTGCGCCAACTGCACCACTTCCTCTTGGCTTGAGCCACCCTCCACTAAATCCAGCATCGACAGGCGAAAGATGATGATGAAGTTGGGCCCCACGCGCGCCCGGGTGCGGCGCACGATCTCCAGCGGAAAGCGAATGCGGTTCTCGTAGCTGCCGCCCCAGGCGTCATCTCGGTGGTTGGTTTGCGCTGCCACAAACTCATTGATCAGGTAGCCCTCAGAGCCCATGATCTCCACGCCGTCATAACCCGCACTTTGCGCCAGCGCCGCGCAGTTGGCATAGTCCTCAATCGTTTGCTCAATCTCGTCAGCACTTAAAGGGTGTGGGCGAAATGGATTGATGGGCGCCTTCAGCGCACTGGGGGCTACCAGCTCGGGGTGGTAGGCGTAGCGGCCAAAGTGCAGGATCTGCATGGCGATCTTGCCGCCCGCATCGTGCACGGCCTGCGTCACCACTTTATGTTTGTCAGCCTCTGCCTGCGTGGTCATGCGGGCACCGCCGGGCATGGGGCGGCCTCGGTCATTGGGGGCGATGCCGCCAGTCACGATCAAGCCTACGCCGCCCTTGGCACGCTCGGCATAAAACGCGGCCATGCGGTTGAAGCCGTCTTTGGCCTCCTCCAACCCCACGTGCATGGAGCCCATCAACACCCGATTTTTCAGGGTGGTAAAGCCCAAGTCTAGGGGCGCGAGTAGCTGGGGGTAGGCGTTCATGGGTGTCCTTTACGACGAAATGGGGCGTTAACTATGCAACCAGTTGCACAGTTTAGGTCGATTTAAAAATATATGCAACCAGTTGCATAGTTGTGCACTGCCGCATAGACTCTCCGGCATGTCTTTGTCGCACGCTGTACTCACCTCGTTGATTGAAAAAGCCTCGTCGGGTTACGACCTCGCGCGCCGCTTTGACAAATCCATAGGCTATTTTTGGCATGCCACGCACCAGCAGATTTACCGTGAATTGGGTCGCATGGAGACGGCCGGTTGGATAGCGTCCAGCACGCCCGCAGACGCTGGCAAGACCCGCAAACGCGAATACCACGTGCTACCCACAGGCCGCGCCGAGCTGGCACGCTGGGCCGCTGAGCCCGCCCCACCTATGGATCTGCGGGACGAATTTATGGTGAAACTGCGGGCCGACGCGGTGCTGGGTGAAGTGGACTTACACACCGAATTACACCGCCGCATTGGCTTGCACCGAGAAAAATTGGCCCACTACCGCGCAATTGAGCAGCGCGACTTCCTGAATGGGAGCGCCCAAAGCCGCGAGGCGCGCATCCACCACATGATTCTGAAGAAGGGCATTTTGTACGAGCAGGGTTCGATTGATTGGAACCAAGAAATGCTGGAAGTTCTGAATTTAGGCTGAGCCAAGGTCAACGCGGCCGCCAAACGCAGAACGACGCAGCTCTACGACAATAGGCCCATGTCTTTCCATCCAGAACCCCCCTATTCCCACGGCACCGCGCCCCGCACAGCCGTGTTGTATTGCAACCTGGGCACACCCGATGCCCCCACTACGCCCGCCGTTCGCCGCTACCTGGCTGAATTTTTGAGTGACCACCGGGTGGTGGAGATTCCACGAATTTTGTGGATGATCATCTTGCACGGCATCATCTTGCGCTTCAGGCCAGCCAAGTCAGCGGCCAAATACGCCAGCATCTGGACGCCAGAGGGCTCGCCGCTCAAGATTTGGACCGAGCGCCAGGCCAAGCTGCTGCAAGGCTGGCTAGGCCAACGCAACCACCAGGTCAAAGTGCGCTGGGCCATGCGCTACGGCAGCACGTCGATTGCCTCGCAACTGGACGCCATGAAAGCCGAGGGCGTGACCCGCATCTTGGTGGTACCCGCCTACCCGCAGTACTCTGGCACGACTACGGCCAGCCTGTTTGACGCGGTGTACACCTGGGCCAAAGATTGCCGTGCCCTACCCGAGTTTCGCTTTGTCAACCATTACCACGACAACCCGGGCTATATAGCCGCGCTGGCCGCCAGCGTGCGACGCCATTGGATGAAAGAAGGCAAGCCCGATGTGCTGGTGATGAGTTTCCATGGCGTGCCCGAGCGCACGCTGCACTTGGGCGACCCGTACCACTGCGAATGCTTCAAAACGGCGCGCCTGTTGGCGACTGAGTTGGGCCTGACCAAAGCGCAGTACAAGGTCACGTTTCAGTCCCGCCTGGGCCGCGCTAAATGGCTAGAACCCTACACCGAGCCCACGCTGATTGACATGGGCAAGTCCGGCGTCAAACGTGTGGATTTGATCTGCCCCGGCTTCACCAGCGACTGCCTGGAGACGCTGGAAGAAATCAACATGGAAGCGCGAGAAGCGTTTCTGCACGCGGGGGGCAAGAGCTTTCACTACATTCCCTGCCTGAACGACGACCCGGAGTGGATTACGGCGCTGTTCAACGTAAGCCTGCAGCACATGGCGGGCTGGAATACCCTAGACGCCCCCGAAGGGGCTGAGCTGGATGCACAGCGGAGTGCGGCTTTGGCGCTGGGGGCGAAACAGTAGTTGGGGCTAGAAGCCTGGGCGGCGAAGCGCTTTGCTCCGTGTCCCCCGCCCGCTTTGCGGGCTCCTCCTTTACCTGCGCAAAACGCTTCGCCACCCAAGCTTCTAGGTTTACCTCGCGCCATGTGTCGAATGCAGTAACCACTCCTCGGCCTCCGCCAAGTCCTGCACGGTATCAATGTCCCTACAGACTCCAGCATCATCTACTATCAATTCCATAGCGCCCCAGGCAGTAATTACCTGGGCCCCACCGCGATTTCCCCTTAAATTGCGCAAATCAGGGCCGCAAACGGCCCCAAAACCGACCGGGTGCCCCCGCTGCCCCTGACACACCGGCACCACCACGCTGTGGCTCTGCATTGCATGGGCTACCGCCAACAAAGTTTCGCTGCGCACCAAGGGTAAGTCAGCCGGCAAAATCAGCCAGCCATTGGCGCTCGGCGTAGCGGCTACCGCAGCGGCAATAGAGTCGCCCATGCCGGGTAAACCTTGATCCTCAAGGTGCCACGGCAAGCCACTGGCCTGCACCGCCGCCAGTGTGCGTGCCAGCACCGTCTGGCCGCCTAACAGCGCTTGCAATTTGTGCGTGCTGCCACCCGAAGCCCTGAATCGCTCACCCCGGCCCGAGGCCAGCACCAGCACGGTTGGCCCGGTGGATGCAATTTCGGGTAACTGGTTATTTTGCACAGGGTTTTGCTTAAATGACTCCGGTTCAATTATTATATGACCGCAGTTCATTTAATAACGCGGAGACCCCATGGACCTGAACATCAACGGCAAAAACGTCAAGACCGATGCCGACCCCAGCATGCCCCTTTTGTGGGTCTTGCGCGACGAATTGAACATGACCGGCACCAAGTTTGGCTGCGGTGTGGCGGCCTGTGGCGCGTGCACTGTGCACATTGATGGCCAGGCCGTGCGCTCTTGCGTGATGCCCTTGACGGCCGTCGCAGGTAAAAAAATCCGCACGATTGAGTCGCTGGGCACGCCCGAAAAACCCAGTGCCCTGCAAGCCGCCTGGATTGCCGAGCAGGTGCCGCAATGCGGCTACTGCCAAAGCGGCATGCTGATGGCAGCCACCGCCCTACTGGAGCGCAAGCCCAAGCCCACCGATGCCGACATTGACGAAGCCATGACCAATATCTGCCGCTGCGGCACCTACCAACGCGTGCGCGCCGCGATCCACCGCGCCGCAGGTACCACCGCCACCGGAGTAGCAGCATGAAGCGCCGCACCTGGCTACTGAGCGCCCTGGGCGCAACCGGTGCATTGGTCGTGGGCTGGGGCGTATTACCCGCCCGCTCCCGCTTGGGCACCCCTGATTTGATGCTACCCACCGAGGGCGATGTGGCCCTGAACGGCTGGATCAAAGTAACGGCAGACGGCGGTGTGGTACTGGCCATGCCGCGCAGCGAAATGGGCCAAGGCGTGCATACCGCGCTGGCCATGCTGGTAGCTGAAGAGCTGGATGTACCGCTGACCCGCGTGAAGTTGGAGCAAGCGGGCCCGAGCAAGATTTACGGCAACGTGGCCATGTTTGTGGGTAGCCTGCCCTTCCATCCGCTGGACTCGGAAGGCGGCCAGAAGCCCGCCCTGCAGCGCACTGGCGAATGGATGGTGGGCAAAGTAGCCCGCGAGCTGGGCATTGCAGTTACCGGCGGGTCGTCCAGCATGGCCGACGCCTGGGTGCCCCTGCGCGAAGCCGCCGCCACCGCTCGCGCCAGCCTGGTGCAAGCGGCCGCCGCGCAATGGGGCGTGCCCACCTCAGAGCTCACTGTCAAAGCCGGTGTGGTCAGCCACGCCAGCGGCAAGAGCGACCATTACGGCACATTTGCCAAGGCGGCCGCGGGCACCACGCCCACCAATGTGGTCTTGAAAAACCGCAAAGACTGGACGCTGATCGGCCAACCGGCCCTGCGCTCAGACACTCCGGCCAAGACCAACGGCACGGCCCAGTTCGGCATTGACATACGCCAACCCGGCATGCTGTTTGCCAGTATCCGCATGGCGCCCATGTTGGGCGGCACGGTTAAATCCCTGGACACCAAGGCCGCGCTGGCGATGCCGGGTGTGGAGCGCGTGGTGTCCCTAGACTCCGCTGCAGGTTCCACCGCTGGCTTTGCCGTTGTGGGCAAAACCACTTGGCACGCCAAACAAGCCGCCCAAGCGGTGAACGTGCAATGGGCGCAGCGTGCCGCAGGCGCACTGGACAGTGCGCGCATTGCAGCCGAATTAGAAGCCCACACCAAGACCCAAGAAGGTACTGCGTTCTACACCAAGGGCGATACCGCCAAGGCCGAGGCATCAGCCAACAAGATGATTGAGGCCACCTACCATGCGCCCTACCTGGCCCACGCCACCATGGAGCCCATGAACTGCACCGCGCAGGTCAAAGATGGCAAGGTGGAAATCTGGGCACCCACCCAGGTACCGGGCATGGC
Source organism: Rhodoferax sp. (assembly GCA_046595515.1). GTDB lineage: Bacteria > Pseudomonadota > Gammaproteobacteria > Burkholderiales > Burkholderiaceae_C > Allorhodoferax. The sequence continues at coordinate 79,054 of JBKJOV010000008.1, read as the reverse complement.
CCGCGAAGCAGCGGCCAAGGTAGCGGGCGTAGATGTGGACCAAGTCACACTGCATGTAACTCTGTTGGGCGGAGGCTTTGGCCGCCGCCTGGAAGTAGACAGCGTGGTACTGGCGGTAAGCGTGGCGATGGACACGGGCGGGCGCCCGGTGCAACTGCTGTGGAGCCGTGAAGAAGACATGACGCACGACTTTTACCGACCCATGCATGTGGCCAGCCTGCATGCGGCGGTGGATGCGCAAGGCGCGGTGCAAAGCCTGCGTATTCAGTCGGCGGGTGACGCCATCACCCCGCGCTGGATGGAGCGCGGACTGCCTGCGCTGGCTGGGCCACTGGACACACCCGACAAAACCACCGCCGAAGGTTTGTTCGATTTGCCCTACGGGTTTGCCAACCAGCGCATGGCCCATGTGGCCACCAGAATGGGCGTACCGGTAGGCTTTTGGCGTTCGGTCGGCCATTCGCACAACGCCTTCTTCTCCGAGAGCTTTATCGACGAGCTGGCGGCAGCAGCGGGCCAAGATGGTGTGGCCTACCGCAGCGCATTGCTGAAAGAAGCGCCGCGCTACTTAGCCGTCTTGCAATTGGCGGCCAGCAAGGCAGGCTGGGGCAGCAAACTGCCCGAGGGGCATGCCCACGGCGTAGCGTTACACGAGTCCTTTGGCTCCATCGTGGCCCAAGTGGCCGAGGTGTCCATCCAAAACGGCGTGCCACGTGTGCACAAAGTGTTTTGCGCTATTGACTGCGGCACGGTGATCAACCCCAACACCGTGGCCCAGCAGATGGAAAGCGCCATCATCTTCGGCTTGAGCGCGGCGCTGTACGGCAAGATCGACATCCAAGACGGCGTAGTACAGCAAAACAACTTCCCCACCTACCCCATGGTGCAACTGGCCCAGGCACCCGAGGTGCAAACCTTTATCGTGCCCAGCACGCGCCCGCCTTCTGGCGTAGGCGAGCCGGGCTTGCCACCCATTGCGCCCGCCGTCAGTAATGCCATGTTCGCGTTGACCGGCAAGCGTTTACGCAGCCTGCCCCTGAGCGTTTGATGGCAACTGCCCAGACCAGCGCGCCCACCACGCCCAAGCCACCGCGGCTTGGGCGCCAACGCGCGCGCACATCAGAAGACAAAGACCTGCGCCGCAGCCATTTGCTGCAGGCTGCCTCTGACCTATTTGCGCAGACTGATTTTGAAGGCGTCACCATTGCGCAGGTGGCCCAGCGGGCGGGGGTCGCCAAAGGCACGGCGTATTTGTATTTCAACTGCAAAGAGGCCGTCTTTTTGGCGCTGGTGCAGACCGAACTGACACAGTGGGAGCTGGCCCTAGCGGCAGCTTTGCAGGCCTTACCGGAGGATCGATCAGCAGACGCGGTACCCAACACGGTAGCGCGCACCCTGGCCGAACGCCCTACGCTGCGCAGGCTCTTGGTGCTACTGCATTCGGTGATCGAGCCCCGCCTGGATTTTGAAGCTGCGCATGCCTTCAAAATTTTTCTGCGCGACCTGGTGGCGCGGCTCAGTGGCGATTTGGTGCGCCATGTACCGGGGCTGGCACCTGCGCAAGCCGCAACGCTGGTGCTGCAAATCCATGCCCTCGTCATCAGCGTGACCCAGTTGGCATCGCCACCGCCCGTCATTGCCCAAGTGCTGCAGCAAGATGCCAGCCTGCAGCCCATGTGTATTGAATTTGAGGCGTTTTTAGACCTGACATTGGCAAGCTTGCTTCGCGGCACCCTGATGCACTCCCACCCCCTTCATCCGCTGTAATCGTGCAAAGTCTCGATTTACGTGTTTTAAACGACGCCCTGCAATGGCACCAAGGGGGCCACGCGGTCACCCTGATCACGGTGGTAGAAACCTGGGGTAGTGCACCGCGCCCGCCAGGTGCGCTGCTGGCGCTGCGCGACGACGGCCTTGTCAGTGGCTCAGTGTCGGGCGGCTGTGTGGAAGACGACCTGATCGCGCGTACCCGCGCGACCCAGGCCGCGCAGGCTCGGCCCTACAACCTTCTTCCGTCGCTCATCACCTACGGTGTTACCAAGGACGAGGCCGCCCGCTTCGGACTGCCTTGCGGCGGCACGCTGCGGCTTCTGCAAGAGCCGCTGACGAACGTCCGTTGGCTCCAAGAACTGTTGGCCCGCATTGCCAACCACGAGTTACTAACACGCACCGTGACTTTGGCCACCGGCCAGATCACGCTGACGCCGGCGAACCGTGGTCAGACATTATTTTTTGATGGTGACACTCTGGCATGTCCTTTCGGGCCGCAATGGCGCTTGCTCTTGGTGGGGGCCGGACAGCTCTCGCAGGGGGTAGCCCAGATGGCGCTGATGCTCGATTTCGAAGTGCTGGTGTGCGATCCCCGCGAAGAATATGCACAAACCCTGTTGACCAGCGTGCCCGGCGTGCGTGCCGTGCCCGGTATGCCGGATGACGCTGTGCGCGCGATGCAGCCAGACGCACACACGGCTATCGTCGCCCTCACCCACGATTCCAAGCTGGACGATATGGCCCTGCTGGAGGCTTTGCAATCCCCTGCCTTCTATGTGGGGGCGTTAGGCTCCCAGCGAAACCAGGCGGCTCGCCGCGAGCGTCTGTCCACCCACTTTGGCCTGCAAGCCCAGGAGTTGGACAAGCTGCACGGCCCGGTGGGACTGGACCTAGGCGCCAAGACGCCAGCCGAAATCGCGGTCGCCATTGTTGCGGAAATCGTACAAGCCAAGTGCCAAACTGGCGGTAACTCCGCTATATCGCGCCGCATTTTTTGACGGGCTGTAAGTTTGCCGTTAGTCTCGGCTTACGTTGGCAGATTGAAGCCCCCAGAGGCTAGGCTGTTGTTCTGAGCTATTTTCCAGTACAAAATGTTTGCATTCATCAAAAGAAAACCCGCCAAGACCCCCCTGATTGTCGACCCGGTTGTCACAGGGCGCCGCATGGATCTGGAGGAACGCAAGGCGTTCCGCCGGGAAATGCTTTACCAATCGATCCGCGACACCTTTTTGACGATGGAGGTCATTGGCAGCATGTACAAGTTCAAGGTCATGCCGGTCGATGAGCGCCACCATCGCTTCATTGCCATGATTGACGTGGCCAAGTCATTCGTCACCAACAAAGAGAACAAGCTGCGCAGCTTTTCCGCCATCGAGCAACAGATGCGTATCAACACCTACAAGCGTTTTGGTATTTTGGTCGACGGAACATACTGGCGGGTCAGTGAGACGGAGAGTCAGTTTGAGATGCATGCGCCGCGCGCAGGCGAAGTCAGCCATGAGGGGCGCGTCGGTGCACGTAACACCCATGCCGTTGATCAAGCCGTACCACAGAGCCGCATAGCTGCTATGGCGGGCGGCGAATACCAGCCGATTTCAGACGACGAAACCCAGGCTTTCATGGCTGCTCTGAAAAATGGTTACTCACCTCCGCCCATTCAAGTCGGAGACATGGAGTACCAGTCGGACTTGGCGCCACTGGATGGCGGCATCATGATTGGTGGAACCCAATACGGGCGACTGCAATAGGCGATGCAGTCGCGTCTAGTGGCCATGGGCCGCTAGGAAGGCGTCTACCAAGGCCAGCTGCTCTGGCACATTGAGCGCTGGAGCGTGGCCGCAACCGGCCACCTCCACCACCCGTAGCTGCCCGGTAGCACCTGGGCCGCGTGTGCGCATCGCCTCCACCGTTTGGCGTTCCACCAAGTCGGAGTCTGCGCCGCGCAAGCACAGTACCGGAATGTCCAGCGCATCGTAGTGCTGCCAAATACAGTAATCGTCAGGATGATCCGTGAACTGGCGCACCATGGCCGGATCGTAATGCGGCGTCACGCGGCCGTCCGGCAAGCGCCGGGTCGAGGTTTCCGTCAACCTGCGCCACTGCGCATCACTAAGCCAGCCATAGGGTTTGTACACCTGCCGAAAAAAGGCCTCTAACTGCAGCACCGTGTCAAACGCCGGTGGATTACCGGCATAGTCGCGAATGCGTGCGATGGCGCCAGGCGCCAACTGCGGGGCATTGTCATTGAGCACCAGCGTTGCAATGCGTTCGCGTAGAGCGGGCTCGAACAAACCAGCCGCCCCCACGGTGCCAATGGCTCCACCCATGGAAGTCCCCACCCAGTGCACCCGCTTTAAATTCAACTGCTCCAACAGACTGGCAGCAATGCGGGCGTAGCCACGGAGGCAGTAGTCAGTCAACGGGCTTGTAGACCACTGACTTAGTCCACGGCCAATGGTGTCCGGACAGATGACACGATAACGGTCACTCAAATGCTGCGCCAGTTCATCCATGTCCCGCCCGGTGCGCGCCAGCCCGTGCCACGCCACCACCACCGGCGACGAAGGCGCGCCCCACTCCGTATAGTGGATTTCAAATCCGGCACATGACAAGTAGTGTGAGGCGTATGTCATACAGATTCTGATTTTGCTATCAATGTAATAGCTTGCCCGTACCGCCAATGACGGTCACTTCCACAAACCTCGAGCCGATGCGGTTAGTGGCTGAGTACCCCACCCTTGCGCCGCCCATATCGAAATTGCCCATGCTCTCCAACGCTTTGATGAGGCTTGCCCGTGTTGGGTTGGGGCCCGCTCTGCGCAGACCTTCCACCAACACCTTGGCACCTAAAAATTCTTCAAAGCTGGTGTAAGTGATGGGCTGTCCATCGCCATACTTGGACAACAAGTTTTGGTACTCGCGCACTGCCGGCTTATTGGCCATGTAGGGATACGGCACAACTTGGCTGATACCCAATCCATGGACCGCCTTCAATCCGGCTAACCGGACCAGTTCAGCGGGGTCCACAACAGAGATGTTGTACAGCTGTGCTGCACCACCGGCCGCTCGGTATTGGACCGCAAAGGCCGCAGTCGACCGATTGACCGAAATCATGATGACCGCCTGAGGATTCGACTCCTTGATCTTTTGGACCGCGTCGGCTACTTGATCGGTATTGCGCTCGTAGGAGGCAGACACCAAGAGTTTCAACTTCCGTTTGGCGACTGCCGCCTCAACCCCCGCCAAGCCTGCTTTACCAAAGGCATCGTTTTGGTACATGACGGCAATGCGCGTCATACCCAATGTCGCCACCTGATTGACCATATGCTCAGTCTCGTCTACGTACCCGGCCCGTACATGAAAGATAAATGGATTGAACGGGCTGCGCAAAACTTCACCGCCGGTGTAGGGCGCCACCAGGGGTGCCCCTCCCCTATCTAACACGCCGTCGGCTAGAAGCTGTCCGATGTTTGCAGTCCCAGCAAACCCGAACAAGGCCACAACCTCGGGCTTGTTCAAGGCCTCCTTGGTCAAGCGCACCGTCTCTTCCACTTTATAGCCATCGTCAACAACGACGTGTTTGATTTTTGCGCCGTGGATGCCTCCGGTGTCATTGATCCAATCGAAGTACAACTTGCCACCCAGCACCATCTGCTTACCGGTGCTGGCCAGTACGCCGGTGAGCGGTGCAACTTGAACAATAGTGATGTCAGCGGCCACTACCGCACTGGCGAAAAAGTAACAGCAGGCGGTGAAAACAGCAAGCTGGCGGAGTGCAACTTTCCATGGGGTGGAATAGGTCATGGTGCTCCATCTGCTTTATTCAGCGCGCTTGCCAGGCGCAAGCGCCCCACCACTCCGGTGGGGAAGTAGTACACCGACAGCACGAATAAGACGCCCAACCACAGCAGCCAACGGTCTGGTGACAAGAGGGCGGACAACCAAGGCACGCTGACCAGTGCTTCACTAGCCACCCGCAGCAGATCCTGCAGGTAGCTCTGGGCAATCAGAAATAAAGTCGCCCCCACCACCGCACCGTACAGCGTACCCATGCCACCGATCACGACGATCAACAAAACATCCATCATGATCTCGAACGACAGTGAGGTGTCTGGCCCGTTGTAGCGCAGCCAAACCGCCAGCATGGCACCGGCCATACAGGCAAACAATGCGGACAAGATGGCGGATGTGGTGCGGTACACCACAACCCGATAGCCAATAGCTTCTGCACGAAATTCGTTCTCACGGATCGCCTGCAACACCCGACCGAATGGCGAATTGACAATCCGCAGCATGGCCAAGAAAAGCAGAACCGCCACCGCAAAGAGCAAGTAGAAGCACAGCAGACGTCCATCCAGTGCAACGCCCAGGAACGGCACATCGCTGAATTCGTGGCTGGGCGACAATATTTCTGGAACCTTGAATGTCAACCCGTCCTCACCGCCGGTAATTTCATGCAACTGCGAGGCCAATGTCAAAAAGGCCGACGCCACTGCCAATGTAATCATGGCAAAGAAAATTGCGCGCACCCGTAAGGAAAAAAGGCCCACCACAAATGCGAGCAAAAAGGACAGGGTTAGCGCCCCGAGCAGACCCACTGCCAACGCCGACCAAGTAGGGCCCATGCGCGTCGTAGCCACGGCAATGCCGTAGGCGCCGATACCGAAGAACATGGTGTGGGCAAAACTCACAATACCGGTGTAGCCCAACAACAAATCAAAGCTAGCCACCAGCACGATGAACACCAACACTTTGGCGGCCACATTGAGTGCTTTAACGCCCGGAATCAGGAAGGGCGTAAAGGCCAAACCCAGCACCATCAACACCAGTAATGCGGTCAACCAACGGCTGCGCGGCAAATCGTTAGAAAGTAATCGACTGAACATAGTTGCCTCGTCTGTTTATCGGTTGGCCACGGGGTAGACGCCCTGGGGACGCCACAAAAGGATGCCGACCATCAATGCAATATTGGAAAACAAAGCCACTTTGGGGGCTAGAAAACCGGTGTAGTTGGCCATTAAGCCGACGAGCAACGCGCCAATTAAAGCGCCCCCGGTAGACCCCAAACCACCAATGATGATGACGATGAAAATCAAAATGTTGACCTGTGCCCCCATTTGCGGAATGACCGATTGCTGGTACAGGCCCCACATCACGCCACCCAGACCCGCCAATGCACTGCCCACCGCAAACACACCCACAAACAGGCGCTTGATGCGGTAGCCAAGCGATTCCACCATCTCGCGGTCCTGTACGCCAGCGCGGATCAGTAAACCGATCTTGGTGCGTCCTAACACCCATGCCAAGGTAGCGAACACCACCAGACCGACGATCACCGCCATGATGCGGTACTTCTCGATCGCTGCATCGCCCCAAAACACCGAGCCACGCATTCCTTCGGGCAGTGGCAAGGCAATTTGAGCAGGCCCCCACACGACTTTGATCAGCTCTTCTCCAATGATCATGCCGCCCATGGTGATGAGGATTTGCTTGAGGTGCTGGCCATAGACCGGACGCACAATAAAGCGCTCAAATGCCAGCCCCACTGCGCCGGCCACCAGCATCGCGATGAACATGGCGGGCACTACCGCGACCAAATTGCGCCAGAGTTGGTCAGAGCCCGTCCAATCGGACATTCCAGCCAACACACTGGTGGCCACAAACGCACCCAGCGCAATGAACACGCCGTGGCCGAAATTGAGCACATCCATCAGCCCAAACACCAGGGTGAGCCCGGAGGCAATGATGAAGATGATCATGCCCATCGCCAAGCCAGCCACGGTGAGTGTGAGCCAGGTCGAGGGGGATCCGATGAAGGGCAGTACCCCCAGCATCAGCACGGGAACCAGAGCCAAAGGCTTCCAGTCGAGATCTATTTTGGGAAGTGTGGCGTTCATAGCGCGAGTCCAAGAAGTGCGTGTTGCAGGGCTTCGTCTTCGGCCAGTGCACGCATAGAGCCCGCGTGCACGACCTTGCCGTCGTCCATCACAGCAACGGTATCTCCAAGACGTTTGGCAAAACTGATGTTTTGCTCCACCAGCAAGATGGTCGTGCCTGTGGCTTTGAGCTGCGCAAAGGCATCGATCATGTTGTTGATGATGGAGGGGGCCAGCCCCTTACTGGGTTCATCCACGATAAGCAACTGGCGCGGCTCTACGATGGCGCGGGCCACCGCCAACATTTGCTTTTGACCTCCGGAGAGCTTGCCAGCAGGATGGTTCCAGAACTTTTCTACTGCGGGGAAAAGTGAAAAAATCCACTGCAAGCGGGTCTCATCCATCTGCTGGGCGCGTTGCGCTTTGCGGGCGGCCAGCAGCATATTTTCCTTGACCGTGAGATCCGAAAAAATGCCCATGCTTTCAGGCACATAGGCAATGTTGCGCGCAGCGATGGCGGGAGTTTCTTCTGCTGTGATGTCGACACCGTCGTACATCACCTGGCCCTGCGACGCATGCCACAGACCCATGATGGTGCGCAGCGTAGTGGTCTTGCCGGCACCGTTGCGTCCCAGCAGCATGGTGAGCTGGCCACGGGGTATCGCAAGATTCACCCCATGCAGAATGTGATACGCCCCAATGTGCGTATGCACACCTGAAAGCGTCAACAGGTTATCGCTCATGGGGTATGCCCTTTCGTGGTCATGACTGCAGCATCGGGCGGCTCGGCAGTTACACCCAAGTAGGCCTCTTGAACGACTGGCGACGCAATGACTTCTGCCGGCTCGCCATCAGCTACCAGACAGCCGTTGTGCAACACGATGATCCGATCCGCTAATTCACGCACCACGTCCATTTTGTGCTCGACCAGCAAGATAATTTTTGTCTTGTCTTCCTTGAGCTTGCGAATCAGGTTCAGGATGACCGGTGCCTCATCGGCACTCATACCGGCAGTTGGCTCATCAAACATATAGACCGCAGGGTCCAACGCCATCAAGAGTGCCACCTCAAGCTTGCGTTTGTCGCCATGCGGCAGACTGGTTACTGGCACCGTCTGCTTGTCCAGCAGGGACACATCCTGCAAAATCGTCAGGGCCTTTTGCGTCAGCGCGGAGTGGTCGCTCCAGATGCTCCATAAATTGAAGCCGCGTAAATGTTGGCCCGACTGCGTAGCCTGCACGGCCAGGCGCACGTTCTCTAGCACCGACAGATAAGGAAACAAGTTAGTCAACTGAAACGCCCGGCCCAGCCCGGCGCGCGTACGCGCGGAGGGCGGCAAGTCCGACAAGTCCTGACCTTTAAGCGATACGCGCCCAACACTCGCCTTAAGTTGGCCGGAAATGAGATTGAAATAGGTGGTCTTGCCAGCTCCGTTGGGCCCTACGATGGCCGTGAGTGTGCCGGGCTGAAACGTGCAGCTGACAGCATTTACTGCCACATGCCCGCCAAAGCGGATGGTCAAATCTTGGGTAACTAACACGTAAGTCCTTGTGATCGCAGAAGAAAATAGCTTAGGGGCAGGTTCCGATAACGTAGTAGTTGCTACCGGTCATCTTCAGAGTGGTGGTCGTATAAATATTCCACAGACCCATATATTGGTTTGAGCCATTGGCATAGGTGTTGCCGTACAGGGCATAGGCACGACCGGCCGTCGTATGTGCATAGTTACTGGCGGTGTAGCAGCTTGCAGGAGGCAGTGCAGTGCCGGTGGTCGTTGCCGTAGCCGCTGCGGACGTCGCGCCTTCGATGCCATTACCGTCCGCTGCCTTGACAGTCCAGCTATAGCTGGTAGCCGCAGCCAAACTGGTATCGCTGTAGCTCGTTGCCGTCAGCGGAAGCGCGTTGGTTTTATTGCTGTTGCGGTACACGTTGTAGCTGGCTGCGCCGGTGACTGCATTCCAGGCAATAGCCATGCTACTCGCCGTGGGGTTGGAAGCCGTAACGCCCGTGGGCGCTGGCAAACCTGCAGGCGGTGGGGTTGTGCTGCTACCGGCGGACACTTGGTCCACCATCGCTTTGATGGCAGCCATCTGCGGCCCCGACTTCTTGGCATAGTTGGCGTTGTCGTATCCCCACCAGTCAAAACAAGCGTTGGTCGCCGTGGCACTGGTCTGTGGATACAGCATCACGATGTTGTTGGTGTCGGCCCAGCGGTTGTAGCCCGTGTTACGCACATATTGCTGCTGAACCTTGGCCACATTTTGTTGGCAACCATGCAACACCACATGCAGGCGACACGTCGCAGAACCACCAGCCTGACAGGCCTGAGGAATGTAGGCCCATCCCGTGGTTGCCAGACCGTGGCCGGTCACAAATTGGGTCTGGTTGAACTCTACGAAATTGGCCTCGGGCAAGATCGCATTACTACGCGGGTTCAAGCTGCCGTAGAGTTGCTGCAATAGCGCGCCGGCCAAGTCAAAGTTGCAGTTGTTGATGTACGGAGCACCTTTGAAAGAGCACGCACTGCCGTAGTTGTCGGTCACCATGGCGTGTTCAGCCGCGATGTCTTTCTTGTAAACCACGTTGGCCGCTGGAACGAAACTGGCGTAGTAGGTTTTCAGAGCGTCCATCGCGCCAGTCTTGACCACGCTATCGAGCGATCCCGAGAACAGATAGACCTTGGAGTTCTGCAGGTTGGCCACCGGATCAAGAAGCCCTTGGCTGGCCCAGCTGTTGGTGGTGTTCACCAGCGTGCTCACGGGAATGCCCGAGGGGCTGGCCATGCACCGGCCGGTGGCGTTGGTCACCGAGCCCTCTGCACAATAAAAAGGCCCCCCAGCAACCACACCGGCACCCTTGGCAAAGGTCGCCGAATAGGCCACATGCAACTGCACCGCCATGAATCCTCCCGCAGACAGACCAGAAACGGTGGTTTGCGTTTTGTCGATATTGAGTTGGGGCAGGTTGACCGAGGCGGCCGACGCGCCCAAAACCCATACCAACAGCACAGCAACGGATGCGCCACGGTAGAACTTGAATGTCATTTGCTTGTCTCCAAAATATGATGGGCAAAAGAGTCCCTGTCCCTCGTGTATCCGGGGGTTTACGCAAAAAATTCGGGGAATGGCCGGGGCGTGAACCCGGTGATGGGCGGGCCCGCCAAGACCCGCCAGTTAACACGTACTGCCGCCGGGCGACTAGCGTTTGTTGCGAATCGGGACGTTCATGTCCTCGGCCTTGATTTCGCGAATCAGCTCCGGAACGCCCCAGGCAAACGCCGGATCGATCTTGATCTTGAAGTGGTACATGCTTTGCATGGCCTGGTGGTCTTCAGCTCGGAAGGTCATCTTGCCCTTGGGGGTGTCAAAGCTCATACCTTCCATGGTCTTGATGAGCGTGTTGGCGGTCGCATCGCCTTTGCTTTTGTTCAGCGCGGTGACCAGTGCCATAGCGGCTGAAAAACCACCGGCGGTGAAGAAGTCAGGTGGCGACTTGAACTCTTTGTAGTGGCGGGCCACCATGGCATCGTTCACGGCATTTTTAGGCATGCCAAAGTAGTAATAGGCCGCGCCCTCCATGCCGGGGAACTGCTTGTACGCCACCATGGCGGGCAAGATGTTGCCCCCGGTCGCGATTTCGATGCCGTAGCGTTTCAGGTCCATATCGGCAATCTTGAAAGGGTTACCGCCTCCGCCGGCCCAAATGATCCAGATGACCTTGCGGCCAGGAATATCCTTGAGCTTGTCAATCAGGCGTTGTGCACCGGCCGTGAAATCGGTGGTGGTGGTGGGCAGGTATTCCTCGTGCACGATCTTGGCGGTCTTGATGGATTCGCGGAAGGCTTTCACGCCATCACGACCAAAAGCATAGTCTTGCGCCAGTGTGGCAATCGTCACGCCCGATTTGTCCAGCGCCACGGCGTTGGAAATCGCATCTTGTGAGCTGTTGCGGCCGGTGCGAAAGATGTACTTGTTCCACTTTTCGCCGGTGATGGAGTCGGCCACGGCGGGCTCCACCAGCAAAATCTTTTTGTACTCTTCGGCCACTGGCAACATGGCCAGCGCCACGCCCGACGATGTAGGCCCCACCGCCAAGTCCACCTTGTCATCGCCGTAGGCTGCTGCCAGCAGGCTCTTGCCCAAGTCGGGCTTGCCTTGGTCGTCTTTTTCAATGACGACCAACTTCTTGCCAGCCACCATCATGGTGCCTTGGGTGGCGTAATCCAAGCCCATCAGGAAACCGGTGGCAGTTTGCTTGCCGTAGGCTTCCAGGGGGCCGGTCTTGCTGTAAATGTGTGCAATTTTGATTTCTTTGGACTGTGCAAACACAGAACCAAAGGCCAAAGCTGCGCACAGCCCGGTCGCGATCAGCGTGGCCTTGCGGACCCAGCGGGAATTTTCCATTTTGTCGTCTCCTGTTATGGTGGTTTTAGGGAACAAATTTGCACAAAGCGTGCCACACTGAAAAACCCTTGATTTCATTGGATTTTTTAGTGAATTGGGTTTTCAAATTTCTGCATTGTCTATTAGTCATACACTTTGCACTGGTCAAAATTTAGACAAATTGTCTACATTTAAGGCATTTTCGAGCCGGCCGTAGAGGGTGGCCCGCGAAATTTCAAGCTGCTTGGCGGCCGCCAACTTATTTCCTTTGCAGGCTTGCAGCGTCGCAGCAATCGCGCGTGCCTCCAGCTCAGCCACCTGCACACCCATGGGCCGCAACAGGCTGCTTAACGTCAACTCTGGTGGGACTGCATTGGCCCCATCCGCGGTCTGCTGTGGCTCGGCAGCAGCGGGTTTTGCCGCCAGGGGCGTCATACCGCCCTCTCCCAGCACAGCCGCCAGTTCGGCCACTTCAATACGGCTCGAGTCACTGCGCATCGCCACTTGCTCCAGCACATTCCGTAGCTCACGAATATTGCCGCGCCAGGGCTGGGCCTCCAGCAGCGCCAAGGCCGAAGGCGTCAATTCGGGCGGTGGCAAGCCGCTGCGCAGGGCTACGTCTTCTCCCAACACCTCCAACAGCGCTGCAATATCGCCACGGCGCTCGCGCAGCGGCGGCACGCGAATAGGAAGCACGTTGAGGCGGTAAAACAAGTCCTCCCGGAACAGACCTGAGCGCACCAACTGCTGCAGGTCGCGTGAGGTGGCGGCAATCACCCGGGCATCAAACGGAATCAGCTTGTTGGAGCCCAGCGGCTCAATCTCGCCCTCTTGCAGCGCCCGCAACAGTTTGGACTGCAGGGCCATCGGCATATCGCCAATCTCGTCCAAAAACAGGGTGCCGCCATCGGCCAGGCGGAATTTTCCGTCACGCCCCTTGCGGTCTGCGCCGGTAAACGCACCGGGCACAAAGCCAAAAAATTCGGCCTCTAGCAGCGTATCGGGCACAGCAGCAATATTGACGCTGATGAACGGCCCCGCCGACCGGTTAGACGCCGCGTGTATAGCGTGGGCCAGTAACTCCTTGCCCGTGCCGGTTTCTCCCAGCAGCAGCACGGGACTGGTGGATTGCGCGGCACGCCGGGCCTGGCGTTTCACCTCGACCGCCGCTGGACTCAGACCGATGAAGCTGGCAAAGGTGTATTTACTTTGCCGCGGCTTGCCCGCTTTCAGGCGCTGGGTAGCGAGCTCGCGCCGGGCGTCGTCCAGGTCGCGTTGCAACAACGCAAATTTTTCAATCAAAGGTTGGAGTGTGGTCTCAGGATGGTCAAACAGCACGATGCCCAGCGCGCCAATCACCAGCCCCGCCCCGTCGCGCAGCGGAATGCGACTGACCACAAACGTGCCCGCACGGTTGGTCAGCAGGTCAATCAGGATGGGTTTACCGGTCTCTAGTACCTGGTGCATTTGGGTGTTTTGCACCACCTTGGATACCGGGTGGCCGACGAAATCTTCTTCGCGCTCAAAGCCCAATGCGGGCAAAAATCGCTTGTACTGCTCATTGATCCAGACCACACGCGCCTGCCGGTCTACCAGCATCATGCCTTCGCTGGCATTGGCAAAAAGCTCAAACATGGACCGTGCCGCCAACTCCAGAATACTGGCGGCGTCGCGGGGTAAGGAGTCAGGGTTTCGCATGGGCGGATATTAACGCGCACCCAATCTACGGAACTGCGGGCGGCGCATGCGGCTACCATATTGACGCAACTTAGCGCCTGACCAGACAACATGCCAAACCCTTCAAAACAACCGCTATTATTTTGATAGCAATATCTTCAATGTTTACCCGGGCCACGTGCCTTTTTCACTGCTAAATGACGCTTAAAACACTGCCAGAGCCGCCAGCAGGGGTACTGCAAGCCTGCGACCTGCACTGCCATACCCAGGGCACGCGCCTGTGGCACTTTGCCCAGCTTAATCTGCCCGCCGGCATAACCTGGGTGGGCGGTGGCGAGGGCCGTGGCAAGACGCACTTGCTACGCTCCTTGGCGGCCGACGGGGTTTTACCCACCGGCCCCTTGGAGCTGGGTGGTGTGCGTTGGCAAACTGAACCTGAGCGCTACCGCCAACGGGTGTTCTGGATGGACCCGCGCACGCAAGCCCATGACCAGATCAGCGCCACGCATTTCTTTGCAAACACTGCAGCGCGCTACCCTACCTGGGACTCGGAACTGCTGGACCACCTTTGCAAGGCGATGGGCCTGCAAGCGCACCAGGACAAACCGCTCTATATGCTCTCAACAGGCTCCAAGCGCAAGGTATGGCTGGCAGCGGCCCTGGCCTCAGGCGCTCAGCTCACGCTGTTGGATATGCCCTTTGCTGCGCTGGACAGTGCCTCCATCAGCGCCGTGCTGAATTTTCTGGGCACAGCAGCCCAACACCCGCACCGGGCTTGGGTGCTCGCCGATTACGTGGCCCCGCCCGGAGTTGCTTTGGCGCTGCGTATTGACTTGGGCGACTAAGCCCCCAGTTGCAGTCCATGACCCCGCGCCTACCCACCTACTTCATCTCCCACGGCGGTGGCCCCTGGCCCTACATGCCCGACATGCGCCGCCAGATGCAGGTGCTCGAAGCGTCATTGGCCGACATGCCGCGCCAGATTGGCAGCACGCCCAAGGCGATACTTGTCATCTCAGGGCACTGGGAGGAAACCGAATTCACGGTCATGTCCCACCCGCAGCCACCGATGGTCTATGACTATTCGGGTTTCCCGCCCCACACCTACGCCGTGGTCTACCCGGCCCCCGGCGCACCCGCGCTGGCACAGCGGGTGCAGCAGCTTATTGCCGCTGGTGGCCCTGCCGCCAAGCTGGATTCTGAGCGCGGCTTTGACCACGGCAGCTTTGCGCCTCTGGTGGTGATGTACCCAGAAGCGGACATACCGGTGCTGCAGCTTTCGCTAAAACGCGGTCTGCGGCCACAAGAGCACATCGCTGTTGGCAAAGCGCTGGCACCGCTGCGCGACGAAGGGATTCTGATTGTGGGCAGCGGCCTGAGTTACCACAACCTGCGCATGTTTGGCCCCCAGGCCAAAGTGCCGTCGCAAGCATTTGATCAATGGCTGCAAACCACGCTGGCAGCACCACCGGCACAGCGCGAAACCTTGCTGAGTGCGTGGGAGACTGCCCCTGCTGCGCGCATCTGCCACCCACGCGAGGAACACTTGATACCGCTGATGGTGGCACTGGGCGCGGCCCACGACGACCAGGCCACCTGCGTGTACCACGAGGACAATGTATTCGGCGGCGTGACCGCCTCTAGTTTCCGGTTTGATGCAGTAGCTTCCACCCACCTTTGAATAAAGGCACTTGCGCATGGACAAAACCCGTATCGACAAATGGCTCTGGGCGGCCCGATTTTTCAAAACCCGGTCGCTGGCCACGGAGGCCGTGAACAAGGGCCACGTGCAGGTAGACGGCAAGGATGTCAAACCCTCACGCGACGTGAAGGCCGGTGACAAGCTCGATGTGTGGCAAGCCCAAATCCGCAAAACGATCGTAGTTTTGGGTATCAGCGAGCAACGTGGGCCTGCACCTGTGGCCCAGGCTTTGTACGAAGAAACGGCAGACAGCAGCGCCAAGCGTGCCGCAGCCCAAGAGCAAAGGCGTTTAAGCCCCGAGCCTGCGCACAGCATAGAGCACGGCCGCCCCACCAAACGCGATCGCCGCGCGCTGCAGCAGCCGTGGGATGACCGCTGGAGCGCGTCGATTGACTAAGCGGCGGTCGGCAAGCTACGCGCCAATCTGCTGCAGTGCATACAGTCGCCGGTAAATACCCCCTTCGATTTCCATCAACTGTGCATGCGACCCCTGCTCACTGACGCGGCCATGGTTCAAGACCACGATGGAATCGGCGTCACGGATCGTAGACAGTCGGTGCGCGATAGCGATGATGGTGACCTTGCCACGCAGCCCATTTAACGCCCGCTGCACCACCTGCTCGGTCTCGGAATCGATATGCGCAGTCGCCTCGTCCAGAAACAAAATGCGCGGCTGCGACGCCAGCGCCCGGGCGATAGCAATCAACTGCTTTTGCCCCACCGACAAACGGGCACCCCCCTCGCCCAGCGGCGTGGCGTAGCCGCCTTCGAGTTGCATAACAAAGTCATGGCAGTGGGCGGCGCGGGCGGCAGTTTCCACCTCAGCATCGCTTAACGCACGGCCCATGCTGATGTTCTCGCGCACACTGGCCGCCAGCAAAAACGGGTCTTGCGGCACCAGGCCCACATCGGTGCGAAAGGCTCCATCATCCAAGTTTTCCAGGGGCGTTCCATCCACGGTAACGCTACCGCTTTGGGCCGTATAAAACCGCAATAACAAACTCAGCAACGACGACTTGCCGCTGCCGGTATGCCCCACCACGCCGTAGAAACCACCGGCTAGAAAATCGAGGTTGATGTCCTGCAAAATAGGTCGTGCTGGGTCATAGCCAAAGCGCAGCCCCCCCACGCTCACCTGCCCCGCCACCATACGCAGCCCCGTTGTTACCACGGCAGGGCGCGGCTCTTGCAGCAAAGTATCTACGCGCGACGCAGCCACCACGGCCTGCTGCAACTGCCCGAACTGCAAGGTGATCTGAATCAGCGGATCCACCACACGGCCCACATAGCTCACAAAAGCGTACAAGATACCCACTTCCAGCGCCTGCAAGTCGCGCTGACTGAAGCTGTAGAGCAGCGCAATCAGCAGCAGCACATTGAGCAAATCCAGCATAGGCCGCAGCAGCCAGGCATTGGCCCGCAACTCATCGACACGGGCACCGTAGTGCTGTTGGTTGGTAGCACCAAACCGCGCCGCAAAACGCGCCTCTGCATTGCTGGCCTGCAGTACCGCCATACCAGCGATGGACTCGGCCATCTGGGCATTGATTTCGCTGCGCTTCTCGCGCGCACGCGCCACGGCGGGACCACTGGCGCGCTGGTAAAACCACACAATCACTACCACGGCGGGGAACAACACCAAGACGATTAACAGCAAGCGCCAGTCCAGCCACGCCATGGCCAGCACTGCGCCCAACACCACGATAGAGCTGTCCAGCATCACAAACAGCACCTGCACATACAGATTCTTCACCTGCTCGGTGTCGTTGGTCACACGGCTGACCAACTGGCCCGTGATGGCCTTGTCAAAAAACGCCATGGGCAGCGCCAACACATGCGCGTACACCTCTTGGCGCAAACGCTGCACTGAACGCATGGCCACCCCCGCAAAGCGCGTCAGTTGCAAGTAGCGCACCAGACTGGCAACAATACCCACTAGCAGAACACCGCCCACAAGCCTACCCATACCCCACCAGTCCAGGTTACGCGGTAGTAAGTAGTGGTCAATCAAATGCTTGCCCAGCAAAGGGCCGAGCGACTCTAGCCCCGCCGCAGCCAGCAGCCACAGGGTGCCCACCCACAGGTGGCGATGCTCTGGCGCGGCGCAGCGGCGTAGCAAGGCAATGGCCGAGCGAATGCCGACCTTCTCTGCAGCTTTGCGCTGCTGGGCCATGTCATCAGGCGTCTGCAAGACTGGCCTCCAATTGTTGGTATTGCCATTGGCTGGCGTACCAGCCACCCTGTTGTAAAAGCGCGGTGTGGTCGCCCGCCTCCACTACGCGCCCGTGCTGCAGCACCACAATGTTGTGGGCATCTTGCACTGCACTCAAACGGTGGCTAACGACGATCACCGTGCGCCCCTGGCGGGCATCACGCAGATGGCTCAAGATATGCGCCTCGGTCTGCGTGTCCACCGCTGACAGCGCATCGTCCAACAGCAAAAGCGGCGCATTCACCAGCAAGGCCCGCGCAATGGCCACGCGTTGGCGTTGGCCGCCCGACAGCGTGACACCCTTCTCGCCCACAGGTGTGTCGTAGCCCTGCGCAAAGCGCAATATCTCGTCGTGGATACACGCTAGCGCAGCGGCCGCCTCAATCTCGGCACGGCTGGCTCCGGGCTTACCCAGAGCAATGTTTTCCGCCACCGACGCCGAAAACAAAAACGGCTCCTGCGGTACCCAACTGATCGCGCCGTGCAGGGTTTCCAATTGGTAGTCAGACACGGCGCGGCCATTCCAGGTCAGGCTGCCTTGGCTCGGCACGTATTGGCGCAACACCAGACGCAGCAAGCTGGACTTACCCGCGCCGGTGGCGCCCACAACGCCCAGCGTTTGGCCTATCGGAAGCTCAACGTTGACATCCGACAAAGCATCATGCGTTTGGCTGGCGTAGCGCAAGCCGATACCGTTAAAGGCCAGCACACCGGGGGTAAGTTCCGCCACGCTGCCGTGGTCTTGTATTGAGAGAGGCAGTTCAAGCACCGGTTGCAGTCGCTCCCACGCAGCCCGGCCGCGTTCCAGCAGCGACAACACCCAACCCGCCGCAAACATCGGCCAAATCAATTGGCCCAAATACAGATTGAAGGCCACCAACGCGCCCACACTGAGTTGGTCTTGCCAGACAAAGTAGCCACCCACCGACAAGGTAAGCCCACCGGCAACCACCAGCGATATGCCCACCACGGGCTCATAGGCAGCCTCCCAGCGCTGGGCCCGCAAGTTAGCCTCAGCGGCAGCGCTGGTCAATTCGGCAAAGCTAGCGGCACTGCGCGCTTCCAGGCCCAGCGCGCGCAAGGTGCGTACACCGCTCAGGGTTTCTTGCACATGGTCATTGAGGCGACTAAAGCGCTCGAGCGAATCCTGCGAGGCCTTGTGTATTTGCTCCGAAATATGCCAAAACGCCACGGCCATGAAGGGAAACGGCAACAGCGCGACCAGGGCTAAGCGCCAGTCCACACCCAAAGTCATCATGGCCACAACCACCACCAGAGTCAGTGTGCCGTCAAAACCCGCCAGCATGGCCTCCCCCGAAGCCATTTCCACGGCATCCACGTCATTGGTGGCCAGGGCCATCAAATCTCCGGTCCGTTGCTGCTGGTAGAAGCTGGGGCCTTGCTGACACAGGTGGGTGTACAACCGTGTGCGTAATTCCACACCCAACTTGTAGCTGGCTGCAAACAACTGCAACCGCCATCCCACGCGCAAAAAGTAGATGCCGAGGCCACACAGAAGAAGCAGCAGCAACTTGTGGCCCAGTGCGGCAGCGCCGAGATCGCCGCGTGCCAGGCCATCTACCACCGCACCAACGAGCCGCGGCACCACAACAATGAGCACCGCCACGCAAGCCAGCATCACGCCCGCCACCGCATAGGCACGCACATGGCGACGGACAAACAATGCAATCAGCGCGTAGAGCGGCATTCAATCCTCAGTTGAAAAAAAGGAACAAAAAAGCCCCGCAACACGAGTGTTACGGGGCTGATTTGGCGGAAACGGAGGGATTCGAACCCTCGATGAGGCTCTACACCCCATACTCCCTTAGCAGGGGAGCACCTTCGGCCACTCGGTCACGTTTCCTAAAAAACAAGATTATCGCACGACTTTTGGCAGTTTTATGCCGGGACCTGGTCCAGGTCAAAAGCCTTGTGCAAGGCACGCACGGCCAGCTCCATGTACTTCTCGTCAATCACCACCGAGGTCTTGATCTCCGAGGTCGAAATCATCTGGATGTTGATGCCCTCTTCCGACAACACTCGGAACATGCGGCTGGCAACACCCACGTGACTGCGCATCCCGATACCGACGATCGAAACCTTGCAGATCTTGGTGTCGCCCACCACCTCTTGCGCACCCAACGTGGGCAACACGGTGTCTTTGAGTAAATCAATCGTGCGGGCATAGTCGTTGCGATTCACGGTAAAGCTAAAGTCGGTTTTACCGTCTTTACTGATGTTTTGGATGATCACATCGACTTCAATGTTGGCATCCGCCACTGCCCCAAGAATTTGGTAAGCGATACCGGGCTTGTCGGGCACGCCCAACACAGAAATTTTGGCTTCATCGCGGTTGAACGCGATGCCCGAAACAATGGCTTGTTCCATGTTTTCGTCTTCCTCAAAAGTAATCAGGGTGCCGGACTTGGCTTCTTCATTGATATCCATGTCCCACGGGGTAAAGCTGCTGAGCACGCGCAAGGGAACTTTGTATTTTCCGGCAAACTCGACCGAGCGAATTTGCAATACTTTGGAGCCCATTGATGCCATTTCCAGCATCTCTTCAAAGCTCACTGTTTTAAGGCGCCGCGCCTCAGGCACTACCCGTGGATCAGTGGTGTACACACCATCTACATCGGTGTAAATCAGACACTCCGCAGCCTTCATGGCCGCAGCGACTGCCACCGCAGAGGTGTCTGAACCACCCCGCCCCAGCGTGGTGATGTTGCCCAGGTCATCCATACCCTGAAAGCCGGTAACGATGACGACTTTGCCGGCCGACAAATCAGCGCGTACTTTGACATCATCAATCGACTCGATACGCGCTTTGGTGTACGCGCTGTTGGTGCGAATTGGGACTTGCCATCCGGCGTAGCTCACTGACTCTATGCCCTCAGCCTGCAAGGCAATGGCAAGTAAGGCGCTTGAGGCTTGTTCGCCCGTAGCGGCCAGCATGTCGAGCTCGCGGCCGTAGGCGTCATTGTGTTTGGCGGGCGCCAGCTCTTTGGCCAAACCCAACAGACGGTTGGTTTCACCGCTCATTGCGGAAGGAACCACCACCATCTGGTGACCCGCGCGTGACCATTTGGCAACGCGTTTAGCAACGTTCCGAATGCGGTCTGTAGAACCCATCGACGTGCCGCCGTATTTGTGAACAATCAGTGCCATGGAATCCAAAGTTTGGGAGCAAAACCTAGGGATTGTACCAAGCCAGCACGGCGCCCCTGCGTTGCACAAACCCATGTCCAACCTTGAGGTGAATGCGGTGGCCGCGGGTGGTGCAGGCCGCCAATTGCGACTGTAATTCTTGCAACTGCGCAGCGCTGGGAATGACCCGCCAGAGGGTCTTGAGCCAATACCGCAGCACATTGGCTTGACGCGCTGCATCCAACGCCTGCAGCGGCCTGATCTGCGGCGCACCGTCGTCGCGGGCCACAAGAGCCCAGTCCTGCTGAGCCAGAACATCAAGCAGTTCCTGACCCTGCGCGGCATGCCGGGCGCTTCGGGCAAACGTATCCAAAAACTGCGGGAATGCGCGGGCTAACACCGGCATCAGCTCGGCTCGGATACGGTTACGGGTAAAGCGCACGTCGCTGTTGGTCAGATCTTCACAAAAATCAACGCCTTGGTCCGCTAGCCAGGTACGGATGTCATGGCCTGCCACCTGCAGCAAAGGCCGGTAGAACTGCAGGCCATCGCGCGTCCAATGGGCAGGCATACCGCTCAAACCCGCCAAGCCGGCACCACGGCTCAGGGCCAGCAACACGGTCTCGATCTGGTCACTGGCGTGCTGCGCCAACGCTATAGATTTAATAGCTAAACCGCTTTTATTTACGCCGGCCAGAGCACTAAAAGCCTTGTAACGCGCGATGCGGGCGGCGTCTTCAGGGCTTTGGCCAACACCGGCAGAAGCGTCCACACGTAACACCCGAAGTGGTACCTGAATCGCTGCACACAGCCGCTCGCACTGCGCCTCAAAGTCGCGTGCGGCTGCTTGTAGTCCGTGGTTGATGTGCCAAGCCTCAACCTGGCCAGGCCATTTTCTGGCGCATGCAACCACCAGCGCTGTGGAGTCAGCGCCGCCGCTTAGGGCCACCGCCAGTGGCAATTCGGGTGAAAAGTTTTGCAGGGCAGCATCTAGCGATTGCGTCATGCACCCATCCTCGGTTCAGCGGCTGTGGCGATCGCCACTATGGTGCGCGACCCACGCCTATTTGGACGCGGCCTTGGTGTCGGTGTAGCGACCGTAGCTTTGCAAGCGCTCGTAACGTCGGTCTAACAGCTCCTTGACTTTCAGGTCACTGATTTGACGGAACGCATCGCCCAACGCGCGCTTGAGAAAGGCCGCAGCCTGCTTGGTGTCCCGGTGTGCGCCACCCACAGGTTCATTCACAATTTTGTCAATCAGCCCCAAGGCCTTGAGGCGGTGGGCCGTAATGCCCAAAGCATCGGCCGCATCTTGGGCTTTGTCGGACGTTTTCCAAAGTATGGAGGCGCACCCTTCGGGGCTGATCACGGAGTAAATCGAATACTGCAGCATGATGACTTGGTCAGCCACAGAAATCGCCAGCGCACCACCCGAGCCGCCCTCACCGATGATGGTGGTAATGATGGGGACCTCAAGCTGCGCCATCTCGAAAATATTGCGGCCAATAGCTTCCGACTGACCACGCTCTTCGGCGTCAATGCCGGGGTACGCACCGGGCGTATCCACAAAGGTAAACACCGGCAGTTTGAACTTTTCAGCTAGCTTCATGAGGCGCAATGCCTTGCGGTAGCCTTCGGGCTTGCTCATGCCGAAGTTACGCAAGCCGCGCTCTTTGGTATCGCGGCCTTTTTGCTGCCCCAACACCATGCACGGCGTACCGTTGAACCGGGCCAAACCGCCGACTATGCTCAGGTCGTCGGCAAAGTGACGATCGCCGTGCAGCTCCACAAAATGCGTAAAAATTTCGGAGATGTAATCCAGCGTGTAGGGCCGCTCAGGATGGCGCGCAATCTTGGTAATTTGCCACGGCGTGAGATCGCTATAAATATCTTTGGTGAGTTGCTGACTCTTCTTGCTCAGTTGCTCGATTTCTGCCGAAATATCGACCGCTGACTCGTTTTGCACATAACGCAGCTCTTCAATTTTGTTGTCTAGCTCAGCAATCGGTTGCTCGAAATCCAGAAATGTTTTCTTCGCCATAGTTACCTTAGTCAGTTGGGATAACAGAATAAAAATCTGTCCCGCAAGTTCTTAATAAGCCACCTGCACCGGATCCAGCGAGCGCCAAATATACCAAGTTGCAACGCTGGCATAGGGCGCCCAGGCAGCGGCCACTTCGCGTGCATCGCTGCGGCTGACCACATCACCTGAAAAATAGTTGTGGCTGATGCCATTGAGCAAACCCACATCGTCCAACGGCAGCACGTTGGGACGCATCATGTGAAAGATTAAAAACATCTCCGCCGTCCAGCGGCCGATGCCCCGAATGGCCACCAACTCTTCAATGATGGCGTCATCGGTCATGGATTCCCAATCCTTCACGTGTAACGCACCGTTCTCGAAATGCAATGCCAAATCGACCAGATATTCCACTTTGCGCGCGCTCAAACCCGCGGCCCGCATATCGTCGATTTTGAGCTTGAGCACGCTCGCAGGGTTGAGCTTACGGGGGAGTTGTTCGAAGCGATCCCACACCGTTTGCGCGGCCTTGACCGAAATTTGCTGACCCACGATGCTACGCGCCAGCGTCACAAAAGCATCCCCCCGTGTTTGCAGGCAGGCATCCCCGAATTGGGGAATCAGCCGCTTCATGACACGGTCCTTTTTTACCAAGTGCTTGCACGCATCATCCCAAAATGCAGGCGTGACCTGCAACGGCGCTATGTCTTTCAAAGTGGCCATTACACGGCGACTTCCCAAGTAGTTCCAGCGGCGGAATCTTTCAAAACAATGCCCTGGGCGAGTAAATCTTTGCGAATCTGGTCCGCGAGCGCAAAGTCGCGGGCCGCCTTGGCAGTTGCACGTTGGTCAATCTTCGACTGCACAGTCGCGGGGTCCAAGCCGGCACCCATTTGCAAAAAAGCCTTTGGGCTGCCCTGCAAAAGCCCCAAACAGCCGCCCAAATCCTTGAGCAAACCCGCCAAAGTAGCAGAGCCGGTGCGATTAACTTCAGTGGCTAGCTCAAACAGAACGGCAACCGCTTCGGGCGTACCAAAGTCCTCGTCCATAGCGGACTTGAAGCGTGCAGCGTACGCCTGCGTCCAATCTATGGGCCCATGCGAGGCCGGCGCAACCAGATCCAAAGCGGTGTACAGGCGCTTGAGGCTGTTGCGCGCGTCGTCCAGGTGTGCATCGCTGTAGCCCAGATCCGAACGGTAGTGCCCTCGCACGAGGAAAAAACGCACCGTCTGCGCGTCGTACTTGTCCAGCACATCGCGGATGGTGAAGAAATTGCCCAAACTCTTGGACATCTTCTCGTTGTCCAACTGCACCATACCGTTGTGCATCCAGATCTGCGCCATCGCCTTGCCCGTCACGCCCTCGGTCTGGGCCAACTCATTTTCATGGTGTGGGAATTGCAAATCCATACCGCCACCATGAATGTCAAATGTCTCACCCAAGGTTTGGCAACTCATGGCCGAGCACTCAATGTGCCAGCCAGGGCGGCCAATGCCGTAGTCATGCCCTTCAGCTGCGCTGTCCCATTTGGCGTCTTGGGGCTCGCTGGGCTTAGCGGCTTTCCACAACACAAAGTCCAATGGATCAACCTTACCGTCGTCTACCGCGACACGCTCGCCGGCGCGCAAGCTGTCCAGTGATTTTCCGGACAACTTGCCATAGCCCTCAAACTTGCGCACGGCATAGTTCACGTCGCCCGAGGAGGCTTTGTAGGCCAGCCCTTTGGCTTCTAGCTGGGCAATCATGGAGAGCATTTGCGGCACATATTGCGTGGCGCGCGGTTCCACATCCGGTGGCTCGATACCTAATCGGCCGATATCCTCGTGCATCACACCAATCATCTCTTGCGTCAGCGTTCGGATGGGGATGTTGCGCTCCAATGCCCGACGAATAATCTTGTCGTCAATATCGGTGATGTTGCGCACATAGGTTACGCGGTAGCCGCTACATCTGAGCCAGCGCTGAACGATGTCAAACGCCATGGCCATGCGGGCGTGACCAATATGGCAAAGGTCATAGATAGTCATCCCGCACACATACATGCGCACGTGGCCTGGCTCAAGCGGGGTGAAGACTTCCGGGGAACGCGACAGCGTGTTGTAAATTCGCAAACTCATGGTTGAACTAAAGGCATCCCCATGCAATCGATAGCACGGGGCTGCACGGTCTCGGCAGCTAGTGGGTAAGGGTAAGTCTCGTGTCTCTGGCGTAAGGGATTCTTTGACCCCTCAGCTACAATTGAGCAGTATAAAGCCCCTGCCAAGATGGCTTTTCTCGCGCAATATTTCAAAGGTTTTATGAAGCACGCCAGCTACTACGTTACCCAGTCTCTTCGCGTATTGACCTTGGCAGCTGCGTTGGTGGTCACATCGACCCACGCAGATGAGTACACGGATGTCTCTCAACTGGTGCGCTCGGGCAAGCTGACGGACGCGCTCATCAAGGCCGACCAGTACTTGGCCGCCAAGCCCCGTGACCCGCAAATGCGCTTTCTCAAAGGCGTTATCCAGCGCGATAGCGGAAAGACGGCGGATGCGATTACGACCTTCACCCGACTGACGGAAGATTTTCCGGAGCTGCCTGAGCCCTACAACAACTTGGCAGTGCTGTACGCCGGACAGAGCCAGTACGACAAAGCCCGCACAGCCCTTGAGATGGCCATCCGCACCAACCCAAGTTACTCCACAGCGCATGAAAACTTGGGCGATGTGTATGCCAAGCTGGCAAGCCAGGCCTATTCCAAAGCACTGCAGTTGGATAACGACAACCAAGCCGTACCCCCCAAGTTGGCGTTGATTCGGGAGTTGTTCATGCCCCAGGGAGGCAAGGTCACAAAGCCGGTTGTGAACGCACCGACGGCGGCCGCAGCTGTGCCCACGCCCGTGGCCACCAAGCCTATCGCCACAATACCCGCCGCGGCACCAGCGCCAGTGACAGTTGCCAAACCGGCCTCGGCTGCAGCAGCCACATCCCCGCCTGCTACGCCACCAGCCACCGCTGCGCCCACACAAAATGCGAAACCTGTTGACGCCACACCACCCAACCGAGAGGTTGAAAGCATGGTCAAAGCCTGGGCCACGGCGTGGTCCTCCAAGGACGTCAAAGGGTATTTGGGGTCGTACGGCAAAGAATTTTCCCCACCCGGTTCTCAAAGCCGCAGTGCTTGGGAACAAGACCGTCGCACCAAGATCACCAGCAAGTCCAAAATTGAAGTGAAGATTGACCATTTGGCCGTGTCCGTCAACGGTGACAGGGCCGTGGCACGCTTCCGCCAGGACTACAAAGCCGGTGCGCTGGCCGTGTCCAGCCGCAAGACACTGGAACTCACAAAAAAGGGTGAGCGCTGGCAGATTGTCAAAGAAACTGTCGGCGGTTGATGAAAGCTCTGCTTGCCCCGCCCCTGGTGAGCGCACTGCTGTGCCTTGCATTGACGAGTGGCCCAGCGCTGGCGAAAAAGCTGACAGAGAAGGCCACCTCAGAAAAGCAGGCAGTTGCTGCGGCTGCGGCGACTGCCCCCCCCTCTGAAGGGGCGGCAGAAGCGCGGTTGATCGAAATTTACAACTTGATTGGCCTCAGCCGTCACCAAGAGGCGCTGCAAAAGGCCACCCGGCTGGTGGACGATATTCCACACTTCCAGTTGGCGCAGTTGGTTTATGGCGACATGCTGGCCGCGCGCGCCCGCCCGATCGCCACCATGGGTGACGTGCCCACGCCGATGGCCAATGCTGCAAGTGCCACGCTACAAGACTTGCGCGATGAGTCACTGCGGCGGATGAAGGCCTTGCGGGAGCGTCCGCCCTCCGGGGCGATACCGTCGCAGTTTTTGGCCCTGTCTCAGCGTACGCGGCACGCCATCGCTGTCGATGCATCACGCTCACGGCTGTACTTGTTTGAGAATACTGCAGCTGGCTTGAAATTGATTGCGGACTACTACATATCGGTGGGCAAAGCGGGTATCTCCAAGGCCACCGAGGGCGACCAACGTACGCCGCTGGGTGTGTACTTCATCAGCAGCAATTTGGACCCTAAGTCGCTGAAAGACTTTTACGGGTCTGGGGCCTTGCCCCTGAACTACCCCAACGTGCTGGACGCAAAACGTGGCAATACGGGCAGTGGCATTTGGTTGCACGGTACGCCACCCAAGCAGTTCGCGCGGGCGCCACAGGCCACCGACGGTTGCGTAGTGCTGGCCAATCCAGACCTGGAGCGCATCATTCGCACGGTAGAAGTCCGCTCGACGCCTGTGGTGATTGCACAGCAATTGCAGTGGATATCAACACAAGCCGCAAAATTAGACAGTCGGCCATTTGAAGAGGTGTTGCTGGCGTGGCGCAATGCCAAGACGTCGGGTAATTTGCAGCAGACTTTGGCGTACTACACCCCAGACTTCAACGCCAATGGCAAGACCCTAGAGCAATGGACTCCCCGACTGAAGGCGGAGATGGCACAGATTGTGGGTCGCAGCGTGCAGCTCAAAGACCTATCGCTTTTGCGTTGGAACGACAGCGCAGAGACTATGGTGGTGACCTTTGGCGAAGTTGCCGATGGCACACGCAGCGGGTGGACCAAAAGGCAGTACTGGATTCGCCAAGATAAGCAATGGAAAATATTTTTTGAAGGAGTCATTTGATGCAAGTATCCACTTCCCGTTTCGCCCGCCGCCTGTTTTTGGGCGCGTTCTCTTTGGCTGTTATCGCGGCCCCTGCCCTGGCTGAAACTGCCGACGCAGCCCCCAAGGTACTCTTCAAAACCAGCCAGGGCGATTTCGTTGTGGAGGTCTACCCCGACAAAGCCCCCAAGACGGTCGAGAATTTTTTGAAGTACGTCAACGCAAAGCATTACAACGGCACAGTTTTCCACCGCGTGATTCCCAACTTTATGGTGCAGGCTGGCGGCTACACGGTCAAGTTGGAAGAGAAAATAGCCCGTCCTCCTGTGGTTTTGGAAGCTGAAAATGGACTCAAACATGAGTCCGGTACCATCGCTATGGCGCGCACCAACGAACCCAATTCGGCGCGCGCCCAGTTCTTTGTCAACGTCAAGGAAAATCCGTTTCTCAATGCCAAAGGGCCCTCCGATGGCTACACCGTATTCGGACGTGTAGTTTCTGGCATGGACACCATCATGAAGATCAAGGACGTACCCACAGGCTCGGGTGGCCCCTTCCCGACCGACGTCCCTAAAACCCCCGTCGTTATCAACTCTGCCACATTGGTGAAATAAATCATGAGCAATCCACAAGTCGAACTCCACATCAAAGATTACGGCGTCATCACGCTTGAACTCGACCAAGACAAGGCGCCCAAGTCGGTCGCCAACTTCTTGGCTTATGTGGGCAAGGGTCATTACGACAACACTATTTTTCACCGCGTGATTCCGGGCTTTATGGTGCAGGGCGGGGGTATGGAGCCTGGCATGAAGCAAAAAGACTCCGCAGCACCCATTGAGAACGAGGCCAACAACGGCCTTAAAAATCTCAACTACACCGTGGCTATGGCACGTACCGGCGACCCGCACTCCGCAACGGCCCAGTTTTTCATTAACGTGTCGGACAACACCTTCCTGAACCACACCGCACCCAGCGCGCAAGGATGGGGCTATGCCGTATTTGGCAAAGTGATAGCGGGCGCTGCCGTGGTCGATAAGATCAAAGCCGTCGCTACGGGACGCAAAGGTTTCCATGATGACGTGCCCAAGGAAGATGTCATCATTGAAAAAGCGGTCGCACTGTAATCGCGGGTGAGCCTTCGGGATGGAACTTCTAGCACCTCCCGGCTGGCGAACTGTTGATTTCATTTCGGACTTGCATTTGCAAGCCTCCGAGGTCCAGACCTTCCAGGCCTGGCAACACTACCTTGCCAACACGACGGCCGATGCGCTGTTCATTCTGGGTGACTTGTTCGAAGTCTGGATTGGCGACGATGTTATAGGCCGCACGCAATCCTTTGAATGCGCTTGCGCCCAGACACTGCGGGCAGCTTCCCAGCGCATGGCGGTCTACATCATGCATGGCAACCGCGATTTTTTGATGGGCCCTGACTTGGCAAATGCCACAGGCGCTTGCTTAATTGAAGACCCGACCGTATTGAGTTTTGCCGGCCAGCGCTGGGTGCTGACCCATGGCGACGCCCTTTGCTTGGATGACACCGACTACTTGGCTTTTCGCTCCACAGTGCGCAGCGAATCGTGGCAGACACAGTTTCTCTCTAGGCCGCTGGCCGAACGCCAAACCTTGGCACGACAGATGCGCGAGACCAGCGAAGCACGCAAACACAGCGACCACGTGTATGCGGATGTAGACCTGAAAGCCGCCGACCGATGCCTGGTCGATTCAACGGCCAATACGATGATTCATGGCCACACCCACCGCCCGAACCGTCATGCGCTAGGGCCTAGCCGGACACGCTGGGTGCTCAGCGATTGGCACATGGACGAAACCTGCTCGCGCGGCGATGTGCTGCGCATCGTCCGGCAACAGCCCGAACCCGTTCGGTTGGACCCAATTACGCTGCAGCCCAAGACGCGGTGTTGACTTCGTCAATCTGCCAGGGGTCAAGAAACTCCTGCGCGTAACGCAAATAAACCCCTTGGCTCACGAAGATGTCAAACAGGTCGGGGTCGATGTGACCGTTCATCTTGAACTTGTGCATGATGCCCATGGCCTGGGATAGCTTCATGCCCTGCTTATAAGGTCGGTCTTTGGCCGTCAGGGCCTCAAAAATATCTGCAATACCCATCACGCGGGCTTGTACGGACATCTGATCCCGCGTCAGCCCTTTGGGGTAACCCTTGCCATCCATACGTTCGTGGTGGCCGCCGGCGTACTCGGGTACGTTTTTCAAATGCTTGGGCCAAGGCAGCTGCTCCAGCATCTTAATTGTGGCCACGATGTGGTAGTTGATGGTGTCGCGCTCCGCAGCGGTCAAGGTGCCGCCGCGCACAGTCAAATTTTCAATCTCTTCGCTAGACAGAAACTCGGACTCTAAACCTTGGGTGTTACGCCATACCCGGCCTGTCCCCAACGCCCGGACGCGCGCAAGGTCTGCGTCTTTCATGGATTCGGCACCCTTGTTTACTACGCGTAAAAAATCGCGGTCTTGGTCCAGCGCATCAATCTGGGTACGGCATTGGGCAGAGATACTGGCTTCGGCCGCTGGGTCTTTGGCAACACGTAACGCAAGCTGCGCACGCAAGGCCGATATCTCCAAGTCACGCTTGAGTACCTCAAAGCGGGTGTCTACCAAATCGATGCGATCAAACAGCGTTTGCAGCTTGGTGGCTTTGTCCACCACGTGCACTGGCGTGGTGACCTTGCCGCAATCGTGCAGCAGCCCCGCAATTTTCAGCTCGTAGCGGTCACGGTCATCCATGGAGAAGCTCGCTAAGGGCCCCTCTTGTGTCAGGTTGACAGCTTCTGCCAACATCATCGTGAGCGCAGGTACCCGCTGGCAGTGGCCGCCCGTGTAGTGCGACTTTTCATCAATCGCCAAATTGATCAGGCTGATGAAGGACTCGAACAGGGCTTCCAACTGCACCATGAGCTTGCGGTTGGTAATTGCGATGGCCGCTTGCGATGCCAGCGACTCGGCCAGGCTCTGATCCGCCAAGGAGAAAGGAAGCACCTTACCCGTCTCGGGGTGGGTCGCGTTGATGAGTTGCAAGACGCCGATAACGTCACCCTCATGGTCTTTCATAGGCACTGCCAAGAAAGACTGGGATCGGTAACCGGTGCGCTCATCAAACTGCTGGGTGCCCGAAAAGTCGAAATTGGGCTCCGTATAGGCGTCGGCAATATTGACCGTCTGCTTATGAATTGCTGTATACGCGGCAACCAAGGAGTCGTTCGCCTGGCCTTGCGCATCTCTGAGCGGCAAGTTTGGAAAATTAATCGGCTTGCCCGAAGTGCCTCCCATGGCGATATGCAACGAATCGGTGCGCAAAATCTCAAACTGCAGCTCTTGCCCATTGGGGGCTACGCGGTACAGCGTGCCGCCGTCCGCGTGCGTGATGGTCTTGGCCGCGATCAGGATACTTTCCAGGAGGCGACTGATGTCGCGCTCCTTGGACAAGGCCGCGCCAATGGAATTGAGTTGTTCGAGCCGTTTAAGCAGGTCTTCAATGGAATCCATGGCGCCCCTCCAGCCGTATTTCGGTCTATTGCGTGCCTTACAAGACGGCACTTGAGTTCAGTCGACCGCCCTGTGCGTGCGGCAGAACGACTGACCGTTCTATTTCTTCATTAAAACCTTCAATACATTTTGCAAACGGCGTGCCACCGTCGCATCAAAGTCGCCACCCAAAACCGTTGCGGTGTCATGGCCCCAAGTTTCAGCCGGTGCCGGTGCATTACGCTGGGTCAGTAACTGCAATTGCAGCATACGGCGCGAAGCCAAGTGTTCTGCCGGTGTCGGTACTTCTGCAGCCATCTCGAGGCGCAGCATGGCTTGCGCCTGCTGTTCGCCACCAGCCCCTGCACTTTCAACGGCCTTGGTCCAAGCACCCCGGGTGTTGGCTGGGATTTTGCTGCCCAAATCCTGCGAACTGGGCACTAAGGTCACGTCGCGCTTTTCCCATGCGGTCAGCAGTTGCGTGAGCGCCTCTCCGTGCGCTTGGGCGGCCAATTTACGCAACGCGAACTGGGCGTTGTCCAGCGCGTCTCGTTGAGCGCGAAAGGCTGTGTCGCCCAAGCGGGGCGCATCTTGCCAAGGTGCTGCAGGTCGCTCGCGTCCTGCAAATCCGGCGCGATCACCGTCGCGGCCGCCCCGAGGGGGTGCATCGCGGCCAGGGCGGGCGCTGTCTTTGCGGTCGCCAAACTTCCCGCCACGGCCGGCGGGGGCAGCAGGTGCATCCTTTTTCATACCAGGACGATCATCTCCCCGCACCGCCACCACAGGCCTGGATACAGGCTTCGGTGACACAACCGGTGCGGCGGGCTCGACGGACTCGATCGTTGCGTCTGCACTTCCTTCATTTGCTATGATTTCCATAGCATCAATACTAGGTTTTACGCCGGACGCAGTGTCATTTGACTCTAAATCTGCGGACTGGACCACAGCTTTGGCCGCATTTTCATTCTGGCCGGCTGCAGTCACTTCTGCCTGAGCCGCAGCTTGTCCGTGCAGCGCAGCGTCCAGCGCGGCCATGGCGGCCCGAATCGCTTGGGCATCTCCACCCGCGTTGGCTGCTTCCAGGGCCTTGGCGGCTTGCAGCACAATGCGGTCGCGCGCACCCAGGGTGGCTTCGGCAGCCTCACGCTCGGTCGATTTGCGGTTGAAAGCCTCATCGATGGGCTTGCGAAAAGCATCCCAGAGCTTTTGTTCTTGGCGGCGGTCAATCGGCACCGCGTGGGCCTGGGCTTGCCAACGTTGCTGCAAGGCGCGCACGGCATCTACGCGCAACATGGGCGCCGCACCAAGGGTCTTAGCCTCCTCAATCATGGCGTGGCGCAAGGCCAAGCTCTCGGCTTGCAGGGCCTCCAGTGGGGCTGCGGCTTTGCTGATCGCGGCTTTCCACAGAGGCTGCATCTCGGCAAACGCCTTTTCACCCAAATGTCCGGCTTCGCGCCAGCGGTCGCCAAACTGGTGCAGGATGCGGTTGAATCCCTTCCAGTCATTGTCCAGTGCCGTAGTGTTGGCGGCAGCCCAGGCATTCACCTCTTCGATCAAGGCCAGGCGCTGGGCTTTGTGTTCGGCGGAGTCGGCTTTTACTTTCTCTAACCAGGCGGCAACTACCTTGTAGGCTTCATTACAGGCCTCGTCAAAACGCTTCCACAGGGCGTGGTTGGGCACACCGCCTTGGTCGGTTTGCTTCCACTGCTCACGCAGGGTGCGCAGGGACTCTTGCATCTTGCGTCCACCGACAGCCTGACCTTGGGGTCGATTCAGCAGACCCTCAGCCTTGGCGACCAATTCCTCACGCAACTGGTCGGCGCGCCAGCGTTGCCAGCCTTCGAGTTCACCCGCCGCACCCAACGCGGCATGCGCTCGGTGTTCAAGTTTGTCGTCTATCACGCGGCCAAATTCTTTCAGTGCCCCACGCAAAGCGGCAGCCGCTCCAGCGCTGGCTTTGCCATGGCCTTCGGCAATTTCGGTCTCAAGCGTTGTCAACACCTCAAGAACGACGGCGTTAGCCTTGGCACGCACTTCCGGGTCCAGTTTGGGCTTGGCGGCTTTGGCAGGTGCCTCGATAGGCACACCCCGGGCGACTCTCAATTCGTTGGCCCACATCGGAACGGGGGGCAGCGGTGCGGCCGCGTCTTGGGCGGCAGCAACCGCCTGGGCCAAGGCCGCCTGAAAAGCATCCCACACCACCAATAGTTGCGCCTTGGAGGCATCTAACAAGGGCGGGAACTTGGCGTCCACGCTGGGCCAGCTAGCGTCTTCTGCCAAGCCAGCAGCCTGGGACTGCCAATGCTCAACATCGGCCTTCAGCGCTTCCAAAGCGGTTTGCGCATCGACCCAAGATTTCATCGACAAAACTTCAATACGCTGGGCTAACAGTACAGCGGCTTCGCGCTGCACTTGCACTTGGCGCTGCAGGTCCTCAACCACGCGAACGCGTTCAACCAGCTGTGTTTTCAGACTGGCCAATGGCTCTTTGCTCAACGGGGCGCCCGCTTTGGCGGCGTCCCGTTGCCAGGCCATGGCATCCGCAATATTCAGCTTGGCAACGGCCAGCAGCGCTGTCGCTTTATGGGCCCACTCCGAAGCCAGCGCTTCTTGGCCCTTGGCACGCTTGGCCTCGTCCAGCCTTTCACGCACAAGTTTGGCAGCGCCTTTGTCTTTGATGCTCAACTCCTTGAACACCTCAGCCAACACGTCGTGGCTGGGCTGGCTCAAGAGCCAGTCGCGCACGCGCGATGCACGCTCACCAGCAGTTGGCGCGGTGAAAGCGCCTCCGGTCAAACCGTCCAATTGGGCAATATCGTTATTTTTAGGGGAGGAAGTCGACGTCACGGTGAGCTCGAAATAAGGGTGAAAGAAATTTACAACCCCGTATTTTCACCGCGAAATGCATCCTGCTCCAAGGTATTTGCCACAGACAAGCAAACACGGCTCTATATACATGGGTGCAAAGTGTGGCTCCAAGCGACACAAAGAAGAAAGCCCGGGCCCAAATCATCTGATTTGGGCACCGGGCTCGACAGCTGACCAAAGGCCCATGCTGTCTGAACATGAACTGCGAGAGCTTGAAGTCCCGCAGAACAAAGGACGCAATAGATTGCATCCAAAGTCGTCGGGGCCGCTTTATCACTAGGCCCTGCTGGACCCGGACTGGCTACTGCCGACTAGCGCCTGAAAACTCAGGCAACGGAAGTCTAGGCATGGCGCAAGCAGTTTTCAAATCGCGTTTTCAATGGGAAAGTCGGGCGCGATTGGAAGATATAGAGCGCTACCTCCATCCGGCTGGAGCCCGCACCAGGCCTAGCTTCGGCCTCTTGATGGGCATGCTGAGAATATAAAATGGAATCTATATGGTTGACTTGGTATAACAATCACCCCTAGAATCCGCCCCAATCCCAGCCTAAGCTAGGGATTACCCGAATCCGTTGCCGAACCCGGCATATTCAAATCGCTGCACATGTCGTTCCGACGCCGCAGGATATTGATAGCGTACCAACCCAAACGGGAGCCTGAAGTGTCACGATGTTTGCATCGTTGCCACTAAAGCCCACGCCTAAGAAGGAAGAGCTATGACAGCGACTCAAAAATTCACCAAGGGCCTGCGAGTTTTCGCAACCGATATCGCCCACGGTTTCTTTGAAATCACCCACAACGGTTTTGCCCTTCTCGGGCTGGCCGTCATGTTTGCAGTTATCACCCTGACTGCACGCCCTGAGATCCGGCAAGCCGGTGAAGCCCAGCTCATGGGCTGGTTACAAGATCGACATCAAGCGGCGTCCGGTATGGTTGCAGATCCTGTCGCCGTAGAGCGGGCTACGGCGACCAATCCCAAGGACTTGCCAAAATCCCAGGCAGCAGTCGCTTATTGGTTGAGCCGCAAGTACAGCGTTGCCCCCGAACCCATCAGCGCCCTAGTAGCAGAAGCGTATGAGATCGGAGCCCGCGTAAAGTTGGACCCGACTCTTATCTTGGCCATCATGGCGATTGAGTCCGGCTTCAACCCATTTGCCCAAAGTCCCGTGGGCGCGCAGGGGCTAATGCAGGTCATGACCAAGATTCACAGTGATAAGTACGAGGGCTTTGGCGGGCGATTGGCCGCCTTTGATCCCGTTTCCAACTTACGCGTGGGTGTGAAAGTACTGCAAGAGTGCATTTCCCGTGCAGGCTCGCTGGAAGGTGGCCTCCGGTATTACGTCGGCGCTGCCAATCTGGAAGAAGATGGCGGCTACACCGCCAAAGTGCTAGCAGAGCACAGCCGGCTGCAACAAGTGGCATTGGGTCGGGCCATGCCCATGAGCCAACCGCAGAGCATTCCGGTGGTACAGCCCGTTAAACCGCTGGAAGCGACCGAGACGGTGGCGGCACTGGTCAGCTCTTAAGCGCAGCAAAGCACTGAGGTCGGTTAAACTCCAACCGCACGCAACTGGCGATAGGCGCTCACTGCCGAGTAGGTAGACAGCGCTGACGTGGGACACCACTGGGAAGCGTGCCGCAAGGCTTGCTAGAGCTTTGTGTTCAGCCGTTCGCCTGGGCAGCCCTGGTTTCGCATACGCGTCAACCCGGCCCATTGTCTTCAAGGACTGCCATGTACCACCGTCATATTCTCATTGAACAAACTGATCCCGAGTTGTGGGCCGCTATCCAGGCTGAAAATGCTCGCCAAGAGCACCACATCGAGCTGATCGCCAGCGAAAACTACGCCTCCCCTGCCGTCATGGCCGCCCAAGGCAGCCAGCTCACCAACAAATACGCTGAAGGCTACCCAGGCAAGCGCTACTACGGCGGTTGTGAGCATGTTGATGTGGCCGAGCAGCTCGCCATTGACCGCATCAAGCAAATTTTCGGTGCAGACGCTGCGAATGTGCAACCGCACTGCGGCGCATCGGCCAATGAAGCCGTCTTCCTGGCCTTTTTGAAACCGGGCGACACCATTTTGGGCATGAGCTTGGCTGAAGGCGGCCATTTGACCCATGGCATGCCACTGAACATGAGTGGCAAGTGGTTCAATGTGGTGTCCTACGGCTTGGACGCCAACGAGGCCATAGACTACGACGCGATGGAGCGCAAAGCCCATGAGAGCAAGCCCAAGCTGATCATTGCGGGTGCCAGCGCGTATTCCCTGGCCATCGACTTTGAACGCTTTGCCAAGGTGGCTAAAGATGTGGGCGCGATCTTCTTGGTGGACATGGCGCACTATGCAGGCCTGATTGCTGCGGGCGTCTACCCAAATCCGGTACCCCACGCGGACATTGTCACTTCCACCACCCACAAAAGCCTTCGCGGACCGCGCGGCGGCATCATTTTGATGAAGTCTCAGCATGAGAAAGCGATCAACAGTGCCATATTCCCAGGCTTGCAGGGCGGCCCGTTAATGCACGTTATTGCGGCCAAAGCCATAGCCTTCAAAGAAGCCATGGCACCGGAATTCAAGGCCTATCAGCAGCAGGTGCTGAAAAATGCCCAAATAATCGCCACCACCTTGACCGAGCGGGGTCTGCGTATTGTCAGTGGCCGCACCGAGAGCCACGTCATGTTGGTCGATTTGCGCGCCAAAGGTATCACGGGCAAGGAAGCAGAAGCCGTGCTTGGCAGCGCGCACATGACGATCAACAAGAACGCCATCCCCAACGATCCCGAAAAGCCCATGGTGACCAGTGGTGTGCGTATTGGTACCCCCGCCATGACCACCCGTGGCTTCAAGGACGAAGAAGCACGTGCCACAGCCCACCTGATTGCCGATGTGCTGGATAACCCGCGGGACGCGGCCAACATTGAGGCAGTGCGAGCCAAAGTGCATGCACTGACCTCGCGCTTCCCGGTCTACGGCTGAACTGCCAGCCCATGAGCGCTATATATTTCATAGCGGACTTGCTATATTTTACCCGGGCTCCGGCCCGATTTTCATCTGAAATAGCGCACTAAGCCCATGAAATGCCCGTTTTGCAGTCACTCGGAGACCCAAGTCGTAGAGACCCGGATTTCAGAGGACGGGGATTTCATTCGCAGACGCCGCCAGTGCGGCTCCTGCGAAAAGCGCTTCACGACCTACGAGCGCCCGGATGTGAGCTTTCCGATGGTTGTCAAAAAAGACGGCCGACGCATTGACTACGAACCTGCCAAGCTGCGTGGCTCCTTTGCCTTGGCGCTGCGCAAGCGTCCGGTGAGCACTGAGCAGATCGGCGCCGCCATTGAGCGGATTGAAGAAAAGCTGATGAACCTGGGCCTCAGGGAGGTGCCGTCGAACCGGATCGGCGAGCTGGTGATGCGCGAGCTCAAAAAGCTCGACAAAGTGGCATATGTTCGATTTGCCAGCGTGTATCGCAGTTTTGAGGATATTGACGACTTCAAGACGTTGGTGGATGAAGTGCGGCGATAAAGCGCGCTGCGGAGCATGCGATCGCGCCGCGTACCTCCAAAAGCCCTTGCAACTGAGGGTCGGTGGACAGCCGGTTGATCCAGCTTGATGTGCGGTCTGTCCGCGCATTGATGTTCAGGCGGTGGTTTTTTATAATCCGCTTATGGACAAACAACACATTGGCACCGCCGGTGCGCACGCCCCCCGTCGCCTGCGGGCACAGCGTCAGCAATCAGGTTTTTCTATTCTTGAGGTGCTGATCGCCATCGTTATTCTGAGTATCGGCATGTTGGGGGCTACGGGCATGCAGGCAGCAGCTCTTCAATCCAACAAAGAAGCGCGTAACCAGGCAGTGGCAGGCACCTTGGCGCGCGAGCTGGCCGAAAAAATGCGGGGTAACCACACCGTGGCCGTCAGAAATCCGGCTGTCGCCGCCAATCCCTATCTGTTTGATGTCACCCTGACCAAGGCTACGACCATTGCGACGCCCGCGCAGAACTGCTTCACCAACGCCAACGGGTGTCCGTTGGTGGACGACGCAGCCATTTGGGACGTTGCCGACTGGCAGAGCCGCGTGCAACTTGCGCTTCCTACCCCAAGGGTCAGAGTCTGCTTTGACCAGAATCCCTTTGACAGCGCCGGCAAGTCGCGCTGGGCGTGCACAGACAGTGGCGACGTCGCAGTGCTGAAGATGAGTTGGACGCGCAACAGCACCGAAGGTAAGCTTTTATTCACGAGTGCATCGGACGACATACCAACCCTGGTGATTCCTCTGACGGCCGGGAGCTCGCAATGATGCCGCACCACGTCTCCCTACGCCGCGCCCAGCAACAGGGTGTGACACTGATCGAATTATTGGTTGCCATGGGCCTCGGCCTTTTGGTGACCTTGATTGCAGTGACCGCACTCTTACTTGGGCAGCAAGGTTACCGTGCGGTGGACGCCACCACCCAGCTGCGCGACAGAGAGCGTTTTGCAACGGATCTGATCGCTCGTGTGGTGGTTCAAGCAGGCTACCAAGATCTTGGCGCGGCCAGCGTCTCAGTGCGCTCAACGGCGGTTCAATCCAACCAAAATGATCCCGAGCCCGATATTTACGGTTGGAACAACGCTACGTACGCCACCCCCGCCGATGTCATCTTCAGCGAGGGCAACAAGATCGTCAATGGAAACCGGCCCGGCAATTGCACGGTGAACGATACGTCATGCAAGAACGGCAGCGACGTGCTGATGGTTCGCTACCAGGGCGTCAATGCGTCACCGACAGCGACGACTGCCGACAACACCATGATCAATTGTGCGGGGCAAGGTGAAGCAGCGATGACCAGCGGGGTTCTCAACGATCGCGCCGTGAGCATGTTCCATGTGACCCGGGCAGCGGATGGTGAGCCGTCGCTTTCGTGTTCTTACCTCAGCCGCACGCCCACCGGTACTGCGTGGGTCAACACGCCCATGATCGAAGGCGTTGAATCGTTTCAGGTACTTTATGGCACCGACGGCGTCACACCCAATCTAGCCCCCGCAGCGGGCGCCGTGCAAGACACCGTGCCGGAGCGCTGGCTGCGTGCCGACGAAATGACGGTTACGGGCAACTTTGCGGTGACGCGTGAAAACTGGCGGCGTGTCCGGGCCGTGCGTATCGGTTTGGTGATGCGCGGACCAGTGGGGTCTGCTCAGCAATCCGTGGCAGCGACTTTTAACCCGTTGGGGATCCTTTACTCCGCTCCAGCAGATGCCGGCTCCACGCTGGCGGTTGCAGCCGACGGGCGTCTGCGCCTGCAAACCGCCTTCACTGTGCATCTGCGCAACGATCTGACACTTCGCAAATGAAACATCTTGCACCTCCCCGCTTTTCCGCTCAGCAGCGCAGCCATCGTGGCTTTTCGCTGGTTACCACGCTGATCTTGCTGGTGATCGTCACGATGCTGGGCATCGGCGCAAGCCAAATGGTGCTGTTGTCCGAACGGTCCACCCGGTTTGACCGCGACCAGCAAATCGCCTTCCAAGCGGCCGAGGCGGCGCTGCTTGACGCCGAATTTGATATTCGCGGGCCCAACACCTCTGCCGCGCAGCGGGTGGCCACATTTACCGGTACGACTGACGACTTGGTGAACCATGCAGCGGGGTGTGGAACCGGTGTCCTGCTACGGGGCTTGTGCTCGGATGCCCTCATCGGTAACAAACCTGTTTGGTACGGCGTCGACTTTACTGACA
Organism: Rhodoferax sp.; assembly: GCA_046595515.1. Lineage (GTDB taxonomy): Bacteria > Pseudomonadota > Gammaproteobacteria > Burkholderiales > Burkholderiaceae_C > Allorhodoferax. Next base: position 39,576 of record JBKJOV010000008.1, on the reverse strand, counting down.
CATCAAGTAGCGCAAAAACCGTGGGGTTCGGCGACTTCACCGGTCGAACCCTGTCGACTGGTACCACGGGTATCCGCCCCGAAATTCTGCCGCGCTACATCATCGAAGCGATAAGCGATAAAACACCCGGCAGCAGCAGCACAGCGCCCAAAATTCTTTACCGCGTCACGGCTATGGGCTTTGGGCCGCGCAAGGAAACCCAAGCTGTTCTTCAAATGATTTTTCGAAAAGAGTAACTGCCATGAACATCCGAATTCCGCCTTCTGGTTCTTCCGGCTCTATCTTCAAGACCTGGGGTTTCAGGCTGGCCGTCGTGGCTGTTTTATCCGCCATCACTGCGGGGGTTGTCATTAGCCAGACCACCTTGCCGCCATTGATAGATCTACCCGCAGAGCCGCTGTACATGAATGGAGCAAAAACCAAAGGCAACCTCACCTTGGCGCTGTCCGTGGAGTTTCCGACGGTTGGACAAACTTACCGCGATAACTTTGACACCACCAAAGAATATGTGGGTTACTTTGACCCCAAGGCCTGCTACCGCGCGATTTTAAGCAGTGGATCTAACGGCAATTATTTTGATTGGCAGACCAACAAAGGGACGGTGACTGCCAGTTGCCCCAGCAGCCAGTTTGACGGTAACTTTATGAACTGGGCCACATCCTCCGCCATTGACATCATGCGGTATGGCTTGACCGGTGGCAACCGTACCATTGACGACGAAAACACGACGATTGTTGACCGCGCATGGTTGCCAGACAGTTTTTATAAAAGTAGCGCCTATTTCTCTGAGAAATTTGTCCCGCTCGCACTGTTACCCGGACGGACTGAGTTGGCCACCACCGACTTTCCTAACGGTATGTGGATTTACAACTGCAGGAACCGGGTGTATTTTGCCAACGCGCAAGACAACGCGACGGACCGCAGTTGCGCCAGTCCGTTTGGTATCGCGGACGCGCTAAGTCCGAACTTGATAAAGGCGAACTCTAATAAGACCGGAAATTTTTACGAGGTCAGAAATTTGGTGTGCGACTCCAACAGCGCCCCCAACCGACTCATGACTTATGAACCAGATACTAAAAAATGGAGTGGTCTGTGTTACCGCTACCCAGGCGGCAAGTACAAGCCGGTAGGCCAGTTCCAGGTCAACGCCGACAATTTGCGAGTATCAGTGTTCGGCTACCTGCAGGACAACAGCCGGGTGCGTTATGGCGGCGTAATGCGGGCGCCCCTGAAATACCTGGGCCCCAAAAATTACGATAGCAATTTCAATTTGGTGACTGCCGCCAACGCCGCCGCGGAGTGGGATGTGACCACCGGCGTTTTTAAAACCAATCCGCAAAGCGGTGATGCGGCTTACGGTGACCAAGGCTACGGGCAAAGTGGCGCTATCAACTACATCAACAAGTTCGGCACCCTGAACCCCAGTGCGGTAGGCGCCTACAAAACCTACGACCCCGTCAGCGAGTTGTACTACGAGGCTATTCGCTACCTACAAGGCAAGCAGCCGACGTTAAACGCTGGCTTGGGTCTTACCGGCGTCACACTGACAGACAAAAACCTCAAAGAAAATTTTCCGGCCTACACCACTTGGACCGACCCATTCACCGGTTACACAGACACAACTGACACGGGCAAAGGCTGCCTGCGCAATAGCATTCTGACCATCGCAGATGTGTTCACCCACAGCGATCGGTCATTGCCCGGAAACACACTGGGAACCACTACGGACGACTTTGTCCGCGCTGCAGAGACCAACCCGGCGTTGGATGTCCCATTCTGGACGAGTGTGGTGGGTAGCTTTGAAAGTAAAACCAAAGCAGCCGCAACGGCCAGCTACGTCGACAGCCAAGGGCGCACCCAAACTGCAGGCAACCTGACCAGCAACACGCTCTATCCGGCCCTGGCCAATGCAGCCACCGCAAACACGGGCGCAGGAACTGGCTCGTACTACATGGCAGGTTTGGCTTATTGGGCCAATACCCAGAGCTTTCGCACTGATTTGCCGAAGGGACGAATTTCTACCTATTCGATTGATGTCAATGAAAACCGTGCGAGTGACAATGTCAATAACCGACGTCAAACGCAGCTGTATTTGGGTGCCAAATATGGCGGTTTTGACGACAGCGCGAGCGGCAATACCGGGAATCCCTATGCCGGCGGCACCAATGTGCTCTGGCAGGCTACCGATGGTGATGCCAAAAATTACTTCCTTGTCAGCGATGCGGCCAAATTTCTGGACTCGCTGGCCGAAGTCTTTGCACGTGTGGTCGAAGAGACAGGAAGCATAGCGGGCGGTGCCATTTCTACGCAACGCCTGACCGTGGGCCAAGCAGCGGCCGTGTTCCAGGCGCGCTTTAACCCAGTTGCCAATTATTGGAGTGGTCGCATACTCAAGTACCCGCTCACACTAGATTCGGCGGGCACCTCCTTGGTCATTGGCAGCATTCCCACTTGGGAAGCCGGCCAAGTTTTAACGGCAGAAACTCTGATTGATAACGGTGCTGCTAGAAACATCGTCATTGGCGCACCTGCCGGTACCCAGGCCACTATTGCGCCTTCGCCGTTCATTTGGGCGAATCTCGCGCAAGCGCACAAAGACGCCCTGAGTGTGACCCCCTATGCCTCACCCACGGCGTCTGACACACTGGGCCCAGACCGCCTGGATTACCTGCGCGGCGACCGACGCAAGGAAGTCAAGCCGTCGACACCCTTGGCACCCTTTAGACCCCGCGATGTCGTGCTGGGCGATATTGTGAACAGTGGCTTGGTTTATAAGGGCGCACCGTCCGGTAATATCACCGACAGCGGCTACGTCACATTCTTCAATGACAACAAGGGCCGCAAACCTGTGATTTTTGCCAACGCCAACGATGGCATGCTGCATGCCGTTTACAACGAAAATGGTCGGGAAGCTTTTGCCTACATTCCGGGGTTTGTAGCTAAAAAACTCAATCTTTTGCCCGACCAGGACTACAGCCACATTAGTATCAATGACGCAACACCCGCAGTGGGGGAAGCCTACGTTGCCAACAAGTGGAGCACGGTGCTGGTGTCTGGCGCCGGTGCCGGTGGGCAAGGTGTTTTCGCCTTGGACGTAACCAACCCCGCTACGTTCACCAAAGACAATGTGCTGTGGGAGTTTACGGACCGAGACCACCCAGCAATGGGCAATGTCATCGGCACCCCCCAGATCGTGAAGTTGCGTACCAACGACGCAAGTCCAAGTGCAACACCCACCTACAAGTGGTATGCGGTGGTAGCCAGTGGTGTTAACAACTACACAGCAGACGGGTATGCGTCGACCACCGGAAATCCGTCGATTTTCATTCTCGATCTCTCCAACAAGCCTGCCAGCAATGTGACCGGCGCCGCTTGGACCGAGGGCACCAACTTTTGGCGTGTCGAATTGCCACAAACCAGTGTCGCTATCGCCAAGGGTTTGGTTGGTCTGACCACAGTGAAGAATGTTCAAACGGGCGCAGTAGACAGCTTGCTTGCGGGCGACCTGCAAGGCAATGTCTGGAAGCTGAATTTCACGCTGAAGGGAACCAGTAGCCTGACCACCAATGCAACATCGAATTTGACGACCTTCAACTTTAAGCCATCCACCAGTGCGGCTTTTTTTGTGGCAAAAGACGGCGCTGGATTGCTGCAACCCATCACCGGCGAACCGGTGGTAACCAACGCCTTTGGTGACAGCACTCTGGTGTCGTTTGGTACCGGTAAGTACCTTGAGGTGTCCGATACAAGCGTGCCTTCAGCAGTGACCGATTCGTTTTACACGCTGCTGGACAACACGAAAGCCATTACTGGTCGTTCGGTTTTGCAAGTCGGAAGCATCAGCTCAGCCGGTGCAGTCACGGTGCCCAAGTTTGTGTATGGGCTGCCGACAACCTCGGAACCCACACTGAAAATGGGCTGGTACTTAGATTTTGACAAGAGCATCGGGGAGCGCCAAGTCAGCGACATCACCACTGCGTTTACTCAGCTCTTTTTTGGCACCCTATCTCCGACCAAGGGCTCTTGCGGTGAAGGCGGCGGACGGTTTTATGCGGTCAACGCGCAGACCGGAGACGGTATATCTGAAGTGTCACAGGTAGGTATTTTGGCCGCACCCCTGGTTCTGGAAATTGGCACCGTAGGGCTTACGCCAAGTGATGCCACGGGTCAGCGTACGGCAACCCGGCGAATCGCTATCATTACACAGGGTTCCAAAGGCTTGAAGGTGGCGGCCACAGCCGGCGGCGGCCTGTCGTACAAAGAACAGGTAGGACGCCTGAGCTGGCGCCAAATCAACAACTACCAAGAAAACAAGAACAACTAACCGATGCGAGATCCCATGCGCTACCCACACACATTGTTAGTCGTCAAGGCCAAAGTCCAGACCGGCTTTACGCTGATCGAACTCATGATCGTTGTCGCGATTATTGGTATCTTGGCGTCCGTGGCTTATCCTGCCTATACAGATTCAGTACGCAAGGGTAAGCGGGCGGAAGCGCGGGCGGCACTGATGAACTTGGTGCAGCAACAGGAGCGATACCTCACACAAACAAACACTTATCACGATGTATTCGCGGCGGGTGCGTCTGGTACCCCTTTTAAAACTTTCTCTTCGGAAAATCTTGCGCAAAGTAGTCACCTACTTGGGGCACGACTTTGCCAAGCAGTTAACGGTACAACACCCACTCAGCGCGACTGCATCGAAGTATTTGCCTCGCCGCGTGCGGGCATATATACCGATCCGCAGGTAAACACCATAGCTGTAGATACCCAGGGCCGAAAGACCTGTGACGGTACAGATCAAACCCGCTGCTGGAAATAGCAAGCCCCATGTTGAACCCGCACCGATTATTGCGACGCCAGCCGGCACCACTGTCGCTGCGCTACACCGGCTTCACTCTGGTAGAGCTGGTGGTCACCATTGCAATTGCCGTACTGTTGATGGTGGTGGCAGTCCCTGGCTTTGTCCAATTTCAACGCAATGCACAACTCTCAGATGCGGTGGGTAACTTCATTGCTGCAGCGAATGCTGCACGTTCCAATGCCATGAAGCAAGGGCTCAATACGTACCTTGTGCCGACGACGGGTACAAACTGGAGGTCGGGCTGGATGGTTTTCACAGACTCCGGATGGAATAAAGTCTACGACGCAGGTACGGACGAAGTGGTGGTACGCCGTGAGGCCTTGGCTACGGACATTTCGATTAGCACACCGGGTGCCTCTGGAGGACAAAACAGTTTGGTGGATGGCTATCTTCTGTTCAACGGAAGCGGATTCCCCCGGTTGAAGGATGGCAACTTTTCCAACGGGCGGATCGTCATCAGCACTGTCGGACGCAGTAGAACCGTTATTTTCGACCAAGCCGGGCGTGTCAGGTCATGCGTTACGGGTGACGCGGGGTGTTGACGGGAGATCTGGCGGCGGGCGATTCGGCAAGTTATCTCAAGTATTTGGGCATGGCACTCGACAGCGCCTGGTCGGCGCCGCTGTCTTGTGCGCCCAATCCGCGTGTTGGCTGCTTGATCACAGACGCGCGCGGTGACCCGATTGGTTTTGGTTGCACGCAGGCCGCGGGTGGCCCCCACGCCGAAATTATGGCTCTGCGGGATGCCCATGCCAAAGGACACTCGGTGCAAGGCGCTACCGCTTACGTGACGCTGGAGCCGTGCTCGCACCATGGACGCACTGGCCCCTGTTGCGATGCCTTGATTTCGGCAGGTATCCGAAGAGTCATCTCCACCCACACCGATCCCAACCCACTGGTGGCCGGCCAAGGCTTTTCCAGGTTGCGCGCAGCTGGCGTGGAAGTGCAAGTGCTGCCGCCAGACGACGCCCTAGCGATTGCGTCACGTACCCTAAACATAGGATTTTTCAGCCGAATGGTGCGCAAGACCCCCTGGGTACGGTTGAAGGTGGCTGCTTCACTGGACGGCAAGACCGCATTGCTCAATGGCGCTAGCCAGTGGATTACATCCATCGAAGCGCGTACCGATGGCCATGCATGGCGGGCCCGGGCCTGCGCTGTTTTGACGGGCATTGGTACCGTGTTGCAAGACAAACCTCGCCTGGATGTTCGGCTGGTGGAGACGCCCCGCCAGCCCCACGCCGTGGTTGTCGACAGTCGCCTCGAAACACCCCTCGATGCACCTGTTTTTATCGCCGGGCGGGCCCTGTTTATCTATGCTGCAGCTCCAAATAGGGAAAAAAAGGAAGCATTGGAGGCGCGTGGTGCCACAGTGATCGATATGCCCGGGCGGAACGCGGACGGTTCCGCCACAGGCAAGGTCGATTTACAAGGCATGCTGCGGGATTTGGGTGAACGCGAAATCAATGAGTTGCACGTGGAGGCGGGTTATCGCCTGAACGGCTCTTTCATCCGCGAGGGCTTGGTGGACGAGTTTCTGGTCTACTTGGCCCCGAGAATGCTGGGCCAAGGTTCCGATATGGCCCATTGGGGCCCCCTCACCGACCTGTCGGCGGCGGTACCTCTGACTTTTACAGCCACTGCCATGGTCGGGCCAGATTTGCGCATTTCGGCCAGAGTCACCGGCCGAGACCTCTTTTAAGTCCAAAGAATTCGGTCAGCGGGGCCTTGTGGCATGTTTCCCTGCGAAAATGGGTGGATGTTTACAGGAATCATCACCGGCGTGGGGCGCATTGCCGCCGTTCACCCCCTTGGCAGCTCTTCAACCCACGGCAACCGGCTCACCATCGCCTGCCCTTTCGGCTATCTGGACGATGTAGGGCTCGGTGATAGCATTGCACTGAACGGTGCATGCATGACAGTCACCAGTTTGGATACAGCAACACAGTCCTTCACTGTCGATATTTCAGCCGAGTCCCTCACCAAAACCGCCGGGCTCGCCCAGACGGGCGCGATCAACCTCGAAAAGGCACTACGTGCCAACGATCGATTAGGGGGCCACTTAGTGTCTGGGCATGTGGACGGCATTGGCCAAATCCGCTATTTCTCCCAAGTGGGTGAAAGCTGGGAGTTGCGGGTGCTGGCACCCAACGCGTTGGGCAAATATTTGGCTTATAAAGGCTCCATCACCATCAATGGTGTAAGTCTGACCGTCAACCGCATATCTGACACGCATGAAGGCTGCGAGGTCAGCATCAACTTGATTCCCCACACTGTGCAGAACACTGCATTGGGTACGCTGCAAATCGGTAGCGTGGTCAATTTGGAAATTGACCTGATCGCACGTTACGTGGAGCGCATGCTGTCGTCATCGCAGGTCTCTGATACGCCCGCCCACTAAACACCCACCACACTGGCTTAGTTTTTTTGATCTTTGACATTGATATGACAATTGCTCCTGTACCTATATCTCCCGTAGAAGACATTGTTGCCGACATGCGCGCTGGCCGCATGGTCATTCTGGTGGACGAGGAAGACCGCGAAAACGAGGGTGACCTGGTGCTTGCTGGCGACCACGTCAGCGCTGACGCGATCAACTTCATGGCGCGCTTTGGTCGCGGATTGATCTGCCTCACCCTCACCCGTGAGCGCTGTGAACTGCTGAAACTGCCGCCTATGGCAACCCGCAACGGTACCAAGCACTCAACGGCCTTTACGGTCTCGATAGAAGCCGCTGAGGGAGTCACCACCGGCATCTCCGCCGCTGACCGTGCCCGCACCGTACAGGCTGCAGTGGCCAAAAATGCCGTCGCCAATGACCTCGTGCAACCAGGCCATATATTTCCACTGCAGGCGGTAGACGGCGGCGTGCTGATGCGTGCCGGTCATACCGAAGCGGGCTGCGATTTGGCAGCCATGGCGGGCTGCTCGCCCACAGCCGTAATTTGCGAAATCATGAAAGACGACGGCACTATGGCTCGGTTGCCAGACCTGCAAATTTTTGCTGCCGAACACGGGCTAAAAATTGGAACCATCGCCGACCTCATTGCCCATCGCAGCCGGGTCGAGTCGCTGATTGAACCCCTGGGTAGCCGGTGTATTCAAACCAATTTTGGTGAGTTTACCGCCCAGACCTACCGTGACAAAACGGGGCACGGCGTACACCTAGCCTTGATAAAAGGCAGCTGGGCCGAAGCCGAGGCGATTCCTGTGCGCGTGCACGAACCCCTGTCAGTGCTTGACGCACTGGAAGTCGGCCGCACCATGCACTCGTGGAGCCTGGAATCTGCGCTGTCCCACATTGCCCAGCACGGCAAAGGTATTGTGGTGCTGCTGAACTGCGGCGAAACCGGCGAGCAACTCTTGGCCCAATTTGAGGGCACTGCGCGCTCGGCGCAAGCGCCGGAGCGTGGCCGCATGGATCTGCGCACTTACGGTATTGGTGCGCAAATTTTGCGGCATGCCGGGGTACACAACATGACGCTGATGGGCAGCCCACGCCGTATGCCCAGCATGACAGGCTATGGTTTAGAGATTACCGGCTACATCCGTAGCAAGTAGATCTGTCTTCAACAACTCAAGGGAAAACGTATGTTTGGCGCAGACAAAGGCACAGTCGACTCAACAGACCAACGCATGAATGGCAAGCGGCTGAAGATCGGTGTTGTGCAAGCCCGCTTTAATGCCAGCGTCACCGATGCTCTGGCGCAAGCTTGCAAAGACGAACTGCTGGCTTTGGGAGTGCTCGACAAAGACATTGATCACATAACTGTGCCAGGCGCACTAGAGGTCGCCATTGCCCTGCAAGCCATGGCTGAGAAGTCGAAGTACGATGCTCTGGTCGCGTTAGGCTGCATCATTCGCGGAGAAACCTACCACTTTGAATTGGTGGCCAACGAATCCGGTGCTGCGGTCACCCGCATTGGACTGGACTACCAGTTGCCTATTGCCAATGCCATTCTGACCACCGAAGACATGCCGCAAGCCGTGGCACGTCAAATTGAAAAAGGGCGCGATGCTGCCCGTGTTGCCGTTGAAATGGCCAATCTGCTGGAGTCCATCTGATGACTGAAATGAAATCTTCGGCAAGTGCCAAGCGTCCTCCCCCACAGAGCCGTACCGGCGTGACCAGCACGGGCGCGCGCAAGGCTGGTAGCAAAAACAACCGTAGCCGCGCCCGCGAGTTCGCACTGCAAGGGCTGTACCAAAGCCTAGTGGGCCGCAATGCGGCCGGTGATATTGATGCTTTTACGCGGGATCTGTCGGGTTTCAACAAAGCAGACTCGGTGCATTTTGACGCCTTGCTGCAAGGCTGTATCGCGCAGGCCGACGCGTTAGATGCGCTAATTACGCCGTTGTTAGACCGCCCCATGGCAGAGATTTCGCCCATTGAGCACGCCACTATGTGGATCGGCGCTTACGAAATGCAGCATTGCCTAGATGTGCCTTGGCGTGTTGTGATCAACGAATGTATTGAGCTTGCCAAAGAATTTGGTGGTACGGACGGCCACAAATACGTGAATGCTGTACTCAACGGCTTGGCCCCTAACCTGAGGGCCTTGGAAATGGAGGCTGACCGCCATCCGGCCAAGAGGCATCGCGCACCCAAAGCGGACTGATCTGCGCCCGCGCTCACTGCCTATCACCGGACTACACCGATGCGGATTTCTTCACGTGCTGAAAAAATAGAGCCTTTTTATGTCATGGAAGTCGCCAAGGCAGCTGCTACGTTGGCACGCGATGTGGCGCACACGGACCGGCCGATGGTGTTTCTTAACATCGGCGAGCCAGACTTCACCGCACCGCCGCGCGTACAGGCTGCCGCCCAACAGGCGATTCACCACGGGCACACCCAGTACACCCAAGCTACAGGCCTGCAGCCACTGCGCGAACGCATCAGTGCTTGGTACGCCAGCCGCTTTGGCTTGCAAGTGCCAGCGCAACGCATTGTCATCACTGCGGGTGCCTCAGCGGCGCTGCACTTGGCCTGTATGGCACTCGTCAACCCGGGCGATGAAATTTTGATGCCGGACCCCAGCTATCCGTGCAACCGGCAGTTCGTCAGTGCAGCGGGGGGGCAAGCAGTGTTGCTAACCACCACAGCGGCCGACCGCTTCCAGCTCACTGCGGACCAGGTGCTAGACGCCTGGGGCACCCATACACGGGGCGTGCTCTTAGCATCGCCCTCCAATCCCACCGGCACGTCTATCCACCCGGATGAGTTGCGCAAAATACACGCCGTGGTACAGGCCCGCGGTGGCATCACGATGGTGGACGAAATCTACCTCGGCCTGAGCTTTGACGCGCGATATGGCCAATCGGCATTGGCGTTGGATGACTCCATCATCAGCATCAATAGTTTCAGCAAATACTTCAATATGACCGGTTGGCGACTGGGCTGGATGGTGGTGCCAGAAGCCTTGGTTGAGGTGATTGAGCGCCTTGCGCAAAATCTATTTATATGCCCCAACAGCATTGCCCAGCATGCGGCGTTGGCGTGTTTTGAGGACGAGAGTCTGGCCATTTACGAAGCGCGCCGCGCCGAATTCAAAGCGCGCCGTGACTACTTTTTGCCCGCTCTGCAATCGCTGGGGCTGCAGGTTCCGGTCATGCCCGACGGCGCTTTTTATGCGTGGGCCGACTGCAGCCAAGCCTGCGCCACGCTGGGGCTCAAAGACAGTTGGGATTTTGCTTTAGAACTGATGCAGCGCGCCCATGTGGCCATCACGCCGGGGCGAGACTTTGGTAGCGCCCAGACCCGGCAGTTTGTACGTTTTTCGACCGCCAGTTCCCTGGCGCAATTGCAAACTGCGGTGGACCGTATGCGCTCGGTATTGCAATAAGCATTTCGTTGCCACCTGTATCCCTGTTGTCTTAGAAGATTTTTATCCATGAACCAAGATTTATCCATCCTGCACCTGGTACTCAACGCCAGCTTGGTGGTGCAAGCCGTCATGCTGCTGCTGGTGGGTGTGTCAATCGCCAGCTGGGCCGCCATTTTTCGCAAGCTGTTTGCGTTAAACAAAGTCAAGGCGCTCAATGAGGCCTTTGAGCGCGATTTCTGGTCCGGTTCCAGTATCAACGACCTGTTTGCAAAGGCCACCAAAAACGCCGCCGAATGTGGACCGATGGAGCGTATTTTTGCCAGTGGCATGCGCGAGTTTCAAAAACTGCGCGAGCGGCGCGTTAGCGATGTCGGCAGCTTAATGGATGGTGCCCGCAGGGCCATGCGCGCCAGCTTCCAGCGCGAGTTGGATGTCATAGAAACCAACCTCTCCTTTCTTGCAACAGTAGGGTCAGTCTCGCCCTACGTGGGTCTTTTTGGCACGGTGTGGGGCATCATGCACGCCTTTGTGGGCCTGGGTGCCCTGCAGCAAGTCACGCTGGCCACAGTGGCACCAGGCATTGCCGAGGCCTTGGTGGCTACCGCGATAGGCTTGTTCGCCGCTATTCCCGCGGTGGTGGCCTACAACCGCTTTGCACGCGACATTGATCGTATCGCCAACAGCCAGGAAACCTTTATCGAAGAGTTCTCCAACATCTTGCAGCGCAATGTAGGCGCACAAGCCGCGGCGGGGCGCTAACCATGCCCAGTATTGCAGGCCGTGGGCGCGGACGCCGCACCATCAGTGAAATCAATATGGTGCCCTTCATTGATGTGATGCTGGTGCTGCTGATCATCTTCATGGTGACCGCGCCCTTAATTACGCCCAGCATGATTGACTTGCCCAGCGTCGGCAAGGCCAATAAGCAGCCCGACCAAATCATCCAGGTGATCGTTGGTAAAAACGACGTGCTGGAGCTCAAGGTAAAAGACAAAACCACCAGCATTGGACTCAAAGAGCTTGCGGGCGCTGTCAAGCAAGCCCAGGGCATACGCGATCCCCAAACCAGCGGCAACTCGGCCGTGGTCATCAGCGCAGATCGCAACGTGAAATACGAGAGCGTTGTCAAAGTGATGGACACACTGCAACGCGCTGGCATCCAGCGGGTGGGTTTGTCGGTCCAACTGGCACCATGACGCCCCAGCAGTCCTATCTGGAATTTGCACCGCCTCCCACGCCGGGATTGTTTCGGGGTGTTTTGCTGGCTATTTTTGCCCATGTCATTCTGTTGGCTGTGCTATCTGCGGGCGTGAATTGGAAGCGTGAGGCCCTTGTTGTGACCGCTGAAGCCGAGCTTTGGTCCACCATCCCCCAAGAAGCGGCGCCGCCACCCGAACCAGAGCTCACCCCACCACCCGAGCCCAAACTGGAATTGCCCAAGCCGGAACCTGCGAAGGCCGCAGAGCCCGAGACAGTGCCCGCACTGCCTGATCCAAGCATTGCCATTGAACGAGACAAGGCCAAGCTGCGCAAAGCGAGCCAGCTACGCGAACAGCAGGAACAAGACAAGAAGCGCAAAGAGAAACTATTGGCAGAGAAGGATGCACAAGAGAAAGCCAAGGAGCTCAAGCGCAACGAAACCAAGGACAAAGAACTGAAGGCGGCAAAAGCGGCTCAGGCCGCCAAAGACGCACGCACAAAGTCGTCAGAGTCTGCGGCCGATGCCAAGAAGCTGGCCGACAACCGCGCAGATGCGCTCAAGCGCATGGCGGCTTTGGCTGCAGGGTCCGGCAGCGGCAGCAGCCAAGGCACAGCGGCGCGAAGCTCTGGCCCGTCGGCCAGCTATGCAGGGCGCATCCGCGCGCGCATCAAGCCCAACATCACCTTTACGGAAACCATCTCGGGTAACCCGACCGCGGAGGTGGAGGTACGCACCTCACCCGACGGAACCATCATCAGCCGCCGTCTCATTCAGGCCAGCGGCAACAAATCGTGGGACGATGCAGTCCTGTCTGCCATCGACAAGACCGAAATTCTGCCACGCGATGTAGATGGGCGTGTACCACCGGCCTTGGTCATTAGTTTTCGGCCAAAGGACTAATGCGCCAGCATGGAAGTGCCCTGCCCCCGCATCATCCCTATTTACAATTGCATCCACACGCTCACCTCAGTAACCCAGCCCCATTCAACATGTTTCGCACTCTGCTCAAATCCAAAATCCACCGTGTAGCGGTAACCCATTGCGAATTGCATTACGAGGGCTCGTGCGCCATTGACGAAGACCTGCTGGATGCCGCAAATATCTGCGAGAACGAGCAAATCCATATCTGGAACATCAACAACGGTGAGCGCTTTGTCACCTACGCCATTAAGGGCCAGCGCGGCAGCGGCATGATTTCGGTCAACGGCTCAGCGGCCCGGCGTGCATCCAATGGGGATCTGATCATCATTGCAGCTTTTGCCCAGGTGCACGAAGACCAGGTGCCCGGCCATAGCCCGAAGCTGGTGTTTGTCAATGGTCAGAACCAGCAGACGGAACTACGGCACAACGTGCCGACGCAGTTGCTCACCTGAGAATGCTGGGCGGCGCCGGGTGCAGTCGCGCCATGGCCAATACGTCCTCATAGCGGCCCAAGCGCAGCGCATAAGCGCAGTGGGTGCCCTCCACCACAAAGCCTTCGCTTTGGTACAGGCGCTGGGCTACTGTGTTATCGGCCCACACCGTGAGCTCCAAGCGCAGCAGGTTCAGCCAGTTGTCCGCCAAGTCCACTGCGCTGCGCAACAACGCCTTGCCTACGCCCTTACCATGCCAGTCGTCGCGCACTGCCATCCCAATGCCTGCCACATGCGCACGACGGGCGTTAGTTACTGGGTGCAGTCCCAGGTTTCCCACCACTTCACCACTCACTTCAGCAACCAAGATCCGATCTAGGGGCGCGACATTGGCCAGCCGTTTCTTCCAAACCTCCGCAGATTGCAGCGGGATCTGCATGGTTCCGGCTGCCGCTAACGGATAGCTATAAATCCGGGCGCACGCCAGATAGTCGTCTTGCTCGGCGTGTCGGATCACGATCGTCATGGGGGGCGGCTCCTGTGGGTTATCCAATAATGCTACCGCCTTTTTTTGCCACCGCATGCCGACCTACCAACAATCGCCAGCACGCACTTACGCCCATTCCAACATGCATCGGCGAGAGTTTGGGCGCACCAATTGCTATCATTACGATAGCGTAAACATCAGTATTTACCCGGGCTGCTAGCACATTTGACTTGATACTCATGACAAACAGCCCTTGCCGGCATCACGGAATAGGCGTAAGCGCCACCCCCATGGTGGTGCGCGGTTGCCATACGCCAGTCACGACCTAGCGCACACCCCCCAGAGCATGTGTAAAAAAGTCAATAGACGACGAAGGCCCTTTAACTTCCAAGGGTAAGTCCCCGTGCTCAATGGGGCACATATGGATATCGTCCAACGCTTGGTCCGCGTGTGAAATGCCATGTTACAGCGTGAGCTATGGCATGTTCTGTGCACGCGGCAAGCTGTGCTGCTGCCTTGTGTAGCGACACTCATAACAACTGGAGTTCCTCTTTGATACCCAAAAAACAAACCGCCCGCTGGGGCGCTTTACTCGTCGCGACACTATTGGGAGCAGCCGGATTGGTGAGCTTCGGCGCGATCGCACAAGACAGTGGAAACGTACCAGAGGCTGCGCCGGCCGTCATGGACCGTCCCACCGCCCGCACCAACTGGAAAGCCCAGTGGTATGACGAGGCAGGACAACAGCCCGTCATCACTGGCAAGAGTAAACAGCGAAGCTCGCAAGGTGGCCCCGGGGACGCAGAATTCCGCAGACGTATGCTGGAAGCTGCAGCAAAAGAAAAGCAAAAATGGGGCGACATGATTCCCGGCGTGAAGGGCCAAGGCAGCATGTCAGAAGCTGCGTCACCATCGACCTCTGGAACGGCTACAGCCCCGACGATACTGGCCGCTGCAACCGGAACCACTTGGAGCAACCTGGGTCCCACCAAAGCAGACGTTGCGCAAAACGGCGGCACTTCACTGGCCAAGACCGATGCAGGCCGGGTGAGCGCCATCGTAATTGACCCAGCAGATGTCAACAAAATCTACGCTGGCTTTTCGGGCGGTGGCGTTTGGAAAACAATTAACGGTGGCTCCTCTTGGACTCCAATCACTGAGAGCATTGGATCGCTGTCAGTCGGCGCCCTGACCATGGATCCTGGTAACTCCAATACGCTGTATTTGGGCTTGGGTGATCCGTTTGACGGTACGGGCATCGGCATGATGAAGTCCACGGATGCAGGCACAACCTGGACCGGTCCTGTTTATTTAGGAACGTCCACGGTCATCAATGACATTAAAGTCGCCCCCGGTGGCAGTGTTGTTTTAGCGGCAACTAACGAAGGCGTCTTCCGCTCCACTAACGCTGGTGCGAGTTGGACTGCGGTAACGCTGGCCACAGGACAAACGGTAAAGCCATATGCATGGTCCATAGGCTGGACGGGGGGAACCAATTTCGTCGTCTCCGTAGAAGCTAACAAAAATGCCACTACGGGAACTACGGATGGGCAGATCCACCGCACCGCAGACAGCGGTGCCACATGGACTAAAGCCACCGGATTTACCGCCACAACAGGCGTCGGTCGTACGTCCTTGGGCGTGGGCGCAAGCACCCGCACCAACCCGGCCGCCGCGGTGCTGTACGCACTGGCGGGTGTGCCCAATGCTGCCAGTGCGGCTGATTTTGCCGGCATTTTCAAGTCGACCAACGGCGGTGCTAGCTGGACACGCGTCGGCGCCCCAACCAAGACGTATACGAACTCGAATACCGAATCCAATGACCTTGGATCGCTGTTGGGCGGCCAAGGGGGTTACAACCAACTGGTCGTCGTAGACCCCAGCAATGCCAGCGTGGCCTATTTCGGCGGCCAGTTGCTCTTGGCTCGCACGGCAGATGGCGGATTGACCTATACCCAAAAGACCAATTGGCTCGGGCAGTTTTCTTTGACTTATGTGCATGCGGACTTCCATGCTGCAGCCATGCAAGGTACCACCTTGATCGTTGGATCGGACGGTGGCCTGTTCAAGTCCACCAATGCGGGAACCACCTTCACCGATGCACTCAACGTCGGCATCACCTCACATCTGATTTACAGCGTGGGATCATCGCCAGCCTACCCTAACTCCATCATTGGTGGTTTCCAAGACAACGGGACCCGCGTACGGTCGAGTGTCACTCCCACCACGTTCAACCAATACATCGGTGGCGATGGCTTCGGCTCACTGATTCACCCGACCAATGGATTGATGTTGGGTTCGCTCTACTACACCCGTATTTACAAGAGCACCACCGCTACTGGCAACGTCTTCAACGCAGCGAACTCGGGCATTGCCGAATCTAACAACCAGACTGCAGCACCCTTCAATACCGGCATTGTTCCGTGGACTGGTGACTCAGGCGGCAACACCGTTTTCACTTGGGTCAATGCCAAAGTCTATAAGTCAACCAACTTTGCGGGCTCATGGGCGGCACTGGGAACATCGGGATTGCCGACCAGCAGCTTTGTGATCCGCGGTGTGGGTGTGGCACCCAGCAACATTAACGTCATTGGCCTCGTTGCCAGCGGCGGCCGGGTATTCCAAACGACAAACGGCGGCACTAGTTGGGCACTCGCGGGCACCCTGCCGAATAACAACTTGTCCCTGAGCAAAGTGATTTACGACCCGGTAAACCCGTCCATTCTCTACGTCGCATCGGCTGCATCTACGGCCACTGCTTCGCATCTTTGGAAGTCAGTCAACGCTGGCGCTACCTTTACCGCTATTGACAGCGGCGGCTTCCCAGCGGGCGTGCCGGTGAATACGGTTCGTGTTGATCCGGGAAATACCAGCGTTTTGTATGCTGGCACCCATTTGGGTATCTATCGTTCTACCAACGGCGGCACCAATTGGGCACGTTTTGGTAGCGGCCTGCCACTGGTGAACGTGGAAGATATCTACATCTCCCCGACTTCATCCATCGTTCGCATCGCGACGTTTGGACGTGGTTTCTGGCAACTGAACTGACCTCTCCTCCACCTATGAGAAAGCCGCAGAGTCTGCGGCTTTTTTTGGCACCATGCGGTCTACAAAGATACTGTCCGACCAACTACTGACACTCAAGCTACCGCAAGGCTATTCCTTTGCCGACCTGAAGTTGCGCCGCTGCGCGGACGAAGCTAGCAACCAGAACCCGTGTGCGCCAGCGCGGGCGTCAACGCTGAAAAGTGGGCCGACACATATGAAAAAGTTGCGGCGCAGAGACGTATAAATGTCAAACGGTTGCTATAAAATATATAGCGCATACCCTATATTCCACCCGGGCTCAGACCACTTTTTACTCTAAACCCAGCTCCTGAATCTTGCGTGTAATGGTGTTGCGACCAATGCCCAGCTTCTGCGCTGCTTCAATGCGCCGCCCCTTGGTATTGGCCAGCGCTGCCAGAATAAGGCGCGACTCGAAACGCCGCGTAAGCACATCCCAAACGTCCGAGGTTCCACCGTCCAGCAAGGCCACCGCTTCGATCTCCAGGCTCGTCTCCCAGCTGCCACCACCACCTGGCAAATGGGCCACCGACGGTACGTAGGGTACAAAATCCTCAGCGCCCGGGGGTGTAACACCCATCACGGCGGTTGCGTGCAAATCGCGTCCGACGCCCACCTCGGGTGGCAAATCCTTGGCTTCAATCACTTGCGCGGGTGCCATGACCGTAAGCCAATGGCAAATGTTTTCCAATTGGCGTACGTTGCCTGGGAAAGCGAACACTTCCAACCAAGCCAAAGCACCGTCTGAGATGCGCTTGGCCTCGACCCCCAGTTGCTTGGCGCTTTGCTGCAAGAAATGGCGCGTCAGCATGCCAATGTCTTCCTTGCGCTCGCGCAAAGCAGGTAGGCGCAGGCGAATTACGTTCAATCGGTGGAACAAATCCTCGCGAAAACCACCGTCCTTGACGCGCTGCTCCAGGTCTTGGTGGGTGGCAGCAATCACGCGCACATTCGTCTTCACTGCACTGTGCCCACCTACGCGGTAAAAGTGCCCATCACTTAAAACACGCAATAAGCGGGTTTGCAGCTCGAACGGCATATCGCCGATTTCATCTAAAAACAGCGTCCCACCATCGGCTTGCTCAAAGCGCCCACGGCGCATGGTTTGCGCGCCAGTGAACGCACCACGTTCGTGGCCAAAAAGTTCGCTCTCTAGCAAATCTTTGGGAATGGCCGCCGTGTTGATAGCCACGAAGGGGCCGTTGGCACGTGGCGAATGCTTGTGCAGCGCGCGCGCCACTAGCTCTTTGCCAGAGCCGGACTCGCCTGTCACCATCACTGTTACATTGCTTTGACTGAGGCGACCAATGGCGCGAAAAACGTCTTGCATGGCGGACGCTTGACCCAACATCTCAGGCGTTTCTGCCATCCGCTCTTCGCTCACCTCCTCGCGCTGGCTTTCCTCTACAGCGCGGCGAATCAACTCTACGGCTTTGGGCAAATCAAAGGGCTTGGGCAAGTATTCAAAGGCACCGCCCTGAAATGAACTTACCGCGCTATCCAAGTCGGAGAAGGCCGTCATGATAATCACGGGCAAACCGGGGTGGCGAGCTTTCACTTGCTCCAAAAGATCCAAGCCAGAGCCACCGGGCATGCGAATATCGCTTACTAGGATCTGGGGGCCTTCATCATCGCTGGCGGTGCTGAGCGCAGCCAACACATCGCGTGGGTTAGAGAAGCTGCGCGTGGGAAGGTGCTCACGCAACAAAGCTTTCTCAAGCACAAAGCGGATGGACTGGTCATCATCTACGATCCAAATCGGCTTCATTATTTTGGCGTCCCCAAGGTTCTGGCTGACCACCACCGAGTCCTACGGTAGCGGTATCAATATTTTGAAATCAGTCCGGCCTGGCACACTGTCAACCTCGATCAAACCATGGTGCTGTTGAACAAAGGTTTGTGCCAATGTCAGCCCCAGCCCCGAACCCCCTTCACGCCCCGAAACCAGCGGGTAGAAAATTCGGTCTCTGATCGAATCTGGTACTCCAGGTCCGTTGTCGATGACATGCAATTCCAATGCCAACCGATAGCGCTGTTTACCAAATGTTTCCTGCCGGGCTACACGGGTGCGAAAAGTCAGCTCTGCATCGGCACTAGCGATCCTCTCGGCCAAAGCCTGACAAGCGTTGTGGCCAATGTTCAAGACCGTTTGAATGAGTTGTTCACGGTCCCCGCGAAACTCAGGAATCGAGATATCGTAATCGCGAACGAAACGCAGCCCTCTCGGAAACTCCGCCAAGATCAGTGAACGCACCCGCTCACACACCTCATGAATATTGACATCACCAACCATGTGAGGTCGGCGATGGGGTGCCAACAGCCGGTCCACGAGGCTTTGCAGGCGGTCCGCCTCGCGAATGATCACCTGGGTGTACTCGGTCAACTCGGGCGACTCCATCTCCATCTCCAGCAACTGAGCCGCGCCACGGATTCCACCCAACGGGTTTTTGATTTCATGCGCGAGGTTGCGGATCAGCTCCTTGTTGGTCTGGGCCTGCTCGGCCAAGCGTTCTTCGCGATCTTGGCGCGTCTGCTGCTCTAGCGGCACCATCTCTACAATGATCGCGTCGTGGTCTTCGGTGCGGGTCACCATGACGTGGACCGGCATCGCCTCTTGGGTGGTGCGCTTGATCCATGCGTCGTAACGCAGCGTGGAAAATTCGTTTTGGCGCAGGCCATCCAAAGCGCTTTGCAATTGAGCCGGCTCAGTAAAGACGTCACAAAAGTAGGCGCCGTCGATGGTGCGGCGCGACGTCCCGAGTACGTCCTCCAGCGCAGAGTTGGCAAATAAGACGGCCGCGTCGTGGTCCAACACCGCGACAAGCGTAGCCAACAGATCGAACGACTGAAATCGAACGAGGGACTCCAAGGTCGTTAGCGCGAGGACGAGACGCCAGAGGCCGACGGCACACGGCCCAACTCGCGGCGAATACCAGCGATATCGCTTTCATTGCGCGCGATGCTGGCTTTGAGCTCCGCCACACGGTCCAGGTACTTTTGGTTGTTGCGCGTCTCAGGACCCAGCTTTTCCGGATCGCCATTGTTATATTCCCGACCCAACTCAGCCTGGCGCAGCTCTGCTTTCTTCAGCTCAGATTCGAGAATCAAGCGCGCGTCGGAATCTTTGGCGCGCTGCTCGGATGCATCAATACGCTGACCCGGCTGTCCGACTTGACCCACAGATGCAGACGCTATTTTGGTCCCAGGATTGGGGCGAGCCGCTTGCACTACGGTGACATTGCCGCCCGACACCAATTTGCAATTCTTAGCCTGGGCGTCGGTCACGGTGTTGGTGTACTCGTTACCGCATCTATAAATGCGGTCCTGCGCCCAAGTGGGCGCCACAAACACCAAAGCAGCGGCGAAGAACGAGAATCCAAATTTCATACGGGTTGCGAAGGGTAACGGGGAAGATTGGCAGTATGCGCCAAAACTATTCAAAATACAAAAGGGCGGCCTAAGCCGCCCTTTTTATCCCAAGTTGTTTTGTAAGCAACTTAGATTGTGTGGCAGGCTTACAGCGAGTAGTACATATCGTATTCAACGGGGTGCGGTGCCATGCGCAAGCGTGTCACTTCAGCCATCTTCAATTCAATGTAAGCATCGAGCATGGAGTCGGTAAAAACACCACCCTTGGTCAGGAAGCCGCGGTCCGCATTCAGGCAATCCAAAGCTTGGTCCAAGCTGTGGCACACGGTGGGCACCAGTGCGTCTTCTTCGGGTGGCAAATGGTACAAATCCTTGGTGGCTGCTTCGCCCGGATGGATCTTGTTTTCTACGCCGTCCAGACCCGCCATCATCAGTGCCGAGAAGCATAGATACGGGTTGGCTGATGGATCAGGAAAACGCGCTTCGATGCGGCGGCCCTTGGGGTTCGCCACAAACGGAATCCGAATAGAAGCAGAACGGTTACGCGAGCTGTAGGCGAGCTTCACGGGCGCTTCGTAGCCAGGAACCAAACGTTTGTAACTGTTTGTGCCAGGATTCGTGATCGCGTTCAAAGCACGCGCGTGCTTGATGATTCCGCCGATGTAGTACAGGGCAAAGTCCGACAGACCCGCGTAGCCGTCACCGGCAAACAAATTCTTGCCGTCTTTCCAGATCGACTGGTGCACGTGCATGCCTGAACCGTTGTCGCCGGCGTAAGGCTTAGGCATGAAGGTGGCTGTTTTGCCGTAGGCATTAGCCACGTTTTGCACCACGTATTTCAAGACCTGGGTCCAGTCAGCGCGCTGCACCAAGGTGCTAAAACGGGTACCGATTTCGTTTTGGCCTGCGCCCGCCACTTCGTGGTGGAACACTTCCACTGGAATGCCCAGAGATTCAAGGATCAGGGACATCTCAGCGCGCATGTCTTGCGTGCTGTCGACTGGGGGTACTGGAAAGTAGCCGCCCTTGACGGTGGGGCGGTGACCACGGTTACCACCTTCGAGCTTGGAGCCAGTGTTCCAAGGCGCCTCGTACTCGTCAATTTCAAAGAATACTTTTCCGGGTTCGTTGGCCCAACGCACGCCGTCAAAGATGAAAAATTCGGGCTCAGGACCAAAGTAAGCGGTGTCGCCAATGCCAGACGCTTTCAGAAACGCCTCGGCGCGCTTAGCAATAGAGCGCGGGTCACGATCGTAAGCCTTGCCATCACTCGGTTCGACCACATCGCAGCTCATGAACAACGTAGTTTCTTCAAAGAACGGGTCGATGTTGGCCGTGTTGGGGTCAGGCATCAACTGCATGTCAGAAGCTTCAATGCCCTTCCAGCCGGCGACGGACGAACCGTCAAAGGCATGACCCGATGTGAATTTGTCTTCGTCAAAATGCGACACGGGCACAGTAACGTGCTGTTCTTTGCCACGGGTATCGGTGAAACGGAAGTCAACAAACTTGACCTCGTTCTCTTTCACCATCTTCATCACGTCTGCGACGGTCTTGGCCATCAAATTCTCCTGTTGCACGGTTGTTGAAAATTCACACTGCAGACAATGCAGTTTTTATGCCAAACCACACTCGACGAGTGTGTCAGGCAATCCTTAATATTGTGCCCTGAGATTGGGCTTAGGCCTCGGTTTAAGGCGTCTTGCACACTTTACGTGGTACGTGACCCCTAGTACCCCCCAAAAAAGCCTCTGCTGGATGCAAAACAGTGCGCTCTATTTTGGTGCAATTTTCAATTTCGCACCAATTCAGGGCCTAACTGGACTCCAACTTTGTGCAGTCCCTGCACCAAGGCAGGGTACGCACGTAATACCTCAGACGGACTACCTTTGACTCCCAACTCAATGTGACGACCATAGGTGGGGTGATCAACGCTGGGTAAGCTAAAAACTTTGACCGCAAAATCGTTCTCAATAGATTCCATCAATGGGGTCAACGTTGCCTCCATCGCACCAAACACGATCACGGACCGTTCCTGCCAAGCATCTCGTTGGAAGCAGTGGGCAAAGTGGGTATCTAAAACCCATTCGACCATCGGCCAGGCCATGACTGGAAAGCCAGGAACAAAAAAAACCGAACCACACCCGCTTTCAGGATGTGGACCGCCGCTGCAATAAAACCCCGCAATCTTATTGAACGGATTGGGAATGATGTGCGCCCCGACTGGAAACATACCCATGTTCAAGCGATGTTGGTTGTCCGGGCGGTCGGGCTCGAAGGGTATGCCCTGCTCATTCGCAACGTCCTGCATGCGTTCTAGGATAAGGTCTCTGGCTTGCGGGTGCAGTACCAGGTCAAGCCCCAATGCCCGCGCGGCGCATTGGCGCGTGTGGTCGTCAGGCGTAGCACCAATGCCGCCGAAGGAAAAGACGGTATCCCCCGAGCCAAAGGCTCTTTTCAATGTGGCGGTAATGCGCTCTGGGTTGTCACCAACGTAATCGGCGTAGGCCACTTGCAGGCCCCTTTGGGCAAAAATATCGATCGCTTTAGCCAAATGTTTGTCGGCGCGCTTGCCCGACAAAATTTCATCGCCGATGATGATCAAACCGAAATTCATCGTTGCCCCCCTGGCAACTGCCCTCGGTTGGCATCAGGGGCCAAAGCCGCATTGGATAGGTCTACGTCCAGAGGTGTGGAAGGTACAGCAACTTCTGCGCGCAAGCCCGCTAATGCCGCAAGTGCAAAGTGAGTGAACCACAACGACGAGAATGCAAAAACCAGGGTGTAAATCCACACCGCCACGGGCAGCAAGACCACAAACATGGCGGCGAATATGGCTACTGAAGCACAGAGCAAAGTCGGCGCAGCACCCAAAAACCCCACAATCACCCCCATACCCATCAACATGGACCGATGGCGTCGCAGAATCGTCCGTCGCTCTTCCGTAGTAGCGTGTTCAGCCAAAGCATCAAAGGCCATGACTCGGTACGTCAGCCAACCCCAAATCACGGGCGGTACGATCAAAATCAGTGGAGGAACAAACCACAAGGGAATCGATACGATGATGGCTACCAGCGCCAAGGCCGCTGACGACAAAGACCACGCCAAACTCGACACCAGGGAACCCGTCCCGCGCAGTTCCAAATTCGGAAAACGCCGGCGCCCCACCATCTTGACCAGCCAAGGGGTCATCAGCAGCGCCACAATCAGTAGGCAGGCTACGACGATCAGCGGCGTAACCGCGAAAATCACCACCAAGGGAGCCAAGACGGTCTTGATGCTGCTAAGGCCCATGCTGTCCAGCCATGCCCAGCCATGGTTCACAAAATCAGACGAATCCAACACGCTACGGACTTGATCCAGCGCAGTGTCCCAAAAAAAATAACCTAGCGACACCGAGGCCACGCCCATCAGCAACACGGGCAGAAAGGACAAAAGCATGACGCCGGGCCGCAGGCAGTAAACGGCAGCGCGCCAGAACGAGTCAATCAGCAGATTCATTGGGTGAGGATACTTTGGAACGACGCACAGCATAGCTTTTGGAGCGTCCCTTGCGCAGGTCAGCAAGACGCTTCAGTCCCAACCACTGCTGTGACCAAAACCCGGCCCCGTAATCGACACCGCCTTCGAGCTGGTCCCGCACGCCAGTCGCATCAAATCTGGGGCTGAAGTCGGCGGTACCCAGCAACATGTCCCACCAAGGTAAAAGCACTCCAAAGTTGTGCCCTCCCAAGCTGGCCTTGCCGTGTGACTCGTGGCCGATGCCGATGCTGTGGTGCAGACGGTGAAATCGTGGGCTGACCCACAGGCGCTCGCCAATCGAGCCGAACCACAACCGAACATTGGCGTGCTGCAGGTTCTCGCTGAGCTGGGTGAATGCCACAACGGCCACAAACTGGCCAGGCGCAATACCAATCAATTGGGCTACTACGACAAAAATAACATCCCGGATCACATCGTCCAGCAGATGGTTCCGGCTATCGGACCACATGGTCATTTGCCGCTGAGAGTGGTGCAGGGCATGCAAACGCCACCACCATTCAAACTCGTGTTGACCCCGGTGAATGGCGTAGTTCACTGCGTCAAAAACGACGATGTATATGACCAGACTGACCCAACCGATATCGGTCACGCCCGGCCACAACCCGTCGAGATGCAAAGCGGATAAACCCAGTCCCCGCAACTGCACGACCAGCGCATCGAAAACCGGATCCAAACTGAAAAACAGTACCAGCCGAAAAAAACCCAAACGATGAACGATGGTGTAGACAATATCGACCCGAATGGCAACGCGGTCAGTCACGC
Source organism: Rhodoferax sp. (assembly GCA_046595515.1). GTDB lineage: Bacteria > Pseudomonadota > Gammaproteobacteria > Burkholderiales > Burkholderiaceae_C > Allorhodoferax. The sequence continues at coordinate 15,107 of JBKJOV010000008.1, read as the reverse complement.
GCTCTACTGGACGCAACCATTGCAAAGGCGCGATAACGACCAGCATAACTAAAAGTTGCAGCACACCCACCAATAGCCACCCGGTGCCGTCAAAGCCTTCTTCTAAGCGACCAGCCTCGCCAATCGCCAACATCGCGGGCTGCACAGCAAGCTCAAATAGCCACTGCTGTGCCATAGCGAAGAGATCGACAAACCAGTCCATACCGTTAGCCGCCATGGCTGGCAATCCAATCCCGGTAAGCCGGGTGGTTACGCAAGGTTTCAAAACAAAAACCGCGTTCTTTCAATCCCACAATTAAGGGCTCAAAATTAGCCGGGGCCCACGGATCATTGCGCGACCAGATACCCAAATGGGCCATCAAGATATCGCCAGTACGAACATCACGGAGAGATTTTTTCAGCAAGGCATCGTTACTGAATTTTTCACTCGGCAACTCGTCACCCAAAAAACCAGCGGGCGACCAGCCTACGTGGGCATAGCCGCAGGCCTTTGCCTCAGACAGCAGCTTGGGTGAGGTGCGCCCGCCCGGTGCGCGAAATAGCGGTAGCGCTCTTTTGCCAGTGAAATCAGCGATGCGCTGAGCGGCCCGGTCAATTTGCGCGCAATATTTAGGGGCATCCCACGTAAATTCTCTACCTTCAAAAGCACCAGCCGTGGGTTGCACACGAAAGCTAGGTTTGACGCCCTTGAGATCGCCCCGCCAATAAACGTGGTCATACGTGTGGGAGGCAAATTCATGACCTTGCACTGCCATCGACTTCCACCAAGTGCCCCAGTCGTTGCCCAAGCTGCCGTCGCCCGTCTTTGTGCGCTCGTTGGCGACGAAGAAAGTGACCTTGACCTGATGCCGTTGCAGGATTTTCCCCATCAATGGCGCGACTTCCATGTGACCGGTATCCAGGGTCAAATAAACAGGGTTCTTGCAACTATTGGGCGGCAGGCCCGCTGACTGGCTGGCACCCGCCATCACCAATAGTGCAGCGCCTAGTGCAGTTCGCGCAGGCTTATTGACGCGGCGCATGGTCTAGCGTCCAAACACCGTGTGGGGAATTCCCGACCTTGATGGAGCGAACCACCTTTCTCGTAGAGGTGTCGATCACAGTGAGCCGACGGGCCCAACGAGATGCCACATAAATCAACTTGCCGTCAGCAGAAACATCCATACAGTCGGGACCTCCAGGTGCCGGGTAGCTATCCACCACGAGGAGTGTCTGCAAATCAATTTTGCTGATAGTGTTGGCCACGCGGTTGCTGACGTAGACGTGGCGCTTGTCCCCAACTGCGCGAAAGGCATGTGCACCCGCGCCGGTAGGCAGCGTTTTGACCAGTTTGGGCGACGGACCCGTGATGTCATAAACCTCTACACCGGTACCGCCTGTCAGCGCAACCAACATGAGTTTATCGTCGGGCGAGCCATACACATCTGCAGGCAAGGACCCGGTCTTGCCGCGCCATTTCAAGGTTTGCGTGGCGAGATCAATGGCGACCAGTTCGTCACTTTCCTGCATCGTCGAGTACACCGTCGTGCTAGTGCTGTTAATCCAAAGGTGGCTGGGAGTTTTGCCCGTCAATATGCGTTTAACAAGCGTCATGTCCGTGCCGTCCCAACGGTAAATGTCCACGTGATTGAGACGGTTGGCGGCGGTCACGAACCACTTCATATCCGGCGAGAAGCGCAGATGGTAGGGGTCGATGATGCCGCGTACCGTGCGTTGTGGAGTGCCAGTTTTAGGGTCCACGAACAACAGGCTATCACCCAACGCGTTGGCAATGATGAGCGACTTCTCATCTGGCGTGAGGTACAGGTGGTGCGGCTCTTTACCCGTAGGTACGCGGCGCAGTTCAGTCCAAGTCACAGGGTCCACCACGCTGACGCTGGCTTCCAGCGAGTTCAACACGAATATCGGGGCAATTTGCGCTGCAACATGGCCCGAAACCATGGCAGACCCAAACACCGCGACCCAGGTCAGAAATTTGCCTAACTTATTCACAAAAAAACCTACTTCCAAACAGCCGGTTAGTGTAACTGCCTGAAAAAAAAACGCGGTTTAGCGAGGGCTATCCTACGTGTGGGCAATTTGAGGGGGCACTCAGCGCACCATGAGGGTCAGATCATCGGCGGTCAACCAACGCCACTGACCAGGGGCCAAGTCCTCCGGTAACCGCAGTCCACCTATTTGGGACCGATGCAAACCCTCCACCCTATTGCCAACTGCGGCCACCATGCGCTTTACTTGGTGGTACTTGCCCTCCGTCAAGGTCAAGCGCAAATGCAGGGGTGTAACTGCCTCGCAAGCAGCGGCGCGTACAGGCTTGGGATCATCGTCCAACACGACTCCAGAGAGCAACTTTGCCACCTGCGCCTCCTCAAGCGGATGCTTGACCGTCACTTCGTAAACCTTGGGCACATGGTGCTTGGGCGAACTCATGCGATGAATGAACTTGCCATCGTCGGTAAGAAGCAGCAATCCTGTAGTGTCCTGATCCAGGCGCCCTACCGCCTGCACGCCCTGCACGGCCGCCTTTTGTGGCCTCAGGCGTAAGGGTGATGGCAACAAGGTGTAGATGCTGGGGTAAGTCGAGGGCTTTTGCGAACATTCGGTACCCGCAGGCTTGTGCAGCATCAGGTAGGCCTTGTCGTAGTACGGCCAATCTGTCCCCTGCACCCTAAAGCGCAGCCCTTGCGCTACAAAATCTGTAGCAGCTTGCGTAATCAACACGGGGGGCGAGCTGTCTTTTTCCATAAAAACCTGCACATGGCCCTGCTGAATGAGGCCAGCACACACACGACGGGTACCAAAACCCTGCGAAAAAAGGATGTCTTGCAATTCCATGGTGCCGAGTATCGCAGCCTCGTTCAAAAGGTCTTGGGGTTAAACTCAATTTACAACTCACCTCAACCGAGTGCCTCCCATGACCGATCACCTAGTTTTCAGTGATGAGCAAAGCGATGCCTCCAAACAACCGAACCTGCCCCCGTGGCTGGTGGTGGTGGTCGACGACGAGCCCGAAGTGCACGAAGTCACCCAACTCGTAATGGCCGGATTTGAGATGGACGGCCGGGGATTGAAGTTCATTCACTGCCACAGCGCACAAGAAGCCCGTGCTGTTTTGTCTGAGCCCAACGATATTGCACTCATCCTCTTGGATGTGGTCATGGAGTCCGAACATGCCGGACTGGACTTAGCGCGGCAAATACGGGAAGAAATTCGTAATGTGAACGTGCGCATTGTTCTGCGTACGGGACAACCCGGGCAGGCACCGGAAGAGCAAGTTATCAGAGACTACGACATCAATGATTACAAAGAGAAGACAGACCTCACTCGGCGCAAGCTGATCACTATATTTTATGCAGGCCTGCGTGCCTACCGCGACCTGATGCGCATTGAGCTTGCACGGCTCGGTCTGCGACGCTCTATCGAGGCGATCAGCCAAGTTTACGACTCCCAGAACTTACGCAGTTTTGCTTCAGCGGTTCTGGAGCAGGTGAATTTTCTACTCGACCTTAACGCGGAGGGCCTGTGCGCATCTCGGCTATGCGCCTACACCGCCAACTCTTCCAACGGCCACATCAAGGTTTTAGCTGCTACCCAGGCTTTTTCGGGCCTGCTGGTAGACGAGCAGGTGCAAAACCTGCCAACCGAAGTCCGAACAGCTTTGCAGCAGGCCCTGCAAGACAAAGTCAGCTTTCACGCTGACAGCTTTTATGTGGGCTACTTTAAAACCAATGCAGGCAGTGAGAGCATTATTTACATGGCTTTTCCGGGACCGATTGATCCGAACGCCCACGAATTACTGGAGCTGTTTTCACGCAATGTGGCCATCACCTACGACGGACTTCTACTGCGTGACGATCTTGAGCAAGCGCAGTTAGAAACTATCGCAGTTTTAAGCCGTGTCATTGAGCAAAGAGAGACCGGATCGGTCAAAGTTATGCACCGCATTGGCGCGGCTGCAGCCAAACTGGCTTATTTCTCGGGTTGCAGCACGCGTGAAATCGAGCTCTTGCGCTTGGCGGTGTTTCTACACGATGTAGGGAAAGCCGCCGTGCCAGAGCCGCTACTAACAAAACCCGGACCGCTGACCTCCGACGAGTGGGACATGATAAAAACCCACCCACGACATGGACACACACTGCTGGCACGGTCGAAATCTCAGATGCACGAATTGGCTGCAGTCGTCGCCTTAGAGCATCACGAGCGCTGGGACGGCAGCGGCTATCCCCAAGGCCTACATGCCAATAGCATTAGCTCGGCAGGCCGCATCGCTGCTGTTTGTGATGTGCTGGACGCTTTGCTGAGTGAGACCAGCTACCGCGCAGCGTGGTCCTGGGCCCAGGCGTTTGAATATATGGTCGATCAGTCAGGCAAGCATTTTGACCCGGCTCTGATCACACTTTTAGCAAGCCACCAGTCTGATTTCGAGGCTATATATTGCGCCGGCCCTGGGTAGTCCGATTGCCCTATTCGCAAGCGGTCCAAATCAGAATAAACTGAATGGAAAATTAATAAGCCACACCAGATGGCTTAGCACTCAGGGTGGACACCATGGTTATATCTGCATTTTTTTTGGGTCTGCTACTGGGAGCCGGGCTCTTGTTCTGGCGCAATGTGTCATTCACTCGCAGAACCCGACGCATCCCACGGCAGTGGCCCTTAAAACTTCGCCCCTTCGTGAACAACCGTGAAAAGCGCGTCTGGGTCTGGTTGTCCAGAGTTATGTTTGATCATCAGGTTTTGGTGAAACTTCCGGTCACACGCTTCACTTCGCCCGCTAACCAAGCGGATGCTGATCATTGGTACGAACTGCTCAACGGCATTTACTGCACGTTTACCGTGTGCGACGTCGAAGGTAACGTTATCGGCTGCGTGGATGTGCCTGGCCCGAAAGGTATTTCGCTCAGCAACCAAACACTGAAGCACACGCTATTGATGCAATGCGGCTTGCATTACTGGGTGGTAGACCCCGCTAGCTTGCCGCAACTTGCAGTGATTCGGACTGCTTTTCTAGGCGAGGAGGCCATGAAAAGCAGCCACTTAGCCAATTTTAAGAACAGATTCAATCACGTTCGCGACCATTTAGAAGCTGAGGCATTACGCCAACGTGACAGTAAGGACAGCAATTTCGCTCGTCTCGATGCACAGTTGTCAAACGGTTCAGAGTTCGCAGAGAGCCGCATGAGCTCTGGCTGGGAACAAAACTCTTTCGTCACACCGCTTGACAGCCGTCGCGACCACTTCTAGTTGACAACGAACTAGCTGCTACCCCACGCCAGTTTTTTTTCAAGCGGGGCAGATATCTGTGCCATGTGAGGGTGGATTAACCAGCCAAGTAGCGAAGCAAGGCACGCTACTGGCGCCTTTTATCCCTCAGCCGCTGCAGCAGCCACCCTTTCCCGACCCCTGAATCGGCGGGCACGGCACTGTGCCGTAGGAGCAGTAGACACAGCAGTCTCCCGCTTTTGGTTTGAGTACTGCATGACAATGTTCGCACTCATAAAACCACTGACAGGCATCGGTGGGCATCGTCTCGGTCTTCGCGTGTCCACACTCGGGACAGGTCAACAGGGATTCCGGAATCACGACAGTCACTTGACGACTCCAACCAGAGTCGAGGAATAGCCAGCGTCCTTGGTCGCACGGGTAAGTAAATCGACATTCGTCTTCTGGTCATCGAATGTCACGTTGGCCTCTCGCCGATCCAAATTCACATCGATCTTGCTCACGCCAGACACCTTGCTCAGCGCTTTTTTTACGGTAATCGGACAAGCCGCACAGTTCATGTCGGGCACAGACAGTATGACGGTTTGGTTAGCCGCCCAGAGGGATGACGTCACAGCGGCCAGTGTGACCAAAGCCATTACTTTTTTCATGGTAGTTTCCTTTCAGTAAAACCAGGGGGCGATCAGTGGGAATCCGAGCGCGATGATCACCAACGCAATCACGACACAGAACAGAACTTTATAGCGCAGGTTGACCGCCGGCAGCGCGCACATCTGACCCGGCTCGCAACTGGCCGCGGTGCTCCAGATACGCCGGTACGCGAGAAACAATGCCACAACCGCCGCGCCGATGAAGATCGGCCGGTAGGGTTCGAGCAAAGTCAGGTTGCTGATCCACGCACCGGAAAAACCGAGCGTGATCAACACCAACGGCCCTAGACAGCATGTGGATGCCAAGACAGCGGCCACACCGCCGCCAAACAATACCCCACGCATGCCGCTACGTTTATCTTCGAGTTGAGAATCCATTTTCATGCGTTAAGCTTATCTCCGTACTTTAGTACGGAGTCAAGTGCCATGAAAGAAATAGCCCCAACCCTCACCATCGGTGTCTTGGCCAATACCGCCGCGGTCAACATTGAAACCATTCGCTTTTACCAGCGCAAGGGGCTCATGCAAGAGCCCGACCGCCCATGGGGCGGCATCCGTCGGTACGGCGATGCGGATCTGGCTCGCGTACGCTTTATCAAGTCTGCGCAGCGACTGGGCTTTAGCTTAAGTGAGATAGCGGACTTGCTCCAGTTGGAAGATGGGGCACACTGCACCCAGGCGCGCGAGCAGGCCGAGCACAAATTGATGGACGTACGCGCCCGACTCACCGACCTGCAAAGGATTGAGGCGGCACTGCAGGAACTTGTAGAGCGTTGTGGCGCGACAAGTGAACAAATTAAGTGTCCGCTAATCGCTGCACTGCAGGGCAGTTAAAACCAAGCTATCAAAACAATTTATCGCTGTGCGGTACTACCGTCACATTCAAGAACTTTGGACACGTATTGCTGTGCTTATGCTTTGTGGGCTACGTAAACTGCGACGCCTTGACTTGGCCTGGAGCGAGGGCGATTCAAGTTGCCCTAGTCTGCGTGTCCTTCATTGCACACCAACGAGCCGGCGGCAACCAGCAGAACACGCGGGATTGGGCAAAAAAAATCCAACCGGAGACCCGGTTGGATTTTCAATTTGGTGGGCTGGCGTCAATTGAATGATGCCCGGAAACCCCATGAATTCTAGGTTTTCATATTTTAAATGTGGATTTGAACCCCCGTTTGTACCCCCGGTTTACCTTTGCTACCCCGGCGTTTTCAGTTACTTTGGCATGCGTTGGTTTCCCGCTGGTTTCTGATAGGTGCCGCCGTCTGTTATTGGTTACACACAGCGCGTAGAGTTGAATAGGACGGTTTCTCGCCATCCGATTGCAAGCATTCAACCCGTGCCCACGCGCGCGCACGACGCGTTTTGTGCGTTAGCGTTGTATTGAATAGAACAGAGCGGTTTCCAGTCTTACCGGTCTAAACATTTGCCCCCCCCCCCGCCCATTTGCTGAATTTGATTAATTCAAACGGGGGATTTTTTCTCCGCGTGGCAAAAAGTGAGGGTGTCTCCTGCCTCGTTCTTCCAGACTTCTCCACCCCCGCTACGCGTGAGTATGGATAGGCTTATCACAGCGCAGCTAGTAGGCCGGTCTGTTCGTTTGTTGTGTCAGACTTTTGACCGCCCTCGGGCCTTAAACGCTATGCCACCATCAGATGGTGTAGGTGGATGACTGCTTACATTGGTTCATGGTGTGCATGTTGGACCACCTGCGGCGATGAGTGGGGGTTCTATTGCTGTCAATACCTTCAAGGCTGTCCTGGCGTCCTCTATGAAGTCTGAAGTTCTATCCTTATCCAGCGTTACATAGCCTTTGTCGCCAGTGAATCTAATAATGACAACCTTAGCCTCTGTAAGGCGTTTTAGTGCGGTTAGATTTTCCGTATTGGCAATCCACGAAGCAGACTCTTTAACCCATCCATCCTCTTGGTCTCGCTTTACCTCGGTAGCGGGAAAATTTTCCTCCATGACCAATTCACTATCTGCTAAAAATGCAGCCTTTGACAAGAATAGCCACCCTCCCTTCGAGTTGTAGACGGCGCTGAGTATCAGTCGAGGTGCTTGACATTCAATGGCAGCTACTGAAACCTTTACGAACTTGTAAATGTCGCCAATGTTTTTTATTTTCGAATTTATTGTGACGAATCGATGAACTTTTGAAAAAGCGTCGATTGACCCAAACGTCATTGCACTACAAGGCTTTTCATCCCCCGCAAAGCAAGCCATGAATTCAGTTACTCCCTCCCCGGCTTCCTTTGTCTGAGTCGCAACATAGCTACTTTCTACAACGGTTTTCCATTCTTTTTTTGTAAATACTAGCTTGGCTGCCATCGGAGCACTGGCAATTGGCATTGCTGAATGACTTAGAGGAGCTTTTTCGCAAGCGGAAAGAAGCAGCAAAACAATCAGGATGGGAAAGGCTGTGTACATTTCTTGTCTCGTTCTTAAATCTGTGTTCTCTGTCTGCGGATGCACTTTGCCAACGATTATGCAGCCGCCCCCCGCCCACTCTTTTCAGAGTAATTCGCAATAGTCTGCCAGATCCCGTGCTCGCTTGATTCGATCATTCAGCATTTTGGACAAAGCCCTTAGCTGCTCTCTCTGGCCGCCTAGCCATGCGTTGCTTGCCACTTTAGATTTGCCATCATCGGTTTTTGGTCCGGTGGATCGCTCCCATGGTCTCCACAACTTGATTAGCTCTGCCTGCCGTTTGCGTCGCTCCGGTGTCCATCCCAATGCTGGGTTGCCCATGATCAGCCTCCAATAGTTTGCTTTGCTCAATTAGAAAATTTCCCGCGTGTACGCTTGAAGGCGCACTCAATTCAGTTCGCCCTGATGCACTTCCATTGCCATTGTTAACCTGTTGCGGCCCATTGGCTATGTTGGCCTGCCGGATGTAGGGCATAGGATTCTTCAGCAGCGCAAGAGCCTCCGCCGTTGATCTGGCCTGCGCTTGTGCCTTCAATCCCAAGCGCATCAATACCTCGATACCCTTGAATGAGTCTTGCCGGTGAGCCCGCTGCGCAAGGTTGTGAAACATAGTATCCAGAGTGAGCGCCTGATTAACGAGCATTTTCTCGATGCTCTCCATATTTCCGCCGCTAACCTCCTCCCCAACCTCACGTAGAGCCTTCATCAGGTCAGTGACCTCCAGGCCATCACCGCCGCCCGCGTATGCCTTGATAGTGGTTGCGGCTAATGATGACCTGGTAGCCATGACCGCCATCATCTGTGAGTTGGTCATGTCCGCGGTGAAGCCATCTTCTGCCGACAGTCGGTAAGCATTGGGGTCAGTATTTGCGAGTGGTTTGACCGCTGGCTTTTTGACAGTCGTTTTTTTAAGAACCATGATTCACTCCTTCAGTTTGTAAATCGTCTATCCCGTTGTAGTCGCTCCACAGTGCCAGCCCCAAAGAGCAGCGCTCGCCGTATTGCTCGCCACGGCCTGCCGCTATGCACTGGTGGCAATTGACGTGGTGCCGGTTGTATGCCGCCGCGCTCGATTGCTCACGCTCCGTAAGCCACGGCCCGCGCTGCCTGAATATCCGCTTTGGCCCGGGTTCCTGCGTGAGTAGGTCGCCGCTAAGTAGCTCATTCGCTGCATGGGCTTGGGCATTGATGTTTTTGCACGTTTCAGCCGTATCACCCGTGCAAGCCAATGAATACGCGGGTTTCGCCTGATACGTCTGGTTTTGCACTGCCGTATCAGCCGTATCACTGGCCACCACGTCGCCCGATCCTGATACGCCTGATACGTCTGCCGTTTTAGTGACGTATCGGCCCAAACCCGCATCAATAGGGGCTTGCACGCCTGATACGCCTGATACGTCCGCATTTAACGATGCCAGCCACGATTTAAGCGCCATGCTCACCCCCTGCCAACTTGTCCGGGTCGATTGGGTAAAGCTTCACGCCGCGCCCGGCAATCCGAATGAACTTTGCACGCTCCCCATTCGCCCCCGGTGTCGGCAATGCTTTGGCTTCCTGCAATGCGTCCAATGCCCGTTTGAAGTCCGTGCCCTTGGTCGCTTCGCGCATTCCATCGGTGGTGAACAGATATTCCCGCCCGCCGTTGGTGTCGCGCCACCAGCCCGCCCGGTCGCGTATCTGCATATCGGTGGTGGTGTCCGCGTCCGAAAACCGCCCATCGCCGTGACGCTCGATAAAGCCCGATACCCGCTGCAATATCTGCCGCCGTTCGTCATTGCCTTTGCCGCGCATGGATTGCCATAACTTGAACCCATGCGCTGCCGCTTCACCCGCCGCCCCCACTGGCCAGCCTGTCACGCCGTATTCAGTCGCCAACTCACCCGCTAACCCGATCAAGGCAAACCGCGCCGCCGCCCGCTTGTCCTGCCCTTCGGTGCCATCAGTGACGAACATCGGTGCGGCCTTCACTTCCTCCAACATGGCGCAAAAGTCGCTTGTATCGAATGCCAGCTTTTCCAGAAACGCCCGGCCTGCCTGCCCGTGATGTTGCGTCGCCGCTCGTTTGATAGCGTCCGAGAATGCCGCCGGGCTTGTCGCGCCGTGCAAGGTGTCCCACGCCCCATAGGTTTGCGCCGCTGGAATATCCAACAGCCGCATAGACTGGCCCGCCTTCGCCCGGTGCCCGCCTTCCTGCATGGTGGTGGCAATCGTGCGTTCACCACTGGATATGACAAAGCAGCGCCACTTGGTTACACCCCGCGCATTCCCGCTACGGCTTGCGCGTTGCTTTCCGCGTCCGTTGCCCAACGCATAGACGATAGCCCCGACTTCCTTCGGGTCGCATTCGCTGATTTCGTCCAACGCCAACAGGCAATCATTGAACATGGCCGCTGCACCTTCCATGCCGTTTGCAGTGGCCCTCCAACTGCGTTTAAAGCCCGGCCCGCCCCATGTTGCGCACGCCGCTTCGATCAAGGTGGTTTTGCCTGTACTGGAATCACCGACAACGTGAAAACCGCCGCCCTCAGAATTGCACCGCTGCAATAGTGGCCCGGCGAACGATGCCGATACCGCCAGCATCAATAGCGGGTTGCCCACGGCCTTTGCCGCTATGCCTTCCTTCCAGCCTGCCAGCGTCCCGGCCTGCGTGTGTTCCTCGTGGCCACGTTCACCGCTTTGGAAAATCACGCCTGCCGCCTTTGGCCCTATCACCGTATCAGGCAACACAAACGAATCACCGCACCAGCCCACCTGCAATGCGCAATGAATGCGCCGCTTAGGGTGTTCGCTTTGCAGGTAGTGGGGCAATTGCTGCCGGGCCTTGTAGGGGTCAAGTTCAACGCCCATTGCCAACAGCTCGCCACGGAGCTGGGAACCATCGCCCGCCAATAGCTCCATAGGCATTGCCCATTCACGCCACTTGCCCACCGTGGGTTTGAAGCGCAACAGCCGCCCAAAGTTGTTGCTTTGCCCGTCAAACGTCACCGCGTCAATATGCATCGGGGAACTAATCCATGCATCGAATGGTTCCGGTGGCGCGTCCTTTTTGCCTGCCGTTAAACCGCAGTAATACACGCCGGGTCGGTGGTTGCCCTCACTGGAAACCGTCCAATCGTCCAACACCACATAACGCGGCCTTTCGTCCAGACTAGGGAATGGGCTTATCGTGTCTGGTGTGGTTTCGCCGCCTTCGGTGGTGTCCGTTGTTTCGTTGGTTTCGCTGCCCGCCGTAGGTGCCTGCACCGTGGCCACGGCCTGCATGGTTTCAGCATCATTCTGGCCACCAGCCCCCGTATCACTTGCGCAACCAGCTATTGAATTAATAGCGCCAGCAAAGCAGGCTTGCACCGCTGCCAGGCCACCGCCTGCCAATTGGTGCAGGTCGTTAAAGTCGGTCGCTTTGTCGGGCCTGCCTGCCGGGAACATGGGGATCACCACAACGCCGCCCACCGCCTTTGCCGCGCCGCTTGCGTCCGTGCGTCCGGGGTTTCCCTCAGTCATATGGTCATCGTCTGCCGCTACGATCAGCGCCGCATCGGGGTATGCCTTGCGCAGCGCCTTGCACACAGGTTCAAGGTTGCCACGGTCAAACGCCACCGCTACGGGTTGCCCGGTCGCCTCATGGATGCTGGCACCCGTGGCGAAGCCTTCACAAACGATCAGGATAGCCCCATGCGCCGCTGCATCAAACTGGCCTAGCAGGTAGCGGCATCCCTGCTTTTCACCGCCTGTAAGGGGTCGCTTGTTGTCCCCGCTGGCCTCAGTAATGAATTGCAGGCTTCGCAGTTCACCCGCTGCATTGCGCATGGGGATCACCAATAGCGGCCCGGTCAAGGTGTGCGACAAGTTGCCCGCTATTGCCTGCGCTGCCGACTTGTCGATCAACCGTGCGCCGTGGGCTTGAATGCCTTTTGTGACAAGGTAGCCATGCGCCGCCGCATCGTCTATCGGCGTTGCCGCCGCCCATATCGCCGCTGCCATTTCCGCCGCTGCATCGTGCTCTGCTTTCTTTGCCCGGTGCCGTGCATTTTGCATAGACTTCAACAGCGAGGCGTAGTGCTTTTGTTGCGCTGGTGACTGCGCACTGCGCTCGATACTGCACCATGTTTCAGTGTGGCCCTCGCGCCAGTTCCCGAAGCTACCCATTGGTATGCAGTCCAGGTGCAGGATGTACCAGCCCGCATCATCGCCGCGTCTGTCATTGGTTGCGAATCGGTGAAACTTGCCATCGGCAATGATGGTGTCGGGTGGTGTCAGTCCTGCACTGGAAATGGCCCCCTGAAACGCTTGCTCCGGGTTGATTGCCGCCGCAATAGGACTCGGTGCAAAGTGGTTAGGTAGTGCGCTCACTTGCTCACCCCCAATCGACGGGCAAATGCTTGCAGGGCGTCGAAGTCTTGCGCGTAGTGGCTGTACCCGTATTTGCAAACCAGAAAATCACCGCAGCGCAATTCATGCACCGCGTGGCCCGCTAGGGCAAGCTCTGCAATCTGCGTAACGATGGCTTTACGCTGGCGCTGGCCAGTGGCAAAATTCAGGTCGTTGGTGGTGTCGGTATCAAGCCCTTCGGACTGCAATCCGGGGGCTTTTTCATTGGTGGATTGGGTCATTGCTTGCACCCCCTTACACCGTGGCCAGTAGCTCGGTGCGCTTCGCGTGCAAGGCTTTCACCAGCTCGCGTATTTCCGCATCGGTTTTGCCAGCGATACGCGCCGCAATGATTGCGTTTACTTCATAGTCTGGCCAGCCTTTTGCACGCTGCCCTATGGATACGCCGGTAGTGTGTAGTCCGTCGCGGATCGCGTTGTAAATGCTCGCGTCTGACTTGTGCCCATGTACCCTTTTAACTTCGGGCAATCTCAAAATTAGCATTGCTTACCCCCATGTGGTTGTCCCTAGCGAAATGCAGGGATCGGGGGCAATGGTGTGACTCGTGTGGTTGAATGAACAACCTTCACTCGCGTATTGAAGGAGCATCAGTCCCGCATTGAAGCGGGTTCATTCGCGTTTCAAAAGCTTCCTAATATGGTCGGTTGTGCAGCCGTACATCTTGGCCAACATTGCCGATACTTCGCGACTAGGCTTTCCCTGTTTCACTAGCCTCTCCCGCTCTAAACGTAAATCAGAAGATGTCGGCACTAGGGATTGTTTTCGACGGGTTTCGCCGCTTCGCTTTCCGCCGATAGTGGCTCCAGCTATTGCACTTTGAACTGATCCGATTTGGTCGTAAACATCCAATTCACAAAGGTCAGCAATCATTGTCAATCGACCAAAATAGACCCCTGCTTCAGACAAGCGAAGGGCGTATTCAGCTAAATTTTTTTGCTTTAACTGACTATGTGCAAGCTCGATCCTCCAATGACCATCGTAGATCGCATCGAACGCAAGCCTGCTAGAAACCATTGACCAACGCCACCGATGATCAACATCTTCTTCCGTCTTAATTTCTTCTAACTTCTTCTCCAAAATTTGGATATCACCAACAAGGTTATGTCTCAAATATCGCTCATACGTGCCGATCAGGGGCCGTCCAAAGTGGGCCAACAAATAGGTGGTTACGTTTTTGAACCCGTTGTAAATAATCTCAATTTTCGCCCCCTCTGCCTGCATTTCTGTAGGAAGCTTTTTAAGCTGCGCCAGTGTGAATTTCGGCGTGAATGGCACTTTTTCCATGCGTCCCCCGCGCCCCTGTAATAAGGTGCCAGTCCAGCCCGTCAGGGGATAACGGGGTTTCGGGGATCAGCCTAGGACTGGCGAATCTAAAATTTACTTACCGGGCACTCGAACCACCACCAGCAGATGCAAGTCCGATCACAAATCCCACGTAGTACCAAAAGCCAGTATTTGGCCTGCCAATAATTTGGACGGAATCGAGAAACGAAACTCCAACTGAACCTAGCAGCCACGAAACAACGTTAGCAAACAAAGCAAATACGAATATCAGGCCATGCCAAATACCTGAAAAAAAGCCATAGGGATCGTTTACATCATCAGGCTGATATTGGGTTGCGCATCCAGCCAATACTGATATTGCCGCAAAAACAAATAGAGTCTTAACAGCTCGCATTACGCGGCCTTGAACTGGATCACGTCAGCGCCCATGGCCAGCTTGTCCAAGTAATCGGCCCATTGCTGGATCATTTCAAACCGCTGGATCATGTACTTGGTGCGGTTGTAGCTGGTGCCGTTCGCATCCTTCACCGCGTGGGCTAAATTGGCTTCGATCACGTTGTAATCAATGTTCAATTCGTCCACCAGCATCGTGCGTGCACTCGCTCTGAAACCGTGCCACGATTGTTCTTTGCCAAAGCCCAGCGAATACAAAGCACTGCGCACCGAATTGTCAGACAACGGCCTATCGTGGCTGCGCTCGCCGGGGAACACATAGCGCCCGTGCCCGGTAATGGGGTGAATGCCGCGCAACAGCGCCACGGCCTGCGTGGGCAATGGCACGGTGTGCGCTTCGCCTTGCTCTTTGCCCTGCACGGTGCGTTTCATTTTCATGCTGGGGATCGTCCACAGCGCCGCGTCTAGGTCCAGTTCCGCCCATTCCATCATGCGAAGATTGCCGGGCCTTTGGTACAGCAGGGGGGTTAGCTGCAACGCCGTGCGCACAATCGGCCCGCCCTTGTAGCCCTTGATTGCCCGCATCAATCCGCCCATGCGCTTCGGGTCTAGGATCGCCGCAAAGTTTCGGCGGTTGTCAAGCTAGTTGTCGCATGAGGTTGTTGAATCAGGCTGCTTTTTTGAGAGTTTCAGGCTCCTTGGTTTGAGGCATGTCGGGATTGAGGTCGACCTGATCTACAT
>JBKJOV010000040.1:0-20353 GCA_046595515.1 Rhodoferax sp. | reverse complement strand
CTTTGACCTTGCCCAGCAGCGCAGCATCTTTGACTTGGAAAACCATGGTCATGCCAGGCATGTCCAAATTCTTGATCGCGCCATGCTTGATGGTGATTTTCTTATTCTCTAGGTCGATTTTTCGAATTTCGCCGTCTGTCATTTCGACATTTGCTTTCATGGCAGTGTCTTTCTTGGCATCCGCCGCCAAAGGTGCAGCGCCGTGTGCTGCTGCGTGGACAGACGCAGCGCCAGACAGCAGAACAGAGACGAGCCACAGGGTATTGAGTTTTTTCATAAAATTTCCTTTAAAAGTTAATGGTGGGGAAGTTCCCCATGTGAGACCTTAAAACGCACGAGCGACTATTTTCGAGGACACGAGTCACATCGCTGCTAGGGTGCGCATAATCGGCCGCCACGCGATGTTGGCTCATGGCTAACGGGCGGCAACCGTGATCTTGCCTACCATGCCAGCTTGGTAATGGCCTGCGATCAGACAGGCAAAGTCAAAGCTGCCGGGCTTGTTGAAGGTCCAGATGATCTGACCTGTCTTGCCCGGACCGACGTGTGCCATGTACGGCTCCTCGTGCTCCATGCCTGGAAACTTCACCATCAGAGCGGCGTGTTCGTCCAGATCTTTTTTGGTGCCAATCACCATCTCGTGCATCATCTTGCCGGCGTTCTTGATGACGATCTTGATGGTCTCGCCCTGCTTGATATCTAACCTGTCGGGCGTGAAGCGCATGTTGTCTGACATCGTCAAAGTGACGGTGCGGGTGACGGCTTTGGCGTCACCCGCAATGCCCCATTCCTTTTGTTCTTTTTTGACAGCACCGGCTTTTTTGGCATGAGGTGTGTCCGTGTGGGCGAAAGCGAATGTGCTGGCGCCAGCAATTAGCGTGGCCAGCAAGACAGAGGTCAATGTTTTCATAGTGGTTTCCTTTAGTCGGGGTTGTTGTCTAGTGCTTCATTCCGCCCATGCTGCCCTTGCCACCCATGACGGGCTTGCGGACCTGGACTTCTACTTCCTTTGAGGGCATGTTCTGTGCTTTCATGGTCTGCCCGCCTTCGGCTGCAAAACGCGCGGGGTTGGGCAGTGCGCCGGTCCACTCGTAGGCCACCTCGCCGGGTGGGTGTTTGTACCAACCCGGGTCTTTGTAGTCGCCAGCCTTTTGGTCTTTGCGCACCTTCACCATGCTGAACATGCCACCCATTTCGACCGAACCGAAGGGGCCTTCGCCAGTCATCATTCTGGCGGTGTTGTCGGGCAGGGGCATGTCCATCTCGGCCATGTCGGCCATGCCGCGTTCGCCCATGACCATGTAGTCTGGGATCACATTGGTGATGTCTTTGACGATCTTGCGGTGGTCTACACCAATTAGGGTGGGTACGTCGTGGCCCATGGCATTCATGGTGTGGTGGCTCTTGTGGCAATGGAAGGCCCAGTCGCCTTCTTCATCGGCCAAAAACTCGATTTGCCGCATCTGGCCCACCGCCACATCAGTCGTCACTTCATACCAGCGCGTGGATTTGGGTGTCGGCCCGCCGTCGGTACCGGTCACCAGAAACTCATGCCCGTGCAGATGGATCGGGTGATTGGTCATAGTCAGGTTGCCCATGCGGATACGCACCTTGTCGTTCTTGCGCACCACGAGCGGGTCGATACCGGGGAAGACCCGGCTGTTCCAACTCCAGATGTTGAAGTCCAGCATGGTCATAATTTTTGGCGTGTAGGCACCGGGGTCGATGTCATAGGCATTGAGTAGAAAGACAAAGTCACGGTCTACCTCGTCGATCAAGGGGTGTTTGCCCTTGGGGTGGGTGATCCAGAAGCCCATCATGCCCATGGCCATCTGTGTCATTTCGTCGGCGTGTGGGTGGTACATGAAAGTGCCAGGCCTACGCGCCACAAATTCGTATACAAAGGTCTTGCCGACTGGGATGGCGGGCTGGTTCAATCCCGCAACGCCATCCATGCCATTGGGAAGGCGTTGTCCGTGCCAGTGCACACTGGTGTGCTCGGGCAACTTGTTGGTCACGAAGATACGTACGCGGTCGCCTTCCACCACCTCAATGGTCGGACCGGGCGACTGGCCGTTGTAGCCCCACAAATGGCCCTTGAAACCAGGGGCCAGTTCGCGCACCACGGGTTCGGCCACCAGGTGAAATTCTTTGACGCCGTTGTTCATGCGCCAGGGTAACGTCCAGCCGTTCAAGGTGACCACAGGGTTGTAGGGCCGCCCGGTGTTGGGCACCAGCGGTGCCATGGTGTCAGGTGTGGTTTGCAGCACCGGCTCGGGCAGGGCGGCCATGGCCACCCGGCTGACGGCTGCGGCGGCGACGGCCGTGGTGATGGCACCCGCGCCGGTCAGAAAGCTTCTTCGGTTGTTCATAATGTCTTTTCGTAATGGGGTGTGTGGGTTCAGTGGCCAGCCGCTTCACCGCCGCCAGCCGCGGGCGCGGCCATGGCCATGGAGGTGGGTTTGCCAATCATCGAGGCCGCCAGCGCAGCGTCCGAGAGCCAGAATTGCTGGTAGGCGTTGATGGCTGCAATTACGCTGGCGATTTGGCTGCGGTTGTCGGCCAGCAACTCGAACACGCCGATCAGCATGCCGTTGTAGCGCAGCACGTTTTCCTCGGCCATGGTTTTGCGCAGCGGCACAATTTCGTCGCGGTAGTGTTTTGCCACGTCGTAGGCGGTGCGGTAAGCCGAATAGCTTTCGCGCAAGTTGGATGACGCACTGCGTACCGTTGCCTCGTACCGGTTGGCCGCCGCCAGCGACTGCGCATTCATGGCATCACGCCGCGCATTGCCCCAGTCAAAGATTGGCAGGCGGATACCCAACTCGTAGCCTTGGCGCGGCGTGCTGCTGCCCTCTGTCTTGTCAAACACCGTGTCGCGGCGGATGCCCAGTTCCACGTCCACCAGACTGGTCAACAGGTTGAGATTTTGGGATCGGCCTGCCATGTCCAACTGGTTGCGGGCCAGCTGCACGTCCAGGCGTTGCTCGGTGGCTTTGGTGCTGACGGCTGCGGCATCGCGCGGGGCTGTGGGCAGGTCAGGCAAGCGCTCGGGCAATTGCAATTGCACAGCTTGTTCGTCAGTTAAGCCAAGCAGGCGGGTGAGCTCCTCACGCGCTGCGGTTGTCGCGTGCTGGCTGGTCGCCAGCTGGGCTGTGGCATCGGCGTAAAAAACCTGCTGGCGCGCCCGCTGCAATTTACTGAAATTGCCGACTTGCTGCATGCGCCGCGCCAACTCTGCGCTGGCCTGTGCGCTGACATTGACCTGGCGCGCATAGTCCAGCGATTGATTCGCGGCTACCGCGCGCACCCAGGCTTGTCGGACCTGGGTCACGTGTTCGACCACGCTGGCGCTGAGCTGCACCTTGGCCTGCGCTTGCTGGCCTTTGGAGATGGTCTGGCGCTGCGGCAGCGTTAACAAATCTAGCAAACCAAAAGATAACAACCGGCCGATTTCGAGCTCACTGCCAAAGGTGACGCGCTCAAAAGTAAACAGCGGGTTGGCGATTCGGCCGCTTTGGTTGGCCTGCGCCATGTCGGCCCAGCTTTGCGCCAGCAGGGTCTGTACTGCAGGGCTGTTGGCCAGGGCCAGTTGCACTGCGTCCTCCATGCTTAAAGGTTTGGCAAGCAACTCGGCGCTCAGCTGGCCGCTGGCCTGGCGCTGTGCGTCTGTGCGGCTCAGCGTCAGCTTGCTTTGTGTGAAAGCAGACGTCGTGTCGTTGGTGTCACTGAGCGTTTGGTCGATATTGACGGACGCACAACCGGCCAGCACCATCGTGGCGGCGGCTAGGGTGCTCAAGCGAAAAATGGTGGTCATGGTTTGGCCTGTGTCGGTTGAACCGGTGTGGGTTTGGCGTGCTCAGCGTGCGGGTCAGGCTCGGTCTGTGCTGCCTCCTTGGCGTAAGCGCGCCAGCCGCCTATGCGCCCGGTGCGCTCGTTGGCTTCTTTCCAGTTGCCAATTTTTTCGTCTTTGTAAGTCTTGAAGCTATCCAGTGACGATTGAAAGCCGGCAGGCGCTGTTTGAGCGATTGGGGGTTTCTTCTGCGGGTTGGGCGCTTCTGGCGTCGCCTGGGCAAGCGCTGCCGTGGCGGCCCAGAGCGATACAGCGACTGCGCTCAGCCGCGTGGGCGTTAAAAAACAATGAGGGTGGTTCATAAAATCTCCTGACAACCAAGCGAAGCGATTGAGAGCAATCGCGATAAATAATGGCGTTGATGCGGGCTGCAGGGCTGTCAAGCCCGCGCCGGCGCAAGTACAGGCCCAGTTAGGGCCCGAGAGTCAGGAGATGGGTGGTTTTTTGCCGAGCGCGACCAGTGCGCTGGCAAATTCGACTGCCGGCGGGCACGATAGTGCAGGACGCGCGGATACGGCAGAACTCGGTGTTGTGGCGGACGGCAACGCCACGGTGTGACACACCTGGCATGCTGCACAGGTTGCACAGTGTGCATCGGTCTCTGCTGCGCCGGCACCCGCGCTATGGCCGGCGCAGTCTGGCGCGGTCTCAATAACCGTTGGCGGGTGGGAGTGATTAGCCACTGCCTTAGCCGCCATTTGCACATGGCTGGTGCCGCCAGAAGCCATCTCAGTCGCCATCGCATCACTCACCCAGCCGCGCAAAGGCAGCAAGACGATCATGAGGGCGAGAACAATGTGACGCATAGAGTAATGATAAAGCTTCTCTAGAAAAGTTCCATGTGTATTCCGTGGCGGGTTATTTTGCGGCGCTTGCCAAGCCGCGTTGTGCGCCCCGGCTCCTAATTCAACGCCATGCTGAGTTTGCGTCGGTAGGTTGCTACCAATTGCGCTTGCGGATCCAGTTCGGCCACGGCTTTGCCGGAAATTTCGATACCCCCTGCGGTTTTGCCCACCGTGGCAGGATCGATTTTCGGCTTAGGGGGTGTGAGTAACTCCAATATCGCCACATAGGTTTTGCGCGGCACGGCATCGCCCCAGGCTTTGTCGCGCATGATGATTTCCAGCAACTCATCCATCGCACCGGTCCAGTCCCCACCCACCATAAAAACGCGGGCCTTGGCCAAGCGGGTGTCAAAGTCGCGCTTATTGGTGGCAATTAATGCATCAAACTGGGCTGGAGCCCAAGCTCCTCGGTCATCTGTTACTACAAATTTAATAGCATCCAAGTAATGCTTCAACGCATCAAAGCGCAGTTGGCGCGGAATCTCTGCCAGCGCAGGGGCGAGGGCGGACTCTGCGTCATCGAGCATGTCGCTCGCGATCAGTAGCTTCACGTACTCGTAACGCGCATCGTCGTTACCGGGGTTAACGGTCAGTGCCGAGTGCAGCTTGTGCAGCGCGGCGTGCGGGTCGCCAGCGGCCACTAGGGCCTGCGCGTCTTGCGCTTCCTCTTCGGCTTCCAGTTCAGATTCAGAGGGCAAATGCTTGTCTAGAAATTCTTTAATCTTGCTCTCAGGCAGGGCGCCCATGAAGCCGTCGGCAGGTTTGCCGCCGATCATCAGCACGCAGGTGGGAATGCTACGAATACCAAACGCCTGACTCAGCTCTTGCTGCTGGTCCGAATCAATCTTGACCAATTTGAAGCGCCCTGCATAGTCGGCTTCGATTTTCTCCAGCAGCGGACCAATGACTTTGCACGGGCCACACCAGGGCGCCCAAAAATCGACTAACACCGGGACGGTGGACGAGGCGGCAACGACTTCGGCGTCGAAGTTTTCAATGGTGACATCAATCATGACAAGGGTGCTCTGGGTGAAAAAGTAAAATCGGGGGTCCAATGCTTGGCGGGCAAAATTGTTCAGCTCGCCCACACCACTTTATGACCATTCAAATCGGCGTCGTCATGGGTTCCAGTTCCGACTGGGACACCATGCAACATGCAGTACAGATTCTCCAACAGTTTGGCATCAGTCACGAAGCGCGGGTGGTTTCAGCCCACCGCATGCCGGATGACATGTTCGCCTATGCCGAGAGTGCCGTGGGCCGCGGCCTGCGCGCCATCATTGCTGGGGCTGGGGGGGCGGCCCATTTGCCGGGTATGTTAGCTGCCAAAACTACGGTGCCAGTGTTGGGTGTGCCGGTGGCAAGCAAACACCTCAGCGGGGTTGATTCGCTGCACAGTATTGTGCAAATGCCCAAGGGCGTGCCGGTGGCCACGTTTGCCATTGGCGCCGCGGGGGCGGCTAACGCCGCGTTGTTTGCCGTAGCGCTGTTGGCGCATGACAAGCCCGAGTTGCTGGACAAGCTGAACGCATTTCGCGCCCAGCAGACCGAGATTGCTCGTGGCATGACCGTGCCCCCGGTGTTATGAGCCCCGACGCTCCGCCGTTGCACGGGTCGCTGCCCCCCGAGGGCGCGAATTCCCCTTGGGGCGGCCCAGCGGGTAATTGCAGCCCCCCCACTCCACCGCTGCACGGGTCGCTGCCCCGAGTCCAGCCTGGCTCGACGCTTGGGGTGATGGGCGGGGGGCAGTTGGGTCGTATGTTTGTGCACGCTGCGCAACAAATGGGGTATTTCACAGCGGTACTGGACCCGGACCCACTGAGCCCGGCTGGGCGCGCAAGCCACCACCACATTCAAACCGCCTACACCGACGCTGTGGGCCTGGCCCGCTTGGCCGAAGTGGCATCCGCCATCACCACCGAGTTTGAAAACGTACCGGCCCAAGCGCTGGAACACTTGGCCTCGACGCGACCGGTGGCCCCGACTGCGCAGGCGGTGGGCATTGCCCAAGACCGCGTACGCGAGAAGGCGCACTTTGCCGGTTGCGGCGTGCCGGTCGCGCCCTACGCCGTCATTGAGACCGCTGCGCAGATGGCGCAAGTGGTTGCTCAGTCGGGCCAGGGGGCTGACCTTTTGCCTGGCATCCTTAAAACGGCCCGCATGGGCTATGACGGTAAGGGCCAGGTGCGGGTCAGAACCCCAGCCGAATTGGCCACCGCTTGGGCCGACCTAAAGAACGTGCCCTGTGTGCTGGAGAAGATGCTGCCATTAGAGATGGAGTGCTCCGTAATCGTGGCACGCGGCGCGGACGGCGCCTGTGTCAACTTGCCAGTACAACACAACCTGCACCGAGACGGAATTTTGGCTGTTACCGAAGTTCTTGAGGGAAATATGCCCCGGGCCCAGGCAGAACGTGCGATTGCTGCTGCAAAATCGATAGCGAGCGAGTTGCAATACGTGGGTGTTCTATGTGTCGAATTCTTTGTGTTGGACCCCAGCGCGCCTGTTGCCCAGGCCTTGGGCGGACTGGTGGTCAACGAGATCGCGCCGCGCCCGCACAACAGTGGCCACTACAGCCTGGATGCTTGCGATGTGTCGCAGTTTGATTTGCAGGTGCGCACCTTGGCTGGCCTGCCATTGGTGCAGCCGCGCCAGCACAGCCCTGCCATCATGTTGAACCTGCTGGGCGATATTTGGCCGCAACAAGGCGCAAATAAAACGGGATCTGACCCCCAATTAAGTGAGCCTAACTGGGCGGCTGTTTTGGCCTTGCCCGGCGCGCATTTGCATTTGTATGGCAAAGCCAGCGCTAGCAAGGGGCGCAAGATGGGTCACCTGACCATCACAGGCGCCAGCGTTGCGCAAGTGCGTGCCACGGCGCTTGAGGCGGCAGCGATGTTGGGTATTGCGGCGTTTTGAGCATGAATATGCCTGCCCAAGCCACTGGCGTCACGTGGGGTGTTGCTCCTGAATCCATAGCGTCTGCCGCAGAATTAGTCCGGGCCGGCGGCTTATTGGGCTTGCCAACCGAGACGGTATACGGCCTGGCAGCAGATGCCGATAACGCAACGGCAGTGGCGCAAATATTTGCTACTAAAGGCCGACCTACAGATCATCCTTTGATCGTGCACGTGGCTGCTTTCGACGGGGGCATGTCGGCGGTGGCGCACTACTGCCACCAAGTACCGGCCTTTGCCCAGCAGCTCATGGCAGCGTTCTGGCCTGGCCCATTGACGCTGATTTTGCCGCGGCGCGATGGTGTGGGTGCTGCCGCAGCCGGTGGGCAAAACTCCATCGGGATTCGCTGCCCCGCCCATCCGGTTGCGCAGGCGCTCTTGGCGGCTTTGCGCAAGCCCACCGCAGGTGCGCGCGAAGTCTGGGGCCTGGCCGCGCCCAGCGCCAACCGCTTTGGTCGCGTGAGCCCCACTACTGCCGCCCATGTGACCAGCGAGTTAGGACCAGCATTGCGGGTGTTGGACGGAGGCCCCTGCGATGTGGGCATCGAGTCGACCATCATTGACTGTAGCCGGGGTGCGCCCGTGTTGCTACGGCCGGGTGGCATCAGCAGCCTGCAGGTGGAGCAGGCCTGTGGCCGAAAATTACTCACCAATGATGAGCTGGCTGCGCAACAACAAACAGCGCCCCGGGCCTCTGGGACGCTGGAGTCGCATTACGCACCCCAAGCGCGGGTACGCCTGATGGATGCCAAAGCCCTGCAGTCTGCCATTGACATGCTGGCGGAGCCCTTGGCCAGCGTCAGCGGTGCGCCCACCATCGCGATCTACGCACGCGCTAAGCTGAAGGCGGTGCCGCGCCAAATAAACTTGCGTTCGATGCCCAATGCGGCAGCGGTGGCAGCGCATGAGTTGTTTGCTGTGCTACGCGAATTGGATGCCACGGGTGTGAAGCTCATTTGGGTGGAAACCCCGCCTGGCGGGTTGGAGTGGGACGGGGTACGCGACCGCCTGACCCGCGCCGCACACTGACTGGCGATCAGGGCTCATGCGGCCCAGTGCACAGCAGCACGTTGGGCGTACCAAGCTGCCAGGTGGCCTTCTACAGACGCTTCGATGCGGCTGCGCTTAATCTTCATGGTCGGTGTGAGGCAGCCATTTTCTATCGACCACGGGGTGTTGGCTATCACCAGCATTTGTAGTTTTTCATAGTCTGCGAGACGGCTATTCACATCGCGCAGCAGTTGTGCCAATTGAGCCTCAATCTGGCTCCGCAGGGCTGAGTCGTGAACACGTGGCCTGACGGATTCCGCCAGCACCACCATGGCATATGCGGCGGGCTGGCCGACACCCGAGACCATCGCAATCTCTACCAGCGGATGGGCATTCAGCATGTTCTCAATCGGTGCCGGGGCTACATATTTCCCTTTGGCGGTTTTGAACAACTCCTTGACCCGTCCGGTAAGTTTAAGCAGTCCCTGGTCTGTGAGAACGCCCTTATCACCCGTGCGAAAGTAGCCGTCATCGGTGAACACTTCAGCATCCAAATCCGGCCGTTTGTAATAGCCCACCATTTGCCCAGGAGACTTGATAAGTATCTCCCCGTCGGGGCTAAAACGAATCTGCACGCCAGGCAGAGGTGTGCCGACACACCCGGGCGCATTGCAGCCAATTTTGGAGGTGTGTGAGTAGCCGAAGTCTTCGGTCATCGCGTAGCCCTCAAAGAGACGCAGGCCAATGCGGCGGTACCAGTCGATCAGCTCGGCAGGTATCGGGGCCGAGCCACTGCCGGCCGTGATGACATGGTCTAGCCCCAAGCCTTTACGTACCTTGCGCCCCACGATGCGGCCCAATACCGGGACTGACAGCAGGCGGTCCAGTTTTTTGGGTGGCATCTTGACAAAGACACCTTGCTGAAATTTGAGCCACAGCCGCGGCACTGAAATAAAGCTGGTGGGTCTGGCCCGCCGCAGGTCTTGTAAAAACGTGTCCAGCGACTCGGCGAAGTAGATGTGGGTTTTGCCGTAGACGATGCTGGCGCATTCCACCCAGGCCCGCTCGTAAATATGGGCCAGTGGCAGGTACGACAGGATGCGCGCGTCCGGCACTTCCCCCATGCGCAACAGTTGGTCTTGCACTATGCCCTCGGATGCCTGGGTGGCGTGCTCGAAGTCGTGCATGACGCCTTTGGGCTGCCCAGTCGAGCCGGAGGTGTAGGCGATGAAAGCCAGGTCCGTGGGCTTGCGTCGTGGCTTGCCCACCAACGCTGCGGTGACGGCAGTGATCACATCCCAAGTGGGGTGCGTCATGGTGGGTGCCAGCGGCAGAGCAATGCAGGGCAAGGTTGCCGGAACACCGCCTTTTTGCAGCTCCCAGGTGTCGAGCTTGCCGATAAAGAGAAGACTTGCGCCACTGTGCTCCAGCACGTACTGCACCGTGTCCGCCAGTTCGGTCGGGAAGATGGCCACCGTGGTGTAGCCCGCCATCCAGATGGCCAACTCCGCCATGAAGAAGTGCGCGCAGTTTTTGGACAACAAGGCGATGCGCGCGTCCGGCTCAAACCCTTGGGCTTGCAGGTGCGTGGCCATGCGTCGGGCTTGGTCCATGGTCTGGCCCCAAGTGAAGTCAGTGACCTGTCCATGCCCCATGGGTTGGGTGAGGTAGACCTTGTCGCGCAGAATTTCCTCGTGGGCGTAGGCGTAATCAATGAGTAGGTTTCTGGGAGTCATGGGCAGTCCGGTAGGTAGTGACGGTAGGCACAGAGCGCAAAGATCATAGGCCGAAAAAACAAAAAAGCCCCGCTTCGACGGGGCTGACTCAGACAGGCCGAAGTCGGCGTGACGTTAAAACTTGTATCCCACGAAGAAGCCATAGCTGTTCGGGTCGAGTGCAACGTCGACCGTTTGGCCGGTGGACAGTTTAGTGGTTGTGCTGAGCTTGGTCATGCTGTAGTAGGCCTCGACAAACCACGACTTATCGACAGCAAATGTGGCGCCAATCTGGGGCGTGAGGGCAAACTTGGAATCGATAGAGATACGTGTGGGCGGGCCACCTGGATTGGTGATGGCCGTGAGGGCTGCGCTGCCAGTTGCGTTGTAAAAGTAAGCGTAGGTCAGGCCCAGCCCGACGTAAGGACGGAAGGTGGCCGTGGGCTCCATAAAGCGGTATTGCGCGCTCAAGGTGACTGGCAAGGCTTTCACCTCACCAATTTGCCCCAAGGATGACAACGAACCCGCACCGTACAAAGCGTGTTTGAAAGGGAGGGCCAGTGGCAGATCAATGGCGACGTTGTCGCTGTACATGTAAGTCACCCCGCCGGCGAATTGGCTGGCCTTGCCAACGTCCGTTTTGGAGTTGGGCAAGCTCGGTGCGCTGAGGTTTCCGCTGGTGACTTGTGGCTCGATGGTGCTGGCCCCAAACCGGGTCATCATGGTGCCGGCTGATTGCGCCATGGCGGCCTGGGTGGCTACGGCAAGCACTGCCGCAGCGACGAACTTCATATTGGTTTTCATAGTATTTACTCCGTGAAGTTCTGAGGGTTAGAGCCAGCCGGCCGCGACCATATTTTTAGTGACAAACTGGGCGAGCAGTTTGTGTCCGTAGGGCGTGGGATGCACTTTGTCGGCAAATAAATAGCGCGAGGTGTCGCCAGCGACAAGGTTGGACGCATTGCACACCAATGAACTGCCGTCATCAAGCCCGCCACTGTTGGCGGCAAGCACATTCGCTGGGAACACCAAGTTACAAGCCACTTTGGTCACGTTGGACAAACCGTACTGAGATGGGTTCTTCAGTTGGTTTTGATTTTCTGTGAACGCATCTACAAACAGCACGCCTGCAGTGCCTGCCAGGGCGTCTTTGAGTTTGTTGTTGTAGGCTGTCACCATGGCCAGGGCCAGATCCTGTACGGATTTATCCTTGGTATCCAAGACCTGCGGTGTCTGGCTGACATCGGGGATGTTGACCACGACCACATACTTGGCTCCCTTGGCCACCAAGCCTTTGACGGCGGTCGCCAGATCGGTCGCGGCGGTTTGCATTCCTGCCACGGCGATCGCAGCGCCAGTGGTTGCCGCGTAACTCTGTCCGGCCGTGTTTGCCGTTGCAGTGGCGGTGGCGACCGTTGCGCCAATAAAGGTCAAATTGAGGATGGAGGTGTTGCCTGCAGCGCCCGCAGCCTGCACGGCGGCTGATACGGCCTGGGTGTCTGTAGCACCCGCAGTCTTGGCATTCGCGAACGCGCTGGCAATCAATGGCCCCGCCGTTGCGGGTACGGTCGAGTTGGCCGCGAACGTGCCGGCAAGCGAGGTGACAAACGCAGTGTTGCCTGTGGTTGTCGCGGCTGCACCGGCAGTGGCACCAATCGACGCTGCGTTGGCCAAGTTGGCATTGGTGTAAGCATTTACTACGGCATCGGTTGCTGCAGCGGTGAACGCCGCCGTAATGATGCTGGTTGGTGTGGCGGCGGGCTTAACCGCTTCAAGCCCAATGGCCGCACCAATGGCGGCGCCAGCGGTGGCTTGGTTGGCGGGCGCCAATCCCGCTATCAGTTGAGTCACCAGCGAGGTGGCCAAGGCATTGCCGCCCGCCGTGGTCGCCACAGCTTGCGCAGTGGTCACGGCAGCGTTGATGTAAACCAAGTTGATGACGTCGGTGTTGCCGTTGGCCGCCGCCGTCTGGATGGCAGCCTGGACCGCCTGTTGGTCGCTCTTGCCCGCAGTTTTAGCGGCGACAAATGCGCCGGCGATGGCGCCGCGCGCTGCGATGGGTGCGGATGTAACGGTCCCCGTGGACAAAGCACTGGCCAACGCGCCAACAAACGCTTGCCCGCCTGCGGCAGTCGCGTCCGCTTGTAATTTGGCAGTTTGCCCAAACAGATCATTCGCGCCCGCAGCCACCGTAAACAACTCCTTGCCGGTCAGCGTGGAGGTTCCGATGGCGGCGAAGTAGTTGGCAATTTGCGTCGTGACGGGCTCGGTCAGGGGGCCGGCTGTGAAGCCGGTGCCCACCGGGTTGCCCACACCTTTGGGGTCGACCACGCGCGAGCCACCCTGGGCGTAGTTGGTGCAACCCACTACGGCGGTAGGGGCTACGCCAAAGCCACCTGATCGAGCGGCACAAGAAACTTTGCCCACCGCCGTCGCTGAAATCAATTGTGCCCAGGTGTAGCTGGGGACGGGCTCTGCGCCGGGGTCTCCAGCAACGCCATTGATGGTGAACATGCCACCCTTGCTGCCATCGCTGATGATTCGGGCGGCAACCATACCGGCACGATAGGTGCCGGCATCACTGAGGCTGTCGCCAAAGTTGACGACCGATGCGTACTGCACGGCCGGAGTTTGATTGCCATCGCCACCGCCACCACAGGCCACCAGCATCGCTGCTGCGACAGCGCTTGTCGCAAAATTCTTGAAATGACGCATTGCAATTTTCTCCAGTGTGAAACGAAAAAAAGAACGACCGTTCTTTTTTCTACGACGGCGCTTATGGTAAGTCTGGCGCGGTATTTCTCCACCTAGGGTAAACGCGGCCTTGCCCCGCAAAGCACCAAGAAACAACAGGCCGATGGAGTGCGCACTCAGCGCAAGCGCGCTGTCCAGTCCACCAAGGCATCCAAAGCGGGTCGGGCCGCGTTGGCATTGGCGTGATTTACCAGCGCCACCAGCACCCAACGCTGGCCGTTGCTGCCGTGTACATAGCCCGCCAGGGCCACCACATTGGCCAGTGATCCGGTCTTTAGGTGGGCGGCGCCGGCGTTGCGATTTTTCGCGCGGCGCAAGGTTCCGTCCACGCCGGTAATGGGCAGGGACGACATCAACTCCGGCATCACTGCCGATTGGTAAGCGTTTTGCAGCAGTGTGCCCAAGCCCTGGGCGCTGATGCGCTCCTGGCGCGACAGGCCGGAGCCGTTGTCCAGCACCGGTGCGCCGTCCGGGCTGATGCGCTCAGTCCACCAGCGTTGCACGGCGGCCTGAGCGGCTTCAAACGTGGCTACGCCACCCGCAGTGCGGCCCAGCGTCAAAAAAACCTGCTGGGCCATCACGTTGTTGCTGTATTTATTGATATCGCGGATGATTTCTGCTAGCGGGGCAGAGCGCAGTTCCAGCGCGGGCTTCCACGGGGCCCCCCCCGGTACGCTGCCCAAACGCGCGCTGCCCTGCAGCTTGCCGCCCATATCCAGCCACATACCCGCTACCGCCCGGGTGGCGTAGTTTTTGGGGTCGGCATACGCCACCGGCCACACCTTTTCACCGCAGCTTTGCGGGTAAGCGCCGTTGAAGCGAATGCGTTTGGGGTCGCTGAAGTCGGCCTTGAGCAGGCCCCGGTAGTCGCCGCAGTCGCCGCCCACCAGCGGCACGGTGGGCTGCGTCTGCACGCCGTCCAGCGGCGGGTCGTATTGCACGCGCGCGACCAGGTTGCTGGCCTCGGGCACCAGCGTCATGACGACAGACTTGAAATTGATGAGCAGGGCATCTGGGGCGGCGTTGTAAGGGCGCAGCGGGTCGCCGTCAAAACTGGCCGGGTCATGCGCAGGCAGGTTGAAGGCGCTTTGGTCCAGCACAATATCGCCGGCAATGGTCTTGATGCCCAGCCCTTGCACCCGGCGCAACAGCAGCCACAGGCGTTCAAGCACCAGGCGCGGGTCGCCCTGGCCCTGGATGGTCAGGTTGCCGTACAGCGTGCCATCCCGCACCGCACCCTCCAGAAATACCGGGGTCGTCCAGGTGTAGCTGGGGCCCAACAGGTCCAACGCGGCATAGGTGGTCACGAGCTTCATTACTGAGGCGGGATTCATGGAGGCCTCGGCGCGGTGGCTCAGGCGCGGCACGGCCTTGCCCTGGGCGTCTACCACCAAAAAGGCCACCGCATCGCGGGGTACTTTGGCGCGCAACAAGGCGGCGTCCACATCGGGCGGGATGTCCATGCCACGGGCCGCAGCCACCAGGGTGATGCCCATCAGCAGGTGGCCGAGTAGTAGGCGAGGCAGGCTGGCAAAACAGGACAAAGGCAGGCGCATGCCTGGATTATGGTTGCACCGATAATTACGGCCTATGCCCCATACCCTGCCGCCTACCGCTCGCTTTTTGTCGCCACGGGCTGTGGGCGCCCTGGCGGCGGTGGTGACAGTCATCATCTGGACGGCTTTCATTGTGGTGGCCCGCGCTGCGGCTGATCCAGCCCGGGGTGGGGTGTTGAATCCGTTTGACATCGTCTACGCCCGGTTGTGGGGCGCAGGTCTGATCTTGCTGCCGTGGGGCTGGTGGCTGGTGCGCCGTGCACGCCGGACCGACCCCACCGCAGGTTCCTTTTTTGGGCTGTCGCCCTTACCGCTGCGCCAGACCGTGATCGCGGGGTTCTTTGGTGGCTTCTTGTATGCCATGCTGGCCTACAGCGGCTTTGTATTTGCCCCGGCTGCGCACGCCTCGGTGCTGATGCCGGGCAGTTTGCCGCTGTGGACGGCCTTGCTGGCCATCCCGGTGCTGGGTGACCGCATCTCAGCCACGCGTGCGCTGGGCCTGGCCCTGATTGTTTGTGGTGATTTACTGGTGGGCGGCAGCAGTTTGTTGCACGCGCTGGATGGCAGCGGCGTGTGGCGCGGCGATGTGCTGTTCATGGCGGCCGCATTCACCTGGTCGATTTACAGCGTGTTGGCGCGTCGCTACGCCCTGCAGGCGGTGCAGGCCACTATCGCCATCACGGTGTTCGGTTTTTTTGCCTTTGTGCCGGGTTATAGCCTGCTGCTGTGGCTGCAGTGGGTGCCTGGACATGTGTTTCAGGCCCCGTTCGGTGATGTGGGGGCGCAGATGCTGATGCAGGGCGTGGGTTCCGTGGTTATCTCGGGCATCACTTTCACACGCATGATCCAGCACTACGGACCGGTACGCTCCACCATGATCACGGCGCTGGTGCCGGGTCTATCGGCGATTGCGGCCACCGTTTTTCTCGGCGAGCCACTGGTCTGGAATTTGGTGCTGGGCTTGACGCTGGTGACCGCCGGCATTCTGTTCGGCGTGCGCCAGGTTAAGTCGGTTGCTATTAAAAACATAGCTAACAATGCAGATTCCACCCGGGCTCCGACATGAATTTGCTTGCATTTGATACCACAACTGAAGTTTTGACGGTCGCTGTGTCCCGCCCGGCGGGCGGTCTGGCGGGTGGCTCCGCTCAGACGTGGCAACACACCGGCGCAGGCGCGGCGCAAGCGTCCGCCAGCCTGATCGAGCACATCCTGCATGTGCTGCACCAAGCGGGCCTGCAGTTGGGGCAGTTGGACGCCATTTGTTTTGGCTGCGGGCCGGGGTCGTTCACCGGCTTGCGCACGGCATGTGCGGTAGCGCAGGGCTTGGCGTTTGGTGCAGGGCAGGGTGCAGGCGTGCCCGTGTTGCCCATCGACTCCTTGCTGGCCTTGGCGGAAGAGGCCCGCTTCCAAGCATTAGCCGACCGCAGCACCTGCCGCGTGATGCCGTTGCTGGACGCTCGCATGGATGAGGTGTACGCCGCCACCTGGGACTGGCATGGTGACCACTGGACCGAAGTGCACGAAAGCGCCTTGCTGCGCCCGGAAGCGTTGGCTCCGGGGAATGCAGTGCCTGCGGGTAATGTGTTCGCGGTGTATGCCGGGCGCCTGGGTACAGACCATGGCGGGCTTGGGGCCGCCCCGACCATCACCGCCCTGCCCACCGCCACGGCCATGCTGCGCCTGGCACCCGCGCTGTTGGCCGCTGGGCAGGCGGTGGATGCCGCGCTGGCCTTGCCCCGCTACGTCCGCGACAAAGTGGCCAAAACGACGGCCGAGCGCGACCTCGAAAAAGCCCACGTGCGTGCCGCTGTCGGTTTGGCTGCCGCACCCGTGCGAGGCAGCTGACCCACGCCATGCAATCTGCACTCGCCCGCGCTGAGCTCACCCTCCCGTACGCGCAACAGCACGCGTTGCGCTTTGAGCCGCTGCTGGCAGATCTCTTGGACGCCGTGGTGAGCGTGGAGCAACGCGCCTACGCGCATGCTTGGAATCGCGCCAATTTTCTGGATGCCCTGCATTCGGGATACCAAGCCCAGGTGCTGCTGGCCGAAGCGGAGGTCTTGGGGTATTTTGTTGCAATGAAGGGGGTGGACGAAGTGCATCTGCTCAACATCACCGTGGCACCGGAGCACCAGGGCCAGGGTCTGGCCCGTCTGATGCTGGATGCGCTGGCACTGTGGACGCGCAGCCAGGGCATGACATGGCTGTGGCTGGAAGTGCGCGTGGGCAATGCGCCCGCCATCCACCTGTATGAGAGCCAAGGTTTTCGCCGCGTGGGGGTGCGCAAAGACTATTACCCCACTGGCCACGGTGCGCGTGAGAGCGCCATCGTGATGAGTTTGCATTTGACCTGACTGGACGCCCTGTGCCCTTAGACCTTGATGACCGCCAACGCGCCATGCTGCAGGAGATGGGTGTACGTGTGTGGCTACCCGGAACGGCGTTTGCGCCTGTGCCCCAGCGGGCCACACCGGTGACGCAGCGCCCAGAGGCCGCCGTGGGCACCGCACCCGTTGTGCCCGCTGTTGTCGTAACGCCGCGCGCTACACAGACTGCGCCAATATCTGCTATGCACCCATTGGACTGGCCCGCTCTGGCGGATGCCGCTGCCAGTTGCCAAGCGTGTGGCCTGTGCGCCGGGCGCAAACACAGTACGTTGCAGGCACCCGAGGTGACGCAGCAAGCCGACTGGTTTTTTGTCGGCGACCCCCCCGACGAAGAGGAAGACCAGCTTGGTCAGCCGTTCGCAGGCCAGGCCGGGCAGCTTCTGGACAATATGCTCAAAGCCATGGGCGCGCGCCGGGGTGACGCGGGACGCGTTGGTGCCTACGTGACCAATATTGTCAAATGCCGCCCCCCCGTGACGCGACTGCCGCAGCCGGAAGATGTAGCACAGTGCGCTGGCTACTTGCGGCAGGAGTTGGCGCTGGTGCGTCCCAAACTGATCGTTGCCATGGGTCGTTTGGCCATCGCGCATTTATTGCAAGAACACCCTGACGCTTTGGCCCTGCCGCTGGGCAAGCAGCGCGGCAATGTCTACCGCTACCAGGGCATTCCCGTGGTTGTGAGCTACGCCCCCAAGTTTTTGCTGCGTGCCAGTGCCGACAAGGCCAAAGCCTGGGCCGACCTGTGCTTGGCGCTGGACACCCGGGATGGTCTGCACTGATTTTTAACCCCTGCCAACACCCACTACCCCATGAAATTTCTCGACCAGTTACGCCATGCCGAACGCCAAAACGGATCGCTACTATGTGTGGGCTTGGACCCCGACCCAGCCAAGTTCCCCACCGTCTGGCGGGGTGATGCGGGCAAGATTTTTGACTTTTGTGCCGCCATCGTGGACGCCACGGCCGACTTGGCCATGGCGTTCAAGCCACAGATTGCGTACTTTGCAGCGCACCGTGCCGAGGACCAACTGGAGCGTCTGGTCGCGCACATCCGCAGCGTTGCGCCTCAGGTCCCCGTCATTCTGGATGCCAAGCGTGGTGACATCGGCAGTACTGCCGAGCAATACGCCCTAGAGGCGTTTGAGCGTTACGGTGCCGATGCCGTCACGCTGTCGCCGTTCATGGGTTTTGACTCGGTGGCCCCCTACCTCAAGTACCACGACAAGGGGGCATTTTTGCTGTGCCGCACCTCTAACCCCGGCGGGGACGATTTGCAGTCGCAGCGTCTGGCCAGCGTCGAGGGCACCCCCTTGCTGTACGAGCACATTGCACGGCTGGCGCAGGGCCCCTGGAATCTGAATGGCCAGTTGGGCCTGGTCGTGGGCGCCACCTATCCCGCAGAGATCGAAAAGGTGCGCAGCCTGGCCCCAACCCTGCCACTGCTGATTCCGGGCGTGGGCGCACAGGGGGGTGATGCGCTGGCCACCGTGCGCGCGGGTTGGCGCGCAGATGCACAGGGCACTACTGGCTTGATTGCGGTGAATTCCTCGCGCGCGATCTTGTACGCCAGCGCCGATTCTGACTTTGCGCAGGCAGCACGTGCCGTGGCGCTATCGACGCGCGATCTACTTCAGTCGGTGCGTTACACCACGTAACAATTCATTAGCCGCTGATGAGGGTATTTAATCACGCTAAGTGAATAAAAGTCACTTAAGCTGCAACGTCATACAGACGTTGCGGGCGGTTTTATGCTTAGTTTTGCTGAAATAAATCGGTGGGTAGACGAGATGCGTGTGCCGCCGCCGCCCGACGATGCGCCGGGCGAAGCCAGCAAACTGCCGGCCTGGGGAATGTCCGGAGCTGCGCTGGCATTGACGGCCTGTGGTGGTGGCGCAAGTGGCGATGCGCCCCCAGTGGTGGCCCCGCCTGTGGTGGTGGTGCCGCCACCCGTAGCGTCCGTGCCCCCACCATCCGCCCCGGTCGGAGTTGTCGCTCAGGCTAGCAGCAGCCAAGTCGTCCTCACGTGGACGCCGCTGCCCACCGCAGCCAGTTATCAGGTTCGCCGTGCAACATCCAGTACAGGTCCTTTCGCGCTGATTGGCAGCCCAGTGGTTGCCGCGTTTGTGGACACCGGACTGCTCAATGGGGTGACCTATTTCTACGCGGTGGCAGCAGTCAACGCAGGCGGTGTGGGTGCCAGCTCGGGAGAGGTGCTGGTGCAGCCTGTGGAGCCGCAGCAGATTCCGCTTGCACCCACTGCACTGAGCGCTGTGGGCGGCAATGCCCAAATTACTTTGACGTGGGCCTCTGTGGCCGCAGCGACGGCTTACCAAGTCAAGCGCTCGCTGTCCCGAGGTGGTCCTTACACACTGGTGTCCAGCCCAAGCCTCACGGTCTGGATTGACAATGGCCTGATCAGTGGTGCCACCTATTTTTATGTGGTGGCGGCGGTGGGTGCGGTCGGCACCAGTGCCCATTCGGTCGAGGTGAGTGCCAGCCCTGTAGCCGTATTGCTGGCGCCACCCACGCCTGTGGGTCTATCAGCCAGTGCGAGCAATGCCGAGGCCACCCTGACATGGACGACCACTGGTGGTGCCACCAGTTACCAGGTCAAGCGTGGCTTTTCCGAGGTCGGGCCATTCATGGTGGTGGGCAGCCCATCGGGTACCACGTTTACAGATACCAGCTTGAGTAACGGCACCACCTACTTTTTTGTAGTGGTTGCGGCCAACGCCAGTGGTACGAGTGCCCATTCAGCAGCAGTGAGCGCCACGCCCGCAGCGGCAGTAACTCTGCCTGCAGCGCCCACAGGGCTTGCTGCGGCCGCAGGAGACGGGCAAATCACCCTGACATGGGCGCTTAGCGCGGGTGCTACGGCGTACCAAGTCAAGCGGTCGGCGTCCAGCGCAGGCCCATTTACGGTGCTGGGCACGCAGACCGCCACAACCCATACCGACACCGGGCTGACCAATGGCAGTACCTATTTTTATGCGGTTGTGGCCAGCAATGCCGTTGGGTTCAGCCCAAATTCTCTGTTGGCCAGTGCTACGCCCACCGCGCCTGTACCGGCACCGGTTCCGATCAGCGCCAACGAGGCGGCGCGCTTCTTGTTGCAAGCCCAGTTTTCCGTGTCGGATGCCCACATTGCGGCCGTGCAATCGCAGGGCTACAAGGGGTGGCTGACGGCGCAGTTTGGCGCACCCGCCAGCCAGAGTGGCTTTGCCTGGCTAGACGCCCGCGGCTACGGGGTGGTCGACAACGTGCTTCGCTATTACGACACCAGCTACCCCGGC
>JBKJOV010000016.1:0-50441 GCA_046595515.1 Rhodoferax sp. | reverse complement strand
TGATTGTCGTTCGCGGGTCCGCAGGCTTCAAGGGGTAGACACCATGCTGAAAGTACTCGTTCCGGTCGACGGCTCCAGCAACTCCCAGCATGCCGTGCGGCATGTCCTGCGCGAGTTCCGGAGCAACCCGGCGATGGACATCCATCTGCTCAACGTCCAGCCGCCGTTTTCCAGGTACATCACACGATGGGCCGACCGCAAGGCAGTAAAGGGGGTGCACGCAGAGGCGTCGGAGAAGGCTTTGCGGCCGATCCGGCAGATGCTCGACGAAGCCGGGGCACCGTATGCGGTGCACCTCGCCGTCGGAGCGAAGGCGACTTTGATCGCGGAGGCGGCCCAGCAACTGCGATGCGATCACATCGTCATCGGCACCTCGCGCAAGAACTCTCTCATCCGCACCGTCGAAGGCTCCGTCACCAACGAGGTGATCGAGCTGACGACCGTGCCAGTCGTCGCGATTGCCGGTGACCCGGCATCGAAGGTGGAGCGCTACGGCATTCCGGTAGGCGTCGGCGCCGGGCTGGCCTGGTTGGTGGTCGCCGCCGCGAACTAACGCAACCCGTTGCCAATCCACTTGAACGAACCCAACTGCCTGCCGCGGTGGGGCCGTACGTCTCGATCCTCAACCCGCACGCCTGTCTGCCGCACCTCTTGTGCATCGGCGGCTCGAATGAATCACATCTACAAGGACAAACCCATGAAATGCCCAACCTGCCCTGACACTGCCTTGACGATGACCGATCGCCAAGGGATAGAGATCGACTACTGCCTGCAATGCCGAGGTGTGTGGCTTGATCGCGGTGAACTCGACAAGCTCATAGAGCGCGCCGCAATGCCAGCGGCAAGCCCTGTGGCTGCCAATTCGCGGCCCGACTTTGTGGATTCGGACTATCGCGGCGCTCATCGTCACCCCGCCAGACGCAGGAAGTCCTGGCTCAGCGACTTCTTCGATTGATGAACCCTCGCCAGTGACGGCCTGGCTGACGCCGTGGCTGGACTTGTCATGGTTGAAGGGACTGCAGACCACGTGGACAGGCTTGATGCAGTGGCTCGGTCAGGTCATGCCATCGGCAGATAGCCTGATGGTCTGGATCGCGCCGCTGGTGTGGGCCGTTTTGGGGCTGGGAGTGCTGCTTTTGCTGGCGCTTTCGGGTGGGTTGCACTGGCTGGCAGGTCGAGCGCAGGTGTCAGCAACGTGTTGCTCCAGCCACTGGGCGTGATGGCACCGGCAATCACGCGCTGGCCTTCCCAATAGCCTTTGACGGCCGAGCCCAGCTTCTCGATCACGCCGACCGGCTCGTGGCCGATCGTCAGGCCCTTGGCCACCGGGTACTCGCCCTTGAGGATGTGCACGTCGGTGCCGCAGATGGTGGTGGTGGTCACCCGCATGAGCGCATCTAAAGGCCCGACATCCGGGATCAGTTTGTCATCCAATACGATGCGTCCGGGCTCGACAAAGATCGCTGCTTTCATTTTGGCCATAAGGTCCTCCAGTTAAAAACATCAATATGTTGGATGTCTGCCGCAGGCGGCTTGCGTTACATCACGTTTTCGTCACTTGCCCTGAACCACCCGCACCTGCGCATGTCTCAGTGCCTTGTAGACCCGGATGCGGCGCACCAACGGCCACCAGTCGTACAGAAAAATCTGCAACGGGCGCCACATGGCCACCCAGCCAACGATCGTCAGGCTCTCGCGGGCGATGGTGAAAGCGGTGCCGGTGCCGTACTGCCCGACGACGTCGGCGGCGATCAGGCACACCGTGACAAAGGACAGGCCGATCAGCAAGCTGGCCCGGCCCTGCCGCAAGAGTTGCTCCAGGTCGCCGCGGACCAGACCGGCTTTGTAATTGAAAAAGTTGTGGATCGCCTCGCCCATCAGTGCGCTTGTATCGGCGACACCCGTCGTGGCATCAGCGGCCGGAAGGTTTTCAACGTGGATGTTGATGTGCATCCGGTTGTCTGGCCCGTGTCGCATGGCCCACGTTTCAATGTACGCCTCGGCCTCGCGATCGAGGTCCTTGTTGAGAAACGGCGTCGGATCCATCGAGTTGAACAACTGGCCCAGTTCGCGCACCCGCAGTTCGAGGTGGTGGACGGGCAATGCGTGGGTGTTCATGGGGGGAGCTTTCCAGATTGGGCGGAGCTTTTTGCTCCAGATATTGATCGGTTCGGGGCCAGTGCGCGTGCCACCAGCTTGCGCGCTTCTTCCAACAGCAGCACCGACGAGGCCACCGCAGCAGCCAGGGCCCAGTCGGCGGCACTGAGATGCGTGGTGTCGAAAATCGCTTGGGCCGGTGCCCAGTGCACCACGGCCACCTGCAGCGCAAGTGCGCAGGTCAGCGCCAGCCACAGCATGCGGTTGTGGAAGAAGTACCGGTTGAAGGCCGAACCGGTTTCGGCACGGGCATTGAAGACGTTGAAGAACTGGAACAGCACGAAGGTGGTGAAGGCCAGCGTCAACGCACGCGGCGCATCGCCCGAGCGCATGCCGTACCCGTACACGGCCAGGGTTCCGACTGTCATCGTCAAGCCGAAAGCGGCCAGCTTGACGATGCGTTGCCACGGCATGATGTCGGCCTGCGGGCTGCGCGGCGGCTGGCGCATGAGCCCGTCACGCGCCGGTTCGACGCCGAGCGCCATCGCAGGCGGGCCGTCCATGATCATGTTCACCCACAGGATCTGGATGGGATTGAACGGCACTGGCCAGCCCAGCAGCGAGGCGCCGAGTACGGTGCCCAGCGCTCCCATGTTGGTGGAGAGCTGGAAGCGCACGAACTTGACGATGTTGTCGTAGATCGTGCGCCCCTCATGCACCGCGCGCACGATGCTGGCGAAGTTGTCGTCGGTCAGCACCATGGTAGCGGCCTCCTTGCTCACCTCGGTGCCGGTGATGCCCATCGCCACGCCCATGTCAGCACTCTTCAGGGCTGGCGCGTCGTTGACGCCGTCGCCGGTCATGGCTACCACATGGCCGGCGCGCTGCAGCGCCTGCACGATCCGCACCTTGTGCTCAGGCGCGACCCGGGCGAACACGCTCACTTGCTCGATCCGACTGGCCAATTCGGTATCGTCCATGCGGTCCAGGTCCCGGCCTTCGAGCACATCGCCGGTGAGACCGAGTTCGCGGGCTATGGCCGCAGCCGTGGCCTTGTGGTCGCCGGTGATCATTTTGACCTGGATGCCGGCTGCCGTGCACAGCGCGATTGCGTCGCGGGCTTCCTTGCGCGGCGGATCCACGATGCCCACGAGCCCCTGCAAGGTGAGGTCTGCGACATACGGCATCAGCGCGCCGGCCGGATCGAAGTCGCTGGCCCCCAAGGTGCACGTCGCGACCGCCAGCACCCGCAAGCCGCGCGAAGCCATCACATCGATGTCCCGCACCAAAGCCTCGCGCGTGGCGGCTTCCAGAAGCTGCTCGCCATCCTCTCCCACCACGCTGGCGCAGCGCGCCAGTAGCACATCGGGCGCCCCCTTGACGAACACGCGCACGCGCTCGCCATCGTGGTGAAAGGTCACCATGAACTTGTTGGCCGAATCGAACGGGATTTCGGCGATGCGCGGCAGGTGTACGGCTGCGGCTTGCGCGTCGATGCCGCCCTTGGCCGCCAAGGCCGCCAGCGCGCCCTCGGTCGGGTCGCCGATGAGCTGGCCGCCCTGGATGCGGCTGTCGTTGCACAACGCTGCTGGCAATAGCAGGGCGGCGAGGTCGGGCGCAGCGGCGCGCTCGGCAACGTGTTCGACGTTGATCGCGCCGTCCTCAGGTCGAATGTCGCCTTCGGTCGAATAGCCTTCGCCGCTCACCCTGTAGTGCCACCCGCCGTGCAGGAAGGCGCGCGCCGTCATCTGGTTCAACGTCAAGGTGCCGGTCTTGTCGGAGCAAATGACGGTCGTGCAGCCCAGCGTTTCTACGGCCGACAGGCGCTTGACCACGGCGCGCTGCGCTGCCATGCGCCGCATGCCCAGCGCCAGCGTGACGGTCACCACGGCCGGCAGGCCCTCGGGAATGGCCGCCACGGCCAGGGTGATCGCGGTCAACGCGGCTCTCGCCAGCGGCTCGCCTTGGTACAAAGCCAACACGAATATCAGGCAGACAACGCCGACGGCGATGAGCGCCAGGCGCTTGCCCAACCGGTCCAACTGGCGCTGCAGCGGTGTCGGCGCATGCGGGGCTTCCTGCATCAGCACTGCGATGCGGCCCATCTCGGTTTGGCCCGCGGTGGCGGTCACCAGCATTTCGGCCCGGCCCCGGGTCACCACCGTGTTCATCAGCGCCATGTTGATGCGCTCGGCCAATGGGGTGGCCTCGGCAGTCACTGCTTCGCTGTGCTTGGCCACCGGGTGCGATTCCCCGGTCAGCGTGGATTCGTCGATCTCCGCACTGTGCGACTGGATCAGCCTGCCGTCGGCCGGCACCTTGTCACCCGCCTCCAGCAGGACAATGTCGCCCGGCACCAAGGTCTCGGCAGCCACCTCGCTGGGGTGGCCATCGCGCCGCACACGCGCCTTCAAGGCCAGCATCTTCTTCAGCGCGGCCAGGCTTTGTTCGGCACGGTGCTCTTGGTAGAAGCCGAGCACCGCGTTGAAGACGATCACGACCAGGATGACGACCATGTCCTTGACATCGCCAATCAGCAGGGCGAGCCCCGCCGTGATGAGCAGGATCACGATCAACATGCTCTTGAACTGGTCTGCCAACTTGAGCCAGGGCGGACGCGGCGGCCTCTCTGCCAGCCGGTTGGCACCGTACTGCGCGAGGCGCCGCTGGGCCTCTTCGGTCGCCAGTCCGTGAGGGCTGCTGGCCATGCGCTGAAGTGCGCTTTCGTGGGGCAATGCGTGCCAACTGGCCGCAGGGATGGGACTCACACATCAACCCGGGTGCCCGGTGCCGGTGCCTCAACGCGCCAACCCAGTTTATCGGCCACCAGGTCGGAAAAACCGCTGGCCGTACGGGCCTCCCCATGCACCACAAACGTCCGCGCGGGCGCGCTGGTAAAACCTTTCAGCCAGCCCATCAGTGCCGCCTGATCGGCGTGGGCCGACAGCCCGCCAATGGTGTGAATATGGGCACGTACCGCATGCTCCTCGCCAAAAATGCGGACCCGCTTCTCGCCATCCACCAGCTTGCGGCCCAGCGTACCCTCCGCCTGGTAGCCGATGATCAGCACCGCGCACTCGGCGCGCCCCAGGTTGTGGCGCAGATGGTGCTTGATGCGGCCTGCATCGCACATGCCGCTGGCCGAGATGATGATGGCCCCGGCCTTGATCTGGTTCAGCGCCATCGACTCCTCCACGTTTTGGGTGAAACGCAGGTCCAGCCATTGCGGGTGCAGCGTGCGCATCGACAGCAGCGCGCGCGTTTCGTCGTCCAGAAACTCGGTGTGCCTCCAGGTAATTTCGGTGGCCTTGGTGGCTATGGGGGAGTCAACAATCACCTGCAACTTGGGTAGCCGGCCTTGGCGGCACAGGTCCGCCAGCAACCACAGCAGTTCCTGGGTGCGCCCGA
This sequence comes from Rhodoferax sp., assembly GCA_046595515.1. Taxonomy (GTDB): domain Bacteria; phylum Pseudomonadota; class Gammaproteobacteria; order Burkholderiales; family Burkholderiaceae_C; genus Allorhodoferax. Next base: position 44,936 of record JBKJOV010000016.1, on the reverse strand, counting down.
GCGCGAAGGCGGGAACAATGATGTTGCCACGGCGTCGGCGCAAGGTGTCCTCCACCACGGACACCAGTTCGTCAATGGTCTCCTTGAGCGGTCGGTGCAGGCGGTTGCCGTAGGTAGATTCCACTACCAGCACGTCCGCATCATGGATCGGCGTGGGGTCGCGCACGACGGGTCGGCCGGGCTGCCCCAGGTCGCCCGAGAACACCAGCTTGGTGGTTTTGGTGCCTTCGGTGACCCAAATTTCGAGGATCGCCGAGCCCAGAATATGGCCCGCATCGCGCAAGCGGCAGCGCACGCCGGGGTGCGCAGAAGTGTCTTCGCCGTAGTGCACGCCGCGGAGCTGCTTCAGGCAGTCTTGTGCTTGTGCCACCGTGTACAGCGGGGGCAGCACGGGTGCTGCGCGTTTTGGCTGCTGGCGGCTCTTGCGCTGGGCCCGTGACCAGTCCGACTCCTGGATAAACGCGCTGTCGAGCAGCATCACCGACAGCAAGTCCACGGTGGCAGTCGTCGTGATGATCGGCCCCTTAAAACCCAGCGCGCACAAGCGCGGCAGCAGGCCGCTGTGGTCGATGTGGGCATGGGTCAGCAGTACGAAATCGATACTCTGCGGGTCGAACGTCCAAGCGCTGAGGTTGCGCACGCGGGCCTCGCGCCCACCCTGAAACATGCCGCAGTCGACCAAGAAGCGCACGCCGTCCGCTTCGACCAGAAAGCAAGAGCCGGTGACCTCTTGCGCGGCGCCGATGAAGGTAATTTTCATGGAGGTTTCCTTACTTCACCAGGGTCACCGGCAAGGGCGACAGGTGTACGACCTTGTGGGCGACAGACCCCATGACCATCCCCTCCAGCACACCCACGCCGCGTGTTCCCATCACGATGGCATTGCAGTCAAACTGTGCCGCGCAGGCGACGATCTCTTGCGCAGGATCGCCCACCCGCACAAGCGCGGTGGTGCGCACATCGGCGGCATGGGCCATGCTGAGGGCGTCTGCCAGCAGTTGGTCACCTTCGCGCTGCAACTCTGCATACTCCAGATCCGGCGACAGCAGTTTTCCGGGCCAAACATGCACCAACGGGGTTTGTACATTGAGAAGGTGGATGTGCACGTCCAGATCCCGCTGGGTTTCATCCAGCGCGTACGCCAGTGCACGTAAGGCATTTTTTGATCCATCTATGGGAATCAATAGGTTCTTCATATGAAATCCTTCTGAACGTATAGACCGATCACCAGCACACGGCTGCCCATGAACCCATGCGCCGCTGTGCAAGATGTCGGTCTAGTGCCAGTCTATTTAGCAACCAGATTGCCTTCTTGATGAAGATCAAGGGTGTATTCACCAGCGGTTCGAATAGTCACGCATTCACTGATATCAGGCGGCCGTTTGAAACGATTGTGAACACCAAAGGTGGCAGCAACAGCATCTGCAGCACCGGTACCACTCCGATGCCTAAACCGGGGATCAAAGGCATCAGCGCGGTGTACGCCCACCGCTCTAACCAATACAGAGCCACCCATTCCACCGTGACCCCGATCAACAGCCCTGTGGAAAGCATTAGCAAATAGCGGCGCCAGCCTGGCCGGGTAAACCAGTCCGCACTACCAAAAGCGATCCACCCCACACCGAACATGATCAAAACTAACACCCCGTCGCCCAGCGCGGCTACAAAACAGTGCCAGACCATAGCCAGGCTGTAGTCCATCCCCTGATACAAAAATGCTTGGCCTATTTCCCAAGGCGTGTTAATCAGCACGCTAACCACAAACAGCTGCAGCAGCAAAAGTAACCGGTTGGGCAACGCCATGGGAATTTCAGCGCTTAGCGCAGCCGCAACGCGTTTCCAATTACCGAGGCCGAGCTAAAACTCATGGCCAGCGCGGCAATCATGGGCGACAGCAACCACCCCGTGAGCGGGTAGAGCAAGCCCGCAGCAATGGGTATTCCCAACACGTTGTACAAAAACGCAAAGACCAGGTTTTGCTTCATATTGGCCACGGTGGCCTGTGACATCAGAATAGCTGCGGAAATACCACGCAAATCACCCTTGATCAAGGTGACCTGAGCGCTGTTCATGGCCACATCGGTGCCTGTGCCCATTGCAATACCCACGTCGGCCTTGGCCAGTGCGGGCGCGTCGTTGATGCCATCGCCCGCCATGGCCACGACATGGCCTTCCTTTTGCAAGCGCTCCACCAGGGCCAGTTTGTCGGCGGGCTTCACTTCGCCGTGCACTTCGTCAATGCCTAAGCGGTTGCCCACCGCCTTGGCAGTAGTCAAGCCATCGCCCGTGGCCATGATGATGCGCAGGCCAGCTTTCTTCAAAGCGGCCAAGGCGTCGGGCGTGCTCTGCTTCACCGGGTCGGACACGGCCAGCAAGCCCGCCAGCTTGTCGCCCACCGCCAGATGCATCACGCTGGCGCCTTCGGCACGCAGGGCTTCAGCCTCTTGCACCAGGGCATCGACCGCCACACCCATTTGCTGCATGAGCGTGGTGTTCCCCAAGGCCAGTTGCTTGCCCGCCACCTGCCCGCGCACACCGATGCCTGAGCCAGATTCAAAGCTGTCGGGCGTATCCAACGTCATGCCGAGCGTGCGCGCTGCCCGCACAATCGCATCGGCTAAGGGGTGCTCACTGCCCTGATCCAGGCTCGCAGCCAGGCGCAGCACTTCGTCTTCGGTAAACCCGGAGGCCGCCACGGCGCGGTCAAAGGTGGGCTTGCCTTCGGTCAGGGTACCGGTCTTGTCCACGATCAGGGTGTCCACCTTGCGCAGGTTTTCAATAGCAGCCGCGTCGCGGAACAGCACGCCTTGGGTCGCACCCTTGCCGGTCGCCACCATGATGGATATGGGTGTAGCCAAGCCGAGTGCGCAGGGGCAGGCAATGATGAGCACGGCCACCGCGTTGATGAGCCCATAAACCCAGGCGGGCTCAGGCCCGAAGAATCCCCAGGCAAAGAAGGTCAAACCGGCAACTCCCACCACTGACACCACAAAGTAGCCCGCCACCACATCCGCCATGCGCTGCATGGGTGCACGGGAGCGTTGGGCCTGGGCCACCATTTGCACAATTTGCGCCAACATGGTGGCCGAGCCTACCCGCTCACTGCGCATGACCAGTGCACCGTTGGTATTCAGCGTCGCGCCGATCAATTTGTCGCCCACCCGCTTGCTAACCGGCATCGGCTCGCCGGTCAGCATGGACTCATCCACCGCACTGCTGCCTTCGATCACTGTGCCGTCCACCGGCACCTTTTCCCCAGGACGCACTCGTAAGCTATCGTCCACGTGAACATTGCTTAACGGAATATCTTCTTCGGTTCCTTCGGGCCGAATACGCCGAGCCGTCTTGGGCGCCAAGCCCAATAAAGATTTGATGGCGGCCGAGGTTTGTGAGCGCGCCTTCAGCTCAAGTATTTGACCCAGCAGAGTGAGCGAAATAATGACTGCAGCCGCCTCAAAATACACTGCTACGCGCCCCATGGACACGAACGACGCAGGAAACACCTGCGGTGCAACCGTGGCCACCACGCTGTAGGCAAACGCCGCACCGGTGCCCAAGCCAATCAGCGTCCACATATTGGGACTGCGGTTGATGACCGATTGCCACCCACGTACAAAGAATGGCCAGCCCGCCCACAGCACGATGGGCGTCGCCAGCACCAGTTCTACCCAGCTTTGCACCGCCATGTCCATCCATCCCTGGCGGTGGCCAAACATCGCCAGCACGAACACCACACCGGTCAAGGGCAGCGTCCACCAAAAGCGGCGTGTGAAGTCGCGCAGTTCGGGGTTGTCGTCATCTTCCAGGCGGGGCAGAACCGGCTCCAGCGTCATGCCACATTTTGGGCAACTGCCGGGATGGTCTTGGCGGATCTCGGGGTGCATGGGGCAGGTGTAAACCGTACCGGCAGCAACAGGCACCTTTGCATCGCTGGATATGGCGTGGTGGGCGTGATGATGGTGGGGATGGTCCATTGTGTTAGCTTTCAGACTCGGTCTTAAATACAGTCAATGCGCCAACGCTGGTTTTATCGAACGCGCATTGATCGGGTGACGTCTTGCCATGACGGGGCCCCGCATGTGTCACCTTAGCTTTTCGCAGCCGTGCTGGGGGTTGGTACCAGCGCGCAGCGGACTCGTTCCAGGCGGCTGCGAACTTCGTTGGCGACTTGGGTCACCTCGGGGTCGTCGGTGAGTTGCATCACCACCACCGGGTCCATGAAACCGACCGTGATGTTGGCACCTGCATCTTCCCGCACGATCACGTTGCACGGCAGCAGCAAACCGATATCGGGCTGCGCCGTCAAGGCGCGGTGCGCCAAGGGCGGGTTGCACGCACCCAAAATACGGTAGGGCGGCACCTCGACGCCAAGCTTGGCCTTCATCGTCGCCTGCACATCGATGTCGGTCAGCACGCCAAAGCCTTCGGTCTTGAGTGCATCGGTCACAAGGGCTACGGCGTCGGCGAATGGGGTCTTGCCCAGCGTGCAGTAAAAGCCGTAAGCCGCACCAGAGGTTGCGGGTGAGGGGGATTCGGTGAGTGTGTTCATGATGTATTCCTTATGTGGCACGGACTTCACGCTTGGACACGGAAATTAATCATCATTCCCGCGTCTTCGTGTTCGAGGTTGTGGCAATGGAGCAAGTAGGTCTGACTGCCGGGGAAATCGTGACTGAAATCGATAGCAACTTTCACCGTTTCCCCCGGCCACACCAGCACCGTGTCTTTCCAGCCAAGATCACTCACCGTGCGCCCACGACCGAATCGCGCGCCTGCGGATACCTGGCGCGGGCTGTTCAGCCGCTCCACCACCTGAAATGAAAAGCCGTGAAGGTGCATCGGGTGTGGCATGCCAAGCGCCGGGTTGCTGATGCTCCATATTTCCACGTCACCGCGCTTCACTTCGAAGGCGATTTCGTCCATGATAAAACTTCGGCCGTTGATCAAAAAACGCATCTCCGCCATGGACAGTTCGATCTTGCGCTGCGCTACGCCAGCCGTGGGAATGGCGCGAATTTCGGAAAGCCGCAAAGGCAGTGGCGTGGCCAAGCGCTCCCCTTTAGTCACCTGCAGTTTCAGAATATTGAACTCTGCCCCCAGTGGCAGGCGCGACGAGCTCACCCCCATGTGTCCCGCGGGACCTTCGTTTTCCATCGGGTCAAACGCTAGGCTCTTGAGAAACACATCATCGCCGGGCTTAGCTTGCCCCGCGTCGAACAGCACGTCCAACCGCTCGCCAGGCGCAAGGTAGGCTTCAGTAACGGTTTGCGGCTGATCAAGCAGACCGCCGTCGGTGCCGATGACTGCAAATTTAAGTAGCGTCTTGCCCTTGATGAAGGCAAGGCGGTAAATGCGGGCGTTAGAACCGTTGAGCAAGCGCAAGCGGTACACGCGCGGCGTGACCGGCAAATAGGCATTGGGTGTCAGGTTGGCGAGAACCACATCCCCAAGCCAGCCCATCATGGACTCTTGCATGTTGGGCTTGTAATGCAGCCTTCCTGCGGCGTCGAACTGTTTGTCCTGTATGACCAGCGGCAGGTCGGTTTCCCCAAGTCGCAGGTCAAGCACCTTGCTCAATCGGCGCTGGTCTTCGTCCTCGACCAGAAAAAAGCTCGCAAGACCGTTGTAGGCCTGCTTGGCCGTCAACTCATGCGCGTGGGTGTGGTACCAATAGGTTCCGCCGCGATTGCGCACAGTGAAGTCATAGTCGTAATGCGCACCAGGGCCGATCGTGTTGACCGGGTGGCCGTCCATGGCGGCGGGTGTGTGCAGGCCGTGCCAATGGATGATGGTCGGCTCGGGCAGCGTATTGTGCAGCGTAGCCTGAAAGCGGGCACCGCTTTCCATTCTGAAAATGGGGTTCTGGTAGGCCTTGCCCGCCTGCTCGGTCTGGTACAGCAGGAATGGTGATGCTTGGCCTTTGAGCATCGGGAAACTCGCAGCAGTGGCACGCATTTGCAGCGGGCCAGCTACATCCATCACACCAAACGGCCCGCTGCCTCCAGGAATGAAAAGCTTTTGCTGGAAGTTTTTTACCCGGATCGGATCGAACGGGTAAGGCTTGACCGATGCAGCGCTTGCGGTGCCAGTCAAAGCGGCCACGCCCGTTAGCTGAATAAACGTTCTTCGATTGATCATGGAGAGCCCTCTTCAATGAAATTAATGAACGGGGCCCTAGGCCGGAAACGTCCGTTTGCCAAGCCGCGGTATAAAGCGCGGGGTTTGCGCTGCGTAAGCCCCATAGGCCGAACCGAATTGCTGGCGCATTTCCGCTTCTTCAGTGAGCGCTAGGCGCCTGTACATCAACAGCAAAATGGGGAACATCAGCAAGGTGAGTAGCGTCGGCCACTGCAACAAGAATCCCAGCAGGATCAGCACAAAGGCCACATATTGCGGATGGCGAATGCGTGAGTACGGACCGGCAGTCGCCAAGGCATGACGCCTTTGTGCGTGATAGAGCACACTCCATGCGGTCGAAAGTAAGTAGAAACCGAAGCCGAGCAACACATAGCTTGCGATGTGTAGCACGCCGAAATGCGGATTGCCTTTTACGGCCCCCAATGTGGACCAAAGATGCCCAGAGTCATGCGAGAAGATATCTAAGCCTGGAAAACGGGTTTGCAACCAGCCAGACATCAGGTAGATGGTCAGAGGAAAACCGTACATCTCCACAAACAGGGCAACGATGAACGCAGCAAAGGCACTGAAAGTGCGCCAGTCTCGGGACGTCGCGGGCTTAAAGAAGCTGTACGCAAACAGGATGAAGACGGCGCAATTGAAGACCACCAGCATCCATAAGCCGTAGGCGGGCTCGTTGCGATTCATGACTGGCCCTCCTTGCCGGAGTCCTGGGTGGATGGACTCAGTGATTTGTCTTTGCGGTCACTGTGATCCTGGTGCCCATGACCATGTCCACCGTGCATGAAAATATGCATCAGCGGACAGGCTGCAAACAGCAGGTACGGCAGCGCCGAGACAGTGTGCGCCAAATGTTCTGTGAGAATAAAGTAGGTAGCCACAGACCCAAGGACTAAACAGCCCATGCCGTACCGGGTGCGCCAGAAGCTGGGTGGAGACTCCGACGGTTCATGGCCATAGTCCATGGTGCGCCCTATTTGGCAGCGGGCGCTGGCATGCGGTCCATCATCATCTGCATCATTCCCTGCATCATGTCCATGCGCTTTTCCATCATCTTCTGGCGGGTGGCCATGTCGCTAGGCATCTTGGCGTTCTTGTCCACCCCGGACATGCCCATATTGCCCATCATGGACATGCCCTCTTTCATGGATTTCATGTGATCGGCCATGAGCGCATTGCGCTCCTCCGGTGTTTTGGCAGCCATCATTTTTTCGTGCATATCGCGCATGGCTTCCATTTTTTTATCCATGTCGGCCATCGTCGCCATCTGTTCTGCTTTCGTACCCGGCTTGGGGGCGCTCTTGGTGGGCACGTCTGGGTGATGCTGCGAATGCTCTGCTGCGGTTTGGGCGTATGAACCCAAGGAGAGGCATGCCAAGGCGATGCAGAGTGAAGATTTGTAAATCAGTGTCATGGTGTTCTCCAAAAGAATGAAAAGGGAATGGGCGAGGAAATCAGCGCAAAGAGGGACAATTGCACCGCGTGACCAAAATGTGCGCAGTGAAGCTGAACTATTGCCAATGGCATAGTCGCCAGGCAGTAAGTTCCGCCGAAACCGGATCTAAATGGTCAGTCGCAAATAGCGGATGTGCACTGGCGGCTCAGACCCGTTGGGGGCCGCGCATTCAAAGCGCTTTACTTCGAAAAAGTTTGTCGCAGGGTCGATCCAGGTCTGAATCAGGAGCGGCGCAGAGTCTTCATTTGTAAACTTCGTGTCTGCTGCGTATTTCGAAATTCCCGTTTCTGTTGCGCTACAAAACGACTCGCACGCACCCAACGCCAATGAATCGTCATGGGCGTGCTCAGCAGACGAATTCACCCTGGATTCGTGGTGATTCGCCGATGCCACAGAAGCATGGCGCTGTGCGCTGTGGTGGCTGTCCAAGACACAGGCGTTGGCAAACCCCACCATCAAGCTCATCATCCAAACGAACAGCATCACGACGGCGGTACGTCCTGTGTTGCGTCTATTGAATTTGAAGTTCATATTAGTGAATTACCAGTTTAGAAAGGTCGTTCTCAACGGCAAGTCTATGATCAGATCGGCATATGCGTTTGATTTGCGTCAAGCTTTAGCGAAGCAAAATTAAGTCAACCTAAGAATTTATTCTTTTGTATCTTCCACAGCGAACACTTCAGTCTTCTGACGCAACGGTAAAGTCAATGAACTATTCATCAGTACACGGTGTAGTGCTCGGCAATCTAACCTGCTGCGTTCGCCTTGTGGCTTTAGCAGATGCTGGCCGTTTACCGGTAAAGGCTGAACCAGATCAAATAGACGTTCCTGCCATCAACGGTCTGACATTGGCTAGAAAAAGCTAGTGCCGTCGCTCCCCGCCATCGCGTCATTTTGCTGAACATCCACAAGCAGTTGCAGTGTTCTTATTGGCTGTTTCGCAGCACTTCATTGCTTGACTCGAACTGGCCTTGGCATCGGCAAGTTTGTTTTGATCATGACAATCAGCAGCCTGCTTATGATGGTCTGCACATGCTTGGTGTTCGGATGCGGCTGCTTTGTGTGCGGTACTCGCAGTGGCGTTTTCGTGCGACATAATTTTCTCCTTAGAGTCTTCTATGATGAAGCTAACCCTCTCTGACACTGGTGCTTGGGCTCTGTGACCTACACGCCATCATCAGTGCTCAAGTCTGAGTCAATGAATCAATTTCCTCGGTGCGGCAGGCAACAAAGGCGAAATGAAACTCCACAGTGGAAAAAGTAATGGGTCGGCAATATCTGGGGTGGCTTTATGAATCGACTTCAGTGTGAATGGAGTACAAAACCATAAACCATTGCCGTTGTTCGCGATCAACAACTCAAAGAGCATTGCCTCCTGCCGATAGAGCAGTTGGCGTTCGCAGTGGCTAACTCTTTTCTCCGTCTTTATGTCGTGCAATGCCGCCCCGCGACGGTCAATCCGGCAACTACTGTTCGGCACCTTGTCCAAGATGGTTTCGGTCAGAGTTGGATCATCAAGAGAGGTCTGCCTTTTGTGCATTGGATTGTGCAAGTGGCTGCTTACCCCTACTCTCTATGCCCGCTTGAGAGACTTCGTGCCGTTCATCGGTCCGGATCCGAGCGGCCGATAACTACCATTTGGAGTCATTGGGCAAACCTAAAAATTGAAAAACTGAACGCCATTTAGCGATCATTCGCCAGCGCATGAATTCTCCGCCAGAAGCAGTCAGAGACGACCAATTCGGGCAAGTGCGCTGAGCGCCAACTACATGCGGTTAGAGATGTAGATTTGGCTCAATAGGTTGCAAATTTTTTTCTTCCAATTTGGCAACCGCCTCACTGACTAGTCAACATCCACTCGTCGGTTGGCGGCAAATTCCCCGACTGCAAGCACTTTTAGGCGTAGTGATGCGCCATCAGCGCCGCCTTAGCTTCGGCATACTCACGCTTCAGTTGCGCAATATAAGTACCCGCCGTTTGCACTTGGGTGACGGCGCCAATGCCTTGGCCGCAGCCCCAAATGTCTTTCCATGCTTTGGCTGCTGCGCCCCCGCCAAAATTCATCTTGCTGGCGTCACTCTCAGGCAGGTTGGCCGGGTCTAGGCCCGCGGCGCGGATGCTGGGGGCCAGGTAGTTGCCGTGCACGCCGGTGAACAAGTTGCTATAGACAATTTCGTCGGAATTGCTGTCCACAATGGACTGCTTATAGGCGTCAGATGCGCGGGCCTCTTCGGTCGCAATAAAGGCCGAGCCGATGTAGGCAAAGTCCGCGCCCATTGCCTGGGCCGACAACACCGCAGAGCCGGTAGATATTGAGCCGCTCAAGGCGATGGGGCCGTCAAACCACTGGCGAATTTCTTGGATCAGTGCAAACGGGCTCTTCACCCCTGCGTGGCCACCGGCACCCGCCGCTACGGCGATCAGTCCGTCGGCACCCTTCTCTATGGCCTTGTGCGCATGCTTGTTGTTGATGATGTCGTGCAACACAACACCACCATAGCTGTGGGCGGCGGCGTTGATCTCTTCGCGCGCACCCAAGCTGGTGATGATGATCGGCACCTTGTACTTCACACACATGGCCATGTCGTGATCCAGCCGGTCGTTGCTCTTGTGCACGATCTGGTTGATGGCAAAGGGTGCCGCGGGTTTGTCGGGGTTGGCTGTGTTGTAGGCGGCCAGCATCTCGGTGATTTCAATCAACCACTCTTCTAGTTGCTCGGCCGGGCGGGCATTGAGCGCGGGCATGGCACCCACCACACCCGCAATGCACTGGGCAATCACCAGCTTGGGTGTGCTGATGATAAAGAGCGGTGAGCCAATGACAGGAAACGGTAAACGGTCAAGCGGGGCGGGCAAACGGGACATGGAGGCTCCTGGGAAGCGATTTCTAGATCAAATTGGGCTCTGGCCCGCGTATTTATTAATATGTTAGCTATATTATTTATAGCATTACCATAGCACTGAGACAGCCCACGTGCATCAGAATGCGTCCAGGGGCAAAGCCGTCACGCTGTCCGCGCCCTCCACAATGCTGTCGCGCAGGCCACCGGCCTTGGTCAACAAATGGTCGGCGTAGAAGCGGGCCGTGGTGATCTTGGCTTGCATGAAAGCCACGTCGGTTCCGGCGGCCACAGCCTTCTCAGCCACCAACAGCGCGCGGGCCATCTGCCAACCCGCCATCACATTGCCCGCCAGCATCAGGTAGGGCACGCTGCCTGCAAACGCAGCGTTGGGCTTGGCCTTAGTGTTGCTGGCAATAAAGTCCACCACATCGATCAGCGCCAGACGCGCTGCCTTCAGGCGCTTGGCCACAGCCAACGCGTGATCGGTTCCGCTGGCAGCCAAATCGGCCTCAGTTTTTTCGATTTGCTGGATGATGCCCTTGGCCATTTGGCCGCCATCGCGCGCCGTCTTGCGGCCCACCAGGTCGTTCGCCTGGATGGCCGTCGTACCTTCGTAGATGGTCAAAATTTTGGCATCGCGGTAGTACTGCGCCGCGCCGGTTTCTTCAATGAAGCCCATGCCGCCATGCACCTGCACACCCAAGCTGGTGACTTCCAGGCTCATCTCGGTGCTGTAGCCCTTGACCAGCGGCACCATGAATTCGTAAAACGCCTGGTGCACCTTGCGTACTTCGGCATCGGGGTGGTGGTGGGCGGTGTCGTAGGCGCTGGCAGCCGTGCTGGCCAGTGCGCGGCAGCCCTCAATATAGGCACGCATGGTCATCAGCATACGGCGCACATCAGGGTGGTGAATGATGGCCCCAGCCGCTGGCAAAGAGCCATCGACCGGGCGGCTTTGCACGCGATCTTTAGAAAACTGCACGGCCTTTTGGTACGCCATCTCGGCAATCGCAATGCCCTGCACGCCCACGCCGTAGCGGGCTGCGTTCATCATGATGAACATGTACTCCAGGCCGCGGTTTTCTTGACCTACCAGGTAGCCCACCGCACCACCGTTATCGCCATACTGCAGCACCGCAGTCGGGCTGGCCTTGATGCCCATCTTGTGTTCGATAGAGACGCAATGCACATCGTTGCGCGCACCTAAAGATCCATCTGGGTTCACCATGAATTTAGGGCACACAAACAGGCTAATGCCCTTCACGCCTTCAGGCGCGCCGGTCACGCGGGCCAGCACCAGGTGGACGATATTCTCGGCCATATCGTGCTCACCCCAGGTGATGTAAATCTTGGTACCAAACACTTTGTAGGTGCCATCGGCTTGTGGCTCAGCCCGGCTGCGCACAGCAGCCAGGTCGCTGCCTGCCTGGGGTTCGGTCAGGTTCATGGTGCCGGTCCATTTGCCGCTGATTAAATTCTCTAAGTAGGTGGCCTTGAGTTCGTCAGACCCAGCAGTCAGCAGGGCTTCAATCGCACCGTCGCTTAACAACGGGCAAAGGGCAAAACTCATGTTGGCGCTGTTCACCATCTCACCACAGGCCGCGCCAATGGTTTTGGGCAGGCCCTGGCCGCCAAAATCGGTGGGGTGCTGCAGGCCTTGCCAGCCGCCATCGGTGAATTGCTTGAAAGCCTCCTTGAAGCCGGGGGTGGACGTGACCACGCCGTCTTTCCAGCTCGAAGGGTTTTTGTCGCCCTCCCAGTTCAAAGGGGCCAAAACACCTTCGGCAAACTTGGCGGACTCTTCGAGCACGGCCTGCGCGGTGTCGAGGCCAGCGTCTTCGAACCCAGGGATCTGCGCGATTTGCGTGAGATTGGCCAAGTGTTCAATGTTGAACATCATGTCTTTAACGGGGGCGACGTAGCTCATGGGAGGCTCCAAAAATTCGGGTTACAAGCGGATTACAAGCAGGGTGCAGAGTGGTTCAGGCCAAAAAAAAGGGCACCGCAAGCGATGCCCTTGTTCCAGCAGGTGTTAGAGCGCCGCAGTCAGTTCGGGCACGGCGACAAACAGGTCGGCCTCCAGGCCGTAGTCGGCCACACTGAAAATGGGCGCTTCGGGGTCTTTGTTAATCGCCACGATGACTTTGGAGTCCTTCATACCTGCCAAGTGCTGGATAGCACCGCTGATACCGCAAGCGATGTACAACTGCGGCGCGACGATTTTGCCGGTCTGGCCGACTTGCCAGTCGTTGGGCGCGTAGCCTGCGTCCACAGCCGCGCGCGAGGCACCCAGGGCGGCACCGAGCTTGTCGGCCAGCGGGGTCATCACTTCCATGAACTTTTCGCCAGAGCCCAGGGCGCGTCCACCCGACACAATGATCTTGGCAGCGGTCAGCTCAGGGCGGTCGTTCTTGGCGATCTCAGAACCCAAGAAGCTCACGCCTGCGCTGGCGGCTACCGCGGCCAGGGTTTCAATGGCAGCGCTGCCGCCAGTGGCCGCAGCAGGGTCAAAGCCGGTGGTGCGCACGGTCAGCACTTTGACTGCATCGGTGGCTTGCACCGTAGCAATGGCGTTGCCAGCATAAATGGGGCGCTCAAAGGTATCGGGGCTGATGACCTTGGTGATGTCAGAGACCTGGCCCACATCGAGCTTGGCCGCCACGCGGGGGGCGACATTTTTGCCAGACGCCGTGGCGGGGAAAACGATGTGGCTGTAGTGCGCGGCGATGGCCAGCACTTGGGCCGTGACGTTTTCGGCCAGGCCATGGGCCAGGCCTGCTTCGTCGGCGTGGATGACTTTGGACACACCGGCGATTTGCGCGGCAGCGGCAGCGGCAGCGCCTGCATTGCTGCCAGCCACCAGCACGTGCACTTCACCACCGCATTGGGCGGCAGCGGCCACGGTATTGAGGGTCGCGCCCTTGATGGAGTTGTTGTCGTGTTCAGCGATTACGAGAGCGGTCATTTTGAATCCTTTAATCAGTTGGGGACAGAGCTAAAGATCTGTCCCGCAAAAACATCAAATCACTTTAGAAACGTTTTTCAGCTTGTCCACCAGGGTCGCCACATCAGGCACCTTGATACCGGCACTGCGCTTGGCAGGCTCAGCCACGCTCAAAGTCTTGATACGGGGCGCTACGTCCACGCCGAGGTCTTCGGGCTTGAAGATGTCGAGCTGCTTCTTCTTGGCCTTCATGATGTTGGGCAAGGTCACGTAGCGGGGCTCGTTCAGGCGCAGATCGGTAGTGATGATGGCGGGCAATGTCACCGCCAATGTCTCTAAGCCTCCGTCTACTTCGCGGGTCACATGGGCTTTGCCATCCACCACTTCAACCTTTGAGGCAAAAGTAGCTTGGGGCAAGTCGGCCAAAGCCGCCAACATCTGACCGGTTTGGTTGCAATCGTCATCAATCGCTTGCTTGCCCAAAATCACCAGGCCGGGTTGCTCTTTGTCCATCAAGGCTTTGAGCAATTTGGCTACTGCCAGGGGCTGCAGTTCTTCCGACGTTTCCACCAAAATGGCGCGGTCGGCACCAATGGCCATAGCGGTGCGCAGGGTTTCCTGGCACTGGGTCACGCCGCAAGATACCGCGATGACCTCGGTTACCACGCCCTTTTCTTTCAACCGCACAGCCTCTTCTACCGCGATCTCGTCAAACGGGTTCATGCTCATTTTGACGTTGGCAATATCGACGCCAGTGCCATCCGACTTGACTCGGACTTTCACGTTGTAATCGACCACGCGTTTGACGGGTACAAGGACTTTCATGGCTGCAGCTCCAGATTGTTAAAAATAGGTCGGTCGAGTTGACGCACACGTCAATCGTCTGATTCTATGCGGCTATGCTTTTTCGGCCCGTGCACCGGACCAATACTTGCCTGCACCCCACAAAAAAGAACGATCGTGCTTTTTTGTAATTATAGCGATGCAAGCCGTGCATCCCGACACTTGCGCGACATAAATAGAGCCAGCACTTTAAAAAGCCGCTTTTAGCGGTTGTGAATAACCCGCTGCGGGAACGGAATCTCAATCGCGTGCGCCCGCAGCGACGCCAGGATCGCCTTGTTGATGGCCGAGCGCAGGTTCAGCGCGCCGTTCTCGGGGTCGGTCACCCAGTAGCCCAAGGTGAACTCCAGGCCATCCGCGCCAAAGGCCGACAAATGGGCGGCCGGCGGCGGGTCGGCCAATACCCGCGCTTGGGCGGCAGCGGCCAACACCAGTAATTCGCTGACCTGCTCCACATCGCTGTCGTAGCCCACCGAGATCACGGTGCTCAGGTTCACCTTGGAGTCCACCAAAGAGAGGTTCTCCACACGGTTAGTGATCAGCATCTCATTCGGTACGATAGATTCGCGGCCGGCCAATGAGCGCACGACGGTGTAGCGCGCGTTAATCTGGGTGATCACGCCCTCAAAATTGTCCACCCGCACGCTGTCACCAATACGCATGCTTTGCTCGGCCAAAATAACAAAGCCAGAGACATAGTTGGCCGCCAGCTTTTGCAGACCAAAACCAATACCCACGCCCACGGCACCACCCAGCACCGACAGAGCCGTCAGATCAATCCCCACCAAAGACAGCGCCACCATCAGTCCGACAAATATCAACATCGCCCGCGCTGCGTTGCTGATCGCTTTGCGCAGCGACAACTCACCGCCAGTGGCCGTGCTCAACAACCGGCTCTCAATGGCCGCAGAGATCCACAGCGTAAAAATCAACACAACACAGCCAGTCAGGGTTCCCTCAATCATGGTGCGCACCGACAACGTGGAGCCACCCACCTTCCAGGTGATGAGGTCCAGCTCATTCAAGATGACGGGCAACAAACCACTGACCCATAGCACCACGGCCATCCACGCAAACCATGAAATGGTCGTCTCCAGCAACCGGGCCCAGCGCGCCTGGGCAAAGGCCGCCTGCAACACCTTCACACCCACCCGAATGACCACCAAAGAAATCAATATCGGAATGGCCAAGCGCAACACCGCCACTGGGATGTAGCGGTCGGCAACTTCCAGGCCGACGTAGGCCAGCAACAGCAAGATCGCGGGAAACAGCACGCCGTCTACATTGCGGTGACCAAACCAAATAGAACGACCATCCAGGCTGGTAAAAACACGGCGAAAACCAGCCACAAACGCCCACGCCAGCACCCCACACAGCGCCAGCAACAGCAGCTCGATCAATACCGTGGGTTTTGCAAAGGCCGCCATCCAGGCGTCTAAATCGTCAATCGGCTTGGGGGTAGGGGTTCGCATGAGTTTCGGAAATACACGTCAAGGGAATTAAAGATCTGCCAGCACACGCACATGCGCTTCCACACTGCGGGCCAGGGCGTCGAGGTTATAGCCGCCTTCCAGGCAGGAAACAATGCGGCCGTGCGCATGCCGAACCGCAATCTCTTTCAGTCGCTGCGTCATCCACGCATAGTCCTGATCGACCAGCCCCATCTGGCCCAGTTCATCTTCGCGGTGCGCGTCAAAGCCAGCGCTGATAAAGATCATCTCGGGCCGGTAGGCTTCGAGCCGCGGCAACCAGTGGTTCGACACCAGCTCACGCACCGCGGGCCCTTTGGTGTAGGCCGGCACAGGCAGGTTAAGCAAATTGCTGGCCTGGGACTGGGTCCCCCCAGCCGGATAGAAGGGGTGTTGAAAAAAACTCACCATCAGAATGCGCTGGTCTCCGGCGACGATGTCCTCGGTGCCATTGCCATGGTGGACGTCGAAATCGACGATCGCTACCCGCTTAAGGCCGTGGCGGTCCAGCGCGTAGCGCGCGGCCACCGCCACATTGTTAAAAAGACAAAAACCCATGGCTTTGTCGCGGCAGGCATGGTGACCCGGTGGGCGTATGGCACAAAAGGCATTTTCGATTTCCCCGGCCATCACAGCATCGGTCGCCGCAAGCGCTGCCCCGGCCGCGCGCAAAGCAGCATCCCAAGAGTACAAGTTGATGGAGGTGTCAGGATCAATCTGAGCGTGGCTGGGGCCGCCCGCGGCAATGTCCTCGCGCAGACCATCGGTCAGGCCGCGAATGGAGGCAATGTGCATACGCCCGTGGGCCAGTTCCAAATCTGCAATGGCGGCCTGGGGTGCCTCACGCCGGTCTAGCGCGTCGGCCACACCCGTGATGAGCAGCCGGTCATCAATTGCATCGAGGCGCTCGGGGCATTCTGGGTGGCCCTCACCCATTTCGTGTTTACGACAATCGGGGTGGCTAAAGTATCCGGTCTTCTTCACCTGCGCTCCACCTGAGAATACGTCCTTAAGAACTTTGGGCTTGGTGTTTTTGGGTTATGGTTCTTGTCATGAACGCACAACACAAGCTCAAATCGCTTCTGGAACAGCTTAACACGGTGATTGTCGGTAAGCCGTCCCAAATTCAGGACTGTGTTGCTTGCTTGCTGGCCGGTGGCCACTTGTTGATTGACGATGTGCCGGGGGTGGGGAAAACCACGCTGGCCCATGCACTTTCGCGCACCTTTGGCTTGCAATTTTCGCGCGTGCAGTTCACTTCGGATTTGATGCCCAGCGACTTGTCGGGCGTGTCGGTTTACGAGCGTGGCAAAGAGGCGTTTGTATTTCACCCCGGTCCCATATTTGCCCAAGTGCTATTGGCCGATGAAATCAACCGCGCCAGCCCCAAGACCCAAAGCGCCTTGCTCGAAGCCATGGAAGAAAAGCAAGTCACCGTGGAGGGCGAAACCCGTGCTCTGCCCCAGCCGTTTTTTGTCATTGCAACGCAAAACCCCTTGGACCAGATTGGCACCTACGCGCTGCCCGAATCGCAATTGGACCGATTTCTGATGCGCATATCGCTGGGCTATCCCGACAGGGCTGCCGAGCGCGCGCTGTTGCGCGGGGAAGACCGGCGCGATATTGTGGACAAGTTGCCCAGCCTACTGACGCACGACGAACTGCGCCAGCTACAGCAGCGGGTCCTGGAAGTGCACGCCGCAGACCCGCTGCTGGACTATGTGCAAGACCTGATTGCGGCCACCCGCAGCGGACAGTGGTTTGTGCAGGGTCTGTCGCCACGCGCTGGCATCGCGGTGGTGCGTGCCGCCAAGGCGCAGGCCCTACTCAGCGGACGCGATTATTTGGCCCCGGACGACGTACAGGCCATCCTGCCCCAAACCGTTGCGCACCGCATGATTCCTGTCGGCGACTCTGGCCGTGGTGCAGTAGAGCAAGTGCGCGCCATGCTGGCTGCGATACCGCTTCCCTAAATCCATTGCATACATGAGCACCGGCACAGAGGACACCAGCCGAACGCCGCGAAGGGCCGCCCCGAGCAAGTTCAGCCCCCGTGGGGGACAACGACCCACGAAGTGGTGGAGCGTGGGGGCCAGGTTCCAACTGTGGTTCGAATCACGCCTGACGCTCAAAGACCGCCTAGAGCTGAACCAGCGCAACGTCTACATCCTGCCTACGGCACCGGGCTTTATGCTGGCGGCTACGCTGCTGGTGTTGCTGGTTGCCTCCATCAACTACCAGTTGAACCTGGGCTATGTGTTGACCTTTTTGCTGGCCGGAAGCGCACTGGCGGGCATGCATGTGTGCCACGGAAATCTGCGGGGCATCACTATGACTTTGATAGCGCCCGAGGCCCAATTTGCGGGCGGCGGCGTGACTATTTCTATCAATATTCTGAGTGAACGCAAATCTGTGCGCTACGGTATTGGTCTGGCGGTATTGGGCACCGGCCACTGGACGTGGACCGACGTACCAGCCCAAGGCGCGTGCAAGGTGCAGGTGGGCTTCAGCCCGCCCCACCGCGGTCTGCACCGCCTGCCTACGCTGACAGCGCAAACCCAATATCCCTTGGGCACCTTCAGGGTGTGGACTGTGTGGCGTCCAGCGTCCAGCGTACTGGTGTACCCCGCACCTGAGCTGCACCCGCCCCCATTGCCCCCCGGTGAGCCACGTGCGGGCGGCAGCGTGGCCGTGCACCAGCAAACCACGGGCGAATTTGACGGCGTACGCGCCTACCGCCGGGGTGACCCACTGAAGCTGGTGGTCTGGAAGAAGGCGGCCAAGTCCGACGAACTGGTGAGCCGCGACGCCCAGCAGGTGCAGCGCTTTGAGTTGTGGCTGGACCTGGCCCACACCGGTCTGGGCGCGGGCCGGGGGCAGGTGGAAGCGAGCCTGTCGCGGCTGTGCGCCTGGGCGCTGCAAGCCGAAAAGCAAGGCCTGCAATACGGCCTGCGCTTACCTGGCCTGGAGATCGAACCCGGCAGCGGCACCCATCACCTGCAGAAATGCCTGCAGGCTTTGGCGGTACACCCATGACGACACTGACCGCCCCACGCTGGCTGGACCGCCTGTCGCATCTGCCGCGCGAGGCGCGCGACACCCTGTTCTTGCTAGTGGTGATTGGCTGGCTGATTTTGCCGCAGGTGATGCGATTGCCGCTGTGGTGCAGCGCCATGGCTGCCGCCATATTGCTGTGGCGCGGCGTCATCGCGCTACGCAACCAGACCCTGCCATCGCGCTGGTGGCTGCTGCTGCTGCTGGGGGTGGCCATGGCGGCCACCTATTTCAGCCACCGCACCCTGATGGGTCGCGATGCGGGCGTCACCTTTATCGTGGTGTTGTTGGCCCTCAAGACACTGGAGCTGCGCGCTCAACGCGATGCCTTTGTGGTGTTTTTTCTGGGCTTTTTCACGCTGCTATCCAACTTTTTTTTCTCGCAAAGTCTATTGCTCGCTATCGCCATGCTGGTGGGATTGCTAGGCCTGCTCACGGCGCTGGTGAACACGCACATGCCGGTCGGCAAACCGCCCTTGCGACGGGCTGCTCTCACAGCCGGATGGATGTGCCTTTTGGGGGCGCCCATCATGGTGGTTTTGTTTCTGTTATTCCCGCGCATGGCGCCGCTGTGGGGTGTGCCATCCGACGCGATGGCCGGGCGCAGTGGCCTCTCGGGCAGTATGCAAGTGGGCAACATTGCCACCTTGGCGCTGGACGACAGCATCGCGTTGCGCGTGCGCTTTGAAGGCCCACCGCCGCCACAAAGCGAGATGTATTTCCGTGGTCCGGTTCTGTCCACCTTTACCGGGCGCGAATGGCAGCCGCTGCGCTCTGCTTTTCCGCAGCGGTTGCAGCTCAATCCCGAGCTGCAGGTACGGGGCAATCCGATCAAATACCAAGTCACTGCTGAGGGCAACAACCGCCCCTGGATATTGACGCTGGACGCAGCCCCCGAAGCCCCACGCATGTTGGGTTACACCCCCAGCATGGGCTCAGACCTGCAATGGTTGGCCGACAAGCCCTTGACTGATCTGCTGCGCTACAGCGCCGAGAGCTACACCCAGTTTCGCCACGGCCCAACGCAAATCACGACCGCGCTGCAGGACTATGTCGATTTGCCGCCAGGCTACAACCCGCGCACCTTGCAGTGGGCCATGGACATGCGCCGCGACCCGGCTCTGGCCAGAGCTGATACGGCCGCGTTGGTGGACACCGTGCTGGCGCGCTTGCGCACCGGTGGCTACACCTACACGCTGGAGCCCGGTGTCTACGGGCCAGACTCAGCGGACGAATTCTGGTTCGACCGGAAACAGGGTTTTTGTGAACACATCGCATCGTCCTTTGTTTTGGTTATGCGGGCGCTGGATATTCCGGCCCGCGTGATCACTGGCTACCAAGGCGGAGAGGTCAACCCTGTGGATGGTTTCTGGACCGTGCGCCAAAGCGACGCCCACGCGTGGACCGAGGTGTGGTTTGCCGGGCGCGGCTGGGTGCGGGTAGACCCGACATCGGCCGTAGCGCCCGGGCGCACCGGCACTATGCAGCGCCTGCAAGCACCGCGCAACGCAGTGACCCAGGCCCTGGTGGGCGCCATCAGCCCCCAAATGGCGTCCAACATGCGCGCTTTTTGGGATGCTGCGAACAACCGCTGGAACCAGTGGGTGTTGAACTACTCACAAAACCGCCAAATGGACCTGCTGCGCAACATGGGCTTTGAGTCGCCCAGTTGGGAAGACTTGAGCTACGTACTGATCGGTATTGTGGTCGCTGTGAGTCTGTTGGGGGCGGCCTGGACGCTGTGGGAGCGCCACCGCCAGGACCCATGGGTGCGACTGTTGCACCGCGCACAGCAGCGGCTGGCCAAAGCCGGCCTCAGCGTGCCACAGAGCACACCGCCGCGCCAGTTGGCCGACCTGCTGCGCCAGCGCTGGCTGGGCCACACGGCCTCTACACCCGTCGCCTTGACCTCCTCAACCGCTTTAACCGCCGTCACCGATTGGCTACTGCGCCTGGAAGCCTGGCGCTACGCACCCCAGCAGACAGCGAAATCCAACGCCACCACACTGACGCGGCTGCAGCGCGAATTTCGTAGCCTGCCGTGGCCTGCTACCCTGCCAACATGAAGCGACCTGTAACCTTTCTCCATTGGCCACTGATTGCTATATTATTGATAGCTACAATATCAATAAATACGCCGGCCGCGGACCTAAAAGCCTCTAAAAATCCGCCTGAGAAGCGGTCCAAGGCCAGCAAAGCACAAAAAGCGAGCAGGCCCGCTGCGGCGCCTACCACGGGCCCGCTGTACGCCACGCGCGCAGATGCCATGGAGGCAGCGGACGCCATGGCGCAGCGCAACGACATCGATGCGAGCTGGCTGCGCCACGCCATAGGCCACGCCAACTACGTCCCCTCTGTGGCTCGCGCCATTGCGCCGCCGCCAATCGGCATGCCCAAGAACTGGGCGCTGTACCGCAGCCGCTTTGTGGAGCCCATCCGTATCGCCGCAGGTGTCAGGTTCTGGCAGGCCAACCTAGCCACTTTGGAGCGCGCGCAGGCGCAGTTTGGCGTACCGGCTGACATCATCGTGGGCATCATTGGTGTGGAGACAATTTACGGCCAACAGACCGGCAATTACCGGGTGATGGACGCGCTGAGCACATTGGCTTTTGACTTTCCACTCAGCCACCCCCGCGCCAAAGCGCGCAGCGCCTACTTTTTGCGGGAACTCGAAGCCTACCTGTTGATGACCTACCGCAGTGGCACCGACCCAATGGCCTTGCGCGGCAGTTACGCGGGCGCGATGGGCTTGCCGCAGTTCATGCCCTCAAGTTGGACCCAGCACGCTATCGACTTTGATGACGATGGGCGCGTGGACCTGTTTCACAGCGCCGCTGATGTGATCGGTTCAGTGGCCAATTACTTCAAAGCCTATGGTTGGCAAAGTGGTATGCCCACGCACTTCAACGTGCAGTTCAACCCCGCCAAATTGGACATGCCGACACTGATGGCGCCAGACATCCTGCCCACGTTTACACCCGCCGCCATGGTGGACAAAGGTGCCGAGCTCGGCGCAGATGCCCTACTGCACCCCGGCTTGCTGGCCCTGGTGGAGCTGCAAAACGGTGCTGCACCGCCGCAGTATGTGGTCGGCACCACTAACTTTTACACCATCACGCGTTACAACTGGAGCAGTTATTACGCGATGGCCGTCATCGAACTAGGCCAAGCCGTTGCTGCACAGATGCCAAGATGACAACCCATCCTGCCCTGCCTGGGGAACTTCGCGAAGACGAAGACTTAACGACGGCCCTGTACCGCGCCGCGATAGGTCCGGTAAGCACCGACTACTACCTGGCACTCTTCACTGCCTGGGAAACAGCGGGCCGCTGGCGCCTGCGCTGGAATACGGCTGCGGGTTTGTGGACACTGGGCTGGCTGGTCTTTCGACAATTGGGGGGTATTGCACTGGCCTACGCAGGGGCGCTGGTGGCCAGCGCATTGCTAATTTTTGGTATCGGTGGTCTCTTGTTTTCTTGGTCTAAGGAGGTACAGATGATGGCATTTGGTCTTTGGCTCACAGTGGCCGTAGTGGTGCCGGGTTTGTGGGGCAACCGATGGTTTCACCAGCAGTGCCGCGCGCGGATGGACTTGGCGCTGGCCGCCAACACGGATGTTGCACAGGCGTGTGCCCAGTTGGCCCGCCAGTCCAGTCCACGCAAAAGAGCGCTGGTCATCGGTAGTGCCCAGATAGGGATGCTGATAGCGCTGGGCGTGGCGGCCATGCAATTCACAGCCCTGTTGCACCAGCCAGGTTTTGCCGTGGTCAGTGCCAATGCGTCGCCCCAAAGCGCCAGCGGCAAAGTCAAGGAGTTGTCTACACCCATGCCGGTGGGTTCTGCACCTGCCAAAGCGCCCGCGCCCCCTTTGAAGCCCGCGTCGGCGCCCTTAGCGGCGGTCTCGGCAGCCGCCATGGTGTCCGCACCGATAGCCGCAAAGCCTGCGGCTACGGCCCTGGTGCCGGCGCTGGTCCCGGCAACCGCGAAATCTGCGTCCAGCCCCACCGCCAAAGTAGCCGCAACGGGTACTTACGGCGTCAATGTGGGTTTGTTTGCCAAAGAGGCCAATGCCCAAAACGCACGGGAAAAGCTGGAGGCCGCCAAACTTCAGGTCAACGTGGACACGCTGCAGATGAAACGCGGGTCGCGTATCCGCGTGCGGGTGGGCCCCTACGCCACGCAAGCCCAAGCCGATGCCGCCGTCACCCAGATCCGCGCACTGGGCTTGGATGCACTGGCCTACCGCGAGTAGCGGTTCGATTCAAAGGGCACCAGACAGTCGCTGTCGTGCGCGGCAATGCATTTGCAAAGGCGATGACCGCTGTGCGCCAGCCGCTAGAAGTTAGAAGTTAGAAGTTAGAAGCGCAATTTTCTAAGCTGCTATCGGGCAAGCGTGCAGCGGGTCAGCCGCCCCAGATGCACAACATTGGTGCACACCCTCCGACCCACAGCACAGAGCACACGGGCGCGACCGAACAAATACCAATATCCATACCACTTTACTGGTATTCAATTGGTATGATATGATTTCATGCAATTAAAGATACCACTTGCAGCGGCTTGCCCGCACACCGAGAACCACCATGATTGAGTATTTACTAGGCGTTGACGGCGGAGGCACCGGGACACGGGTGGCACTGTCGCGCCCCAGCGGCGCACTTTTGGGTCGTGGGCAGGCCGGGCCGTCGGCTTTAGGACAAGGTGTGCCACAGGCATGGGCACACATCGTGCAGGCCACTACCGCGGCATTTTCAGCAGCCCAATTGCCTGTACCGGCATGGTCGGTATGCGCGATGGGCGCCGGCTTGTCTGGTGTAAACCACCGCCCATGGGCCAATGAATTTCTCGCCCAAAACCCGGGTTTTGAACACGTCGCCTTAGAGTCGGATGCTTACACCATGCTGCTAGGAGCACACGCCGGACAGCCAGGCACGGTCGTGACAGCGGGCACAGGCAGCGTGGGTGAGGTACTGCACGCCGATGGCAGCCGCAACCAAGTTAGCGGCTGGGGTTTCCCGGCGGGAGATGAAGGCAGTGGCGCGTGGCTCGGCCTGCGCGCTATGGCCATTGCCCAGCAAGCCCAAGATCACCGCAAACCTGGGGGCGCCTTGGCGCGGCACATTTTGGCGGAATGCGGTGACAGCCGAGAGCGCCTATTGGCTTGGTGCGCCGAGGCCGGCCAATTTGAATACGGCCAGTTGGCGCAGCACGTGTTTGACGCTGCAGCCGCTGATCCCGCAGCCGACGATCTGCTGAACCAAGCCGCAAATGCATTGCTAGCTACCGCACTGGCATTGGATCCCACAGAAGCACTTCCCTTGGCTCTGTGCGGCAGCATCGGTCAAAGACTTGAACCCCGCCTGCCAAGCCGGGTCCGTGCGCGCTGTACCCAGCCCCAATTCGATGCCACCCATGGCGCGCTGCTTCTCATAAAAACCCATTTGGAGACATTGTGATGACACGTGGCAATGGTTTGATTTTTACCCCCGACGCGCAAGACAATTCGCCGATCTACTTGCAACTGGCGCGCGTCCTGGCGCAAACCATCCGCGAAGGCGGCTACAAGCCAGACGAAGCTCTGCCCTCCGAGCGCGTATTGGCCGAAACCTTGAATGTATCGCGCGTCACCGCGCGCTCAGCCATTGATCAATTGGTCGAGCAGGGCCTGATCATCCGCAAACGGGGGTCCGGCAATTACATCGCCCCTTTGCTCGAGCAGCCGCTGTCACGCCTCACCAGTTTCTCTGAAGAACTAGAGCGGCGTGGCTACACCCCGTCATCGCGCTGGCTTAACCGCACGGTCAGCATCGCCATGACGGACGAACAATTGACGCTGGGACTGTCCCCCGGGGCACGCGTCGTACGGCTAGAGCGCTTGCGCCTGGCCGACGGTGTGGTCATGGCCTATGAGGTCAGTGTCTTGCCGCACAGCGTGATCGCCGACCCCATGGCCATCGAAGGCTCTCTGTACGAATATTTGACCGATATTCGACAAGCGCCGGTACGTGCACTGCAGCACATTCGGGCCCTCAATGCCCAGCCTCGGCTAGCGGAGCAGCTTGGCATTCCAGACCGCCAGGCGGTGCTGTTCATTACCCGGGTCGGCTATCTGGAGTCTGGTCAGGCAGTCGAGTTGACACACTCGTATTGCCGTAGCGACTACTATGACTTTGTCGCCGAAATGAGGCGCGAAGGATGAGGTCCATTCAAGGCAATATCCTGACGCCCGCTGGTTTCATCCACGGCACCATGCACTGGACCGACGATGGGCGCATTGCGACTATTGACGGCGCCCCGATTGCAGAAGCCCGAGCCCGCACCTCGGGCGAGCCACTGGTATTACCAGGCTTCATTGACCTGCATGTGCACGGCGGCGGTGGACGCGACATCATGCAAGGCGGTGACGCTGGTATCAAGGTGAGCGAGACGCATGCGCGCCACGGCACGACCGCCATGCTGGCTACCACCATGACCGCACCCAAAGAGGACCTGGTGATGGCACTGACCGCGCTCAAGGGCGTATTCGGCGCACGCTCTGCCAAAGGCGCACGCGTTTTGGGCGTGCACCTGGAGGGCCCCTACATCAACGACGAAAAGCTGGGCGCCCAGCCCGACTTTGCACGGCCCGTGCAGTTGAACGAGCTCAACGCGCTGAACCAGTTGACCCCCATCCGGCTAATTACCATGGCACCGGAGGTCCCGGGCAATATGGAGCTCATCGACGCGTTGTGCGCAGCCGGCTACCGGATTCAGATCGGACATACCGTAGGCAGCTACGAGGATGGTGTAAACGCCTTGGCACGCGGTGCCGGGGGTTTTACCCACCTGTTTAATGCCATGACAGGCATGCACCACCGCGAGCCCGGTATGGCCGGTGCTGCGCTGGCCCATGCCAAGTACGCAGAAATCATTCCGGACCTGCTGCACGTGCACGCGGGCGCTATCCGCGTAGCCTTGCGTGCTATCCCATGTCTGTACTGCGTCACCGACTCCACCTCCGCCACCGGCATGCCCGATGGGCAATACCAGTTGGGCAGGCATACGGTCTACAAATGTTTGGGTGGTGTGCGCCTGGCCAACGGCACCTTGGCGGGCTCCACACTCACCCTGGATCAGGCCCTGCGTAACTTGGTCAATACGCTGGATCTGTCGTTGCACGACGCGTCTCGCCGGGTCTCCACCCACGCCGCAGACTATCTGGGCTTGGGCGATCGGGGGCGCCTGAGTGTTGGCGCTTGGGCCGATCTCGTGGTGCTCAACCGCGACCTCCACATCCAAGACGTTTTTGTAGAAGGGAACTCCATTGACCACCCACATGTTGGCTGAATGCCGCGAAGCCCCCGATGCTGTGGCATCCCAACTTGCCCACAACCACAAGGAGTACTCTGAATTCGGTGCCCTGCTGCGCGCCCAACCGCCCGCATCGTTGCTCACCGTGGCCCGCGGCAGCTCTGACCATGCCGCCCACTTCATGGCCTATCTGGTGATGGCCCGCATGGGGCGTCTGGTGACGTCCTTGCCAATGTCACTGATTACCTTGTACCAGTCGCAAATACGCTGCGAAGGGCTGGTTTCGCTCGCGTTTTCCCAATCTGGCCAAAGCCCGGATCTGGTAGCACCCACCCGCTACTTTCGTGCGGGGGGTGCCGTCACCGCGGCGTTTGTGAATCAGCCTGACTCGCCGTTGGGTGACGCAGCCGAGTGGGTGTTTCCTTTGCACGCCGGCACCGAGACCAGCGTCGCCGCCACCAAGAGCTTCATCGCCCAACTGGTGGCTGGTGCCCGTGTCGCTGCTGCGTGGCAAGCCGATGCAGCACTGCAAGCGTCCCTGTCGGCCTTGCCGGGCGCTCTTTCGCGCGCCGCACACATGGACTGGAGCAGCGCACTGGACGTGTTGCACGATGCAAACCGACTGTTTGTGATTGGCCGGGGCACCAGCATGCCTGTGGCTTTGGAAGCTGCGCTGAAGTTCAAGGAAACCTGCGGTATTCAGGCGGAGGCTTTCTCCAGTGCCGAAGTGAAACATGGCCCCATGGCCCTGATTGAGGAAGGTTACCCCCTGCTGGTGCTGGCACCCCGCGGTCCGGCACAGGCCGGCCTACTGGCACTGGCAAATGAAATGCGTTTGCGTGGGGCCAAAGTATTGCTGGCGGCGCCCGCCGGTACGCCTGGCGCCAACCTCCCGACGGCAGAAACCACCTCTATTGACTTGGATCCCATCGCGCTGATTCAGAGCTTCTACCCCATGGTCGAAGCCCTGGCCCGGGCGCGAGGACGCAACCCAGATGAGCCACGCTTTCTGGCCAAAGTCACCTGCACCCGCTGAACCCGGATCCACCGCATGAACCCCACTGCGCTGAAACCCGGTCATCTGGTGATGGTCGATATGGAAGGCACATCACTGGATGCCGACACCGCACAATTTATGCAAGACCATGCGGTGCGGGCAGTCTGCCTGTTCCGTAAGAACCTCGGCACCCGCGCACAGGTGCAAAAGCTCACTGCGGATTTAGCCATGGTGCTGGGCCCCCATGGACTCATTGGTATAGATCAGGAAGGTGGCTCTGTCATTCGCGCGACCTTTTTGCCGCAGGCGCCTGCAGCCATGGCCCTGGGTGCTTGCGGCGATGCAGGTATGGCTCGCGCAGTAGGGGCCGCCGTAGCCCGGGGGTTGCGCAGCTTGGGCATCAACTGGAATTTTGCACCGGTATTGGACGTGAATAACAACCCGGCTAACCCTGTGATCGCCGAACGTAGCTTTTCCGCCGATCCGCTGGAAGTTGCGCGCCTCGCAGGGGCGTGGATGCAAGGCTCCATGGACGAGGGCGTAGCCTGCTGCGTGAAGCACTTTCCCGGCCACGGAGACACCCACACCGACTCCCACCACGCACTGCCCCGCGTAGACAAATCGCTGGCACAACTGGAAGCCCTGGAACTGGTCCCCTTTCGCGCGCTGGCCGACACAGCACCCGCCGTGATGACCGCGCATATCGTCTACCCGCAGATCGACGCTGAGCACCCCGCCACGCTGTCGCGCAAACTGCTCACAGGCGTGCTGCGTGAGGCCATGGGCTTTCGCGGCGTGGTGATCACCGACGCCCTGATGATGAAGGCTGTGCACGACCGTTACGGCCACGCGCGCGCCGCCGTACTGTCCTTGCAGGCCGGTGCCGATCTTGTGCTAGCGCAAGGTGCACGCCACGAGCAACTGGCTGCCCTGCAAGCTATTGCCACGGCCATGGAAGCCGGCGGCCTGGAGTTGCTTGCGCTGCAACAAGCCCGCGTCCGCATCGAGGCCTTGGCACAGCGCTTCCCCCTCCAGCGGTCAGCCTATAGCGCCCAGCAGCAAGCCCAAGACGAGCGACTGATGGCGAAAGCCTGGGCCCAGGGCCTTACCGCCGTGGGCGCCGCACACGCGCCAACGCAACAGCAGGCATTGCGCGTCATTGCACAAGCTGAGGTCGTGAGTGATGGTGTGTCAGAAGCGGGACTGTCGTTCGCGCAAATTCGTACCTTGTTTGAAGGGTTTGGTGACGTGGAATTTATGGCCGTTCCAGACCTGCGCGCGCTGGCCGCGACGGCACTGGTGCAGGATGGACGCCTCAACATCCTGGTCTCTAACCACCACGGCCGCTACCCCAGCCACGCGCGCACTTGGAACCTGCATCTGCATCTGGCTGTCTGGAATCCCTTTCAGGTATTTGACATTGCAGCACCTGCGGTGGTTACTTGGGGCTATGCCGACGGTGCCCTGGCTGCACTGCGGTCTTGGTTGACAGGCCAAACCGGAACGCCGGGCACTGCCCCGGTGCCCTTAGCCAGCGCTTAAGTGATCAACGGCCCGACCCCACCCACACACCAGCAAACCCACTATGCAAGCATCCGACACCCCCACCCCAACTCGCTCTCCCTTGGTCTGGATGCCGAGTCTCTATTTTGTGCAAGGCATGCAGTTTTTTGTCGTCATGCTGATCGCTGGCCTGATGTACAAAAACATGGGCGTGGAAAACGACAGCATCGCCCGTTGGACCGGTATTCTCGGGTTGGCCTGGGCCTTCAAGCCGCTGTGGAGTCCGTTTCTGGAGATGCTGCGCAGCAAGAAAATCGTCGTTGTGGCCATGCAATTCACGGGCGCAGCAGGCCTGGCACTGCTGGCACTGGCGTTGCAGATGCCCGCCTACTTTGCGCTGAGCATTGCCGTCCTTTTTTTGCTGGCCTACGCCTCGGCCACGCACGACATTGCCTGCGACGGTCTGTACATGGCTAGCCTGAATTCTAAGCAGCAAGCCGCCTATGCCGGCTGGCAAGGTGCCTTCTTCAATGCCTCCAAGTTTTTGACCTTGGGCGGCCTCTTGGTGCTTGCCGGCCATCTGGAGCAACGCATTGGGGTCTTCAACGCCTGGTCCACGATCTTTGTCTTGCTCTCTGTGCTGTTGGCAGGCCTGGCCGCCTATAACGCCTGGGCACTGCCTGGCACGCTAAATGCCGCGCACACCGAGCTTACGGCGGGCGCAGTATTTCAGACCCTGAAAGAAGTGGTGGCTGACTTTCTGCGCAAGCCCGGCGTCTGGATGGCCATCCTCTTCATCATCCTGTTCCGATTTGCCGAGGGCCAGGTGCAAACTATCGGCCCACTGTTTTTGATAGAGGCGCGCGGCAAGGGGGGCCTGGGCCTCACCACCGAGCAGGTGGGCGGCATTTATGGCACCGCCGGTACGGCAGCCTTCTTGGTCGGTAGCATTCTGGGCGGCTATTTCACTGCCTGGCTGGGTTTGCGACGGGCCATGCCGCTGCTGATCATTGCCATGGCGGTGCCTAATCTAATTTTTTACTACCTCGCCTCGACACTGCCGTCCGACATGCTGCACATCGGCGCTGCCGTATCGATTGAAATGCTGGGCTATGGTTTCGGCTTCGTCGGTATGATTTTGTACATCATGCAAGCCCTAGCGCCAGGGCGCTTCCAGACCGCACACTACGCCCTGGGCTCGGGTGTGATGCAGCTCGGCTTCATCATTTCCAAAACCATCAGTGGTGACATTCAACTGGCTTTGGGCTACCAGAGCTTCTTCCTCTGGACCGTGGCATGTGGCGTACCGGCGCTGGCGTTGATGTTCTTTGTGCGCTTTCCGCCCGCGGACGACGCACACTCTGCGTAAAGCCCCGGCATGCGTCTTCGCTATTGCCTTGCCGCCTGCCTGGGCCTGACGGCATTTCCCGCTTGGTGTGGCCCCACAGCTAACTCGCCCGCTGCGGTGTTGTTTGACGACTTCAATTACACCGGCACTGGCCAGTTAGGGGTCGGAGGATGGGTGATACGCAGTCAGCCAGGTCACCCCGGCATCGAAGGGGCCCAGTGGGGGCCCGTCGCGCTGAGCTTGCTGGCCGATCCGCTGCACCAAGGCAATCAGATTCTGCGATTACAAGCTACTACCGATGGCACCGGGCTGGGTACACGCCAAGCACAGATTTGCCATGCGCGCAAATACCTGGAAGGCACCTATGCCGCACGCGTGCGCTTCACCGATACCCCCGTTGAGGGCCCAGATGGCGATGTCGTCGTGCAGAGCTTTTACACCGTGAGCCCGTTGCGTTACGACTTTGATCCTGAGTTCAGTGAAGTGGACTGGGAGTACCTACCCAACGGCGGCTGGGGCGATAGCCGCACTCGGCTCTATGGAGTTACCTGGCAGACCGTGCGGATCAACCCCTGGCTGGCCTACAACAAGGCGCATGAGGAAATCCGGTCGGTAGACGGCTGGCACACCCTGGTCATGCATGTGGGCCAAGGGCTTACACGCCACTACCTAGACGGCGTGCAGTTGGCCGAGCACGGCGGGCGTAATTACCCAGTTGTGCCAATGTCCATCAATTTCAATGTGTGGTTCTCACCCGGTGGGCAGCTCCCCGGCGTGACCACCCTACGCACTTACCAACAAGATATCGACTGGGTGTTGCATGTCAAAGACCAATTGCTGACTCCGCTGGAAATGGACGCACTGGTGGAAACCTACCGAACCCAAGGCATCACTGCCCTGGACACTGTACCCGCGAACACACCCGCCTTAACTAGCGGCTGTGACTTCTAAGAACCGATGACTGCCTGCTACTGCGCCAGGCCATACGCAAAGGCGCGCAAATAGGCCAATTCGGGCACATGATTCAAACTGCTGCAGAAGGGAGCCACTGCGGTGGCTCCGTCAGCGCAAGGCTTGTCCCTGTCCAGCGACCAGTAGTGCAGTCCGGCAAGGCCGTTCACGCGGACGAACCGCCCCAGCGCTACGGCATCTTCGAGTGTGAAGACATTTTCCACGACGTCATTCACACCCACCATGGCTGTTATTTCAATGCGGGCGGCGGGAACAGCAAAGCTTTTCTGAAGATTCAGCACCGCCTGTCGGGCCGAAGCCGCCATATCGCACTGCGCTTTGCGGACCACGCAATGGGCGCGGGCAGCGGGGCCGAAATCCATCACCATCAAATTGATGAAATAGTCGTGCACGCCCTGTGCTTGGAGGGCGTGCATCACAGCAACCCCCGTGGCGTTCAAACCGGCTGCGCTGCCATCACTGGCCGCCAATGTTGCCAGCGTGAAACTGAAGCGCAATTGGGGCCACTTGGCTTGCGCAAACTTCACGCGTTGCACCAAGGCACGTATTCCGTGTGGAGTCTGTGTCGATTCAATGTCAAAGTCCACCCCCAGAAAGGAGGGAGACGCGTAGCGCTGCAGGAACCGCTGCATTCCGGCGTCGGTGTTGCAGGTGAAGACATTGCCTTCCCCACCCGTTGAAATCATGTAACCCAAACCCTTGGTGGCCATGGCCGCAACATTCGCTTGCGCGACGGCAGATGCATCCAAAGAGCCCCAATGCTCATCTCCGCATTCGCCCGAAGCGAATGCCAGCGTCACAGCGGGTAATGTGCCTGATGCACTAGGCTCCCAAGTCACCAGTGGCAGCAAGCGCCCCTGATGCCAACTGCGAGCGATAGGATTAGAAGCGTCCACTTCCATATTGATATGTTTGTAGGGGCTATACAGCGGGCCTTTGGGGCTAGCAGTCGGTAGTGGCGCGCACCCCGGCAGGCCCATCACCACGATGGTTGCCATGGCGGCCCCTGCAACCCAAATGCTATTTTTTTTCATATAGAAAACCGCCAGCCTCGGCGCGCAAACCAAGCCATCAATAGCCAACCCGTGGCCGTAAAGGCCATGGCAAAAGCGAGTGACGCGCCTTGCAGCCCGATCCAGGTGGCCAAAGGTGCGAAGAGCGATGCATAGACCGGTGCCATGGCACCGCTACCCTCAAGCAAGCAGGTAACCACCCAGGCGCTCGCATAGACCACGATGGCGTTGATACCCATGCTGCGCCCTAAAGCTGGCCACCCCCGTTGGTCCACCCCCCAGTGGGCTACAGACAACAGCAAAAAGGCCACACCACTCGTCCACAACACAAAGCTCGGGGTCCAGAGTTGCTTATTCAAGGGCAGCACCACGCTCCCTATAGAACCCAAAATGAGCAGTGCGCCACCGATGGCAATCAGCGCTTGGACTCTTCCTGCGCGTAGCAATACGCCCGCGCGTACACCCAACAGCGTAGATGCCAACGCACCCAACGTTGAGAGTAATCCTTCAGGCTCCTGACCGAGCCCACGGCTCGCATCAAACACATAGGCATATTTTCCAAGCGCCCAGGTATCTACGCGGTCAGAAATATTGTGGTGTGGCTCCAGTGAACCGCCCCCTAGTAGCAAGCACGTGTATGCCACCAACAGTATGCCGATCAACACCCACTGCCACGCGGCGCGCAGATAGATAAATGCGAGTCCGGCAAATACAAAGCAAATGCCGATGCGCTGCAACACACCCATCAACCGCATCTGCCGTCCGGGTACCAA
Source organism: Rhodoferax sp. (assembly GCA_046595515.1). Lineage (GTDB taxonomy): Bacteria > Pseudomonadota > Gammaproteobacteria > Burkholderiales > Burkholderiaceae_C > Allorhodoferax. The sequence goes on along the minus strand of JBKJOV010000016.1, from coordinate 12,294 downwards.
CCAGACGGCAAACGCGTTTAGAGCCAGTCCCAGTAACGCGATACGCAAGCCGCGCAGCAACAGCGGCCGTGCCAGCAACCCCCTAGCCATCCCCGCCGACAGCTTTTGCGTGTAAGCCAAGGCAATAGACACACCCACAACAACCAGAAAAATCGGGAAGATGTAGTCAGCCAGCGCGCAGCCGTGCCAAGCAGCATGCTCCAACCATGGGAACACATGATTCCAGTCCCCCGCACTATTGACCACCAGCATGGCAGCCACCGTAACGCCGCGTAGCGCATCGACCGAATACAGCCTAGAAGCTTCCTCCATACTCAGCCTTTCATGACACATGACATTCAGCGCGCCCCGTAGCCCTTTTCAGTCTTGACACCCACTCCCTGTGCCCAGGCAAAACCTCAATGAGGCTTGCAGATGACTCCCTCACCATTTCGAACTGGGCGCGATAAGTCTGCGCCTCGTAAGTGGACAAAAGCGGCTGGCGCGTGGGGTACTTCATGCCATACAGAACGTACAAATAATTGTCTACATCGAACAAATCAAACCGGCTGAAAAAATCGGACTTTTTAGGGTGAGCCAGCTGCCATCGGGCAAGCCGGTCTTTCAAAGGTTCGGAGACATGCTGCGGCTGTCGGTTGTCTAGCCAAAACTCAGAATCGTTGCGATCCGAAACGAGATAATGGAGCTGCACGAAGTCAATGATGCGCTCCCACGTGTACTCAACCACTTCGTTACAGTGCCTTTGCAAGACGTCTATGTCGGCACTGAATTTGGGAAAGTTGCGGGCAACGAGCTCTGCAGAAAAGTCCGTTACCAAAATAGAGGTTGCCTCTAACGGCTCTACAAAACCTTGCGCCAGCCCCAGGGAAATGCAGTTGTGGGCCCAGAAGTGCTTTCGGTACCCAATAGTCATGGGTATTTTTCGCGGGGCAAAGGCGCTATCGCGGATACCCAGGTACTTCGCGAATGCATCCATGGCCCGCTCTTCGCTCATATGCGCGCTGGAGTAAACGAAACCTGTACCACGCCGGTGGGTGACCGGAATGTCCCAAATCCAACCAGCCGCATGGGCGCTAGCTTTTGTGTAAGGCGGTATCTCATCGTCTTCGCCCGTTGGAAGCTGCAGTACCAAGGCCGTATCCGTCAATATTTGCCGCGACTTGTCAACGAACGGAATGTTCAATGTCTTGCCGGCCAACAGGCAAGCAAAGCCACTGCAATCCACATAGAAGTCAAACTCTAGCGTCTCGCCGGTTTTCAGAAGCAAGTTTTGAATACCCCCATCTGGCGCCTTCTGCGCGCTGACGATGGTTGCTAACTTGTGCTGGACACCAAATCGTTGCTTTGCGTTTTGAGCCAATAGCGCAGCAAATTTATGTGCGTTGAGATGGTAAGCGTACTCCACTTCTCCCTGGTAGGGGGGAGACGAAATCTTCTTGGGAGACCGCATCGCTTCCGCCACAGCCACCGCCGCGGTGACATCTGAAAAGCGCAAGGCGTCCCTGTTTTGCAGCCAGTAGGGCGTGACGTCAAAGCCGCAGGGATAGGGTGACCCGAACGGGTGATAGTAAAAATTGTCTTTCCCATGCACGTGGGGATTTAGCCAATTGATAAATTTGATGCCTTGCTTCAACGTGGCATCACAGCCCACAATCAATTCGGCCTCTGAAATGCCAAATTTTTGCAGTGACTTTTTGATGAGCGGAACCGTCCCTTCGCCGACGCCAATGACGGGGACATCCGCGGACTCCAAGAGCGTAATTTCAACTTCCGGGTCCAGCCGCAACTCAAACCCCAAATGATTGGCCGCCAACCATCCTGCAGTGCCTCCGCCGACGATAGCTATCCGCTTAATTTTCATAGACGTACTCATAATTATTTTTGGTGAATACAAGCGTTCAAATGGGCATAATTCCACGCAACAGACACGCGATAACGCCTCAAAAATAAAGCGAAACGAAAAGCTTATCTCTCCCCGACTGCCTTTCTGTGTACTTGCTCATGCGTGCAGTTCTGCCGCCCCTAAATACCCTCTGACTGCCAATGGAAAAGACATTCGCTATCCGCATGCCGCCCGCAATCCAGTCGCTAACTATCGGTGAGCACCAAGTCATCGTTATTGACGATTTCTTGCAGGACCCACACGCCATGGTGGAAGCAGCAACACAAAGCCCATTTGCGGCCTACCCGGGCTCGGACTCTCGAAAAGGCTACCCCGGTATTCGCGCTGAGGTTCCACCAGACTATTCACGCAATTTGACAGGGCTGCTTGAACCGTTGATCAAACTAAACTTTGGCGTGCCGCAACCACTTAAGATTCGCAAGAGCAACTGTGCGTTTTCGCTCACCACCACGCTAGCCCACGCACTAGGGCCATTGCAATGTACGCCGCACTTTGATGCCAGTACGCCCCACCATATGGCCGTTCTGCTCTATCTGTGCGATGAACGACACGGCGGCACTGGGTTCTATCGACACAACGCAACCGGCCTGCAACAGATTACCGAGAATGTGGGCGAACGCTACCTCGACACCTACTACCAAGAGATCAACGAGCATCCACCAGCACAACGGTATTTCGACGATTCCAATACGCAATTTACTTTTCTGGGCATGATCCCGGCAAAATTTAATCGCCTTGTTGTTTACCGCGGTAGCCTGTTGCACTCTGCTTGTATCAATCCCGCGCTGAGTATCGATTCCGACCCGCGCACAGGTCGATTGACGGTCAATACTTTTTACGATTTCTAGTAAAAAAGGCCCAGCTTTCGCTGGGCACTTTTGTCTTCAACCTACTTTAGAACTTGGCAGTCAAACTGACCTTGTAAGTGGTTTCGCCGGCGAACGACCATGCTGGATAGCCGATTGCCAACGATTGACGCGCAGCGTTTTGGACACTGGCAGCACCATACTGAATGTCGTCCGCCTTCAACAAATTGGTGGCCTCAAATGCCAGCTTCAATTTGTTGTTGATATTCCACCCAAGGCTGAGATCCAAAGTGCCGTAAGCATCGTGCATGCGGTTGCCGTAGTAACCTGTTTCACGAATCATGTACTCCGAGCGCCAGTTGTAGGCTAAACGCGCAGCGTAGGTCTGATTTTCCCAGTACCCCACCAGGTTGGCATTGTGCTTAGACGACAGCGTGAATACATTCAATTGGTCCGAATAGCTCGAAGACGGTGCAGTGGCATCCGAGTAGGTGTAGTTACCTGCCACACCAAAGCCATTGCCAAAGGCGTGGTTGATCTGTGCCTCAATACCGTCGATCTTTCCACCCCCCGCGTTTTTGACGGTATTCACAGTCCAGTTGTCCAGCCCAGTGTCTGGACTGGTCAAGCCCACTTTTTGGTTGAGCTTGGTATCGGCCGTGATGAAGTTGTCAATATCTTTATGAAAGTAAGTCAGCGCAACCAGATTGCCTTTGCCGTAGTAGTACTCCACACCCAAATCCAGTTGGGTCGACTTTTGCGGCTTCAGCGAGGGGTTACCAATGGTGATCGACTCATTGCCTTTGATGGAGTCGCTAAAGCCTTGGATACTTCCACCCAAGAACATGTTGTCAAAGTTGGGACGCGTAATGGCTTGTGAAGCCGCTACGCGCAGTAGCGTGGACTTATCCAAATTAAACGCGACGTTCAGACTCGGCAATACATCGTTGTAGGTCGAACCCTGGCTGATCAACTCCGTGCTCCAGCCGTTGTTCTGGCCGATGGATTGGTTTACAACTGCAGGATCGGGCTTGTAGGCGGAGGCCTTAACGTCGGTGCTGATGTAGCGTAGGCCAAAATTTCCACGCCAAGGGCCCGTCTCAAAGTCCAACATCCCGTAGGCTGCCGAGTTGTCCTCGCTAATTTCACCAAAGCCAGAACGGTCCGTCACAAAGCCTGTGATATTTTTCAGGGTGTTTGCCAACATAGCATCCACGTTGGCTTTTGGCGAATCCCAACCATTGGTGCCCATGGCGACCGATCCGCTGTACAACGTTGATGTCGGAACCGCCACGACGGACGCGGCGAATACAGCACGCTCAGAGTTCTTGGTGAATGTGTGTTTGGATGCGCGCAAGCCGGTCTTGAGTGCTGTCACCGCACCCCAGTTGAGATCTACAGTCATGTCAGCCTGGGCAAAATTTTCCTTATCCGTGTTGGGTCCACGCGAAGAGGCCCACGTCTCAGGAACGCTGTTGGGACTCAAGCTGGCCAGCGTCATGGCTTGGCTGGAGGATGGCGACAGCACAATCTGTTTGCCCGTTGCATCGATCGTGCCTGTCCACTTGGGAAGGTTCTGCAGGCCACGCGCCGCGACTTGGGCTGGGTCACTGTTCCAGCCCTGGAAGTAGCTGTAATTGGTAGTTAATGAAGTTCCGCCCTCCGCCTTGGTCGTGCCAGCTACACCGTCTACTTTGAAGCCATCACCTTTATACGTGCCATTCAAAACCATACTGTCGGATGTCATCGTGGCAGCACGTGCCCACGTTTGGAAGAACGTGTCAATCGAATTGCCAGGGGCCGTTGTACTTTTCACGCACAAGCCCGACGCGTTGTTTTGCGTGCAGTTGGGGGCACCGTTCCCCTGAAAAATATACTGACTGGAATTGGAGTTGTTGGCATCCAACTTCAGCTTCAGGTAGTTCAAGCCCAACTCCAATTGCTGGGACGGCTTGGCCTGCAGATTTAGGTTAATTGCCTGACGATTTCGGTCTTGAACAAACGTAGTCGGAGAAACGTCAGCAGACCAGCGACCATCCGCTTCCACGCCCCGACGGATATATTCGCCTTTTTCCACAGCGGCAGACACCAGCACGCCAAAAGTTTTTTCGTCATTTTTCCAGCTAACGAGACCCGACACGTCTTTATTGAGTTCGGTACTCACCGTGCCCTTGCCCATTTTTACATTCACAAAGGCAGTACCGGCTGGCAAATCCAGAGGCTTGCGTGTCTTGACGATCACGGTGCCGCCGATACCACCTTCTGCCAGATCCGCTTGAGACGACTTGTACACATCGATGCCGCCGATCAATTCGGACGGCAACAAGGAATAGTTGAATGACCGGTCAATGGCTTGCTGGTCATACCAACCCGTAGACGCCACCGTCTGGCCATTCAAAGTGGTGTAAGTCATTTGGGGGTCGGTACCCCGCACTGAAACCGAAGCACCTTGTCCGAACGCACGTCCTACCGATACACCGGGAACGCGGCCGAGCGCTTCGCCCACATCGGCGTCGGGTAGTTTGCCTACGTCTTCAGCCGAAACGGCATCGACCACAGCGTTGGCATTGCGCTTGACGTTGACCGCGGTCTCCAGGGATGCGCGGATCCCCGTCACGGTGACAGTTGTCATGTCTGCAGGCGTCGCTTGTTGGGCCTGGCTGGGAACCATGACACCCATAAGTACGACGGCGACCGCCGAGGCGATGGGGGTGCGAGTTAGCTTCATATCTTCCTTTACGGTGGTAATTTCAATCGTGTTTGTTTAGCAATACCAATTAATCGCCTATGCCGTACTTATGCATACCAATTAAAGAATATTGATGCCACTATGCTACCAATTTAGAAAAATGTCCACAGTACTTTCACGTGAATGTTGCTTTTTTGTTAGCGCATTTTGATTTAAACGTAAAAAAGCATACCAGTGGCTGTACGGAGCCATTGGTATGCGGGTTTTTACTTAATAAATGGGGAGGCTGGGATAGAAATTGCAGGCAAACCATACCACCCATGTACCAAAAACTGGCGCAATGCAGCGTGCGCGCGCGTTCAGGCGTCGGACGCGACCAGATACTCCCGACTGATATGCGCGCCCAGGTCGTTAACGCGGTCTAAAAACTGCGTCAGATAGGCATGCAGGCCGGTGGACAAAATCTCGTCAATACGGCCATATTGCAACTCAGCGCGCAGCTTGCCAGAGCGGCGCAACGTCTCGCTGTTCGGGTCGCTCGCCACCAAACGCAGGTTGGCCACCACTTCATTCAGGCAAGCATGCAATGAGCGCGGCATGTCGGGTCGCAAAATCAGCAGGTCGGCCACACGCTCGGGCTTGATGACATCGCGGTACACCTTGCGGTACACCTCAAAGCCCGAAACACTGCGCAAGATGGCGCTCCAATGGTAGAAGTCATATTCATGGTCCTTGCCGTTGGCCGTTCCGTAAAAATCACTTTGCACGGCGTGGAACTTCACATCCACCAACCGCGCCGTGTTGTCGGCCCGCTCCAAGAAGGTACCCATACGCATGAAGTACAAGGCCTCATCCATCAACATGGTGCCCACGGTGACGCCGCGTGACAGGTGCGAGCGGAACTTCACCCACTCAAAAAACTGCGCCGGGTCTTTCTCAAAATCACCGTTCTTGATCATGCGCTTGACTTCCAGCCAGGTGGTGTTTTGCGTCTCCCATACCTCGGTGGTCAGCGCGCCGCGCACGGCCCGCGCGTTTTCGCGCGCCGCACTCAGGCATGACACGATCGACGACGGATTGCCCTCGTCTTTGACCATAAAGTCCATCACCTCGCGGGCCTGAATCTCGCCGTGGCGCTCTTGGTAGCGGTACAGCAGCTCGCTGATCGACAGCAGGCCCTGCCAGCCCAGTTGGGCCACCGCCTCGGATTGGGGCAACAAGGACGTTTGGTAGTTCACGTCCAGCATGCGCGCGGTGTTCTCCGCCCGCTCGGTGTAGCGGGACATCCAGAAAAGATGGTCAGCGGTTCTTGACAACATAAGCTCTGGCCTCTCTCACGTGGACTGCGATTGGATTTGGGTAGCCTCGGACGCGTCTGGAGCGTCTGGCTCAGCGGCCGCCGCGGGCGCAGCTTCGTCTTCCAGAATCCATGTGTCCTTGGTGCCACCACCTTGGCTGCTGTTAACCACCAGCGAGCCATCTTTCAGGGCCACTCGGGTCAGGCCGCCGGGCACCATCTGCACGGTCTTGCCACTGAGCACGTAGGGCCGCAAATCGATATGGCGCGGCGCAATGCCACTCTCTACAAACGTGGGGCAACTCGATAGGCTAAGCGTGGGCTGGGCGATGTAGCCACTGGGGTTGGCCAGCAGGGCCTTGCGAAAATCCTCAATCTCTTCCTTGGTAGACGCAGGGCCCACCAGCATGCCGTAGCCCCCCGCGCCGTGCACCTCTTTGACCACCAGGTCTTGGAGGTTGGCCAGGGTGTAGGCCAGGTCGTCCTTGTTACGGCACATATAAGTGGGCACGTTGTTCAGAATGGGCTTTTCGCCCAAATAGAACTCGATCATCTTGGGCACATAGGGGTAGATGGATTTGTCGTCGGCGATGCCGGTACCCACCGCGTTGCAGATAGTCACATTGCCCGCCTTGTAGGCACCCAGCAGGCCCGCGCACCCCAATGTGGAGGTGGGACGAAACACCGTGGGGTCCAAAAAGTCGTCGTCCACCCGGCGGTAAATCACATCCACCTGGCGCGGGCCGCGCGTGGTGCGCATGTAGCAGAAGTTGTCTTTGACAAACAGGTCTTGCCCTTCGACCAATTCGACACCCATTTGCTGGGCCAAAAAGGCGTGTTCAAAGTAGGCGCTGTTGTACATGCCGGGGGTCAGCACCACCACGGTGGGCTCTGCCGTGGTGTGCGGGCTGCTTTGGCGCAGGGTCTCTAACAACAAGTCGGGGTAATGGGCTATGGGCGCCACACGGTGCGCGCTGAACAAATCAGGGAACAGCCGCATCATCATCTTGCGGTCTTCCAACATGTAGCTCACGCCGCTGGGCACGCGCAGATTGTCTTCCAGCACGTAGTACTCGCCATTGCCGTTGGCATCGGGGGCACGCACGATGTCGATACCGGCGATGTGCGAGTAAATCTGGTGCGGTACATCCACACCCACCATCTCGGGCCGGAACTGGGCGTTGTCTTCGATCTGCTCGCGCGGCACGTGGCCCGCCTTCAAAATCTCTTGGTCGTGGTAGATGTCGTGGATAAAACGATTCAAGGCGGTGACGCGCTGCACCAGGCCTTTTTCCATGGTCGCCCACTCGTGGGCGGGAATGATGCGCGGGATCAAATCAAAGGGGATCAGGCGCTCGGTGCCGGCACCGTCTTCATCTTTTTCGCCATACACGGCAAAGGTGATGCCCACGCGGCGGAAGATCATTTCCGCTTCTTCGCGGCGCTTGGCCATCATGTCGCCGGGCTGGCGGGCCAGCCAAGCGTCGTAAATCTTGTAGTGGTCCCGAATCTGCTCGCCCTTCGAGAAAAACTCATAGGGCAGCTTGGTGTACATCTCGTCAAATTTGCGCATAGATAGCCCTTGGTCACGCTTTCACACAAGGATAGCAAGTTTTAGGCCCAGCAAAGCACCTGGTATGCACCACTATGGAACCTGGTGGTGCCAGTAGCGTTGACTCTGGGCGCGCCAACAAGCACCCCAAGAATCAGGGGCTTGCGCCCAGGATTGCCACAAATAGGCACCGCAGTGGGGAGAGTCCACCACCCGGATATTGCGCTCGGCATAACGCCCCATCACCAGAGCCGTGGGGTGACCAAACCGGTTGCGGTAGCCCGATTGCACAACGGCTACCTGCGGGGCCACGGCATCCAGAAATGCCGCGCTGCTGGAGGTGTTGCTGCCATGGTGGGGCACCAGCAACACGTTGGCCTGGAGGGTGGCCTGCGCAGCCACCAGCCGCGTCTCTTGCGGCAGTTCAATATCGCCCGCCAGTAGCGCGGTTTGGAAGCCGTTGGAGATGCGCAGCACGCAGGACATGGCATTGGGCTTTTGCGGCGTGTCGTAATCACTGGCCTGCGGGTGCAGCACGGTGAAGGTCACGCCATCCCACTGCCAACTTTGCCCCGCTACGCAGCGCTGCGCCGGGCGCAGGCGCTGCAGGGCGTTGTCTGACTCAATAGAGCTGAGCAGCGCTGCTTGTGGTTGCATAGACAGCACGGCGGGTGCACCGCCCACATGGTCCAGGTCGCGGTGGCTCAGCACCACCGTGTCCAGCCGCTCTTGCATCGACTGCAATAGCGGCACCAGCACCCGGTGGCCGGCATCACTCTCCAAGCTAAACCGCGGGCCGGCGTCAAACAGCAGCGCGTGGCTGGCGGTACGCACCAGCACGGCATTACCCTGCCCCACGTCTGCTGCCAACAATTCAAACCCACTGGTGGGGGGGCGCGGCGCCTGCCACAGTAACACCGGCAGTAACAACGGCACGCCCAGCACGCGCAAACCCGGCGGCAGGGGCGCCACCAGCAAAAGCCCACCCACGGCCCCCAGACATGCCACGCCCAGGGGCGCAACTGCCACGGCCAACGCAGCGCCAGGCCAGGCCGCCAGTGCCTGCAACAGCAACAGCAGACCGCTGACCGCCCAGGCGGCCACATCCCACAGCACCGGCACTAGGCTGCCCAATAGGGCCAGCGGCGTGATGACCAGCGTCACCCACGGAATCGCGATGGCATTGGCCAGCAGGCCGACCACCGACATCTGACCAAACAACAACAAGGTAAGCGGCGCCAACGCCACCGTCACCACCCACTGCTCACGTAGCATGGCCCCGAGCCTGCTCCCAACACGCAAAAACATGCTCCACATTGTATTTTTGGAGTCAAATCGTGCTCCGGCCCGGGTGGAATATGACCGTTGTGCTCCTAAATCTGTAGCAAATAGAACGCCTACGGCGACAAAGCTGAGCCAAAAGCCCGGCTGCAACAGCGCCCAAGGATCCAGCGCCACTACCAACGCGCAGGCCAGCATCCAGACCCACGGCCAAGGCCAGCGCGCGCCACACAACCGCAGTAGCGCTACGGTGGCCAGCATCAGGCAGGTGCGCTGTGCGGGCAAACCCCAGCCGGCAAACGCGGAATAGGCCACCGCCACCAGCACGCCCAGCACCAGTGCCGCACTGGGTGCGGGCACCCAGCGGCACAGCCGCACCGAACGCCGCCAGCCCCATGCCGCCAAGAGCGTGGCAGCCCAGGCAAACATAGTGATGTGGAGCCCTGAAATACTCACCAGGTGCGCCACACCCGTGGCGCGAAAAACATCCCAGTCCGCACGATCAATAGCGGCCTGGTCGCCCACCACCAGGGCGGCAATCAGCCCGGCCTGTTGTCGATTTTCGACCCGGGCCAGGATGGCGTCGCGCACGGTCTGGCGCAGGCGGGCTAGGGGTGCTGACCAGGTGCTGCCCAGGCGTTGTGGCGCGACGTCTTTCGCCCCGGCCCGCACGTAGCCTGTGGCCTGCACACCCTGCTCCCACAACCACAGCTCGTAGTCAAACCCATTGGGGTTGCGGGCGCCGTGCGGCGCCTTTAGGCGCAGGGTCATCTGCCAGCGATCACCCGCCTGCAGCGCTGGCGGTACCCGGTTCAAACTGGTGAGCGGCGGCTGCACTGCGGCCGTGTCAGTACCCAGCGCCGCACCTGGCCCGGCCGGAAAAGCACCGCCATACCACCCCACGTCCATCCGCGGCGGCACCCGCGCGGGCTGCCCTTGCCACTGGGCCGACTCGACCTGTAGCCGAAAGCGCAAGGCCGCTTCATTGCGCTGCGGCAGGTTGACCACCACACCGGTCACCCACACATCACGCCCCTCCAGCGCCGGGTCCAACCGGTCTTGTAAAAATACGGTGGCGCGCAGGCCGGTTACGCCAAATCCAAGGCAAGCCATAGCCGCCCCAACGGCCATATAACGCAGCACGGCGTACTGAAAAACCCGAGAGTCAGCTATATTTTTGATAGCACAAACAACAATCAATCCGCCGGCTAGCGCCACAAATGATGCATAAATAGGGCCGGACGACAGCTCCACTTGCTGCAATTGCAGTGCTGCGCCCACCACCCAGCCCAGCAGGCCTGCAAACAGAGTTTGCACGCCGAAGATTGGCTGGTGGGCAGTGGTTGGCACACGGCGATACTACCGCCGCGGTGATAGGGTGGTGGCGAGTGGCAGCCCGTGCCCGTCGGGTTCACTTTTGACAGCCCTGTGGCGCAAGAATTGCTTGGTACCATGCCATAGAGCGGTGCAAACCACGGGAATTGCCGCGCTGCACACCCCGATTGCCGTATTTTTTGTTGAGCCCAACCGAGACAAGCCCATGTCCATCCATGCCGCGCTGAACCACGTCACCCACTACACCTACGACCGCCTGGTCAACCTCGGCCCCCAAGTTATTCGCCTGCGCCCCGCGCCGCACTGCCGCAGCAAGGTGTTGTCTTACTCCCTGAAGGTCGAGCCTGACACCCACTTTGTCAATTGGCAGCAAGACCCTTTTGCCAACTACCAGGCGCGCCTGGTGTTTCCCGAGAAGACCACCCACTTCAAGGTGACGGTGGATTTGGTGGTAGAGATGGCGGTCTACAACCCCTTTGATTTCTTCCTGGAGCCCGACGCGGAGGAATTTCCGTTTGCGTATGAAAAAAGCCTGAAGCAAGAGCTGGCCCCCTACTTGGTGGCCGATCCGGTCACGCCGCTGTTACAGGCATTTTTGGACAAAATTGACCGCAGCAAACGCCGCAGCGTCATCTTCTTGGTGGACCTCAACACCCTGGTGCACCAAGCCATTAAGTACGGCATCCGCATGGAGCCGGGCGTACAAACGCCCGAGGAGACTCTGGCGCTGGCATCTGGCTCTTGCCGCGATTCGGCGTGGCTGCTGGTGCAATTGCTGCGCAACTGCGGCCTGGCCGCGCGTTTTGTGTCGGGCTACCTGATCCAGCTCAAGCCCGATGTGAAAAGCCTGGACGGCCCCAGCGGCACCGAGGTCGATTTCACCGACCTGCACGCCTGGTGCGAGGTCTACCTGCCGGGAGCAGGCTGGATCGGCCTCGATCCGACCTCGGGCCTCTACGCCGGGGAAGGCCACATCCCGCTCGCCTGCTCCCCGGAGCCCTCGTCGGCGGCGCCGATCAGCGGCGAGATCGAGCCCTGCGAAACGAGCTTCGAGCACCGGATGTCGGTGCGCCGGATATGGGAAGCGCCGCGCGTGACTCTGCCCTACAGCGACGCGCAATGGAGCCGCATCGACGCGCTCGGCGCTCAGGTCGACGCCGACCTGCATCGCCTGGACGTGCGCCTCACGCAAGGCGGCGAGCCGACCTTCGTTTCTGCCTCAGACCGCGAGGGTGGCGAGTGGAACACCGAGGCGATGGGGCCGACCAAGCGCATCCTCAGCGTCGAGCTGATGGATCGGCTGCGCCAGAAGTACGGACAGGGCGGCTTGCTGCATTTCGGCCAGGGCAAGTGGTATCCCGGCGAACAGCTGCCGCGCTGGTCGCTCAACCTCTACTGGAGGAAGGACGGCGAGCCGCTCTGGCGCGATCC
>JBKJOV010000013.1:0-105825 GCA_046595515.1 Rhodoferax sp. | reverse complement strand
TGCCACCAACGCTTGCATGCAGGTGTTTGGCGGCCATGGTTTTATCAAGGAGTGGGGCATGGAGCAGTTTGTGCGCGACAACCGCATCAACATGATCTACGAAGGCACCAACACCATCCAGTCACTGGACCTGCTGGGCCGCAAGATTTTGGGTAACAACGGCGCCACCCTGAAGAAGTTTGGCAAGTTGGTCGGTGCGCTGGTCGCTGAAGAGGGTGTCAACGAAAAGATGGCCGAGTTCATCACCCCCATCGCCATCTTGGGTGAGCAGATGACCAAGTTCACTACCGAGCTCGGTTTCAAGGGCTTCCAAAACCCCGACGAAGTGGGCGCTGCTGCGGTGGACTACCTGCGCGTGGCCGGCCACTTGGTGTTTGGTTACTTCTTTGCCCGCATGGCACAAGTGGCACTGCGCGAGATCGCTGCCGGCAACACGGATCAGTTCTATGTGGCCAAGCTGCAAACCGCACGTTTCTACTTCGCCAAGTTGTTCCCCGAGACCGCAACGCTGATGCGTACCGCACGCACCGGCAGCAAGGTGTTGATGGATACCGACGCTGTCTTCGCCTGAACCTCTCTACTTGCAATAAGGACACCACCATGCGCTCTGTTAGCTTGCTACGATCTTTGACACTATTGGCCGCACTTGGCGGTGCCGGGCTGCCCGTCTGGGCACAAATCACCCCGGTCGGTTTGTGGAGAACTATTGACGACAAGGATGGCGCGGCCAAGTCCGAGATTCGCATTGTGGAGACCGCCGGCGTGGTGTCGGGCAAAGTCGAGAAAATTCTTGACCCCAAGTCCAAGCCCGATGAGCGTTGTGTGGAATGCACGGATGAGCGCAAAGACCAACCCATTTTGGGCATGGAGATTTTGCGTGGCCTCAAGCGTGCGGCCGGTAAAGATGTGTGGGAAGGCGGCAATGTGCTGGACCCCAACAACGGCAAAATTTACCGCGCGACTGTCACGCCCATCGAGGGGGGTGCCAAGCTGCAGATGCGCGGCTATATCGGCTTTTTCTACCGCACCCAGACATGGGTTCGCGTGAGCCCATAAATCAAATTCTAGGAAACCCTATGTCCCGTTTTAATGTCAGAAAAGTAGCCGTGCTTGGTGCCGGCGTGATGGGGGCGCAAATTGCCGCCCATCTGGTCAACGTCAAAGTGCCCGTGGTGCTGTTTGACTTGCCGGCCAAAGAAGGCCCCAAAAACGGCATCGTCACCAAAGCCATTGAAGGACTGAAGAAGCTCAAACCGGCCCCGCTGGGTGTGGCTGACGATGCCGCACTGATTGGCCAGGCCAATTACGAAGAGCATCTGGAGCAGTTGCGCGATTGCGATCTGATCATTGAAGCCATTGCCGAGCGCATGGACTGGAAACTGGACCTGTACAAAAAGATCGCCCCATTCATTGGCCCTAACACCATCGTGGCGTCCAACACCTCCGGCTTGTCGATCACCAAGTTGAGCGAGGCGCTGCCCGAGGAAATCAAGCACCGGTTCTGCGGTATTCACTTCTTTAACCCACCCCGCTACATGGCGCTGGTGGAGCTGATTAACACCCCCACCACCGAAGCCCAGTACCTCGATGCGCTGGAAGATTTTGTGACGAGCAACCTGGGCAAAGGCGTGGTGCGGGCTAAAGACTCCCCTAACTTTATTGCCAACCGCGTCGGCATTGCGGGCATGTTGGCCACTATGAAGGAAGTCGAAAACTTCGGCCTGACCTATGACGTGGTGGACGACCTGACCGGCAAGAAGCTGGGCCGCGCCTCCAGCGGCACGTTCCGCACCGCCGACGTCGTGGGCCTGGACACCATGGGCCACGTGATCAAGACGCTGCAGGACACGCTGAGTATTGAGACCGATCCGTTTTACGAGAGCTTTGCAACCCCCGCAGTGCTTAAAACCTTGCTGGAGATGGGCAACCTGGGCCAAAAGACCAAGGCTGGGTTCTTTAAGAAGGTCGGCCGTGACGTGTCGCGCTTCGACTTAAGCAGCAAGGAATACGTACCTGCTGATGCCAAGGCCGACGAGGTTTATGGCCGCATGCTCAAGCGCCCGGCTGCCGAGCGTTTGAAACTGCTGCGCAATGCTGAAGGCAAAGAAGGCCAGTTCTTGTGGGCCATTCTGCGCAACAGCTTCCATTACGCGGCCATTCATCTGGCTGCCATTGCCGACAATGCCCGGGATGTCGACTTTTGCATGCGCTGGGGCTTTGGCATGCAGCAAGGCCCGTTTGAGCTGTGGCAAGAGGCCGGTTGGTTGGACGTGGCCAACATGGTCAAGGAAGATATCGACGCCGGTAAAGCGCTGTGCAAAGCACCGCTGCCCGATTGGGTGTTCAAGGGCCCCGTAGCCGACGCTGGGGGTGTGCATACTTCCGCCGGCTCTTGGAATCCCACCACCGGCACTTTTGTGCCTGTGCGCAAGCTTCCTGTCTACGCGCGCCAGCACTTTCCCGAGAGCGTGCTGGGTGCCAATGCGCCGAAAGCCGAAGCGGCTGGCAGGACGCTGCACGAGGACGACTCTATCCGCCTGTGGACGCTGGACGACGACATCGTCATTGCCAGTATCAAGACCAAAATGCACGCCATTGGTGGCGGTGTGATTGAAGGCCTGCTGCAAGCGCAAGCGCTGGCCGAGAAGGATTACAAGGGCCTGGTCATCTGGTCGCCCGACGACATGTTCTCTGCGGGTGCTGATCTGCAAGGCATGATGCCCGCCTTCATCATGGGTGGCGCCAAGGCCATCGAAGGCGCCGAGGCCGAACTGCAAAACGCCATGCTCAAGCTGCGTTACTCCAACGTGCCCGTTATCTCTGCGATCCGCGGATTGGCATTGGGCGGTGGTTGCGAGTTGGCCATTTACTCCAGCAAGCGCGTGGCGGCCATGGAAAGCTACATTGGCCTAGTTGAAGTGGGCGTGGGCCTGGTGCCTGGCGCTGGTGGCCTGACCTATATCGCCCGCCGTGCTGCGGAGAACGCCGAGACATCGACGGGCAAAGACCTGGTGCCATTCATCACCGAAGGCTTCACCGCTGCGGCCATGGCCAAGGTCGGTACCAGCGCGCTGGAAAGCCGCAAGTTGGGCTACTTGTTGCACAGCGACATCGTCGTGCCGCACAAGGACGAACTGCTGTTTGTCGCCATCAACGAAGCCCGGGCCATGTATGCCCAGGGCTACCGCGCGCCGCACAAGCGTAAGTTCCCGGTAGCCGGGCGCAGTGGCATTGCCACCATCAAGGGCTCGCTGGTGAATATGCGCGATGGCGGCTTCATCAGCGCGCACGACTTTTACATCGCCGGCTTGATTGCCGAAGTGGTGTGTGGCGGTAATGTGGATGCGGGCACGCTGGTGACGGAGGAATACCTCATGACCCTGGAGCGCAAAGCCTTTTGCAGCCTGCTGACGCACCCCAAAACACAGGAACGCATCCTGGGCATGATGTCCACCGGCAAGCCGGTTCGTAATTGATAAAGCTACTGCGCAACTGCCATGCGTCGTTGGGCGGTGCTCGCAATCCTCACGTACAGGGAGTACGTTCCGGTTGCTGCGCTCCGTCCGCCTAGCCTGACAGCTGCTCGCTACGCTTTTTCAGTCACAAACCCCGTTCGTTTCAATTTCAAAAGCATTTGAGAAAATCACCATGAAACAAATTCAAGAAGCCTATATCGTCGCTGCCACGCGAACGCCGATTGGTCGCTCGCACCGCGGGTTTTTCCGCAATACCCGGCCTGACGATTTGCTGGTGGCGGCCTTGCAAGCGGCCCTGGCCCAGGTGCCTAGCCTCGATCCCAAATCGATTGAAGATTTGATCTGCGGCTGCGCTATTCCTGAAGGCTCGCAAGGCCTGAACATTGCGCGCATTGGCGCAGTGTTAGCGGGGCTACCCCATAGCGTGGGCGGCATCACCGTCAATCGCTTCTGTGCGTCGGGTTTGTCTGCCGTGCAAATGGCTGCCGACCGCATCCGCGTAGGTGAGGCCGATGTGATGGTCGCGGCTGGCGTGGAGAGTATGAGCATGGTGCCGATGATGGGCAACACGCCGTCCCTGTCGCCACGTATTTTTGAGAGCGATGACGTCGGCATTGCCTATGGTATGGGCTTGACCGCCGAGAAGGTCGCTAACCAGTGGAAAGTCAGCCGCGAAGCGCAAGATGCATTTGCCGTCGAATCACACAGGCGCGCCTTGGCCGCCCAGGCGGCGGGTTACTTCAACGGCGAGATCACGCCTGTTGATGTGGTGGATCGCGCGGCCAATTTGGAAACCGGGGAAGTGATCGAATCGCGCCGTACCGTCAGCATGGACGAAGGTGCGCGCGCCGACACTACGCTCGAAGGTTTGGCCAAACTACGCACCGTGTTTGCGGCGCGTGGCTCCGTCACGGCGGGCAATAGTTCGCAAACGTCCGATGGTGCAGGCGCTTTAATTTTGGCCAGCGAAAAGGCCGTGAAGCAATACGGCTTAACACCGCTGGCACGGTTCGTCAGCTACGCCTCCAAGGGCGTGCCACCGCACATCATGGGCATCGGCCCGATCGAGGCCATTCCTGCCGCGCTGCGCTATGCCGGTTTGAACCTCAGCGACATTGACTGGTTTGAGTTGAACGAAGCCTTTGCGGCACAGTCACTGGCGGTCATCAACACCCTGGGGCTGGACGTTGCCAAGGTCAACCCCATGGGCGGCGCGATTGCCCTGGGCCACCCGCTGGGTGCCACTGGAGCCATGCGTTCCGCCACTGCCATCCATGCTTTACAGCGTAACAAGCTCAAATACGCCATGGTCACCATGTGCGTGGGCATGGGGCAGGGTGCGGCGGGTATTTTTGAACGCGTTTGATGTTCTGCCGGGGCAGATCGCAGCCTTACAGTGGCAGCCTTTGCGCTCCACTGAATAGTGCCGCTCTAGCCACCTGCGGGTGGCTTTTTACTTGGGAGACCCATGTCTACACATCCGTTTGACGCAGCCATCGTCCTAGATCCGCAGCCCGATGGCACTTGCACCGGGCGCACGCACCTGGCTTACGCCAATATGGTGGGGCCCTATGGCGGCATCACCACCGCGCAAGCCCTACAGGCCGTGTTGCAGCATCCGCAGCGCCTGGGTGACCCGGTATCGCTCACTGTCAACTTTTGTGCGGCGGTGGCCGATGGGTCTTTTGTGGTGCAAGCCTGGGCCGCGCGGACCAACCGATCCACCCAGCACTGGATGATTGAAATGCGCCAGGGCAATGAAGTGGTGATGACCGGCACCGCGGTCACGGCGTTGCGGCGCGAGACATGGGGGGTGGACGAGGAGCCCATGCCGCTGTGCCCGCCGCCACACGAGGTGGCGCTGCCTACAGTACAAGCGCCGATGGCTTTTGTGCAGCGCTACGAACAGCGGGCTATCACCGGCCAACTGCCGAGCGAGTGGGATGGCTCCGGTCACAGCAGCCTGACGCAGGTCTGGGTGCGTGACAATCCTCCGCGGCCGCTGGATTTTGCGTCGCTCGCAGCCATCTCTGACATCTTTTTTCCGCGCGTGTTTATCCGCCGTGCTACCCATGTACCCGTGGGCACGGTGTCGCTCACCATCTATTTTCATGCCAGCGCCGAGCAGCTTGCGGCCACCGGCACCGGCTACCTGCTGGGCCAGGCCCGGGCGCAAGCCTTTCGCAATGGTTTCTTTGACCAGAGCAGCCAGCTCTGGAACGAGGCCGGCGTGTTGCTGGTCACCACCCACCAGATCGTTTATTACAAAGGCTAGCGCGATGACCGACATCCTGATCGACACCGCCGACGGTGTTATGACCCTCACCCTGAACCGGGTGGACAAGAAAAACTCCTTCACACAAGCCATGTACAGCACCTGCGCTGCGGCGCTGGACCAGGCCAGTACCGACAACGCGGTACGCGCCGTAGTCATTCAGGGCCACGCCACCATCTTCAGTGCGGGCAATGACATTGGTGACTTTTTGAATGCACCACCCGCCACGCAAGACGCCCCCGTGTTTCATTTTTTGCGTTCCATCGCCTGTTTTCCCAAGCCACTGGTGGCTGCGGTGTGCGGCCCAGCGGTGGGCATTGGCACTACTTTGTTGTTCCATTGCGATCTGGTCTATGCCGGTGACAACGCGGCGTTCTCCATGCCGTTTGTCAATTTGGGCCTGTGCCCGGAGGCAGCCAGCAGCCTGCTGGTGCCGCAAATGTTGGGCTACCACCGCGCGGCCGAAGCGCTCTTGTTAGGCGAGCCCTTTATGGCTGAAGCCGCGCTGGAAGTGGGGCTGGTGAACCGCGTGGTGCCGCCCATGGAGGCCAATGGTGTGGCCCAGGCCCAGGCGCGCAAGCTGGCCACCAAACCACTCACCTCACTGGTGGAGACCAAGCGCATGATGAAGCAGGGCCAGATGGCCCAGGTGCTGAACGTGATGGCCGAAGAAGGCCAGCGCTTTGGTGAAATGCTGCGTGAGCCCGCAGCGCGCGAGGCGTTCACGGCCTTTATGGAAAAGCGTCGCCCTGATTTCAGCAACGTTTGAGCCCCAAAAGCCCTAAAAACCGGGCTTAGAGCGCAAATTTGGTGTCAAAAACGCTTGTGGCCCGGATGTTATATGCGATTACCGCTATCAAAGTTATAGCATGCAGTCGCCGTGTCTAGCTTTCACTTTCGTAATAGCCTCAAGCCATTGGCCACCACCAAAAGGCTGGCCCCCACATCCGCAAACACCGCCATCCACATGGTGCCCGCACCCGTCAGCGTCAGCACCAAGAAAACGGCTTTGATGCCCAAGGCCAGCACAATGTTTTGCACCAGCAGGGCATGCGTATGGCGCGACAGGCGCACAAAGCGCGGTAGCTTGCGCAGGTCGTCATCCATCAGCGCTACGTCGGCGGTCTCTATGGCCGTGCCGGTGCCCGCCGCGCCCATCGCAAAGCCGATGTTGGCGCGCGCCAGCGCGGGGGCGTCGTTGATACCATCGCCCACCATGCCGACCACTTGGCCTTCGTCGATCTTCGAGGCGATGACCTGGAGTTTGTCTTCGGGTAGCAGGTCACCTCGCGCCTCATCCATACCCACCTGCAGGGCGATGGCTTGGGCGGTGTGTACGTTGTCGCCCGTCAGCATCATGGTTTTGATGCCCAGCGCGTGCAGCTCGGCAATCGCCGCGCGGCTGCTCTCTTTCACGGTGTCGGCCACGGCAAACATTCCGTGCACCTGGGTCTCGTCGGCCAGCAGAATGACGGTCTTGCCTTGCTGCTCCAGCGCAGACAAGCGGGCTTCGAGCGCGTCCGAGCAACGGCCTTGTTCGTGGATCAGGCGGTGGTTGCCCAAATAGAACAGCCTGCCATCGATAACACCTTGTGTGCCACGGCCTGGCAGCGCTGCAAACGCATCCACAGTGCGTAGCGCTACGCCATCGCGCTCGGCGGCTTGCGCCAGTGCCTTAGAGACCGGGTGGTCCGAGCGGGCTGCCAGACTAGCAGCCAGGCTGCGTAGTTCGGTACTCTCCATGTCGCTCAACACTACGAAGTCTGTTTGTACTGGCTTGCCGTGCGTGATGGTGCCGGTCTTATCCAGTGCCAGCCATTTCAGCTTACGCCCCTCTTCTAAATAGACGCCGCCTTTGATCAGAATGCCCTGGCGCGCTGCTGCAGCCAGGCCACTGACGATGGTGACGGGCGTGGAAATGACGAGCGCACACGGGCAGGCGATGACCAGCAAGACCAGTGCTTTGTAAACCCAGGTGAACCAATCCCCACCCATCAGCAGCGGCGGTAGCACTGCCACCAGCACTGCAATGGCAAACACCACCGGCGTATAGACGCGTGCAAACTGGTCTACAAAGCGTTGCGTGGGTGCGCGTGCGCCTTGCGCTTCTTCTACGGCGTGAATGATGCGTGCCAACGTACTGTTATCAGCCGCTGCGGTGACGGTGTATTCAAACGAACCTGATTCGTTAATGGTGCCTGCGAACACCGGGTCATCCTCGGCCTTTTCCACCGGCAAACTTTCGCCGGTGATGGGGGCCTGGTTGATGGCGGAGCGGCCGCTGACGATTTTTCCATCCAGCGCGATGCGCTCACCAGGCTTGATACGCACGCGCGCATCCACGGCTACCAACTTGGCCGCCACGTCTTGCCAAGAGCCGTCGGCCTGCAGCACCGTGGCGCGCTCGGGCGTGAGCTGCATCAGCCCACGGATGGCATTGCGTGCCCGATCTAACGATTTGGCCTCAATCAGCTCGGCAATCGTGAACAGCACCATCACCATGGCCGCTTCGGGCCACTGACCCAAAAGCAGAGCGCCGGTTACGGCGATGCTCATCAGTGCGTTGATGTTGAGGTTGCCATTGCGGAGGGCGATCCAGCCCTTTTTATAGGTGGTGAGGCCACAAGCCGCCACCGCCGCCAGTGCCAGTACGGCCGCCAGCCAGGTGGGCAAACTGGCCCAATGCACGGCTTCGGATGCGATGGCCGCCACGCCTGCCAGGGCCAGAGGCCACCAGGGTTTGGAGGGTTCAGGCGTGGCATCTTCCTGGGCCGATGCGCTATCGGCAATCTCGGGTGTGAAGCCGAGCGAACGCACCGCAGCCAAAATGGGCTCTAAGGCTTGCGGCGCATGGGTCACCGTCAGCACGCGCTGCATCAGGTTGAATTCCAGGCCGGTCACCCCCGCCATGCCACCCAGTTTTTTGCGCAGCAGGCCCTCTTCGGTCGGGCAGTCCATTTGCAGAATGCGAATCGGGGTTTGCACACCATCTGCACCTAGCACTGGCTTGCTGACAGGGGCGATGGTCTGCGCCACAGGGGGGGCACTGGAGCCGCAGCAGGCGTCACCGCCATGCTGGTGCGCGTGGGGCGTGGGATGTGAAGGGTCGTGCGCATGGTCGTGATCATGTTTGTCGTCATGTTCATCATCATGTTGACCGTGCTGGGATTGGGCTGACATAGGGGCTTTCCGAAAAAGTTGAACCCATTAGGCAACCTAAAGTTACTATAGAGTCAAGTCATTTGTGGAGCAGCGTATGAAAATCGGCGAATTGGCCCAGGTAGCGCAGTGCACGGTAGAGACCGTGCGCTATTACGAGAAAGCCGGCTTGCTACCTACAACGGCGCGCACGGCGGGCAATTTTCGGGTGTATGGGCCAGACCATGCGGAGCGGCTGCGCTTCATCCGCAATTGCCGCGCACTCAATATGAGCCACGAAGAAATTCACACGCTGTTGGGCTTGGCTGACCGTCCGCAAGACGGTTGTGCAGCCATCAATACGGTGTTTGACGCGCATATTGCCCACGTCAACGAGCGCATTCAAGAGCTGAGTAATCTCAAGCGTCAACTGCAAGCCCTGCGCGCGCGCTGCCAAGGCGAGCGGGGAACAGATGCCTGCGGCATCTTGCAAGGCGTGGCGGCGATGCAGACCACGGCCAGGCCCGAACGCCACACCCATTTAGGCTAACCAACTGAAGGAGCATAGGATGCAAAGTAAAGCGCACTGGGAGCAGGTTTACTCCGCCAAAGACACCAGCGCTGTGCGCTGGTTTCAGGCCCATCGGCCCACACAGTGCATGAACGGTCTTTGCCGAAAGTCGGCAACATGAGCGCCCTGCATCGTGCGGCTTGGCCTGCACTTGGGGCTGCATTTTTGTTTGGCGCTAGCACGCCGTTTGCCAAGCAACTCATGGGTGAGGGTGTCGCTGCCACATCGCCATTTTTGCTAGCAGGCCTGCTGTATCTGGGTAGTGGTTTGGGTTTAGCCCTGGTGCGTTTGGTGCGCGACAAGGGCTACAAACCCAGTGGCTTGCCAAGCCGGGAGTGGCCTTGGCTGTTGGGTGCCATCGCCTTTGGTGGCGTATTGGGGCCGCTTTTATTGATGGTGGGGCTTGCGCAAACCGCGGCCTCCACCGCGTCTTTGTTTCTGAACCTTGAATCGGTTCTTACTGCCGTGCTGGCCTGGGTGGTGTTCCGTGAAAGCACAGACCGGCGCATCGTGACCGGCATGCTGCTGATCGTGGTGGGAGGGCTAGTTTTGGCATGGCCTACCGGGCCTTCTTCGGCCTCGTTCTTGGGGCCATTGGCATTGGTAGGGGCCTGTCTGGCCTGGGCCATTGACAACAATCTGACCCGCAAGGTCTCCGCATCCGATGCGCTCTTCATTGCCGGCAGCAAAGGTCTGGTGGCGGGGTGCGTCAACATTGGTTTGGGGCTCTTATTGGGAGCCCAGTTGCCCGGCCTGGCGCTCGCTTCTTCGGCCATGGTGATCGGATTTTTTGGCTACGGCTTGAGCCTGGTGTTGTTTGTATTAGCACTTCGTGGCTTGGGCACTGCCAGAACCGGGGCTTACTTTTCTACGGCACCTTTTGTCGGGGCCGCGCTGTCTATCGCGCTGCTGGGCGAACCTACCAGCCCGATGTTTTGGCTGGCAGCGGCGTTTATGGCAGCCGGGGTCTGGTTGCATTTGACTGAACACCATTTGCATGCGCATGAACACGCCCCGCTGTCCCATACGCACAAACACCGCCACGATGCGCACCACCAGCACGACCATGACTTTGACTGGAAAAGCGGTGAGGCCCACACCCACGCGCACCAGCATGAGGTAACGCCGCACAGCCATGCGCACTTTCCTGATATCCACCATCGGCATTCGCACCCCTGAAATGCATGCAAAGAATTTTTATTTCCATACCCCGCTGCGGCTTAGGGATTTTTCGTCGTAGATAATCGCCGCATGAAACGCGCCCTAGTCCTGTTGCTTTTGGTTTGGATTGCCCTGCAATCCGCCTTGGTGCAGGCGCATTTGGTTGAGGAAAGCTTGCACCATTTCAGTCACTCGGTGCAGGTATCGGGCGATGACGTGGCTGACGCAGCGGACGCTGATATAGAGCAAGGTGAGGCTTGCACCGTCGTGGTTTGCAGTCACCCAGTTGGTACCTTCAATTCCCAAACCCCTCTTTGCTGGGGGCAGCGGTCTTGTTCGCCCCCATCCACGGTACTGCCGCTGCAGTCTGCCCACGCGCCAGACGACATCGAGCGCCCCCAATGGCCCGCACCCGCCTCTGGCGTGGCGGGCATTTGAGGCCGTAGACGGACCTTTTTCAATCTCCCTTTGCGGTTCTTAGGCTCGCCGAAGTTGTTTTTCACTTCGGAGAGATTCCTTGTTTTACTTTTCAAAATTGCCATGGCGCGGGCGTGCTGTGGCCCCCGCTTTTGCGTCCCTGTTTTTAGTGTTATCGCCGCTGGCGGTGGCCCAGGCCAACGCTGCAGCCACGTCCCAGCCGGGCACATCTAGCGCCCCCACTCCGCACAGCACGCCAATCAGCTTGCGTGCCGCACTGGATGCCGCCTGGGCACTGCACCCGGCGTCCCGTGCATCGGGTCACCGCACCGCAGAGTTGGAGGCCCGCGCCCGCGCGGCGCAGTCACTCACCTCGGGCCCGGCCGCGCTGGGTGTCGCCCATCGTACCGATGCTGCCAGTGGCAACGCCGGGTTTCGTGAATATGAGATTGAGGTGGAAGTGCCGCTGTGGAACCCCGGCACACGCCGCGCCACCCAAAACCAGGTGGCCGCCGATGCGTCCGCTTTGACGTGGCAACAGAGCGCAGAACGCCTGAAACTCGCGGGCGAGGTGCGTGAGGCTGCTGCCCAGATAGCACTGGCCCGCGCAGAACGCGATGGCGCGGCGCGCAAGCACCTGGAGGCCACGCAATTGGCCGACGACATAGAGCGGCGCGTGAAAGCGGGCGATCTGCCCCGCGTGGATGCCTTGCAAGCCCGGGCTAGCGCACACCAAGCGCAAGGGCAACAGGCCCAAAGCGAAGCAGCACTGCTACGCGCACTGGGCCAATGGCGTGCACTGACGGGTCAAACGCCAGTGGCCAGCTTGGACGAAGCCTTGCAGCCGGCTGCAAGCCAGAACCCAGCGGCCGCTGTGCCGGGCGACCACCCCGCGCTGCAAGCCGCGCAGGCGCAGGTGCACAGCGCACGGGCGCGCCTGGCGCTGACCGAGGCGGACCGGCGCGACCCCATGTCGCTGGGCCTGGGCGCCACACAAGAGCGCGCAGCAGCAGGGGCCAACCTGGAAACATCGATTCGCCTGGCGCTGCGCATTCCTTTGGGCGGCGACAGCCGCAACGCACCCAAGCTGGCCGCAGCGCGTGCCGAGCTGGATACCGCGCAAGCGCAAGCCGACGCCACCGTGCGCCAGACCGAGGCCGATGTCGCCGCCGCCCAGGCGCAACTGGAGGCCGCACGCAGCCAGGCGGCCCTGGCGGCAGAGCGTGCCACGCTGTCCCAGCAAATGCAGGCGCTGGTGGCCAAGTCCCACCGCCTGGGTGAAAGCGATTTGCCCACCCGCATGCGGGCGGACAACGACAAGCTGGACGCCGAACTCTCATTGGCCCGCGCACGCATTGAGCTGCAGCGCGCCATTTCCCAATTGAACCAATCTCTCGGATTTCTGCCATGAAAACTCTCAATTTAGTGCCAAATCGGGCTGTAGCCCGGGTAAAAATTGCGGGAGCAGCTATTGTTTTTGTAGCATTCTTGTTCTTTGCATCTGCTGCACCGGCCGGTGAAGGGCATGACCATGGCGACGCAGCGCCAGTGGCTACCGGCGCGGGATCGCCCCGCGTCAGCAGCCATTCCGATTTGTTTGAGCTGGTCGGCATCGTGGATGCGGGTGTGATGACGATCTTTATTGATCGGCACGCCACCAATGCGCCCGTGACCGATGCCAAAGTCGAGGTGGAAGCGGTTGCCACGGGTGGTGTGGCCAAGGGCGTAGCCACGCCCCAGGCCGATGGCACCTACCGGTTTGAGCACCCGCTGCTCAAAGGGGCGGGCACGCTGGCCGCGAGCTTCACCGTGGTGGCTGGCGCCGACAGTGACTTGTTGGCCGGCGACCTAACTTTGTCTGACGCCCATGCCGGGCACGATGACGACCACGCCGCACGCCCCTGGTTGCGCTGGGCCGCCTATGCCGCCGGCGCGTTGGCACTGCTGGTAGTGGCGGCAGTTGTGCTGCGCCGCAAGCGTGGGTCAGGTGGTGTAGGCGGATCAGGTGGATCAGGCCGCTACACCGCTAGCTTTTTAATAGCTGCCGCCGCACTGTCCATGGGGGCTACAGCCTCTTTGGATGCCCAAGCCGGAGAGGGCCACGACCACGGTGATGCCGCCCCCGTTGCCGGTGGTAATTCGCCCAAGCGCCAGGCCGACGGCAGCGTTTTCCTGCCCAAGCCCACGCAGCGCCAGTTGGAACTGCGCACGGTAGCGGTGGAAGAAAAGTCGTTGCCTAAGACCGTGGAGCTGACCGGGCGGGTGGCCAATGACCCTAATGCCGGTGGCAAAGTGCAGCCGACCCAGGCCGGACGCATTGAAGCCGGCCCACGCGGTTTGCCCCAGTTGGGCCAGTCCGTCCGCAAGGGCGAAACCTTGGCCGTGGTACGCGCCTCCACAGCCGCCATTGAGCGGGCCAACCAAGTCGCGCAAACCGCCGAGCTGAAGGCCAACTTGGAGCAGGCCCGTAAGCGCTTGGCACGGCTGCAGCAACTGGAAGGCACTGTGGCGCTGAAGGACGTAGACGCCGCGCGCGCCGAAGCCGACAGCTTGGCCCAGCGGCTGGCAGCCGTGTCCGGCAGCGTGAGTGCCACCGAGGTTTTGGTCGCGCCCGTGTCGGGCGTCATCGCGGCCGCCCATGCCATGGCAGGGCAGGTGGTGAATGCGGGCGATGTGTTGTTTGAGATCGTCGACCCTGCGCGCCTCGTGGTGCAAGCCAGCGCCTTTGATACTGCGCTCTTGGGCAATATCGCGTCGGCTACGGCCAGCCCATCGGCGGGCACCACCGTCGCGCTGCGCTTTGTCGGCGCGGGGCGCAGCTTGCAAGAGGGGGCGATTCCGTTGCAGTTCAACACCGTCGCCAACAACGGCACAGGTACGGGCGCGGGTCCCTCACAAGTTCCTCTGGCCGTGAACCAGCCGGTCAAAGTATTCGTACAAACCAAAGACACAGTCTTGGGCTTTGCCGTGCCCGCGGGAGCGGTCGTTAAAAACCCGAGCAACCAAGACATCGTCTGGGTGCACACCGGGCCCGAGGTGTTTGAGGCCCGCACCATCCGCATGGTGGCTTTAGATGGTGCCAACGTGTCGGTGGTGAATGGCCTGAAGGCCGGTGACCGCGTGGTGACCCAGGGTGCGCCTCTGGTCAACCAAGTTCGTTAATTCAGTTTTTTAAAGCACGCACGAACCATGTTTGAAAAACTCATCCACAGCGCCCTGCACAACCGCCTGATGGTGATGGTGCTGGCCGTCCTGATGCTAGTGACCGGCGCGTTGACTCTGGTCAAGATGCCCGTCGATGTTTTCCCCGACTTGAACAAACCTACCGTCACGCTGCAGGTGGAGGCTGGTGGCATGGCCCCCGAAGAGGTGGAGCAGCTCATCACCTTTCCCCTGGAAACGGCTATGGGCGGCCTACCGGGCGTGGAGAATATCCGCTCGGTGTCCAGTGTGGGTTTGTCCTTTGTCTACATCACGTTTGACTGGAAGACCGACATCTACCGCGCCCGCCAAATGGTGGGCGAACGCCTGTCGCTGGTGCGTGAGCAATTGCCCCAGGGCGTGGAGCACGTGGGCATGGGGCCCATCAGCTCCATCATGGGCGAGATCATGTTGTTGGCCCTGCCCATCGACACCAGCAAGATCAGCCCGATGGCGGTGCGCGAGTACGCCGACTTTGTGATGCGTCCACGCTTGCTCACGCTGCCGGGCGTGGCCCAGGTAGTGCCTATTGGCGGCGAGGTCCGCCAGTACCAGGTGCAGCCCGATACGGCACGCATGGCGGCCTTGGGGGTGGATCTGGAGTCTGTGGCGCAAGCGCTAAAAGGCTTCTCGGGTAATTCCAGTGGTGGCTTTTTGGAGCTCAATTCGCGCGAATACCTGATTCGCAATATTGGCCGCACCACGCGCCTAGAAGACCTTCAGCGTCTACCCGTCGCCTTTCGCAATGGCAAATCCATCCAGCTCAGTCAGGTGGCCAATGTGGTGTTCGCACCCGCCATCAAACGCGGCGATGCGGGCCTGAATGGCCAACCCGCGGTGATATTGGGCATACAAAAGCAACCCGATGCAGACACCGTCAAGCTGACCGAAAAGGTGGAAGCGGCGCTACAAGAAATGAAGCGCAGCCTACCTGCAGGCATGGGCGAGCCCCAAGTCACTATGCGCCAAGCGACATTCATCCAGGTGTCGATTGATACGCTCAAGGGAAAAATCTTTGCGGCTGCTGGTGTCGTTGCTGTCGTGCTCTATTTGTTTTTGCTCAATGCCCGCACCACCCTCATTGCGCTGACGGCTATCCCCGTGAGCGTCATGGTGACAGTCTTGGTGTTTAGCTACTTTGGCTTGTCCATCAACACCATGACACTGGGCGGTCTCACCATCGCCATTGGCGAATTGGTGGACGATGCGGTGGTGGGGGTAGAGAACGTGTTGCGCCGCCTGAAGATGGACCGCGCCGCGCACCCGGAGCGACGTATGGGCCCGCTGGAGCTGATTGCCAAGGCGACCTTGGAAGTGCGCTCCGGCATCGTCATTGCCACAGTCATCATCGTGCTGGTGCTGCTGCCCTTGTTCTTTCTGCCGGGTATTGAGGGGCGACTGATGCAACCGCTGGCCGTGGCTTACATCGTCTCGCTGTTGGCGTCTATGGTGGTCTCTGTCACGCTAACACCGGTGATGGCGTATTACCTGTTGCCCAAGCTCAAAGGGCTGGACCATGGCGACACCAAAGTACAAGCCTGGGTGAAGGCGAAATACGCCAAGGCGCTGACCCGGGTACTGGCGGCCCCGCGTGCCTGGGTGGCGGCGGGTGGTATTGCTGCCGTGTTGGCGATGGCGGCTGTGCCGTTCTTCCCCACGACCTTTTTGCCGCCTTTTAACGAAGGTGTGGCCTTGGTGGGCCTGCGGCTTAACCCTGGCACCACGCTGAGTGAAACCACGCGCATCGGCAGCATTGCCGAAAAGGCGCTTGCGGGGGTGCCCGAGGTCGAGCATGTAGGGCGCCGCAGTGGCCGTGCCGAGTTGGACGAACATGCCGAAGGCGTGCACGTGTCGGAGTTGGACCTAAAACTCAAACGCAGTGACCGCAGCCTAGAGGCGGTGTACGCCGACATCCGCAGCCGCATTGCCACACTGCCCGCCGCCATCGGTATTGGGCAGCCTATCGGCCACCGCATTGACCACATGCTGTCGGGCGTGCGCTCACAAATTGCCATCAAGATTTTTGGTGATGACCTGGACACCCTGCGGGCCCAGGCCGAGAGTTTGCGCCAGCAGCTTTCCAAAATCGGCGGCGTGGTGGACCTGGAGGTTGAGAAGCAGGTGCTGACACCGCAGATCAAAGTGCAGGTGGACTACGACCGCGCTTTGGGGCTGGGCATCACGCCGGCCAAGCTGTTGGCAGAGCTGCAGGTCTTGATCGACGGCGAGCGGGTCACCCAAATTGTAGAAGGCAGCCGGCGGTTCAATCTGGTGCTGCGCCTGCCAGAAAACTCGCGCGGTATCGAGGGCTTGCGCAACCTGATGATGGACACCCCAGGAGGCCGCGTGCCGCTGTCGCAGTTGGCGTCGATCGAAGAGTCCGATGGGCCGAATCAAATCAGCCGCGACGATGGGCGCAGACGCATTGTCTTGTCGGCCAACACCCAAGGCCGGGCTTTGAGCGACGTGGTGGCTGATATTCGCACGCAGGTGGCGGCTACCGCTCTGCCGGAGGGGTACTTCATCAGCATTGGCGGGCAGTTTCAAGCGCAAGAGGATGCATCGCGGCTGATTGGCTTGCTGTCCATCGCATCGGTCGGTCTCATCTTTTTGATTCTGTACACCCGCTACCGCTCTGCCGTGTTGGCCACCATCATCATGTCGAATATTCCACTGGCGTTGGTGGGGGCCGTGGTGGGCCTTTGGCTATCGGGTCAGCCGCTCAGTGTGGCGGCTCTGGTGGGCTTCATCACGCTGTCCGGCATCTCCATCCGCAACGGTATCTTGAAGGTCTCGCATTACATCAACCTGTGTGCGTTTGAGGGCGAAAACTTCAATACCAAAATGCTGGTGCGCGGATCAGAAGAGCGCCTCACGCCGGTGCTGATGACGGCCCTGGTGGCGGCGCTGGCCCTGGCGCCACTGCTGTTTGAAGCCGATATGCCGGGCACCGAGACATTGCATCCGGTCGCGGTGGTGATCTTCTCGGGCTTGATCACGTCCACCTTGCTCGATTCGTTCTTGACGCCGGCGATGGTGGCGCTGTTTGGTGCCAAGCCGATTGCGGCCCTGGTGGAAGACTCGGGGGCCGAGAGTTTCTAGCTTTTTTAACCGAGTTCCTTCACCTATTTCCGCAACCGAGATAAGTCGATTTCCCAACCCCTGCCGCAACGCAGAATTTAGAAAGTAGCTTGTATGAAAAATCAATTCAAATTTCTTTGCAGCCTGGCCACGGTAAGCATGTTGACCCTGAGCTCGGGGGCCGTCTTGGCCTCTGGTGACCATGGGCACGCACCCAAAAATGGCGGAATAGTGGTGGAAACCAAGGCGGGTGACTTTGAAATCGTCGCCAAGCCTGAGTTACTGCAGGTGTACTTCACCGATCACGGCAAAGCAGCGCAACTCGATGGCGCCAAAGCCAAAATCACGTTGTTGAACGGCGCCGAGAAGTCAGAGGTTGAATTGCTGCCCGCTGGTAACAAGATGGAAGCCAAAGGCAGTTTCAAGGTGGCCAAAGGCACCAAAGGCATTGCGGTGCTGACTTTGGCGGGTAAATCGCCGGCTACTGCACGTTTTGTTGTGAAATAGGTCTCTGCCCGGCGTATTCATTAAATATGTTGCTATTAAATACATAGCGTATGAAGATACAAAGGGAGCCACTACCTGGCTGTAGCGGCCCCCTTTTTTTAGTTGTCCGTTCGAATTAGAACGACGCCTTGAACTGCACGCCATACGTGCGTGGGTCGTTGATAAAGCCAGTTAAATTGTTGAAGTCAATGCCCCCGGTCACACGCACCTGGTTGGTGATGTTGCGGGCAAAGATGGCGGCTTCGTACTTGCCGTTGTTCCAGTTGTAACCGACACGCAATCCGCCTTCCAGCAATGGGGGCGCGGTAAATTCGATCGACTTGTACAAAAACAAATTGGTCTCGCTGCGGTAGGCCCAGTCGGTGTAGATAAAGTACTCGCCACCGTTGGCAACGGGCACGCCGTAGCGGGCGGTCACGTTGGCAATCCACTTGGGCGCGTTGGGCAGCGAGTTGCCGTCGATGAGCGCTTTACCCGCCGAGTTCTTGGGGTTCAGCACGGTGCACTGGGCACACACACCTACCGCCAACAATGGGTCGTTGATCTTGGTTTCGTTATAGCTTCCGCTCAAAGTCACTAAGAAGTTGGGCGTGAGGTAAGCATCCAAATTCAACTCCACACCGTCGCCAGTGGCCTTGTTGGCGCTGACCAAACGGTTGCTGTTGTTGGCACCCCCCACCGCTGTGAGTTGCTGATCTTTCACATCAAAGTGAAACACGCTGAACGATGTGCGGGCGCGCTTGTCGAACAAGTCCGCTTTGATACCGGCTTCGTACGACGTGACGGTCTCCGGCTTGGCTTGGGTCAGTGGGTCAAACGCACTGGGGTTTTGAATGCTGGAACCCCGAAAGCCAGTTGCAATGCGGCCAAACAGGTTGGTGTTTTTGTCCAGCTTGTAGGTGGCCCCCATGTCCCAACTGACTTGGCTGTCGTCGGTACTGCTGGACAAGCCGTTGTCCGGCTTGGCGCCGCCGCCAGGTTGGGTGGTGAGTGTCTTTTTGTCTTGCGTGAAGCGCAGTCCGCCGCGCAGCTTGAGTACATCGCTGAGTGCGTAGGTCAGGCCGCCGAACACGGCGTAGGTATCGTTGGTTTGATCGGACACTATCACGCCGCTCTGGGTATTGCCAGCCAAGGTGTTGTAGGAATAGCTGTCAAAGCCCAGCTTTTCTTGGAATAAGTAAACGCCACCTTGCCAGGTCAGAGGGCCAGTGGCCTTGGACTCGACACGCACTTCTTGCGTCACTTGCTGGTGACCCCGCACCCGGGCAGCACTCTCAGCAGGGAAGGGGATCGTGCCTGGGCCGCCGCCTGTGGTCAGGAACGCGGCACCGTAGCCACCGTCAATATCGCCGCGGCTAAACGCGCTCACTGTTTCGTACCCGGTGATGGAATAGACGTTGAAGTCGGCCAGTGACCACTTCAGCTTGGCGCTATAACCCGTGCTGATCAGGCTTTGCTCGTTCAGGCCGTCGGTGTGGATTTGCGCAGGGTCAAAGTCGTCTATTAAGTCGTTGGTACCCTTCTTAATGATGTTGGCGCGGAACAGGCGTGCGCTGCCTTTGAGGTCGCGGTTATGGGCGCCCAGCAGCGCGCTGAACATGCCGCCGCCGTCATAAGCTGCTTGAATACGGATGGCGCGGTCATCGTAGCCCTCTAGGTCTTTGGTGGCGCTTTTGTCGTTTTTGACCCAGTTGTCGCGGTGTTGCGATTGGGCAGAGATACGGGCGTTCCAGTCGCCGGTCAGTGGCAGGTTGAACGCGCCCTCTAGTCCGGTGGTGCCGTAGGTGCCATAAGACAGGTTGAAGTAGCCATCGACCGCCTTGGAGGGTTTCACCGAGTCAATCTTCACCACGCCTGCAGGGGTGTTGCGACCAAACAAAGTGCCTTGGGGGCCAGCCAGCACTTCGATGCGGTTCACATCAAAAATGGGGAAGCCCTTGAGGATGGGTGTCTCTTGCACGATATCGTCATAAATGAGCGACACGGGCTGCGACGCATTCGAGCGGAAATCGGTGTTGCCGTAGCCGCGGATGTAAAACCGAGGGAAAGCACGGCCAAATGAGGACTCAATATTCAGGCTGGGCACCCGGCCCGACAGCATGCGGATGTCTTGTCCACCGGTGTTCAATACCTCTAGCTTTTCGCCCGACAGTGTGGAGATGGAGCTAGGCACGTCTTTGATATTCTCGGCACGGCGTTCGGCCGTCACAGTGACGGATTGCAGGGTGCCGGCCGCTGGCGCAGGCTCGGTGGCCTGTGCAAATGCGAAGGCTGCGGGCCACAGCAGTGCCATACCGACCAAGACGGGGGTGGGTTTGAAGTTGGGTTTCATGGATTCGTAGGTAGGGGTTAAGTTAGCCTCTAATTATCCCGACTGTGAACAGCTTGCCGTGGGTCAATGCGGGAAAACCCTGTACTTGATCCTTGATGTGTGGCGTGGAAAAAACAGACGCCTGCGCTCGACCCGCGTCTGGCGCGGCCACGCACCGCATCACCGATTCGGCGCAGTTCTAGGCAAAGCCGGGTACGAAGAGCTTTGCCCCCGACTTTTTGGTGGACTGAGTTTTAGGCAAAATTGGGCTATGACCGACGTTTTGAGAGCGCTTGCCGCTCTATTTTTGATAGCAGCTATGACCCAAACCACTGCCGCCGAGAATCCGTATTACGACCCCTCCAAGCCGCACCACACGCCCGACGGTTTTCGTAATAACTACAGCGACAAAGTTGAGAAGCCGCTTGGGCACGTGCTGCGTTGGCAGTGGGAGGCCTACCGTGATGGCTTGCCCAAGCCTGCGCAAATCCCCACGCCGACAGTGGCGCCTGACTTGGCTTTGCTCAAGAGTTACACCGCTGCCTCTGCACCCGCAGTCACCTGGATAGGCCACGCCACGTTGCTGGTGCAGGCCGGTGGCCTCAGTGTGTTGACCGACCCCGTATTCAGCGAGCGCGCTTCGCCACTACAGATCATGGGCCCCAAACGCGCGCAGCCGCCGGGTGTGGCAATGAACGAACTTCCGCCCATCGACGTCGTGCTGGTCTCACACAACCACTACGACCACCTGGACCGTAACAGCGTCGTGCTGCTGAACGAGCGCAGTGGCGGTAAGACCTTGTTTCTGGTGCCGCTAGGCCTAAAGCCATGGATGGAAAAGCTGGGCATCACCAACGTGGTAGAGCTCGATTGGTGGCAGCACCATGACGTTCGTGGTGTTGAGTTCCACCTGACCCCTGTGCAGCACTGGTCCGCACGTGGCGTGGGTGACCGCAGCGAAACGCTGTGGGGCTGCTGGGCCGTATTGGCGCCCGAGCTGCACTGGTATTTTGGTGGCGACACGGCCTACAGCCAAGACTTCAAAGATACACGCGCCCACTTCGCGCCGCGCCAGACTGCAGCACTGGGTGGTGGCTTTGATCTCGCGCTACTGCCCATAGGCGCCTACGCGCCACGCTGGTTTATGCGCGAGCAGCACGCCAACCCGGAAGAGGCGGTACAGATCCATCTGGACCTGGGCGCCAAGCGCAGTGTGGGTATGCACTGGGGCACGTTTAGCTTGACGGATGAGCCGCTGGACCAACCTCCGATTGATTTGATTGCCGCGCGTGCTGCCAAGCAGATGGATGAGGCGACGTTTTCAGTGTTGAAGATTGGGGAGACGCGGCGAGTGCCGGTGCGTGGGCACTGAGTGGGTGATGCGCTTTGTCGGGTATGGGCCAGAAGCGGGCATTCGCGAGTAACTGCTAAGCGTCTCTCCGAGGAGCACACCTTGGTGAAGACTCGGCTGCTACAACTACAAAACCAGATTGCCTTTTACAAAACCATCGGTGGGGCTGCAAAAAGCCCGCTGCGACGCGTTAAAAGACCTATGTCTCGGCTGTGAGCCGGTTGGCAAAGTCGTGGTTAAGGTCGCGGTGGCCGGCCTCATCGTCGCGTACCACCAGAATCACGTCGCGCAGGCGTGCATCGGGCGCCAGCTTCCAGTAGTCGATGGCAACTTGCGGCGCGGGCACGTTTTCGTATTGCCCGCGGTCAATGCCTTCCAGGTATTCGGTGTAGCTGTAGACCGCCTCTTCCTCAAAGTAGCCGACCAGCCGATGCGCGGTGCGCGACGACACCAGGTAGAGCAGAAAAAACAGGTTGTAGAAGATGCCTTGCGCCAGCATGATCATCCAGCGTTCCAGCCGGCTTGGTTTGGCGATATGTACAAAGGTCATCAGGTGCATGCGTTCATTCTCAGCTTCGTCGAGCAGTTGGCGTATCCAGCCTTCGTCGCTTTTCATGCTGCGCAGCGACTTCAGGTGGATCAACGCGCCGGCCACCATGCCGGGCACGGCTGCGACGGTTTCCAGCACCACGGCACGGTTGCCGTAACGACCAGCAAAAAAAGTGTCGGCCAGAAAACGCAGAATGCGTGTGGTTCGCCAGGCAAAGCGGTCGGAAAAATCCGCTTGCGGGTGGTGCATGGGGGGCCGGGGCATAGCGTTCATGAGAGGTTTCCTTCAATAAGGGTGAGGCTCAAGTGTGCACCTGTTACATCAAATCTGCCATTGGGATTTAAGTAACCAGTGACTGCTTTCGGGCAGTTGGTTCGCATGGAGCGAAGTCCGCTTTGTATCGATTACCGAGGCGTCCTGCATCACTGCCGACCCATGCCACTTTAGACCTGCTCCGCCAGAATCGGCATCACAATTTAACCAAGCAAGCGCTTGCTATAAATACGCGGTTTTGGTAAGGTCACAGCATGACTGTGACTGCACCCGCTGTATCCAACGAACCCAAGCGCCCCCGCGGCCGCCCACGCAAGACCGTCGATGAACGCGACGATGGCAACCGCCGTCACGAACTGTTGAGTGCTGCTGCCAAGCTGTTTCGCCGCAAGGGCTTTGCGGCCACCACCACGCGCGACATTGCTGCTGCTGCCGGCATGCAAAGCGGCTCGCCCTTCTACCATTTCAAAAGTAAGGACGCGCTGCTCTACGCGGTGATGGAAGAAGGCATGCAAGGCGCTATTGCCCGCCAGACGGCTGCGTTGCAGGACATGGCGAAGGCCGATGCCGCGACGCGCTTACGCCGCCTGGTGCGCGTGCATTTCGATACCTTGCAAGGTCCAGGCAGTGATTTCATTCCCGTGATGCTGTACGAGCATCGCTCGCTCACGGCGCGCCAGCGCATATCGCTGGGGGAGCTGCAGGTAGCCTACGAATCCACCTGGACGCCGGTGCTGCAGGCGCTACACGACAGTGGCCAGTTGGCTGCGCCGGTCAAGCTGTCGCGGCTGCTCATGTTGGGTGCGCTGAACTGGTCGGTGCAGTGGTTTGATCCTAAAAAAGGCGCGTCGCTGGACGAACTGGCGGATGCCGCTATTGCGTTGTTTCTAAAACCTTAAGTGACGGACCAGCAATTGCGCAGCAATTCTGCTCGGTCACCGACTGACTAGGAGAGAGAAGATGTCTTACGGTTCTGTATTTGCCCCAAACTTGTTCGCGGGCAAGGTGGTGGTAGTGACTGGCGGTGGCTCCGGCATTGGGCGCTGTGTGGCGCACGAGCTGGCGGCGCTGGGTGCGCACACCGTGCTGATTGGCCGCAAGGCGGAGAAGCTGCAAAAGGTGGTGGACGAGATTGCAGATGACGGCGGCGCAGCGAGTTTTCACGTCTGCGATATCCGCCAGGAAGAATCGGTCAGGGCTGTAGTGGCCGCGATCTTTTTGGAGCGCGGTCGCATTGACGGCTTGGTCAACAATGCGGGCGGCCAGTACATGACGCCGCTGGAGGCCATCAGCGCCAAGGGCTGGGAAGCGGTGATCAACACCAATCTGACCGGCGGCTTCTTGATGGCACGCGAGTGCTACACCCAGGGCATGAACAAGTGCGGCGGTTCTATTGTCAACATCGTGGCCGACATGTGGGGCTCCATGCCCGGCATGGGCCACAGTGGGGCGGCGCGGGCGGGCATGGTGAGCTTTACCGAAACGGCGGCTATTGAATGGGCCAACCGCGGCGTGCGGGTGAATGCCGTGGCCCCCGGCTACATAGCCTCCAGCGGCATGGACCACTACCCCGAAGAGGCTGGCCCCATGCTGCGCGAGATGGCCAAGACCGTGCCTCTTGGGCGCTTTGGTACCGAGGCCGAGACGGCGGCCGGCATTGTGTTCTTACTCAGCCCCGCCGCCAGTTTTATCAGCGGCAGCACCCTGCGTATTGATGGGGCGCGGCCCCAGGTCCGCATGGGCTGGCCGATGCGCGTGGCCGATGAAAAAGCCCAGGCGCGCGAGGCCATCAAGCCGTTCAACGGCTTCCATCGGGCAACAACTCCTAAAGTCTTTGCGAAATAGATCGTCCCAAGTTCTTAAAAGTCACCACCATGCAATTCACCCACGAGCACCTGGAAATCCAGAAGACCCTGAAGCGCTTTATTGACGCCGAGATCAACCCGCATGTGGAGGCGTGGGAGGCCGCCGAAATGTTTCCCGCGCACGAGGTTTTTAAAAAAATGGGCAACTTGGGGCTGCTGGGCCTGACCAAGCCCGAGGCCTATGGCGGCAGCGGCCTGGACTATTCCTACGGCCTGGCCATGGCCGAGACCTTGGGGCACATTGATTGCGGTGGCGTACCCATGGGAATAGGCGTGCAGACCGATATGTGCACCCCCGCACTGGCGCGTTTTGGCAGCGAAGAACTCAAGCGCGACTACTTGGCCCCCGCGATTGCCGGGGATGCCGTGGGCTGCATTGGCGTGAGCGAGCCGGGTGCTGGTAGCGATGTCTCTGCCATCAAAAGCGTGGCGCGCAAGGATGGTGATGACTACGTGATCACAGGGCAAAAAATGTGGATCACCAACAGCCTGCAAGCCGACTGGATGTGCATGTTGGTCAACACGGGTGATGGGCCCGCGCACAAAAACAAGAGCCTGGTGGTCGTGCCCTTGCGCGAAGGTGGCAAGCTGCGCAAGGGCATTGAAGTGGCGCGCAAGATCAAAAAAATCGGCATGCACAGCAGCGATACAGGCCTGGTTTACTTTGACGAAGTGCGCGTGCCGCAGCGCAACCTCATCGGGCAAGAAGGTGCGGGCTTTTTCTACCAAATGCAGCAGTTTCAAGAAGAGCGTCTGTGGTGTGCGGCCAGTTGCCTGCAGGCCCTGAACAATTGCATTGACTGGACGGTGGAGTGGGCGCAAGAGCGCAAGATGTTTGGCGCCACGTTGGCCGATCAGCAGTGGGTGCAATACAAACTGGCGGAAATGAAAACGGAAGTGGAGAGCCTGCGGGCTCTGACCTACCGCGCGTGCGAGTTGTATGTCAGCGGCCAGGATGTGCTGGAGCTGGCCTCCATGGCCAAGCTCAAAGCGGGGCGCTTGGGCCGGCTGGTGCCCGACGGTTGCCTGCAGTTTTGGGGCGGCATGGGCTTCACCTGGGAGAACAAGGTCTCGCGCATGTTCCGCGACAGCCGCTTGGGCTCCATTGGCGGTGGGGCCGACGAGGTCATGATGGGCATCATTGCCAAGACCATGGGCGTGGCCAAAAGGAAGGCCGTATGAGTGATCTGGACATTGGCCCGGAAGATATTGCCGCTGTCGAAGACGCGGCGCGCCGCTTCATTCAAACCGAAGTAGCAGCGCACCTGAATGACTGGGAAGAGGCAGGAGAATTTCCGCGCAGCCTGTACCAGCGTGCTGCCGATCTGGGCTGGTTGGGCATGGGCTACCCGGAGGCCTTGGGTGGCACACCGGCCCCCTGGGCGCTGCGCAACGCCATGACCATTGCGCTGGCCCGTACGGGCGGTAGTGGTGGGCTGATGGCCAGCCTGTTCAGCCACAACATTGGCTTGCCACCGGTGCTGCGGCATGGCTCACCCGAGTTGCAGGCGCGAGTGATTCCTGAGGTTCTGGCGGGCCTGAAAATTTCCGCCTTAGCTATTACGGAGCCTGGCGGTGGCACGGATGTGTCGGCACTGAAGACGACTGCACGCCGAGAGGGTGACGACTATGTGGTCGATGGTGAAAAAGTTTTTATCACCTCAGGCATGCGTGCCGATTGGTTGACTGTGGCGGTGCGAACAGATTTGAAGAATAAAGGCCCGATGGGGATCTCCATGTTGATGATTCCGGGTGACGCGGTGGGCTTGTCGCGCAGCCCTTTGAAGAAAATGGGCTGGTTGTGCTCAGATACCGCGCATTTACGTTTTGATGGCGTGCGTGTGCCGGCCAGCAATCTGGTGGGTGAGGAGGGCGCAGGCTTCAAGATAATCCTCACCAACTTCAATGGCGAGCGCTTGTCGATGGCGGCAATGGCGCTGGGCTTTGCCGAGTGCTGCTACGACGAGGCCCTAAGCTGGGCGCAACAGCGCAAGACCTTTGGCACTGCGCTGGTAGATCACCAGGTAATCCGCCACAAGCTGATGGACATGAAGATGCGAATCGAGTCCACACGCGCGTGGGTCAACGCTGTGTCGGCAAGGGCCGATGCGGGCGATCGGGGCGACAAATCGGCCAAGGGTGCCGAGTGGGTGGCCCAAGTGTGCTTGCTGAAAAACCACGCCACCCAGACTATGCAATTTTGCGCCGATGAGGGGGTGCAAATTTTGGGTGGCATGGGCTTTATGCGCGGCACCGCCTGCGAGCGCATTTACCGCGAAGTCAAAGTGATGATGATTGGCGGCGGTGCGCAAGAGATCATGAAAGAGTTGGCGTCGCGTCAGCTTGGTTTGTGACACTTCCCTATGCCCAAAAATGCAACCCCGTTAGTGTCCGACAACCCTGTTGTCTTCGAGCCCGAGTTCTTGGATGGACTTAAGCGCATTTTTGAACACAGTATTGCTTTTAATCAGGTGCTGGGTTTGAAGATCGCCAGCATAGCCCCCGAGCGCGTAGTCGCCCACATTGCCATGAAACCAGAGCTGGTAGGGCACTACGCCTTCAACCGCATTCATGGCGGCGTCATCAGCGCGGGGCTGGACGCGATGGGCGGCTTGGCCGTGATGGCTGCCATCGGTGCGCGCCATATGGACGAAGCGCCCTTGCAACGCCTGCATCGTTTCTCCAAGCTCGGCACCATCGACCTGCGTGTTGACTACTTGCGCCCTGGCATTGGTGAGCATTTTGAATTGTGCGCCGAAGTCATGCGCCTGGGTTCCCGAGTGGCTTCCACCCGCATGGAGTTTTTGGGCGCGGACGGCAAGCTGCTGTCCACGGGCTCTGCGGCGTATATTGTTTCCTGACCTGCAGATCGCCTGGCTGGTCCACGGGCGCGGGTCTCAGGTATTCCCATTGGACTTGAGGTAGCAATATGACAACTCCGCGCGTGCTGGCATTTGACGTATTCGGTACGGTGGTGGACTGGCACAGTTGCATTACCGATGAGGTAAGGCGGATGATTCCCGCCGTAGATGCCAACGCGTTTGCGCTGGCATGGCGTGACGGCTACCAGCCCGCCATGCGGCGCGTGACCTCGGGCGAGCTGGGGTGGACGCTGCTGGACGATCTGCACATGATGGTTTTGAGAGATGTGTTGCGGCAGTTTTCTGTGCGCGACTTGAGCGAAGCGCAAATTCTGGAACTCAACACGGTTTGGCACCGGCTCAAGCCTTGGCCAGATACGTTGGCGGGTATGCAGCAACTGAAAACCCGCTTCATGCTCTGCAGCCTGTCCAACGGCAATATCGGGCTTCTGGCCACTATGGCCAAGCTCGCGGGCATTCCTTGGGACTGCATTCTTTCAGCGGAAGTATTCCGCCAATACAAACCACACCCCGAGACTTACCTGGGTGTTGCCAAAGTCTTTGGCGTAGCGCCTAACGATGTGCTTATGGTGGCGGCGCACCAGAGTGATCTCGACGGTGCCCGCGCTTGCGGCCTGCAGACCGCGTATGTGGAGCGCCCCGCAGAGTTTGGTTCCCAGCGCAGTAAAGACGTGCGCGATAACGGCCGCAATACCTACCATGTGAAAGATATCGTAGAGCTTGCGCGGGTGCTGCGGGCCTAAAGTAAAAAGCCACCTTGCGGTGGCTTTTTATATTTGCGATGCTTACTTACCGTTTGGCGTTCGCTTCACTGAAGTATTCCGACATGACCTTCCATTTGCCGTCTTGAATTTGCGACAAGCGTGACGCGTCACTGCCCAGGCGCTTGATGGGTGTAAATGCCGCTGGCGCGCTGCCGAAAATATCGGAAGGGATGCGCATGGTGTCCATCACCTTGATGAAACTCTCGGTTGTCAGATTGGCGCCCACTTTGGTCGCGGCATTGGCAAACGAGTTCACCGCCAGGTAGCCGTAAACAGAGAACACCGTTGGGTCGTCATTGAACTTGGTTTTGTACTTGTTGGCCCAGAAGCGCAGCGGGGGGGACTGCTCATCCGTGTACGGATTTTGCACGGTCATGGTGGCATAGAAGCCGTCCATGGCCTTGCCGCCTAACTTGTGGATCAAATCGGTATACGCGCCCGATGTGCCCAAGAAAGTGGGGTTGTACCCAAGCTTGCGCGCGGTCCCGATGCCACCTATGGTCTCGCGGATCAGCGTGCCCATCACAATGAAGTCGCAGCCCGCCGCTTGCATCTTGGAGATTTGCGATGAGAAATCTGTCGCACCGCGTTTGAACGAGGTCTTTTCAGCGAACTCCATACCGATGGTCTTCAGACCGGCTTCACCGCCGCGCTCGACTTCCAGACCAAAGTCATCGTCTTGGTACATGGTGCACACCTTCTTGGCACCTTTTTCCTTGACCAACTTGGGCAGGGCAAAGCGCATTTGGTCGTAGTAGGTGGCAGCAAACGCGTACTTGAGCTTGTTGAACGGTTCATACATTTCACGGGCAGCCGTAATGGGGAAAAAATTAATCACATTTTTTTCAAACTGCACCGGCATGGCCGCCATATTTTGCGCCGTGCCCAGGTGCCCCACCATCATGAAAATTTTGTCTTGGTTGACTAGCTTTTGTGCAGCCAGTACAGCCTTCTTAGGGTCGTAGGCAGAGTCCTCTACGATCAATTTAACTTTGCGCCCGTTGATGCCGCCTTGCTCATTGAGTTCATCCACCGCGAGTTGCATACCAGAGCGAATTTGTTTGCCAAAGCCGGCAATAGGGCCAGACAAATCCTGAATCGTACCGAGCACGATTTCGTCTTTGCTGACGCCTTGTGTTTGCGCAGATGCCAGCGTGGCACTGAAGGCCATAGACGCCAGCGCAGCGTGGGTGAGAAGGACTTTCAATTTCATGGTTCGGTCTCCTAAGAAAAAAATGACATGCAAAAAATCAACGGTACATCGCCTCGATCTGGGCTTCATACTTCTTTTCCACCAGCTTTCGTTTGAGCTTCATGGTGGGGGTTAGTTCCTCGTCTTCCGCGGTGAGCTGCGTCTCCAGCAAGAAGAATTTCTTGATTTGCTCTACGCGCGCAAATTTCTGGTTCACGCGGTCCAGTTCCGCCTGAATCAGCGCCTGCACCTCTGGCGCGCGCGTCAAGCTGGTGTAGTTACTAAAGGGAACGTCCTTGTCTTGGGCGAACTTCTCCACGTTCTCCTGGTCGATCATGACGATGACGGTCAGGTAAGCACGTTTGTCGCCAATGACCACCGCATCGGTGATGTACGGTGAGAACTTCAGGTCGTTTTCCAGCTCGCTGGGGGTGATGTTCTTGCCACCCGCGGTGATGATGATGTCCTTCATGCGGTCGGTGATGCGGTAGTAGCCGTCGGAATCCACAACACCCACGTCGCCGGTATGCAGCCAACCGTCGGGGGTCAGGGCCTCAGCCGTCTTGTCTGGGAGGTTTAAATAGCCGGCGAACACATTTTTGCCACGCACCATGATTTCACCGGTTGCAGGGTCAAGCTTCACTTCATTGAAACTGGCCGCCGGGCCAATGGAGCCAGGCCTCATCTTGTTGGCGGGCACCCCGGTGGATGCGCCACAGGTTTCTGTCATTCCCCAAACCTCCAGCATAGGCACACCCAATGCCAAATACCAGCGCACCAGGTCGGGCGATATGGGCGCAGCGCCAGTCACCAAAAAGCGCGCCCGGTGGATGCCGATCAACTTGCGTGCATTATTCAACGCTAGTACCTGCGCTAGCTTGAACTTGAGCTTCAGCCACGCGTCCACAGGCTGGCCCGCCAGCACTTTATTGGCAATGACCGTGCCCACGCCAATGCTCCACGCGTAAGCTGCTTGCTGTAAAAAACCAGCCTCTTTGAGGGAAATCATCACGCCGGAATAAAACTTCTCCCACACCCGTGGCACAGCGGTAAATACGGTGGGTGCAATCTCACGTACGTTTTCAGGAATGGTCTCCGGGTTCTCCACAAAATTGAGTTTTGCACCTGTGTACAGGCCAAAGTATTCGCCACCCAGCCGCTCGGCGATGTGGCACAGCGGCAGGAAGCACATGCGCTCATCGCGCTCGTCTTGCGCAACCAGCATGTTGTAGCCGCGCACGGTGTAAACCAAGCCTTGGTGCAAATGCATGGCACCTTTGGGCTTGCCCGTAGTACCGGAGGTGTACACCAAAATGGCCAGGTCCTCAGGTCTGCAGGCGTCTACGCGCTGCTTCACTGCCTGTGGGTGTTCGGCGTTGTAGGCGCGACCCAGCGCGCGCAGGGCATCCAGACTCATCACATTGGGGTCATTGAGGCCGCGCAGGCCCTCCATGTTGAACACCACAATCTTGCGAATTTTGGGTAGGTTGCCGCGCACTTCCAGCGCCTTGTCGAGCTGCTCATCGTCCTCTACAAACAGGACGCTGGTGGCCGAGTCCTGGCACAGGTAGTGCACTTGGCTAGCTGCGTCGGTGGGGTAAATGCCGTTGGACACGCCGCCCGCAGACAGTACAGCCAGGT
This sequence comes from Rhodoferax sp., assembly GCA_046595515.1. Lineage (GTDB taxonomy): Bacteria > Pseudomonadota > Gammaproteobacteria > Burkholderiales > Burkholderiaceae_C > Allorhodoferax. The sequence continues at coordinate 75,169 of JBKJOV010000013.1, read as the reverse complement.
CGGCCCAGATCCATCCAATGACGGTGTTGCCCAAAATAGAGGCCGTGTCGCCTGGGCCAAAGCCCAGGCTTATCAGGCCACCAGTAATCTCGCGCACAGCATCACCGGTTTGGTTCCAGGTCCAGCTGCGCCACAGGCCCAGATGCTTCTGGCGCAGCCAGATGTTGGGGCCTCGCTGTTGCACTGCGTTCCAGAACATGGCGGGGATAGTCTCCCCAGGCATTACTACGTCGGTGTTGGGCTGTATGCCGCTCAAATCCCACAGGGTCGTCATGTGAATATAGCCCCCACGCTTGTCACGGTGTGTACTACGCTGCCCCCCACAGGGGCCTGCACTTGCTTGAGGCGGCTCTGTGCTGTGTTCATTGTTATCTCCAGGTCTTCTTCTTCTTCCAACGCCGCTCGCCGCGCACGCCGTCTTCCTTCATGCCCAAGTAGAACTCCTTGATGTCGTCCTTCTCACGCAGGTGGGCGCAGGTGTCTTCCATGACAATGCGACCGTTCTCCAGCACGTAGCCATAGTCAGAAGCGTTCAGCGCCATGTTTGCGTTTTGCTCTACCAACAAAATGGTGGTGCCGCGCTCTCGGTTGATGCGCACCACGATTTCAAAGATTTCTTTGGTGAGCTTCGGGCTCAGGCCCAGGCTGGGCTCGTCCAGCAAGATCAGATCAGGGTTGGCCATCAGCGCACGGCTGATCGCCAGCATCTGCTGTTGTCCGCCAGAAAGCAGCCCAGCGTCTTGTGTCGCGCGCTCCTTCAAAATCGGAAAGTACCCTAGCACTGCTTCCATGTCTCTGGCCACACCATCGCGATCACTGCGGGTGTAGGCACCCATCAGCAGGTTGTCGCGCACGCTTAAAAGCGGGAACACCTCCCGACCTTCGGGAACATGGCTCAAGCCTTGCTGCACGATGAACGAGGGGTCTTGCGCCGTGATGTCTTCCCCCTTGAACTCGACAGTGCCTTTGCGCGGGTCAATGATGCCCGAGATGGTTTTCAAAATTGTAGTTTTGCCCGCACCGTTGGAGCCCAATACGGTAGCGATCTCGCTGCGGCGTACCTGAAGGCTGACACCCCGAATGGCCTTGATAGGGCCATAGGCGCTCTCTACATTCAACAGCCTAAGGACGGGTTGGTCGCTGATAGCCGGAGGCACAGGGCTCATACGACCTCCTTGCTATTGGGCACTGGGCGGCGCAGCGATGACACGTCATCTACGGTACCCAGATAGGCTTCAATGACGCCAGGGTCGTTTTGCACCTCGCGCGGTGTGCCCATGGCCAGCACCTCACCCTGGTTCAGAGCGACAACTCGGTCCGACACTTTAGACACCAGTGTCATGTCATGCTCCACCATCAACACAGTGATACCCAGGTCGTTTTTGATGTCCTGAATCCAGAACGCCATGTCGTCAGTCTCCTCGACGTTCAGACCCGAGGACGGCTCATCCAGCAGCAACAGCTTGGGCTCGGTGCACAGCGCGCGCGCCATCTCCACCACCTTACGTACGCCATAGGGCAGGCCTGCGACAAACGAGTCGCGGTAGTGCTGTAGCCCCAGGAATTCGATGACTTCTTCGGCCTTCTCGCGGGATTTCAATTCTGCTTCGCGCGCCGCAGAGGTAAAGAACAAGTCCTGCCACATGTGGGTCGCGCGGTGCGTGTGCCGCCCGATCAGTAGGTTGTGCAGCACACTGGCGTGTTCAAACAACTCAATATTTTGAAAGGTGCGCGCAATGCCCAGGGAGGCCACATTCTGCGGGGCCTCGTCGGTGAGCTTGATCATTCCCTGGGGCCCCAGGTAATCAATCTCACCTGCGGTGGGTGTGTAAATGCGGCTGATCAGATTGAACACCGTGGTCTTGCCCGCCCCGTTGGGGCCAATCAGGGTGAACACTTCGCCCTGTTTGACATCAAAGCTCACGTTGTTGACTGCCAACACGCCGCCGAAGCGCACGCTCAAGTTTTTGGCTGATAGAAGCGTGGTGCTCATTTCAATCTGTCCGATTTCTGGAATGACTTTTGCCGCTTGAACATGCCTTTGCGGTAGAAAGGAAACATTTGCAAGTAGGTCCGCACCTTCAGCCAGCGCCCATATAGCCCCATGGGTTCGAACAGTACAAAGGCAATCAGCACTGCACCGTAAATCGCGCTCTTGAGCCCCGGTGCCTGACCTATGAAATCAGGTAAAAACTCTTTGGCTGCCGAGATACCCTGGGGCAGGGTAATTAAGAAAATAGCGCCCAAGAAAACACCGTGCACCGAGCCCAACCCCCCAATCACAATCATCAGCAGCAGGTCAATGGACTGCAATAAATTGAACTGATCCGGCGAGATGAACTGCAGATTGTGCGCATACAGTGCACCCGCAACACCGGCCAAACCGGCTGATATGGAGAACGACAACGTCTTGTAGTAAGCCAGATGGATGCCCATGCTCTGGGCTGAGATTTCGGAGTCGCGAATCGCCACAAACGCGCGCCCGGTGGGTGAGCGCAGCAGGTTCAAAACCCCCAGCGTTGCTGCAATCGTGATGACCAAGCACAGCCAATAGAAAGCGTCGCCCGTCTGAAGCACCCAGCCGAACATGTCGGGCTTACCGATGCGGATACCAGCATTGCCCCCGGTTACAGACTCCCAGCGCGCAAAAACCTCTTCAATAATAAAGCCGAAGGACAGCGTGGCCATGCCCAGGTAAATACCCTTCAGCCGCAAAGCGGGCAGTCCGATGACGATGCCCAGTGCCGCCGATAGGCCCATGGCCACCAGAATCGCAAACGGAAACGGAACACCCTTGCCTGTAAGGTAAGCCTGTGTATAGGCCCCCACTCCCAAGAATGCTGCGTGTCCTAAAGAGAACTGGCCGGTAAAACCTGCCAGTAGCATCAGCCCCAACCCGGCTATGCCGTAAATCAAGACAAAGGTGGCTTGCGCCAGCCAATACTCGGGTATCAACCAGGGGGCCAGCAACAGCAGCAGCACCAGTGCGCTGTACCAGAATACATGGCCGCCGTGTTTGGCCAAATTGATGTCTTGGCCATAGTCGGTTTTGAAAATGAAACGCATGGGTTAGATCCAGGGCAGCGTGGTGTAGGAAGTGACAAGCGTTGGGGTCATACTTTCTTACGCAGCTTCTCGCCGAATAGTCCATTGGGCTTCACCATCAGCATGACCAGCACCACGATATAGGCTGCGGTGTCTTTAAAACCATCGGGCAAATAGAAACCCGCCAGTGACTCCACCACGCCAATCACCAAGCCCCCCACAATTGCGCCTGGCAGGCTGCCAAAACCGCCGACCACGGCAGCCGGAAACGCTTTTAGGCCAATGAAGCCCATATTGGCGTGTACGAAGGTTATCGGCGCCAACAGAATACCTGCTATGGCTGCCACCGCCGCGGCCAAGCCCCAGGCAATGCCATTGAGCCGCTTCACCGGAATGCCCATGTAATAAGCCGCTAACTGGTTTTGTGACGCGGCTTGCATGGCAATACCCAGCTTGCTGTACCGAAATAGGGCGAACAACAAGACGCACAGCACAGCAGTGACCGCGATCACCACAATATTCTCCACATTGATGACCACGGCGCCGATGCCCATGGCGTCGCCGCCAAATTTCCAGATCTCGTCTTTGTAGGGCACGGGCAGCGAATTGGTATCGGTACCAATGCCGGGAATCATGGTGATGAGGCCGCGTGCCACATACCCTATGCCGATAGTCAGCATGACGATGGAGAAAGCAGGCTGTCCCAACACGGGACGAATGACCACGCGCTCCATCAGCACCCCAACGAGCGCCATCGCCACGATGACGCACGGCACCGCCAGCCAAAACGGCAACCCCATCATGGTCATGGCGACCAAGCCACCAAAGGCACCGAGCATCATCAGCTCGCCCTGGGCGAAGCTCACGGTTTCGGTGGCCTTGTAAATGAGCACGAAGCCCAGTGCAATCAGCCCGTAAATGCACCCCTGTGCGATCCCGCTGATCAGCAGTTGAAGAAACAGCACGTTGTCCCCTAATGAAAGTTGACACGGTTATAGCTGCTTCGTTCAATTCCTTTGATAGGGTTGTCACTGATTTCCCTGACGAGCGAAGGCTCAATCGTATGACCGCCCCCTAGCGCGCCGGAACGCGCCTGTCTGCGCAAGTCACCCGGGTGACGCAGCTACAACAACACCCGAAACGCTGGTGGGATGTGTGTTGTAGACCGCACAGACGCGCTAAGTAGAAGACGGAATAATACAGAAAGAGCTTGGTATGGCCCCCACGAACGACCACTGATAGGGCACTGGCCGGTTAGCTTGAAGGGCCCGAACGCGTCCGACTAAACCCGGGCTGCCAGACCTGCCCCCTAATGCGACTGGATGCCCTATGCACGACAAGACCACACCTAAAAGTGTGAAACCAGCGGTTGGCTTGCCGTCCGATGACGTCGTGGCCGTGTGGCGCGAGATTAGCGCCAGACTGGTGCCGATTATTGGTCGACGAGGCTTCGCGGCTCTTTACAACCGCAGCCTACACGCGTTGAGTGTGGACCACCCCTATTTGACAACGGTGCATCAAAGCGCGATTGTGGTGGATGACTATGCCGCTTTGCAGGCTGTTTTGAAGTTGCAAAGCGATGCGCAGGCACAGGCCGTTGTTGCGTCCTTGTTGCAGTCCTTCTATGACCGCCTGTCTCACTTGGTCGGCGACTCGTTCACCGATCGTCTGATTCGCCCTATTTTAGAAAACCACGCTAGCGGCATTGCTGCACTGAAAGTTCACCATGACCAAAGGTAAAGTAAAAATCAAGCGACTGACAACGGGCGTTCCAGGGCTTGATGAGTTACTTGGTGGTGGTCTGCCTGAGTTTTCATTTAACTTCATCGCAGGCGCTCCTGGCAGTGGTAAGACAACCTTGGCCCACCAGATTCTTTTTGCCCTTGCTACAGATGCGCGCCCCGCAATTTATTTCACGATACTCGGTGAGCCACCGATAAAAATGTTGCGCTACCAACAACAGTTCGACTTTTTTGACCGCAAAAAAATCGGCCATGCCGTCCATTTCATCAATTTGACCGATGACATAGTGGACGGTGATTTGAATAAGGTGCTTGCGCGCATCACGGCCGAAGTGAAAAAGCATGATCCGGCCTTTGTCGTCGTCGACTCCTTTAGATCTATGAGCATCGCTAGCCAGGGGGAAACCGATTCATCTAAAAAATTGCAGGAATTCATTCAAGAGCTCAGTATCTTGATGACGAGTTGGCAAGCCACCACCTTTTTGATTGGCGACTACTTGGCTGAGGGTGACCGAAACCCTGTTTTGACCGTCGCTGACGGCATGATCCGTTTGCACCAAAGTGTGCTGCGTAACTCAATAGTCCGAAAAATTGAGGTTACCAAGATTCGTGGGCTTGCCACGTCGCCAGGAATCCATACTTTCCGTATCAGCGATGCGGGGATATCGGTCTTTCCGCCCCCGCTTTTGGACGACATGACAGATGCTCGCTCCACGTCCCCGGCGGAAGTTCGGCTGCGCATGGGCGTTCCTGGGCTGGACGCGATGATGGGCGGCGGCCTGCCTAAGGGCTATTCGCTGCTGGTCGCCGGTCCATCGGGGTCTGGCAAAAGCACCCTGGCGGCCGCATTTTTGGCGGAGGGTGCGCGTTGTGGCGAGACCGGTGTCATTGCGGCCTTCGAGCAGCGCCCAGCCCAATTGCGGGGCTCGGTGATGGCAGAGCTCATCCATAGTGATCGTATCGGTGTGGTTAACACGCGCGCTCCCGACCTTTCGGTGGATGAAATGGCTGGACTTTTGCTCAAGGAAATCCGCAGGCTCAAGGCTACCCGCGTTGTCATTGACTCGCTTTCGGGGTTCGAACTGGTGCTGGCCCCCACCTTCCGTGATGACTTCAGGGAGTCCATGGCCCGCATGGTGTCGGCGTTAGCCAGGACTGGCGTCACGGTGGTGATGACATCGGAGCTGGAGGATCGCTTTGTAGATTTGCGCTTTAGTCCGTACGGGACCGCTTTTCTGACGGACGCCATCATTGTTCAGCGCTACGTAGAAATTGACAGCCATTTGGAGCGCGTCATGGCGGTTGTGAAGGTGCGGGCAAGCGCACACTCCAGCCAGCTTCACCGGTTTCACATCGACAACGATGGCATCCAAATCGGCGCGATGATGGTAGGCCATGAGGGCCTGCTAGGTGGGCAGCCTTCACAGGTTGAAAGCACACACTACGCTAAAAAAGAAAAAGACAGCCCTTCCTTGGCAAAGGCCCGGTGACTAAAAATGAAAATAAACCGAAAAGCAAAAAAAGTGGCGGCGGCTGCCCAAACATTGGCGTTGTTAGGACGGCAACGGGCGTTGTTGCGTGCTGAGCTGAGCCGGCTAGAGGGAGAGGTGTTGGCCGCTCAACAAGTGCTGATCAGCACGTTGCCGGTGGAGATTGTGAAGGCGAACGAGAACCTTTTGCTGGCAGCTCTGCGCTCGGAAACCTTGGCCGACACGGCCTTTCACGAATTGGAGGATCTCACGCGTGCCAGCCAGCACGACGCGCTTACGGGAACGCCCAACCGCGCGCTGATGCAGGACCGCATGGAGAGCGCGGTAGCTATGGCACACCGTAACGGTACAAGCCTTGCTGTCATATTCGTAGACCTCGATCATTTCAAGAGCATCAACGACACGTTGGGCCACACGGTTGGGGATGAAGTCTTGACCATGATGGCACGCCGACTAGAGGTGGCGGTTCGGGACTCTGACACCGTGAGTCGCCACGGCGGAGACGAATTTTTGGTGTTGCTGTCCCAGGTAGCGCATCCCGCGCATGCGGCCATCATCGCCACCAAAATTCTTGCCAGTATGGTTGAGCCGTGGGACACCAACGGGAACGTACTGCGGGTATCGGGGAGTTTGGGTATTGCTCTGTACCCTAAGGATGGACAGGACGTGCCCACGCTCATTTGCCAAGCAGACTCGGCCATGTATCGGGCTAAAAAAGCAGGTGGCGCTCAATTTGAGTTCGTGGGGCTGGGCTATGGCAAGGCATTAAACGCCGAGCCAGATAACCCCGATGCGCCCGCTATCTCCAACACATTGCACACGCCCGAAGACGCCAATGGGCAACATCGCTCGGACCCAGCCCAACAGTTGCTGTTGCATGGCATGAAACCAGGTTCTCAGGACCTGCGGGTCCGAGAGCGCCGCAAAGAAAGCAACCACGACCGGCGCGCAGGCGCAGCATTGAGTGCACGCCGCGTCTCGCAATCGCCGGGTCTGTCTGCCCCCTAGCCATTGGCCCGGCGCTGAGTTTCATGTCAGAGATACTCGCCACACACCAGGCCCATCCATGAAGACCCGGTAGATTTGCGTTGGGTTTTAAGTCCCATCTTGCCACCTTGGATATACCGTTAAAGTTATGCGCCTCACGGTGAAGTCGTCGCTGATGGGGTCGTCAATGGAAATTCCCGGAATGCAAAGCTCAATATGGCACCTATAAAAAACACGTTGGATGCGCGCACCGGTACACAATGGTTGGAGCGTTGTATCAGCGTCGTATTGATGCTGCTTGGCTTAATGGTTATGGCGGGCTGGTTACTGCATGTCCCAGCGATGGTGCAAATCAAGGCGGGCTTGTTGCCTATGGTGTTCAACACCAGCCTGTGCTTTTTTGTGACTGGCCTTGCGATCGCATTAATGCCCCATCACCATCGTCTTGCGTGCCGCTTGCGCAACGGCATTGGCTTTGGCCTCATCACCCTGTGCGGATTAACGCTGGTGGAGATCGTGCTTGACCGCAGTTTGGGCATTGATCTCGCTGTGCTGCATGCGTGGTACGACTATGGCAACACGCGCCCGGGCAGAATGGCGCCCAACACCGCGCTGGGATTCATACTCGTCGGCTCCATACTGCTGTTGACGAATGGCGTGCAGAGCAAGTCGCGCGCGCTGTGGGTGGTTGGACTCACGTTTTTCTTGCTCACTGTGGGCCTGACGGGTCTGGTGGGCTACGTTCTGGGCCAAGACGTGCTGTTTGGCTGGGCCAAGTCGGCGCGTATGGCGTTGCATACCGCTACTGGAATGATTCTGACCGCCATCGGTCTGTGGTTGGTTTGGTCAAAAAGTGAATGGTATGCGTCGCGCCAGTATTTTCGCGAGGCGGAAAAAATCCGTTTCTTGGGCTCGATGATTCTTGTCACGGTGACGGTGACGGTGACTGTGGGCTTGATCGGATTTGTCGTGCTCCAAAGCACGCTGGAAAAGACCCTGGGTAGTGCGCTAGAAACTGTAGTGCGCATCCGTACCCCCTGGTTTGCCGCCACCGTGCACCACGCCGCCAAGCATGCTGAGTCGTCCGCGCGTTTATCTGGATTAGTGGTGCATAGCAAAGACTTGCTCAATGGATCCCGCACCCGCGCAACCGAGGCGCGTGTTTCAGCGATTGCGGTGGGGCTCCTGCAGGAGGGTTTTCGCGGCATCGCCGTGGTGGATGCGCAGGGGCGGGTTCAGCATGTTTATGGCCAGTTGAATCTGGCACCCGAGATTGTGGTTGCCGTGGATGCCACTGACCAATCATTTCTTGTCTGGGACGGGGAGACGCTAGTGCGAAGCCGCATTCCGTTGGGTTCTAAAAATCAGGGCGTTGGTCAGTTGGTGGTGGATCAAGCCGTGCCTGAACTGAACAAAGCCATGTTCAACGCAGCCAATTTGGGAAATACCGGCGAGATTGCGGCCTGCACGCCCAAAGGCGACGCTTTGGTGTGTTTTCCGGGCAATTTACATGACCGTCCCTTCAGCGTGACACCCCGCGCGGCATCTGGTAAGCCCTTGCCCATGGAGATGGCGCTGGCTGGCAAAACAGGGCTTGTAAATGCGCTGGACTACCGGGGCAAGGCCGTGACCGCCGCTTTTGGTCCGCTGAGCCCCACTTTGGGCTATGTCGCCAAACAAGAAACCGCCGATATGTACGCCGTCATCCGAGAGGCTTTGGCTTTTGGTGCGCCGATCATTTTGCTTGCTGCGCTTTTGGGTGCGGCGTTGCTGTACTCGCAACTGCACCCGCTGGCTACGCAAATGCATTCGGCAGAGCTGGCGGCAGCAGAGAAAGAACAGGAGCTACGTGCCATCATGGAAGCGGCGGGGGATGGCATCTTGACGATGGATCGAAAGGGGGCCATACAGTCCGCCAACAAGTCTGCGGGTGCTATTTTTGGTAGGGCGGCTAACGAGCTAACTTCCAATAATATTCGGCAATTCATTCCCACAGAGTGGGGTTCACGACAACCTCTATCGGACAGCTTGGCGGACTATGTCAGCCGACCCAATTTTGAAATGTGTGGATTGCACAGCAATGGCATGACCTTCCCTCTGGAGTTCACTATCAACGAGGTGTCACTACTGCAAAAGCGCCACTTTGTGGGGGTGGTGAGCGACATCAGCCAGCGTAAGGATGAGGAACTGGCGCTCACGCGATTGGCCAAGCATGACTCGTTGACGAGTCTGCCCAACCGTTTTCTCTTCATGGACCGGCTGCAGAGCGCAGCCCTGCGCAGCCGACGGTCGGGAACTGCGATGGTTCTGTTTTTTCTGGACTTGGATGGCTTCAAGCAGGTGAACGATCGTTTGGGGCATCAGGCGGGCGATGAGTTGCTCATCCAGTTTGCGCAGCGACTCACGTCTCTGGTCAGAAAGACGGACACTGTGGCCCGTTTGGCGGGCGACGAATTCACCATCATTTTGGAGGAGTTGACGCATGCCGATGAGGACGCTGACAACCTGGCGAATAAAATTTTGACAGCGGTAGCGCGACCCTTTTTACTATCTTGCGGCGAGGCCACTGTCACGGCCAGTATCGGTATCGTCGTGCACCAGGCACAGGGCAGTCAGGTCGAAATATCAGAGTTGCTAGAGCGCGCAGACAGCGCGATGTACGCCGCCAAGCATGCTGGCAAGAACGCATTCCGATTGGGCTAGCACCCATGCACCGAGCATTAAAACCTCAGGGTTTTGGAATCTCTCGGGGCTGGCCGTTGTCATCGATCGCCACGTAGGTCAAGGACGCCTCAGTTACCTTGATGTATTGCCCCTGGCTGCGAAAGCGCTCGGCAAACACTTCGACCTTGACCGTGATCGAGGTGCGCCCAATGCGGGTGACCTTGGAGAAAAAACTCAAAATATCGCCCACGCGCACGGGCTGTTTGAAGATGAATTCATTCACCGCCACTGTAGCCATGCGGCCCTGGGTGTAGCGCGCGGGCACCACCGAGCCCGCCAAATCGACCTGGGCCATGACCCAGCCGCCAAAGATGTCGCCATTGGCGTTGCAATCGGCGGGCATGGGGATCACCTTGAGCACCAGGTCCTGGTCGGTGGGTAATTGGATGCCGGCGGGGCTTGCATTGGTAGACATGGGCACAATCCTTCACTGTTTGAACCAAGATTGTCGTCCATGAAGAAAGATAGCCCCCACGCTCCGCCGCCAGGCGGATCGCTGCCCCCCGAGGGGGCGCATTCCGCCTTGGGGCGGCCCGGCGGCGGTACCAGCCCCCACGCTCCGCCCGCCAGCGCGGTACCACCCAAATCCGACTGGGCTACGTTACAGCGGCTGTTCCCTTATTTGTGGACATACAAATGGCGGGTCGTGGCGGCGCTGACTTTTATGGTGGGCGCCAAGTTGGCCAATGTGGGCGTACCGCTGTTGCTCAAAAACTTGGTGGACTCGATGTCTTTCAAGCCGGGCGATGTACAGGCCATTCTGGTGGTGCCTGTGGCCTTGCTAGTGGGCTATGGTGCCCTGCGCCTCACAACGTCGTTATTTACCGAGTTGCGCGAGTTGGTCTTTGCCAAGGCCACTGAAGGCGCGTCGCGCAGCATCTCGCTCGAGGTGTTTCGCCACCTGCACGCCATGAGTCTGCGCTTTCACCTGGAGCGCCAGACCGGTGGCATGACCCGCGACATCGAGCGCGGCACGCGTGGCGTGCACTCGCTCATCAGTTACTCGCTCTACAGCATCATCCCTACGCTGATTGAAGTGACGCTGGTGCTCACGCTCTTGGCCGTCAAGTTTGATGTGTGGTTTGCGTGGATCACCATTATTGCGTTGGTCGTCTACATCACTTTCACCATCACCGTGACCGAGTGGCGCACCCAGTTTCGCAAAAAGATGAACGAGTTGGACAGCACTGCCCACAGCCGTGCCATCGACTCGCTGCTGAACTACGAAACTGTCAAGTATTTCAACAACGAAGAGTTTGAGGCCCAGCGTTACGACGAAAACCTGGAGCGCTATCGCCGCGCTGCGGTCAAGAGCCAGACTACGCTGAGCCTGCTCAACACCGGCCAGCAGCTCATCATTGCCACTGCGCTGGTGACCATGCTGTGGCGCGCCACCCAGGGCGTGGTGGATGGCCGCATGACACTGGGCGATCTGGTGATGGTCAACGCCTTCATGATCCAGCTCTATATTCCGCTGAACTTTTTGGGCGTGATCTACCGCGAGATCAAGCAAAGCCTGACGGACTTAGAAAAGATGTTCACGCTGATGGAGCGCGAGCGCGAGATTGCCGACCTACCTGGTGCGCAGCCTCTACAGTTGCGCGGCGATGCCTCCGTTATTTTTGAAGACGTGACGTTCTCTTACGACCCCGGCACCCCGGCCGAACCGGGCCGCACCATCTTGCACAACATCAGTTTTGCGATTCCGGCCGGTAAAACGGTGGCGGTGGTGGGGCCGTCGGGCTCGGGAAAATCGACCCTGGCGCGGCTGCTGTTTCGCTTCTATGACGTGGGAAATGGGGATGAGGCCTCGGCTCGTCGGGGTCGCATCTTGATCGAAGGCCAGGACATCAAACAGGTGACCCAGGCCAGCGTGCGCCAGGCTATTGGTATCGTGCCGCAAGACACGGTGCTGTTCAACGATACGGTGGAATACAACATTGCCTATGGCCAACCGGGTGCGACCCGCGCCCAGGTTGAAGAGGCGGCCAAGGCCGCCCATATTCACGACTTCATTGCCTCTACACCCAAAGGCTACGACACCATGGTGGGCGAGCGTGGGCTGAAATTGAGTGGTGGCGAGAAGCAGCGCGTGGCCATTGCCCGCACGCTGCTTAAAAACCCGCCCGTTATGATCTTTGATGAGGCCACCAGCGCGCTGGACTCGGCCAACGAGCGCGCCATTCAAGCGGAGCTCAAGAATGTATCGAGCAACAAGACCACGCTGGTCATCGCCCACCGTTTGTCGACGGTGGTGGATGCGCATGAGATTCTGGTGATGGCTGCCGGGCGCATTGTGGAGCGCGGCAACCACGCCGCGCTGCTGGCGGCCAACGGGCGGTATGCCCAGATGTGGGCCCTGCAACAATCGGGCGAGTCTGGTGGCGGTGAAATGGCCTGAAAATCGCTTTTTTGCGCTGTCGTGCCAACTTTAGGAGTGAAAACATGCTCCGGTCGGCGTATTTAATGAATAGTTTGCTATTAAAAACATAGCAAACGTATTTTGAAGTCTTCCCATGAATCTGTTGCTCCTCGCGGTGGTGTTGTTCGCCGCAGTCCTCTACATCCTGAAGTCGCAACAACAAAAGCAGCGTATTGCCTTGCTGGGTAAACATTTATCGCGTTTCGACATTGAGACGCTGATGGAGGGGTTGATCGGAGGCTATATGCGGGCCCTGAGCGAGGCGCGCCCCGACCGGCAGGCCCAGGTGTGGGCGCACCTGAACGCGCAAGAGGACAAGCTGAACCTGCAGTTCGCCCAGTTTGCGAAGGACTTTGGCGAAGTCTGGGCTGATGACGCCTTGGTCAGCACGCTGCCGCTGGCGCTGCCGTGGGCCCACAAGCTGTTCCCTGCTGCCACCTTTGATGCGCGCAAAGCGCTGCACATTCACGCCCAGGGCATCGCCAGAGCCTTGGCCTCGCAGCTTGACGCCAAGGAGCGCGCCTTCACGCTCACGGCCGAGTTGATGCTGATGCAGCACACCTGCCACTGGTTTTGCCGCTCGTTTGCCGTGGCCAGCGCCCGCGTACTGGCCCAGCACAAAACGCACTACCCGCAGGTGCTGGCAGCGGTGTCGCCCGAGACGCGTGCGGCCTATCAGACGCTGACGGGGCGCTGACTTCAGCCGGCGGGTGAACCCGCGATTTATGCCATCCGCACATAATGTCTCCCCATGGAAACCAAATGGCTTGAGGATTTTGTGAGTTTGGCCGAAACCCGTAGTTTCAGCCGTTCGGCGCAATTGCGCCACGTCACCCAGCCTGCGTTTTCGCGGCGCATCCAGTCACTGGAGGCCTGGGCTGGCACGGATTTGGTCGACCGCAGCAGCTACCCCACGCGCCTGACGGCCGCTGGTGAAACGCTGTACGACCAGTCGCTGGAAATGTTGCAGTCGTTGCAAAGCACCCGGGCCATGCTGCGGGGGCATAACGCAGCGGGCCAAGACTTCATTGAGTTCGCCGTGCCGCATACGCTGGCATTCACTTTTTTCCCCGCCTGGGTGTCGGGCTTGCGTGAAAAGTTTGGCCCCATTAAAAGTCGCCTCATCGCATTGAACGTGCACGACGCCGTGATGCGCTTGGTGGAAGGCAGTTGTGATTTGATGATTGGCTACCACCACCCCTCGCAGCCCTACCAGCTAGACACCGACCGCTACGAAATGGTGAGCCTGGGCGAAGAAACCATTGCGCCGTATGTCAAGCCCGATGATGATGGCGCGCCCTTATTTTTGTTGCCCGGCACCGCTGCGCGGCCATTGCCTTATTTGGGTTACGCCCCTGGTGCGTACCTGGGGCAGATGGTGGAAACCATGCTCAAGCAAGCGCCCGGTGCAGTGCACTTTGACCGCGTGTATGAAACCGACATGGCGGAAGGCCTCAAGGCCATGGCTCTGGAGGGCCACGGCATAGCGTTTTTGCCGTACAGCGCGGTGAAGAAAGATTTGCGTTCCAAAAAACTGGTGAGCGCGCTACCCCCGAAATTGCAGGGTCTGGAAATCACCATGGAAGTGCGCGCCTACCGCGAGCGCCCCTCGGGCAAAGAAGCCGCCCGCAGCCTGTCGCCTGCGCAGCGCGCCCAAACGCGGTCTCCCAAGGGCTCCACTCAGGCGCTGTGGGAGTACCTTTTGACACACGGCACGGCACCGTAAGCTGCATTTTTTGCATACGATGCAGCAGAATCGGCATTAGCCTAAAGCGCGCCAGACGGCTACGCTTTGCATGGGTGGTACAACCAATCTTGGAGTGCGTATGCGAAATGGGTCTTGGACATATTGGTGGCTTGTGGGTGTGCTGGTTTGCAGTCTGCCGGCCCATGCCGAAACCGTACTGGAGCGCATTGCTGGCGGCGGCAAACTGGTGTTGGCACATCGCGAGTCGTCTATCCCATTTTCGTACCTTGACCAAGACAAGAAGCCCGTGGGTTACGCCCTGGACATCTGCCTCAAGCTGGCCGACGCAGTGCGCAAAAAGACCGGTGCCAAGGCCATGCAGGTGGAGTACGTGCTCGTCACGTCAGCCAACCGAATCCCCATGGTCGAAGAGGGCAAAGTCGATCTGGAGTGTGGATCAACCACCAACAACGCAGAGCGCCGTCAAAAGGTAGCGTTCACGATTCCCCACTTCATGACCGGAGCCCGCATGCTGGTGCGCGCCGATAGCAAACTCGAGCGCATTGAAGACCTGCAAGGCAAAAAATTAGTATCTACCAAAGGCTCAACACCGTTAAAGGCGGCCGAGCAAGCCAACCGCGGGCGGCTTCTGTACATCAGCATTCTTGAGGCACCAGACCATGCCAAGGCGGTCGAAATGGTGGAGAAAAATGAGGCGGACGCCTTCTTGATGGATGACGTGTTGCTGTACGGGCTGGCGGCCAACCGCGCCGATCCCGCAAGTTTGAAGGTGGTGGGTAAATTCCTCACGACCGAGCCTTTGGCCATCATGCTTCCCAAAAACGATCCTGAATTCAAAAAGCTGGTTGACGATGAAATGCGCCGTCTAATTAAGAGCAAAGAGATTCAGCCGCTTTACGACAAGTGGTTTCTGGCCCCCATCCCGCCAAATGCCAAGGCGCTGAACATGCCGGTGAGCTACTTGCTAAAAGACGTTTGGAAATATCCGAGCGACTTCGTACCTTTTTAAATGACGGGTCTGGTGGATCTGGCCGAGCCTGCCCCGTGATTTGGGACAATAGCGGCCATGACCCATCCACACCCTACACCGACACCGACAGCGCCCGCAACCGTGACCCTCACCCGGCCCGACGATTGGCACCTGCATGTGCGTGACGGAGATGCGCTGTACACCGTGGTGCCGCATACTTCCGCCCAGTTTGCCCGCGCCATCATCATGCCCAACCTGAAGCTCCCGGTGACCACCGCCGCGCAGGCCCTGGCCTACAAGGCACGTATCCAGGCCGCTGTGCCCGAAGGCGTGCAGTTTGAGCCGCTGATGACGCTGTACCTCACCGACAACCTGCCCGCCGACGAAATCGCCCGCGCCAAAGACGCTGGGGTGGTGGCCGCCAAGCTCTACCCCGCAGGCGCCACCACCAACAGCGACGCTGGTGTCACCGACCTCCGTAAAACCTACAAAACGCTCGAAGCCATGCAGAAGGCCGGCCTGCTGTTGCTGGTGCACGGTGAGGTGACGAGCAGTGACATCGACCTGTTTGACCGCGAAGCCGTGTTCATCGACACACAACTGATCCCACTGCGCAAAGACTTTCCTGAACTCAAGATCGTGTTCGAACACATCACCACATCGGAAGCCGCGCAGTACGTGCAGGATGCCGACCGCTTCACCGCCGCCACCATCACCGCCCACCATTTGCTTTACAACCGCAACGCCATCTTTACCGGTGGAATTCGCCCGCACTACTACTGCCTGCCGGTGCTCAAGCGTGAAACGCACCGCCAAGCTTTGGTGCAGGCCGCTACGGGTGGCAGCACCAAGTTCTTCTTGGGCACCGACAGCGCCCCGCACCCTGCGCACCTGAAGGAGCACGCCAGCGGCTGCGCCGGTTGCTACACCGCCCACGCCGCCTTAGAGTTGTACGCAAGTGCCTTTGATGCCGCCGGTGCGCTGGACAATCTAGAGGGCTTCGCCAGCTTCCACGGGGCCGACTTTTACGGTCTACCACGCAACCGGGGCACTATCACCCTGCAGCGCGAACGCTGGACCCCGCCCGACAGCTACGCCCTGGGCGAGGCCTTGCTCAAACCGCTGGCTGCGGGTGAAGCGCTGGAGTGGAAGCTGCAGTCCGATTGAATAAGAGCCAGACCACGCGCCACAACCTTGTTAATTTAACGGCAGACGTTAAATTAACAAGTATCGACTGGTCCGCCCCCTGGCTCGCGCCCTGGCGCGGCGTAGGGCAGGGCGCTGCGCAGGCCGTGGCTGAAGGGCAGTCAGTGGCGCAGGCGCTCAATGCTACGGGGCTAGCCCCCGTGCAATTTGTGCAGCAGGCCGCGTTACCCCCAGGCGTGGCTTACGAACAATTCATCTTCGACACCCAGCAAGTGCCTACCCGAGATGGCCTGCACGACTTCTTCAACGGCCTGTGCTGGGCACAGTTTCCGGCCACCAAGGCAAAGCTCAACCAACTACAGGCCGCGCAAATTGCGCAAACGGGTATTCAGCCGGTACGCGGCCCCGCGCGCGATGCGCTGACCGTATTTGACGAAAACGCGGCCTTCTTTTGCGGGCCCGATGCGGTGTGGGAGGCGCTGGTGCGCAAAGACTGGGCGGCGCTATTCGGCCCCTTGCGCAGTGGCTGGCAACAGGTGCATTTGCTGCTGTTTGGCCACGCCCTATTGGAAAAACTAGTTTACCCACGAAAACCCATCACGGCCCATGTATTTCGTGTCTCGGTAGCTATGGATTTTGTAGCGCAGCGGGTCGAGTGCGATGTTCCGCACCACGCCGGCTTGCTGCGGCCTCAACAGCTCCGAGAGGTAGATAGCTGGATGGCCGACTTGCTCAGCGCCGAACTGCTGGCCAGCAAGCCGTTTGCGCATTTGCCGGTGCTGGGTGTGCCCGGTTGGTGGCCAGGTAATTCAACGCTCGGCTTTTATGAAGACGCCAGCGTTTTTCGCCCGCCCAGAATCGTCGCCGCTGCAGGCAGTAAAGCCCCAACCTAGACAGGTCTTTTGCCTGGCGTTTACCTTGAAAACTACCAATTCGACCTTACTATTGGTCCACTAGCCCGACCGTGTTGGGCATTTCTCTGAGGAAACCATGAAACGCATTCTTTTATTTGTCATGACCAACCTAGCCGTGATGGTGGTTCTGGGCATTGTGGCCAGCTTGACCGGTGCCAACCGCTTTATTGGCGCCAACGGCCTGGATATCGGCACCCTGATGATGTTCTCGCTGATCATGGGTTTTGGTGGCGCCATCATTTCTTTGCTGATCAGCAAGCCGGTGGCCAAATGGTCGTCGGGCGTCAAGGTGATTGACCAGCCTGCCAACGCCGATGAAGCGTGGATTGTGGACACCGTGCGCAAGTTCGCTGACAAGGCGGGAATCGGTATGCCTGAAGTCGGTATTTTTGAAGGTGCTCCCAATGCCTTTGCTACCGGTGCATTCAAAAATTCGGCACTGGTGGCCGTGAGCACCGGTTTGCTGCAAGGCATGACCCGTGAAGAGATCGAAGCCGTCATTGGCCATGAAGTAGCCCACATCGCCAATGGCGATATGGTCACCATGACGTTGATCCAGGGCGTGATGAACACTTTTGTGGTGTTCTTGAGCCGTGTCATTGGCTACGCCGTGGACAGTTTCTTGAACAAGAATTCAGAGCGCTCGGGCCCGGGCATTGGGTATTACGTGACCACTATCGTGCTCGACATCGTGCTGGGCTTTGTAGCTGCCATCATCGTGGCTTGGTTCAGCCGCCAGCGCGAGTTTCGTGCGGATGCGGGCGCCGCCCAGTTGATGGGCCGCAAGCAGCCCATGATGAACGCCCTGGCCCGCCTGGGTGGCATGGTGCCCGGCGAGCTACCCAAGAGCATGGCGGCCATGGGTATTGCCGGTGGTATTGGTCAGTTGTTCTCGACCCATCCGCCGATTGAAGAACGCATTGCCGCGTTGCAAAACCTGCAGCAAAACTAACTACTGCGCTTTTACAAGCTAGCGCACACCCTTTGCGGGGTGCGCGCTTTTTTTATTCCAGCGGCAGATGTCCTGCGTCGCCAGTGCGCACCACCAGGTCGGCCAACATCTCACTCGACTCGTCCAACCGGGCCGACAAAATACGCGCAATGTTGCGGTAGATGACGTGGGCGCTGTCGGGGTAGGCATCTACCCGCTCGCGGTCAAAGCGTATGGTGACTGCGTCGCGCAGGGCCCGCACGCTGGCGCTACGCACATGGCCGCCCACCAGGGCCATTTCGCCAAAGCATTCGCCCGCACCCAGTTTGGCCAGCGTCACCACTTGGCCGTTCTTGTTTTTCTCCACCACCACTTCGCCCGACACAACGATGTGAAATGAACTACCGATATCGCCTTCGTTGAAGACGATATCGCCAGCCTTGTGTGGCTGGTGTTCGCCCATGGCCAGCGTGCTGAGCAGGCAGTCGGTATTCATGTCCTTGAAGACCTTCACCCGCGCCGAGATTTTTTGCACGATGGCAGAATCCAGGCTCAGCCCGGCGGGGCGCTGGATAATCTCTGCGCGCACATTCTCGGCGAATATTTTGACGACAGCGGGGTCAATCTTCATAGCGTGGCATCGTACACGCCCCAGGCTGCACTGGCACCTTTTGGTTTGTAAGGGTGTGGTGGTGACCCCAGCCCTTTTTTTCTAGACCATCATGGAACTCTCTACTTGGCTCGCTTTTTTTGCCGCCTCCTGGGCCATCAGTATTTCTCCGGGGGCGGGTGCTGTAGCTGCCATGAGTGCGGGGCTGAACCATGGCTTTGTGCGCGGCTACTTCACCACCTTTGGGTTGGTTCTGGGCATTTGGACGCAGATTGTGGTGGTGGGCGTAGGGCTAGGCGCCGTGGTGGCTTCGTCCAGCACGGCTTTTCTGGTTATTAAATGGGCGGGCGTGGCGTACTTGGTGTGGTTGGGCATGGCGCAGTGGCGTGCACCTGCCGTGCCTATGGCCGCCAAGGCGGAAGCAGCCGCCCACACCACCCGCCGCGCCATGATTGCACGGGCCTGGATGATCAATACTGTCAACCCCAAAGGCACCGTGTTTTTGCTGGCGGTGGTACCGCAGTTTTTGGATGTACAGCAGCCGCTGACGCTGCAATACATCACCATCGCCGCGACGCTGGGCTTTACCGATCTGGTTGTTATGGCGGGCTACACCGCGCTGGCAGCCCGGGTGCTGGGGGCGCTCAAAAGCGAGTCGCATATCCGTGCGCTCAACCGCACCTTCGGCGGCTTGTTTGTGCTGGCGGGTACCTTGTTGGCGTTCTTTAAGCGGTCGGCCTGATGGGCCGGATTGAATCGAATTTTTTGCATGTCTGATCGTTTTTTATTTTGGGCACCCACCCTGATCTGGGCCACCACTTGGCATGCCATCCTGTACCAACTGGGCGATGTGTCGGCCCTGCATTCGATTGCCATGCGCTTTGGTTTGGCGAGCGTGTTGTTATTTGCCATGGCCCGGGTGCGCGGCGAGTCGGTGGCCGTAGCGCCGCGCCTGCACCTGTGGTTGGCGGGTACTGGCGTCATTCAGTACGGCCTGAACTACCTGGGCACCTACGAGGCAGAGCGCCATATTGCGTCCGGCCTGGTGGCGGTGTTGTTCTCGTTGATGATCTTCACCAACGCTCTGGGCGGTGCCTTGTGTTTTGCGCAGCCCGTGACACGTCGCTTTTGGGGCTTTGGCACGCTAGGCGTGGCCGGGGTGGCACTCATCTTCTGGCCGGATATTGCCGCAGCCAAAGCTGCTCCAGGTGTGGTGCTGGGCGTCGGGTTGGCCATGATGGCGGTCACCTTTGCATCCATCGGCAACATGCTGACGCTGCGGCTTACGCGCGGCGGCATGCCGCTGGTGCCCTTGCTGGCCTGGAGCATGGGCTATGGCGCGCTGACGCTGTGGATTATTGCCACCGCCATGGGCGTGGAGTTCAAGTTCGATCCACGGCTCAGTTATTGGGTGTCCTTGATCTACCTCAGCGCTATGGGTTCGGTCGTTGCATTTTTGTTGTATTTCAAACTGGCGCAACGCCAAGGCCCAGGGCGCGCGTCGCTGATGGGCATGGTGATTCCGGTCATTGCGTTAGCCGTATCGGCTTTGCTGGAAGGCTGGCGGCCCACCCTGATTTCGGGCGCAGGCATTGCGCTGTGCTTGCTTGGCTTGTGGGGCGCCACACGCCGCAATGTGCCGTCGTGGGGCCGCAAGTCGGCCTGAAGCCGCTATGCCACGTTGAATAGTCTCATTTTTGTTTTTAGGAAACCTGTCATGCAATTGCGCTACGTACTGGCCCCCGCATTCGCTTTACTCTCCTTGCTGGCTATGGGCCACGCCCATGCCGACGGTCTGGGTGATTTGAAAACCGCGCTGGGCCGGCTCTCGGGCCATGGTCCGTTGAAAGCCCAGGTAGAAGCCAAGACCTGGAGCCGTATGGGAGATGGCAAAGAACTCGACGAGACCCAGGGCAGCGCTACTGTCTTTTTAGAAGAGACCAACAAAGGTCTCAACGTCCTGTACAGCAAAGACATGCTGGGCAAGCTCGAAGCCGAAGAGCGCACAAAAGAAAAAGACGCTAAAGCGAAAACGCCCACGCTATCGGCCCTGAGCGAAGTGAATTCATCCGCCTTGCGCCCGATGATTTCGGCTGCAGGCGGCCTGTCGCGCAGCCTGGAGAAATTTGTCTTTAAAGCAGAAAAGATAGACAACTACAACGGCAAGCCTGCACGCATGTTGTCGTTTGAGCCCAGTATCGACAAGATGAGCGAGAAGGACCGCAAGTACTTGAAGAAGCTCGATGGAAGCTTTGACGTATGGATTGCAGAGGACGGTACGCCGCTGGCCAGCCGCAGCAGCCAGACGATTTCAGGCCGCGCTTTTGTCGTGGTCAGTTTTGAAATGAAGAACGAGGAAGACCTGGTCTATGGCGTGGTGGGCGACCGCTTGGTCGCTTTGCGCAAAGAATCGCGCACCAGTGGGTCGGGCATGGGGGAGAAGGGCGATAGCAAGGTGGTTAAAACCTTGCAGGTTGTGTCCTGATTTCGCGCGCTGCTCAGGGGGCTGGGTAGGCGAAATTGCTCGTGTCCCCCGGCCCGTGAGGGGCCTCCTCCTTTACCTCGCCATTTCGCCTACCCAGCCCCCTGAGCCGTGATGTCCATCGCCAACGCCTCGGCAACCTTGATGCCGTCCACGGCGGCAGACAAGATTCCCCCGGCATAAGACGCACCTTCACCGGCCGGATACAACCCCCGCACGTTCGTGCATTGCAGGTCGTCACCACGTGGCATTTTGATGGGGCTGGACGTGCGGGTTTCCACACCCGTCAGCACCGCATCGGGCATGTCGAAGCCTTTGATCTTCTTTCCAAAAACAGGCAGTGCCTCGCGCATAGCTTCGATGGCATAGGCGGGCAGGCTGGGGGCCAAGTCGATCAGTTTCACGCCCGGCTTGTAGGAGGGCTGCACGCTGCCAAAGTCGGTAGACGGCTTGGCGGCAATAAAGTCGCCCACCAGTTGGCCGGGTGCCTCGTAGGTGCTACCGCCCAGCGTGTAGGCGCCAGACTCCAACTGGCGCTGTAGTGCAATGCCAGATAGGGGGTGTGCGGCCTTGGGGTCGCGGGCTTTGAGCGCAGCGGCCTGCGCAGCGTAGCGCTTACCAGCGGCCTCGCCAAAGGCGTGCACCATGGCGGCTTCGTCATCCGGGTAGTCGGGTGGGTCAATACCCACCACGATGCCCGCGTTGGCATTGCGCTCGGCGCGCGAGTACTGGCTCATGCCGTTGGTGACCACACGGCCTGGCTCGCTGGTGGCGGCCACCACGGTGCCGCCGGGGCACATGCAAAAGCTGTACACCGCGCGTCCATTGGCTGCGTGGTGCACCAGCTTGTAATCTGCCGCACCCAAAAGCGGGTGGCCAGCGTGGCGGCCCCAGCGGGCGCGGTCAATCACGCCCTGCGGGTGCTCAATCCTAAAACCCACCGAGAACGGTTTGGCCTGCATGGCCACGCCACGGTCAAACAGCATGGCGAAGGTGTCGCGCGCGCTGTGGCCCAATGCCATGACTACATGGGTGGCTGGTAGCTCATATGGGCTGCTATTTTGAAGGTTTTCGACCTCTAGCCCGCGTATTTGTTGACTTTTATGCTCCTGATTCAATAGCACGCCAATCACCCGCTGCTCGAACCTGATCTCACCGCCCAAGGCGATGATTTCATTGCGGATGCTCTCCACCACCCTTACCAGCTTGAAGGTGCCAATGTGCGGGTGGGCTTCGTACAAAATTTCAGAGGGCGCGCCGTGCTGCACAAACTCTTGCATCACCTTGCGGCCTAAAAAGCGTGGGTCTTTGATCTGGCTGTAGAGCTTGCCGTCGGAAAACGTACCCGCGCCGCCCTCGCCAAATTGCACATTGCTTTCGGGGTTGAGCGTTTTCTTGCGCCACAGGCCCCAGGTGTCTTTGGTCCGCTCGCGGACGGTTTTTCCGCGCTCCAGCACGATGGGTTTGAAACCCATTTGCGCCAGGATCAGGGCTGCAAACATGCCGCAGGGCCCAAAGCCCACCACCACGGGGCGTAGCGTCAAGTCTGCACGGGCTATGGCAACGGGGTGGTAGGCCATATCGGGCGTGGGGCCGATGTGCGGGTGGCCGGGGAAGCGGGCTAATACGTCGGCCTCTTGGGAGGTGTCTGCAAGCGTAATGTCAATGATGAAAACCGCCAACAAATCCGCTTTGCGTGCATCAAAGCTGCGCTTAAAAACCACTAACGTGGCGATGGCTGAGGCGTCGATTCCCAGGGCTTTAGCGGCCATCTGGCACAGCGCGCCCACCGGGTGGGCCACGGGGGCGCGGTCGGCGTCGGTTTCTGCAGGGGCGTCAGCGGCGCGGCGCGCTTCCACCGGCAGTGCGGTGAGCGGAAGTTTGAGTTCGGTGATGCGGATCATGCGCAAGGGCCTGTGGGCTCGTAGTTATCAAGCAAGGGCGCCATCATATAGGGCGGGATTCAGCACGCCAGGGTTCAGCGCTCCAGAATCGCCACCACGCCCTGACCGCCTGCAGCACAGATGGAGATCAAGCCGCGGCCAGACCCCTTTTGCGCCAGCATTTTGGCCAGTGTGGCCACAATGCGTCCGCCGGTAGCGGCAAATGGGTGCCCTGCAGCCAGCGAGCTGCCGTAGATGTTGAGTTTTTTGCGGTCAATCTTGCCCAGAGGTTTGTCCAAGCCCAGCTTCTCTTGGCAGAACGCCTTGTCCTCCCACGCCTTGAGCGTGCACAGTACCTGTGCGGCAAAGGCTTCATGGATTTCGTAGAAGTCAAAGTCCTGCAGCGTCAGGCCCGCGCGTGCCAGCATGCGCGGCACAGCGTAGGCCGGGGCCATCAGTAGGCCTTCTTTTTTGTCAAAGAAGTCCACTGCAGCCACCTCACTGAAAGTCAAGTACGCCAGCACGGGCTGCTGATGGGCCCTGGCCCAGTCTTCGCTGGACAGCAGTACGGCAGATGCTCCGTCGGTCAATGGGGTGGAGTTGCCTGCAGTGAGTGTGCCTTTTTCAGGCGCTACCTTGCTGTCAAATACGGGTTTCAATGTGCGCAGCTTTTCAATCGTCAAGTCGGGGCGCAGATTATTGTCTTGGCCTACACCCTTGAACGGGGTCATCAGGTCATTGAAAAATCCGCCTTGGTAGGCCTTGGCCAGGTTGGCGTGACTTTTCAACGCCAGCGCGTCCTGGTCTTCGCGGCTGATGTTCCATGCTTGCGCCATCAGCTCTGCATGCTCGCCCATGGACAGGCCCGTGCGTGGCTCGCCATTGCGCGGTAGCGCGGGCTGCAGCAGCATGGCCGGGCGCAGTGCTGATAACGCGGCCAAGCGCCGACCAGCAGTCTTGGCGCGGCTGGCAGCCAGCAGGATCTTGCGCATTTTTTCGTTCAAAGCGATCGGTGCGTCCGAGGTGGTGTCCACGCCACCGGCAATGCCGCTCTCTATGTGGCCCAACGCAATCTTGTTAGCCACCAGCATGGCGGCCTCCAGGCCGGTGCCACAGGCTTGCTGGATGTCGAAGGCCGGCGTTTCGCGCGCTAGCGTGGTGGAGAGCACGCACTCGCGCACCAGATTGAAGTCGCGCGCATGCTTCATCACCGCGCCGCCGACCACCTCGCCCAGGCGCTCGCCATGCAGGTTGAAACGATCGATCAGCCCCTGCAGCGTTGCGGTGAACATCTCATGGTTGGTGGCCGTGGCGTATACCGTGTTGGAGCGGGCAAATGGAATACGGTTGCCGCCCAGGATGGCAACGCGGCGAATGGATGGGGTCATGGTGAGTCCTGCAGAAAAAAAATGAAACTGGGCCAGCCCTGAAGGCCATGCTGGATTTACCGGGCTGGGTAATCGAGGCGTGCGCGCAAATGCGGCTTGTCGCCCGCGGCGTTGCGCACCTCAAACGCCGCGCCATGCTGCCCCCGGGTGGTTGTGGTGCGTGTGCTCCATAGCGATGCTGTACCGGGCAGAAATAACGGCGTTTTGAAATCGACATCCAAACTGGCCTGCGTCAGGGGATGGCTGGGCATCAGCGCTGCGCTTGAGCGGGCCGCGGTCCATAGGCCATGGGCGATCGCTTTACGAAAACCAAACAACCGGGCCGACAGCGCAGACAGGTGAATGGGGTTGAAGTCACCCGATACTCTTGCATAGCGCCGACCAATGTCAGCAGGCACGGTGAAATCGGCTTGGTGCGACAGTGGCGTTTCGGTCGCAAAGCTAGCCGGAAAACGGCTGGTGTAGAGCCTGCCGCTAGGCGTCGTCACACCAGTGCGCAGCAAAGTTTGGGTGGCTTCCCATACCAGGCTGTCATTGCGCAGCACTAGAAAATCGAGGTTAAAGACCTGACCCTTTTCGTGTGCCATGAGCTGCCCTGTGCGCATCTCAATGCGCAGCGTATCCCCCACGTGCAGTTGCTGGTGCTGGTGGATGTGGTTGGCCAAATGCACGGTGCCCAAGGCGGGCCAAGGACATTGCGGCGAGCCCATGAAGGCCATAGCCAGGCGGGAGGCCAGTATCTGCGGGTAAATCAAGGGCACGCCGTGTGCAAGTGTCAAGCCACACACGCTGCCGTAGGCGGCCACGGCATTGGCATCTAGTACCACGCTAGGCAACACGTAGCACAGCTTGGGCAGGGTCTTTACCACTCCGGGGCGCTTGCCTTTAGAGCGCAACGCGCCCAGCGCCAATTGCAGCGGGTGGACGGCACGGGTAATTTCAATCGTCTTCATGGTGGCCCTGTTTGCAAAAGGTGCGGCGTGCGCAATGACGGGGTGTGGATGGAGCCCTATGCGCCAATCAGGCTCTGGCCGCACACGCGCACCACGTTGCCTGTGAGCCCGCTAGACGCGGGGCTGACCAACCAGGCAATCGCCTCTGCCACATCTTGTGGCAACCCACCCTGGCTCATGGAGTTCATGCGCCGGCCCGCTTCGCGAATGGCAAAGGGCACTGCCGCCGTCATGTGTGTCTCAATGAAGCCCGGCGCTACGGCATTGAGGGTGATGCCGCGCTTGGAAAACACCGGGGCGGTGCTTTGCACCATGCCGATAACGCCAGCCTTCGACAGGGCATAGTTGGTCTGGCCCAGGTTGCCCGCAATGCCGGAGATCGATGACACACAGACAATGCGACCGCCGCTTTTTAGCGCACCAGATTCCACCAGCGCGTCGTTGATACGCTCTTGGGCGGACAGATTCACATTCACCACCATGTGCCAGAACTCAGGCTTCATGTTGGCAATGGTTTTGTCGCGGGTAATGCCGGCGTTGTGCACCACCGCATCCCAGCCACCCTGGGCCAGCGCGGCGTCCACCAGTTTTTGCGGGGCATCTGCCGCACCAATGTCCAGCGCCAATACCGAGGCACCCAGCCGTGCGGCAATCTCATCTAGCGCTGCCTGGGCCTGAGGGACATCCAGGCAGACGACGCAAGCGCCTTCGCGGGCCATCACCTCTGCAATCGATGCGCCAATGCCGCGCGACGCGCCGGTGACCAGCACTTTTTTTCCCGCCAGCGGTCGGTCCCAATCTACCGGTTGGGCAGACGCACCCACGGGCTTGCCAATGCGTATCACCTGGCCCGAAACATAGGCGCTGCGCGGCGATAACAAGAAGCGCAGTGTTGATTCCATCTGACCCTCAGCCCCCTGTGCCACGTAGACCAATTGCACCGTAATCGCCTTCTTCATTTCCTTGCCCAACGCGCGGCTGAGGCCCTCAAGCGCACGCTGCACTGTGGCTTGGCGTGGGTTGCTGCAGCCCTCGGGTGGGCGGCCCAAAATCACCACACGCCCGCAGGGCAACACGCTACGTGCTGCATCGTGAAAGAACCGGTACAGCGCATCGGTCTGGCTACTGTCTGTGAGGCCCGTGGCATCAAACACCATGGCCTTGACCTTCTCGCCTGGGCCGCCGTCACTGCCCCAGCGGCCAGTCATCAGCCCGGCCTGGTTGGCCAGTGGCACCCACGTCGGCACTTGGGCATGCGCCAAACTTTGCACCGCCATCGCTTTGAAGGCGGTAGCCAGCGCTGGCAGCAACTCCGGCACGCCTCCCGCACCTAGCAAAACCGTGCCGCGCACGACCGGCTGGCCCGGCTGGTGGCGTTCCAGCGCTAGTGGTTTGGGTAGGCCCAGTGCCTCGGTCAGCCGGGCACCGAAGACAGAGTTTGCAAAATTGAGGTAGGCGTCGGTCATGGTGTGTGCGGGGTGCAGTGGGCGGTGCGGGAGGCTGGCAGAGCGCGAAAGTGTAGGGCAAGGGGCCGGTCGGTGGGCTAGGCCAGTCTCCCTATTTGTGCAGACAGGGCACACTTTGGGAATGGAATTCTGCTCCTAATTTAATAGCAACATCACCTTTATTTCCGCCGGACCAAGCATGATTTGGCTATGAATTTTGGGCTCTGGTGCGCACAACGCGTTGGCTGGGCGTGGTTCAATATATCGACCCACGGTAGTAAGCTGTGCTTGGAATCATCTTGGTCCGAGACTTGAAAGGAACCCCATGTCTGACGCTCCTCGTTTTGAGTTGTACGCCTACTGGCGCACTTCAGCCACTTACCGCGTGCGTGTGGCGTTTAATTTCAAAGGCGTGCAGCCCCAGGAGCACAACGTCAATATCGACGCTGGCGAACAGCGGGGCGACGCGTTCTTGAAGCTCAACCCCATGGGTGCTATTCCAGCCCTCATCGACCACGGGCCGGGCGAGTCGCACACGCCCATCACCCAATCGCAAGCCATACTGGAATTTCTGGAAGAGACCTATCCCGCCCCCGCCTTGCTCCCTGCCGATGCACATGGCCGCGCCCGCGTGCGCTCCTTGGTCGCCATGTTGGCAGCAGACACGCATCCCTTGATCACCCCCCGCGTTAAAAAGTACCTCACCATGACGGGCCATTTTGACGACGCGGCTTGGCGCGCCTGGCAGATTCATTGGTTCACCACGGGCCTGCAGGCCGTGGAGCAGCGCCTGGCTGGGGAGGCGCAGACAGGCAGGTTCTGCCACGGTGACCAAGTTACGCAGGCCGACATTTGTTTGGCCAGCATTTTGGTGGTGATGCGGGTGTTCAAGATCGAGGTGCCTGGTATCCCTACCGTGCAGCGCGTCATGGCTGCGTGTGAAGCTCTAGAGGCCTTTGCCAAGGCCGACCCGCGGCGGCAAGCGGGTGCGCCTGCAGCGTGAAACACCATTCGAGTTGCTCCTAATTCAGGAGCGGATTCAGCACATTTCACCCGGGCCCTGGCCTGTTTTGGCTACAAACCACAGCCCCGCAGCACAAAACTGACCACGTGCTCGGTGGCGCGGCGCAAGTCGTCAGCACCTAGCGTGTCCTGCCCCAGTACGGCACAGATTTGTACATCAAAGTCGGCATAGGTTTGGGTGGCCGCCCAAATGGTGAAGAACAGGTGCATGCCGTCCACCGGGGCCATGCGCTTGGCGTCTACCCAGGCTTGCACCACAGCGGATTTTTCCAGCAGCAACTGGCGTAGCTCGGTGGCCAACAGTTCTTTCACGACAGGGGCGCCGTGCAGCAGTTCATTGGCAAATACTTTGGAGCCATCGGGTCGTTGGGCGGACAACTCCATTTTGTCGCGGATGTATTGGGCTAGCGCTGTCTTGGGGTCGGCATCCACGGTGATGCCGTGCGTGGGTACCAGCCAGTCGTTCAATATGCGGGCCAGCACCTCGCGGTACAGCACCTCTTTGCTGCCAAAGTAGTAGTGCAGATTAGCCTTGGGCAGGCCACTGGCGTCGGCAATGGCGGCCATGGTGGCGCCGCCGAATCCGGCGCGCGCAAACACGCGCTCGGCGGCGGACAGTATCAGGGCCTCATTCGTCTGGCGAATGAGGCCCTTGTTGGTGTCGGCAACGCTGTTCATGCCGCCGGCATTGTCATCACTTCTGGGCCGCTTCCCAGATGGCGTGCGAATACGCGGCCTTGCCGGGATCTTTCTTGATGACCGGGTCGCTACCACCGGCCAGCAACACTTTGACCGTGCGCTCGTAAGCTGCGGGCTCCAGGTAGCCAATCTTGGGCGTACCGGCATTGGTAATCAGCTTGGCCACGTTTTCCATCTGACGCTTTTGCACCTTTAAGGTGGCGCTGCCGGAGGTGTCGGCACCCACTACGGCTTTAGCGGCTGCTTCTGGGTCTTTTACCGCAGCGTCCCAGCCCTTGAGGGTGGCTTTGAGGAACTTGCCCATCTTGGCCACAAAGGCGGGGTCTTTCAGGTTGGCTTCCAGCACATACAGGCCGTCTTCCAGCGTGGCCACCCCTTCTTTTTCATAGAAGAAGGTGACCAGGTCTTTTTCCTTCACCCCTGCATCCACCACTTGCCAGTACTCGTTGTAAACCATGGTGGAAATGCAGGCGGCCTGGTTTTGCAGCAGCGGGTCCACGTTGAAACCCTGCTTCATGATCTTGATGTCGGAGTCGGTCTTCAGGCCGAGCTTGCCCATCCAGTTCAGGAAAGGATATTCGTTACCGCCGTACCAAACGCCCAGGGTCTTGCCTTTGAAGTCTTTGGGGGTGGTGACGCCGCTGGATTTTTTGCACGTCAGCATCAGGCCCGATTGGTTGAACACCTGGGCCACATTGACCAGAGGCACACCGGCTTCACGTGCCGCCAGGGCCGAAGGCATCCAGTCCACCACAATGTCGGCTTGCTTACCGGCAATGACTTGCGTGGGTGCGATGTCGGGGCCACCGGGCTTGATGGTCACGTCCAGCCCCGCATCCTTGTAAAAGCCCTTGGCGGCGGCCATGTAGTAGCCGGCAAACTGGGCCTGGGGCACCCACTTGAGCTGTACGGTCACCTTGTCAGCGGCATGCGCGCCGACGCTTGCACCCAAGCCTGCGGCTGCCATGGCAATGGCCAGCAAAGGCTTGGTGAGGGAAGAACGGATCATGAAAGGCTCCTTGTGAAAGTTGATAACGGTGGCAAGAATTTAATCAGTGGAGGACAGCGCTAAAGATCTGTCCCGCAATATCTCAGGTTTCACGCACCGACGGATGCCAGAACGCCGCTTTGCGCTCCAGGGCCACAAGCAAGGCGTAGGCCACCGAGCCCGTAACCGCCGCCACCACAATGGCGCCCCACACCAGCGGCATGTTCATGCGCGCCGCCTCGGTGCTGATACGAAAGCCCAGACCCGAGGTCGGCGAGCCAAAAAACTCCGCCACGATGGCGCCAATGAGTGCCAGCGTAGCATTGACTTTAAGCGCACCAAAAATGAAAGGTAGCGCCGCTGGCAGCCGCAAAGCCAAGAGGGTGCGGGGGTAGCTGGCAGCATAGCTGTGCATCAGCTCTAACTCCAGCTTGCCCGCAGCCTTCAGGCCCGCCAGCGTGGACACCAGCATGGGGAAGAAGGTCATCAGCACGACCACTGCAGCTTTGGAGTGCCATTCAAAACCAAACCACATGACCGCGATGGGCGCTACACCGACCAACGGAATGGCACTGGTGAGCGATGCCACAGGCAATAGCCCACGCTGCAAAAACGGCAGGCGGTCAATCGCCACCGCCACGCAGAAACCCAGGCTGCAGCCCAACAGCCAACCGATGAACACCGCCTTGCCGACCGTTTGTACAAAGTCACCCCAGAGTTTGGGTGCATGGTCCAACATTGAACCGACCACCAGGCTGGGCGCGGGCAGCAGCACGCGAGGCACCTCCAGTGCGCGCACCAAAATTTCCCAAAACACCAACACCCACGCACCAAATAGCGCGGCGGTGGCCATGCCCACCCAGCGGCTGCTATTGAAGGCGGCCAAGCGATAAACGCTGGTGCCCGCAACCAAAGCCAGTAACGCCATGCCGGGCCAAAACCAGGGCGCCACACCGATGGCCATGTCTACAGCAGTGGTTTCGTTCATACGCCCCCCCGGCCGCGCAGCACCCACCGTTCGACCCCGGCGACCACTGCGGTCAGTGCCAGCCCCAAGAACGCTGACATAACCAGCGCTGACCAGATTTGTATGGTCTGCCCGTAATACGAGCCTGTTAGAAGGCGCGCACCCAGGCCCGCTTGCGCGCCGGTAGGCAGCTCGGCCACCATCGCGCCCACCAAGCCCGCTGCCACGCCCACGCGCAGCGCCGGGAACAGAAACGGCAGGGCCGCTGGCAAGCGCAGTAGCCACAGCGCTTGCCAGCGGCTGGCAGCGTAGGTGTGCATCATTTCGGTCTCTATTTTTTGCGGCGAACGCAAGCCTTGCACCATGGCTACGGTGACCGGAAAAAAGCACAGGTACATGGCAATAA
This sequence comes from Rhodoferax sp., assembly GCA_046595515.1. Taxonomy (GTDB): domain Bacteria; phylum Pseudomonadota; class Gammaproteobacteria; order Burkholderiales; family Burkholderiaceae_C; genus Allorhodoferax. Next base: position 44,246 of record JBKJOV010000013.1, on the reverse strand, counting down.
AGGCCTTGGGTGCCGTGCCCGAAAAGCCCAGACTCCCCAACACAACCAACACGATGGGCGCAATCGCCAGCACCGGCACGGTTTGCGAGGCCACGATCCACGGTAGCAAGGCCTTATCCAGGGTGCGGCTGTGCACGATCAGTATGGAGAGCACCAAACCCAAGGCCGTGCCCATGACAAAACCCAGCAGCGTGGATTGCCCGGTGACCAGCACGTGGTAGACAAGGTTGCGCGGCGAATCGATAGGCCAATCGGTCAGGCTTTCGTAAAAGTCCATAGCCACCTGATGCGGCGCGGGCACCAGCGGGCGTTCCATGTGCATGGTGGCTTGGAATAGTTCTGCCTGCGTGTAGCCTGCATCCGTATCCAGCACCCGCTCAATAGCGCCCGGCGCATTAAGCGCCCAAGCCGCTGCGTACCAGGCCAGCACTACTGCCAACAGCACCACCCCGATGGGAAACCAGTTGTAAATAGCCCGCTGAAATATGGGCCGCTTTCTAACCATGGTGGCCATCCGCCAAGGCTTCACGTACTTCGTGGGCCAATGCCATAAATTCGGGCGTGTCGCGCAGGCCCAGGTGGCGCTCAGCCGGCAAGGGCGAGTCAATCACTTTGACAATACGCCCAGGCCGGGGTGACATGACCACGATCTTGGTAGACAGGTATACCGCCTCGGCAATACTGTGCGTGACAAACACCACGGTGCGGCGCTCGCGTTGCCAAAGCTGTTGCAGTTGTTCGTTGAGCCGGTCGCGGGTGATTTCATCCAGCGCGCCAAAGGGCTCGTCCATCATCAAAATCTTGGGCTCGAATGACAGCGCACGGGCAATAGACACCCGCTGCTGCATGCCACCAGAGAGCTGCCAGGGGTACTTGCCCTCAAAGCCCTTGAGGCCGACCCGCTCCAGGTGCTCTAGTGCAATGGTTTTAGCCTCGCTGCGGCCCTTGCCCTGAATTTGTAATGGGAGCGTCACATTGGCCAGCACATTGCGCCACGGGAAAAGCGCAGGCGCCTGAAATACATAGCCATAGGCGCGCGCCAGCCGCGCCGCATGGGGACTCAGTCCGTTCACCAGCACCGTGCCGCCGCTGACGGGCTCCAGGTCGGCAATCACGCGCACAAGCGTGGTTTTTCCACAGCCAGACGGACCAATGAGGGCAACAAACTCCCCGTCGTAGATGTCCATGCAAATGTCGCTGAGCGCGTGCACTGGCGTGTCGGCAGTTTGGTACACCACGCTGGCGCTGCGCACCTCTACGGCCTTGCGCCGGGGCGTGACCACGGATGCACCAGAAGATGGCGTGCTGGCGTTACCGGGTGCTTCGGGATGGTTCATTGACAGGCTTTCATCGCATACAACCTAACCAATTGGTCAAGTTGTGCGTTGATGTTAGCCAGTTCCGTGCCAAGCAGGTCATCAGGGTTTGTACGGGGGTGTCGAGAGGCGAAACTTGCGCCGCACACCCGGCTATGCGCGCTAGCGCACGACGGAACCGGGGCCGTTACAAAAAATCGAATATTTCTGAATCCAGTCACCAAGAGTGCTCGTACTATCTACCAGGTACCGTACCTATTTCGGTTCATGGTACCCAGGACCACCATCCATTCCCTATTAAGGAGATCAGCATGCATTTCAAAATTGGTACAGTTGCAAAAGCCTGTCTATTACTGGCCGTTAGCGCGGCAGCGATGGCATCCAGCCACCGCGAGGCCCCTTTCATCACGACCAGCCCGAAGGTCGATGGCACTGACTTCTATATGTTTCGCAGCTACGAAGGCATTGCAGCCAACGGCACCGGCGGACGCAGCGATTACGTGACGATGATCGCCAACTACCAGCCACTGCAAAGCCCCTATGGTGGTCCAAATTACTTCTCTTTGGATCCCAACGCCTTGTATGAAATCCATTTGGATAACAACGGCGACGCCAAAGAAGACATCACTTTCCAGTTCCGTTTCAACAACAAACTCAACGGCGTAACGCTGCCAATCGGCACAGCGAACGTGGCTATCCCATTGATTCAAGCCGGCGCGGTCAGCAAAGTGACTGATCCCAATCTGAATCTGAACGAGACTTACACCGTGTCCATGATCCGTGGTGATCGCCGTAAGGGCGGATCACAGCCTGTGATCAAAGCGGCTGGTGGCGCAACATTTGAAAAGCCAGTGGATTACATTGGCTCCAAGACCTTGGGTGATGCAGCCGCTTACGAGAGCTATGCTCAGAAGCACGTGCATGCCATCAAGGTACCTGGCTGTCCTGCAGGTAAAGACACCGGCTTTGTATTTGTCGGCCAACGCCAAGAAGGCTTTGCGGTAAATCTGGGAACAGTGTTTGATTTGGTGAACGCACCCGCATCTTTCTTGCTCGATCCTGCGAACAAAGACGCAGCTGGCCAAGGTGGCAAGCACTACATCCAAAAGACCAACGTGACGTCGATTGCCCTGGAAGTGCACAAAGACTGCTTGACGGCTGGTTCTGACCCCGTCATCGGTGGCTGGACTACGGCCAGCATGCGCCAAGCCCGTTTGCTCAATGGCAAGCCGAGCTCAGGTCATCAGGCTAGCGAAAAAGTGGGTGGTGCATGGGTACAGGTCTCTCGCCTGGGTAACCCGCTCGTCAACGAGTTGGTTATTGGGTTGCCAGACAAGGACAAATTCAATTCCAGCAAACCACAGGATGACACCCAGTTCCTGACCTATGTCACAAACCCCACACTGCCAGCGCTGCTGGGCCTGGTATTGACCGGTGACGCAAAGGGTGTTGCACCTACCAACTTGCCACGTACAGACTTGGCGACTGTGTTCTTGACCGGTATTGCCGGCGTGAATAAGCCAACTACTGCGACACCATCGGAAGTGCTGCGCTTGAACACCGCGGTAACACCGGTACAGTTTGCCGACCAGAATCGTCTGGGCGTTGCTGGCGAAGTGTTGCGCGTGGGTGGTACTGCGAACCTTTCCATGGCGAAAGACTTGGCTGGCTTCCCCAACGGTCGCCGTCCTAAAGACGACGTGGTCGACATCGCGCTGGTAGCGGTATTGGGTGGCTTGTGCGTCATTAATGGCGACAACAACTCTTTGGGCCTGAACGGTGTGCCAGGTGTGCCATCGCTGACATCCGCTTGCAAGCCTTCGAGCGTGCCATTGGGCGGAAGCTCAGCCAACATCCATGACGGCGTAGACCAGGCCACCGTGCCATTCTTGACACGCTTCCCGTACCTGAACACCCCCAATTCTGGCTCTGCCAGCTATTGAACACTTTAGTGAGGAAAGCACCATGCAAACACAATGGATGAAACGCAACCTCTGGCTTACCGCATTGGGCGCGGCCGCGTTGTTGACTGCTTGTGGCGGGGGCGGCAGTAGCTCTTACCCACCGGCCGCGACACTGGTGGTGGGTACCGACCTGCCGGTAGCCGTGGAGCAAAGCGCTCAGGGCTTGATTGATTTTGCCAAGACCCAAGTGGCAAGCCCATCAGAAACTGGCGACCCACTGTTGCTGGGCGAGGCAAAACTTGCCGTAGACGACAGCGCTGAGCCGTCTGACGTGTAAGCCCCCACCACGGGCCCTGTACTCGGGCCTGTGCACAAAAGCCACCGTCCGCGGTGGCTTTTTTCGTTTTAACATTCCTTGTATGCACAAATATTTTAATAACCACCTTTCGCGATTGGGCCTGCTGCTGGCCCTTGCGCCAAGCCTGCAGGCGCACGAGTTTTGGTTTGCGCCGGTTGCATCTGTGCAAACAGTGGGCAGCAACGCCACGCTTCGCTTGGAAGTCGGTGAGTTTTTCAATGGTGAGCCAGCGGGCTTCTCGATACCCACGACCAAAGCTTTACGCCACTACACGGCTAAGAGTGAAGAAGATCTAAGGCCATTTTTACCCGCACAGCAGCGTGTAGCCGAGGTCGCGCTGGCGCTGCAGACGCCTGGCATTCACCTGCTGGCATACGACAGCACGCCAATGCGTCTCACGCTGTCAGCGGACAAATTTCACGCCTACCTGCACGACGAGGGTTTAGATTTTGTGAAGGCGCAACGTGAGCAGGCGGGGACTGCCGAGCAACCGGGGCGCGAGCGCTATCGCCGCCATATCAAAACGCTGATCGCTGTCGGCGCGCAGAGCAAAACTGCGCAGGCGCAGGATCTCACCTGGGGTCAACGCACAGGCCAGCGCCTAGAGATGATGCCTGTGCGCAATCCGTTGTCGCTAGCTGCCGGTGACGTATTACCGGTGCGCGTCGTGTTTGATGAAAAGCCCTTGGCGGGGGCACTGGTCAAAGCCTGGCACAAACACAAAGATCAATTGGTCATGATCCGTGCCACGACATCTGCCCAGGGTATGGTTGAGTTCAACCTGCCCTACGCGGGCGACTGGATGGTCAGCGTAGTTCATATGATTCCGGCAATAGGCCATGGCGAAGTGGGCGCCGAAGAAGTTGACTGGGACAGCTTTTGGGGTAACTTGTCTTTCCATATGCCGGGTAAACGACGTCCGAAAAAATAGTGGCCTGAGCTATAGAACTTCATCCGCTCCAAAAGCCACAGAGGTTGAAGTTATCAGCGACCTACACGCCCATGCGGGTTGGCTGTACTTGACTGTAATTTGAATTCACACCACCCCCGCCCGCTCCAGCATCGCATGCAGCAGCACATTGCATCCTGCCGTAATGTGCTCGGGCTTCGCATCTTCGATTTCGTTGTGGCTGATGCCGTCTTTGCAGGGGATAAAAATCATGCCACTGGGTGCCAGCTTGGCCATGTAAACCGCATCGTGCCCAGCGCCTGAAACGACCGGCATATTGCTGTAGCCCAGCTTCTTGGCGGCGCGTGCCACGGCATCCACGCAGTTGTCATGGAAGGCAATCGCGCTGTAGCTGGATACCATCTCGATCTTCACGTCCACGCCGTGCTCCTGGGCCACAGATGCGGCTAAGGCTTTCACCTCGTTGGCCATGGTGTCCACCAGTGCGTCGGTGCTGTTGCGCAAATCGATGCTGAACTTCACGCGGCCCGGAATGACATTGCGGCTGTTCGGGAACACCTGCACCATGCCCACGGTGCCACGGCCATGCGGCGGGTGGCGGTGGGCGGCGGCCACCACGTCTTGCATGATGCGCGTGGCGGCCAGCATGGCATCCTTGCGCAGCGCCATGGGCGTGGGGCCGGCGTGGGCCTCCATACCGGTCACGGTGCAGTCAAACCAGCGAATGCCCAGCACGCCGCTGACCACGCCAATGGTGACGTCGTTGTCTTCTAGCACCGGGCCTTGCTCGATATGCGTCTCGAAATAGGCGCCAATCGGGTGGTCGCCGGGTTCCTGTGTGCCGATGTAGCCAATGCGCTCCAGCTCGCCCTTGACGCTCTTGCCCTCAGTGTCGGTGGCGGCATACGCATGCTCGAGCGTAAAGGCCTTGGCGAACACGCCCGAGCCCATCATCACCGGCACAAAGCGCGAGCCTTCTTCATTAGTCCAAAAGGCCACTTCAATCGGCGCTTCGGTTTCAATGCCCAGATCGTTGAGCGTGCGCACCACTTCAATGCCGGCCAGCACGCCATAGTTGCCATCAAACTTGCCACCGGTGGGCTGGGTGTCGATGTGGCTACCGGTCATGATGGGGGGCAGGCTGTTGTTGCGGCCCGCGCGGCGCATGAAGCCGTTGCCGATCTTGTCGATGGTGACGGTCATCCCCGCTTCTTCGGCCCATTTCAGAACCAGGTCACGGCCTTGTTTGTCGAGGTCGGTCAGGGTCAAGCGGCACACGCCGCCCTTAGGGGTTGCGCCGATTTTTGCCAGTTCCATGAGGGAGGCCCAGAGACGATCGCCGTTGATGCGGACTTGGTCCATGTCGATGGTGGTTGATGTTGTTATTGACATATTGACTCCTTGATGGCTTGTTATCGCGGAACGGCATGGGTATACCGAAGTTCCTCATACTGTCCTGCTGGCCAGAAATCGGCCCTCCGGCATACCCATGTCGCTCCGAGCCTGTGTGGAACGGGGGTTTTGAAAGTCACCCAGGCACCTATTCACTCAGCGCTTCACCGCCGTTGGCGCCAAGGTATCCGCCCGCAATTTATTCGCCGCAAAGTTGGCTCCAAACGCCGGCCGCTTGATATATCGCCCCTTGCCCGCCACCGCCCGCAAATCGCCCTGTACAAACACCAACTCACCCTGGCTGATGGTGTGGCTGGGAATACCTTTCACGGTACGGCCCTCAAAGATGTTGTAGTCGCCCTTGCTGAACTGCGTCTTGACCGACAGCGTCTTGCTGCCGCTTGGGTCCCACACCACCAAGTCTGCATCCGCGCCCACGGCCACGCTGCCTTTTTGCGGATAGATATTGAACAGCTTGGCGGCGTTGGCCGACGTGACGGCTACAAACTCTGAGGGTGTGAGCCGCCCGGTATTGACACCTTCGTCCCAAATCACGGCCAAGCGCTCTTCCACGCCACCGCAGCCGTTGGGGATTTTGGAGAAATCGTCTTTGCCAGCCGCTTTTTGCGCGGCGCAGAAGGTGCAGTGGTCGGTGGCGGTGGTGTGCAGGTTGCCGCTTTGCAGGCCGCGCCACAAAAATTCCTGGTTGGCTTTGGGGCGGAAGGGGGGGCTCATCACGTGGGCCGCCGCCGTGGCAAAGTCGGGGTGGCGGTAGACGCTTTCGTCGATTACCAGATGCCCCGCCAGTACCTCGCCGTACACACGCTGGCCGCGGGCGCGGGCGCGGGCGATGGCTTCGGCGGATTCCACACAGCTCACGTGCACGACGTAGATCGGCACGTTCAGCACGTCGGCGATGGCGATGGCGCGATTCGCGGCTTCGGCTTCCACCATCGGCGGGCGCGACAGCGGGTGGCCTTCGGGGCCTGTGATGCCCATCTCGGCCACCTGCTTTTGCAGCAGGTAAACCAGCTCGCCGTTCTCGGCGTGCACGGTGGGCATCGCGCCCAGTTCCAGCGCGCGTTTGAAGCTGTTCACCAAGGTTTCATCGTCGCACATGATGGCGTTTTTGTAGGCCATGAAGTGCTTGAAGCTGTTGACGCCTTCTTCCTTCACCAGCGTGCCCATGTCCTGGCGCACCTGTTCGCTCCACCAGGTGATGGCGACGTGGAACGAGTAGTCACTGGCCGACTTCTCCGCCCAGCCGCGCCACTTGCGGTAGGCATCCAGAATGTTTTCTTGCGGGTCGGGGATCACAAAGTCGATGATGGTGGTGGTGCCGCCCGCCAAACCCGCTGCGGTGCCAGTAAAGAAGTCGTCCATCGTGGTGGTGCCCATGAACGGCAATTGCATGTGGGTGTGCGGGTCGATACCGCCGGGCATGACGTATTGGCCGCCCGCTTCTACCACCGTAGCACCGGCCGGGGCTGTCAGGTTTTCACCAACTGCCACAACCTTGCCGTCTTGGGTGATGACATCGGCCTTGAAGGCCCTGTCGGCGTTGACGACGGTGCCGCCACGAATGAAGAGACTCGTCATATTAACTCCTAAATTGATAGCAAATTAGTTAGGTTTTATCCGGGCTAGAGCCTGTTTTTATCTTAAAAAATGCAGTTTGAGGCACTTTTTAGACCCGCATCGGGTTGTTGGGGTGTGTCGTCCAGTCAGCATGTTTATCGCTCACTTGTAAGCCTGTGCGCAAGTCTTTTTCACCGGGCGCCACATCGCGCAGGGTGATGCACTCTGGCACCGGGCACACGGTGACACACAGATTGCAGCCCACGCATTCGTCTTCCTTCACCTCGAAGAAGCGCTTGCCGTCTTTTATAAAGGTGATGGCTTGGTGGCTGGTGTCTTCGCAGGCAATATGGCAGCGCCCGCACTGGATGCAGCTGTCCTGGTCGATGACGGCCTTGCTGATGTGGTTGAGGTTCAGGTATTGCCAGTTAGTTACCGTGGGTACTGCTTTGCCCACGATCTCGCTCACACTCTTGAAGCCCATCTCATCCATGTAGGTGGACAGGCCGTCGGCCATGTCCTGCACGATCTTGAAGCCAAAGACCATGGCCGCAGTGCAGACCTGCACATTGCTGCTACCCAGCGCAATGTAGTCCAGCGCATCACGCCAGGTGCCAATGCCGCCTATGCCGCTGATGGGCATACCAGCGGTGTCCGGGTCGCGTGCAATCTCGGCCACCATGTTCAAGGCAATCGGCTTCACCGCTGGGCCGCAGTAGCCGCCGTGGCTGCCCTTGCCGCCTGTGGATGGCGACATGGTCAGCGTGTACGGGTCTACACCCATGATGGAGTTGATGGTGTTGATGAGCGACACCGCATCGGCCCCACCGCGCTTGGCGGCGCGGGCGGGCATACGGATGTCGGTGATGTTGGGTGTGAGCTTCACAATGACGGGCAGCTTGCTGTACTGCTTGCACCAGGCCGTCACCATCTGGATGTACTCGGGCACCTGGCCCACAGCGGCGCCCATGCCGCGCTCGCTCATGCCGTGCGGGCAGCCAAAGTTGAGCTCAATGCCGTCGGCACCGGTGTCCTCTACGCGCGGCAAGATGGCTTTCCAGCTAGCCTCTTCGCAGGGCACCATCAGCGAGACCACCATGGCACGGTCGGGCCAGTCGCGCTTCACTTCGGTGATTTCGCGCAGGTTCAGCTCTAAATCGCGGTCGGTAATCAACTCGATATTGTTGAAGCCCATCAGGCGGCGGTCAGGGGTGAGCAGGGCGCCGTAGCGCGGGCCGTTCACGTTAACTACTGGTGGCCCGGCCTCGCCCAAGGTTTTCCAGACCACACCGCCCCAGCCAGCTTCAAACGCGCGGTTAACGTTGTAGGCCTTGTCGGTGGGCGGGGCGCTGGCCAGCCAAAACGGGTTGGGGCTGGTGATGCCGGCGAAAGTGGTCTGTAGATTGGCCATGGTGTTGTCCCGAGTGCGTTGCGTCTTTAGGCGGTTATGAACGCGTGGATGGCCTGGGCCGATTGTTTGCCGTGCTCCACGGCTTCTACCGTCAGGTCCAGGCCGCCAGCACGGCAGTCGCCGCCAGCCCACACGCCCTTGAGGTTGGTGGCGCCTTCGGCATCGGTGGCAATCTTGCCGCCTTTGAGCGTCAGGCCCGCTTGCGCCAGAACCGGGTTGCCCAGTGTTTGGCCAATAGCTTTGAACACCATGTCCGCATCGAAGCTCATCTCCCGGCCCGACGGCGTGAGCTTGCCGTTCACTATGGCCTGGTCGGCAAAGCGCACGCCAGTGACATGGCCGTCTTGGCCCAAAATTTCCACTGGTGCCAGCCACTGGTGAATCACCACGCCGTGGGTCTGTGCCCATTCTTGCTCGGCCTTGGAGGCGGACATGGTTTCCACCCCGCGGCGGTACACCATGTGCACCACTTTGGCGCCCAGCAGTTTGCTTTGTACGGCAGCGTCTACCGCCGTCATGCCGCCGCCAATGACCACCACACGCCGGCCCACGGGCAGGGTGGACAGGTCGGGCGTTTGGCGTAGCGTGGCAATAAATTCGACGGCATCCTGCACACCGCTTAAGTTTTCACCGGGTACGCCCAACTGGTGTGTGCTGTTGAGGCCCATGCCCAAAAAGACGGCATCAAAATCTTTGCGCAAGGTTTCGAGCTGGACCGCGCTTTCTAGCCGCCAGTTGGAAGTGATGGAGATGCCGCCAATGCCCAGCAGCCATTGCACTTCGCGTTGGGCAAAGTCGTTGGGCGTTTTGTAGCTGGCCAAGCCGTATTCATTCAGGCCGCCGGCCTTGGGCTTGGCATCCAACACCACCACATCATGCCCCTGGCGCGCCAGGGTGTAGGCGCAGGCCAGGCCCGCTGGCCCGGCACCAACCACCGCCACTTTTTTACCGGTGGGTGCGGCGCGGGTAAAGACCTGGGGCGTGGCGCTTTCCATCAGCGCGTCCACCGCGTGGCGCTGCAGGCGGCCGATGGCTACGGGGCGGTCTTCTTGCGTGTTGCGCACACAAACGGCTTCGCACAGGTTCTCGGTAGGACACACACGGGCGCACATGCCGCCCAGTGGGTTGCTATCCAAAATAGTGCGGGCAGAACCGCGCAGGTTGCCGTCGGCAATGCGCTTGATGAACGACGGCACGTCAATACTGGTGGGGCAGGCCGTGGCGCAGGGCGCATCAAAGCAATACAGGCAGCGCTCGGCTTCCAGCAGGGCTTGCGCGGCAGTAAACCGGGGCGTGGCGTCTGCAAAGCGCTGAGCGTATTCAGCCGCGCTCAGCCGTCCAGCGCGGATGTCAGGTGGGGTGGTGGAAGGCAATGCGGCAGTGGACACGCGGGCTACTCCTATAAAACTGACCATTTGGTCAAGTCATGGTGTTCATACTAGCAATCCACATGCCAAGACGGAACTAGGGTTTGTACGCGGTCACACAAGCCGCCCGTGCCCTGTCGCAGGGCACGCGATTAAGCGTCGACCAACTTGGCCAGTGCGTCAAAGGCCACAGGTTTGGCCAGAAAGTCGTCCATGCCGACGGCAAGACACCGATCACGCTCCTCGGCGAATGCGCCTGCAGTCAGGGCAACGATGCGTAAATGAGGTAACCCCTGCGCCACTTCCCATGTCCGAATCGCAGCGGTTGCTTCAAAGCCATCCATCACTGGCATCTGACAGTCCATCAGCACGAGCCCTGGTCGCGGGCCGTCCCAGCTTTTCAATAGCGCCAAAGCGATGGCCCCGTTCTCTGCCACGGTGACTTTGCATCCCAGTTGCTCTAAAAGCCCCACCGCCACCATGCGGTTGATGGCGTTATCCTCGACCACCAACACCAAAAACGGCGTCTTGGCCGCTACAGATGCTGGGATGGGCATGGGCAAGGGCGTGGCAAAGCTGGTCCGAGACACCTCTCGGGGCTCCGTGCCCAGTGGCAGATTGGCCAAGCGCACACGGAACCAAAAGCGGGAGCCTCGACCAATTTCGCTATCGATGCCAGCTGTGCCTCCCATTTTCTCGGCCAGCCGTCGCACAATCGACAAACCCAACCCGGTTCCACCAAAGCGGCGAGTTGCCGAACTATCGACTTGTGTAAACGGCTGAAACAGTTGGGCTTGCTGTTCAGGTGTCAAGCCGATGCCGTCGTCCTGCACTGAAAACTCTACCAGTGATTCGGACGCGGCGCCGTGGGGGCTGGTGTTGGAGATCTCTTTGGCCTGCATCACGATGGCGCCGGAGTCCGAAAATTTAATGGCGTTACTCAGCAAATTCGACAGCATCTGGCGCAGGCGCATGGCGTCGCCCAAATAGCGCCTTTCACCACCCACCCACTGGGCAGAAATAGTCAGTCCCTTTTCGTCTCCTACTTCATTAAACAAAGTCGCAATTTCATCCAGTAAGGCAACGGGATCAAAGCGAACGTCCATCAGTTCCAATTTGCCCGACTCCACTTTGGAGAGGTCGAGAATATCGTTGAGCAGCGTTAAGAGGGTTTGGCCAGAGCCAAGGATGACCCGCACGTATTTTTTGCGGGTCGCGTCGGGCGTACCGTCTACAAGCAACAGCTGCGCCATACCCAAGATACCGTTCATGGGTGTGCGTATTTCGTGCGACATGGTCGTCAAAAACTGGCTCTTGGCCAAGTTGGCGTGTTCGGCGATGTTCTTGGCTTCTTCCAGTTTCTTCTGGATCTCGCTGCGACCTTCAATCTCGGCGTTCAGGGCCAGCGTCTTTTCGCGCACGGTGGAATCGACGCGCTCCTTGTGGGTGCTCATGATGAGCGCGAAGGTTGAAAAGATGCCACAGCTCAAGAACGCCATCAACAGGACCAGCAACGGTGCGTTCGAGCGCTGTACGATCAATTGCTTGTGTGAGACGTACAGCCGCACATGCCAATTGCGGTCCGCAAGTTGAATTTCCAGCTGACGGTAGACACCCTTGCGGTCGAGGTGGCTGGTGCCAGTAAAGGACGGGAAACTGTGCGCGGAACTTTTATAGACCACCGTATTTTGCGGGTCAGAAAGATCGCGTATTTCCCACTCGATACCCGGTATGCCCTTGAGGGTGCTCCCAATTTGACGCAGGTCGATGACGCCAGCCATCACGCCCTGGGTAGCTTGGTTGATGACCGGAGCCACCAGCATGATGGTACTGGGGCCACGGGAGTCGCGCAACAGTTGCAGGGGCGCAGTCGCAGCCAGTACGCCGCTGCTTAAAGCTTTGCGTACGGTTTGCGCCCCCTGTGGCTGGCTTAGCAGGTCCGAGCCAATGGCAGCTTCGTTGCCTGCGATCGGAAAAATCAGTTGAATCGGCGCTGCAAACCCGTCAGAGGGCGGAAGCCCACCAGGCGGCCGCTGGATCGGGCCAGCGTATCGGCGCTGTGCCGCTGCATCCAGTACCGGCGCCCACGCAACGGCGCTAAAAGCCGTGAGCGATTTCATCATGTCAGTGGCCAGTGCCTGCATTTCTGGGCCGGGTGCTTGCTGGCGCACGTTGTAGCTCGCTGCGAGTTGGCTGAGGGATTGGCCGTGAAAGCGATCCAAATTACGCATCTCGGTCTCGAAGGGCGCTACGGTTTCACCGAATGAATTCTGTAGTTGCTGCTCTTGATTGGCCAACACGAAGTAATAGATCAAGCCACACAAAACAAAGGACAGTACTAAAGGTAGGCCAACTGAAATGCGCCGATTGCGCCAGGTGGCGTTGGGGGCAAGCACCAGCAGCGTCAATGGCCCAAAAATTTGAACGCCAAACGCATCGCCCATCCACCAAGTAGCCACACTCTGCGGAACCTGCGCCCAACTGATGAACCCGTGTGCAAGCAGCGCCGCGTTGCCAACCGATGCGGCAATGGCAGAGGAGACGATGCCCACAATCGAAAATCGAATCACGCTTTCGGGGCCGTTCAATTCCATGGTTGGCAGGCTACGCCGCAGCCAAAGACCGCCAACGGTGGCCTGTAGTGTCGACCCCAGCGCAATCACGACAGCCAGGGTGTCCATATGAAAACCGCCGCCGATGCTGGCATTTGTCACGGCGGAGCCCAACAAAATGCCCAACCACACTTGCCTTGGGCCCCAGAGCATGGTCACTGCAAAGGCCAATCCTGCAGCGGGCCAGATGGCGGAGACATATCCGGGCGGTAACGCCAGCTCCAGGCCGACACGGCCCAACAGGAAGTAGGTCACTGCGATGGCGCTGTTACGCAGGATCCAATGGAGCGGCAATGTCATACGTTGGATCGTAGTACCAATTGGTGTAGCCCGCTGTGGCGGGGTTGGCGCAATACCAACACGCTGTGCGCCAACCCCTGGGGACCTGCCGGCGGCAGACGGACACTTGTACCCGGCGTCCCCCACACTCGTATCACGCGACGCTGGACCGATGTTGCGCAAAAAAAAGCGCCCGAAGGCGCCGCTAGCTGGTAACGCGCTTGGCGCTCATGCAGGCAAATAACCTTCCACCGAAAGATAGCGCTCACCGGTGTCGTAGTTAAAGCCCAGCACCGTCGATCCTGCTGGAATATCGGGCAACTTTTGCGCAATGGCAGCCAAAGTGGCGCCGCTGGAGATGCCAACCAAGATGCCTTCTTCGCGGGCCGAGCGGCGCCCATATTCGCGTGCGGCCTCGGCCTCGACCTGGATCACGCCATCCAAAAGCTCGGTGTTTAAATTCTTGGGAATAAAGCCTGCGCCGATGCCCTGAATGGGGTGGGGTGAGGGGGCTCCGCCACTGATGACCGGGGATGCGCTGGGCTCCACCGCGTACACCTTCAGTTGGGGCCACTTCGCTTTGAGCACCTGGGCCACACCGGTAAGGTGGCCGCCCGTGCCCACGCCGGTGATGATGTAATCCACACCGTCGGGGAAGTCGTTGGCGATTTCGAGTGCGGTGGTGCGCACATGCACGTCAATGTTGGCGGGGTTCTCAAACTGCTGGGGAATCCAGGCATTGGGGGTTTGCTCGGCCAGCTCTTGCGCGCGGGCGATGCAGCCCTTCATGCCTTTCTCGCGCGGGGTCAAATCGAACGACGCGCCGTAGGCCAACATAAGCCGGCGGCGCTCAATCGACATGCTGTCGGGCATCACCAAAATCAATTTGTAGCCTTTAACGGCAGCCACCATGGCCAGGCCCACGCCCGTGTTGCCCGAGGTGGGTTCAATGATGGTGGCGCCTGGCTTGAGGACACCGCTTTTCTCGGCAGCTTCAATCATGGCCAGCGCAATACGATCCTTGATGGAGCCACCCGGATTGCTGCGCTCGCTCTTGATGTAAACCTTGTGCGTGGTGCCAAAGAGTTTGTTGATGCGGATGTGGGGCGTGTTGCCGATGGTTTGCAGGACGTTGTCGAATGCCATGGTGGTTCTCCTGGAGTGTTGGTATGCATGATAATCCTAGGGTGAAGCCCACCAGACCACCGCTGGTGCAATTTGGGAAACCAAGCACTGGAGGAACGTCCGGACTGCACAGGGCAGCGTAGCAGTTAACCACTGTCCACTGACAAGCGTTTGGCGCAAGCCAAGCGCCCTAAGGTGAGGATTAGAGCAACAGAGACGAGTCGATAGGTTTCGCTTTTTTGGGTGTTCTATGCGTGAAGCTGGCGCAAGCCAGCCCCGGGTAACCGGGTGCGCATAGCCACCCGATGGGCGAAGCCACATCGGGTGAAACGGGCAATCTCTACGCGCAGCAATACCAAGTAGGCCAACGTTGACGGGGCCCCCGGAGTTGGCGGGTAGGTAGCACCGAGCCGTTTGGGTGACCAGCGGCCCAGAGTAATGGTGGTCACAAGGGGGGGTAACTCCCTTGCACAGAATCCGGCTTATCGGTGGGCTTCACACTTTTTTGATGTATCGTTCGAGGACACTTTCCATGCACTGGAGGCCCTATGCGACCGATTCTTGAGCTGCTGAAAAAGCGCGACGCAACCACTTACTCCCTGAGCCCCCAAGACAGTGTGTTTGCCGCACTGCAAAGGTTGGCAGACCACAACGTGGGGGCCATGATGGTGATGGAGCAAGGCAAGCTGGTGGGTGTGTTCTCAGAGCGCGACTACACCCGCAAAATTGCGCTCGCCGGGCGCTCCTCCAAAGACACGCTGGTGGCAGACATCATGACGGCCAAGGTGCTGACGGTATCCCCCAAGAGCCAAACCCACGAGTGCATGGCTTTGATGAAGGCGAACAGTATTCGCCACTTGCCCGTAGTGGATGGTGACCAGGTCTTGGGCATGATCTCGATCCGCGACTTGATGAACGACATCATTGCCGACCATGAGAACACGATTAGCCAGTTGGAGAGCTACATTAAGAGCTAATGCTTTCGGGCGTTTTAGCCTCGGGGGCGTTCTAGTCGTCCGGGCCTCAGAGCGCTTTGCTTCGTGTCACCCGGCCTACGGCCTCCTTCTTTACCTGCGCAAAGCGCTCTGAGGCCCGAACGCCTAGAACTTCTCCCAGTCCGCCAGGTATCGCCATTGCCCCACCGGCAAATCGGCAATCGTCACCCGGCCCAGGCGCACGCGGCGCATGGCCAAAATTTCCAACTTTGCCTCTCCACACAAATAGGCCACCAAGCCAGGGTGTGAGCCTTTGATGGCAAAACGGATACGGCTCATCTCGGGGCTGCTGCTGCTGACGCTCACCTTGACTTGCGGCAAGTTGTTACGGTCGTCTTTGAGCGCATAGGCAATCGGCTTCAGCGCGTCGGGTTCCACTTCACCCTTCACCTCGACCAAATATTCGTGCTCCATGGTGCCCAGGTCTTCACTGAGCTTGCGCGTGGTGCGCCAGTCTTGCGTGAACACCACCAGGCCGCTGGCGCCGGTTTCTAGCTCTACGTCGGCCTCCAGATCACTGAAATGGCGCTTGAGGGTACGAATCTCTGCGGGGTCGTGCTCCCAATGGTTTTGGGAGTTAAGCAGGCTGCGGGCGTTGGGTGGCGGGCCTGGGCGGGCACCGCGCGCGCCGCCGGGGCCAGCACGCGACGGCGCGGCGCGTGCTGGCGGCTCGTCGTCGTCGTCCGGGTCTTCAATGCCATCGGTGGTGCCCGGGGGTTTGTTCAAAATGAGCGTCACCGAACCCAGCAGCAATAGACTGGCGTCGGGGTCCAGCGCCACGGTTTGGCGATCCACGCGGTGGGCGGGTTCTTCAACCACCACGCCATTCACCGTCACAAAGCCGCCTTGGATGTATTGCTCGGCTTCTTTGCGCGAGCAGTCTTTAAGCTGCATCACGCGCTTGGACAGGCGCTCACCTTCCTCCACTTTGGCAGCGGAGCTGGCGGGCTTTTTGGCGGCAGGCGCCACAAAGCTGGGATCGTCTTTGCGCGGCTTGCGCAGTCGGGCCTTTTTGTCGCTGGGGGGCTGGGGCGACTGCGCTGATTTGGACTGTGCTTCCTGTTGTGCGTAGGCCGTGTAGGGCACGTGGCTGGGCTGGGCCTGCGCAGCGGGCGTGGCGCCCGAGGGGCGCGCCGGGCGGGCAACGGGGGCAGGGCGTGCCGCCGCAGCGGGCTTGCGCAAAACGGCGCGTGCGGGTTTGGAGTCGGGTGGTGTCATGGGCGGTCGGTCTGATTTTGGTGTGCGTAAATGCGTTCCACGTGCGCCAGTAAGGAGCGCTTGGCCACGGGCCAGATGCGGGGGTCTACGTCGTCATAGGCCAGCGGCAGCCAATCGTCCAGGCTGCCCAGTGGGTTGGCGAGCATAACGGCTTCAATCTTGGCCTCGCGTTTCAGCCGGTGGGCCTTCAGCGTGGCGATGGCCGCCAGCGCGTTGTCCATCACATGGCCGTGGGCGGGCAGGATGTAGCGCACACCCTGGGCTGTGCAGGCGTCAGTCAAGCGGTCCAGCGAGTCCATGTAGTCGGCCATATTGCCGTCGGGCGGGTCAATCACGGTGGTGCTGCCATTGAGCACGTGGTCGCCGGTGAACAGCAGGCCGTCTTCTTGCAGCAGCAGGCAGACGTGGTTGGCCGCGTGGCCGGGGGTAAATATGACCTGCAGGGTGTGCAGGCTTCCAGCGGTATCAAAAACGGCCTTAGCGTCCATTTTTAGAGCCAAATCGGCCCCTGGCCCGGGTAAACAGTGCGTAAGTAGCTCCTCTTTTTGTAGCGCCCTGTCGGGGGTAAACGCGCTGGCAGCGCGCGCTGTGGGGGCTGAGGGCAGGCCCACAATCGGCGGCCGGCTGGCGCACAGTGCTTGCAGCGGTGCAGCGCCCGGCGAGTGGTCGGGGTGGGAATGGGTGCAGACAATGCGCAGGATATTACCGCCGGAGCTATCTGCAAACGCGGCGGCTTGCCACAGCCGCTGCAGGTGGTCGGCGTCGGCCGGGCCGGGGTCAATCACGGTGAAGCCGGTAGCCGGCTCGCCCACCAAATAGCTGTTGGTGCCGGGGCCGGTCATCACGCCGGGGTTAGGTGCAGTCAGGCGCAGCACGTTGCGCAGCAGCGGCACCGGGCGGCTGGTTTGCCAGTCGGCAGGCGCGGGAAAAGCGCCCAGCGCCGGTGCAATGATTTGGGTGGGTCGGACCATGCCAGGATTGTGCGCTGAATTCGCACGGCCCAGCACCGTTACGCACCCGCGAGGGCTCCGGCCATCTACTGCAAGGCGCTGCCCACCCGCTCTAAACGTGGCAACCAGTGGCCCAATATATCCGCCGAGACCAGCACATGGTGCGCGTGCCCAATGAGATGGCTGCGCGGCACCATGCCGACGTAGCGCGAATCTGCGCTGTTGTCGCGGTTGTCGCCCAACATAAAGTAGTGGCCGGGCGGCACCACCACGGGGCCAAAGCTGCTGCGTGCCGCCACGCCCGACAGCATCTGTACCCTGCGCTGGCTGCCCGCCAGCGACTCTTGCACCCGTCGGGCCTGCACGGTGTAGCCCGGCGCCACGGGCTCGTCGTGCAGCGTGGCCGCGCTGTACTGCGCCACTTCCCCATTGATCGACAGCACCTCGTTCTGCATCTGCACCACATCGCCCGGCAGTCCCACCAGGCGCTTGATCAGGCGGGTGCCGTCGGTGGGCGACACAAAGGTGACGATGTCGCCCCGCTGGGGGTCGCCCAGATGGGCCAGGGTGACGTCGGTCAGCGGCACTTTGAGGTCGTAGGCCAGGCGGTTGATCAACACCACGTCGCCCTCCAGTATGGTGGGCCGCATGGAGCCGGTGGGCACCGGGTTCCAGTCGGCAATGGCGGTGCGAAACACGCCCAAGCACAACAAAAATGCCAAAAATCCCCGATTGCTAGCCAGCCAGTTCTTCATTGCAGAGTCCTTTGCCGGCCACTGTGGCCGTAAGAGGCGAATTTAGCCGTGCCACCTTGAACCAGCACCGGGTTTGCGACGGACGGTCGGACTGTGCGATGGGCCCGCATCCTGCCAAGTCGGCTGGCATGGCGGTCTGCGCATGCCCTGCGCACACCCGAGGCTGCGCCCTGGGGCGTGAGGAGATAATGGCGCGATGCGGATTCCATTCACCAAAATGCAAGGGGCTGGCAACGACTTTGTCGTGCTGGACGAAACGCGTGGGTTGCTGGGTCTGACCGCAGCGCACTACCGTTTTTTGGGGGATCGCCACTTCGGTGTGGGTGCGGACCAGATCTTGAGTGTGCGCCCTTCTCCCGCCGAGGGTTTGGACTTTGAATACGTCATTCACAACGCCGACGGCAATGAAGTGGAGCAATGCGGCAACGGTGCGCGCTGTTTTGCCCGCTTTGTGCATGACCAGGGTCTCTCCCACAAAACCACCCTGCGCGTGAAAACCAAGAAGGGTGTGATTGCCCCCAGCATTGCTGCCGATGGCCGTGTCACCGTCGATATGGGTGCCCCCGTGTTTGCCCTGGAGAAAATACCCTTTGACGCTACTGGCTTGACGCTGCAAGAGCAGGGTTCATGGGGAAAATGGCCCCTGGCCGGCGTAAATACTGATAACAGTGCTACTGTTTTGATAGCAACTTTGTCTATGGGAAATCCCCATGCCGTGCTGCTGGTGGACGACGTAGACAGCGCCCCAGTCGCCAGCATCGGCCCTGCGGTGCAGGCCAGCCCACGCTTCGCCGAGGGCGTGAACGTGGGTTTTTTGCAAGTGCAAAACCCCAGGCAAGTGCGCTTACGCGTGTTTGAACGCGGTGTGGGCGAAACCTTGGCCTGCGGCACCGGCGCTTGTGCGGCGGTGGTGGCAGGCATTCGTCTGGGCCTTTTGGACACAACCGTGGAGGTGCAAGCCACTGGCGGGCGGTTAACAATCCATTGGGCTGGTGGCAATGGCCCCGTGTTGATGACCGGCCCGGCCACGACCGTATTCAGTGCTGAAATTGAAATCCCTGACACTCTGTAAATCAACCTGTAAACAACTGGTAACCTGCCTGTGACCCATCCTATCGATCAGCCCCTGGGCAACCCCATCACCGAAGACGACATTGCCCACTACCTGAGCAACACGCCCGACTTCTTTCAACGCCACTCTGAGCTGCTGGCGGCAGTGCAGTTCACCAGCCCGCATAGCAAGCGCACGGTGAGCCTGCAAGAGCGCCAGGCTGAGATGCTGCGCGAAAAAATCAAGGTGCTGGAACAGCGGGTGATGGAGATGATCCGCAACGGCAACGAAAACGTGCTGCTGTCGGACAAAATTCTGCGCTGGGCGCGGACGCTGTTTTTGGCCAACGACTTGCCCGGTATGCCAGCCCAAATTGTGGAAGAAATTCGCGGTCAGTTTTCCGTACCCCAAGTCGGCATTCGTGTCTGGGGTGTGTCCACTGCATATGCCCACCTGCCTTTTGCCAGCGGCGTGAGTGAAGACGCCACGGTGTTTGCCAGTTCGCTGGCCGAGCCCTTTTGCGGTCTGAACACGGGTTTTGAAGCCGCCAGTTGGTTGCCCGAGGCCCATACTGTCACGTCACTCGCGCTGATCCCGCTGCGCTCTGAGCAAAGCGGTGGCGGCCTGTCACCGGCCTTTGGCTTATTGGTGCTGGGCTCGCCCGATGCGCACCGCTTCCACAGCGGCATGGGTACTGATTTCTTGTCCCGCATCGGCGACCTGGCCAGCGCGGCCCTGTCGCGCCTGCGTTAAGGCAGTCCGGCTTTGCAGGTTGGGGCGACATCGTATGCACACAGATGCCCCCACCCCGCCAACGCAACCCCCTGTGCCTGCACCGCTGGTGCAGCGCTACTTGGACCATGTGCGCTTTGAAAAGCGACTGGCCGAGCGCACCGTAGCGCTCTATACGCTGGACTTGGACAAGCTGCAAGCCCTGGCGACCGCCGCGGGCGTGGCGCTACTGCAGGTGCAAAACCACCATATTCGCCGCTGGGTGGCTCAGATGCACTCTGGCGGGCGCAGTGGGCGTGGCATTGCCCTCATCATGTCGGGCTGGCGCGGGTTTTACGTGTGGCTGGGCCGGGAGGGCCTGGTCAGCAGCAACCCGGTACAAGACGTGCGCGCACCCAAAGCCCCCAAGCCGCTGCCCAAAGCGCTGGGTGTGGATGATGCGGTGCAGTTTGCCGATTTTGAGAGTGACGACGACCCCTGGCTGGAGGCGCGCGATGCCGCGATGGTGGAGCTTCTTTATGGCAGTGGCTTGCGGGTAGGGGAGTTGATTGGTCTGGACGTGGTGGCCAGCAGCACCGCCAAAGGCTGGGTCGATTTGGCAGGCGCTGAGGCCCATGTGCTGGGCAAGGGGTCCAAGCGGCGCACGGTGCCGGTGGGGTCTGCTGCGGTGCAGGCCCTTCAGCGGTGGTTGCAACTGCGCGGAACCGCCAGCGCCCAGTGTGCAGTGCCGGTGCACGCTACGCAGGCAGATGCCGCCAATGCCTTATTTACCGGCCGCTATGGCACGCGTCTCACAGCCCAATCCGTGTGGCAGCGCTTGAAGCGGCGCAGCCAGCAGGCGGGTTTGTTGGCGCCCGTGCACCCCCACATGCTGCGCCACTCGTTTGCCAGCCATGTGCTGCAGTCCAGTGGCGATTTGCGCGCCGTGCAGGAGCTGCTGGGCCATGCCAACATCACCACCACGCAGGTGTACACGCGGCTAGATTTTCAGCACTTGGCCAAGGCGTATGACGCAGCGCACCCGCGGGCCAAGCTGGGTGGGCGTAAAAAGACGCCTTAGTTTTTTGTGCAACGTGATTCGCGCACGCCACAGCGCCAGGTGCGCCGTCGGCACTGGCCAGCGCAAAGACGCACGAGACTAGTTCATCAATCGAGCCGCAACGAAGTGCCCACCTTCGCTCCCATGGTCTCCCGGTAACGTGAATACGGAAACCGCATCCACCTGGTCCCCCGCCAAGCTCTTCAAGCTGGACGCAGCGGCAGCCATTTGCTCCACCAACGCCGCGTTTTGCTGGGTTGTACGGTCCATCTGGCCAATGGCTTCGCCCACCTGCGCCACACCCGAGGCCTGCTCATTACTGGCTGCGCTAATTTCTCCCATGATGTCGGTCACCCGCTTGATGGAATTGACCACCTCGGTCATGGTGGTGCCCGCACGGTCTACCAATGCACTGCCTTGCTCAACCCGCTCAACGCTGGTGTTGATAAGTGTCTTGATTTCTTTAGCAGCGGCAGCGCTGCGCCCCGCCAACGAACGCACCTCGGATGCCACGACCGCAAAGCCGCGGCCCTGTTCGCCCGCCCTGGCGGCTTCCACGGCAGCGTTCAACGCCAGAATATTGGTCTGAAAAGCGATCCCATCAATCACGCTGATGATGTCGGCAATCTTGCGCGAGGAGTCGTTGATGCCTTTCATGGTTTCCACCACCTGGCTCACGACCTGGCCACCGTGGATGGCGACGGTGGATGCATTCAGGGCCAGTTGGTTGGCTTGGCGCGCAGAGTCGGCGTTTTGCCGCACCGTGGAATTCAGCTCCTCCATGGACGCAGCGGTTTCTTCGAGTGCGCTGGCCTGCTGTTCCGTGCGGGCTGACAGGTCATGGTTGCCCTGGGCAATCTCGGCGCTGGCAGCGGCGACACCTTCAGAGCCCGAGCGCACGGTGGCCACCACCTCTACCAGGCTGGTCTGCATATCTTTTAGGGCCGACAGCATCATGGCCGTTTCACTCTTGCCGTCGTCGTCGATGTGCTGAGTCAGGTTGCCCCCCGCTACGCTGCGGGCAATTCGCACCGCCTGGTTCAGCGGTGCCGTGATTGCGCGGATCATGACCCAACCGATGGTGCTCCCGGCCGCCAATGAGACCAACACGATGACAGCAAACACCGACAAGCCGCTGGTGTAGCGCTGGGCAGCAGCGCCATGCTCCAGCTTGACCTCGTTGAGCTGGTAATCAATCAGCTTGTTGACGGCCTTGCCGATGGGATTGATGGATTCGTCCAGATCCCGCATCAGTAAAGAGATCTTGTACATGTCATTTTTTTCCAGCGCACCGCCAAAATCGCGGATGGTGGGCTCGGCCTTGGCCATCATGGTGTTGATGTCGGTGATGCTTTTTTGTTCGGCCTCGCTACTGGCGTTGGCGGTGTAAGCCTTCCATTGTTCTATTGCGCCGAGGTTGCCGTTCTTGATCACGCTCACGGCCTTGGCGGGCTCCAGCATGCCTAACGACACCTTGTTGGCCGCATCGAGCACCACCGACATGTAGTTGTCGTAGACCTGTTTGAGTTGGGTGATGGGTACCAAGTGTTTGTTGTAGATCGTGTTGATGGAGGTGTTGGTGCTGCGCGCTACGCCCATGCCCAGGATCGACACCAAGGCCACCATACCCACCAGCGCGCCGAAGCCGAGGGTTAGGCGAGTCGATATCCGCAGATTCTTCAATTCCATGCTGTCTCCGTTTTTCTAGGTGCGCCTGAACAGCGGCGTGCGAAAAGTGTGCAGTGTTTCCCGACAAATTGCTAGAGTGCCGACCCCCCTACAAACCCTGCTAACTCTGGGCAGAGGGGCTGCGAGACAATGGCGTTATGAAAAACATTCGATTGCGCGAGGGCAAAGAGCGCTCACTGCTGCGCCGCCACCCCTGGATATTTGAATCTGCCATTGCCAAGGGCAGTGGTGATGCCGGTGAGACGGTGCGCGTGGATTCCCATGACGGGCGATTCTTAGGCTGGGCGTCGTTTAGCCCGCAGTCCAAAATTCGCGCACGGGTCTGGAGCTTTGACGAGGCTGCGCGCATTGACGCTCCTTTTTTTATAGCTGCTTGCGCAAATTCCGTCCGGGCCAGAGCGCGATTTGATATTCAAAGTGACGGCGTACGCCTGGTGCATGGCGAATCTGACGGCCTACCGGGCCTGATCGTGGACCGTTACGGTGACACCCTGGTGGCACAGTTTTTATCTGCCGGCGCCGAGCGCTGGAAGCCAGTTCTTGCCGATGCACTGCTGGCGGCCACGGGCCTCACCCGGCTGTATGAGCGCTCAGACGCTAGCAGTCGCGCACTGGAAGGTTTGCCTGAAGCCCAGGGCTGGTTGCGTGGCGACGGTCCCGTCGAGCTGGTGCTGCGTGAGCACGACTGGCAGTTAGCGTTGAACATTGCGGAGGGCCACAAGACCGGCTTCTACCTCGATCAGCGGGACAGTCGCAAGTTGTTTGCTGAGCACGCCAAACGCCTGAAATTTCAGCGCGTACTCAATTGCTATTGCTACACCGGTGGATTCACGGTCGCAGCGCTGTCGGGAGGTGCCGCGCATGTCACGTCGATTGACAGTTCCGGTCCTGCGATTGAAAAAGTGGCGGCTAATGTGGCCCTGAACGGCTTTGACGCGGCCCGTAGCACCCTGATGGATGCGGATGTGAACGCAACTTTGCGCCAGTTTTTGGAGCAAGGGCGCACGTTTGACGCCATCGTGCTGGACCCACCCAAGTTCGCACCCACCATTGCCCATGCCGAGCGTGCGGCGCGAGCCTACAAAGACATCAACCGTTTGGCGCTGAAATTGTTGGAGCCCGGCGGTGTGCTGTTCACTTACTCGTGCTCTGGGGGTATCAGTGCTGACCTGTTCCACAAGATCGTGGCCGGGGCGGGCTCGGACGCGGGCGTGGACGGCTTCATCACCCAGCGCATGGGCGGTGCGCCGGACCACCCGATGACGATCGCGTTTCCCGAGGGCGAATACCTCAAGGGCCTGGTGGTGATGCGGCGCTGAAGCGCCAATCTCCAAGCTGCGCCGCCGCGCGGGTCGTTGCCCCGAGTGGCCGCAATCTCCCGTGGGGTGGCCCGGCCGGAAATTGTGGTGCGTGCGGCTGTTGCGCCTTTGTAAGATTGGCAATTGATTTGGCCGCTACACTCCCCACCTGCTGAATTTTGGATTTCTCATGAGTTTGATTCCTGCCACCATCCTGACCGGCTTCTTGGGCTCAGGCAAAACCACGCTGTTAAAGCGCGTGCTGGGTGAGGCGCACGGCCAAAAGATTGCCATCATCGAAAATGAGTTTGGCGAAGAAAATATCGACAGTGACATCTTGGTGAGCGACACCAACGAGCAGATCATTCAAATGAGTAATGGCTGCATTTGCTGCACGATACGCGAGGATTTGCGTGCAACCCTGCGCGATCTGGCGGAAAAGAAGCGCAAAGGCGAGTTGGACTTTGAGCGCGTGGTCATTGAGACCACAGGCTTGGCCGACCCCGGTCCGGTAGCGCAGACTTTTTTCATGGACGACGAGATCGCAGAGACGTACCTGCTCGATTCCATCTTGACCTTGGTGGACGCCAAACACGCCGCCCAACAACTCAACGACCGCCAAGAAGCGCGCCGCCAAGTCGGGTTTGCCGATCAAATCTTCATCAGCAAGTCAGACCTCGTGTCCAAAGACGAGCTTGAAGCGTTGATGCACCGTCTGAAGCATATGAACCCGCGTGCGCCACAAAAAGCAGTGCACTTTGGGGCCGTGGCCTTGAGTGAAGTGTTCGACTTGCGCGGCTTCAACCTGAATGCCAAGCTGGACATTGACCCCGATTTCCTAAAAGACGATGATCACGATCACGCTGGGCATGACCATGAACACGGCGAGCATTGCGATCACCCGTCTCACGCGGTGGACCACGGTGCACCTGGTGCGGGCCACCATCACCACCATGACGACGATGTCAAAAGTTTTGTATTCAAGTCTGATCGCGCTTTTGATGCCGCTAAATTGGAAGATTTTCTCGGGGCCATTGTTAACATTTACGGCCCCCGCATGCTGCGTTACAAGGGCGTGCTGCTCATGAAGGGCACCGATCGCAAAGTAATCTTTCAGGGCGTGCACCAGCTCATGGGGAGCGATCTAGGGCCGGCATGGGGCGCAGACGAGCACCGTTGCAGCAAGATGGTCTTCATAGGCATCGACCTACCCAAAGATATTTTGTTGCAGGGATTGGAGCAGTCCTTGGTCTGACGCCCCAGGGCTTCAAAACCGGTCAACGCCCTGCAGCACAATGCCACATTTAAACGTTGAATAAAACAAGTTTTGGGAGTCCAATGATTGTCTCGCTTTTGCAACTAATGGGTTTTCCAAAGCGCGAACCTGTACACTCGCGCGCCAAAGAAAACTCGTCTGACAAACCCTCTCGGGAGGGCAGCGGGGGCGCGGTATCGCAAGAGCATGCGCAGGCCAGTCCTGCCAGGAGACAAGAAGTGAAATCGAAACCCGGTAAAGCTACATCCACCAAAGCTGTTAAGGTCCCGTCCGCTACAGAGGCCAAACCCAAGGTGAAGCCCACAGCCAAGCCTGCCGCAAAGACAGCGGCTAAGCCAGTCGCAAAAGTGGCGGTGAAATCCGCCGTCAAGCCTGCCGCCGAATCGGTGGCCAGCGCCTCCCCAGCGAAGCCGAAGGGTAAACCAGCGGCCAGCACACTCAAGGTGGCGCCAGCGAAGAATGCGTCGAAGGCGACCCCAAAACCCACCCCACCAGTGGCTGCCAAAACAGCCACCAAGGGCAACCCCAAGGGCGCGACCCAGCCGGCTAACAAGCCGGTGCCAGCGCCCATAGCCAAAGCGGCTACCAAACCGGCGCCCAAGGCAGCCGTTAAGGCGCCGCCCATTTCTGCCGCCAAGCCAACTCCCAAGTTGGCTGCCAAACCTGTGACTATGCCGACTGCTGTTTCCTCTACGCCTGCCAAAGCCAAAATTAATCCCGCGCCCGTGGCGCCTGCCATAGCACCTGTGCCCGCAAAAGCCGGACGTCCTTCGTCCCGGCTGGCCCAGGTGACGGTGCCCTCCATGGCCCAAGCCGTCGCGTCCACCGCCGCCAAATCCAGTTACTCCCAGTCCGCACCCGTTCCTTTGATCGCTCCGATGCTGCCTTCGGCTGTCAAGCGCGATGCCAAGCTTGCGAATAACTGGAAGACCACACCAGCAGATAAGCTGAGCGATGCAGAACTCATCGCCATGCCCGACAGCGAGTACATGAACGACATTCAGATGTCTGCATTCAAAGTGCGTCTGTTGCTGCTTAAGCGCGATATTCTGGCCAGCGCGGGCGAAACTACCGAACATTTGCGTGAAGACAGTTCGGTAACCCCTGATCCTGCCGACCGCGCCACCATCGAGGAGGAGCATGCGCTCGAATTGCGCACCCGCGACCGCGAGCGCAAGCTGTTGAAGAAGATCGAGCAATCCATCACCCGCATCGACGCGGGCGACTATGGCTACTGCGATGAAACAGGGGAGCCCATCGGGGTCGGCCGTTTGTTGGCCCGTCCTACCGCGACTTTGTCGCTGGAAGCGCAGCAGCGGCGCGAACTGAAGCAAAAAATGTTTGGCGATTGATGCTGCAGTGCTGATATTCGTGCGACTTTGATCCTCGTTTGTTATGGCCACCAAAGACGATCGCCCCAATCTTTTGTCCAAGATGGCCTTGTTCGTGCGCAATCCGACCAAGGACTGGTCGGAGCTGGACCAGCCTGAACCTGAGCAGGAAGTCGGCTACGACAAACAGGCGCTGAAGGCCATGATCGAACGTAAGCGGCAAAATGATTTTGTTCGCAAGCGCGAATTCGACCATTTGCGCAAACTTCGGCGTAACGACCCCATCGCAATGGCTGGTGCGGCGCGCCCGTCTTTTTTCCAATCCAGCTTACCCGCCGATGCAGAAGGGCGTGCAGACACGCTGAAGAAGATCGACGAGATTGAAGCCCAAATGTCCAAGCAGTGGTGGAAGGGCAAGCAAGACGCGGCAGTGGTCAATGCCCCTGCGTCCTCCGCTGTAAAGCCAGCCGGGAGTAACCCCGATGCCGGCAAGTCAGATCTTTCCACCATCGCACCGGTCTTGTCCGAAGATCCGTTTGCGCCAACGGCTGTGGCAGGGTTATTGCCGCAGTCACCTGGAGTGGAGTTTGCCGCCACACAAATGGGGGCTGGCATGTCACCGTTGCAAGCCCGAAACGCCGGCGGGCACGCTACGCCTGTTTCTGCGGCAGGCGCAGACGGAGATTTCTCAAGCTCCGATCTGTTGGCTATTGGTCCCGACGAAGTCTTGACCGACCCCGAACTGGAAGAGGCCGCAATCCGTTTCGCCAACGGTGATGATGTGGGAGCGCAGAGCGCCTTGGTCGATGCTTTGGGCGGTGACGCTTTGGTGCCAGAGGTGGCCCAAGTGTGGGTCATTGCGCTGCTAGATTTCTACCGCGCCACTGGCCAGCTTGAGGCATTCAACCGGGCGGCCACGCATTACGCCGCCCGTTTGGAGCGCCTGCAACCCCGGTGGATCGATATCCGCCAGGTGCAGCTCGGGGCCCCATCCCCTGGTGGGGGAGGCGCGCGCACACCACCGTCTGCTGCCCAAGCCATGTGGACGTGCCCGGCAGAGCTCACTGCGGCCGGCATGGAGGGCCTTCGCGCCGCCTTGTCCCGCAGCCCGCAGCCTTGGCATTTGGATTGGACAGAGCTGCACGACATTGCTGACAATGCACTGCCGTATTTGGCTGGTCTCCTCGGTAGTTTGTGCACAGAAGAGGTTTCGCTGCGGTTCTCGGGTGCAGATCGATTGGCCGATGCGCTGCGTGATTTAACGCCGTCGGGAACACGCGGCGCTGACGATGCCGCCTGGACGGTGCGGCTGGATGCCTTGCGTGTCATGCAAATGCAAGACGAGTTCGAGTTAGCAGCACTGGACTTTTGTATTACCTTTGAAGTTCCTCCGCCAGAATGGCAACCGGCGCGCTGTAACTACGCCCAGACTGAGCAAGGCACGTCTTTCGCTGCGCCATCCACGCTAACGACGTCCACGATGCCGTTGGGATTAAATGGCGCGTCTGGTGCGGCCTTACAACTCTCGGGTGATGTCGTGGGTGAGACCGGTTCTGCTGCGGTCCTTCTGGGGAGCGACCACGCGCCGGGGGCGCACTTGGTGGTGTCCTGTAAGGGCTTGGTGCGGGTCGATTTCTCTGCTGCAGGCAGCATTCTGAATTGGGTTGCCACCTGCCACTCCCAGGGCTGCAAAGTCCAGTTTCGTGATGTCCATCGGCTGGTCGCGGCATTCTTCAATGTGATTGGTATCACCGAATACGCCCGCGTTATTCCAATCGCGGTTGAATAGCCCCCGTCGCACAACATAGCGACTGCATCTGCCATAGATGCCTGGCACCCGCGGCCGGCGTGTTTGTCGTTACATTGTGTAATCTCGTTCCCGCCACCAAGCCCGCTTCGCTTCAAGCGTTACTTTCATTGCCCGCGCTAAGTGCTTAATTTAGAACGATTTTTACCCTGTACTAGGGTTTGAAAACGCTTCTAAGTCCTTGATTTCATTGAAAATTTTTGTCCCAAGCGGTATTGCAAGTTGTTCTTTTGCTGATACAGTGCAAAAAAGTGCAATTTAGTGGTGAAAAGTGCCAATTTAATGGCAAATTCACACAGCGGTAGAAAACAAGGGAATTTCTGGTGTTTCAAGGGGCTTCTTCACTCAGTCTGGATGGAAAGGGACGGCTTAGCGTGCCGACCCGGCATCGTGACGTCTTGAGTGCCACAGCCGCGAGCCAGCTAACGATCACCAAGCATCCGCATGGTTGTTTGATGGTGTTCCCCCGCCCCGAGTGGGAGAAATTCCGCGAGCGCATTGCTGCATTGCCGATGTCGGCGCAGTGGTGGAAGCGCATTTTTTTGGGCAACGCGATGGATGTCGATATGGACGCCACCGGACGGGTCCTGATTTCGCCAGAGCTGCGTTCTGCTGCGGGAATTGGCAAGGACACCATGTTGCTGGGAATGGGTAACCATTTCGAGCTGTGGGACAAGGCCACCTACGACGCCCAAGAGGCACAGGCCATGCAGGGCGAAATGCCCGACGTCTTCAAAGACTTCTCCTTCTAGGGCGGCACAGTGGAAATTGCCCGGACCCATGCCACCGTTTTGTTAAACGAGGCAGTGGATGCTTTGTTGGAAGACGGCTGTGGCGCTGAATCGACGGCTGCCGATGGCACCTATGTCGATGGCACCTTTGGCCGCGGTGGTCACTCCCGTCTCTTGCTGTCACGTCTTTCTCCGCTGGGCCGCTTGATCGCGTTTGACCGCGATCCAGAGGCGGTGGCTGAAGCCAACCGTATTGAAGACAGCCGCTTTTCTATTCGGCATTCTGCGTTTTCACACATGAATGAAATTCAAGGCGGCAGCGTGGCTGGCGTCCTGATGGACTTGGGGGTGAGCTCTCCACAAATCGACAGCCCCACGCGGGGTTTTAGCTTCCGTTTCGATGGCCCCCTGGATATGCGCATGGACACCACTCGGGGTGAAAGCGTGGCCCAGTGGCTGGAGACGGCCGAAGTAAATCAAATTGCGGAGGTGATACGTGACTATGGTGAAGAACGGTTTGCTGGCCCCATTGCAAAGGCGATTGTTGCTCGCCGACAGGAGCGGGGCCCAATTTCAACCACCACCGAGCTGGCCCAGCTCGTGGCTGACACGGTCAAAACCCGCGAGTCGGGCCAGAACCCTGCAACGCGCACATTTCAGGCTCTTCGGATTTTCATCAACGCCGAGCTTGAGGAGCTGCAACAGGCGCTAGAGGCGTGCCTAGATTTACTCCAGCCTGGAGGCCGCCTGGCAGTCATCAGTTTCCATTCATTGGAAGATCGCATCGTCAAGCAATTCATCGCCAAACATTCCAAAGACGAGTATGACCGCAGGGCGCCTTTTGCGGCGCCCAAGGTCATGAAGTTCAAGGCGCTGGACCGTGTGAAGCCCAGTGCCCTAGAAATCGCGAACAATCCCCGCTCGCGCAGCGCGATCATGCGTGTGGCGCAAAGGACGGCAGCGTGAAGGCCGCCAGACCGTCCCCAGGTGCGAAGGCTCCCTTGTGGGGCCGCGCGGCCAATGCAGTGGCAGGCTTACGGGGAACATTGCCGTGATCCGTTTGAACTTGGTCTTGCTGCTGGCTGTGTTGGCCAGCGCGCTGTATTTGGTGAGTGTCCAATACGAGTCGCGCCGCTTGACCACGGAGCTGGATAGGGCGCGTACAGAAGCGCGGCGTTTAGCGACACAGAGGGACGGCCTGCAGGTGGCTAAGCGCTCGCAAGCTACACCAGCCCGGGTAGAGCGCTTGGCTCGCGACAAGTTGCAGATGCGTCAGGCTCAGCCTGGCGTGACCAATTACGTGACCTATACGCCCGATGCAGCGCATGCACCCATTGGCAAAGTGAGCGCCCCATGAGCCGCGGCATCCAATACACCGCAAGCCCTTTGTTAGCTAGTCGCACGCCGGTTTGGCGCAGTAAGTTTGTTGTCGGCGCTATCGCACTGGCGTTCACAGGCCTGGCAGCGCGTGCGGCGTACATCCAAGTCATCGCCAATGACTTCTTCCAACGGCAGGGCGAAGTGCGGTTCGCCCGTACGCTCGAGTTGCCGGCCAACCGTGGCCGCATCCTTGACCGCAATGGTTTGATTTTGGCGTCCAGCGTGCCGGCCCCTAGCATTTGGGCCATTCCCGAAGACGTGGACATTAGCAAGCCCCAGCAAAAGCAATTGGCCAAGTTGCTGGAGATGCCCGAAGCCGAATTGGCTAAAAAGCTGGAGAACGAAGACAAATCCTTTGTTTGGCTACGCCGCCAGGTGGATGAATCTGTGGCCAAGAATATTGCCGCGCTCAACCTCAAGGGCATTTATCAGCGCAAAGAATATAAGCGGGAGTACCCCGAAGGAGAGTCCGCCGTGCATGTGGTGGGCTTCACCAATGTGGAAGACCAGGGGCAAGAAGGCGTTGAGCTAACTTTCAATAAGCAATTGGCGGGCAAGAGCGGATCACGGCGCGTAATCAAGGACCGTATGGGTCGCGTTGTGGAGGATGTGGGTGACCAAATTGCCCCGGCAGATGGCAAGGATTTGCAGCTAAGCATCGATAGCAAGGTACAGTTTTTTGCATTTCAGAAGTTGCGCAGTGCTGTTCTAGAGCACAAAGCCAAGGCCGGTAGTGTGGTGGTTTTGGACGCCATAACCGGAGAGGTGCTGGCATTGGCCAACTACCCCAGCTACAGCCCCGACAAACGCCGCAATCTGACTGGCGAGCAACTGCGCAACCGTGCGCTGACCGATACCTTTGAGCCCGGATCTGTCATGAAGCCGTTCACAATTGGCTTGGGGCTGGAGACTGGCCGCGTCAAGCCGGAAACCATCATCGATACCGGCAGCGGACACTTGACCATCACCGGTTCAACCATCTCAGACTCTCACCCCAACGGCGCGCTCACGGTGGAGGGCGTCATCCAAAAGTCCAGTAATGTAGGAACGACCAAGATCGCGATGCAAATGGAGCCCCGCGAAATGTGGGAGTTGTTCACGCAGGCCGGTTTTGGCCAAAAGCCACAGATCAGCTTTCCAGGCGCAGTGTCAGGCCGTCTGCGGCCCTATAAAACCTGGCGACCGATTGAGCAAGCCACCATGTCCTATGGCTACGGCCTGTCGGCATCGCTGTTTCAAATGGCGCGCTCGTACACCGTGTTTTCCCACGACGGACAAATCATTCCCGTCACGCTGCTGCGCAACACCGAGCCAGCGGTAGGCGTGCCCGTGCTGTCTCCTCGCACGGCAGGTCAGGTCCGGCACATGCTCCAACTGGCAGCAGGCCCCGGTGGCACCGGGCAAAAGGCCCAGACCATGGGCTTCTCGGTGGGCGGAAAGTCGGGCACTGCTTACAAGCAAATCGGCAAGGGTTACGGCACCGACAAGAACCGCAAGTACCGCGGCTGGTTCGTGGGCATGGCGCCTATTGACAAGCCCCGCATCATTGTGGCGGTCATGATTGACGAGCCTACCAACGGTAAGTATTTCGGCGGCGATGTGGCTGCACCGGTGTTCAGCGATACCGTGCAGCAAACCCTGCGCACTTTGGGTGTGCAGCCCGATATGGCGGTACGTCCCCAAATCGTGGCCCAGGCCGTAGAGGAAAGCTTCTGATGCAGTCGCTCTCTACACCCCAGGCCGCCGCTCAATGGCTCAGTGAACAGGCCCGCGGCACTTTGCGTGCGGATAGCCGCACTGTGCAAGCTGGCGATGTATTTCTGGCTTGGCCGGGTGGCGCTGCAGATGCGCGCCACTTTGTGGACGCCGCGCTGCAGCGCGGTGCACAGGCTTGCTTGGTGGAACTTGACGGCGTGGAAGACTTTGCCTTCAGCGACCCACGCGTGCGGTCCTATGCGGGCCTCAAGGCGGATGCTGGAGCCATTGCCAATGCATTTTTTCACTCTCCGTCACACGCGCTGACAGTGATTGCTATTACTGGCACCAATGGTAAGACGTCATCGGCATGGTGGCTGGCGCAGGCGTTGTCGGCACTGCCGGGTGCGCAGCCGATGCCGTGTGGCGTGATTGGCACCCTGGGTGTTGGGCGCGCGCCAGCGGCTGGCATTGCGCTAGAGCCAAATGACCTGCTGCTGGTTCCCACCGGATTCACTACCCCAGACCCGGTGCTGCTGCAACACACCTTGCATGATTTTGTAGCGCAAGGCTTACGCGCCTGTGCCATGGAGGCCTCATCCATAGGCTTGGAAGAGCAGCGGCTGGCAGGTACGCGCATTCGGGTGGCGGTATTTACCAATTTCACGCAAGACCATTTGGACTACCACGGCAGCATGCAGGCCTATTGGGCGTCTAAAGCCCGTCTCTTTGCCTGGCCAGGCCTCGAGCATGCCGTCGTTAATATCGACGATGCCCGAGGTGCTGAGCTGGCGGCGACTTTGAGCGCACAGGGCCTGGATGTGTGGAGCACATCCACGCGCCAGGCCGCACGACTGCAGGCCCAGGCCATTGCCTACAGCGAAACCGGATTGCAGTTTGAAGTGCATGAGGGCGGCACCCACGCCGTAGCCAACACGCGCACGATTGGCACTTACAACGTCGCAAACCTATTGGGTGTGATGGGTGTGATGCGCAGCTTGGGTGTGTCCTTGGCAGAC
This sequence comes from Rhodoferax sp., assembly GCA_046595515.1. Taxonomy (GTDB): domain Bacteria; phylum Pseudomonadota; class Gammaproteobacteria; order Burkholderiales; family Burkholderiaceae_C; genus Allorhodoferax. The sequence continues at coordinate 11,028 of JBKJOV010000013.1, read as the reverse complement.
ACTGTAGCCGTGTGCTCCCGTTTGCACCCTGTGCCGGGACGCATGGAGTGCCTGATTGAGCCTGCAGCGCCTTTGGTAGCGGTGGATTACGCCCACACCCCGGATGCACTCGCCCAAGCCCTGGACGCCTTGCGGCCCCTGGCCGCACAGCGTGGCGGACGGCTCTGGTGTGTCTTTGGCTGCGGTGGTGACCGTGACAACACCAAGCGGCCCATGATGGGTGCATTGGCGGCCCAAAAGGCAGATCGCGTGATTGTCACCAGCGACAACCCACGCAGCGAAAAGCCTGAAGCCATCATCGCGCAAATCCTGTTGGGCATGCCCCAGTGCGGCGCGATTCTCGTGCAGTCTGACCGCGCACAGGCCATTGCCCAAGCCATATCCGAGGCTCAAGCCCATGACGTCATCCTCTTGGCCGGTAAGGGCCACGAAGCGACGCAGGAAGTCGCTGGCAGCAAGATTGCATTTTCTGACCGTAGCCATGCGGCAGCGGCGCTACAAAAACGCATGGCCACTGTGGGAGGCCGACCATGAGCCCCCTGATGCGTGTGGGCCAAGTCGCCGCGTGGATTCCGGGAGCGCGCCTTATCGGCTCTGCTGCGCTGGGTATTTCGCGCGTGCATACGGACTCGCGTAGTCTGGAGCCAGGTGATTTGTTTGTAGCCCTGAAGGGCGAGCGCTTCGACGCCAACGGTCTATTGGCCGAGGCGCAGCAGCGCGGGGCGGTGGCTGCCATTTGTCACCCCGGCGCGGGTGCCGAAGTAGCCGGTTTAGCGCGCATCGAAGTGTCCGATACCAAGCTGGCGCTCGGCGCGTTGGCCCGAGCCTGGCGCGCGCAGTTTGACATTCCACTCATCGCCGTGACGGGCAGTAACGGTAAGACGACGGTCACCCAAATGCTGGCCGCCATTTTGGAAGCTTTTGCACCGGCGGGTGCGTCTTTGGCGACACGTGGCAATTTGAACAACGACATTGGGGTGCCGCTGACTCTGCTGCGCTTGCGCGCTGCGCACACCCTGGCGGTGGTGGAGCTGGGTATGAACCACCCCGGAGAAATTGCCGCCCTAGCCGCTATGGCGCAGCCGACAGTGGCTCTGGTCAACAACGCCCAGCGCGAGCATCTGGAATTTATGCACACCGTGCACGCAGTAGCGCAGGAGAACGGCGCCGTGATTGCCGCATTGCCCGCCACTGGCACGGCGGTTTTCCCGGCCGACGATGGCTTCACTTCTGTCTGGCGCACATTGGCGGGCACGCGGCAGATTGCTGACTTTGCGTTAACCGGGCAAGGCGCGTCCGTGACCTGTGTGCAAGCCCAATGGCAGTCGGGTGCCTGGCACGTGCATGCGCGAACTGCCCTGGGGGATCTGCACTTCCGCCTAGCCATTGCTGGTCGGCACAACGTCAAAAATGCATTGGCAGCCACGGCCAGTGCAATGGCGGCGGGTGTGCCTTTAGACCGCATCGCGCTGGGGCTGGAGGCATTCGTCCCGGTCAAAGGGCGTTCCCGCGCGCAGTCGGTTCAGGTCGGTGGCCACAGCTACACCTTGGTGGACGACACCTACAACGCCAACCCCGATTCTGTGCGGGCGGCCATTGACGTCTTGGCAGAACTGCCGGGCCCACGCCTACTGGTGTTGGGTGATATGGGTGAGGTCGGCGCACAGGGACCCCAGTTCCATGCCGAAGCGGGGCGCTATGCCCACACCCGCGGTATTGAGCAACTGCAGGCCCTCGGTAGCTTGTCAGTCTGCGCCACGGAGGTGTTTCAGGGTGCGCTGCATTTTGATTCGATGGACGCCCTGATCGCCGCAGTGCGAACCCAGGTTCCGCATGTAGCGAGTGTCTTGGTAAAAGGCTCTCGCTTCATGCGGATGGAGCGTGTAGTGGAGGCGTTGCATGCGCACTGAACCCATTTCTGGAGAGCACCTATGTTGTTGAGTCTGGCCCAATGGCTGCAGACCTTGTCGCCTGAATTGGGCTATTTGCGGGTGTTCCAATACCTGACGTTTCGGGCTGTGATGTCCGCCTTGACGGCATTGCTGATTGGCTTGGCAGCCGGGCCGTTCGTCATTCGCCGTTTGCGTGAACTAAAGATCGGCCAGCCCATCCGTGGCTATGGTATGGAAACGCACATGAGTAAAAGTGGCACCCCCACCATGGGTGGCGTGCTCATCTTGCTGTCCATCGCCATCTCTACCCTCCTGTGGTTTGACCTGAGCAACCGCTTTGTCTGGATTGTGTTGATGGTGACTCTGGGCTTTGGTGCCATTGGCTGGGTCGATGACTGGCGCAAGGTGGTGCACAAAGACCCTGAGGGCATGCGCTCGCGTGAGAAGTATTTCTGGCAATCTGTGATCGGCCTGCTGGCGGCCTTGTACCTGGTGTTCAGTATTTCTGAGAGTTCCAACATGAAAGTGATGGAGCTGTTTTTTAACTGGGTGCGTTCGGGCTTTGACGTGAACCTGCCGCCCAAGGCCGGATTGCAACTGCCATTCTTCAAAGAAGTGAGCTACCCCCTGGGCGTTTTGGGCTTTGTGGTCTTGACGTATCTGGTGATCGTAGGGTCCAGCAACGCCGTGAACCTGACCGATGGTCTGGATGGTTTGGCCATCATGCCAGTGGTCATGGTGGGCTCGGCGTTGGGTGTTTTCGCCTATGTCACTGGTAGCGCTGTGTACTCCAAATACTTGTTTTTTCCGCATATACCGGGTGCCGGCGAGTTGTTGATTTTCTGCTCGGCGATGGCCGGTGCCGGCTTGGCATTTTTGTGGTTCAACACCCACCCGGCCCAGGTTTTTATGGGTGATGTTGGCGCGCTGGCGCTGGGCGCTGCGCTGGGCACGATTGCAGTCATCGTGCGCCAAGAGATTGTGCTGTCCATCATGGGTGGCATCTTTGTGGTGGAAGCCTTGTCTGTCATGTTGCAGGTGGGCTACTTCAAATACACACGCAAAAAATACGGAGAAGGCCGCCGTTTGTTGAAGATGGCGCCGCTGCACCACCACTTTGAGAAAAAGGGCTGGAAAGAAACCCAAGTGGTTGTACGTTTCTGGATCATCACCATGCTCTTGTGCCTGGTGGGCTTATCTACGTTGAAGCTGCGATGAACCCGATCGATCCGCCCAGCCACGACGAACCCACCACGGCACCCGCGCCGGGTGCCGTGGCTGCGCGTGTCTTGCCCAGCACATTGACCGCTGCCCGCGATGCAGCCGCCTTTGTGGCCCAAATTTTTGCAGACAAGGACGAGGCCGCGCCAGAGGAGCCGGACGCTGAGTCAGCCCAAGTGCAATCGGAGCAAGATTTAGCGCTGGCAGCACCCACTACCGTAGATGGCCTGGCCATGGACGCTCCGCTGCAAGTCATGTTGGGCCGCCACATTTTGATTCTGGGCCTGGGCGCATCCGGCTTGGCCATGGCGCGCTGGTGCATGCGCACCGGGGCCACCCGCGTGACGGTCGCTGACACACGCGCCGCGCCGCCCCAATTGGCTGCATTGCAGCGCGAGCTGCCGCAAGTCAGGTTTGTTGCGGGCCCGTTGGATGCCACACTGGTCGCGGGTCAGGGCCTGCATGCGGTCTACCGCTCGCCCGGATTGAGCCCCGAGGCAATAGCTCCTGTTTTAATAGCAGCTAAGTCAATAGATACGCCGGTCGCAGGCGAATTAAGTTTGTTTTCTGGCGCGTTGGAGGCGTTGCGTACGCTGCGGGCCTATCGCCCTGCTGTGCTGGCCATCACCGGCACCAATGGCAAGACCACAGTCACCTCGCTCACCGGGCAACTGGTCGCGCACGCTGGCAAGCGAGTGGCCGTGGCGGGCAATATCGGGCCTAGTTTGCTGGACACTTTGTCCGCCCACCTGGATGCTGGCACGCTGCCCGAGGTCTGGGTGCTGGAGCTATCGAGTTTCCAACTGGACGATGCCCAGGACTTCGAGCCCACCGCCGCAGTGGTGCTGAATATTTCGCAAGACCATTTGGATTGGCACGGCACTCTGCAGGCCTACGCAGCAGCCAAGTCGCGCATCTTTGGTCAGCGCGGCCTGATGGTACTCAATCGCGATGACGCGACGGTGATGGAAATGTTGCCACAACCCATTCGCGTCAAGCTGCAACGCCCCCAAGAGCGTGCACACATCACATTTGGCAGCGATATGCCAAAGCGCCCGGGCGACTTTGGTCTGGAGGAAGTCAACGGCATGGTGTGGCTGGTGCGTGCGCTCGAAGCGGATGAGACGCGCAAGAAGCGCAAGGACGATGCCGAAGAGTTGCACTTTCAGCGCCTGATGCCTGCCGATGCGCTGCGCATCCGCGGCCGCCACAACGCCAGCAACGCGCTGGCGGCTTTGGCGTTGTGTGCCACAGCGGCGTGCGCTTTGGGCCCCATCTTGTATGGCTTGCGCGAGTACCGTGGCGAGCGGCACCGCGTCGAGCCCATCGGCATCCTCAACGGCGTCGAATTTTTTGACGACAGCAAAGGCACCAACGTCGGCGCGACCGTGGCCGCCTTGCAGGGACTGGGCGCAGATCGTAAAGTTATCGTCATTCTCGGCGGTGACGGCAAAGGGCAAGACTTTGCCCCCCTGGCAGACGCCGTGGCGCGCTTTGCGCGGGCTGCCGTATTGATCGGTCGCGATGCCCCCGCCATCGCCCGCGCGCTCGAAGGGAGTTTGGTGCCCGTGCTGAACGCTACTTCTATGGAAGAGGCGGTCAACCTCGCCAACCAACGTGCCCACGCGGGCGACGCGGTGCTGATGTCACCAGCCTGCGCCAGCTTTGACATGTTTGACAACTATGCCCACCGCGCGGACGTGTTTTGCGCTGCAGTGCGCGATCTGGCCTTGGCCGCCGGTACCCCATTGGAGGTGTTGGCATGAGCGCCGTGCTGCAAGGTATCGCCGGATGGTGGGCCGCCCGCACAGCCAGCGCGCAGGGCCTCGGCGCATCATTGCCAGTGCGCCTGGGTGGCCGCGGTATTTTCTCGTCCACCCAAGCGCCAACGCGGGTGCGCGGTTTCGATCAGCCCCTGGTTTGGGTCACGGTGGCTTTGTTGATGTGGGGCATGGTCATGGTGTATTCCGCCTCCATTGCCATGCCAGACAACCCGCGCTTTGCCAACTACACCCACACCCATTTTTTAGTGCGCCATTTGGTTTCGGTGGGCGTGGCTTTTGTGGCCGCTCTTATAGCGTTTCAGATTCCCATTCGCACGTGGGAGCGTGTCGCGCCGTGGCTGTTTATTGCATCCTTGGTGTTGCTGATTTTGGTGTTGGTCCCGTTCATCGGCAAGGGCGTCAACGGGGCCCGGCGCTGGATAGTCATCGGCGTCATCAATTTTCAGCCATCAGAGCTAGCCAAGTTCGCCATTTTGTTATACGCCTCGGACTACATGGTACGCAAGATGGACGTGAAGGAGCACTTCTTTCGCGCAGTATCTCCTATGGCGATAGCGATCGCGGTGGTGGGCTTGCTGCTGTTGGCGGAGCCTGATATGGGCGGATTTATGGTGATCGCCGTGATTGCCATGAGCATCCTGTTCTTGGGTGGCGTGAACGCCCGCATGTTCTTTTTGATTGCGGCCATCTTGGTGGTGGCCTTCGGATTGATGATTGCCCTGAGCGACTGGCGCCGCGAGCGCATCTTTGCGTACCTGGATCCGTGGACTGAAAAGTACGCGCTGGGCAAGGGCTACCAACTGTCGCACTCCTTAATCGCCATTGGCCGGGGTGAAATATTTGGTGTGGGTTTGGGGGGCAGTGTGGAGAAGTTGCACTGGTTGCCTGAGGCGCACACCGACTTTTTGCTGGCCGTGATCGGCGAAGAGTTCGGCCTGGTGGGTGTGCTGACAGTGATCGGCTTGTTTCTGTGGTTAACGCGCCGCATCATGCACATTGGTCGCCAAGCGATCGCCTTGGACCGGGTATTTGCAGGTCTGGTGGCGCAAGGGGTGGGTATCTGGATGGGTTTTCAGTCCTTCATCAATATGGGTGTGAACCTGGGCGCGCTGCCCACCAAAGGCTTGACGCTGCCACTGATGAGCTACGGAGGCTCGGCCATTTTGGTGAATCTCGTGGCCATTGCTGTGGTGCTGCGCATTGACTACGAGAACCGACAGCTCATGCACGGGGGGCGCGTATGAGCTTGCACATGAACGCCGCCGGGCCGTCCCAAGGCGTGGGGACTAACAGTCGCTGCGCCTTGATCATGGCGGGTGGAACGGGTGGGCATATCTTCCCAGGCCTGGCTGTGGCGCAAGCCTTGCTGGACAAAGGCTGGCGCGTGCACTGGCTGGGCGCGCCGGGCAGCATGGAGAGCCGCTTGGTTCCCCCGCGCGGCATACCACTGGAGTTGATCGCTTTTGGTGGTGTGCGCGGCAAGGGCTTGAAGACGCTGGCGCTGTTGCCCTTCAAACTGTTGCGCGCCTTTTGGCAATGTGTACAGGTCATTCGCCGCGTGAAGCCTGACGTGCTGGTGGGCCTGGGCGGCTACATCACCTTTCCGGGCGGCATGATGGGTGTGCTGCTGGGCAAGCCGCTGGTGCTGCATGAACAAAACTCGGTGGCTGGCATGGCCAACAAGGTGCTGGCCGGCGTGGCGGATCGCGTGTTCACCGCCTTCCCGAAGGTGCTGAAAAAGGGCCAGTGGGTGGGTAACCCGCTGCGCGCCGAGTTTCTGAACCAACCCGCGCCCGAGCAGCGCTTTGCAGGGCGTAGCGGACCCCTCAAAGTGCTCGTAGTGGGCGGTAGCTTGGGAGCCCGCGCCCTCAATACCGTGGTGCCACAAGCGCTGGCTTTGATCCCGCAAGCGCAACGCCCGGTGGTCATCCACCAGGCTGGCGAAAAGCAGATCAACGAACTGCACGCCAACTACGCGGCGGCTGGTGTGCAGGCGACGTTGACCCCTTTTATCGACAACACGGCCCAGGCATTTGCCGATGCAGACCTGATTGTGTGCCGTGCAGGCGCCAGCACCGTGACCGAAATTGCCGCCGTGGGCGCGGCAGCCATGTTGGTACCTTTCCCCAGCGCGGTGGACGACCACCAAACGACCAATGCCCGCTTTTTGGTGGACGCGGGCGCAGCCTGGTTGCTGCCCCAGGCAGAGCTCACACCCGCAAGCTTGGCTGGTTTGCTACAAAAAACAGAGCGGCCTGCGCTTATAAAACGCGGGCTACAGGCTAAAACACTGGAAAAAACAGGTGCCACTGCTGCAGTCGTGGCCGCCTGTGAGGAGTTGTGCACATGAAGCACGCGATTAAAAATATCCACTTTGTCGGTATCGGCGGCTCCGGCATGTCGGGCATTGCCGAGGTCCTCAGCAACCTGGGCTACACCATTTCGGGCTCGGACTTGTCCGACAGTGCAACGCTGCAGCGCCTGGCCTCCTTGGGCATCCAAACCTTTGTGGGGCACGCCGAATCGAATGTTGCAACCGCGGATGCGGTGGTGACGTCCACCGCCGTGCAAGGCGACAACCCCGAAGTGGTAGCTGCCCGCGCCCGGCGCATCCCCGTGGTGCCGCGCGCGTTGATGCTAGCGGAGCTGATGCGCATGAAGCAGGGTATTGCTATCGCCGGCACGCATGGCAAGACCACCACTACCAGCTTGGTAGCCAGCGTGCTGGCGCAAGCCGGCCTGGACCCCACATTCGTCATTGGCGGCCGCCTCAACAGCGCGGGTGCCAACGCCAAGCTGGGTAGCGGCGACTACATCGTGGTCGAGGCCGATGAGTCTGATGCCTCGTTTTTGAACCTGCTGCCGGTGATGGCGGTGGTCACCAACATCGACGCCGACCACATGGAGACCTATGGGCACGACGTGGGGCGGCTGAAAAAAGCGTTTGTCGAGTTCCTGCACCGCATGCCTTTCTACGGCACGGCTATTTTGTGTACCGATGACCCGGGTATCCAGGACATCCTGCCCGAGGTGACGCGGCCCATCACCAGCTACGGCTTCAACGAGGGCGCCCAAGTGCGCGCTGTGAATGTGCGCGCGGTGGGCGCTCAGATGCATTTCACGGTACAGCGGCGCAATGGCGTCGTGTTGCCGGATCTGGATGTGGTGCTAAACCTGCCGGGTCGGCACAACGTACTCAACGCGCTGTCGGCGATTGCCGTGGCGGTGGAGCTGGATGTGGCTGACACGGCGGTACAGCTTGCGCTGGCCGACTTCAAAGGGGTGGGCCGCCGCTTCCAGCGTTATGGCGATCTGCCTTTGCCTGCGGGCGGCGTGATGACCGTCATTGACGACTACGGCCACCATCCCGTGGAAATGGCCGCCACGCTGTCGGCCGCACGCGGGGCCTTTGAAGGGCGTCGCCTGGTGCTGGCCTTTCAGCCACACCGCTACAGCCGCACGCGCGATTGTTTTGAGGACTTCGTCAAAGTCATGGCCTTGGCGGATTCAGTATTGCTGGCGGAGGTGTATGCCGCAGGCGAGGCGCCGATTGTTGCCGCCGACGGACGCGCGCTGGCGCGTGCCCTGCGCATTGGCGGCAAGGTCGAACCTATTTTTGTGGATGACATCAGCGCCATGGCCCAGGCCGCCATTGACAACGCCCAAGCGGGTGACGTCTTGCTGTGCATGGGTGCAGGGTCGATTGGTAGCGTACCGGCCAAGATTGTCGACCTGCTACAAAAAGCAGAGCGCTCAGATCAAGAAAGACGCGGGCTATGAGCCAATATCTTACAAATTTTGGCAAGGTCGCCGTGCTGATGGGGGGCGACTCTTCCGAGCGTGAAGTCTCGTTGATGTCTGGGGCGGGCGTGCTCAAGGCTCTGCTGTCCAAAGGCGTAGACGCCCATGCCTTTGATCCAGCAGAGCGTGATTTGTCCGAGCTCAAGCGCGAAGGCTTTGCGCGCTGCTTCATCGCCCTGCATGGTCGTCTGGGTGAAGGTGGTGCGGTGCAGGGCGCGCTGGAGCTGCTGGGCATTCCCTATACAGGCTCCGGCATCATGGCCTCCAGTATTGCCATGGACAAGGTCATGACCAAGCGCATCTGGCTGTCGGAAGGTATTCCTACACCGCGCTACCAGTTATTACGCCAGGGCACGTTTGATCGACGCCAAGTCATCGAAGTGCCAGACTCTTTGGGCCTGCCGGTCATCGTCAAACCGGCGCGTGAAGGTTCCTCTTTCGGCGTGACCAAAGTGATGGGCTATTCGGGCATGACCGCCGCAGTGGACGCCGCAGCCCAGTTGGACCCCAGCATCCTGTGCGAGGAGTGTATTGAGGGTGATGAGGTGACTTGCCCTGTGCTGGGCACGGGTGAAGACGCGCGTGCGCTGCCCGTCATTCGCATCGTCGCGCCCGACGGCAATTACGACTACCAGAACAAATACTTCACCGACACCACCCAATACCTGGTGCCCTGCGGACTACCTGCGGGCGAAGAAGAGGCCATCCAGGCGCTGGTGCTCAAGGCCTACCGCGTGCTGGACTGCCGGGGTTGGGGTCGGGTGGATGTGATGATCGATGGCAAGACCCGCAAGCCCTATCTGTTGGAGATCAATACCTCGCCTGGTATGACCAGCCATTCGTTGGTGCCCAAGTCGGCGCAGGCGGCAGGCATCAGCTACGAAGATTTGTGCGTGCAATTGTTGGCCCATGCCGCGCTGGATGGGGGAGTGCCTGCATGACCACCGTTGCGGCCACACCCATGGATGTGAAGCTCATGAACACGACCGCTGCGGTTTTGTTTATGGGCTTTGCCGTGTTGGGTGCTGTGACCGCCGCGCGCTGGGCTGCGCGCTTGCCCATTTTTGACATTGCCGGCATCACAGTGGTGGGTGAGGTGAGTCACAACAGTGCCATCAACCTGCGCGCCAACGTCGCGCCGCGCATCCGGGGCACCTTTTTCACGGTGGATTTAACCCAGGTACGCGGTATTTTTGAATCTGTGCCCTGGGTGCGTCAGGCCACTGTGCGCCGCGATTTCCCTAACCGGCTGTTGGTGAAGCTGCAGGAGCACCAGGCCGTAGCCTACTGGGGTAGCGAAGGCGATGCACAACTCATCAATAGTTACGGCGAAGTGTTTGACGCCAACATTGGTGAGGTGGAGCAGGACATGCTGCCCCGCCTCAGTGGCCCCGAAGGCCAAAGCGTAGAGGTACTGACCATGTTCCGCACGCTCAAACCGCTGTATGCCCAGCTGAATTTGCAGTTGGACCAAGTGGAGCTCACGGGCCGTGGAAGCTGGCGCGCCCACCTGGACAACGGTGCCGACATTGAGATGGGCCGGGGCTCGGTGGAAGAGGTGTCAGCCCGGGTGCAGCGTTTTCTGAAAACCCTGACGCAGATTACCAGCCGCTATGGCCGACAGGCCAGTTCCGTGGAGTCTGCCGATTTGCGCCACGACAACGGATACGCCCTCAAGTTGCGCGGTGTCAGCACCACGGTGGCCGATGGCGCCAAGAAATAGCGAACCCAACCCAGCAGGAATCACAGGACAAACGCAATATGGCAAAAGAATACAAAGATCTGGTCGTCGGGCTCGACATTGGTACCGCCAAAGTCATGGCCGTGGTGGCCGAGGTGATGCCCGATGGGACACTGAAACTGGCGGGCTTGGGTGTGGCCCCCAGCAATGGTCTCAAGCGCGGTGTGGTGGTCAATATTGACGCCACCGTGCAAAGTATTCAGCAGGCTCTGCGTGAAGCCGAGCTGATGGCCGACTGCAAGATCACCCGGGTCTACACCGGCATCACTGGCAGCCATATCCGCGGCATGAACTCCAGCGGCATGGTGGCCATCAAAGACCGTGAAGTGACGGCGGCCGACGTGGCCCGGGTCGTTGAAACGGCCAAGGCCATCAGCATCTCTGCCGACCAGCGTCTGCTGCTGGTAGAGCCACAAGAATTCATCATCGACGGCCAGTTGGTCAAAGAACCGATTGGTATGAGCGGCATCCGTTTGGAAGTCAAAGTTCACATCGTGACGGGCTCCCAGGCGGCGGCAGAAAACATTGTCAAATGCGTGCGCCGTTGCGGCCTGGAAGTCGATCAGTTGATGCTGAACCCGCTGGCCAG
>JBKJOV010000033.1:0-46526 GCA_046595515.1 Rhodoferax sp. | reverse complement strand
TTCAACAACTACCGCCCCCAGTTCTACTTTCGTACGACGGACGTGACCGGTGCGATCGAGTTGCCAGAAGGCAAAGAGATGGTGATGCCGGGTGATAACGTGTCGATCACTGTAAAGTTGATCAACCCGATCGCCATGGAAGAAGGTCTGCGCTTTGCGATCCGCGAAGGTGGTCGTACCGTGGGTGCGGGCGTTGTTGCAAAAATCATTGCGTAACCAATTAGCTTGCGGGACAGATCTGTAAATGCCCAGCATTTTTGCGCTGTCCTCAACTGATTAAAAAGGAACTAATATGGCTACCAAGCAAAAAATTCGCATTCGCCTGAAGGCATTTGACTACAAACTCATTGACCAATCGGCCGCTGAAATCGTGGACACTGCTAAGCGCACTGGTGCAATTGTCAAAGGCCCGGTGCCTTTGCCAACCCGTATGAAGCGTTTCGATATTCTGCGTTCACCCCACGTGAACAAGACCAGTCGTGACCAGTTTGAAATCCGCACGCACCAGCGCTTGATGGACATCGTTGACCCGACGGATAAAACCGTGGATGCGTTGATGAAACTCGATCTGCCGGCTGGCGTAGACGTGGAAATCAAACTGCAGTAAGAAAATAGAGACATCGCGCCTCACTGTGTGAGGTGTCTCGAATCAGAGTGCAGCGGGGACTTGTGCAAAACACAGCCCTTTGCTATACTCGCAGGCTTCGCTATGGGTGCTACAGGCATCTGAGCGAGGTTTTATTAACAGTCTCTCACGAAAAACGCAGTAGCCAATTGAAGTTGCTGCGGTGAGAGTTACGGAGAAAATAATGAGTCTGAGCAATCACTTAGGGTTGCTGGGACGCAAGGTTGGCATGATGCGCCTGTTTACCGATGAAGGGGATGCGATCCCTGTAACGGTAGTCGACGTATCTAACAACCGCGTGACCCAGTTGAAAACCCAGGAGAACGATGGCTACGTTGCCTTGCAGGTAACGTTTGGTTCGCGCAAAGCATCGCGTGTAACTAAGCCTGTTGCTGGCCACCTCGCTAAGGCGGGTGTTGAAGCCGGTGAAATTATCCAGGAATTCCGCGTCACTGCAGAAGCCGCTGCCCAATTTGCAGCGGGAGCTACAGTGCCCGTATCTGCAGTTTTTGCAGTCGGCCAAAAGGTGGATGTCCAGGGTACAACAATTGGTAAAGGCTTTGCCGGCACCATCAAGCGTCACCACATGAGTTCGCAGCGCGCGTCGCACGGTAACAGCCGTTCGCACAACGTGCCCGGCTCTATTGGTATGGCGCAAGATCCTGGTCGCGTTTTCCCTGGAAAGCGCATGACGGGTCACTTGGGTGATGCGACACGCACTACCCAAAACCTAGACATTTTCCGCATCGATGAAGCGCGCCAACTGCTGTTGATCAAGGGTGCTATCCCTGGTTCGGCGGGTGGTTTCGTTACGGTGCGTCCGGCTGTTAAGGCCAAACCCGTAGTCGCGAAGGGAGCGAACTGATGCAGCTCGAACTCCTGAATGACCAAGGTCAGGTCACTTCGAAATACGAAGCGCCTGAGACCGTATTTGGTCGCGCATACAACGAAGATCTGGTGCACCAAGTTGTGGTGGCTTTCCAGGCGAATGCCCGTCAGGGTACTCGCGCTCAGAAAGACCGCGAACAAGTTAAGCACTCGACGAAGAAGCCGTTCAAGCAAAAGGGAACTGGTCGCGCTCGCGCCGGTATGACGTCCTCGCCTTTGTGGCGCGGAGGCGGTCGTATTTTCCCGAATATGCCGGATGAGAACTTCAGCCAAAAAATCAACAAGAAGATGTACCGTGCTGGTATGGCTTCTATCCTGTCCCAGTTGGCCCGCGAAGGTCGCTTGGCGGTGGTTGATTCCCTCACCGTGGATTCCCCCAAGACCAAGCCGCTCGCGGCAAAGTTCAAGGCCATGAATCTGGAGTCCGTGCTGGTGATTGCCGACGAAGTCGACGAGAACCTGTATTTGGCGTCGCGTAATCTGGTGAACATCCTCGTGGTGGAGCCCCGTTATGCTGATCCAGTGTCGTTGGTGCACTACCGCAAGGTACTGGTGACCAAGGCCGCCATGGACAAACTCAAGGAGATGTTCGCATGAGCGCCCGTATGAACAATACGTCGAAAGTCAAATACGACGAAGGTCGTTTGATGCAGGTTCTGGTTGCACCTATCGTGTCTGAAAAGGCAACGATGGTGGCTGAAAAATCCAATGCTGTGACGTTCAAGGTGCTGCAAGACGCTACTAAGCCTGAAATCAAAGCCGCTGTGGAATTGATGTTCAAGGTCGAAGTACAGGGCGTTTCTGTGGTGAACACAAAAGGTAAAGCTAAGCGCTTTGGCAAATCCAATGGTCGTCGCGACAATGTTCGCAAGGCCTATGTGATGCTCAAAGCTGGTCAAGAGCTGAACCTCGGCGGGGAGGCTGCGTAATCATGGCTGTCATTAAAATGAAACCCACTTCCCCAGGCCGTCGTGGCGTGGTGAAGATTTCGCGTGACCACCTGTACAAGGGTGCACCTCATGCAGCCCTTCTGGAGCCGCAATTCCAGAAGGCTGGCCGTAACAATAACGGCCATATCACGACCCGTCATAAGGGTGGTGGTCATAAGCATCACTACCGCGTTGTGGACTTTGTTCGCAACAAGGACGCTATTCCTGCCAAGGTAGAGCGCATTGAGTACGACCCTAACCGTTCCGCGCACATCGCTCTGGTGTGCTACGCAGACGGCGAGCGCAAGTACATCATTGCTCCTCGGGGCTTGGAAGTTGGTGCCAGCATCATGAGTGGTTCCGAAGCGCCTATCCGCGTTGGAAACACGTTGCCTATTCGCAATATCCCAGTGGGTTCGATCATCCATTGCGTCGAGTTGCAAGTTGGCAAGGGTGCGCAGATCATCCGTTCCGCCGGAACATCAGCGACGCTGTTGGCCCGTGAAGGTACGTACGCTCAGGTTCGCATTCGCTCCGGTGAGGTTCGTAAGATCCACATCGATTGCCGCGCAACTATTGGCCAAGTCGCCAACGAAGAGCACAGCCTGCGTCAACTCGGCAAAGCCGGTGTGAAGCGCTGGATGGGTATTCGCCCGACCGTTCGCGGTGTGGTGATGAACCCCGTTGACCACCCGCACGGTGGTGGCGAAGGCAAGACCGGTGAAGGCCGTCATGCAGTCGATCCTTGGGGTAATCTGACCAAGGGTTACCGTACCCGTAACAACAAGCGCACGCAGGTCATGATCGTGTCGCGTCGCAAGAAGTAAGGGGAACGTCAATGACTCGCTCTCTCAAAAAAGGTCCCTTTGTTGACCATCACCTGGTAGCTAAGACTGAAAAGGCTGTTGCTACTAAGGACAAAAAGCCGATTAAGACTTGGTCGCGCCGCTCCATGATCCTGCCCGATTTCATCGGCTTGACCATTGCCGTTCACAACGGCAAGCAGCACGTACCGGTCTATATCACCGATCAAATGGTTGGCCATAAGTTGGGTGAGTTCGCTCTGACCCGTACTTTCAAGGGTCACCCAGCGGACAAAAAAGTCCAAAAGAAATAAGGAGGTGACCATGGAAACTCGTGCAACCCTTCGTGGCGTTCGTTTGTCGGTCGATAAAGGCCGTTTGGTCGCGGATTTGATTCGCGGCAAGAAGGTGGACCAAGCCCTGAACATTTTGCAGTTCACGCAGAAAAAAGCTGCTGTGATCATCAAGAAGGTTTTGGAGTCCGCTATTGCCAATGCTGAGCACAATGACGGTGCCGATATCGACGAGCTGAAGGTGAAAACCATCTACGTCGAACAAGGTGCTTCATTGCGTCGCTTCACGGCCCGCGCTAAAGGTCGCGGCAATCAAATCCGCAAGCCCACGTGCCATGTGTACGTGACGGTTGGTAACTGATAGAGGCCTGGAACTATGGGACAAAAAATCCACCCCACGGGCTTCCGCCTTGCGGTCAGCCGTAACTGGTCTTCGCGTTGGTACGCCAACAATAAAGACTTTGCTGGCATGCTGGCTGAAGACATCAAGGTACGTGAGTACCTAAAGCTGAAGCTAAAAAACGCTTCTGTTTCCCGTATCTTGATCGAGCGTCCTGCCAAGAACGCCCGCATCACCATTTTCTCGTCGCGTCCTGGTGTCGTGATCGGTAAAAAGGGTGAGGACATCGAGAACTTGAAGCGTGAACTCGGCAAGCAGCTTGGCGTGCCAGTTGCAGTGAACATCGAAGAAGTGCGCAAGCCCGAAATCGATGCCAAGCTGATTGCTGACTCGATCACGCAGCAGCTGGAAAAGCGCATCATGTTCCGCCGTGCTATGAAGCGTGCCATGCAAAATGCCATGCGTCTGGGTGCCCTGGGCATCAAGATCATGTCAGCGGGCCGGTTGAATGGTATCGAGATCGCACGTACCGAGTGGTACCGTGAAGGTCGCGTGCCACTGCACACACTGCGCGCCGATATTGACTACGGTACGTCTGAAGCCAAGACCACTTATGGTGTGATCGGCGTGAAAGTATGGGTCTACAAAGGCGATACGCTGGGTCGTAATGATCTGCCGGCTGTAGTTGAGCCACGTAACGAGGAAGACCGTCGCCCTCGTGGACCCCGTCGTGATGACCGTGGCGGTGCCCGCCCCGGTGCAGACCGCCCAGCACCACGTGGCGCCCGTCGTCCGGTTGGCAGCAATGCCGCACCGGCTGACGGTAGCGACAAGCCTGTAGAGGCTTCTGGAGCCGCCGATCAACCCACCGTTAAGCGCGTACGCAAAGTCGCCGCGCCAGCTACCGCAGGGAGCACCAGTGCTTCGGCAGCTGACGGTAAAGGAGAATAAACATGTTGCAACCCGCTCGCCGGAAATACCGCAAAGAGCAAAAAGGCCGTAACACTGGTATCGCCACCCGAGGTAGCTCGGTGGCTTTTGGTGACTTCGGTCTGAAGTGCACGGACCGCGGCCGTCTGACGGCTCGCCAGATTGAAGCGGCACGCCGTGCCATTTCCCGTCACGTCAAGCGTGGTGGTCGTATCTGGATCCGCGTCTTTCCTGACAAGCCGATTTCCCAAAAGCCTGCTGAAGTGCGTATGGGTAACGGCAAGGGCAATCCCGAGTACTACGTGGCTGAAATCCAGCCCGGAAAAATCGTGTTTGAGATCGTCGGTGTGACCGAAGAGTTGGCACGTGAAGCGTTTCGTTTGGCTGCGGCCAAACTGCCTTTGCGCACCACCTTCGTGGCCCGCATGATTGGCCAGTAATCAGGAGCTATTGATATGAAAACTACTGACCTGCGCACAAAAGACGTTGCTGGCCTTAAAACGGAAGTCAAAGCGCTACAAAAAGCCCACTTTGGCTTGCGTATGCAAAAAGCCACGCAACAACTCACCAACACAGCCACGATTCGCACTGCGCGTCGTGACATTGCTCGCGCCAAGACTATTCTTGTCGAGAAGCAAATGGCTGACAAATCCGGCAAATAAGGAGCAAACATGACGGAAGCTAAAAAATCCCTCAAGCGCACCTTGGTTGGCAAGGTGGTCAGCGATAAGCGTGCAAAGACTGTGACCGTTCTGATTGAGCGTCGCGTGAAGCATGAGCTGTACGGCAAGATTGTTGGTAAGTCCAGCAAGTACCACGCCCATGACGAAAAGGGCGAGTTCAAAATGGGCGACGTGATTGAAATCACGGAAAGCCGCCCTATCTCCAAGACCAAGAACTGGGTCGCGACCCGTTTGGTTCAAAAGGCGGTAGAGGTCTAAGTCATTCGTCCTTTAGGACTGCATGACTTCCCGAATCGGCCCACAATGTGGGCCGATTTCATTGGTGCAGATGGTCCGATAACTCATACACGGAGAAGTAAGCATGATTCAAGTTGGTGACACCGTTCCCGCAACGACGTTGATGGAATTCTCGGAAGTGGAGGGCGAAGGTTGTAGCCTGGGACCCAACCCCGTACCCGTAGCACAAGCGACGGCTGGGAAGACCATTGCCTTGTTCGCGCTGCCCGGCGCCTTTACGCCCACATGCTCTGCGAAGCATGTACCAGGGTTCTTGGATGCGGCGGAGCAACTCAAGGCTGCCGGTGTCGATGAAATTTGGTGTGTGAGCGTGAATGATCCGTTTGTCATGGGGGCTTGGGCTCGCGACCAGAAAGCCGCTGGCAAAGTGCGGATGTTGGCCGACGGTGACGCAACATTTACCAAAGCCACAGGTTTGACATTGGACTTGACCGGCCGCGGAATGGGCCTGCGTAGCAGCCGTTATTCGATGCTGATCAAAGATGGGCAGGTAAAAACCTTGAACATTGATGCCCCTGGAAAGTTCGAAGTGAGCGATGCCGCCACGTTGTTGGCACAAGCCAAGGCTTGAATCGCGCTGGTAAGGCGGGGTAGTTCAGGGACTGGCCCGATGGGCTGGCCCCGTTTCTCCTTACAGATCGACCTTGAGATAGTGGGCCCCGGCGATCGGGTTGAAATAGTAGGGCGGGACTGCTTGGAACCCCAGCTCTTCGTACAAAGCGCGCGCGGACTCCATATCGTCCAAGGTATCGAGCAGCACGCAGTCATAACCCGCCAGGCGCGCCTGGTCCAGAATCGCCTCTGCCAAACGCCTGCCCACCCCTAACCCTCGAAAACCCGGCCGTACATACAAACGTTTCATCTCGCTGGCATTGGCATAGTCGGTCGTGTCCAAGGGCCGCAAGGCGCAGCACCCGGCCCATTGGCCACCCACACGCGCCAGCAGCAGCGCGCCGCGCGGGTTCTGGTACTCGCCAGGCAAGAGCGCCAGTTCACGGTCAAAGTCCTGAAAGCACAAATCGATGGACAGCGATTTTGCGTACTCGCTGAAAAGGAGCTTTACAACCGCAAGGGTATCCAAATGGTGGGCGAAAAGAATGTCGATTGCAGCGTTGGACATAGTCACCAGAATCTAGGCTTGGAGTTGCACAAGGGCTGAAACATATTGCCGTACGCCATCGTCAGGTCTCTTGCAATAATTTGTCAATCAGCGCGTGTAGCTCAGCAAAGTCGGGGGTGCCGACAAAGCGCTTCACTATCTCACCGCGCTTATTGACTAAAAAGGTCGTGGGCGTAAGCTGCACGCCACCCCAGATTTTTGCAACCGCACCAGTGTTGTCGATGGCCACATCAAACGGCAACTTGCGGGAACTCGCAAAGTTGACGACATAGCTGGGTGGGTCGTATTGCATGGCCACAGCCACGGTACTAAAGCCCTTACCTTTGTACTTCTCATAAGTGCGCACGATCTCGGGCATCTCGGCAACACAGGTCACGCAGCTGGTGGCCCAGAAATTGATAAGCGCTACTTGGCCACGCAAATCCACTGTCTGCTTCTTGGAGCCATCCAGCAAAACAAAGGTAGAGTCTGGCGCCATCGTTTTGCCGCTGGCAAAAATAGTGCCCGCCACAATGGCGCAGACCGCTACGATTGTGACAACAATCCCATTTTTTTTCATGAAGAGCAACACCTATGAATCGACGTCAGTTTAGTTCAATGTCCATTGGCACACTACTGGCTTGTGCCGCTTTGGACCGGGCCTACGCAATGCGCCTGTCGGACCTGACGGGCGCCGATGCGTCCAAGGGTCTTAAGGCCGCACTGGAACAAGGTGCGCTGGCAGCCATTAATGTGCTGGGCACCCGAGATGGATTCCTTGGCAATGAAAAGGTTCGTATTCCCTTGCCTAAATTTCTGGAGGATGCGGCCAAGCTGATGCGCGCCTTTGGGCAAGGCGCTAAAGTAGACGAACTCGTGACCGCCATGAACCGCGGTGCCGAGGCGGCTGTACCGCAGGCCAAAGACTTGTTGCTCCAAGCGGTACAAAGCATGACTGTGACCGATGCCAAGGCCATTTTGGGCGGAGGTGCGACGGCGGTTACAGAGTTTTTTGAAACTAAAACGCGGCCGCAACTGGGCATGCGCTTTTTGCCGATCGTGACCCGGGCCATCGACAAGGTAGATCTGGCATCCAAATTCAACGATGTGGCGGGAAAGGCCGCCGAGCTGGGCCTGGTAAAAAAAGAAGACGCTAACATCCAAAAATATGTCACCGACAAGACGCTCAACGGTCTGTATTTCATGATTGCCGAAGAAGAAAAGAAAATTCGCAACAACCCCACTGCCTACGGCAGCGCCATTCTGAGTAAGGTATTTGGGGCATTGAAGTGACACACTCCATTCGAATCGCTGCGTGTGTGGCATTGCTGGTGCTCGGCGCGTGTTCTCCCAGTTTGAACTGGCGCCAAGTGCCCGTGGCGCAATTGGGCGCGTTGCTACCTTGCAAGCCGGACCATGCAGAGCGGCGCGTGGAACTCTTGGGCGCGCAGCATCCCTTGGCCATGTCGGGCTGCGAAGCGGGCGGAGCCCTGTTCGCCGTGAGCCAGATGCCCATACCGCCAGGTATGCCGCCAGAGTCCCTCATGGCCGCGTGGCGCGCCGCGGTAGTGGGCAATATGCGGGCGAGCCAGGCACAAGCGGTGGCGTTCACACCACCACCCCGTCGCAGTGAGGGGAGCGCAGCGCCCAATGTCATGCTTCGTGTGGTTGGTCAGCAGGCTGACGGCGGGGCCGTGCAAGGGCAACTCGCGTGGTTCAGCGACGGTGGAGTGCTGTACCACTTGGCGGTCTTTGGACCCGCGCTGACACCGGCCATGCTAGAGCCGTTTTTTACTGAGGTTCAATGGCTGTGAGTCGGCCGTACGCGATGGGCCCACGTCAAGTGGTGGCCTTTTTCGCGGTGTTTGCGTTTGCCTATTTTTTTTCCACACTAATTCGCGCTGTCACGGCCACCTTGGCGCCGACCCTCGTGGCCGAGTTTTCTCTGCATGCCCGCGACTTAGGCTTATTGGCGGGCGCCTACTTTCTTGGGTTTGCCGCCATGCAGTTGCCTTTGGGCAACTGGCTGGATCGACATGGGCCACGTACGGTGGTGGTGGCGTTTTTAGCGCTGGCCGTCGTGGGCTGCTTGGCGTTTGCCATGGCCACTAGCTTCACGGGGCTACTGGCGGCGCGCTTGCTGTGCGGCGTGGGGGTGTGTGCCTGCCTGATGGCGCCGCTGACCGGCTACAGGCGTTGGCTGGCGCCTGCCACGCAAATACGGGCCAATGCGTGGATGCTGATGGTCGGAGCTCTGGGGATGGTCGCATCGACCTTGCCAGTGCAATGGTTGCTGCCCAGGGTCGGCTGGCGGGCGTTGTTTTTGGGGTTAGCTGTATTGGTGGTCCTGGCGATGCTGCTGATCGTGTGGCTGGTGCCTGCGTGGGATGCCACCGCGGAGCCCTCTGCCAGCGCGTCCACGGGTTATGCGCAGGTCTGGCGCAATCGCTACTTTCGCAGCCTGGCACCCCTGGGGTTTGTGAGCTACGGGGGTTTGGTGGCCATACAAACGCTGTGGGCGGCGCCGTGGATGGTGACGGTCGCGAGCTATTCTCCTCTAGAGGCGGCCACCGGCTTGTTCTGGATCAATATGAGCATGTTGCTGGCGTTTTGGCTATGGGGTCTGGCCATCCCCGGCCTGACCCGACGTAGCTGGACGGTGGAGCGCTTAATCACGCATGGCATGCCACTAAGTTTTGTACTGCTTGCTATCATTGTGATAGCAGAATCATCAATAAAATCGTGGGCCTGGGGGCTATGGGCCTTGTATTGTGTGAGTTGCACGGTCTGTTCGCTGGCGCAGGCCGCTGTGGGTATGGCATTTCCGCCGGCACTGGCCGGGCGGGCACTTTCCGCCTTCAACCTGGTCATTTTTTGCGGTGTGTTTGCGATGCAGTGGGGCATTGGTCTGGTTATTGACGGACTGCAGGCGGTGGGTTGGACCCAGATCGCGGCCTACCAAGGCGCGGTGGGGTTGTACGGCTTGGGCAGTGTGGTCGCGTACGGGTACTTTCTGCGTGCAAAGCAGCCATAATGAAACCCATGTCCATCGGTATTCTCATCGTCGCCCACGCCCCGCTGGCCAGTGCTCTGCGCGACTGCGTGTTGCACGTGTACCCAGACGCTGCCAACACAATCGCTGCCATGGATGTGCCGCCTCAAGAATCACCCGAATTGAGTCTGGCCCGCGCCAAAGCACAACTGATCAGCCTGGCCACGGCCGATGTGTTGGTGCTGACTGATGTGTTTGGCGCCACCCCTTGCAATGTGGCGCAAAAGCTCATTGATGGGCAGCACTCCAAACTCGTGGCCGGGGTCAATCTCCCGATGTTATTGCGCACAGTGAACTACCTGAAAGAGTCACTGGACCTGCTGGTGACGCGCGCAGTGGCTGGTGGTACCCAAGCGGTCATGCAAGTGGCCGTGAGCGCGCCCCAAAACCAATCCAGAAAACAGCATGATCACCTCCACCACGACCATCAGCAATAAATTGGGCTTGCACGCCCGCGCGTCGGCCAAGCTGACCAAGCTGGCAGGCAGCTTTTCCTGCGAAGTCTGGATCGCCAAAGGCGAGCGCCGAGTGAACGCCAAAAGTATCATGGGGGTGATGATGCTGGCCGCTGGCATGGGCTCTGAAGTGGTACTGGACACCGACGGCGAGCGCGAGCAGGAAGCCATGGATGCGATGCTCGCACTGATCAACGATAAATTCGGCGAGGGGGAATGACCTTCTCAATCCACGGCCTGGCGGTCTCCAGGGGCATTGCCATCGGACGGGCCGTCATGGTCGCGTCCAGCCGGATGGATGTGGCGCACTACTTTATTCGGGCCGACGAGGTGGCCTCTGAAATCGATCGCGTGCGCCGTGGGCGCGACGCGGTGATTGAAGAACTCAAACGCCTGCAAACGAGCATTACCCACATGGGGCCCAAAGAGGCGCCACATGAACTCAATGCCCTGCTGGATGTGCACCTTATGCTGCTGCAGGACGTGGAATTGGTCGGCGGGGTCAAGCACTGGATCACAGAGCGGCTTTACAACGCCGAGTGGGCCCTGACTACTCAGCTCGAGGTGATTGCTCGCCATTTTGACGAGATGGAGGACGAGTACCTACGGGAACGCAAGGGTGATATGGAGCAGATCGCCGAGCGGGTGCTGCGCGCCATGAAAGGCGCTCTGTCACCGATGGCTGGCCACCCTGGCACCCCGCGTGGACCGCGCAAGGCCGCGCAACAAGATTTGTTGCTGGACGATACGGTAGACGTGCCGTTGATCCTGATCGCACACGACCTCTCACCCGCGGATATGTTGCAGTTCAAGCAAAGCGTGTTTGCCGGCTTCATTACGGACGTGGGCGGCAAGACCTCGCACACCGCCATCGTGGCGCGCAGCATGGACATTCCGGCGGTGGTGGGCGCGCGTACCGCCAGCCAACTGGTGCGCCAAGACGACTGGGTCATCATCGACGGTGATGCCGGGGTGGTCATTGTTGATCCGTCCTCCATCATCTTGGCGGAGTACGGCTTTAAGCAGCGCCAGGGTGAGCTCGAGCGCGGCCGCTTGCAGCGCCTGTTGCACACCCCAGCCGTCACGTTGGATGGTGAAAAGGTTCAACTGCTGGCCAACATCGAGATGCCAGATGACGCGGTTGTGGCGCTCAAATCGGGGGCTTTAGGTGTAGGTTTGTTTCGTAGTGAATTCTTGTTCATGGGCCGCAAAGGGCGTCTACCCGACGAGGAGGAGCAGTACCAGGCTTACAAGCGCGCCGTAGAAGGCATGAATGGCTTGCCCGTCACCATCCGTACCGTGGATGTGGGGGCAGACAAGCCGCTGGACAATTCCGTCCGCGACGACGCCCACTTAAATCCAGCATTGGGCCTGCGTGCCATCCGTTGGAGCTTGGCCGATCCCGCCATGTTCTTGACCCAATTGCGCGCGATTTTGCGGGCTGCTGCGCACGGCCAAGTGCACCTGCTGGTGCCGATGTTGGCCCATGCCCGCGAGATTCGTCAGACGCTAGCCCATATCGACCAGGCCCGGGCCATGCTGGACGGCCGCGGCGTGGTGTACGGCCCTGTCAAGCTGGGCGCCATGATTGAGATACCGGCTGCGGCCCTGAGCCTGAAGCTGTTTCTCAAGCATTTCGATTTTCTGTCCATTGGCACCAACGACTTGATCCAGTACACACTGGCCATCGACCGGGCTGATGAACTGGTGGCCCACCTGTACGACCCCTTGCACCCAGCCGTACTGCGCTTGGTGGCCGACACCATCGCCGAATGCAACGCCCAGGGCAAAGGCGTGAGTGTTTGCGGGGAGATGGCCGGTGATGTGGCGTTGACGCGTTTGTTGTTGGGCTTGGGTTTGCGCAGCTTTTCCATGCACCCGGCGCAAATTTTGGCGGTCAAGCAGGAGATTTTGCGCTCGGACACCCAGAAATTGGCGGTGTGGGCGCAGCGCGTGCTGCAGGCCGAGGACCCCAGCCAGGAAATGATCCACATGTAGGCCGCAAGATTTTGCTATAAATTAAATAGCATTAAAGTCAATTTTTACGCCGGACAGAGCGCTTTTTTACTTGCGATTTCCCAAAAAAGCGGCCCCCAGGATCAAAACTGCGGCCGCGACAATATTCCAGCTCAACGTCCGCCCGGTCATCACCATCAACAGCGCGGTAGACGCCAACGGCGTGATGTAACTCAGGATACCGATGTGGCGTACGTCACCGGTTTTCAGTGCTACATCCCACAAGAAGAACGCCGCACCCAGCGGGCCTAAGCCCATTGCCCCGAGCAAGCCCCAATCCCGCGCAGTCAACTGCACGGCAGGCTCCAGCGCGAAATGGCACGCCAAGGACAATACGCCTGACACCAGCGCAAACAAACCGATAGCCGCCGTAGGAAAGGGTGGCACCCGCTGACAAAGGAGTGAATAACTGGCCCACACACACGCCGAGGCCAGGGCCAGCGCGTAGCCATCGTGCCAGCCAGGCGCAAATACCATCGCCCCGGGTATAGGCCCTGCAAGGCTGCCTTGCCCCCCACCCAGGATCGCCAGGGCCGCACCGGCAAAGCCCATCAGCGCTGCCACCACATGTGCGGGGCGCAGCGTCACCTGGATTAGCAACACTGGAGCCAGCACCACCATCAGCAAGGGCCACAGGTAATTGACCAGGTTAGCCTCCACTGGGGGGGCGTTACGCAGGGCCATAAAGAGCAAAAAGTGAAAGCCAAACAGACCCGCCACGCCCAGCGCCAGGGTGCGCGGCGCAACACGCCAGAGCGACGGTTGGTGCAGCACCCAGGGTAGGGCGATCAGGCTGCCGATGAGTAGAGCAATACCGGTCAAGAGAAACGGTGGAACGTGGTGCAAAGACAGCCCCAGCGCTGCGAGGGTGGCCCAAAGTGCAATGGCACCCAATGCGGCAATGGTAGAAGTGCGGGTAGGGGTGGGTTTCATGCCGTGGGTGTGGAGATATCGCTAATTAAGGTGCGTCGTGAGAAGGCGCATCGTGCGTGTTGATGGTAGCCGCTAGCTTTTGTCAAAGAGTGGGCCGGAGGGTGCGCTTCAGGCCGAACAACGGCCGCAGCCCATTGAATCGCTGCACCAAGCCCGCTGTGATGATCCAGCAACCCAGCACGGTGCCACCACCCACCAGCAGCGGTTCGGCGGCTACGCCCAGCTTCAGCGGTACCAGCCAGTAGGCCAGCAACACAATCAGGCTTTGGTGCAGCACGTACCAAGGGTAGACCGTCTGCGTAGCCCAGGGCAGCCAGCGCCAGGGGCGATTCAAGTAGGCAAATCCCCAGCCCAAAATCGCACACAGCGTGGTCCACACATACACATTGCGCAGTGCCCAAATCAGCCATTGCGCGCTGGTGCTGACGTCGTCTACACCCCAAAACAGCCGTACCAGCACGACATAACAGAAGCCGCTAGCTGCGGCCCAAGCCAGTGCCGACTTGCGCAGCGCGGCCAACTCGACCCACAGTGCGTCGCTACGGGCCAGGCACCAGCCATACATAAAAATGCTGAAGTACATGGCGTGCGCATACCAGTCGCAGGTCAGATTGTGGGTTTGGGGAAAGCGTGCCTGTAAGGCTACGGTATAGATAAACAGCGGTACGGCAGGCAGCAGTAACAGCCGACGCCCGCGCAGCCCCGTCAGCGCTTGGCGCAGGCGTTGACCAGCCGGCGAATTGAGCAACGGTTGCAGCAGTGCCAAGACCATGGTGTAGCACCACAGGTAGGCCAGGTACCACAGGTGGTTCCAGGTGAAGCCGTGCTCCCAGCCGTCAAAGGCTTTCTCTGGCCATGCGTAGCCCGTGTAATAGCGCCCCAAAAATTGCCACAGGCCAGGCTCCACCAGGCCGTTGGCCACGCCCTGGGCGTAGGGTTGGATGGGCACCACTACCAGCATGCCAAAAACCAGCGGCAGCATCAGCCGCCCCGTGCGCTCCCGCATAAAACCCGCCACCGGGCTACGTTGCAGCAAAAAAGCGGTTGAGATACCGGATATCAGGAAGATAAGGTCCATGCGCCAACGGTTCAGCATCAGCATGGGCATTTGCAGCGCCTCCGACAGATAACTGCTTTTCAGGTGCCACCCCCAGTCGGCCACGTACAGCATGGCCAGGTGGTAAAGGATCAGGAGGCCAAAGGCCAAAGCGCGCAGGGCGTCAATATCGTGTCGGCGTTGCATACATATTCCCGGTCGGGTTCAAAAAGAAAGCGAGATTAAGGAATTGGACCGCTTTCAGAGGTGAAATGTGACGACTGGGGGCCCAAAAGGGGCCAGCGGTGGCTGGCAGGGACGACTGTGGGTTGGGCGCATAGCTACCATCGGGGCATGCATGAAGATTCAGAATTGGCGATACCCGCCGCCGCATCTGCCAACGCGACCCAAGTTTGGCTGGCCCGCTATCGGCCTTGGCAGCCGGTGGTGGAGCCTGCGCTGTGGGTGCTCTTCTTTTGTAGCCAGGCTGCACTCAACAGCCTCACGGTGTGGCTGGACATTGAGCGCGTGCGTTTGAACTTTGCGGCCTGGGAGCCGGCGGTGTGGGAGTGGAGCAGCAACCTGGTGCTGCTGGCACTGGTGCCCGCTGTGATTGCTTTTGAGCGCCGTTTTGCGCTGACCTGGGGCACCTGGCGGGCGCACTGGCGCTGGCATGTGCTGGCCAGCATGGTGTTCAGCGTGACGCATGTGGTGGTCATGGTGGGCTTGCGCAAGCTGGCCTACGCGAGCCAGGGCGCGACCTACGACTTTGGCAATTGGCCGCTAGAACTCTTTTACGAATACCTCAAAGACTTCCGCGGGTATGTGGGAATCTTGCTGTTTTTGTCGCTGTACCGGCTCTTGCTATTGCGCTTGCAGGGCGAAGCCAGTCTGCTGGCCGCCCCCGATGAAGGCCCGCCGGTAGAGCCGATAGAGCGGCCCGAGCGCTTTTTGGTGCGCACACTGGGCAAAGAGTTTTTATTGCCGGCCGCGGAAGTGGAGTGGCTGCAGGCCTGGGGCAATTACGTGAACTTGCGGGTGCGCGGGCATGACTACCCGCTGCGCTCGACCCTGGCGGCTGTGGAAGCCCGGCTGGATCCCGCCCGCTTTGTGCGCGTGCACCGCAGCTACATCATGAATCTCGACTATCTGCAGCAAATCGAACCCCTGGATTCGGGCGATGCCCGCGCCCGCATGCGCGACGGCGGTATGGTCCCCGTAAGTCGGCGCTATCGGGACCAGTTGCGCAAGACAGCGGGGCTTGGGTCTTGAACTCTTAGCAGCATCCGCAACTGCCGTTCCACAGTTCCACGGCTCTGAGCACTACGGCATCAACCCAGCGGCCTCAATAACTCCGCTAAATCGCTCTCATTAAACAGCGGCTCTTTGCGCGCGGCAGACCCGCTGTAGATGCTCTCGGCCAGCGCGGCCTTGCGCTCTTGCAGCGCCAAAATGCGCTCTTCAATCGTGCCCTGTGCCACCAGTTTCACCACCCACACACTTTGCGTCTGGCCGATGCGGTGGGCGCGGTCGGTGGCCTGGTTTTCCACCGCTGGGTTCCACCACGGGTCGTAGTGGATCACGGTGTCGGCCTGCGGCAGGTTCAGGCCTACGCCACCCGCCTTCAGGCTGATCAGGAAGATGGGCACCTGCCCGCTGGTGAATCGCTCAATGATGGCGTCGCGCTTCTGGCTCTGGCCGGTGAGTTTGACCCAGCTGATTTCGCGTTTCTTCAGTTCCGCCTCAATCAGCGTCAGCATGCTGGTGAACTGCGAGAACAGCAAAATCTTGCGCCCCTCGGCAACCATCTCAGGCAGCAGTTCCATCAACTGCTCCAGCTTGGCCGAAGCTTTGACCTTTTGCGCGGCCGCCAGCTTGACCAGTGACGGATCGCAACAGACCTGGCGCAGCTTCAAGAGCGCATCCAAAATCGTGATTTGCGATTTGGCCAGGCCCTTCGTGTTGAGCGCCTCGCGCACCGTCTTTTCCATGCCAAGGCGAATGGTTTCGTACAGGTCAGCTTGCTTGCCTGACAGCTCCACGCGCATCACGGTTTCTATTTTGGGTGGCAGTTCGTCGGCGACCAGGGCCTTGGTCCGGCGCAGCATAAAAGGGGTGACACGCGCGCGCAGTTGCACCAGCCGCTCGGAGTCGCCTTGCTTTTCAATGGGGTTGCGAAACAGTTCGCCAAAGCGCTTTTGACTGCCCAAAAGACCGGGCATCAGAAAGTGGAACAGACTCCAAATTTCGCCCAAGTGGTTCTCCATCGGCGTGCCCGACAGGCACAGGCGGTGGCGGGTATGCAACGCGCCCACCACCTGTGCGGCGTGGGTGTTGGCGTTTTTGATGTTTTGTGCCTCGTCTAGCACCACCAAGTGCCACACCTGCTCCAGCCAGCGCTCCTTGTCACGGTGCAAGAGTGAGTAGGGTGCAATGACGATGTCGTGACTGCCCATTTCGCTGGCCACTTCGTGGCGGTCTTTGCCGTGCAACACTAGCGTGCGCAGTTGGGGGCAAAAACGTTCGGCCTCTTTGCGCCAGTTGCCCATCAGGCTCACCGGCGCAATGATGAGCGCCGGTTGCGTGAGCCGACCAGCATCTTTTTCAATTTGAATATGCACCAGGGTTTGCAGCGTTTTACCCAGGCCCATGTCGTCGGCCAATATGCCGGCCAAGCCGTGGCGGCGCAAAAACTGCAGCCAGTTCACACCCTGCTGCTGGTAGGGGCGCAAGCTGGCTTGCACGCTGGCGGGCACGGGCACCACGGTCATCTCGGAGCGACCGCTGAGCTGATGCACCATCTCGCGCAAGGACTCTGCCCCCTGCCACACCGCGCCCTCACCCAATGCAGCGGTGGTACGCATGGCGTCCAGACGTGAGAGCTTGAGCACGTCGCCCGAAAAGTCGTAGCCGCGGTCGCCCACCAACTCCAAGAGAACCGCCATCCAGGGGCGCAGCGCAGCGGTGGGCAGGCGTATAAAGCCGCTTTGGCTGGGATGCTGCTGGGGCAAATACACGTAGGGCGGTAGATCTGGCTGGCCGGTCTCGGCGTTCACGGGGCCTGCGGCGGCGGTGGCAATCAGGCTGGGCAGCAGCGGCAAGATGTTGTGCCGCTGGCCGTTGATCTCCACACCCAACGACAGGTCAAACCAGAGCGAGGTGGTGGGCAGGGCTGCACCTTGCGGCTGTAGCGTTACATCCAGCCCATCGGCGTGGACGATCCAGTCCTTCAGGCCATCGTCCAGCGTCACCACAAAGCCCTGGGCTTTGAAGACTTCAAACCCGCTGTCCGCCCATTGCAGCCAAGCGTGCTGGGGTGCGTTTCCGTGCAGACCAAACAGCCCGCCTTCGCCGCCCACCAGCCCGGTATCAAACAGGCGGCTGACGTAATCAAACTCAGTTTCTGTATCGCGCTGCAGCAGCACACGGCCCTGCGCGGTTTCCAGCACCACCGACATTCCCTGGCCCGCCCACCAGCCGGTGTGGCCGCCGTAGTCATAGCGCAGCGTGGCGTGTATCAGGCCCACATCGGCAGCGTCCAGCGCTGTGGTGGGGGCCAGGTGCAGCAGTGCGCGTGGCGTGATGCCGCGCAAGGTGGTCAGCGCCTCCAGCACGGGCGGTAGCGGTACCGGGCCCAGGCGCTGCATCAATTCAACCTGGTGCTTTTTAAGGGCTGCAGGTTTCAGTGGAGGTGCTTTGAACAGCACATCAATTTGTGCCGCCGACACGCCCTCGGCATGCACCGCTCCGCACAGCCCAGCGGCTTCATTGACATACAGCGGTGGGCTGTTCAGGCACAGCTTGTGGTGGGCATCGGCCAGCTTGCCGCGCAGCGCCCAGGCGGGCTCGGCTTGCGGATCTTGGGGGCTCGTCACCTCCTGCCACAGCCAGTCCAAGGTCTGCGCTGCGCCCCACTGCAGGGACTTGCCCGCATAGCCTTTGCCATCGTCTAAAAACAAGCGGCCGGTGCCGGCTGCCTGTTCCAGGGCCAGCTTACCTAGGCTGCCTTCTAGCGTAGCCTCGGCACTGTAAGACGCATAGCGGTAGCCCACATGAGCGGGCATGGCGCGCAGCATTTGCAATATTTGCCGGTCCACTGCCGTAGCGTTGTCAAACACCGGCTGCCCGGGGTAGGGCGTAGATTTGATCGGCTTGGGTTTGGACCAACCGCCGCTAACTTTCGGGTAAGCCGTCACCGCCTCCAGCTTCAGTATTGGCTTAGGGGTTTGGCCGCCATGTACGGTGAGTAAGTAAATGAATTGGTCCGGCAGGTTGCTGCCGCGCGGTCGGTAACTGCCATGTTCTCCAGGTTTGGGCAGTGCGCGCATGCCGTCTGCACGGTCTAGCTCTTGCAGCCAGTGCAATAGCTTGCCCTCTGCGTGGCGGTCGGCGAGCTCAGCGGCCTGGGCTTGTGCTGTTTGCTCGGCAGCTTTGCGCTGAGCAGCGCTAGGCATGGCTGGGCTCTGCGCTGGCGCTACCGCGCCGGCCACTCCCGCGCGGCTCAACATCGGGGCGCCTTGGTACACGGCTTTGAGCATGAGCGCCACGCCGTGCTTACAGTTGTCGCCCACGGGGCAATCGCAGTCGCTGTCCCAATAGGTTAACTTGCCCTCGGCGGTCAACGCCATGTCGATACACAGTTCGTAGGGCGCGCGCTGGCTGCCCTGCACTTCACCGGCCACCACCCAGTGGTCACCGGCGGGGGTAATGTTCAGCGACAACACCTTATTGCTGCGGTACAGCACCAGGCCACGCGTCCATGCCCCGCTGTCCGCCTGTTTTTCCAGTGAACGAGGGTCAAACCACAAACCGTTGGGCACAGCGTCAATCGGCATCACATTGCTGGAGAGGGCTGTGCATCGTGCGGAAATTGCTACTCAATGGGTAGCGTTATGGGGTTGGTTTGGAGCTTTTAGATGTCATCTCGAACCGCGTGCCCGGATGTTTCGCAAACGCACCGAGTGGACGGCTATGACGCTCAAGAAAGAAGCCGATTCGATAGTGTATAGGTGGATTCGTATCTGTGGTGTGACAACAGCGCGCACGTACAGACCGAGGACGCAATCAGGCGCTCGTCACGCAAAACCGAATTAAAAAAGGGCGCCGTTGGCGCCCTTAGTTTTTGCATAGCGACAGCTTACTTGCCGCAACCCAGCAGGGCGATACGGTCGTGCGCAGCGCGTGCTTGCACCAAGCCAAAGCCGAACTTGGCGTCGCGTCCCGCGGCACCCAAATCTTGTGCGCTCAGGCCCAGTGAGGTGCGGATTTGAGCGCCCGTGCAGGTGGGGAAGTAGCTCCATACCAAAGCGGCAACGGCTGAAACATGGGGTGTTGCCATCGATGTGCCATCAAAGAATGCGTAGCTGTTGGGGGTGACGGCCACCGTTGCGGATTGTCCCAGTTGGCCCTTCATCGCCAGACCATCGGTATCCGTTGCGGTAACGGAGGGGATTGTGGCTACGGTGGTACCCATCGTGCCGCCAAATCCGCCAGCCACATTGTTGTAGATGACGGCAGCGACGCCACCGCTGGCCTTGCAATTGGATACCTTGGTGGCAAAGTCAATGGCGCCGCGTGCCACCAGGCAAACTTTGCCGGTCATGGCCGTGTTCACCACATCGCCCAAGCCGAAGTCAGCCAAGGGGGCCGTGACAGTCGCTTTGGTAGAGCCGTCCATGTCCCCGGGTACATAGGTGGTCGCGCCTACGGTCAACGCTGACTTGGAGCCAGAGTTCATGGGTACGGTCGACAGCACTGCAACACCCGGAGCGGAGATCTCTACTTTGGAGTTGTACTGCGAGAACGTCGCCCACGCTTTGAACTCGTCCAATGCGCCCACCGACATCACCGAGGAATAACCCGCAGGGTAGGAGATGGCCGTGGTGCCATCGTTACCGGCAGCGGCAATGGACAACACACCTTTGGCGGCCAAGGAGTCAAAGGCACGCATTTCCGTCCGGTTGGAGCGCCCGCCACCCAAAGACATGCTGATGATATTGGCGCCTGCCGTGCCACACTTGTTGGCGGCGGATGCCAGTGTGGAGGAGTAAGCCCAGCCTGCGGCGTTAAACACCTTGATGATGTGGAGCCTCAGCTTTTTATTGGAGTTGACACCCACTACACCGACACCGGAGTTGTTAATGGCGGCAATAGTGCCTGCCACGTGGGTGCCGTGGTGGTTCTCGTCGGTAGACCATAGGCCGGTGCCAGAGTCGTTGTCACCGGCTACCGCATTGCCGCTGAGGTCTTCGTGGGCCAGGTCATAGCCGGAGTCAATGATGCAAACCTTGCGGTTCCCGGTGTTGGCATCGCCAGCGGGCATGTTGTCGGCCTGCACCATTTTGATACCGTAAGGCGTCAGTTGTCCGGTGAGGTAGGGCGCTGCGGAGGGACTGGTCGTGGCAAAGGCGTGGCGAACCAAATCTTCTTCAATGTATTCAATGTTGGGGTTTTTGGCCAGGCCTTGGAGCGCCACAGTGGGCACTTCAATGGCGACGGCATCCATGCCATGGATTTCCTGCTTGATGACTCCACCTGCAGCGCGCAGTGCAGCGCGGCCGCCAGCGGCTTGGCCGGGCTTCATCGACACAATAACGCGGGTGGTATCAGGCTTTGCCACCACCGGGCCCGCAGCACCAAATATCGCAGTTGCGATGGTGGCAGCGAGAACTTGTTTTGCACTCAATTTAAACGAACGACGCATGCTTACGCACTCCTGAAGACTTTGAGACGAGGGTTTACTCATCCCGTCGCTGCTGCCCTTTGTATGGGCAGCTTGTACGACACTTAAAAACTCGGACCACCGGTTAGGTCGCCGAGGAGAGGCTCACCCTACGCAAATTTTGGGCCAGAGAACCAGCCGTTTGGAAGCAAAGTCAGTGAGTAGCGGTGTTTTGACACCACCATCGAAGTGTCTCCATTGCGACCCTTAGAGGCAATTATCAAAAACACTTAAGGGTTAGTCCTGATTGGAAAAAGGAAGGTTCAGGAGGCTGGTTTTTCTACGCGAGGCGGGCGTGTTCCACCCAATGGATTGCTGGTGCCGATGTTGAGCCAGTCCCGGGTGAGTGCGCCGCTGGCGGCGGTCCCTAGTGGCAGGTGCAGGATCAAGCGGATGCCGTCGGGTGTTGTGGGTTCGCCGGGGTTTTGCCCATTGGCGTCGCTTCCTTCGCTGGCCAGAGGGTTGCTCCAGGCGCCTCCGCGGTGGTAGAAAATCTCCCAACGCTCCAACGGCACGATGCTGATTTCGCGTGCACGCTCGTTGGCGCTTGGGTTTTGCGCCCAAATGCCCGCAGTTTGCCACGCGAACTGCACCTCAGCGCGGGTAGTGGTGGGTTGTGATTGCCAGCGCAGCCACCTTCCAGTGCCATCCACGTCCCGGCGTGACCAAGCCACCACCTGCAGCCCGGCACCGGCTGCACCCATGCTTCTGCGCAATATCCGCATGGAGCGGCCGTCCCATTCCAAACCCGGAGTGCCAACCTGGGTTGCCAGGCTATCGAGGTCGGAGCCCCATTGCGCCAGACCCGCCTGCAACACAAGTGTCTCGTCGGATACCTGTTGGGCATGCTGCAGGGCGCGGGCCATGCCATCCAGGCCACGCCAACTCAAGCCGGCCGTGAGGGCCATGAGCGCAATAGCAACCAGCAACTCGATTAACGTGAAGCCACCTGCCAACTTGAACTTACGATGGGGCGCGCTCATGCAAATGATTGTAGCCAAGCGCATGCTGGCGCATACGGCCGATCACCGTGTCGGCATGCACACGCCGATACGGCACGGCACACGTTCCGTTAGATAGGTATTTCGATCCGTGCCGTTGGCGTGGCACCTGCAACATTTGGTGGTATTTACACCAGGGATGTTGCAATTAACCAAGGGTTTTCACTGAGTTGCAGGACTAGTATCAAGCCTTCAATTTTTTGAAGGAAACCTGATGTCGATGCAACCTCCTTTCTTTGGTAAACGCCCCGAGACTCCGGCTAACAACAACCAACGGCCCAACGGCTTGTCCACCACCCACGGCGGTGCAGCACCCCAGACAACCCCGGTCGCACCGCCCGCAGCCGTAGCACCCATCGCATCCGCTTCGCCAGTGTCGGGCGCCCCCACGAAGGAAGGCGGCAGCAAGCTCACCGTCGGTCCCAACATCAAACTCAAAGGCGTGGAAATCACCGACTGCGACACGCTGGTCGTCGAAGGCACAGTGGAGGCCACGATGGACTCACGCGTCATACACATCACCGAGATTGGCGCCTTCAAGGGATCAGCCGACATCGACTTTGCCGAAATCCACGGCGAATTCAGTGGCGATCTCACAGTGCGCCAAAAACTGGTGATCTATGCCACGGGCCGCGTGAGCGGCAAGATTCGCTACGGCAAGGTCGTGATTCAAGAAGGAGGCCAACTGATGGGTGACATCCAGTTCGGCTCTACCGAGGATGGCAAAACTCTCCACACGCCCAAGGTTGGTTTGCTAGCTGCTGCGTAGTAGATAAGCCATACGGCGCTGCTACATCACGCCCGTAGCTTCTACTGCCGAATTTGGTAGGAAGTAACTTTCCAATGGATCAAAAAACTCCAAACGGGCTTTCTGCACGTCTCGCAAGCAAGTGTTCAAAACCCACGTTGTTGCAACAAATTTAGCACTAGTGCCCCGTGTGGGTTTGCCCCACCAAGGCCTACCCGGCCACATGTTCCATGGCATGCCCGGCCTGCACATCGGCGTGATAACTGCTGCGCACCATCGCCCCCACGGCAGCATGTTTAAAACCCATGGCGTACGCGCGGGCTTCAAACATCTTGAAGGTGTCGGGGTGCACATAGCGTTTGACCGGCAGGTGCGAGGTGGACGGCGCCAGGTATTGGCCAATCGTCAGCATCTCAATGTTGTGGTCGCGCATGTCTTGCATCACTTGCAGCACTTCTTCATCGGTCTCGCCTAAACCCACCATGATGCCGCTCTTGGTCGGCACATTGGGGTGCAGCGCTTTGAACTTCTTGAGTAGATTCAGGCTGAATTGGTAGTCAGACCCTGGGCGGGCTTCTTTGTACAGACGCGGCGCGGTTTCCAGGTTGTGGTTCATCACATCGGGCGGCGCGGCTCGCAAAATCTTCAGTGCGCGGTCATCGCGGCCCCTAAAGTCGGGCACCAGCACTTCAATCTGGGTGGTGGGCGAGAGTTCACGAATACGGCTGATGCAATCGACAAAGTGCTGGGCACCGCCGTCGCGCAGGTCGTCACGGTCTACGCTGGTGATGACCACGTATTTAAGCTTGAGCTGGGCAATGGTCTTGGCCAGGTTCTCGGGCTCGTTCACATCCAGCGGATCGGGGCGGCCATGGCCCACATCGCAAAACGGGCAGCGGCGCGTGCATTTGTCGCCCATGATCATGAAGGTGGCCGTGCCCTTGCCAAAGCATTCCCCGATATTGGGACAACTCGCTTCTTCGCACACCGTCACCAGCTTGTTGGCGCGCAGCACGTCTTTGATCTCATAAAAGCGGGTGCTCGGGCTACCAGCCTTGACGCGAATCCACTCCGGCTTTTTCAGAATCTCGCCCTGCACCACCTTGATAGGAATGCGCGACAGCTTGGCACCAGCTTTCTGTTTGTCGGTGGCCTTGTAGTTCTCAAGGGTCTGCACTTCTTTGACGACGTTGTTCATGGTGTGAGGTAGGTTACGAGCTTTTGGCTCAAAACGTGGGCAGCTTCGTCCCATCCGACAGATACGCCGATTGTAGAAAGGTCCACGGTTCGCAGCCTTTCGTAGCCGCAGGGGTTGATACGCGTGTAGGGCTCCAAGTCCATGGCTACGTTGAGCGCAACTCCATGGTAGGTGCAATGCCGGCTGACTTTGATACCCAGCGCGGCAATCTTGCCCAGGCCAGTGAAGTCGGGTTGGGGTTTGGGTGCGGACAACTCCGAGCCTGCGCGCTGCGCGCTTGGATTCGACTGCGATTTGCGGGGGCGTTGCTCCAGGGGCGCATGGCCGCCGGGGTCGTCCAGCCGCACGTAAATGCCAGGGGCACCAGCCACACGGTGGCCGGTTATGCCAAAGTGCAGCAGCGTGCGGATCACCGCTTCTTCGAGCCGGTAGACATATTCCTTGACAAAGTAGCCCGCCCTTTGCAGGTCGATCAGCGGGTAGGCCACCACTTGGCCGGGGCCGTGGTAGGTGACCTGACCGCCGCGGTTGGATTGCACCACGGGGATATCACCGGGCAGCAATAGGTGCTCGGATTTACCTGCAAGACCCTGTGTAAATACTGGAGGATGCTCACAAATCCATAGCTGATCAGGCTTATTTTGTGCGGGCCTCAAGCCTCTTTGACTTGTAAATTCCTGCATGGCAGCTGCCGTGGGCAGGTAGTACACCCGCCCAAGGTGGCGCACGTCAATAACGCTTGCACTCACCGGGGCGGGCCTACAAAACCACCTTCACCATCGGGTGTGTGGACAGCGTGCGGTACACCTCATCGAGTTGGGTGCGGCTGGTCGCGGTGATGGTGATGGTCACTCCCAGGTAGTTGCCGCCCTTGCTCTCGCGTAACTCGATGGTACTAGCGTCAAAAGCAGGGTCGAACTGCCGAGCAATCGCGGTGATAGCGTGCACCAGGCCATCCACCTTGTGGCCCATCACTTTAATGGGGAAAAGGCTTGGATATTCAATCAGTGACTCGGGCTCGGGTTTGACCTCAGGGGCTGGGGGTGTTTGCATGCTGCAATTATCGCAGTGCCCGTATTTTTGGCGCAACGTCTTGGGAATGCAGGGGTTTCTACGTATAATCGTGGGCTTTGCAGATGCGTCTGTTTGGTAACCCGTTTGTAACCCCGCTGTAATCTGAGGTCTCGATAATGTCCGACTCTTACTGCGTAGGATCAAGCGACGAAGAACGTGGTTTGGAGCCTGAGCTCAAGCCACTGACGGCCGACGAAGCAGCCTTGCTGCGTTCAAAGATCGTTGGTTTCTCGCCTTGGCATGTGATCGGGATTCAAGCTTTAGCTGGCGTG
The DNA here is from genome assembly GCA_046595515.1 of Rhodoferax sp. Taxonomy (GTDB): domain Bacteria; phylum Pseudomonadota; class Gammaproteobacteria; order Burkholderiales; family Burkholderiaceae_C; genus Allorhodoferax. The sequence continues at coordinate 21,133 of JBKJOV010000033.1, read as the reverse complement.
TTGTTGGTAGTGTTGGTTTGGCTCGCGTCAGACCGCGCAGCTCCCGCCGAATCCGCGGGCTACGGTGTGTTGGCGGTGTTGGTCCCTGCGCTGCTTTTTGCGCGCGGGCTGGCCCGGCAAAAGACGGGAATGCCGCCGGGTGCTGCGTTAGCGGGCATGTTTGTGTGGGAGTTTGTGAAAATCATCCTGACGCTGGCAATGTTGTTTGCTGCGCCCGGAGTGGTATCGGATTTGAACTGGCTGGCATTGCTGGCTGGATTTGTGGTGACGATGAAGGCGTCTTGGCTGGCCATGTTTTGGCAGCATAGGCGTAAAACATCGCTCACTGTGTCTTAAGTTAATTGGACGAGCTGGAACTTATGTCTGCTGCAGAAGCCCCTGGAACGCAAGGTCCAAATGCTGGTGAATACATCCAGCACCATTTGCAACATTTGCAAATGGACTTTTCTTTGAATAGTGTCAAGCAGCATGGCTTGGTGGATTTCAGCCTTTTTAATTTGGACTCCCTGGTCTACTCCATTATTTTGGGTGCCTTGGGTTGCTTTGTTTTGTGGCGTGCCGCTAAAAAGGCCACATCTGGCGTTCCTGGTCGTTTTCAAGCAGCCGTTGAAATTCTTTCTGAGATGGTTGAAGGGCAGGCCAAGGGCGTGGTGCGCAATGCCACCAGCCGGAAGCTGGTCGCGCCGCTCGCACTCACGGTATTCGTCTGGATTTTCCTCATGAACGCTATGGACATGTTGCCTGTAGATTTGTTGCCAGCACTGTGGCACAGCGCTGGCCCAGCCATGGGTCTGAAAGACTACATGCGCGTTGTTCCCACAGCCGATTTGTCAACAACTTTGGGTTTGTCGACCAGCGTCCTGCTGATTTGCCTGTTTTACAGCGTGAAGATCAAGGGCTTGGGTGGCTGGACGCATGAGTTGGTGGCGGCCCCCTTCGGCGATAAGTGGTTTCTGTACCCCGTCAACTTCTTGATGCAGCTCATCGAGTTTGCTGCCAAGACGGTCTCGCACGGTATGCGGTTGTTTGGCAACATGTTTGCCGGCGAACTAATTTTCATGTTGATCGCCCTGATGGGTGGCACATGGGCCTGGCAGTTCAACCCGGCGCAGGGTATGTTCTGGCTGGGCATCGGGCATGTGATTGCTGGAACTGCTTGGAGCATCTTCCACATCCTGGTGATCACGCTGCAAGCCTTCATCTTCATGATGTTGACGCTGATTTACGTGGGACAGGCCCACGACTCACACTGAACGTCTTTCTTTCTTTCTTTCTTTTTGTACTTAGGAGTAATCATGGAAAATATTCTCGGTCTCGTAGCACTGGCTTGCGGCATCATCGTTGGGTTGGGCGCTTTGGGTGCTTCTATCGGTATCGCACTGATGGGTGGCAAATTTCTGGAGGCGTCCGCACGTCAACCCGAGTTGATGAACGAACTGCAAACCAAGATGTTCATCTTGGCCGGCCTGATTGATGCTGCGTTCTTGATCGGTGTGGCGATTGCCCTGCTGTTTGCTTTCGCCAAGCCTTTCGCCATCTAATTTTCTTAAAAGCTTTCACGCTTGAAAGGGAATAAGCTGTGAACATCAACGCAACCCTGTTTCTGCAGGCGATCGTTTTTGCGATTCTGGTGTGGTTCACGATGAAATACGTGTGGCCACCGATCACAAAAGCGCTCGACGAGCGGGCTCAGAAAATCGCCGATGGTCTGGCAGCAGCCGATAAGGCAAGGTCCGAGCTTTCCTCCGCTAACAAGCGTGTGGAAGACGAGCTTTCCAAATCGCGTGCTGACACTGCGACACGTTTGGCCGATGCCGAGCGCCGTGGTCAGACCATCGTGGCCGAGGCTAAGTCCAAAGCCACCGAAGAAGCGAACAAAATCATTGCCGCTGCGCAAGCCGAAGCCCAGCAACAAATGACCAAGGCGCGTGAAGCGCTGCGTGATCAAGTTGCTGCGTTGGCAGTCAAAGGCGCCGAGCAGATCCTTCGCAAGGAAGTCAATGCGGGTGTCCATGCAGATTTGCTGGGTCGCCTGAAGACTGAGCTGTAAGAGGTCTCTATGGCTGAACTAGCAACTATTGCCAGACCCTATGCCGAAGCGCTGTTCAAGGCTTCGGGTTCCGACTTGGCCGCTGCGGCGGTCTGGGCGGACAGCTTGGGCACCATCGCAGAAGACGCGCAGTTGCTGCAGTTTGCTGCTAACCCCAAGGCAACAGTTGATCAGGTATTTGACCTGATCAGTGCCGTGATGCCGACAGTCTTGCCGGTACAGGCGCAGAATTTTCTGCGCACTGTGATCAGCAATGACCGCCTGAGCGTTTTACCCGAAATCGCATCGCAGTTTCGGGCCTTGATAAACGCGCAAAGCGGTTCTTCGGATGCGGTGGTTTACAGCGCATTCCCGATGGATGCTGACGTGTTGGCGGATGTGGCAGCAATGCTGGAAAAGCGCTTTGGACGCAAGCTCAACGCTACTGTGGTGCTAGAGCCGGAACTCATCGGTGGTATCCGTGTGGTGGTCGGTGACGAGGTGCTCGACACTTCTGTCAAAGCCCGTTTGGAACAAATGAAAGTAGCCCTTACATCTTGAGGCATTTGCCTCTGGGTGTTGGCCTAATTTAACGAAAGAAGGAAAGAGTCATGCAACTCAATCCCGCAGAGATTTCTGAACTGATCAAGAGCCGCATTGAAGGCCTGGCTTCGAATAGTGATATTCGCAACCAGGGCACAGTGGTTTCCGTGACCGACGGTATTTGCCGTATTCATGGCCTGTCTGACGTGATGCAGGGCGAAATGCTCGAATTCCCGGCCGGTAGCGATGGTCTGCCCACCTACGGTCTGGCTTTGAATCTGGAGCGCGATTCCGTCGGCTCCGTGATTTTGGGAGAGTACGAGCACATTTCTGAGGGCGATACGGTCAAATGTACCGGTCGCATTTTGGAAGTGCCTGTGGGTCCCGAGTTGCTCGGCCGCGTGGTCAACGCGCTGGGTCAGCCCATCGACGGCAAAGGCCCTATCAATGCCAAGATGACTGACGTTATCGAGAAAGTTGCGCCCGGTGTGATCGCCCGTAAATCGGTGGATCAGCCCATGCAAACGGGTTTGAAGTCCATTGACTCTATGGTGCCTGTGGGCCGTGGTCAGCGCGAGTTGATTATTGGTGACCGCCAAACCGGTAAAACTGCTGTCGCTATCGACGCCATCATCAACCAGAAGGGCCAAAACATGGCCTGTATTTACGTTGCGATTGGTCAAAAGGCGTCGTCCGTGAAAAACGTGGTGCGCGCTTTGGAACAAGCCGGCGCGATGGAATACACCATTGTTGTGGCGGCTACAGCTTCGGAGTCTGCAGCGATGCAGTACGTCTCAGCCTACTCCGGTTGCACGATGGGTGAGTACTTCCGCGATCGCGGTCAAGACGCACTGATCGTTTACGACGACTTGTCCAAGCAGGCCGTGGCCTACCGTCAAGTTTCGCTGCTGTTGCGTCGTCCGCCAGGTCGTGAAGCTTATCCCGGCGATGTGTTTTATCTCCACAGCCGTCTGCTCGAGCGCGCCGCGCGCGTCAACGCTGAGTATGTGGAAGCGTTCACCAAAGGTGAAGTTAAAGGTAAGACGGGCTCCCTGACCGCTCTGCCCATCATCGAAACCCAAGCGGGTGACGTGTCGGCCTTCGTGCCAACCAACGTGATTTCGATTACGGATGGCCAGATCTTCTTGGAAACATCGCTGTTTAACGCGGGTATTCGCCCTGCGATCAACGCTGGTATTTCGGTGTCTCGTGTGGGCGGTGCAGCCCAGACCAAGCTCATCAAGGGCTTGTCCGGTGGCATTCGTACGGACTTGGCCCAGTACCGTGAGCTGGCTGCATTCGCGCAGTTTGCCTCCGACCTGGACGAGGCAACGCGCAAGCAACTGGACCGCGGTGCACGCGTAACCGAGTTGCTGAAGCAAGCGCAGTACAGCCCGCTGCCCATCAGCCTGATGGGTGCCACGCTGTTTGCCGTCAACAAGGGATTCATGGACGACATCGCAGTGAACAAGGTGCTGGCGTTTGAGCATGGTATGCATGGCTACCTCAAAGACAAACATGCTGCGTTGATTGCTAAGCTCGAGGCGACTAAGGCGCTGGACAAGGAAGCAGAAGCTGAATTGTCCGCCGCTACGGCTGCCTTCAAGAAGTCGTTTGCTTGATTCGGACTCCACTTCAGAGTCACAAACGAATTTAAGCAAAAGGGGCAACTATGGCATCAGGCAAGGAACTACGCAGCAAGATCAAATCGGTGGAAAACACCAAGAAGATCACCAAGGCCATGGAGATGATCTCTGTGTCCAAAATGCGCAAGGCGCAAGAGCGTATGCGCGCCGCCCGGCCCTACAGCGAGAAGGTGCGCAACATTGCGGCTAACTTGGGTAAGGCCAACCCCGAATACGTGCACCCTTTCATGAAGCCGAACGACGCAAAGTCGGTAGGTTTCATTGTGGTGTCCACCGACAAGGGTTTGTGTGGCGGTCTCAACACCAATTTGTTTCGTGCGACTACGGTGAAGTTGCGTGCTGCACAAGCTGCCGGTCAAACGCCGCTGTCGGTCGCTATTGGCGGCAAGGGACTCGGTTTTCTTGGGCGCATTGGGGCCAAGGTAGTGGCACACATTACCCATCTGGGCGATAAGCCGCATCTGGACAAGCTCATTGGGCCTGTCAAGGTGTTGTTGGACGCTTACGTCCGCGGGGAAGTCAGTGCGGTCTACCTTTGCTACAACAAGTTTGTCAGCACGATGCGCCAAGAGCCAGTGGTTGAGCAGTTGTTGCCACTGTCATCGGAAAAAATGCAGGCCGAATCGGATGCCAGCGGCACGCAAGCCAGCTGGGACTACATCTATGAGCCTGATGCGCAGGCGGTTATTGACGAATTGTTGGTGCGCTACGCAGAGGCTTTGGTTCTGCAGGCGGTGGCGGAGAATATGGCCTCAGAGCATGCTGCACGCATGGTGGCCATGAAGGCCGCCACAGACAACGCTGGTAATGTGATCGCAGAGCTCAAGCTGGTTTACAACAAGACGCGACAGGCTGCAATTACGAAAGAACTTTCGGAAATTGTGGCGGGCGCAGCAGCCGTGTGACCCCGTGGGGTCTCAGGCAGCGGTTTCAACGAATTTATTTTTGGAGCAAACAAAATGGCTCAAGCTAGTGTGAACGCAGGCGTTCAGGGAAAAATTGTTCAGTGTATTGGTGCGGTGGTCGACGTGGAATTTCCGCGTAACCAGATGCCCAAAATTTACGACGCCCTCAAGATGGATGGTTCGACACTGACCCTTGAAGTACAGCAGCAACTCGGCGACGGTATCGTGCGCACGATTGCGTTGGGCTCATCCGATGGCTTGCGCCGCGGCATGATCGTCAAGAATACGGCTGAACCTATTATGGTTCCCGTGGGCAAGGCGACACTGGGACGCATCATGGACGTGCTGGGCGCGCCCATCGACGAGCGCGGCCCCGTCAGCTCTGAATTGACCATGTCGATTCACCGCAAGGCTCCGGCCTATGACGAATTGAGCCCATCGCAAGAATTGCTCGAAACCGGCATCAAGGTGATTGACCTGGTTTGCCCGTTCGCCAAGGGCGGCAAGGTGGGCCTGTTCGGCGGTGCCGGCGTGGGCAAGACCGTGAACATGATGGAGTTGATCAACAACATCGCCAAGGCACACAGCGGCTTGTCCGTGTTTGCCGGTGTGGGTGAGCGTACCCGTGAAGGGAACGATTTCTACCATGAGATGGCGGATTCCGGCGTTGTGAACCTGGAAAAGCTGGAAGACTCCAAAGTCGCCATGGTTTATGGCCAGATGAATGAGCCACCAGGCAACCGTTTGCGCGTGGCCCTGACGGGTCTGACGATCGCGGAATCCTTCCGTGATGAAGGCAAAGACGTTTTGTTCTTCGTCGACAACATCTACCGCTACACACTGGCCGGTACCGAAGTGTCCGCACTGTTGGGTCGTATGCCGTCCGCCGTGGGATATCAGCCTACGCTGGCCGAAGAAATGGGCCGTTTGCAAGAGCGTATTACCTCGACCAAAGTCGGCTCCATCACGTCCATCCAGGCCGTTTACGTGCCTGCGGATGACTTGACCGATCCATCGCCTGCTACGACGTTTGCTCACTTGGACTCCACCGTTGTGTTGTCCCGTGACATTGCTTCGCTGGGTATCTACCCTGCGGTCGATCCGCTGGATTCGACCAGTCGCCAGCTGTCTCCTAACGTGGTGGGTGAAGACCACTACAACACGGCCCGCGCCGTGCAGGGTACGTTGCAGCGCTACCGCGAGTTGCGCGACATCATTGCCATCATGGGTATGGATGACTTGGCCCCAGAAGACAAATTGGCTGTGGCACGGGCCCGCAAGATCCAGCGTTTCCTGTCCCAGCCTTTCCATGTGGCTGAAGTGTTTACCGGCTCGCCTGGCAAGTACGTTCCTTTGTCCGAGACCATCCGTGGTTTCAAGATGATTGTGAATGGCGAATGTGACCACATGCCAGAACAGGCGTTCTACATGGTCGGTACCATTGACGAAGCCATCGAAAAGGCCAAAAAAGTTTGACCCCCGAAGCAGCTCACTTCGTGGTGCCGCATCCCCTTAAAAGGGGTAACACTGCAAAATCAGCTCTGTTAGTTGTTGCAGTGGCCCACGAAACAGCAGCGCAAAAGGAAATTGAAAAATGAACACCATCCATGTCGATGTGGTCAGTGCGGAAGAGTCCATCTTCTCGGGAGAGGCGAAGTTTGTCTCGCTCCCCGGTGAGGCTGGTGAGCTCGGCATCTATCCGCGCCACACACCGCTTATCACCCGCATTAAGGCGGGTTCGGTGCGGATTGAAAAAGCGGACGGTTCGGAAGAGTTTGTCTTCGTAGCCGGTGGTATTTTGGAAGTGCAGCCTAACTGTGTGACCGTAATGTCTGACACCGCAGTGCGCGGTAAAGACCTGGATGACGAGAAAGCCAATGCTGCGAAGGCGGCCGCTGAAGAGGCATTGAAGAACGCCAAGAGCGAGATCGACCAAGCCAAGATTGCATCAGAGCTGTATATCATTGCGGCGGAGATTGCTGCCTTGCGTAAATATCGCCAGAAGCGCTGAGCCCTCTTAGGCGCGCTGCTAAGAACCGCCTTCGGGCGGTTTTTTTATGGGGCGCGCTGGCGTAGGCAAACACGGCAAAATAGAGCCAAAGACCACGCACACTTTATATGCAAAAACGCCAACAACACGCCACCCTGGGTGGCAGCCCGGACGAAGTGGAGTCCGCCTTCTATGAGGCTCTACAAAAGGGCGATATTGAGCAATTAATGGCGTGCTGGGCTGATGAGGACGACATCGTATGTATCCATCCAGGGGGGCCGCGCATTGTCGGGGCCGGTGCGATCCGTGCGGCATTCGACAGCATGTTTTCTCAGGGCGGCTGTATCTCAGCACACCCGGACGGTATCCGGCGGGTGGACTCCATGGCCAGCGCCGTGCATAACGTACTGGAACGGGTTGACGTGATGTCGCCCGAAGGCCCGGTGCAGGCGTATGTGCTGGCCACAAACGTGTACCACAAGACCCCGAATGGTTGGCGCATGGTGGTACACCACGCCAGTCCGGGTAGTCAAGATGAAGCCCATGAAATCTTGCAGATTACACAGGTACTACATTGAGTCAAATGTTCGCAGAGTCACTGTGGAATATGCTTGAGGTGCTATGAACTACGCAGCGCCTTGGTGGCTACCCGGTGGTAACCTGCAAACCATTTGGCCGGCTTTGTACTCGCGCAGGGTATTTGGACCGCATCCCGCGTATCGGCGCGAACGGTGGGCCACGCCCGACAGTGATTTCATTGACGTGGACTGGCTCGAACCTATAGCCCACACGCTTCCCGCTGCGGTACGGCCGTTGCTCGTTCTCTTTCACGGATTGGAAGGCAGTTCACGCAGCCACTATTCGGAAGCGTTTGCCGATTTTGCGCATGCGCAGGGCTTGGCATTCGCGGTGGCTCATTTCAGGGGTTGCAGCGGCGAACTCAACCTGGCGCCGCGTGCCTACCACTCTGGAGACTTTGAAGAAATTCACTGGATTCTTCAGCGCTTTAGCGAGCAACATTGCGCACCGGTCGTCGCAGTAGGTATCTCCTTGGGTGGTAATGCGCTGCTACGCTGGGCAGAAGAAATGGGCAGCCAGGCTGCGCGGGTAGTCAGCGGTGTGGCGGCGGTGTGCTCGCCTATAGATTTGGCTGCTGGCGGCTATGCCATTGGGCGCGGTTTCAACCGATTGATTTACACACGGATGTTTCTCAACTCCATGAAGCCCAAGGCCTTGCTAAAGCTGGCGCAGCATCCCGGCTTGTTTGACCGTGAGGCACTCAGCGCCGCTCGCGATCTGTACGAGTTTGACAATGTTTTTACAGCGCCCGTGCACGGGTACAAAAGTACCGAGGACTATTGGGCACGCGCGTCGTCCAAGCCGCATCTGGCCAGCATCCGTATTCCCGCTTTGCTGGTCAATGCCCGCAATGACCCGTTTGTGCCAGCCTGGTGTTTGCCCTCGCAGGCGCAGGTAGGTGACCATGTCACGCTGTGGCAACCGGCACATGGCGGGCACGTTGGCTTTCCGCATGGCCCAATGCCCGGGCATGTACGCAGCATGCCAGACGCAGTGGGTGGCTGGCTATGGCAGCAACTGAAAGGTCATTAAGTATGGACGACATCGTCAAACAAGCTATGGCTAAGTGGCCCAACGTACCGCACTGCTACGGCTGGCTGGGACTGGACGCGCGCGGCCACTGGTACATGCGCGACGATGCAGCACAAGCCCAGGGGGCCTTCGCCAGTGGGCTGCCTGGGGCGAAAGGGTCACTGCTTCAGCACGAGAAGTTGATTGAATTCATCCATCGCAACTACGCCGCAGACGCGCAAGGGCAATGGTTTTTTCAGAACGGCCCGCAGCGGGTGTACGTGGAGTTGGAGGTTACGCCCTGGGTTTGGCGTGTGAATGCAGATGCGAGCGTCGTGGCGCAAACAGGCCAAACGGCTGTCTACACGCAATGCTTGACGGATGCCCAGGGCCGGGTGTTTTTGCAAACTTCACTAGGCATCGGCCTGGTGCATACCTCAGACGTTCAAACTGTTGCGTCCATTTTGGAAGCAGGCCTTTGGACACTTGAAACATCCGACAGCGACACACTGGCAAGCCGCTTCGGCTTCATACCCAGCCCAGAATGGCAACACAAGCTGCTATAAAATAAATAGCAGCTTCGGCAATATACACGCCGACCCGACAGGAAAAAGTCTGCAAATTTGCGAAAAAAAAGCCAGCGCATAGGCTGGCTTGGGGGTTCAGCCAAAACAGCGTTACTTGGCCGCTGGCTCCGGCTTGGTAGGCTCGGCGAACTTTGCGCCACCGGCATTCGCCATGTAAACCACTGCGCGGGCGATTTCGTACTCTTCAAAATCACCACCAGCCTGAGCCCCCATGGCGCCCTTGCCCTTCAGGGCGGAATTCAACAACGCTTCGTACCCGGTCTTGATACGCGGACCCCAAGCTGCAGCATCACCGAACTTAGGTGCACCAGCAGCGCCCGCTGCATGGCAGGCGGCGCATTGGGCCTGGTAAACCTGATCGCCGCTCTTCATTTCCCGGTTGGCATCCTTGATCTCAACCAAGCCGACTTTCTGCAAACGCCCAGCAATCGCCTTGGCATGGGCCTGCTCTGTCATACCACTCAAGCTCATGGAGTCCGCATTCACGGTGCCTGCAGGCTTAAAGCCTGACACCACAAAATACACCAGTCCGATGATGATAAAAATGGGCACCACAAAGGACAAAAAGACAGCCTGCAGCAATTGCTTGGGAGTTTTGATGGGGCCTGTGTGATCCTCATCGTGCGCGTTTGCGGGGCTGTTGTCGCTCATGGTGTCCTCGAAATGGCTGGGGCTTGGAAATCAGCGTTTGATTATAGCGGGCGTGTGCATGAAAGCACCTACAATGCACGCTTCGGTTTGCGGCTGTAGCTCAGTGGATAGAGTATTGGCCTCCGAAGCCAAGGGTCGTGGGTTCGATCCCCGCCAGCCGCACCAATTTCGCCACAAATTCAGTCATACGCCCCAGGATTTGAATGATCGACGGTTTAGTTGCTGGTCAAGTATTTGGCGACCCAGAGCGGCGCTCAGGAAAAGCCAACACGAGTTTTGTGGTGGCCAAAGTTAAAGCGCAGGCGGGGGATGGTGAAACCTGCCTGGTCAATGTCATTGCCTTTGACATTCAAACGTGCGAAGAGATGATGGGCCTGCGCGACGGGGATGCCGTTACCTTGACGGGAAGCCTGACGCCCAAAGTCTGGACCGATAAGCAGGGTAACCCGCGGGCTGCACTGGATTTGGTCACGCGCAAAATCCTGTCGCTAAATCCAAGCGATTAAGCGACGCGCTATCCCACTTGTAGGTAATTGGCGCCACGCCTCCCCATAAACGTCACCGTCACCATCACCGTCACAGCGACGTTTCGCCGCCAGATTGTTTCCATGTCAAAGCCAGGTCGTAGAGGCCATTGCGCGCTTGGCCTGTGATCTCTGCAGCGAGTTTGACGGCGGTTTTGAGCGGCAAATGGGGCAGCAAAAGCTCCAGTACCCGGGTGTCTTGCCCTTGGCTCTCCTGCGGTGCGCTGGGGTGCACCACCAGCGAAAACTCACCGCGCTCTCGATTGGAGTCCTTAAGCAACCAAGACGCCAGTTGGTCGGCCTCCAGTGTTGCGATTTCTTCAAACTGTTTCGTCAGCTCACGCCCTATCGTCACACGCCGGCTGCCTAAAACGCCAAGGGCCTGCAACAGTGCGCCAATGCGATGGGGCGCCTCCAGTAGCACTACAGCGCGTGATTCTGTGGCCAGGGCCGCTACCGCGCGGTCTCGCTCAGCCGCTTTGCTGGGCAAAAAGCCCTGAAACACAAATCCCTGGGCATGATCGCGGTCGATGGACGCGCCCGCCACCGACAAAAGCGCAGTAACGCTGCTGGCGCCAGGCAGCGGTAGGCTGCGCAAGCCCGCAGCTTGAACCGTGGCGACCAAGCGCGCGCCCGGGTCGCTGATGCCTGGCGTTCCTGCGTCGCTGACAAACGCCACCCGCTGGCCGCTGCGCAAGCGATCCACCACCAGTGCCGAGGCCTCCAGCTCGTTGTGTTGGTGCAGAGCCATCAGTTGACTTTGAGATTTATCAATGCCATAGGCCCGCAGCAGGGTCTGGGTATGGCGCGTGTCTTCGCACGCAATGGCGTCGACCATGGCCAGCACATGCAGGGCGCGCAAACTGATGTCCGCCAAATTGCCGATGGGGGTTGCCACCACATACAAAGTACTCTGCGGATAATGTTGACCAGAGGCGGCCTCAGCGGAGGCAGCCAAGGCATTGGAAAAAGAAGCGCTCACGATGGGATTCCTAAGTTCTAAAACAGGCTCTGCGGCTGGCCGGACGCTCAGCACGAAAAAGCTCGGTGACGGCGCCGAAGACGCTGCGCTCGAGTACTTGCAAGATCGCGGCTTGCGTTTGTTGCAGCGCAATTATCGAACGCCGGGGCGCGGTGGTGGGGAAATTGACCTCATCCTGAGCGATCCAGACGGCACGCTGGTGTTTGTCGAGGTGCGCAAGCGCAGCTCAGCGGCCCACGGCGGCGCGGCGGCCAGTGTCGGCTACAGCAAACAACGGCGCATTGTTTTTGCAGCGCGCCGTTACCTGATGCATCTGGCTGTGCTGCCACCTTGCCGTTTCGATGTCGTGGCGGTTGAGCCGCAAGGGTTCGAGTGGCACCAGGCCGCATTCGATGCCAGCTAGATAGGGCAAGGTATCATCCGCCCATGTTGGAACAACGAATTGAACAACACTTCATCGACAGTGCCGACTTGAAGTACCAGTCGGCGCAAGTGCTCAGCAAGCCCATTGCGGCCGCTGTGCAGGCTATGTTGGCGTGTGTGACAAGCGGCGGCAAAGTGCTGGCCTGCGGTAACGGTGGGTCTGCTGCCGACGCGCAACACTTTGCGGCCGAGTTTGTCGGACGCTTTGAGCGTGAGCGGCCCGAGCTCGGCGCCATTGCATTGACCACAGACTCGTCGATCATCACCGCCATTGCGAACGACTACGACTTCAGCGTTATTTTCTCCCGCCAGGTACGCGCACTCGGCGCGTCAGGTGATGTACTTTTGGCCATTTCCACCAGTGGTAATTCGGCCAATGTATTGGCCGCCATTGAGGCGGCGCACGCACGCGATATGGTCGTGGTAGGGCTGACGGGGCGCGGGGGCGGCAAGATGGCCCATTTGCTGCGCGACACCGATGTGCATATTTGCGTTCCCCATGAGCGCACAGCACGCATTCAGGAAGTTCATATTTTGGCCTTGCACTGCATTTGTGATGCAGTGGATGCGCAATTACTTGGTGATCAAGAAAGCACAACATGAAGATATCTTTAAAGCCCTTGGCTACCGGTTTGCTGGCCGTCGCTGCGCTGATGAGCGTGTCGGCTTGCGTACCGTTGCTGCTGGGCGGCGTTGTCGCCGGAGGCCTGGTGGCCACCGACCGCCGTACCTCTGGAACGGTGGTAGAGGACGAGGGCATTGAGCTCAAGGCCGCGGCCCGAATTCGCGAGAACCTGGGTAACCGTGTTCATGTCAATGTGACCAGTTACAACCGGCAGGTGTTGCTCACGGGCGAGGTGCCCAACGACCAAGACAAGGCACTGGTGGAGCAAGTTGTCGGGCAGGTTGAAAATGTACGCAACACTGTCAACGAGCTCGGCGTCATGGGTATTACCAGCTTTTCTCAGCGCTCCAATGATGTGGTCATTAGCACGCGCGTGAAGGCGACGCTCTTGGATGCGCGGGATTTGTTTGCCAACTCTTTCAAAGTGGTGACCGAACGCGGCATCGTGTACGTGATGGGGCGCGTGACCCAGCGCGAAGCTAACCGGGTCACCGACATCGTCACCGCCACACCCGGCGTGCAACGCATGGTGCGGGTGCTGGAAATCGTCAGCGAAGAAGAGCTCGCCCGCACGCTGCCAACACCGTCCGCCGCGCCGGCCCCCCAGAAGTAGAAAACCGCCCTGCGAGGGCGGTTTTTGCGTCAGAGGCAGTCCACTGCGTGAATGGCGGGTCTGCCGCCAGTTCCCGGTGGTGAAAGTAATCTGCGCCGCCTACGCTGCTGGCGCTACTTAAGCCGCTTGATAAGGCTGGAAGTGTCCCAGCGCTGGCCACCCATGGCCTGCACGTCCGCATAAAACTGGTCCACCAAGGCCGTCACAGGAAGGCGGGCGCCATTGCGCTTGGCTTCGTCCAGCACCAGGCCCAGGTCTTTGCGCATCCAGTCCACCGCAAAGCCAAAGTCAAACTTGTCGGCCGCCATGGTCTTGCCGCGGTTGTCCATTTGCCAGCTTTGCGCGGCGCCTTTGCCAATGACGTCCAGCACCTGGTTCATGTCCAGGCCCGCCTTTTGGCCGAAGGCAATCGCCTCGGCCAGGCCCTGCACCAAGCCCGCTATGCAAATTTGGTTGACCATTTTGGCCAACTGGCCTGCGCCACTGTCGCCCAGCAAAGTGAAGGCGCGCGAAAAGGCCATGGCGACAGGTTTGACGGATTCAAATGCGCTGGCGTCGCCACCACACATCACCGTTAGCAGGCCGTTTTGCGCCCCGGCCTGGCCGCCCGACACTGGTGCGTCAATAAACTGCAGGCCTTGCTTGCGGGCCATAGCCGCCAATTCACGGGCAATGTCGGCGGAGGCCGTGGTGTGGTCCACAAAAATGGCGCCGGGCTTCATGCCAGCAAAGGCGCCGTCTGGCCCCAATGTCACGCTGCGCAGGTCGTCGTCATTGCCAACGCAACAAAAAACGATGTCAGCTTGTTGTACGGCCAGTTTGGGGGTCAGGGCGTGTTGATGCGGGCCATTTTGGCTACTGGCCCGGATAAATTCTGCACACCATGCTATGGATTTTGTAGCAGTCCGGTTGTACACCGTGACTTGGTGGCCTGCGCTCGCCAAATGGCCGGCCATGGGGTAACCCATGACGCCAAGGCCCAAAAAGGCCACGGAGTACGCCGGTGAGGGTTCGTAAGTCTTGTCGTTGAGTGAAGTCATACAGGCTGTTCAGTGGACCGAAATTCAGAGAATTGACGGCCCTGGCGGTTTACATGATGGCGAAATTCTCAGTGCCTGCAGACAGGTCTGTCGATCTGCCGCGGGTACTGTTGAGTTTGATTTGCAAGCGCAAATCGTTCAAAGAGTCTGCGTTGCGCAGCGCATCCTCGAAGGTGATGGCATTCGCTTCGTACAGGTCAAACAAGGCTTGGTCAAAGGTTTGCATACCCGCTTGGCGGCTCTTTTTCATGATCTCTTTGACCTCGGCCACATCGCCCTTGAAGATCAAATCAGAGATCAAGGGCGAGTTGATTAGGATCTCCACCGCAGCGACGCGGCCCTTACCGTCTTGCTTGGGGATCAGGCGTTGTGACACCAAAGCCTTCAAGTTCAGTGACAGGTCCATGAGCAACTGGCTGCGGCGTTCTTCGGGGAAGAAATTGATGATGCGGTCCAACGCCTGATTCGCGCTGTTGGCGTGCAGCGTGGCCAAACACAAGTGCCCGGTTTCAGCAAAGGCTACGGCGTGCTCCATGGTTTCGCGGTCGCGAATCTCGCCCATCAAGATCACATCAGGCGCTTGGCGCAGCGTGTTTTTCAGGGCGGCGTCCCAACTGTCGGTATCCAGGCCCACCTCGCGCTGCGTCACTACGCAGTTTTTGTGCGCATGCACAAATTCCACCGGGTCTTCGATAGTGATGATGTGGCCATAAGAATTCGTATTGCGCCAATCCACCATGGCCGCCAAAGTGGTGGACTTTCCTGAGCCCGTGGCCCCCACCATGATGGTGAGGCCGCGTTTCGACTGCACAATTTCTTTGAGCACCTGGGGCACACCCAGGCCATCAATCGTGGGCAGTATTTGCGGAATCACCCGCAGCACCATGCCCACCTTGCCTTGTTGGATAAATGCATTCACCCGAAAGCGGCCGATGCTGGGTGGCGAGATCGCAAAGTTGCTTTCTTTGGTGCGCTCAAAATCCGCGATTTGCTTGTCGCTCATGATGGAGCGGGCTAGCGCCAGGGTGTGCGCACCGTTAAGGGGCTGGGGCGACACCTTGGTGACTTTGCCATCGACCTTGATGGCGGGGGGGAAGTCCCCCGTGATGAACAAATCACTGCCATTGCGGCTGACCATCAGCTTCAGCAGGTCATTGATAAATTTCGTAGCTTGATCGCGTTCCATAAGAACACCTCCTTTTCAATGCGGGGCTCGTGCCGGAGTGAGGGGGTTGAAAAACCAGAAACACCGCAGGACCGGCTTTGCCGGACTGCTGGTGTTGCCCCCTGCAAGGGGGAAAGCGGCCACACGCAGTGGGCAAGCCGGGGGGTGTTTCCATTTCCCGCCGGGCCGCCCCAAGGAAAATGCGGCCCCCTTGGGGGCAGCGCATTACACGCAGTGAAAAAGCGTGGGGGCAACATACCTAGCCTGGGAAATTTTCAGGAATCTTGGCTTTGCCGCGCGCTTCCGCCGCGCTGATGATGTTGCGCTTCACCAGATCGGTTAAATCTTGGTCCAGCGTTTTCATGCCGACGCTGTTACCGGTCTGAATACTGGAATACATCTGCGCCACTTTGGCTTCACGAATCAGGTTGCGAATCGCGCTGGTGCCCAGCATGATCTCGTGCGCTGCCACGCGGCCCTGGCCGTCTTTGGTCTTGCACAGCGTCTGAGAAATGACGGCTTGCAACGATTCGGACAACATGGCCCGTACCATTTCTTTTTCATCGGCGGGAAACACGTCAATGATGCGGTCAATGGTTTTGGCAGCGCTGGAGGTGTGCAGGGTGCCGAACACCAAGTGCCCGGTTTCTGCGGCGGTCATGGCCAGGCGAATCGTTTCCAGATCGCGCATTTCGCCCACCAAAATCGCGTCCGGGTCTTCGCGCAAAGCCGACTTCAAGGCGGCGGCAAAGCTCAAGGTGTGCGGCCCCACTTCGCGCTGGTTGATCAGGCATTTTTTGGACTCGTGCACAAACTCAATCGGGTCTTCCACCGTCAGGATGTGGCCGAACTCGGTTTCGTTGAGGTAGTTGACCATGGCCGCCAGCGTGGTCGACTTGCCAGAGCCCGTCGGGCCAGTCACCAGCACCATGCCGCGCGGCTTGAGTGCCAGCTCGCCAAAGATCTTGGGCGCGTTGAGCTGCTCGAGCGACAAAATCTTGCTCGGGATGGTACGAAACACGGCCCCCGCACCGCGCTGGTGGTTGAAGGCATTGACGCGGAAGCGCGCTAAGCCATCAATCTCAAACGAATAGTCAATTTCCAGAAATTCTTCGTAGTGCTTGCGCTGGCCGTCGTTCATGATGTCGTACACCATGGCATGGACCTGCTTGTGGTCCAGTGGCTCGACGTTGATGCGCCGAACATCGCCGTGGACCCGGATCATGGGGGGCAAACCCGCTGAGAGGTGCAAATCCGACGCTTTGTTTTTCACGCTGAACGCGAGCAGTTGGGTAATGTCCACGAAGTCCTCTTTTAAATCAGTTGAGGACAGTGCTGAAGATCTGTCCCGCAAAGCTTTGGCGTTTGATACGCTTGGGTGATTATGACCATGATTGCCCAGAATCTCCAGCGATTGCACGCCCGAATTGCACAGGCCTGCCTGGATGCAAACCGGGCTGTGGATAGCGTCCAGTTATTGGCAGTTTCCAAGACTTTTGGCGCAGACGCGGTGGCGCAAGCCTATGCGGCAGGCCACGCAGCTTTTGGTGAAAACTACATCCAGGAAGGTGTTGACAAGATCACAGCCTTGGCACACCTGCCGCTTCAGTGGCATTGCATAGGCCCGATTCAAAGTAACAAAACCCGTCTGGTGGCAGAGCACTTTGATTGGGTGCACAGCATCGATCGGCTGAAAATCGCTCAGCGCTTGAGCGAGCAGCGGCCAGAGGCCCTAGGGCCTCTGCAGGTGTGCATTCAGGTGAATGTAGATGGCGGTAGTACCAAGTCGGGCGTGGCACCCGACCAGGCGCAGGAGCTGGCGTTGGCCGTGGCCAAATTGCCACGTTTGTGCTTGCGTGGCCTGATGTGCATCCCGGAGCCTGCTCCTGATTTTGTAGCGGCAAAGTTAGTTTTTGTAAGGGCCCGGAGTCTTTTTGATGCCCTCAATGCGGCTGGATTGTCGCTGGACACGCTGTCTATGGGCATGAGTGCAGACCTGGAGGCCGCAGTGCATGGCGGTAGCACGATGGTGCGCGTGGGCAGCGCCATCTTTGGTCAGCGAGGCTGATGGATCTGCCAAAACCGAGGCACGGGTACGGCAAAAGAGTACGACCCGCTACCCCAGTGCAAGCTGTGTCGTGTTCTTCACTTCTTCCATCACCGCGTAGGTGCGGGTCTCGCGTACGCCGGGCAATTGCCACAGCACATTGCCAGCAAAGTCGCGGTAGGCGGCCATGTCGGCCATGCGGGTTTTGAGCAAGTAGTCAAAGCCGCCCGCCACCATGTGGCACTCCATGATCTCGGGGCGCACCTGCACCGCGGCCTTAAAGGCCTCAAACACATTGGGCGTGGTGCGGTCTAGCAGCAGCTCTACAAACACCATCATCCCGGCGCCCAATTTCAGCGGGTTGAGGCGCGCCTCATAGCCCAGGATGTAGCCATCCTTTGTCAGCCGGTTGACGCGCGCCAGCACCGCCGTCGGCGACAGGGCGACCGTTTCTGCCAGCTTCAAGTTGGAAATACGGCCATCTTGCTGCAATTGGCCGAGGATTTTGAGGTCGATACGGTCGAGGTCGGTGGTACTGAGGGTCATAGCCTGGATTAAAACGTGGATGAGCAAGCTAGCTGTATTGTTAATTTGCTAAATATGAAAATTTTAGTGATTAATTTGGTGTTGTACCCAATACCATAGCGTATTCAACGCATATCTTGTGCCCTATTTTTTCGGAGCCCACCATGACCGTCGCCCAGCGCCTGCCTTTTTCATACCGCCCGGAGGCCGAAGTCGTGGCCCAGCGCCTGGATGTGGTGCACAGCGGTCTGGACTGGGCCGCTGCTGCCAAGGTGGCGGCGCCGTGGGTGCAGGCCGTGCGCGACAACCCACCACCCTTTTGGGCCATGGAGAGCCTGCTCAAGGAATACCCTATCTCCAGCGCCGAAGGCTTGGCCCTGATGCGCCTGGCTGAAGCCCTGTTGCGCGTGCCCGATGCCGAAACCGCCATTGCTTTGACCGCTGACCAACTGGGCCGTGCCGACTTTGATGGCACCGGCGACAAGGTGCTGGCGCGCCTCTCCAGCACCGCCATTGCCATGTCCAAACACTTTCTGCCGGGCGCTTCTGAGGGCAGCGCCGGATCGCCAGGGTTGATGGGCAAACTGGGTGCCAAAACCGTGGTGGCCGCTACTTTGCGCG
Organism: Rhodoferax sp.; assembly: GCA_046595515.1. Taxonomy (GTDB): domain Bacteria; phylum Pseudomonadota; class Gammaproteobacteria; order Burkholderiales; family Burkholderiaceae_C; genus Allorhodoferax. The sequence goes on along the minus strand of JBKJOV010000033.1, from coordinate 2,627 downwards.
CCGTGCAATTGCTGGGTCGCCAGTTTGTGCTGGGCCAAACCATGAACGAGGCCCAGCGCGAAGCCGGTATCGCCCGCAAAAGGGCCCCCACGCTCCCCGCATCGCGTGGTTCGCTGCCCCCCGAGGGGGCTGTGCTTGCTGGGGGCGGCCCGGCGCAGCGCACTGCCTCCAACCTCACCTTCAGCTACGACATGCTGGGCGAGGGGGCCCGTACCGATGAAGATGCGCTGCGCTATTTGAAAAGCTATGCGGACGCTATTGAATCCATAGCGTCTAGGGCAAATAAGACGGGGGCTCTGGAGCGAAACGACGGTATTTCTATCAAATTGAGCGCCCTGCACCCGCGCTACGAAGACGCCCAAAGCCAGCGCGTGATGGACGAACTGGTGCCCCGCGTGTGGGGCCTGTGCAAGGCCGCAGCCCACGCCAATATCAACCTCACGATTGACGCTGAAGAGGTGGACCGCCTGGAGTTGTCGCTGGAGGTGTTTGAGGCCTTGGTGAGCTTGGTGGCTCAGGAGCATCCGCAGTGGACCGGCTTTGGCCTGGCCATGCAGGCCTACCAAACCCGCGCGCTAGAGCTTGTTGAACACATCACCGCCGTAGCACGCAAAAACAAAGTGCGCCTGATGTGCCGCCTGGTCAAGGGCGCGTATTGGGATGCGGAAATCAAGCGCGCCCAAGAGCTAGGCCTGCCCCACTACCCGGTGTTCACCCACAAGCACCACACCGATGTGTCGTACCTGGCCTGCGCCCGCGCGCTATTGGCCGCGCCCGACGCCATCTACCCCCAGTTCGCCACGCACAACGCCGCTACCATTGCCGCCATTTTGCAAATGGGTGCCAAGAGCGGCGGCAAGTACGAGCTGCAGCGCCTGCACGGCATGGGCGAGGGCGTCTACCGCGAGGTGCTCAAGAACCCCATGGTGAGCTGCCGTGTGTACGCCCCGGTGGGCGCACACAAAGACCTGCTGGCCTATTTGGTGCGCCGCCTATTGGAGAACGGCGCCAACTCCTCGTTTGTGCACCAGCTGGCCGATGAGTCGGTGGGCATGCAAGAGCTGCTGATCTCGCCCCTGCGCTTGGAGCCGCACCCCAGTTTGCCGCTACCTGCCGACCTGTTTGGCACCCACGCAGGGGCCCGCAAAAACAGCACGGGGCTGGATTTGACGGTGCCCGCCATGCGCGACCCACTGCTGGCGGCACTGCAAACTGTGCCGGTGCCCGTGGTTCCAGAGTTTGATGTAAAAAACATCGCCAGCGCCTATGAATCCGGTGCGGCCAGCTACCAAAAGTGGAGCAAGGTGGATGTATCCGAGCGCGCCGCCATCCTTCGCAAAGCCGCCGACACCATGTTGGCCCAGACGCCACAGTTCTGCGCACTGCTAGTCCAAGAAGCCCACAAGACCTGGGGCGACGCGGTGGCCGAAGTGCGGGAGGCGGTGGACTTTTTGCGCTACTACGCCGACGAAGCCGAGCGCATCATGCAGCCCATCAGTTGCCCAGTGGTACACGGCGCGCAAGTGGGCTTTACTTACGGCGTGACTGGCGAGACCAATACCCTGCGCCTAACCGCACGCGGCGTCTGGGTCTGCATCAGCCCCTGGAACTTCCCGCTGGCTATCTTTGCGGGCCAGGTGGCCGCAGCGCTGGCCACCGGCAACACCGTGCTGGCCAAGCCCGCTGAGCAAACCCCTGGCATCGCAAAGGTGGCTGTCGATTTGCTGCACGCAGCCGGTGTGCCAACCGATGCCTTGCAACTGCTGCACGGAGCGGGCGAAACGGTGGGCGCAGGCCTGGTGGCCCAGCCCGGCGTAGCCGGAGTCGTGTTCACTGGCTCCACCCAGGTCGCCAAAATCATCAACCGCGCCCTGGCCGCCAAAGAAGGTGCCATCGTGCCCCTGATTGCCGAGACCGGCGGTATCAACGCCATGCTGGTAGACAGCAGTGCACTGCCCGAGCAGGTGGTGGACGCCGTGGTGATGAGCGCCTTCCGAAGCGCCGGACAGCGCTGCTCGGCACTGCGCCTGTTGGTCGTGCATTCGGCTATTGCCGATGGCGTGATTGCCATGCTGCAGGGTGCGGCCCAAGAATTGGTGGTGGGCAACCCCGCTGAGCTCACCACCGACGTCGGCCCCGTCATCGACCAGGAAGCCTTCCAAAACATCCAAAAGCACATCACAAGGCTCAAATCAGAGGCAAAAGTGCTCCTGCCCGGCGGAAATATTGCCTCAGTAGCTACTAAAAGCATAGCAAACGATATTCCAAACCTGATCGCCCCCCACGCCTTTGAAGTGGCCCGCATTGCCGATGTGAAGGCCGAGATCTTCGGCCCTGTGTTGCAAGTCGTGCGGTGGGATGGGAACCCCGAAGACGTGATTGCGCAGATCAACGCCTTAGGCTACGGCCTCACCCTAGGCATCCAAACCCGCATCGACAGCCGCGCCCAGACGCTGGCGGCCGCAGCCCATGTGGGCAACATTTACATCAACCGCAACATGATCGGCGCAGTGGTGGGCGTGCAGCCCTTTGGTGGCGAAGGCCTCTCAGGCACGGGTCCCAAAGCCGGTGGGCCGCACTACCTTTACCGCTTCTGCGCGGAGCAGACGGTGACGGTGAATACGACT
>JBKJOV010000022.1:0-50130 GCA_046595515.1 Rhodoferax sp. | reverse complement strand
GGCTGGTGGGGCCATGCGGCGCCGTTCCAGTTCACGCCAGGTTATCGGCCTGCCCCGGGTATTGCGCGCTACCTGTGCGGCTCGCAGCCGATCCTGAGCATGGTCGCCCTGGAGTGCGGGCTCGACACCGTGCTGGCCTGCGAGCCGTTGGGCGGCATGCAGGCTTTGCGTGCCAAGTCCCTGGCTCTCACCGACCTGTTCATCCGGCTGGTGGAAGAGCGCTGTCACGGGCAGGGCCTGGGCATCGTCACCCCTCGCGAGCATGCGATGCGCGGCTCGCAGGTCTGCCTCACGCGTGGCGAAGGCGCCTACGCGATCGTGCAGGCCCTGATTTTGCGGGGCGTGATCGGCGACTTTCGCGCCGGCGACGGCGGGGCGGACGCGGACATCCTGCGGTTTGGCTTCACGCCGCTCTACATCGGCTTCGAGGATGTCTGGCATGCCGCCGATCACCTGGCCCAGGTGCTGGAAACGGCCCAGTGGCGGCGCGCCGAATTCAACCAGAAACGCGCGGTGACCTGACATGAGCAGCAAGCCAGAAGACATCGTGCGCGAGCAAAACGCCCGGCTGGATCCGAGCGAGTCGATGAGCTATGCGGATTACTTGCAGCTGGACGCGATCCTGGGCGCACAAAAACCGCTCTCGCCCGACCACAACGAAATGCTCTTCATCATCCAGCACCAGACCAGCGAGCTGTGGATGAAGCTGATGCTGCACGAACTCACAGCCGCCATAGCCTGCATTGCCAAGGACGAGCTGGGCGCGGCCTTCAAGATGCTGGCGCGGGTGAGCAAAATTATGGAGCAACTGGTGCACGCCTGGGATGTGCTGGCCACCATGACGCCGCCCGAATACAGCGCCATGCGCCCCTACCTGGGCCAAAGCAGTGGGTTTCAGAGTTTTCAATACCGCTGCATTGAATTCGCGCTGGGTAACAAAAACGCCGCCATGCTTAAGCCCCACGCCCATGCGCCCGAGCGCCTGGCACAGGTAGAGGCCGCCTATGCCGCACCCAGCCTGTACGACGAGGCCCTGCGCCTGCTGGCGCGCCGCGGCTTGGCCGTACCACCCAGCCATCTGCAACGCGACTGGACCCAGCCCTATGCCGCCAGCCCCGAGGTCGAAGCCGCCTGGCTGCAGGTCTACCGCGCGCCCGAAAAGCACTGGGACTTGTACCAACTGGGCGAGGAGCTTACCGACCTGGAAGATGCCTTTCGCCTGTGGCGCTTCCGCCATGTCACCACGGTAGAACGTGTGATTGGCTTCAAACGCGGCACCGGCGGCACCGGCGGCGTCAGCTATTTGCGAAAAATGCTGGATGTAGTGCTGTTCCCTGAGATTTGGACGCTGCGCACGGCTTTGTGAGCTGTTTTCTGGGTCGAATCAGGCGCTGGCCCGCGTATTCATTGATGTTTTAGCTATGTATTTGATAGCAACTTTAACTACCTACAAAACGAGCGGAGCGGTATCCAACTGCGGAAATGCCTTTTTCAGCGCAGCCAAGCCTTCGGTTGCGCGGCTGAGCCAGCCGGGGCCGCGCCCTATAAGGTCTTGCCACGCGTCATGCAGCGCTTGCGCGTCGTTGTCGGCCAGGTATTCAATCAAGGCTGCTGCTTGAATAAGGTCTTTGCTCGCCTTGATGCGCATGTTCTGAGGGCGCTCGCCGTGCACCAGTAGTTTGTGCACCGCGTACTTTTCAGGCGGCGGGGCGTTCACCAAAATAGGCCCCGTGCGTGACAGCAGTGGCATTTGAATAGGCTCTGCCATGGAGAACTCCATGAACTTGAGCGGCTGCATGGTGGCGTTGAGGGCTTTGATCAGCACGGGCGTATCGCCCCCCCGGTGCATGGAGGTGACAAAGTCAATCTGCAAATCAGCTTCATCAGATTTGATGTAAGTCGTGAGGCTTTGCACCGGAACAAAACCCATCTGCAAAGATTCAATCACGCTTCCCATGTCCATGCGCACATCGGAGGGAATGGCAATGGAGACATTTTTTCCAGCGTGCGCAAAGTCCAGGTCCAGCGTTTGAGCACCTTCGCGCCATTGCACGCCCAGATAGTTCTGGTAACCCATGAAGACATGGGTGCCCACCAGGATGCCACCGGCATGAAAGAACCCGGTATCTGCCAAGCGCGTTAAAATTTTGGCGTGGGTGGGTGCGATGAAGGGGCTTCCTGCCGCAATACATTGCTGGGCAAGACGCTGTAAGTGCAACTGGGTGGTGTCGCCCCGCCGATGTAAAGCGACCATAGCCGTCAGTTCCGGCGTTACAGGACCCAGAAATATTTGCTTCTGCTTGCCAGTGAGATCCGGTGTTTGGTAATACCAGTACGACTTTTCTTTTGGAGTTTTCTGCGAGAAACTGCCCGGCAGCTTGGCAATGTTGCGTACTGTGCTGAGCATGCTGGCGCTGCGCAAGGATGCAAAAGCGGTTTGTGCGGCTGTCGATTGTGGTGTGTACAGCATAGGTATACTGAGAAAATTAAAACTCAGTATACCTGCGGTTATGGCTAGTGTGTGCTGAGTACTCGCGGGCTATATTCAGGCGCCATGATTTCAAACTCTCACGACCCCAAGCTGGCCCCCATAGCCGCATGGGTGAATGCGCTGCGCCGCAAGGCGGATGCCGCCACACTCCAAGGCTTGCCGCCACTGGCCGATGCCGACGCAGCCCGCGTGATGGCGCTGCTGCGCAAAGCGCAAACGCCTGGGTCTGAGACGCCCACACAGGCCGGTGACACGCCAGCCCCCAGCCTGGAGCCCGGTACCGTCATCGGCATTTTTCGCCCACGCATCACCCTGCAAACCTTGGGCCGGGGCGATGGCCTGCTGGGCATGCGTCCCAACGGCAAACTCGCGGCGCGGGGGGATGGCGTGACCCTGGTGCAGATTGACTGGACTTACCGCACCGAAGGCCTCGGCGGCCAGAGCAGCGCGCACTGGCAGACACCCGCGCCCACTTCCATCCTCAACAGCCGGCCGGCGGCCGTGCAAGAGTTGCCCAACACCGGTGGCCCGCCGCAGCGCATGCGCCGCGACTTGGGCGCAGAGGCCGATGCCACGGACCTGGTGTGGGAGCTGGGCCTGCTACCCGTATCTGCCCAGCATTTGCAGTGGCGCAGTCAGAGCCAATCGGATGAAAGTGACGCAGCCATGGCGGGCCTGGGCTCCGTGTGGACCCTAGCGCAGGAGGACTTCTTTGGCGACTTTTGGGCCGAGCAAGTGCCGCGCTTGCAGGCCCAAGGCTGGCAGGTGGTGGTGCAGCCGGGCTTTGCGCACGAAAGCGTACCGGTCACCCGCTGGAAGCTGCTGGTGCAGCCCGACACGGGCGAGGTGCTGGGCAAAGCGCTGGACGGGCCCCTGGCCCCCCGCGAACGCCCCGTGCAAAAGCTGCACCTGCCCGAGCGTGAGGGTGCTTGGCTGCTGACCCTGGGCATCGAGATAGACGGCGAATCGCTGGACTTGGCACCGCTGTTGGCGGATCTGATCAAGCGCGAACCGCGCTGGCTGAACGCGGCCCAACTGGCTGCCATAGACGACCATGATGTGGTGTCGCTGCGCGCCCCGGGCGGGCGGCGTATTGACGCGCTGGCCGCGCCACTCAAAGCCATCATCGGCGCGATGGTGGACTTGCTCACCGACCCCGCACGGGGTCCGGGTAGCCGCAAGCCCGGCGAGCCGCTGCACTTGGGCGCCTGGGAAGCACGCCGCCTGGAGGCCCTGCGCTGTGGCCTGGTAGAAGCGCACCGCGTAAGCCCGCACGCAAGCTGGCAGTTGCAAGGCGACGACGGACTGACCCACCTTGCCCAGCGCCTCACAAGCATCGGTGCGCCGCAGCCGGTCGCCGCACCGGTGGGACTGAACCTAGCACTGCGTGGCTACCAACGGGAGGGCCTGGCCTGGCTGCAATACCTGCGCGCCCAGCACCTGGGCGGCATCTTGGCCGACGACATGGGCCTGGGCAAAACGGCGCAAGCGCTGGCCCATCTGCTGATCGAAAAACAAAGTGGCCGCATGGACCTGCCCAGCCTGGTGGTGGTGCCGACCTCGTTGGTGTTTAACTGGCAGGCCGAGGCGCAGCGCATAGCGCCGGATTTGCGCGTGTTGACCCTGCAAGGCCCCGACCGCGCCAAACTGTTTACGCAGATGGCTGCGCACGATGTGGTGCTGACCACCTACCCGCTGCTATGGCGCGACATGGCCGCGCTGGCCGCGCAGCCCTTTCATCTGCTGATCTTGGATGAGGCGCAGATGGTGAAAAACGCCGGAGGCCGCAGTGCCCGCGCGCTGCGCCGCCTGCAGGCGCGCCACCCGCTGTGCATGACCGGCACGCCGCTGGAAAACCACCTGGGCGAGCTGTGGGCGCAGTTCGATTTTTTGATGCCCGGTTTCTTGGGCGATGTGCGCAGCTTCAACACCCGCTGGCGCAAACCGATTGAAGACAACGGCGAGACCCTGCGCGCCCAGCTACTGGCCCAACGAATACGCCCATTTATTTTGCGGCGGCGCAAGCAAGACGTGGCCAGCGAGCTGCCACCACGCACCGAGGTGGTACGGCGCGTGCAACTGCAAGGCCAGCAGCGCGAACTGTACGAAGCCGTACGCACCGCCGCAGACAAGCAAGTGCGCCGCGTGCTGCAGCGCCAAAGTTTCAAGGGCGCGCAGATCAGCATCTTGGATGCGCTGCTGAAGCTGCGGCAGGTGTGTTGCGACCCCTATTTGGTGAAACCTGGCCACACTGTGTCAGCGCCGGGCCGCCCCAGGCTAAAACGCGCCCCCTCGGAGCGCAGCGACCCGCGCAGCGGTGGAGCGTGGGGGCCCCCTATCGAACGCGCCAAGATGGAGGTGCTGTGCGAGATGCTGCCCGCGCTGGTGGAAGAAGGCCGCCACGTGCTGGTGTTCTCCCAATTCACCGAGCTACTGGCGCTGGTGGCAGAGCAATTGCAGGCCCTGCAATTGACGTTTCTAAGCCTGACCGGCCAGACCCCCACCGCCCAGCGTGGCGCGGTCGTACAGCAGTTTCAAGCCGGTGCAGCCCCCATCTTGCTATTGAGCCTGAAGGCCGGTGGTGTGGGCCTGAACCTGACCGCTGCCGACACCGTCATCCACCTCGACCCCTGGTGGAACCCGGCGGTAGAAGAGCAAGCCACAGCCCGCGCCCACCGCATCGGGCAAGACCAGCCGGTCTTTGTCTACAAGCTGGTGGTAGAGGGCAGCATTGAGGAACGCATGCTGGAGCTCCAGGCCCGCAAGCTGGCGCTGGCCCAGGGTGTGCTGGGGCGCGATGCCGAAGGCGCGACCAAGTTCAGCGAGGCCGACCTGGGGGCACTGCTGGCACCGCTGGGGGCTGCTGGGCCCTAAACGCCAAATAATCCCGCGCCACCGCCTTGGGCGCCTCCACCATTGGCAGGTGGCCCACGCCCTGCATGACCTTGATCTGGCTGTTCACAAACACCCGGGCCAGCGTGTGCACCGAGGCTGGGGGCACGACCCGGTCACGGTCACCCGTGACGATGAGCGCGGGCGTTTGCAAAGTGTTGTAGCGCGCCTCAATGGGGATGTCGTGGCGGATGGTTTTGAGAATGTCGCTGTGAAACTCGAAATCGCGCTGCGCCTCATCGGCCATGGCATAGGCCAGTGCATGCGGCACATACTGAAAGCCACCCAACACGAACGCCAGCTTTGCCAGCAATTGCGATTGGGTTTGCACCAACAGCGGAAACTCGCCAGTGGCATCGTAGTGCTTCATCAGATCAGAGTGGGTCACCTCGGCGGTGGCTGCGGCGTTCATCAGCCACAGGCTGGCCACCTCTTGCGGGTATTTGGCGGCATACAAAGCCACCACGCCACCGCCCATAGAGCTACCCCCCAGGTGCACGCGGGTGAGGCCCAGCGCTTGCAAAAAAGCGCGCAGGTTTTCTACCTGCACATCCATACTGTGGCTGGCGTTGGGGTCACGCGCGGCATCGCCAAAGCCGGGTAAATCGGGTGCGATGACGGTGGTTTGGGCCGTCAGGTGCCGCGCCACCGCGGTCCAGGTGTCCTTGTCTGCGGTGAAGCCGTGCACCAGCACCAGCGGCTCGTCCACACTGCCCATGCCCCCCACAGTACCACCACCCACCAGGTACGGGAAACGTTGCCCCTGCACCTGGACAGTTTTGGCCTGCAGCCCGGCCAGGCGGCGCAGGGTGCGGCGCAGCCAGCGGGCCGTCCGCAACGGTGCCAGCCGATTGAAGCCCATCACCACACCCCACAACACCAGCAGCACAGCCACCCCAACCAACACATTCGCCAACGCACTCGCAAACACCATTAAAAACACTCTTTTTTGTTAAATTTCAAGCCCAATCGGCCTGGGGCCCGGGTAAAACCTGACGAAGTAGCTACTATTTTCATAGCAATCTAAATTTGGTAGCCATACAACCATGGCATATCCAGCAGCTTGGCCCCCAGTAACCGCAGTGACCAATCGCGGCCCAAGCGCATCGGCCCGCGCAAATGAAAAATCTCGCCGTTACGCCTGGCCCGGGCTTGCACCTGCGCATTGCGCCGCCACCGGGCTACAGCGTAATGGGCCGCTGCAGCCGGCACAGCGTGCGGTTGCGCCGACAACGAGGCCGCCAATTGCTGGGCATCTTCAATCGCCATGCCAGCACCTTGCGCCAGGTAGGGGCGCATGGGGTGGGCTGCGTCACCCAAGAGCGCGATGCGGCCCTGCGCTTGTCCGTGCGGGCCCGCCATCGGCGGGCGGTCATAAAGGGCCCAAACACGCCAGTCGTCAATGGCATGGATCAGATCGAGCAGCGGCGCCTGCGCATTGGCCAGCCGGGCGCGTAGCTCGGCGGCATTGGCGGCGTGGTCCCACTGGGTCGGGTCACCGTCCACCGTGCCGTGCACGATGGCCACGACGTTGAGCCACTCGCCGCCGCGCACGGGGTACTGCACCACATGGAACTGCGGCCCCAGCCAGGCTGTGACCACCGGGCTGCGCACCAACGCGGGTAGGCTACTCTGGCGCACCAGGGCCCTGAAGGCCAGGTGCCCCGTAGCGCGCGGTGAATCGTGCGGCAGCGCGTATTGGCGCACCCGGCTCCACAAGCCATCAGCCCCCACCAGCAGTGGCGTACAGAGGGTCTCGCCACCCGAGGTTTGCACCGTCACGCCGTCTGTGCTTTGCGTTACTTGCGTGAGTGCGGTAGACAAATGCAACGCAACCGGCTGGGCTTGCACCGCCCGCAGCAGCACCGCGTGCAAGTCGGCGCGGGCGACTGTGGCGTAGGGCGCGCCATAACGCTGCAACATGCTGGCACCAAGTGGCAGTACGCCGAGGGTTTTAGCGGTCAGTGCGTGGCGCACCTCCAGCCGCTCGGGAAAGGCCGCTACATCCGTCAGGGCGTCCATCACGCCCCAGCGTTGCAGCACCCGTGTCACATTGGGACCGAGCTGGATGCCCGCCCCCACCTCACCAAAGGCCGAGGCTTGTTCTATCAGGCGCACCGGCTTGCTGGTCCGCCCAGATGCCTGGGCACAGGCCAACGCCGCCGCCAGCCCGCCGATTCCGCCCCCCACAATCAATACTGCCTGCTCCATGGGTGCCATTGTCCACCGCAATGCAGACGCCTCCGTGTTAAACCCAGCTAGTCCCTGGCAGCACGCTGCGGTTTGTGGCTGTGCGTGCCGTGCACATGGCCCGTCACCTTGCCGCGCGGTGGGGCTAGCGCCAGCCCTTGCAAAATGCCGCAATACGCTGCGTCTTGCGCGCCCAGGCATTGCGCGCGTAGCGCTTTGAGCTGCTTTTCCAGTTGGCGCAATTCCCGCACCCGCTGCGCCACATGCCCAATGTGGTCATCCAGCAGGGCGTTCACCTCCGCACAGTTGTCTTGGGGAGCGTCTTTGAAGGCCAGCAGCGTGCGTATTTCTTGCAGCGTCATGTCCAGACTGCGGCAGTGGCGCACAAACTGCAGACGCTGCGCATGCTCTGCCCCATAGACGCGGTAGTTGCCTTCGGTGCGCGCGGCGGTGGGCAGCAAACCCTCGCGCTCGTAATAACGGATGGTTGCTACCGCGGTGCTAGAAACGCTGGCCAATTCACCGATTTTCATAGGCTTACTCCATGGGGTCATTGCAGCGAGTGGGTTGTCTACAGGCCTGCAACAACCATGCTGCAGTATAGGACTTGACCCTGAAGTGGCTTTAGGGTTTTCAATACACCCTTACCAAAGGAAACCCCCACATGAGTCAACACTGCTGCGAACACACCCCTGCCGCCGCCCACACCCTGCAAAACCCCACACGGTATCGCCGCATTTTGTGGATTGCGCTGGCAATTAATGCAGCCATGTTCGGCGTGGAGATCGCTGCGGGCATGACATCGGGCTCGCTCGCGCTGCTAGCAGACGCCATTGACTTTGCGGGCGATGCGCTGAACTATGGTGTGTCGATTGCCGTGCTGACGGCAGCCGTTACGTGGCGCGCACGCGCCGCCATGGTCAAGGCCCTGTGCATGGCTGGCTTTGGCTTGCTGGTACTAGGCCAAGCCGTGTGGAACGTTAGGCATGGCGGCGTGCCCGACGCGGCCACCATGGGTGTGATTGGCTTCGTCGCACTGGCCGCCAATGTTGCAGTCGCCGCAATGCTGTACGCCTTCCGCGAGGGAGACGCGAACATGCGTAGCGTTTGGCTTTGCACACGCAACGATGCAATCGGCAATATTGCGGTGATGCTGGCTGCACTGGGCGTGTTGGGCACTGGCAGCCAATGGCCGGACCTCATGGTCGCCATCGGCATGTCCGCCCTGGCCCTGCAAGGGGGTTGGCAGGTGTGGCGCCAAGCACGGGCAGAACTGCACGAAAGCAGCCCGGGTGCACGCAGCGCGCTGTAAGACTAGCCTCGGGCGGCCTAATCTACCTTGAGCACCGGTTTGGACTTCCAGAGTTCAAAATTTTGTCGCGTCAACTCGTCCAGCACGCCACCTTTGGCGAGCTTGAGCAAGCGCTCATTGATCGCCGGGAGCAGGTTTGCACACTGCCCCCGGCGTGTCAGGGTCAGGTAGTTGGGGGTGTCTACCAGGAAAGGAAAGTTAGCAGCAAAACGATCTTGGTCCTCGCGCTGCTGCAGGTACGCCAAACCGGCGTAATAGCCGGTAATAAAGTAGTCAATACGACCCAAACTGAGCTTGCTAAAGTTGTGCTCGGGGTTGCCAGCTTCTTCAATAGACAGGTTCTGCCGCATGAACTCGTCAAACCCGTATCCAAAAACATTGCCCCGGGTAATGCCACCCTTGAGCCCCACCAAATCGGCGCGACTTTTGAACGCAATGGGACGCTCCCGCGAGGTAAAAACTGCAACTGGATTGGACAGTGCGGGTGTGCTGGGGTACAGCAAAAACTGTTCGCGCTCGGGCGTTTTTTTAAGGGTAGCAACCATGTCAATATCACCACGCTGCGCCGCTGCTAAAACCCGAGGCAGTGGGCCAAGGTAGCGAACCTCGTAGGGCACCTTCAAATCTTCCAGGACTCGCTTGGCAATAGCGATCGAGGCACCCTGCATAGTGGCGCCGTCGTACCAATGCAAAGGGGGGTAGGCGGGATCTGCCGCAAGTACAAGCCGCGCGCATTGCGCCTGCACACTGGCACCTGCCGTAGACCACAAAAGGGAACTCAAAAATACCGAGAAAATTGCTTGTCTCATGCGTTTCTTTGGCGTGTTATTGACTTCCCTAAGGCGCACAGTTTAGCGTCGGTCGGCGCCCCACAGGGCTGCCGCACGGACTCACTGCGCCAAGAGCTGCCGCAGCACAAACGGCAATATGCCTCCGGCCCGGTAGTAGTCCACTTCAATCGGCGTATCAATGCGCAGCAAGAGCGTGTGGGTGGTTTGCGTACCGTCGGCGCGGCTGATGATCAACTGCGCATCGCTTTGCGGCATGAGGCTGGGTTCGGGAATGATGGCGATGGTCTCTGTGCCTGTCAGTCCTAGGCTTTGCCAACTCTCACCCCCCTTGAACTGCAACGGCAGCACCCCCATGCCCACCAAGTTACTGCGGTGGATGCGCTCAAAGCTTTGCGCCACCACTGCCTTGATGCCCAACAACTGCGTGCCCTTGGCGGCCCAGTCACGGCTGGACCCCGTGCCGTACTCTTCGCCAGCAAAGACCACTGTGGCGATACCGGCCGCCATGTACCGGGTGGCCGCATCGTAGATGGGCATCTTCTCGCCGGGCACGCTGGCTGCGGCCGCACCGTAGTACAGCGTCACGCCGCCCTCCTCGCGCGATCCGTCGGCCAGCGCCGGGATCATGAGGTTCTTGATGCGTACATTGGCAAAAGTGCCGCGCACCATGACGTCATGGTTGCCGCGGCGCGCGCCATAGGAGTTGAAGTCCGCCTTTTGCACGCCGTTGGCCAACAGCCACTGGCCTGCAGGCGAGCTTTCTTTGATATTGCCGGCGGGCGAGATGTGGTCGGTGGTGATGGAGTGACCAAACAAGGCAATGGTGCGCGCGCCGCGCACGGCGACTGGCTGGAGGGGCGCACCAGCCAGCGTAGCGCCAGTTTTGGTGGCTCCCAACGTATTTTCAGTAACAAATATGCCTCCGCCCCGCGTATTTATTGACTTTTTAGCTCCTAATTCCATAGCAAAATTATCAAAAAATGGCGGTTGCGCGATGTAGGTGCTGTGCGGCCAGGTGTACGCCGTGCCCGACACCCCCTTGATTTTTTCCCACAGCTTGCCAGGCTCAGACCCCAATTTGGCGTAGTTGGCACGAAAGGCTTTGCCCTTCATGGCGTACTTCATCAGTGCATGGATCTCGTCACTGCTGGGCCAGATGTCACCCAAATACACGTCTTTGCCGCCCCGGCCCTTGCCCACCGGCTGGGTCATCAAGTCCACCATCACATTGCCGGCAATGGCATAGGCCACCACCAGCGGCGGGCTGGCCAAAAAATTAGCTTTCAGGTTGGGGTGAATGCGGGCCTCAAAGTTACGGTTGCCCGACAGCACCGCCGCACACACCAGGTCGTTTTTAGTGATGGCGGCATTGAGCTCGGGCGTGAGGTCACCGGCATTGCCAATGCAGGTGGTGCAGCCGTAGCCCGCCAGCGCAAAGCCCAGTTTCTCCAAGTAGGGCAACAGGCCGGCTTCGGTCAAGTACTCGGTGACGATGCGTGAGCCTGGCGCCAATGACGTCTTGATGTGGGGCTGCACCTTGAGCCCTGCCAACACGGCCTTCTTCGCCAGCAGACCTGCGGCCAGCATGACGCTGGGGTTGGACGTGTTGGTGCAACTGGTGATGGCGGCAATCAGCACGTCGCCATTGCCAACTTTCAGGCCACTGTGCGCCAGTACAGGGCCCTTGGCCCCCTGGAGTTGCGTAGCGCCTGCGGCGGCCGCAGTCGCCTTGGCGGACTCCAGCGTTGGGCGGTTCAACACCATCTCGGCTACACCACGCGGTGCACCCAGCGGCACGGGCTCCGCCACGGGGGCTTGTGTCTCATGCACCGGCGCATCGGGCTCCAAGGCATAGCGCATGGGTAACTTGCCAGGCAACTGGTTAAAGCCATTTTCAGCACTCGACTTGCTGAACAAGCTGGCGAAGTTCTCTGCCACTTGGCCCAAGGCAATACGGTCTTGTGGGCGCTTCGGGCCGGCCAAACTGGGCGTCACCTCACCCAAGTCCAAGGTTACGACGCTGGTGTAGTCCACCTCACCTTTGAGCGGAACACCAAACAATCCTTGCGCCTTGAAGTACGCGGCAAACGCTTCAATCTCGGCCTTGGTGCGGCCTGTGCCTTCAAAGTAGTCCATGGTTTTCTCGTCCACCGGAAAGAAGCCCATGGTGGCGCCGTACTCGGGAGCCATATTGGCAATGGTGGCGCGGTCTGGCAGCGCCAGCGCACGTGTACCCTCACCAAAGAATTCGACAAACTTGCCCACCACCTTGTGCTTGCGCAAAGTCTCGGTCACGGTCAGCACCAAGTCGGTTGCAGTTACGCCCTCGCGCAGGCGGCCGGTCAGCTCAAAGCCCACCACATCGGGTGTTAAAAAATACACGGGCTGGCCCAGCATAGCGGCCTCGGCCTCTATGCCTCCCACGCCCCAGCCCACCACGCCAATGCCGTTGATCATGGTGGTGTGGCTGTCGGTGCCCACCAAGGTGTCGGGGTAATAGAGCTTGTCCTTCGTCTTATGCACGCCGCGGGCCAAGAATTCCAAATTCACCTGGTGCACGATGCCAAAGCCCGGCGGCACTACGCCAAAGGTGTCAAAGGCCTGCATGCCCCATTTCATGAATTCGTAACGCTCGCGGTTGCGCTGGAATTCCAGCTTCATATTCAAATCCAGCGAATTCTTCTTGCCGTAGTGGTCCACCATCACTGAGTGGTCCACCACCAGGTCTACAGGCACCAGTGGTTCAATTTTTTGTGGGTCGTAGCCCAGGCGCTGGGCGGTGCTGCGCATGGCAGCCAAATCGGCCAACAAAGGCACGCCGGTAAAGTCCTGTAGCACCACGCGGCTGACCACAAAGGGAATTTCATCGGTGCGCTCTGCCACGGGCCGCCAGTTGGCAATTTGCGCAACATGTTCCGGGGTGACTTTCTTACCATCGCAATTGCGCAGAACCGACTCCAACACAATGCGCAGCGATACTGGCAAGCGCTTGATGTTGGGAAACTTGCGGGCCAGTTCCGGCAAAGAATAAAACTGTCCTTGCTTGCCAGAGGCTGTGCTGAAGGTCTTGAGTGTGCGGGTAAAGGCGTGTGGCATGGCGGGCTCCTGAAGTGCGCGAAAAAGCGACGCAACTGGTGCATTCTGGCACCAGCCTGAAAACCAGCGCCCCCACTGTGGGTTCACTCAGGGCACGTCTTCTATGGCCAGCAGGTGGTAGCGCTGCGCCAACCCGTGCGAGACGCGGCCGATAGCGTCTGTTGCAGCGGCCGCAGCCGCGTCGTCAGGCGTCGGAATCACCAAAAAATGGGAGCCGGTGCGCGCTGCATTCAAGAAGTTTTGGATGGTGGTCAGGCTGGTGCCCAGGTTCGCAATGACCCCGGCTTGCGCAATATTTGTCTCGGCAAAATCAATCATCTCTTGCGGGGTAACGGCCAGCGTGCCATCAAACACCGCAGCGCGCGCTTTCAAATCAGCCTGCACCGACTTGGCATTTTGGTAGGCACCAAAGGCCACCACCATATAGCCCCGGGGGTAAAAGGCACCAAAGTCCTTTTCCAGTTCGTCCAGTGTTTTCATTGTGTGTTCCTCGCATTTGTCCATGATTCAAGGGCGCCGCGTGCGCAAGGTCTGGACCCTATGCCAACGCGAACCCACCACCAGGCGGTAGTGCCAAGCCCATCAGCACGGCACCCGTTGTGCCTTACAGGGCGTGCGAAGCGTCCTTGGGCATGTTTTGCAACAAGTCCGCCAGCTCGTCCGCGTGCTCCTCTTCGGTGGCCAAAATACTTTCGAGCAAACGACGCGTGGTGGGGTCTGCGTCGCCCAGGTAGGCCACAGACTGGCGGTAGCTCTCAATTGCAATGCGTTCAGCCACCAGGTTTTCGATGATGAAGTCTTGCAAGCTACTGCCTTCGACGTATTCCGCGTGGCTGCGGGCCAACAGTGTGCTAGGGGCAAAGTCGGGTTCGCCTCCCAATTGCACGATGCGCGCTGCAAGCAAGTCGGCGTGGCCCAGCTCTTCGTTGGAATGCGCCAGAAACTCGGCTGCTACGGCATGCGCGTGAATGCCTTTGGCAGTGAAGTGGTGGCGCCGGTAGCGCAGCACACACACCAGCTCGGTCGCTAATGACTCGTTGAGCATCTCCAGCACTTTTTTACGGTCAGCCTTGTAGTCCGCAGTGACGGCACCATCCACGACGTGCTTGCGGGCTCGTATGCGCATGTCGGCAACAGAGATAGGGCTGGTGGCATTTTTCATGGGAGGCTTTCTGCGGTGGTTCATCAAGGCATCAGTGTCAGGGGTCCATAGCGCAACGTCCGTGCGGTGCAGCACCGACACACCGACCCGGCCACCAAAACAATCATGCCCACGCGTCAGCAACCCTGCCGACCCATTTTGGGAGATACCCATGAACCGAGTGAAGGCCTCCGACGGAACGCAACTTTTTGTCAAAGACTGGGGCGAGGGTCGCCCAGTGGTCATGGTGCACGGCTGGCCGTTGTCGTCCGACAGCCTGGACGACCTCGCTCTGGGCATCGTCAACGCAGGCATGCGCGCCATCAGCTACGACCGGCGTGGCTTTGGGCGATCGGACCAACCCGCGCAGGGATACGACTACGACACATTAGCGGACGACCTCGCCGCCGTCATTGCGCAGACCGGCGCCAAAGACATTGCGCTGTTGGGCTTTTCGATGGGCGGCGGCGAAGTAGCCCGCTACCTCACGCGCTACGGCGCACACGATGTCAAGCAGGTGGTGTTGCTATCGTCTATCTTGCCATTCATGCTCAAAGCGCCCGACAACCCACTCGGAGTGGATGCCTCGGTATTTGAAGCCATGGCGGATGGCATTCGAGCCGACCGTGCGCATTTTTGGCACGATTTTTTCCAGGATTTTTTTGGGGTCAGCCTGCTCTCGCACCCGGTGAGCGACAGCGTGTTGCACTGGGCGCGTAGTATGGCTATGCAGGCAGGTTTGCTGCCCACGTTGCAAGCTGCGCAGGCCTTCTCGCACACCGACTTTCGTAACGACATGGTCTCCATTCAAGTGCCAACGCTGATCATCCACGGCTGTGAGGACAAGACTGTGCCAATCGCGTCCTCCGGCCACATTGCCGCCAAGATGTTGTCGCAAAGCGAATTCATTGCATACGAAGGCGCCGCCCATGGCATTTTGGCCAGCCACAAAGACCGGGTACTGGCAGATTTGCTGGATTTTTTGCAGAGCCCCGTTGCGCTGGGCACGATGCGGCTAGAAGCCGCCAAGTAAACGCCGTTTTACCGGGCAACAAACTGGTCCATTGTGGCCTTGCCTGCACACGCCGCAACTGCGCTGACCAAAGTACCCCAGGCCACGTCAATGACGGCCAGGCTTAAGGGCCAATCCTTCAGGGTGGCCAGATTGGTGAGGTCGTAGGTGCCGTAGGCAAAAAAACCGAACAACGCCGCCCACAGGGCCGTCTTACCCCAACTTTTGGCTGCCTCTTGGGGGGTAATGGCAAACAACACCAGGCCAACCGGATACATGAGATAGAACAATGCCGCCACCACCACGCGTGGCTCATCGACCATCAAGTGGCCAATACCCTGCTGGTACAGCGGCTTGGCAATGACGCCCAACCACACCAAATCGATAGCGATCATGGCGATAGCAGCACCTGCGTAAGCAATGAGGTATTTGGTCACAGGGTCAGCCTTACATGTGTGGGGTGAGCTTCCCATTGTGCCCCCTGAGTTGGGCATGGCACTGAACTTACCTGTTGGCTGTCACGCCAGGGTGAACACACTGACTTTCGAATGCCTCAGCGCGACCCTCACTCTGCCGAAGACGCCGCAAATAACGTTCGCATGGCAGCGTGAGCCAACCTTGCAGGACCGCGCCCAGCAACATGCACAACGCAATGCACGGGATGTAGACTGCAAAGTCCCAGCGCAGATTTGGTGCGTAAAAGTGGCGAAACAAGGCCACGGTGCTGAGCACGACAAACATGTGACTGAGGTAGATTTCGTAGCTCAGTTGCCCCATACGGGCTAGCCAACCCAGACCACGGGGTGCGTAAGCTTGGCTGCAGAGATGGTGGCAGGCCAGCACCAATGCCGCCGCACCCAGGGTGAGCACCCACATGTAGCCTTCTTTCAGGCTAGCCCCGAGAAATTCTCCCCAAAGCAAGGTGGCCAGCAGACCCACACCACCCAAAGCCAGCAACATTCTCGCCATGCGCGCCGGCAAGCTCGGCCACTGCTGTGCTGCAAAGGCCGTTAGGACGCCCATGGCGATAGCGGACATACCGGGCAAGTAAGCCTTCTCTGACCAAATCTCATTGCCGTGTAAGGCCGCTTTAGTAAACGGCAGGGACAAAGCCAACAGCAGCAGGCCAGCCAACAACAGCTTGCGCGGGAGCAGCAGGCACACGATCGGGAAGGCAAGGTAGAAAACCTCTTCAATGGACAGTGACCACAGCACATCCCAGGATGCGGGCAGCCACGTAGTCTGCCCCTCGTACCAGTTCAGGTACAAGCCCAAGGCGGACAGCATGGCGCCACCCCATGACTGCCCTGGCGCTTGAATCCGGTAGTCGGCAAAGCCCAGCCAATGCAGCAGCGACAACACGGCCAGCAACGCCAGCAGCAAGGGCAAAATACGGCTAGCGCGGCGCACATAGAAGCTACGCCAATCCATAGCTTGCAGATTGGGATACTGGCTCAATACCCTGTAGGCAATCAAAAATCCGGAGATGACAAAAAAGATAAACACTGCCTCATAGCCGTTGAAGCTCACGGCATTGAGTACACGGACGGGCAGGTACTCCACCAGCAAACTCTTCTTTAGCGGCAAGCGAAAGCCCAAGCCCAGGTGGTTAAGGATCACCAATAAGATCGCAAAACCCCGCAGACAGTCAATTCCCCAATTGCGTAGCGGCGCAGCACTACGAAGACTTACTTGCATCAAAATTGTTGGTTAGTTGGTTAGCGTATTGACGCCGATCAAATATGACCGCCCCCCACACCTAGCTTAGCCCTGCGTGGGATGATGGAGGCCGTTGTGATTTTTGCAATTTGCCAATGCCAAATAACTTAGTACTCACGTCATTACCTCTGTTTCCCCTGGGCACAGTACTGTACCCCGGTGGCCTGCTGCCCTTGCAGATTTTCGAAGTGCGCTACCTCGACATGATCGGCAAGGCGCACAAGACGGGCGCGCCCTTCGGCGTGGTCCTGCTGAGTCAGGGCGCCGAGGTACGTAAACGCAGTGATGCCGAAACGACGGGCAAACCCGCTGGTGATGGCTTCGCATCCGAGGTTTTTCATGCGGTGGGCACGCTGGCGACCATTACAGAATTTGCAACGCCCCAAGCAGGCCTCATGGTCATTCAGACCCTGGGCACCCAGCGCTTTGAAATCAATCGGCGCGAACGTTTGCGCCATGGGTTGTGGATGGCCGACGTGACCTGCATGGCGGCAGACACCACTGTGCCCATCCCGACAGATTTGCAAGCTGCTGCCGATGCCCTGGGCCAAGTCATCAAAAGCCTGCAAGAGCGCAACCCCAACAACGCCGCCCTGCCGCTGCAGGCACCCTACCAGCTAGAGGACTGCGGCTGGGTCGCCAACCGCTGGTGCGAACTGCTACCCATACCGCCCGAGCTGAAGCAGCGCCTGATGGCACTGGACAACCCGCTGGTACGGCTGGAGCTGGTGTATGACATCTTGCAAAAGACGGGGATTGCGAGTTAGTGAGGATCCGGGCGCTTGGGTGGCAGAGCGTTTTGCGCAGTAAAGGAGGAGCCCGTAGGGCGGAGGACACGGAGCAAAACCTCTGCCACCCAGACGCCTGCGCGTACCAGAGCCGCTCAGCCCTCCGTCAACCGCCCCGAAACAATCTTGAGCTGCCGCGCACACCGCGCCGCCAAACTCTGGTCATGGGTGACCATCACAAAGGCCGTGCCCTGATCACGGGCCAGTTGCAGCATCAGTTCAAACACGCCGTCCGCGGTACTGCGGTCCAGGTTACCGGTGGGTTCATCGGCCAGCACGCAATCGGGTTGTGTAACCAATGCGCGCGCAATGGCCACGCGCTGGCGCTCACCGCCCGACAACTCGGCGGGCCGGTGGTGCAAGCGGTCCTGCAGACCGACACGTGCTAGCATTTTCGTAGCAGCTTCGGACGCGTCTGCCGGGGCCAACCGCCGAATGGTCAATGGCATGGCCACATTGTCCAGCGCGCTGAACTCCGGCAGCAGGTGGTGAAACTGGTACACAAACCCGAGGTGCCGGTTACGTAAACGGCCTTGCTCCGATGCATTCAAACCCGCCAGTTTTTGACCCAACAACTCTACGCTGCCACTGGTCGGCGCATCTAGTCCGCCCAGCAAATGCAGCAGTGTGCTTTTGCCAGAGCCCGATGCGCCCACGATTGCCAAAGTGTCGCCACGGCGAACTTCCAGATCCACACCGTGTAGCACGGTGACATCCAAGCGGCCCTCGGTAAAGCGCTTGGTCAGGCCTAGGCCTCGCAAAATCAAATCACTCATAACGCAGTGCCTCCGCGGGGTTGACTTTAGAAGCTCTCCAGCTTGGGTAGAGCGTGGCGACAAACGCCATCACCAAAGCGATGATGGCGATGGGCAAGATGTCGGCCTGCTGCGGCTCGCTAGGCATACGGCTGATGAGATACAACTCAGGTGGCAAAAATTTAGCGCCCAGCAAGCGCTCCAGTGCAGGCACGATCACATCAATGTTGTACGCCACACCCAAGCCCAGTAGCAGCCCGGCCACGGTGCCAATGACGCCCACCATCGCCCCCTGCACCACAAAAATACCCATGATGCTGCGCGGGCTGGCACCCAGAGTGCGCAGGATGGCGATGTCGGCACGCTTGTCGGTCACCGTCATCACCAGCGTGCTAACCAGATTAAATGCCGCCACCGCCACGATCAGGGTCAAGATGATGAACATCATGCGTTTTTCGACCTGCACCGCGGCAAACCAGGTGCGGTTTTGGCGCGTCCAATCGCGAATGACCACATCACCTGTCAGGTTGCGCTGCAGTTCGTCGGCCACGGTGCGGGCCTGGTGTAAGTCGCGCAGCTTCAGGCGCACGCCTGATGGGCCATCCAGCCGGAAGATTTTGGCGGCATCTTCCCAATGCACAAAAGCCAGCGCAGAGTCATATTCATAGTGGCCGGAGTCAAACGTGCCTAACACGGTCATCTGCTTATAGCGCGGCACCACACCCGCGGGAGTGACCTGGCCGCTGGGCGCCACCAGGGTCACTTTTTCACCGACTCGGATACCCAGGGAACGGGCCAACTCGCCGCCCAACACAACTCCAAAACTGCCCGGCGTCAGTTGTGCCAGTACCGCAGTTTGTACGCTCTGGTTTTGGCTGGCGTTCGCCAGGTCGGTCACCTCCGGCTCCAGCGCGGGGTCAATGCCGCGCACCATGACGCCTTTCATATCGTCGCCGCGCGCCGCTAAAGCCTGAGCAGCAATAAATGGTGCGGCCCCGATAACCTGCGGATTGGCGCGCGCCTCGCGCAGTGTCAACGCCACATCGGGCAGGGCTTGACCACCCGCTGCATAAATCTCCACATGCGAGACCACACCCAGCATGCGGTCACGCACTTCTTTTTGAAAGCCGTTCATGACGCTGAGCACAATGATCAACGCCGCCACACCCAGGGCGATACCCAGCATGGACACCCCAGAAATAAAAGAGATAAAACCGTTGCGCCGCGTGGTGCGCCCGGCCCGGGTATAGCGCAAGCCAATAAGTAGCTCGTAGGGTAATTGCATCATCCCTGAATTGTGGCATCCAATCTACAGCGCTCTGGCTGGGTCGG
This sequence comes from Rhodoferax sp., assembly GCA_046595515.1. Taxonomy (GTDB): domain Bacteria; phylum Pseudomonadota; class Gammaproteobacteria; order Burkholderiales; family Burkholderiaceae_C; genus Allorhodoferax. The sequence continues at coordinate 30,611 of JBKJOV010000022.1, read as the reverse complement.
CCCCAATCCCCGACAATGGCGCCAATGCACACCCTGATTCCCTTTGCGGCAGCGCCCGGTCCCCATTGCCAACAGGCATTGGATGGAATGAAGTTGCCACACTTGGAGCAGCTTCTCCAGCGCTTGGTGCCTGCACCCCTATTCAGGGGTAAGGCGGACACCTTGAGCCCATTGCACGAGCAGGTGGCCGCCCACGCGGCGGGGCTGCCCAAAGATGATGGCCTGATTCCGTGGGCCGCGCAGGATGCAACACTTCGCGGGCTGACGGGTCTGCACGGTCTAGATGGCTGGGCCTGGATCACGCCCTGTCACTGGACCGTCCACGCTGACCACGTTGCCATGACCGATCCAGCCCACCTGGCTCTCACGGTGGATGACTACGCGGTGCTGTGGGGCGCTATGGAGCCCTACTTTGCCGAGGACGGCATCACGCTGTTTGCGCAGGTACTGGACCACACCCCGCGCGCGTGGCTGGCCCACGGCGCGGTCTTCAAGGAATTGCCTACGGCGTCATTGGACCGGGTGGCTGGACAACGCGTAGACACCTGGATGCCGCGCCAAAACCAGGCGAAGAGCCTGCGCCGCTTGCAAAACGAAATGCAGATGCTGCTGTATACCCATGCGCTGAATGAGCGGCGCGCGCTGTACAAGCTGCCGGCCATCAACTCCTTCTGGGTCAGCGGAACTGGAACGCTGCCGGCCGAGACCGCTCCATCACCTACTTTGACGCCTGTGGCTCCCTCGGCGCCGCTGACACCGCTGGCGATCAACCGTGCACTGCGCGACGCAGCCCTGAAGGACGACGGCCACCAGTGGGCTTTGGCCTGGCAGGCGTTGGACACCAGCCTGCTAGCCCGGGCTTGCGAGGATTGGAAGCAGGGCTTGCCCGTTCACATCACCCTGGCGGGCGACCACGCCGCCATCAGCTTGCAACACCGCCCGGCTAGCACGTGGGCACGCCTGCAACGCCGGCTGGCTACGGCACAAGCCATTAAGCTACTCAAGTCCCTATGAAAATAGTTCCCCGCGATATTCCTCCGCGCAGCGTCTGGACGCTGGAGCAGGCCGGCATTCACCCGCTGCTGGCACGCCTGTATGCCGCCCGTGGTGTGACGGGAACCGACGAACTCGACGACGCCCTGGGCAAACTGCTACCCCCGGGCACCATGAAAGGCCTGCCCGAAGCTGCCGTGCTGCTGGCCGATGCCATAGCGGCCAACAAGAGCCTGTGCATAGTGGCCGACTACGACTGCGATGGCGCCACCGCCTGCGCTGTGGCGATACGCGGCCTGCGCCTGCTGGGCGCGCAGCGGGTGCACTACATCGTGCCGGACCGCATTGTGGACGGCTACGGCCTGACCGCCCCCATAAGCCAGCGCGTGAAAGACGCGGGCGCTGACATGCTGATTACGGTGGACAACGGCATTGCCAGCATGGAAGGCGTGGCACACGCCAAAGCCCTGGGTTTGCAGGTCTTGGTGACGGACCACCACCTGCCAGCGGCCACACTGCCGGATGCCGATGTCATCGTCAACCCGAATCAACCTGGGTGCACGTTTGCCAGCAAATCGATTGCCGGCGTAGGCGTCATGTTTTACACGCTGATGGCGCTGCGCTCCGAGTTGCGCGCACGCGGCGTGTTTGATGCCATCAACCAACCTAAACTGGACCGACTGCTGCCCCTGGTGGCACTGGGTACGGTGGCTGATGTGGTGAAACTCGACGCCAACAACCGCAGACTTGTTGCGCAAGGGTTAAAAAGGGTTCGGGCCGGGATGTTTCCTGCTGGTGTTGCTAGTCTTTTTATAGCAGCGGGGCGTAATGCTAGCACCGCCACCACCTTCGATTTTGGCTTTGCCTTGGGCCCCCGCATCAACGCCGCCGGCCGTCTGAGCGATATGACGCTGGGTATTGAATGCCTGTTGACCGACGACCCCGCGCGCGCTGACGAGCTGGCCAAAACGCTGGACGGCATCAACCGCGAACGCCGCGAGATTGAGGGCGATATGCGCGAACAGGCCATGATGATTGCCGAGAGCCTGTTTGACGAGGGCGATGAACCGCCGCCCGCTATTTGTGTTTTTGACCCCGACTTTCATGAAGGTGTGGTGGGCATCGTAGCCAGCCGCATCAAGGACAAGCTACACCGCCCCACCTTCGTATTTGCCGCAAGCGCGGCCGAGGGCAAAGAGCACGAGCTCAAGGGCTCGGGCCGCAGCATTCCGGGCTTCCATTTGCGCGACGCGCTGGACCTCGTGGCCAAGCGCTACCCGGGTGTCATTTTGCGTTTTGGCGGCCATGCCATGGCGGCAGGTTGTACGGTGGCTGAGGAATTTTTTGACGACTTTGAGAATGGCCTGAATGAGGTAGCCCAAGAGTGGCTGGATGCCGCCACCTTGACCCGCCGCCTGGAGACCGATGGCCCGCTCAACCCCGAATACCGCCGCGTGGATTTGGTAGACACCTTGCACAAAGAAGTGTGGGGCCAGGGCTTTGCCGCGCCCACGTTTAGCGAAGAAGTAGAAGTGGTCTCGCAGCGACTGGTGGGCGAAAAGCATCTGGCACTCAAGCTCAAGCACCAGGGCCAGCCGGTCGATGGCATTTGGTTTGGCCACACCGAGCCGCTACCGCCCAAAGTGACTCTGGCCTTCCGGCTGGATGCCGACGAGTGGAACGGCGTGCGGCGGGTGCGGTTTTTGGTAGAAGGGGCTCAAATATGAACGCAGCCTTGCGTTGGCTTGGCGCTTTGGCGATGACTCTGGCTTCGGGATGGGTAGCCGCAGCCGAGCCACTGGTGGTTAGACACAACTTTTTTGTCACCCCAGACTCGCAACAACTGAACTACAAAGGTGAGGTGCTGTCGCTGCTGCTAGAAAAATCCAAAGCCCGCTATGGCCCCTATGTCTTGCAAAAAGGGGACCAGGTCGGATGGAGCCAAAATCGCGCCTATGCGGAGCTGGAGCGTGGCAAGCTGGACTTGATTGCATCCATGACTAACGAGGCCCGCGAGAAGTCGGGTATCCCGATTCGCTATTGCCTGTACAAAGGCCTGCTGGGCATGCGTGTCGGCATGGGTACCCACGAGCGCGTGCGCGAACTGGACCGCATCAACACCTGGGAAGAGTTGAAGCAGGTGCGTTTGGGCCAGGTGTTTGACTGGCCGGACTACGCCATCCAGACCGATGCGGGCCTCAATGTGTTGCGCCTGTCGGAGTCCGCTTCGTCCATACCGCGCTTAAAGTTGGGCACCTTCGATTTAATGCCGCTGGGCATCGTTGAGGCCGGGCCTATTGCCAAGCGCAACGACTTGGCCTTGGTTTCGACGTGGGTGATCGCCTATCCCACGGCGTACTATTTCTTCGTCAGTAAAAAGCGGCCAGAGCTTGCCGAACGTCTGACCTACGGCTTTGAGCAAGCCATCAAAGACCAAAGCTTCGAGCAACTTTTTGACAAACGCATTGCTCCCCTGATCGCGGATGCAGGCCTAGAAAAACGCAAAATTTTCTACCTTAAAAACGCTTACCTCCCCAAGGACACACCCCTGGACCGCAAGGAACTTTGGCACGCCTTGACGTACGGTCAATTCCAAGCCCCTGCGTCTCATTGAAGGCCCCCATGACCCATCTCACCATACTCACGGGCGCATCGCGGGGCTTAGGCGCCGCCATGGCTGAACAGTTGCTGCAGCCGCACAACCATGTACTTTGTATCTCCCGCAGCAGTCGTGCTGAACTCGCCGCTTTGGCCCAGGCACGCGGTGCCACATTGGAGCAGTGGACTATGGACCTTGCCGACTCGGCGCCAGTAGTCCAACGCTTGCAAACCTGGTTGAAGCAGTTCGACACCCAGCCACCGGAGACCGCCACGCTCATTAACAACGCGGGTGTCATTTCCGCGCTGGTACCCCTGCGCCAAGCGCAAGCAGCAGATTTGGCCAACGCCTTGCGCGTGGGCTTGGAGGCACCAATGCTGCTGAGTGCGGCTTTTTTGGCGGGCACAGCGCACTGGCCAACACAGCGCAAGATTTTGAATATTTCCTCAGGGCTGGGCCGCAGGCCCATGGCTTCATCCGCGGCCTATTGCGCAGCCAAGGCTGGTATGGACCTGATGACCCGCTGCATGGCGCTAGAGGAGGCCCTGCAGCCCAACGGAGCCAAGGTGTGCTCTTTAGCGCCCGGCGTCATTGATACCGACATGCAGGTACAACTGCGCCAGGCCAACCCCAACCACTTCCCCGACTTGGCCGCCTTTGATGCTCTGCACCGCCAGGGCCAGCTTAGCGGGGCCCAGGAGTGCGCCCAACGCGTGCTCAATTACCTGGCCCGTGCCGACTTTGGTGCTGAGCCTATCGGCGATGTGCGTCAACTTGCGTGATTGAGCCTAGGGCACCTCGCCCTGAAAACCCTGTCCGCGCAGCGTAACCACCAGGGTGTCTCGGTAGCCGCCCGCTTGCAACGGCTGAATAGGGGTGGACTCATGGATCACGCGGCTGTCGTCAATCAGCAATAGCGACCACGGCTCAGTCAGCGTGAAACGCTGGCCATTGGGGCCTTCGGCCTCAAAAACCCGTGTTTCACCCCCCTTGATGGCATGGCGGTTGATAAAAAACACTGCCACCAGGTCAACACCATCGCGGTGCGCGCCTTCTGGGGTGGGGCGACCTATGCCATCGGTGGTGTCGATACGAAACTGATGCGCTTCTACGAACCAGGGTTGTGCTCCCTTGAGGCCCGAGGCCGCCCGACCCAAGGCCAGCAGTAGTGGTTGCCACACCGGCGCTAACAATATGTCGGCTTGCAGGGGCGCAAACCAGCGCTGCATGCCGCCGTGCAGGGCGTTGTACTCCAGTGGCTGCCAGTGGGCACGGTGTGGCACCACCTGTACCGCATCGCACTGCACAGTGAAACACGCGTGGCGGCGCTTGCGGTAGCGGCCACCATCCTTCAAGTATTCATCGGGCTCCAGGCTATTCCAACTGGGCAGTAGCGCCTGCAAATCTGCCAAGGGCACTTGCGCCCACTGGGCCACCGTATCTGCCCGCAGCACCGCATAGCCTTTGTGCCGCAGCTCTGCCTGTATCTGATCGGCAGGGATGCAAGGGGGTGAAAAAAGCGTCGTCGTCATGCCCGAAGCTTAAAGGGTTTTACGGTCGCGCTCGGCTGACTACCGGCTGGTTCGTCGCTGCTCTCTGCGAGGGCCCAAGGCTGTTGACCGCACGGCACTTCGTAGGACCTGGACTACGCAATGTCGGGATGCTCTCCTCTGGCCGAAGTTGCGCACCAACGCCACACTACAGACTTGTCATCTTGACAACACCACACAAGGATACGCACCATGAACTCGAACACCATCCCAACCAACGGCAACTTTATAACGCGCCTGCATCCCCTCGTTGCAGTCGCTGCGGCTTCGGTCATTGTGGTGAGCCTTTTGGGCGCTGCCGCCCTGGCGGGACTGCTGCCGAACTCGCGCGCGGATGTTCCGACCGCCCTGACCGCCAGCGAGCAGGCACAGATCAACCAGTCGTCGTCCGCCACAACACCGCAAAAGCATCAAAACCATGCTACAACGGCTCCACAATCGACGAAGCAAGTAGCGAGCAATTCCAGTGTGCCTGTCCAGACTACTGCCCAGCAAGCGCCAGCACAACCAGCCGCAGCTAAGCAAAACAGCGCTGTCGGCATCGGTATCGGTGCAGTGGTGGGTGGGCTGTTGGGCAATCAGGTCGGCAGCGGTGATGGAAAAACCCTGGCCACTGTAGCGGGCGCTGTAGGCGGCGCGTATGTGGGCAATGAAATTGCCAAGAAAAACCAGTAACGCGGTACTGGGCTCTGCGCAGAGCCCGGGTGCCCGCGGCGGTCTAGCCGTCGGCACCCCCCAGTGCGCCAAGAACTTCACTCCTTACGGCAGCCCAACGTTGAGCAGGTGAGACGGGCCTGGGGCTTAACGGCAAGCATTCGATCACGAATCATCCCCTCCAGCACCACACGGCGACTTCCCTGTAACTCGCGAATGTATGCAGCATCTGGCTTGAACCAAATGCCTTGGTACTTGCCCATTTCAGCTACCGCCGCTTCCACGGAAACGCCCTCTTCCAGTATTCTGTAGGCAGCGACCATGACGCCAGTTCGGTTTTGCCCCGACCTGCAGTGGACGTAAATGGGCTTAGCCTGCGTTCGCGTAATCGCAATAAATTCGGCAACATGCGCATCCAAAAGACGCGGCGCAATAATGACATTGGGCTCCCAGTCTCGAATGCGGAAGTAGTCAACCCGGCGCGGGGCCACTGAGGTGGGACGGGCTTCATACAGCGCATCCAAATCATCATGCAACAACTCTAGGTTAACAATAGTTTTAGCACCCAAATTAATGAGTGCGCTAGCACCGGCAGCGCTTGGCTTTGCGCCCCGCCAAAGAATGTCTTGGGTGGCAACGCAAGCGTTGGCTATTTCTGTCGTTAACGCAGTGGTGCAAGCATCTGCGGGTGCTTGGTGGGTGGCGCACGCACCCAGCGTGGCAGATACCAGACAGTAGAAAAATGACAGCGTGAATTGGGGTTTGTACGTCATCAGCGACTCCCGAGTGTCAGACCTTATACACCCCAGATTGGCCATCAGGCTACAACGCCTTTCGGCCCAGTAACCCACCGATACGCCGCACCAGCCACTTGGGCGCACTGCGTGACGCAAGGGTGGTCAACTGGTTGACAGCACCGGGCACGCAAATGGCGTCGCCCTTCATGCAAGCGTCAAAGCCCTGCTGGGCTACCTCTTGCACATCGCCCACCAAGAAGTCAGGTAAGGCGCTGAGCTTTTGGTTAGAGCCCGCTGCCTGGGTCAACATTCGGGTCGCGGTGATACCGGGGCACAGTGCGGTCACGGTGACGCCCGTGTCGCGCAGCTCTTCGGCCAAAGACTCAGATAACGACAGCACATAAGCCTTGGTGGCCGCATAAGTGGCCAACGTGGGGATGGGCTGAAACGCGGCAATGGACGCAACATTGAGCACACGGCCGCTACCCCGCGCTTGCATACCCGGCAAAAAGGCTGAGAGCATGGCCGTGAGCGCCGAGATATTCAAGTCGATCATGCCCTGGTGGCTCGCGGAATCCATGGCCGCAAACTCGCCTTGCTGCAGCACACCGGCGCAGTTGACCAGCACGTCAATGTCGACCCCCTGGTGCTGCAGCGCGGTGGCCAGTGCCAACGCTGCGCCGGGGCGGGCCAGGTCACTGGCTTGCACGCTGGCAGGCACGCCATATTGGGTTTGCACCTGCGTAGCCAGGGCCTGCAGTTTGCCTGCAGACCGGGCTACCAGCACCACGCCGTAGTGCGCCGCCGCAAAGCAATGGACCAAGGCCTCGCCAATGCCTGACGATGCGCCGGTGATAAGCACTGTGCCGATACCGGATGTTTTCTTTTGTACCATGACAACCCCCTTGACTTACACGTTGGCAGGAGCCCTGCACTTGCACCACCCCAAAGCCTTCGGTTCCAAACAATACAACACCAAAAGTACGCGAGGTGGGCGTTTTCAACAACATTGTGAGTTGTCTTGGCTGGCAGCGGCTGTTGGGCTGTCGGCAACTCGGGCTGTCACTCAGGATACGCCAGTTGGCGCACCACCACGCTACCATGCTGGCTCACTATTCAGGAGCCCAGTTATGTCACTTGCCAACCTCACCAACCACCAAGTCCGATTGGCCGCCCGCCCCGTAGGCCTGCCCAAGCCCACCGACTGGAGCCACACCACCGAAGCGGTAGCGGAACCCACCGACGGTGGCGTGACACTCAAGACCCTGGCCCTGAGCCTGGACCCGGCCATGCGCGGCTGGATGAACGAAGGCAAAAGCTACATCCCGCCCGTGGGCATTGGTGAGGTGATGCGTGCCGGTGGCGTGGGCGTGGTGGTGGCCAGCAAGAGCGACAAATACGCGGTGGGCGATTACGTGAGCGCAGGCTTTGGTGTGCAGGAATACATCACCATTGCCAAAGACGACATGAAGCGCAACGGCCTGGTCAAGATTGACCTGCGCGCAGGCAGCCTCACCCAGTGGCTCAACGTGCTGGGTATGCCCGGCATGACCGGCTACTTTGGCCTGATGGACGTGGGCATGCCCCAGCCCGGCGAGACCGTGGTGGTGTCCGGCGCAGCCGGTGCCGTGGGCCAGACCGTGGGCCAAATGGCCAAGATCAAGGGCTGCCGCGTGGTCGGCATTGCCGGTGGCGCGGCTAAGTGCAAGTGGGTCGTAGAAGAGCTTGGCTTTGACGCCTGCATTGACTACAAAGCCGGCCCTGGCGCTGTGCGCGCTGGCTTGAAAGAACATTGCCCAGGCGGTGTGGACATTTACTTTGACAACGTAGGCGGTGAAATACTGGACGACGTGTTGGCCAAAATCACGCGTGGCGCGCGCATCATCATTTGCGGTGCCATCAGCCAGTACAACAACACCACCGCCGTGCAAGGCCCCAAGAACTACCTGAGCCTGCTGGTGAACCGTGCCCGCATGGAAGGCATTGTGGTGTTTGACTATGCGGACCGTTACCACCTGGCCGTGGCTGAGATGGCGGGTTACATCCAAAGCGGCAAGATGAAGAGCAAAGAGGACGTGGTGGTGGGCCTGAGTACCTTCCCCGAGACGCTGCTCAAACTGTTCAATGGCGAGAACTTTGGCAAGCTGGTATTGGAAGTAGCCAAGGCCTAAACCCACCCACCCACCCACTCAACCGCCCGCCCGCCATGTTTGACCCGCAGCACTACCCCTACCCTTCGCGGCGCAATGTGGTGTATGCGCGGCGCGGCATGGTAGCTACTTCGCAGCCCCTGGCTGCGCAGGCTGGGCTGCAGGTGCTGCAGGCGGGTGGCAACGCGATTGACGCGGCCATTGCCACCGCCGCTGCGTTGACGGTGGTGGAGCCCCATGCCAACGGCATTGGCGGCGATGCGTTTGCGCTGGTCTGGTCGGGTGGGCAACTGCACGGCCTGAACGCCAGTGGCCCAGCGCCACGGGGCCTGACCCTGGAGCGGCTCGCGGCGCAGAGCCTGACCGAGATGCCCAAATACGGCGCCCTGCCGGTGACGGTGCCGGGTACGCCCGCAGCCTGGGCGGCCCTGGCAGCGCGCTTCGGCAAGCTGCCCCTGGCCACCACCATGGCAGGCGCCATGGATCTGGCGCGCCAAGGCTTTCCGGTGTCGCCCACCGTGGCCTATGCCTGGCAACAAGCCGCGCGTATCTTCAAGGAAAATTGCCGAGAGCCCCACTTTCAGCCTTGGTTTGACACCTTTGCGCCCCACGGGGCACCGCAGGCCGGTGCGCTATGGCGGGCGCCCGACCATGCTGACACACTGCAGTCGATTGCCGAGACGCACGCTGACAGTTTCTACCGGGGGCCGCTGGCGAAAAAAATGGCGGCCTTCGTGCAACAAGCCGGTGGCTATTTGCACGAGGATGACCTGGCCGGTTTTGCCGTGGACTGGTGTGCCCCCATCCGCGTCAACTACCGGGGCTACGACGTTTGGGAGATCCCGCCCAACGGCCAGGGCTTGGTGGCCTTGATGGCACTGAATATTCTGCAGGGCTTTGAATTCACAGAGCGCGACACGCTGCACACCTACCACCGCCAGATTGAAGCCCTCAAGCTGGCGTTTGCTGACGGGCTGGCGCACATTGCAGAGCCCGCGCACATGCGCATGTCGGTGGCAGACCTGTTATCCGCCGCCTACGCCGATGAACGCCGCCGCCTGATCGGCACCCAGGCCCTGCTCCCGCTGCCCGGGGAACCGCCACGGGGTGGTACGGTATACCTCAGCACGGCGGACGATCAGGGCAATATGGTGTCGATGATCCAGAGCAACTACATGGGCTTCGGCTCTGGCCTGGTGGTGCCCGGTACGGGCATTGCGCTGCACAACCGGGGCAACAATTTCTCATTGCAAAGCGGGCACCCGAACTGTGTAGCTCCGGGTAAGCGGCCTTACCACACCATCATTCCCGGCTTCCTGAGCCGCGACGGACAACCCGTGGGGCCCTTCGGCGTGATGGGCGGCTTCATGCAGCCGCAAGGCCATGTGCAGGTGGTGATGAATACGATAGATTTCGGCCTGAACCCGCAAGCCGCGCTGGACGCTCCGCGCTGGGAATGGGAGCGCGGTAAGCGAGTCCAAATAGAACAAGGCACGCCCACCCACCTCTTCCACGGACTGGCCGATTTGGGCCACGACGTGGCCTGGTCCAACAACCGCCAGGCTTTCGGGCGCGGCCAGATCATCTGGCGCAATGCCGAGGGCGTGCTGTGCGGCGGCACCGAGCCGCGTGCGGACGGCTGCATTGCAGCTTGGTAGCTGCTTGACCGCGCAGTCGCTATACTTTTGATAGCTAGAACATCAATAAACACCCGGGCCAGAGCACTAAAACGTGCCTAAAAGCACACCAAAGGGCCGTTTTAGACCTCCAGGGCCGCGTAGACCAGGTTTCGGAACAGGGGCCGGTAGTAGTCGCGCTGGTTCGGGGCCTGGATCATCATCAGGGCAAAGAAGTCTTGCGCTGGGTCGACAAAGAAGGTGGTACCCGCAATGCCGCCCCAAAAGTACAGCCCTTTGCTGCCCGACATAGACGCAATACCCTCGCTGGTGCGCACCGCAATGCCTAGGCCAAAGCCATGGCCGGGTGGTAGCAGCTCGCCCGACTTACCGGCACGGTAGGGTTCTATGGGCCCCAGGTGGTCTGCTGTCATGAAGCGCACCGTGGCGGGGCTGAGAATGCGCGCGCCATCCAAACTTCCACCACTGAGCAAGCACTGCAAAAAGCGCGCGTAGTCGGCCGAAGTAGATGCCAGCCCTGCGCCACCCGCCTCCATGGCGGCGGGCTTGCGAATGTCCATCAGCCGCAGGGGCACGCCACCATCGGGGTCGTGGGCAAAGGGCTCGGCAATGCGGTGGTGCTGCGCCGGCGGCACGGCAAAGGCCGTGTCCACCATGCCCAGCGGGCCCAAAATGTTGTCTTGCAAGAACGCTCCCAGCGTCTGGCCGCTCACGCGCTCCACCAGCGCGCCCAGCAGGTCGGTGGCGCGGCTGTATTCCCACACCGTGCCAGGCTCAAACCGGTAGGGAATCTGCGCCAGGGCCTGCGAGAACTCGGCATTAGTGTGCTCGCGTGAGCCCAGGCGCGCCTTGGCGTATTGCACCTGGATAGCATCGTTGCCCAAAATCTCGTAGGTGAGGCCTGCCGTGTGGCGCAGCAGGTCTTGCACCGTGGGCTGCGCCTTAGGGGCTTGCAGGGTCATGCGCTCCAAATCGATCGCCACAGGCACATCGGCAAACTCTGGCAAATGCTTAGCCACCGGGTCGCTCAGCAGCAGTTGGCCGCGCTCCATCAGTTGCATTACCGCCACCGAGACGATGGGCTTGGTCATGGAATAAATACGAAAAATACTGTCCAGGGCCATGGGCGTGCCATCGGCAGGGTTCTGCTGCCCCACGGCCCGGTGCAGCAGCACCTGGCCCTTGCGGGCAATGAGCGCCACCGCGCCGGGCAAGCGCGCATGCGCCACTTCGCGCTCTAAAACTCGCACCAGTGTCTGCGTGCCGTGCACTGAAAAGCCCACCGTGTCGGGCGCCACTACTTTGTCGATCATGACAATTCCTTGTTTTTGGGGTTGTAAAGGCACTGACGCACCTTACCGTATGGCTGGATGCAAACTATGCATAGTGACTCCGTGGAAACCCGTGGGCATAATGTTTGCGTACCTCGCTATAGTCTGGTGCAAACCATTGCGTAGCCGGCCGGTTGCGGCGCGTTCTTCACATTTTTTGACGTTTTTAGGATCTGACATGAAAAGACATTTGATCTCCCTGGCCGCCTCCACGGTATGCGCCGTAATGCTCCCTTTGTCTGCATCTGCGCAAGCTACGGATACCTTGGCCAAAGTGAAAGCGGCTAACGCCATCACCATGGGAGTGCGTGAGTCGTCGGGCGCGTTATCGTACACATTGGGTGATGGTAAGTACGTTGGTTATCACGTAGAGATTTGCCAGCGCATCATTGCCAATGTGGAGAAGGCCGTGGGCCACAAGCTGGAGGTGAAATACCAGCCCGTCACGTCTCAAAACCGCATTCCCCTGGTGCAAAACGGCACCGTAGATATTGAATGTGGATCCACCACCAACAACGCGACCCGCCAAAAGGATGTAGCGTTTGCCCTGACCACCTACGTGGAGGAAGTACGCATCGCTGTCAAGGCCAACTCCGGCATCACCTCGATCGCGCAATTGGCCAACAAGAGTGTTGCCACTACCACCGGCACAACATCGGTGCAGACCCTGCGCAAAAATGAGCGCGCCAACGGTATCGATTTCAAAGAGGTGTATGGCAAGGACCACGCAGACAGTTTTCTGCTGCTGGAGTCTGGTCGGGCCGAAGCGTTTGTGATGGATGGGCAAATTTTGGCAGGCAACATTGCCACGGCTAAAACGCCAGCCGACTTTCGTATTGTGGGCGAAGTGTTGAGTGTGGAGCCCATCGCGATCATGATGCGCAAGGATGATCCGGCTTTCAAGAAGGTGGCTGACGACACCATCCGTGAACTGCAAAAGTCTGGCGAATTGGCCAAGCTTTACGACCGCTGGTTCCTGTTCCCTATCCCGCCCAAGAACACCCGCGTTGGCTTGCCCGCTAGCGAAAACACCAAGGCCGCTTGGGCCAGTCTGAACGACAAGCCCATGGAAGACTACGCCAAGAAATAATCTGGCGTACAACTTGCAACCCCTGCGTCGGTTAGCCGCGCAGGGGTTTTTAATTTACGGGTGGTTCAAGGAGTAGCGGATGAATTGGGATTGGCAGATTTTTTGCAAGGAAACCACCACCGGCGACCAAATTGTGGGTTGTTTTGGCAAAGGTCGGGACATCACCTACTTGGACTGGATCTTGTCCGCGTGGGGCCAGACACTGATCGTATCGTTGTGTGCGCTGGTCGTTGCGCTGCTGGCGGGTTTGATCATTGGCACTTTTCGCACCCTTCCGCAAAGCCCCTGGTTGGTTCGTATCGGCAATGCGTGGGTGGAGTTGTTCCGCAATATCCCACTACTGGTGCAAATCTTCCTTTGGTATTTTGTGGTGCCTGCCGTTTTTCCGGTCATGCAGCAGGTGCCATCCATGGTGTTGGTAATTTTTGCACTGGGTTTTTTCACCTCTGCGCGGGTTGCTGAACAGGTTCGGGCCGGTATTCAGGCCTTGCCCCGTGGCCAACGCTACGCCGGCATGGCGGTAGGCTTCACCACCACCCAGACCTACCGCTTTGTGTTGCTGCCGATGGCGCTGCGCATCGTCATTCCGCCTCTGACCAGCGAGTCCATGAACATTGTTAAAAATTCCTCTGTGGCGTTCGCCGTGTCGATTGCGGAGCTAACCTTTTTTGCCCGGCAATCAGGTGAAGAAACTGCCCAGCCCATCCTGATGTACTTGGCGGTGTCCGTGATGTACGCCCTGTCGGCGTTCGCCGTTAACAGGGTGATGGGTTGGATTGAGGGTCGAACTCGGGTGCCCGGGTTTGTAGCCGCTGGCGGCATGGGTGGAGGACGCTGACATGTTTGGACTCGATCTATCTTTTTACAACTGGGATGTCATCAGTAAGTTCGTGTTGCAGGGACTGTGGTTCAGTCTGCAGCTCACCCTGGTGGCTACGCTGGGTGGTATCGCATTGGGCACGGTGTTAGCGCTGATGCGCTTGTCAGGCAAGGCCGCGTTGGCAGCGCCAGCCACGGTCTATGTCAATGTGATGCGCTCTATACCGTTGGTCATGGTGCTTCTGTGGTTCTTTCTGATCATTCCGTTTGCCATTGGCCGCCCACTGGGCGCTGAAACTTCAGCGGTGATTACTTTCATCGCATTCGAGGCCGCTTACTTTTCTGAGATTGTCCGTGCGGGCATTCAGTCCATCCCCCGGGGGCAGGTATTTGCCGGGCAAGCCATGGGCATGACCTATGCGCAAAATATGCAAATCGTTGTTCTGCCGCAGGCCTTTCGCAACATGCTGCCCGTATTCTTGACCCAGACGATCATTTTGTTCCAGGACACTTCACTGGTTTACGCTATCGGTGCATACGACATGCTCAAAGGTTTTGAGACTGCAGGCAAGCAGTTTGGCCGCCCCATAGAGGCGTATTTACTGGCAGCCGTGGTGTACTTTGTCATGTGCTACTCGCTGTCCCAAATAGTGCGACGAGTACAACTCAGAACCCAAATTATTCGCTAGCGTTCGGCCCGTGTGTCGATCTACGAAACTTCCCGAAACCCATCCGATCTCCCCAGGAATTGCGACCATGATTGAAATTAAAAATGTCTCCAAGTGGTATGGCCCGGTTCAAGTGCTAAACAATTGCAGCACCACGGTCAATAAGGGCGATGTCGTGGTGATATGCGGTCCGTCTGGCTCAGGCAAGTCAACCCTGATTAAGACGGTGAATGCACTGGAGCCTATTCAGGCAGGTGACATTCTTGTGGACGGCACCCGCATCACCGACCCGGCAACTAATTTGCCCAAGCTGCGCAGCCGGGTGGGGATGGTGTTTCAGAATTTTGAATTGTTTCCGCACCTCAGCGTGACAGAGAACCTCACCATCGCCCAGATCAAGGTCCTGGGGCGTAGCGCTGACGAGGCCAAGGTGCGAGGCCTGAAAATGCTGGACCGCGTGGGCCTCATGGCGCACAAGGACAAGTTCCCCGGCCAACTCTCTGGCGGTCAACAGCAGCGCGTCGCCATTGCCCGCGCCCTCTCCATGGACCCAGTGGCCATGTTGTTCGACGAGCCGACATCTGCCCTGGACCCCGAGATGGTGGGCGAAGTACTTGACGTGATGGTGGCGCTAGCCAAAGAAGGTATGACCATGATGGTGGTCACCCACGAAATGGGCTTTGCCCGCAAGGTGGCCAACCGCGTTATCTTTATCGATGTGGGCGGGAGAATTCTGGAAGACTGCAGCAAAGACGAGTTCTTCAACCACCCCGAAAATCGCCAACCTCGAACCAAAGACTTTTTGAGCAAAATCTTGCAACACTAGATCTGCACGCTCCCCGGTAACACTTGTATATAAAACTTGTACGACAACACCATGCAAAATACCCCCAACCGCTCGAGCATCCGCCTGTTTTTTTTGGCCTTGGGGCTGGTGACGTCCGTGCCCAGTTTTGCCGGTAAGACTTTAGATGCCGTCAAGAGCCGAGGGCAAGTGGTGTGTGGCGTCAGTACGGGCGTGGCAGGGTTCAGCGCTACCGACTCCAGTGGCAAATGGAATGGCCTGGATGTGGATATGTGCCGGGCCTTTGCCGCCGCCGTATTGGGTGACAGTGAGAAGGTGAAATATGTACCTCTCAACTCCCAAGTGCGTTTTACCGCCCTGCAATCGGGTGAGGTGGACGTACTGTCGCGCAACACAACTTTTACGCTGACGCGGGATGCATCGCTGGGGCTGCATCAGACCGCCATCACCTACTTCGATGGCCAGGGCTTCATGGTGCCAGTAAAAAGCAAAATCAAGAGCGCCAAGCAACTCAGGGGACAGACGGTCTGCGTTCAGTCAGGCACCACCACAGAAAAGAATCTGACCGACTATTCCAAGGCAAACAGTCTGAGCCTCAAGCCGGTCGTGTTTGAAAAATTAGAAGCGGCGGAGGGGGCCTATTTTTCTGGCCGTTGCGTCGCCTACACCACCGATGTCTCCGGCTTGGCATCTACACGCAACAAGGTGGCCAAGAACCCAACGGACCATGTCGTCTTGCCCGAACTTATTTCCAAAGAACCCCTGGGGCCACTGGTGCGCAGAGGCGACGATGAATGGTTTGCCATCGTCAAGTGGGTTATTTTCGGGCTGCTAGAAGCTGAGGAATACGGTGTTACCAGTGCCAACGTGGACAGCCTCAAGACGACTAACAAGGATCCCGCTGTGGGGCGACTGCTGGGAACCTCAGAAGACACAGGCAAGCTGCTGGGACTGGACAAAGATTGGATGGCCCGCGCCATCAAAGCCACCGGCAATTACGGTGAAATCTTTGAGCGCAATGTGGGTCCCCGCTCGGTATTGCAACTGCCCCGGGGATCCAACAACCTGTGGAGCAAGGGCGGCCTGCACTATGCGCCGCCCGTTCGGTAAGTGCTGCACACCCCACCCTCTGCACGCCGACGGGCGCCACCCAAAAAGCGCATTGCATCCTGGCGCGGTCCTGCAGTTCGCAGCGCGCTCATTCAGGCACTGGCTATTGCAGTGGTGCTGATCCTGCTGACGCTGCTAGCCCGCAGTGTGGCGAGCCAAATGCAAGCACGCGGCATACAAAGCGGATTTGACTTTTTACTGGGCAGTGCCGGATTTGACATCGGGGAAAGCCTGCTGAGCTTCGACTCTGCGCAACCTTATTGGATGGCCTATGTGGTGGGACTGACCAACACGCTACGGGTCGCCATCCTCGGGATTTCGATTGCCAGCGTTTTGGGTGCATTGATCGGCATCGGGCGCTTGTCCAAAAATATTTTGGTGCGCGGGATGTGCTCGGTGTATGTCGAGCTCTTTCGCAACATCCCTTTATTGCTGCAATTGTTGGTGTGGTATCTGCTATTTACTGAGCTGTTGCCCGACTCGCAAGCGCCGCTGCGCATCGGGTCCGTCTTCCTGAGCAAGGGCGGTTTGAGTTTTCCCATCCCGACGTGGGACGCAGGGCTGGATTGGAATGTCCCCGTATTGGGTGAATTCGCGGTGGAGCACGGTGGCTCGCTCACGCCAGAGTTCTTGGCCCTGTTGGTCGGCCTTTCGGCCTACACCGCCGCGTTCATTGCCGAGGTGGTGCGCAGCGGCCTGCAGGCGGTTGCGCTAGGGCAATCGGAGGCCGCGCATTCGCTGGGCCTGAGCCGCAGGCAGAGCTTGCGCTTGGTCTTATTGCCCCAAGCCCTGCGGGTCATTATTCCGCCACTCACCAACCAATACCTCAACCTCACCAAAAATTCCTCATTGGCGGTTGCTATCGGCTACCCAGATCTGGTCTCTATCGCCAATACGTCTATCAACCAGACCGGCCGCGCGGTGGAGTGCATTGCGCTCATCATGGTGGTGTACCTCAGCACCTCGCTCATCACCGCGTGGCTGATGGCACGTTACGAAGCCCGCAACGCCTTGCAAGAGCGCTGAATGACAGAGACACCATTGACCGTAAAACCCGCATTGCGTGCAGCCATACCGGGTCGACCCGCGCCGCGGACTGCGCAAAGTATGGCGCAACGGTTATATGCGAATCTGCTGGGGGACTGGGCCACCGCGTTGGGAACCATCAGCATCCTGGTTGCCGGGTTACTGTGGGTACCTGGTGTCGTGCGCTGGGCCCTGCTAGAAGCAGTATGGTCCGCCGATTTTGACGCCTGCCAAGTAGCCAGCGGTGCGTGCTGGGGGGTCGTCACTGAAAAATTTCGCATCATTTTGTTCGGTCGCTATCCCTACGAGGCCCAATGGCGCCCCTTGATCGCTACTTGCCTCTTGGTGGGGCTGCTGCTGGTCAGTGCCAGCCGACGGTATTGGTCCATGGCACTGGTGGTACTGTGGCCTGTGCTGCTCACCACGGTCTTCGCATTGATGGCCGGCGGCGTGGTAGGCCTAACTGCCGTGGAGACTGACCGCTGGGGCGGTTTGCCACTCACCATTTTGCTGGCATCGCTGTCGGTAGCCCTTGCCTTCCCATTGGCCCTGCTGCTGGCCCTCGGTCGTACATCCCAGTTACCAGTCGTCCGAGGGCTGTGCCGTATCTACATCGAAATCATTCGCGGCGTCCCCCTGATTTCTGTGTTGTTTATGGCGTCTTTCATGTTCCCTCTGCTGTTGCCGCAAGGTTTTTCTATTGACGTGCTGCTGCGTGTGCTGGCGGGGATCAGCCTCTTTGCCGCCGCCTATATGGCGGAAGTGTTCCGAGGCGGGCTACAGGCTATTCCCCACGGCCAACGGGAAGCGGCTTTCACCTTGGGGCTCAATTATTGGCAGACCCAGCGCAAAGTCGTCTTGCCACAGGCCTTGGCGATGGTGGTGCCGGGTATCGTTAATAATTTCATTTCCACATTCAAAGATACATCGCTCGTAACGATTGTGGGTCTGTACGAGTTAACTGGCGCCTTGAGTCTGGCCTTGAACTCCGATGCCAACTGGCGGCCATTCAAAATTGAGGCTTACCTGTTTGTGGCTGCTATTTACTTTGCATGCTGCTTTGCCATGTCCCTCTACAGCCGCAGCATTGAACGCCAGCTCCAGCGCAGTTCAACACGATAGCCGCAACCTATGCCCACTCCTATCATTCAATTCTCCAAAGTCAATAAGTGGTTTGGCAACGACTTTCATGCACTGCGGGATATCGATCTGAACATTCAACCGGCAGAGCGCATTGTGGTGTGTGGCCCATCAGGCTCGGGCAAGTCCACGCTCATCCGCTGCATCAATGGGCTTGAGCACTACCAGGAGGGGCAGTTGACCGTGGATGGTGACCTTGTGGGCGAGTCGTCCAGCACATTGGACACCGTGCGCAAGAAGGTGGGCATGGTGTTTCAGCAATTTAATTTATTCCCACACATGACGGTGTTAGAGAACCTGACCCTGTCACCCATCTGGGTCGGTAAACAATCGCCCAAGGACGCTAAAGACAAGGCCATGGAACAACTGCAGCGGGTTCGTATTGCAGATCAGGCACACAAGTACCCACTGCAACTCTCGGGTGGCCAACAGCAGCGTGTCGCTATTGCGAGGGCGTTGTGCCTGCGACCGAAAATTATGTTGTTTGATGAGCCCACATCCGCACTCGATCCCGAGATGGTCAAAGAGGTGCTGGACGTGATGGTGGAGATGGCCAAAGACGGCATAACCATGGTCTGTGTGACCCATGAAATGGCATTTGCCAGGGCAGTGGCAGACCGGGTGGTCTTTATGGATGAGGGCCAGATCATCGAAGAAAACACACCACACGAATTCTTTCAGCGCCCGCAAAGCCCGCGCAGCCAAGACTTCCTCTCTAAAATCCTGGTCCGCTAGCTGAGCAGTTGCAGTGTTCCGCGTCCGCTTTTTGGATCGATTTAGGGCGTGACAACGGGTAATGGGTTGCCCAGCCGCTCTATGGTCCAACGCAACAAATCGAGCCACATCTGCCGCATCTCAGCATCCGTCGGGGTGCGTGTAGCGCTGGGCAATTCAATGGTCACCACAGGTACGCCTTTGTGCACACCACCAAAATTCCCTAACGAGCCCGGAAATATGCCTACCTGATCGAGGTACAGGCGTCCTAAGCGGCTCGGTGGCACTGCAGGTCCGTCAAAGTCCAGTACGCCATACGGTGCGTGCACGCTCACAATCAGGTGTGGCTTGAAACTCCCCATCTGTTGAAATAGAAATTGACTCTCTGGCTCTGACAGCGGCTTACTCCCTGGCCAGCGGCGCGGGTCTTTTCGCGTGCGAATTTCCCAGTAGCTACGCGCGTCCCGAGCCCAGTTGGGCGTTGGGAAGTTACGGTTCAAATCCACGCCATTGGCGTTTACACGCCTCGGGGGTGATGCGAAAAGTCCATCGGGGTTGAGCGACGGAATAAAGCGCCAAGCAATACCTTGGGGCATATCGGCGGGCGGGCTTTGTGCCAGGCTAAGCCAATGAAACACCAAAGATACCGAGGACATTTCGTCCCCATGGATACCACCGACCACCATGACGCGCAGTTTGGCATCGTCTGCAGGAACATCTTTACCCCACAGCGTGCGCCCCTTGAAAGATTGGGCTTGCATGCTGTGCAAATGCGCGCCCTCGCATTGCCATACTTTCAGGTTGGGTACAACCCGAACAAAATCCGGACAAGGCTGCGCTACAACCTGGGCGGCCATTGCCGTCGGTTGCCCCCAACACGCCAAGCAAACTAGCAAACGGGTAACGAAATTCAACATGTTTTAATTTTAGGACGCTTGCCGCAACCCAGGACTTGTTCGGCATCGGCTCTCAGTCGCGGCAATATCAGTCAAAATTGCGGCCATGCCACTGATCGATACTTCCGCACGCGCCACAGCGCCTAGCTTCTCACCCGCCGAGTTTCGCCAGGCATTGGGTATGTTTGCAACCGGGGTCACCATAGTGACCGCACGCAACGCCGCAGGCACTTTGGTGGGCCTGACAGCGAATTCGTTCAATTCAGTATCACTCACTCCGCCCTTGGTGTTGTGGAGCCTGGCAAAGTCCGCGGGGTCTATGGCTACGTTCAGCGCAGGCTCCCACTACGCGATCAATATTTTGAATGCAGATCAACAACGCTTGGCACAGCAATTCGCCAGTAAGACAGGGGATCGGTTTGCGGACGTCTCGTTCAGCACAGGAACAACGGGCGCCCCGCTATTGGAAGGTGCAGTTGCAGTTTTTGAATGTTTTAACCGCAGTCAGTACGAAGAAGGTGACCACGTCATCTTTGTGGGTGAAGTGGAGCGCTGCAGTTATGCCCCCGGGGCATCTCCCTTGCTGTACCACGGTGGCAAATTCTATGCAGAACACCCGCTGTAAGCACTAACACCCTACAACGAAATATCCACGCTGTTACGCAGCGCAATCTGGGCTACCGCATTCAGTGCGCCCTCGACAACAGGTGCACCAATAATCACCCGCAAATTACCCGCTGCCACGAGCCGGTCACGCGAACGCCGTGTCATGGACTGGCTGGTCCCGATCGCACTGGTGAAAAGGAACAGCGTCCCATGGGGGCTGGCCCAGGTAAGCTGGGTGCGCACCCACTGGCCATCGACCAACAACTCTACCCAAGACCCTAAGGGCAGGTCGTCGCCGGCGACAAATCGTACGGACTCCGTCGGCGTATCTGCTACGCCAGCACTTGCGGACTCATTGGCTTGCGACGTTGACGGAGGGATTGGCACTGATGGCGGGTCAGGCTCCAATCCGGAGAGTTGAACAAAATTGGACGCTCGCGCCTCCTCGGGTGCAACCCAAGGGTCCTCTTCCAACAACGAGACGGTGGCCGCTGAAACACCCGCCATGGATGGCACGGATGGGGGTTCGACGGTAGGCGCTCGTTTGTCTGCACCTACGGGGTCATTGGCCCGAAAAGCAAGCTGATGCAGACCCATCAGCCCTTCGAGAAATGCAGCCGTGCGCGTTGCAGGGTAGCGAATTGTGTCCAGCCCCTCCCGCAAGGTGGTTAGCAACAACGGCACCAGTCGGGTCAGTTTGGAGATATTTTTGCGCGTCAGCTCAGGGTGGGTACTCCACAACAGTGCAGAGATCAATGCCTGGTACTTATCGGCAATACCCGAGCCCGTGCCACCGGACAGTCGGGCCTGCGCAACCACTTGGGCCCACGGGCCACACAAAAACTCAATGACCAAGGTAGGCACGCTGGCCGCATCCCGGTGCGAGCTGATGTCCCGGGCAATTTTTTCCGCCAGCACATTACGCTGTTCGACATGTTGCAGAACCTCCACTGCTTCCTCCCGGGCGCGGGCGTTGGCAGACGCAGCG
This sequence comes from Rhodoferax sp., assembly GCA_046595515.1. GTDB lineage: Bacteria > Pseudomonadota > Gammaproteobacteria > Burkholderiales > Burkholderiaceae_C > Allorhodoferax. The sequence goes on along the minus strand of JBKJOV010000022.1, from coordinate 9,098 downwards.
CGTTGCCATTGCTTCGTTAGCGTGTTCAAAACCTGCTGAAAAGGAGCGGCACTGTCAATGGGTCCCTGAAGTAAAGGACTGACGATTTGCTCCAACTCGGTTGTAAAAGCCTCAAATCCAATCGCCTGGACCGAGCGGTATGCCAAACTCCGATGGGTGATTTCCTCAAGCAGAACCCGCGCCGGGTGCTGCTTGTCTGTAAACAGTCGAGCGTCCACCAACGAGAGTCTCAAAAATGCGGGCTCTAGACGGGCAATCAGCGCTTGCACAGGCGCCAAGAGCCTTGGATCACGGGCAATTTTGTCTATCATCAAAGTCACTACTTCCAGACTCAGAGCCTGCGCAATTCCTTGCGCACTGTTGCGCAAGTGTTCGCGGAGCTCTACCAGTGCATCCGCCGTGGCCACACGCATACCGGCTGCGCCTTGCAATTGGCGCTGCTTCAGCCGCTGCACTACTTCGTCGACTTGCTGCATTTCCTTGAGCGCTTCCAAGGCTGCGGGCACCGTAGCGTCGAAATCTGCGTGGGATTGGGAACGCGCGTCCAGACCACTTTCAAACTGACGCGCAAACTGATCCTGAAACCGATCCACAGCCTGCGATGTCACCCAAGTACCCAGCTCACCTGCCAACAGGCGGCGTAATTTGTCCAGGGTCAATAAGGTCTCGTCGGCACGCAAGTGGCGCGCAGCAGGCGTAGCCGGGGTGACCCGTGTTTGCAGGCCGGGTTGCTGCGGCGCGACCTGCGTGCCCGGCGTACCCGACAACTCAAACATAGCCCGTCGAGCCCCAGTGGACCCCGGGCTCTGGCGTACTGCATACCCTACAGCCACTACGCCTTCACGCTTGAGCTTGCTCGACAGAGCGCCATACATCTCCCGAAGCTCTTCCGCCAGCGTCACGCTCATGGCTGCCAGCCAATCAAGCTGCGTAAGCGTGGGAATATTTTGCTGCGCAATGACTTCTTGGAGGGCTGCGATATATATATCCGGGCGCAGCGGATTGCGTGCGGGGTCTATGGATTGCAAGCCCAGGCTGCCACAAATTAAGGCATTGAGTTCAGCAAGACTGGCCTCTGCAGCCAGCAATGAAGACTGCTGCATGCGGGCCAAGACTACGCTGCTTTGCACCTGCACATCGTCCATGAGCTCGAGTTCGTCAAAGCTCACCTCTGTCGACTGCAAGGCACCTGCGTCTTGGGTAATTTCGGGATTCAGAAAGCTCTGCAACAGCACCTTAGGGTATGCCGCACGCAAGCGGGTGTCGCAGTCCATGAGCGTTTTTATTGACTGCGACGCTTCATCACGTTCACGAAAATCACGTGCGACTTTCTCACGCTCCAGGAGGGCGACCTTCGCACCCTGAATCAACGCACCCATCAGCACTGCGCCACCCGCTGCCGCAACCTCCACCGTAGCGCGGTAAATCACGCTATGGGTATCCACAGTATTGGCAGAAGCGGCAGGCATGGGGCGCGACATGCCCGCTATTTCAGGGCTTTGAAGCGCATGCGCTTAGGCTTTGCACCCTCTTCGCCCAAACGCTTCTTCTTGTCGGCCTCGTACTCTTGGTAGTTGCCATCAAAGAAGGTCCACTGGCTGTCCCCTTCGGCGGCCAAAATATGGGTCGCAATGCGGTCCAGAAACCAACGGTCGTGGCTGATTACCATGACCGAGCCGGCAAACTCCAGCAGGGCGTCCTCCAAGGCGCGCAATGTTTCCACGTCCAAGTCGTTGGACGGTTCATCGAGCATCAGTACATTGCCACCCGCAATCAGGGTCTTGGCCAAATGCAATCGACCCCGTTCGCCACCCGACAGCGTGCCCACCCGCTTTTGCTGGTCGCCACCGTTGAAGTTGAACCGGCCGCAATACGCGCGGCTGGCCATCTGAAATTTACCCACGTTCAAAATATCCAAGCCACCGGACACGTCTTCCCAGACCGTCTTTTCGTTGGCCAAATCATCACGGTGCTGGTCCACAAACGCCATCTTGACGGTGGAACCAATCACCACCTCACCGCTGTCTGGTTTTTCACGTCCAGCAATCAGTTTGAAGAGTGTCGATTTACCGGCGCCGTTGGGGCCGATGATGCCGACGATGGCGCCGGCTGGAATCGTGAAGTTCAAGTTGTCGATCAACAAGCGATCGCCAAACGATTTGCTGACGTTGTGAAACTCAATGACCTGGGTGCCCAAACGCTCCGCCACCGGAATGAAGATTTCGTTGGTTTCTACGCGTTTCTGGTATTCGAAATCCGACAATTCCTCAAAGCGCGCCAGCCGGGACTTGCTCTTGGCTTGGCGAGCCTTGGGATTTTGACGCGACCATTCCAATTCTTTCTTGAGCGCCTTGGCGCGGGCTTCCTCACCTTTTTGCTCTTGTGCTAAACGCTCGCCCTTTTGGTCCAACCAAGAGCTGTAATTGCCCTTCCACGGGATGCCATGGCCGCGGTCGAGCTCCAAGATCCATTCCGCTGCGTTGTCCAAAAAGTAACGGTCGTGGGTGATGGCCACGACGGTGCCGGGGTAGCGTTGCAGAAATTGCTCCAACCAATCCACAGACTCGGCATCCAAGTGGTTGGTGGGCTCGTCCAACAGCAACATATCGGGCTTAGAGAGCAACATGCGGCACAAAGCTACGCGGCGCTTCTCACCACCGGACAGCACACTGATCTTCGCGTCCCAGGGGGGCAAACGCAATGCATCGGCCGCAATTTCGAGTTGGTGCTCGGAATCGGTGCCCGCCGCAGCAATGATGGACTCCAGACGTGCCTGCTCGGCGGCCAGCGCATCAAAATCGGCATCAGGCTCGCCATAGGCCGTGTACACCGCTTCCAACTTGGCCTTGGCTGCAAACACTTCACCCATGCCATCTTCAACGCTTTCACGGACCGTGTGGTCATTGTTGAGCTTGGGTTCCTGGGGCAGGTAGCCGATGTTTAGGCCCGGCATGGGGGTCGCTTCACCCTGAATTTCAGTGTCCAAGCCCGCCATGATTTTCAGCAAGGTGGACTTGCCCGAACCGTTCACCCCCAGCACACCGATCTTGGCGCCCGGGAAGAAACTGAGGGATACGTCTTTCAAAATCTGACGTTTTGGCGGCACGATTTTGCCGACCTTGTTCATGGTGAATACGTACTGTGCCATTGCGGATTTCTAAATATTGGAGAGGAAAGGCGACATTATCGACTGTGCGGGCTCACGGCGATCAATCCGTGGCGGCATTTGCGCTACCTGCCGCTCCCGAGTCGTTACGCAGCGCCGTTTGAGCCACCGCGTCCAGCGCGTTGTCCAGTACACGCCCATCAGAGACCAGTCGAATCAGTCCCATGCCACGTAGCCGGTCCATGGTTCGCAGCGACATGGAATGCGCCATTCCGCTGCCGGAAATGAACATAAATAGCGTTCCATGCGGACTAGCCCACGTGAGCTGCGCCCGCACCCATTGCCCCCCTAAAGCCAGATCGACCCAGCAACCGGTCACCAGGCTCTGCGCGCTACAGGCCAGCACAGCACCTTCTTCGGGCACCTCTGGCAAGTCGTCGTCAGTGGGTCGGGGGATACTAACTTCCTGGGAATAGCCAGAGTCTGGTTCACCCTCCGGGGTGGACCACAAGGTGCCGGTCGCGACGAGGTCGGCCGTCGAACTTGGTGCAGCCGCTGCGCCAACTTCTACAGCCACACCACTGTCAGTCTCGATAGGCTCTTGGGCGTCTGATGCAGCCTTGGGCAACTCAAACGCTTTCTCGTGGAATGTAATCAATGCATCAAAAAACACGGGAATACGCTCCTCAGGGTACGCGATGAGTTGTAAACCCTGGCGCATCTTGACCAACATGCCGGGAACTAAGCTCACCAATTTCGCCCGATTGCGCCGCGCCAGCTTCAATTGCACGCTCCAAATCAGGTCGTCCACCAAGCCGAGATAGCCGTCACTGTCCACCGCGCCATCCACACACTGTAGTTGCGACTCTGCCACCACCTGGGCCCAGGGCCCTTGCAAGAACCCAACCACCATGTCTGGAATTTTCTTATCCTGTACGCGCTGGGCAAACTCTGCTGCCATACGCTCGGCCAATAAATTTCGCTGCTCTGCGTACAGCAACGACCGCGCAGCATCTTCCGCGCGTTGGCGCTGGTCGTGCTCGTCCCGTGTCCAACCTTCTTCGAGCTTGCGCAGAACGCGTGTGAATGACGCGGCATCACCCTCGCCGCCTTCGAGCACACTGACCGCGTTCTCCAGTGCCTTCTGAAACCGCGCGAAACGCGGGTCCTCCTCTTGGGGGAAGGCCAAGCTGCGGCTGGTAATACGGTCCATAAACTGACGGGCCGGATGCTGACGCTCGCTGAAAAAACGTGGATCACGCTGCGACAACTTGATCAAAACGGGTTCTAGGGTCTTCAGGCTCTGCCGAACCTTGGGCATCAGGCGTCGGTCTTGCATGAGATTTTCCAACATCATGCGCACGACTTCCTCACCCAATTGACGCCCCAGCCGTTTGCTATGGGTGCGGTCCCGGCGGATAGCCTTGGCATCGCCAGCGCTAACTTGCAGCCGGATCGGAGTAGGGTTGGGCTGGCTGGCGCGCTGCGCTAGCCGCTTCATCATCGGCTCTACCAGCTTCATGTCTTCTAAGGCGACGTAAGACGCTGGCACCGTGTGCATAAAGTCTTTGTTGGCCCCCTGGGGTCCAGGGTCGAGTTCGCCAGAAAAAAGACGCCGCAATTTGTCGAGGGTCAGCATGGTGCGGGTCACGGACGATTCGGCTGGCTTTACATACGGCCCCATATTTCCGCCCACCGGGGCCAAAGTGCCCACGGGTTCCACGCCTTGGGATCGAAGCCATTCCGCTAGCTCCCGGTACAACACCCGCAAACTGGCCCCTAAAGCACCTGCGGCTTGGGTCATCACAGCCGCTCGCGCACCTTCATCCGAAATATGCAGCGAAAAGCTCTCACGCAAGGCAAATACAAAAACTTCCGGCTTCAGCGGGTTAAGGCTCGGCTGTACGGTGATCCATCCCATCAAACTACTGACTAGCCCGTTGAGCAGCGGCAACACGTCTTCTACGGCCATCAACACTTCTTGCTGGGTGAGCGCGAACTCGATATTTGCATCGAGTTGGTCTTCGTCGAGAAACTGGAAGTCGTCAAATTTGACCGAGGGATTCGCCCGGTTGCGGTGGGTGTCACCGCCGTACACCGCCGCCCGCAAAGACTCGGCAAATGACGCTTTCAGTGCGGGGGAGCGTTCAAGTACCGTGTGGATGGCCAATCGCGCCAGGCCGTTGGGCATGCTGTGCGTGGATTTTGTTTTGCTCCCAACCAACGAGGATTGCAAACCAGCCAGCATGTCGTTGACCAGAGCATCACTTTGCCCCAGCACGGCCTCAATGCAGGCCTGCAGTGTGGGTATCTCGGTGGTACCTTCGTGGGCAACACCTAAGCGTCGGAGGATGAACTTGGTCATGGAAGTTGCATTCTGTCAGTTAGCTCACCAGAGAAACTGCTTATTGACATTTTTTTACCCGTGATCATGCATAAAAAATGCCACGGCTGGTGCAAGATTAGGTGTTTACACCCTGCCATGCGACAATCAGGTTTGTTGCGGTGCGTCAGTTGCCCGCGACTCCAGCACCTTGCTGGGGGCCAGACCGACAATCTGCGTCCACCTTTTGAATCCATCTGCCTTTTGACTGACCGGTCGCGACAGCGCCCAGACAGGCCGATATTCCCAAGCGCCCGGATGGGCGCCTTACTCATGAACTTTGAAGAATTGAACTTGGCCGCGGCCATCGTTAAGGCCGTGCGCGAGCAAGGTTACGAAACTCCCACCGCGATCCAGGCCCAGGCCATTCCCCTGGTGCTGGAAGGCCACGACCTGCTGGGCGGCGCCCAGACCGGTACTGGAAAAACGGCGGCTTTTGTGCTGCCCATGCTGCACAAACTCAGCATGAGCCGCAGCGCACAAAACAAATTTGGCGGCACTGGCATCCGTGCCCTGGTACTGACCCCCACCCGCGAACTGGCCGCACAGGTGGAAGAGTCGGTACGCACTTACGGCAAATACCTGCAACTCAGCAGCACTGTGGTGTTTGGTGGCGTCGGCATGAACCCGCAAATCTCCAAACTCAAAAAAGGCGTGGATATTCTGGTGGCCACACCCGGCCGCCTGCTAGATCTGTTGCAGCAAGGCATGCTCGACTTGGGCCAAGTGCAAATGCTGGTGTTGGACGAAGCCGACCGCATGCTGGACATGGGTTTCATCCATGATGTGAAAAAGGTGCTGGCCGTAGTTCCCAAAGAAAAGCAGAGCCTGCTTTTCTCGGCCACTTTCAGCGATGAAATTCGCGACCTGGCCAATGGCTTGCTGAAGAACCCGCAAAGCGTACAAGTAACGCCACGCAACACCACGGTGCAACGTATCACCCAAGTGATCCACCCGGTGGGACGTGGCAAAAAGAAGGCCCTGCTGGCGCACATCATCAATGAGCACAACTGGAGCCAGGTTCTGGTGTTCACCCGCACCAAGTTTGGCGCCAACAACGTGGCTGAGTTTCTGGAAAAGAACGGCATCACGGCCATGGCTTTGCACGGAAACAAGAGTCAATCGGCCCGTACGCAAGCACTGCAAGGCTTTAAGACCGGTGAAGTACGCGCGCTGGTAGCTACCGACATTGCTGCCCGTGGTATCGACATTGACGACCTGCCACACGTGGTGAACTACGAAATTCCGAATGTGAGCGAAGACTATGTGCACCGTATTGGCCGCACTGGCCGTGCGGGTGCAGATGGCGCCGCCGTCAACCTGGTGTGCCTGGACGAAGAAGGCTTCATGGAAGACATCGCCCGCTTCACCAAGCAAACCATTCCGGTGGTGGTGGTGGAAGGCTTTGGCCCTGAGGCTGGCGAGCGCGCCGAGCCTATCGCCATGGGCCGCCAAACGATTTGGGGTGGCGCGGGCAAGCCGCCAAGCCGCGACGTGATGCAAGCCGCCGCCAAAGCGGCCCGCACTGAGATGCTGACGCGTGTGCGTGAAAGTAAGGCGGGCTCTGGTGGTCAAAACGCTGGCCGTGGTAACGGTGGCGGGCATGGCGGCGGCGGTGGCCGTGGTGGTCAAGGTCAACGTGCAAACGGTGGCGGTGGCGGTGGCAATGGCGGAGGTAACGGTGGCGGCGGCTTCGGCGGCCGCAACGGTGGCGGTGCTCCACGCGACAACGATCGCAACGGTGAATTTCAACCCCCGCGTCAACACAGCTCGCGCCCTCCACAGGGCCAAGGCCGCGGCCGTGGTCCTGGCATGGGGCAACCCGCAGGCTTTGCCAATGAGCCACGGGCGGATCGCCCACCAGCAGGACAACCTGACCCCATGCGCACCAGCGTCGATATGATGGCCGAGCGCGGCGCTCGCCGTGGTGGCTACGGCGGTGGCGGTGGCAACCGTGGCGGTAATGGCGGTGGTGGTGGAAATGGAGGAGGTGGAAATGGTGGTAACGGTGGCGGATCACGCTCGGGTGGCTATGGTGGCGGGGGCAACGGGTCTCGTGGGACGGGAAATCCTCGCGGCCCTTTTAGCCGATAAGTCCTACCAGACGGTCCACAGCGTGGGCCGTCGCAAGATAGACCTGCAGCACCCCAAGCTGGTGCAGCACATCGTTGATTTTGCAAATCTCCGAGCCCTGCCCAAAGTCGATGACGTGTTCATTGCCCTGGGCACCACCATCAAGGTGGCGGGTAGCCAAGCGGCGTTTCGCGCCGTAGATTTGGAAGCCGTGGTGGCCCTAGCCCGCGCAGCACATGCGCAAGGCGCTAGCCAATTAGGCGTGGTCAGCGCCATGGGCGCATCCACCCGCTCCCCGATTTTTTACAACCAGGTTAAGGGCGAGATGGAAGCGGCAGTGGCAACACTGGGCTACGCCAGCGTCAGCATTGCCCAGCCGTCCATGCTGGCAGGCGACCGCGCGGCGCTGGACCAGCCCGTGCGCAGCGGCGAGTGCCTGGCCTTGGTCGTCACCCGCTGGCTCAAACCCCTGATTCCTGCCAATTACCAACCGGTACAAGCGGCTGACGTAGCCACGGGTTTGCTGCGTGCCGTGCGTGCCAGAAAGCCGGGTGTACACCGCGTGCTCTCGGGAGCCCTGCAAGGCACTTCCGAGGCTATTTAAGAGAAAAATCCGGCTGTGGCCCGGGTGTTTATTGCCCTGGTAGCTATTATTTTGATAGCATCTAGCCTCTGACGAACAAGGTAACCAAGGGCACCTCACCCACCTGTCGACTCCAATGGCCGTGGATCGCAGGGTCGAAAGTAGCGCCCTCAGGCAGTAAGTCGGCGGAGTAAAAGTGCTCGCCTGGATTGAAGATGCGCGACACGCCGCCCTGCACCCCAATCTCCATTTGCCCCTGCAAAATAAAGCACCACTGCGTGTGCCCTGAGCAATGGAACTGGCTGCGAAACCCTACTGGGCTGGTGCGCAACTGGTAGCCGCCCGACGCAAATACCTCGGACAGCATGGACTGCGGATTACCCAACTCCAAAGCCACGGCCTCTTCCTTGAAACGGGCAAAGCCGTCAACATCCGTGAACAAAATGGTTTTGGTGAATGTGGTCATGGTGCTTTGTTCGTGTTACTTGCTACTGGCTACTGGCTACTGGCTACTGGCTACTGGCTACAGCGTGAAGCGCGATTATTCCCCAGGAACTCCACGCTATAAACCCTTGCGGCACAATCGTGGCTATGCGATTCCTACACACCATGCTGCGCGTTGGCAACCTTCAACGCTCCATTGATTTCTACACCCAAGTGCTGGGCATGCAACTGCTGCGCCAGTCGGAAAATCCAAGCTACAAGTACAGCTTGGCATTCCTAGGTTTTGAAGGCGGTAACCCAGGGCAGGCCGAGATTGAATTGACCTACAACTGGGGCGTGGAGAGCTACGAGCTAGGCACCGCTTACGGCCACATCGCACTAGGCGTGGCCGATGCCTATGCGGCTTGCGCAAAGATCAAGGCTGCAGGGGGCAACGTAACCCGCGAGGCAGGCCCGGTGCAAGGGGGCGCCACCGTGATTGCGTTTGTGACCGACCCCGATGGCTACAA
>JBKJOV010000023.1:0-110156 GCA_046595515.1 Rhodoferax sp. | reverse complement strand
CACACCAGCTGCATCCAGCAGGTCAAACACAAACTTCGCTCCTGCTTCTACTGAGCGCGGCGGCTCGCCCTCACTGCGGCCGTGCCCCGGCAGGTCGACCGCCAGCACGTTGAAGCCATGGTTGGCGAACCAGCGTGTCTGCAAACCCCAGACGCTGTGGTCGTTGAGCACGCCGTGGATGAACACGACCGTGGGCTTGGCCGCATCGAATGCCTTGCCGCCGGTGTAGCAATAGGTCTTAGAACCATTGACGAGGAGTTCCATCACACGCCTGCCTTTTCTGCCGCCTTGAGGGCCCGCTTCAAGTCGTCAATCAAATCGTCGGCATCTTCCAGGCCAATCGACAAACGAATCGTGCCCTGCGTAATGCCCGCTGCAGCCAGGGCGTCATCCGTCATGCGGAAGTGCGTAGTGCTGGCAGGGTGAATCACCAGGCTGCGGCAGTCGCCCACATTGGCCAGGTGGCTAAAAACCTTCAGGGTTTCAATGAATTTCTTGCCTTGATCGCGGTTGCCTTTCAGATCGAAACTGAACACCGAGCCCGCGCCCTTGGGCAGCAGCTTTTGCGCGAGCTGGTGGCTGGGGTGGCTCTCCAACATGGGGTGGCCCACGCGGCCCACAAAAGCCTGGCGGGCCAAAAACTGCACGACTTTTTCGGTGTTGCGCATGTGCCGCTCCATGCGCAGGCTTAAGGTCTCAATGCCTTGCAAAATCAGCCATGCCGTGTGCGGGCTCATGCAGGCACCAAAGTCGCGCAAGCCCTCGCGCCGGGCCCGCAGCAAAAAGGCACCCACGGTGCTCTCCTCGCTGAAGTTCATGCCATGAAAGCCATCGTAGGGCGCCGCCAGTTCGGCAAACTTTCCAAAGGCTTCATAAGCCCGCGCCCAGTCAAAACTGCCGCCATCCACCACCACGCCGCCCACCACCGTGCCGTGGCCGCTCAAGAATTTGGTGGCCGAGTGGTAGATCAAATCTGCGCCTTGGGCAAAGGGTTGCACCAGCCAAGGCGTCGTCAGCGTAGAGTCCACCAAGAGCGGTACGCCGGCTTCGTGCGCGATGGCGCTGATGGTGGGTGTGTCCAGCACATCCAGGCCCGGGTTGCCTACGGTTTCACCAAACAAAAGCTTGGTGTTGGGGCGTATGGCGGCACGCCAACCGTCAATGTCGCCCGGCTTCACAAACGTGGTGTCAATGCCAAAGCGTCGCAGTGTGTAGTGCAGCATGTTTTGTGAGCCGCCATACAGCGCGGTGCTGGCCACAATGTGCGAGCCCGCACCCATGAGTGTGGCGATGCTCAGGTGCAAGGCCGCTTGGCCGCTGGCCACCGCAATGGCGCCAATGCCGCCTTCGAGGGCCGCCATGCGCTGCTCAAACACCGCGTTGGTGGGGTTGCTGATGCGGCTGTAGACATGACCCGCGCGCTCTAAATTAAAGAGCGATTGGGCGTGTTCGCTGGACTCAAAAACGAAGGACGTGGTGAGGTGGATGGGCACGGCACGTGCGCCTGTGGCGTCGGGCGTGGCGCCTGCGTGCAGGGCCAGGGTGTCAAAACCAGGGTCGGCGTAGCCGGGCATGGGTGTCTCCGATGGGCGTAGGGTGAGGCCTTGTCAGGCCGATAGAACCGGATTGTGGGCTATATTTGCTTGCATCAGCCCATTGGATGGGCCCACCCCGTTACGAGGAAGCACCATGAAAGTTAGCGACATTTTGCGCGTCAAGGGCGGCACGCTCTACACCGCCACACCTGAAGACAGTTTGGCCGACGCGGCCCAACTGATGGCCGACAAAGACATTGGCTCCCTGGTGGTCATTGCGCACGGCCTGGTGGTCGGCATGTTGACGTTTCGCGAGGTGATTCAAGCCACCGTTAAAAACGGCGGTAGCTTTGGCACCACTACGGTGTACCGCGCCATGGACCCCGGCCCGCTCACCTGCACCATGGAGACCGAAATGGACGAAGTGCGCCGCATGATGCTGGACCGCCATGCCCGCTACATGCCGGTGATTGACAACCGCATGCTGATGGGGGTGATCAGCTTCTACGACGTGGCCCGTGCCGTGGTCGATAGCCAAAACTTTGAGAACAAGATGCTCAAGGCCTACATCCGCGATTGGCCCGAGGGCGAGGCTGAATCGCCCAGTAGCGCTTAAGCGGGCCCTAGCCGCTTCTAGCTACGGGAGCGGCGCGAGGCACTGCCTTGCCTTGCCTTATTTCCCCCCGCTGCCATCGACTATTCGTTTTGGCGAAGGCGAACCCAATTTTGTAATCCACACCCGATATGCAACCCCACCGTTTACGCCCGCTCACCATCGCCGCGCTTTGCGCCTGTGCAATCGCCAGTCCACTCACGGCCGCCGGTGCAGAGGCAGACAAAAAGGCCGAAGACAAACCGAAGTGGACTGTCAATGCACCCCCCGGCAAAACCCGGACGGCCCATATCGACACCCGCACCGGCACCTGGATGAGTGTGGACATCAGCCCGGATGGCAAAACCATCGTGTTTGATTTGTTGGGCGACCTCTACACCCTGTCCATAGCGGGGGGTGAGGCCACGGCGCTCACGCATTCCATGGCGTGGGACATGCAAGCCCGCTTCTCGCCCGATGGCAAGCGCATTGCCTACGTGAGCGATGCCGGTGGTGGCGACAACGTCTGGGTGATGAACGCTGACGGCAGTGACCCCAAGGCTTTAACCACCGAAGACTACCAACTACTTAACAACCCGGTGTGGCACCCCAGTGGGAACTACATTGCAGCCCGCAAACATTTGACGGGCACACGCTCTTTGGGTTCTGGAGAGATTTGGACTTACCACGTGGGTGGGGGCAAGGGCGTTCAGCTTAACGAGAAGCCCAACTGGCAAAAAGATTTGGGTGAGCCCGCGTACTCGCCCGATGGCCGTTATGTCTACTACTCGAACGACTCTACGGCGGGTAAATCGTTTCAGTACAACAAAGACAGCAATAAACAGATCTTTCAGATCTTTCGCATTGATACCCAGAATGGCGAGATCGAGCCCTTTGTTAGCGGCGTAGGTGGCGCCGTGCGGCCCACCCCGTCGCCCGACGGTAAGTACCTGGCATTTGTACGCCGGGTACGCAACCAAAGCACGCTCTTTTTGAAGGACTTGAAAACCGGCCGTGAATTTCCGGTGTGGGACCAATTGGAGCGCGACATGCAAGAGGCGTGGTCGGTGCATGGCGTGTACCCGTCCATGGCTTGGATGCCTGGCAGCCAAGAAATTGTGGTGTGGGCGCAGGGCAAGATCTGGCGCTTAGACCCTTTTAAAAAGGCAGCCGTAGAAGTGCCTTTTCACGTCAAGGACGAGCGCGAGATTCGCGCTGCAGTGCGGGTGCCCACGGCCGTTGCGCCGGATACCTTTGATGTGAAACAACTGCGCTGGGTGAACGTATCGCCAAAGGGTGACCGGGTGGTGTATTCCGCATTGGGGTACCTGTATACCAAGACCTTGCCCAACGGAACACCCCAGCGCATCACGCGCCAAACGGACCACTTTGAGCTCTACCCCAGCTACGCGCGGGATGGCCAGTCGCTGGTGTTTGTGACCTGGAACGACCAGGACCAAGGCAGCGTGCGCAAGCTGGATTTACAGAGTGGCAAGGAAACGATCCTCACCGACGCCCCTGGCAAATACTTGGAGCCCCGCTTCTCACCCGACGGCAAAACGGTGGTCTACGTGAAATCAAAAGGCGGCTACCTGACCACACCGTGGAATGGGCTGGAAACTGGCGTTTACACCGTGGCAAGCAGTGGCAAAGGGCAGCCCGAAAAAATTACCAAAGATGGTGATACTCCGCAGTTCGGACGCCGCAATGATGTGCTGTACGTCACACGCTCAGGCATCAAGGATGAGGTCGATTTTTATAGCAAGCTCATTCGCATCGATCTGTCTGATCAGCAGCGTGAAACCGAAGTCGCCAAGAGCGAGTTTGTGAGTGATTTTTCAGTCTCGCCCAACGGGGATTGGCTGGCTTTTACAGAGCGTTTTCACACCTACGTCACACCCTTTGCACAGTCCAGCAGGCCGCTACCGGTGGGCAGCAAGATGACTGCGTTACCCGTTAAACGATTGGACGTGAATGCTGGGGACTACCTGCACTGGGCGAGCGACAGCAGCAAGCTGTATTACAGCCTGGGCGATCAGTTGTTCACCAGTGAACTCAAAGATGCGTTTGCATTTGTGCCCGGTGCGCCAGCGGAGCTGCCCAAGCCTAAAGAGACCGGTGTGGCGATCGGCTTTATGCAAAAAGCAGACACGCCCGCCGGGGTAACCGCCTTTGCCGGCGCACGCATCGTCACCATGCGGGGGGATGAAGTGATTGAGGATGGCGTGATTGTGGTGACCGGCAATCGCATTACAGCCGTGGGTAAGCGGGGTAGCACCGTGGTGCCAGCCGGTGCCACGGTGGTGAACGCCCAAGGCAAGACCATCATCCCTGGCATTGTGGATGTGCACTGGCATGGCGGCATGGGTGAAGAGGAGATCATTCCGCAGCAAAGCTGGATCGACTACGCCAGCCTGGCCTTTGGTGTGACGACACTGCACGATCCCTCCAATAAGAGCTCTGAAATTTTTACCCACGCCGAGATGCAACGGGCCGGCATCGTGGTGGCGCCCCGCATTTTTTCTACCGGTACTATTTTGTACGGCGCCAAAGCGTCCATGTCCTCCGTCGTCAACAGCTACGACGACGCGCTCACCCACCTCAAGCGCAGCAAGGCGGGCGGTGCTATCAGCGTCAAGAGCTACAACCAGCCGCGTCGCGAACAGCGTCAGCAAATACTGGAGGCAGCGCGTGCCACCCAAATGATGGTGGTGCCCGAGGGCGGCTCGCTGTTTCAAGCGAATATGAGCATGGTGGTGGATGGCCACACGGGTATTGAACACGCGCTGCCAGTGCCCATCGTTTATGACGACGTAAAGCAGCTTTGGTCACAAAGCGCTGTGGGTTACACACCTACGCTCAACGTAGCCTACGGCGGTTTGGATGGTGAGCACTACTGGTACGCCCGCACCGATGTCTGGAAGCACCCGCTGCTATCCAAATACGTGCCGCGCACGGTTTTAGAGCCGCGCGCTGTGCGGCGCGAAACCGCCCCGGAGGAAGACTTCAACGTAGTGCGTGTGGCGCAAGCCGCCGCCGCCCTAAGCCGTGCAGGTGTCAAGGTCAATATCGGTGCCCACGGCCAGCGCGAAGGCTTGGGCGCGCACTGGGAAATGTGGATGTTTGCCAAAGGCGGCATGACCCCGCTAGAAGTCATTCGCACGGCAACCCTCAACCCGGCGCATTACCTGGGCATGGACAAGGACATCGGCTCCATTGAGCCGGGCAAGCTGGCGGACTTGGTGGTGTTGGACGGCGATATCTTGGCGGACGTTCGTAACTCCGATCAAATTCACCGCGTGATGCTCAACGGCCGGCTGTACGACCCGGCCAGCATGAATGAAGTGGGTGCGCACCCGCGCGCGCGCAAGCCATTTTTCTTTGAAGGTGCCGAAGGTGGCACCGTACCCGTGACTGCGCGAGGCCACAACGATGGTGATGGGGACTAGAGGTACAAATAGATCCGCAAATAGATCTGCAAAAAGATGAACAAAACCCCGCAGCTTTGCAGCATGCGGGGTTTTAAAGTGGGCGCAAACCGCACCGTGTGCGGCGACTTGAGCCCGATTACTGTTTGATCGCTTCGACCTGAATGGTCAAACGCACATCTTTCGGGAAGCCCCACTTGATGCCGTAGTCCATGCCATAGGCGGTACGGTCGATGGTGGCTTCAAAGTCACCGCCGCACACTTCACGCTTGATCATGGGGCTCATATAGCAGTTGAAGTTGGTGGCCTTCAGGGTCACGGGGTTGGTCTTGCCCAAGAGCGTCAGGTTGCCAATCACTTCGGTGACTTTGTCACCGGTGAATACAAACTTGTCAGAGACAAATTTGAGGGTGGGGTACTTGGCGGCGTCAAACAAATCGCTGCCCTGCAGGTGCTTGTCAAAAGCGGCAGAGCCGGTGTTGACCGAGGTTGCGTCAATGGTCACTTCCACTTTGCCGGTCTTGCCAGCGCGGTCAAACTGAACCGTGCCTTCCTTTTTGTCGAAACGGCCCCGGTTGGTGGAGGTGTCGAAGTGGGAAATCGCGAACGTGGCGTAGGTGTGGGTGGGCTCAATGACGTAAGTGGCCGATTGGGCTTGGGCCAGGCCAGAGGCCGCTGAAATTGCAACCGCGAGGGCGACGAGAGATTTACGCATGCTGAAGGTCTCCAAAAAAGAAAGGGTGAGGGACAGAGAAAAACAAGGAAAAAAATTACAGCTTGGCCACGCCGGTGAGGGTGACTTTGAACTTGACCTGAACATCATCGGCCACCATGGAGGTGTCAGCCCACTCGTTCTCGCCAATTTTGAAAGCCAGGCGCTTGATCGGAAACACGCCAGTAGCCATGGTGGTAGCGCCCGCTTGGGTAAGCGTCAAGGGCACCACCACATCGCGCTGGTTGCCTTTGATGCCCAGCTTGCCGGCCGCTTCAAACTTGCCGCCGCCCAGCGCCTTGATGCTGGTGGATTGGAAGGTGGCCTGGGGGAACTTGGACGTGTTGAACCACGTGGCTTTGGGTAGCTCAGCATCGGACTCTGCATTGCCCAGCGTAGTGCTGGCAATGTCCACCGTAAACGCCACCTTGCCAGCCTCGGGCTTGGCGGGGTTGAAGTCGATTTGCGCATCAAACTTCTTGAAGCGGCCTTCGACCGGCACGCCCATTTGTTTAAAAACAAATCCGATCTCGCTTTGCGCGGGCACCAGCTTTTGCTGGGCGTAGGCAGCAGGGGTCAAAGCTAGCAGGGCCAGGCTTGCGGCGGGAATGCATCTAAATAGGTTCATGGTGGAATAGCGCCTGGGTTTGGCGCGTGTTAGTTGGTTGAATGGTGAGTGCGTTGGGCCAGTGGGTGGGCTGGCTTAGCTGCGGCCCGGCAACATGCGTTGGATCAAACCGTCTTTGTCGATAAAGTGGTGCTTGATAGCTGCAGCGATGTGCAAGGCAACCAGGCCCGCCAGGGTAAACGCCGTGATTTGGTGCCAGGGTTTGATGAGCTCAGCCAGCTCTTTGCTGGCAGGCACAAAGTCCGGCAGGGGTAAGACACCAAACACCACAATGGGAAAGCCCGCTGCTGAGCTGTAAGCCCAGCCCACCAAGGGCACGATGAAGAACAGGGCATACAGCGCAATGTGGGTGGCATGGAAGGCTTGCAACTGCCACGGGGGCATGGCCCGTTCGGTGGACGCGGGCAGCGCAGGGGGGCGGTGTGTCAAACGCCATAGCAGACGCAGCAACGATAGCGTCAAAATCGTAATGCCCGCCCATTTGTGCCAGTTGTAGAGCTTCAGGCGCAGGGGCGAAAACGGCAGATCGGCCATGTACAAGCCAACGCCAAAAATACCCACCAGGGCAAGGGCCAGCAGCCAATGCAGGAGCATGGCCGGTGCGGAATAGCGGGTGGTGGTTTGCGTGCTCATGAGGGTTGAGTTTAGAGAAGGGCGGCGTGACAAAGTTTCAAATTACTTGTTGCAATAGTTCACTTTATTTGAATTAAAAATAACTTTACATTCAGAAGACTTGATTGACTGAGGCCATGTGGGCGCCAAATCACAGGATTGAAAGCTGATTTATAGCTGCCGTAGTGTCAGGGATAATCAGCAGCTATGAGCGGCAACACCTTCGGACACACCTTCACCGTCACCAACTTTGGTGAATCCCACGGCCCAGCCATTGGCTGCATCATTGACGGCTGTCCGCCGGGCATGGAGTTGAGTGAGGCCGACATCCAGATCGACTTAGATCGCCGCCGCCCCGGCACCAGCCGCCATGTCACCCAGCGAAACGAGCCCGACGCGGTGCAAATCTTGAGCGGTGTCTACGAGGGCAAAACCACGGGTACGCCGATTGCGCTGCTGATCCAAAACACCGACCAGCGCAGCAAGGATTACGGCAACATCCTGGAGAGCTTTCGCCCAGGGCACGCCGACTACGCCTACTTTCAAAAATACGGCATTCGCGACCCACGCGGCGGGGGCCGCTCCAGCGCCCGCCTGACCGCACCCATGGTGGCTGCCGGTGCCGTCGCCAAAAAATGGCTGAAAGAAAAATACGGTACCGCGTTCTACGGCTGCATGACCCAGGTGGGCGATTTGCCCATTGCGTTTGAGAGCTGGGAACATGTGCCGCACAACGCCTTTTTTGCCCCGGTGGCCGATGTGCAGGCGCTGGAGGACTATATGGACGCGCTGCGTAAGGCCGGCGACTCTTGCGGTGCCCGCATCCGCGTCACCGCCACCAACGTCCCCGTGGGCTTGGGCGAGCCGCTGTTTGACAAGATGGACGCCGACATTGCCTACGCCATGATGGGGATCAACGCCGTGAAGGGCGTGGAAATTGGCGCTGGCTTTGCCAGCGTGACGCAGCGCGGTACCACGCACGGCGATAGCTTGACCCCCGGCGGGTTTGCCAGCAACAACGCCGGCGGCACCTTGGGCGGTATCACCACCGGGCAAGACCTGGAGGTGAGCATTGCCATCAAGCCCACCAGCTCCATCATTTCGCCGCGTACGTCTATTGACGTGGCAGGCAACCCCACCGAGGTGATCACCAAAGGCCGACACGACCCCTGCGTGGGCATCCGCGCCACCCCCATTGCCGAGGCTATGCTGGCCCTAGTGGTGATGGACCACGCCCTGCGCCACCGCGCACAGTGCGGTGATGTGGTGCCGGCCTTGACACCGATTCCGGCCAAAATTTCGTCCTAAATGACATTATTTAGTGAAAAATAGTGCCTGGGCCGGCGTATCTATTGACTTTGTAGCTATTGAAAATATAGCATTCAGTTTGACCTCAAAGAGAGCTCCGCATGCAAACCGTCTTTGTTCTTAACGGCCCCAATCTCAACTTGCTGGGCTCCCGCGAGCCCCAGGTGTACGGCGCCCAAACCCTGGCAGACGTGCAAGCCCTGTGCGAGCGCGCCTGCGCGACCAACGGGTTTGCGCTGGACTTTCGGCAGAGCAACCACGAGGGCGTGCTGGTGGATTGGATTCATGAGGCAGGACAGTTGCAAGCCGAGGGCAAACTTGCAGGCGTGATCTTGAACGCGGGTGCGTACACGCACACCAGTGTGGCGCTGCTGGACGCCATCAAGGGCACGGGCGTCACGCTCATTGAGGTGCACATCAGCAATGTGCATGCCCGCGAAGCCTTCCGCCACCACTCCTACCTCTCGTCGGTGGCCAAGGCTGTGATGGCGGGTTTTGGGGTTCAGGGTTATGCGCTGGCGATCACCGGACTGGCCGGTCTGGCTAGCTTGCAGAAGCTTGCCTGACCGGCGCGCTGGCTTTTACCAAATACGCACGCGCTCTTCTGGCGCCACATACAGCTTGTCACCGGGCTTCACATCAAAGGCCTGGTACCAAGCGTCTACGTTGCGGACAATGCCATTGACGCGGTAGTAGGCGGGCGAGTGCGGATCGCTGACCAGACGCTGGCGCAGGGATTCATCGCGAATCTTGTTGCGCCAGATTTGCGCCCAACTTAAGAACACCCGTTGGGTTCCGCTGGTGCCGTCAAGCTGCGGAGCAGGCTTGCTTTGCAGCGATAGCGTGTAGGCCTCCAGGGCCACCGACAGACCACCCAGATCGCCAATGTTTTCACCCATGGTCAGCTTGCCATTGATCCGGGCGCCGGGCAGGGGTTCGTAGCTGTTGTACTGCGCCCCCAGACGGTCGGCTTGCACTTGGAATTTGCTGGCATCAGCCGCGGTCCACCAGTCGCGCAGCAGGCCGTCGCCATCGGATTTGCGGCCTTGGTCGTCAAAGCCGTGGCTGATTTCATGTCCGATCACGCCACCGATGCCACCGTAGTTCATGGCCGGATCGGCCTTAGGGTCAAAAAACGGCGGCATCAAAATGGCGGCAGGAAATACGATCTCGTTCTTCACCGGGCTGTAATAAGCGTTGACCGTTTGCGGTGTCATACCCCATTCGACTTTGTCGACCGGCTTGTTGAGTCGCGCCACCTGGCGTTTCCATTCAAAGGCGCTGGCGCGTTCGCTGTTGCCCACTAAATCGTTCGCACGCACCGTCAACGCTGCGTAGTCGCGCCAGGTATCGGTGTAGCCAATTTTTACGCCAAATTTGCTCAGTTTTTCCTGGGCTTGCACTTTCGTCTCGGGGCTCATCCAGTCCAGCTTGTCGATGCGCAGTTTCATTGCAGCGCGGATGTTGTTCACCAGGTCGGCCATCATGGTCTTGGATTCGGCCGGGAAATGACGCGCCACGTAGATGCGCCCTACAGACTCGCCCAACACACCGTTCACAAAATCGACCGAGCGCTTCCAGCGGGGCTTCTCTTCGGGCTGCCCGGCCAGCGCGGCAGAGCGGAACTGAAAGCGCGCGTCGGCAAAGCGCTTCGATAGCAAATTAGCCTGGCTATCTACCACGCTAAAAGCCTGCCACGCTTGCAGTGTTGGCAGCGCTGTGGCCTGGTACACCGCAGCCACTTTGGGCACAGCCGTGTTGGTGGTCAATACCAGGCGCTGCACATCTTGCAGGTTGGCGTGGGCCAACAGAGTAGGCCATGGCAGTGCGGGTGCGTAGGCCTGAAGGTCCGCCACGCTCATGGGGTTGTAAGTGAGGTCGCGATTGCGACGCTCGGTGCGTGTCCAACTCACTTCAGCCACACGGGTTTCCAGCGCCAGCACTTCTTTGGCGGCATTGGCTGCATCCGGCCAATTCACCATTTGCAGCAGCGTGCGGATATAGGTTTCGTAAGCAGCTTTCTTGCTGGCAAATTTTTCGTCCGTGTAGTAGTCGCGGTCGGGCAGGCCCAGCCCACTGGTGCCCAGATACACGGTGTAACTGTCTGGCTTCTTGGCGTCATCACCGATGTACACGCTGAACATGGACCGATAAGCGCTACCGTTGGCTTGCCCCATCAGGCGGGTCATGTCGTCATGAGATTTGGTCGCGCGAATGGCGGCCAAGGCCGGTGCCAGCGGCTTGGCATCCAGTTTTTCAATCCGGGCCTCGTCCATAAAGCTGTTCCAGGCGGCACCAATCTTGGCAGCATCGCGGTCTTTGCTCTTGGCCAACGCTGCGGGCGCCAAAATGGCGCGTACCCGGTCTTCCGATAGGGCCTGCAGCGCGTCAAAATTTCCGTAGCGCGTGCGGTCCGAAGGGATTTCGGTGCGCTCAGCCCATTTGCCGTTGGCCCACTGGAAGAAATCGTCACCGGGTTTGATGCTCAGGTCGCGCCCTGACAAGTCAAAGCCCCAGGGCCCCATGCGCAGCCCCTTGGCGGCTGGATCGGCAACGCTGGCGGCTGCCGCACTGGTCTCGGCCACAGTAAACAATTGCTCCATGGCTTCGTTATCTCCGGCCATGGCACCGTGCGCTTCGTGGGCTGGGTGGTGCTGGGCTTGCGCTGCCGTTAGCGCGCAAGCGGTGGCGATCAGTGTCAGTGTGTGTTTGAAACTTTTCATGGTGGCGGGTGGTACCCAGTAAGGTTAATAGGAGGCAACAGTTTATCCGCGCACACCGCCACACCGCTCACACCGCAATGCAGTGGTCTGGCCGCTGGACCACTCAATGGAAGTTTGCGGGGTGCCTCAATTGCAGCTTTTCGGTATTCGGCCGAGCTTGGTGTCTTGTCCGGCCTCGCAGACCCAATCGACTTTGCCGTGGTCGTTGGTCAAGGGGGTGTACCGCAGACTGCCGTGGGGCGTAGTGACGGTCAGGACCATGTTCTGGGCGTTAAGTTCGAGGCGGGTATTTGCCGCAGGCTGGTCCGCAATACCAATGGCCGCCAACGACTCAGGGATGTCTTTGGTGATTTCAAAATGTCGGGCGAGTGTGGCGCGGGCTGGGGCGGAGATTTCCATGGCCCGGGTAAAGCCGGCCCGGGCGCTGTAGTCTTGGTAGGCAGGTAGGGCAATGGCCGCTAGCATGGCAATGATGTAGACCATGATGACCACCCCAAAGCCGGCCCCCATACGCCCGGCAAAGGGAACAAACGCAGCCAGCACGTACGAAAGAGCAGGCCGTGGAGGCAACTCTACATCCGGATTGACAACGCGGGCCACGCGTTTGGTCATCCACGGGTAGGCGGCCGTCAACTCATGAAATGACATCCAAAAGCCCGTGCCCTTGCGGGCCTGCTGGTAGTAGGCCTCCAGATTCAGGTCTTTCCAGCGCCTGGAACCCGCTGCCAGTGCCGCCAACGCATGTGCCGCACCAACCTCGGTCGCGCAACAGGCGCGGCCATGGCGGTCACAAGTCGTCTCGCGCGCACGCGCGTAGGCAGCGCCCAGCAGGGGTAGCCACAGCACGGGCCAGCGCAGCACTTGCCAGTTCAAATGCTGGCGGCGTAAATGGCCCAACTCATGGCCCATGTAAAACCGAACACCATCGGGGTGTTGCTCCATCGCGTCGATCACGTCTGATAGCAACACAACATACTGTGTACTAAAAAATTTCGCGGCAAAGGCGTTGAGCGCTCCATTGCCCGCAAGCACGTACACCTCTGGCGCTTTGTCAATGGCCAAGCGTTCGCAGCACTGGGTAAATTGATCGAACAGTTCGGGGTGTTGCCGGTTCGACAAGCGAACACCGTTACCGCGAATGTGGGCAATGAATGCAGATTGCGCAAACACGTACACCAAAAACCCGAATGCCAAACCCAGCAGCGCGAAGCCTACCGTGCCCACCATGATGCCCAGCCACACGATGCTGCCTAGCACCAGCGTGATGTTGCCGAGCGCGCGTTCGCGCGGAATGACCAAAGTGTCCAAAGCGATTCTCCCTGTGCGGTTGTTATGTTGGCGGTTGTGCGTGTCTCCTCAAGTGAGACTGGCATCCGCAGTTGATTGCCAGAACATTCTAGTCAGTTCAGTGCTTGGCACTAGAGGCGGGCGCTGCGGCTCGAATTCAAAGTATTTTGGCGCCTATTTCGGAGCAAAAAACGGCCCTAGCCCGCGTTTTTATTGAGTTTTGTGCTATATAAATAATAGCAAAATTATCATGGAAAGTTGCTCTCCATGTACTGTCGAATGATGTGTTCTGCGTTAATTTTTGCCAATCCCCGGGCTAATACGGCATGGGCGTCTTTGTTGGGGAAATTCACATTGATAGCCATCAACAAATCTTTGGTGCCAATGGCCCGCGCATTCGCCTGAACCCGGTCTGCAATGTCCTTTGCATCGTGCTTCAAGAAGTAGGACAAGTTGTTGAGGTCGATAAAGGCGGCGTCTATGCGCCCCGCCGCCACCTTGCGCACATTGGTCAGGTCGTCAACAACAACCTCGGCCTTGAACGTGTTGCTTTTGACCAAGCGCATGAACTCAAGCGTGTTCCCATAGTCCTGGACAATTCCAATCTTCTTACCCGCCAAATCTTCCAGCCGCTTCCACACCAAAGGGCGCGAACGGGGTTCGACAAATCCAACCGGAGACTTAAAGAGCACAGATGACCCGACAAATCCGGGCCGTACGTCTTCAGGCCAAGCCGGATAAACGCCCGCATAAGCCGAACCTCGGGCCGTATTGATGGCGCGCGTCCAGGGGTAGTATTCCACTGCAAGTTGTATGCCCTCTGCAAGTAGAGCTGCGCGCAAAACTGCAATGCCCGCGCCGCCTTGTGGCAGGTCCCTGCCAGAAAACGGTGGCCACTCCAATGACGTCACGCGCCAAAGTTCCGCAGCATGGGCTTGTACCGATATGCACAGCGCGATTGACAGAAAAATCTTCTTGAGCATGCGCATTCTCCAATCCTGGGTCACAGGAGGCAGGCGTCCAACGTTTGTATATTCGCTGCCGAGGATATCAAACCTGCTGGCAGGTGAAGTCAATCCCGCATCAACACTCCACAATATTCACCGCCAAGCCCCCGCGCGCCGTCTCTTTGTACTTAGTCTTCATATCCGCCCCCGTCTCGCGCATGGTCTTGATGACTTTGTCCAGGCTGACAAAGTGCGACCCATCCCCACGCAGCGCCATGCGGGCGGCGTTGATGGCTTTGACGGAGGCAATGGCGTTGCGCTCAATGCACGGGATTTGTACCAGCCCACCCACGGGGTCGCAGGTCAGGCCCAGGTGGTGTTCCATACCAATCTCGGCGGCGTTTTCTACTTGCTCAGGGCTGCCGCCCATCACCGCGCACAGCGCCCCGGCGGCCATGCTGCAGGCCACACCCACTTCGCCCTGGCAGCCTACTTCGGCCCCGCTGATGGAGGCGTTTTCTTTGTAGAGGATGCCGATGGCGGCGGAGGTGAGCAGGAAGTCGATCACGCCCGCGTCGTTGGCCCCCGGAAAGAAGCGCGTGTAGTAGTGCAGCACAGCCGGGATAATGCCGGCCGCGCCATTGGTGGGCGCGGTAACCACGCGGCCACCGGCAGCGTTTTCTTCGTTCACGGCCAGCGCGTACAGGTTGACCCAGTCCAACACTTGCAACGGGTCACGCAGGGCTTGTTCGGGGTTAGAGCTCAGCGCTTTGAACAAGGGGGCGGCGCGCCGCTTGACCTTGAAGCCACCCGGCAGCACACCCTCGGTCGCGCAGCCGCGCTTCACACAGTCTTGCATCACCTGCCAGATGCGCAGCAGGCCGGCGTCAATCTCGGCATCACTGCGCCAATGCTGCTCATTGCGCCGCATGATCTGCGCAATGCTCAGGCCATGCTGTTGCGCCAACACCAAGAGCGCATCGCCGCTGGCAAAGGGCAGGGGTAGCACGGTGGCATCGGGTGCAATCACCTTTTGGCGGCTGCCGTCGGCGGCCACTTCGTCGCTGACGATAAAGCCACCGCCCACCGAGTAATACACACGGTTGGCTATTTCTTGGCCCGCGGCATCCAGCGCAATAAAGCGCATGCCGTTGGCATGAAACGGCAGCGGCGCGCGCATGAAGAGCAGGTCGTCTTTTTCATTGAAGGCGATGGTGTGCTGGCCACCCAAGCGCACACTTTTGCTGCTGCGTATCTCGGCCAACAGGTCGGGGATATGGTCGACATCCACCGTGTCCGGCTCGTGGCCGCTCAGGCCCAAGAGCACCGCCACATCGCTGGCATGGCCCTTGCCCGTCGCACCCAATGAACCATGCAGCCAGCAGCGCACGGTGTGCGTTTGCGCGAGCACATCACCGTGCTGCAGGCGCGCCACAAACTGCCGCGCGGCCCGCATCGGCCCCACGGTGTGCGAGCTGCTGGGGCCCATGCCGATCTTGAACAGATCAAATACCGAAACTGCCATGTGCGACTCCAATCGGGGCTAGTGTGGACGAAATGGCCGACTTTGCAAAGTGCGCTTGCACATGGCCCACCAGTTGGTGAGCGGTGATGGCCGAGAGCGTCCAGCCCAAGTGCCCGTGGCCCGTGTTGTAGAACACATTGGCGCGTTTGCCCGCGCCCACGCGCGGCAGCATGGTGGGCACCATGGGGCGCAGGCCCGCCCAGGGCTCTACGCGCCGTGTGCTCACGCCGGGGAAGCATTGGTTCACCCAATTCACCAGGGGGCGAATGCGGTCAGCGCGGATGTCGTAGTCAATACCATTGAACTCGGCTGTGCCCGCCACGCGAAAGCGGTCTTGACCCAAGCGGCTGGTCACTAGCTTGGTTTCGTCGTCCAGCAGACTTACTTGCGGTGCGGCTTGTTGGCTCGCGGTGTCTTGCAACTCTACGGTGATGGAGTAGCCTTTGACCGGGTAGATGTTGAGCCGATCGCCCAACTGCGCGGCAATGCCACGGCCATGCACCCCGGCGCACACCACCACGCCGTCAAACGCGTGCGTATCGGTACCTGCATCGCTTTGCAAAACCAGGTCTGACCGCGTGCCGTCGGCCGAGGCTTTGAGCACCTGGTGGCCATACAAAAACTGCACGCCCAAGCGCGCGCAGGCTTGCGATAGGCCGTGCGTGTATTTGTGAATATCGCCGGTGGAATCGCTCTCGGTGTAGTAGCCACCGTAGTATTGGCCTTGCAATGTGGGTTCAATGGCGCGCATTTCATCCGGCGTTACCGCACGGCGCGGCAGGCCGCCTTCGGCCAGCATGGCGGACACCTTGCCCGCATGCTCAAACCCCGCCTTGTTGCGGTAGATGTGCAAGATGCCTTTGCGCTGGTGGTCAAAGTCAATGCCTTCTTTGGTCGCCCAGCCAAAGAGGTGTTCGCGCGCAGCAATGGCCAGGCGCGTGGTGGCCACGGTGTTGTCGCGGTACTTAGGTATCGCAGCCACAAACTCGGCCATCCAACTCAGCTTGTGCAAGGTGGGCGTGGGGTTCATCAAGAGTGGGGCGTCTTTGGTGAACATCCACTTCAGCCCTTTGACGAGGGTGCTGGGGTGGGTCCACACCTCGGCATTCGAGGCAGACAGTTGTCCGCCGTTGGCATAGGAGGTTTCCATGCCCGCGTAGCGGTTCTTCTCGATCAGGGTGACGCGGTAGCCGGCCTGGGCCAAGGTGTAGGCGCTGGTGACGCCCGTAATGCCGCCGCCGATGATGGCTATGTGTTTCATAAAGCACTCTCTTGAAAGTCAGTCGCAAACCAAGAAGTCGCCCGCCCACACACCCTGTGTAGGCAAACGACCCCCTCTGTTTGAGACCTGAGAGATTCACCGCAGCTTTGTGGGCCAGCGGCTTGCTCCTGCGGTGTGCTGCGGGACTGGGCCGCAGCAACTCTTCAGAGTGCTCAGGGATTCAAAATCCCTGACCGCAGCGGTCCTGGGTGCCTGAGAGTTTCCGGGGTGGTTGCTCCTTCGGCGCTGGCGCTTTGAATAACGCCAGGCTCTCCCGCTGCGGTGCCAGGTCTAGCCTGGCCAGGGTGGCTGCATGCAATGCGGTGCCGCCCTGTGTTTTATCGTTATCAAGTTTTCTTCGGTCAAACAAGCTCAGTTTCGGCAGTTGCGTGGCAAAGAGCGGGGATGGGCAAAATGACTCGTGTCACCCGGCCTTCGGCCTCCTTCTTTACCTCGCCCTTTCGCCCATCCCCACTCTTCGCCACGGGCTACCACGTGCGTACTGAGCAAGCTGCCCGTTCCTGCCAGTTATTTCCTCGCAATTTAAGCGTATTCCGCCAGCGGCACACAACTACAAAACAAATTGCGGTCGCCATACACGTTATCCACCCGACCCACCGTGGGCCAGTATTTCACCGTCTTGAGGGACGCCACCGGGAACGCGCCCACTTCGCGGCTGTAGGGGCGGTTCCACTCGCTACCCATCAGGCTGGCCGCCGTGTGGGGCGCGTGTTTCAGCGGATTGTTGTCTTGCGGCCAGGTGCCATTTTCAATCTGCGCAATCTCTTTGCGGATGGCGATCATGGCGTTGATGAAACGGTCCAGCTCGGCCAGCGTCTCGCTCTCGGTGGGTTCCACCATCAGCGTATTGACCACAGGGAAGCTGAGTGTGGGCGCGTGAAAGCCATAGTCCATCAAGCGCTTGGCCACGTCCTCGGCCATCACGCCGCAGGTGTCTTTGAAGCCACGCAAATCCAAAATGCACTCATGCGCCACATGGCCGTTGGCTGAGGCGTACAGCGTGGGGTAGTGGTCGCTCAAGCGTGTGCTGATGTAGTTGGCACTCAGGATGGCGATTTCTGTGGCCTGCAACAAGCCGTCCGGGCCCATCATGCGGCAGTACATCCAGCTAATGGGCAATACACCCGCGTTACCCAGGGGTGCCGCAGACACCGCGCCCACACCATTCACGGGCAAGCCGCCGGTGGCATGGCCGGGCAAAAAAGGCACCAGGTCGGCCACCACACACACGGGGCCAACGCCGGGGCCGCCACCGCCGTGGGGAATGCAAAACGTCTTGTGCAGGTTCAGGTGGCTCACATCGCCACCAAACTCGCCAGGGGCGGCGGTACCCACCAGGGCGTTCATGTTGGCGCCGTCTACGTACACACGCCCACCATGCTGGTGCACCAGGGCGCAGAGTTCTTTGACACTGGTCTCGAACACACCATGGGTGCTGGGGTAGGTGATCATCACCGCGGCCAAGTTGGCGCTGTGTTGTTCGCATTTGGCCTGCAAATCTGCCATGTCGACGTTGCCGTTGTCATCGCACTTGGTGACGACTACGGTCATGCCCACCATCATGGCGCTGGCCGGGTTGGTGCCGTGCGCGCTGCTGGGGATCAGGCAAATGTTGCGGTGGCCCTGGCCACGGCTCTCGTGGTAGGCCTTGATCACCAAGAGGCCTGCGTATTCCCCCTGGCTGCCCGCATTGGGCTGCAGACTGATGCCGGCGTAGCCTGTGGCGGCACACAGCCAGGCGCGCAGTTGCTCGTCCAGCTCGGTATAGCCCTGGCGCTGGTCGGCGGGGGCAAAAGGGTGGATGTTGGCAAACTCAGGCCAGGTGATGGGGATCATCTCGCTGGTGGCGTTGAGCTTCATGGTGCAACTGCCCAGCGGGATCATGCTGCGGTCCAGTGCCAAATCTTTGTCGCTCAACATGCGGATGTAGCGCAGCATGCCGGTCTCGGAATGGTGGGTGTTGAAGACCGGGTGCGTCAAAAATGGGCTGGTGCGGCGCAGCTCGGCGGGGATCATTGGCGCGGCGTCCAACGCAAAGTCCTCTACCTTCGGAATCGCTTGGCCCGGCTTGGCAAAGATGCTCCACAGCAGCGCAAGGTCTTCGCGCGTGGTGGTTTCGTCCAGCGACACAAGGATGTAACTATCCCAAGCCTTTTGCAGGTTGGCCCCCATGGATACTGCGCGGGCAGCTATCGAATCCGTAGCGCCTGCGGTCTTGATGGACAGCGTGTCAAAAGCTTTGACCAAGGTATCGCGGTGGCTGAGCGTGTAGCCCAGTGCCTGCAGGCCTTTGGCCAAAATAGCCGTGAAGGTGGCAATGCGGGTGGCAATGCGGGTGAGGCCCTCAGGGCCGTGGTAAACGGCATACATGCTGGCCACTACAGCGGGCAGCACCTGGGCGGTACAGATATTGGACGTGGCTTTTTCGCGGCGAATATGCTGCTCGCGCGTTTGCAGGGCCAGGCGGTAGGCCGGGTTGCCGTGCGTATCCACACTCACGCCCACCAAGCGCCCGGGCATGGAGCGCTTGTATTCATCGCGGCAGGCCATGTAGGCGGCGTGGGGGCCACCGTTGCACAGCGGCATGCCAAAGCGCTGGGTGGTGCCGACCACAATGTCAGCGCCCATCTCGCCGGGTGCCTTCAGCAGCGTCAGCGCCAGCAGATCGGCGGCCAGGATCAAGGCTGCGCCCTTGGCGTGGATCTTGGTGGCCTCGTCGCTGAAGTCACCCAAAGCGCCGCTGGTGCTGGGGTGCTGGTCCATCGCCGCGAAGTAATCGCGGTTGGTGACCCAGTCATTCCATTGGTCACCATCCATCGCCACCAGCACCTCAATACCCAGCGGCGCAGCGCGGGTTTGGATCACTTCAATGGTCTGCGGGTGGCAGTCGCCGCTGATGAGGAACGTATTACTTTTGCTTTTGACACTGCGTTTGGCCAGTGTCATGGCTTCGGCCGCGGCCGTGGCTTCGTCCAGCATCGACGCATTGGCCATGGGCATGCCGGTCAGATCGCAGACCATGGTTTGGAAGTTGATCAGCGCTTCCATGCGGCCTTGTGAAATTTCGGCCTGGTAGGGCGTGTAGGCGGTGTACCAGGCGGGGTTTTCCAGGATGTTGCGCAAGATCACGCCGGGCGTGTGGTTGGGGTAGTAGCCCTGGCCAATAAAGCTTTTCAAGACCTTGTTCTTGCCCGCCAAAGCCTTCAGTTCAGCCAACGCAGCCGCCTCCGTGATCGCCGCCGGGATGTCCATAGCGCTGGTGCGCGCAATGGAGCGCGGCACGATGCTGTTGATGAGTTCCTTGCGGGATGTCTCGCCAATGGTTTTCAGCATCAGCGCTTCGTCTGCCGCCGAAATACCGATGTGGCGGGCGTGGAATTCGCTGGCGTTCTCTAGCTGGGTGAGTGTGGGATGGGTGGGCATGGCGTTCAGGCTTCGGTTTGGGCTTGGAAAACAGGATGCACTCTAAATTGGGGTCAGTTCCCCATTGCATTGCTGTCTATCGGGCTAATGGTTTATGCAGCGGCGGCAAACGACGTGTAGCTGGTCTCGTCCATCAGGGCATCCAGCTCTGCGGGGGCAGACAGCTTGACCTTGAAGAACCAGCCCGCGCCCAGCGGGTCGGTGTTGGCCAATGACGGGTCGGCGCGCAGGGCCTCGTTCACTTCGGTGATCTCGCCCGTCACGGGCATGTACACGTCGGCAGCAGCCTTAACGGATTCGACGACACCAGCGATGTCTTTGGCGGCGAAGGTGGTGCCAACCGCTGGCAAATCGACAAACACCACGTCGCCCAGCGCGTCTTGCGCGTGGTGGGTGATGCCCACAACGGCCGTGTCGCCGTCAACATTGAGCCATTCGTGATCGGGGGTGTATTTGATGGTCATGGGGAACTCCTAAAACTTGTACTTGAAATGAAAGGTGAAAAAAACAGACATGTATTCGCCGAACTTTGAACCTGCCAAGGCAGACTTTAGCCGCCCTGGCACGGCCCTAGCAACGCCTTTTTAGCCGCGAAAGTAATTGGTGGGCACAAACGGCATAGCACTCACCAACATCGGCACTGGCTTGCCGCGCACAATCGCCACCACTTGGGTGCCCAGCGCGCTGAAGGCGCTGTCCACGTAGCCCATGGCGATGCATTGGTCGATGGTAGGGCCCAGCAAGCCGCTGGTGACTTCGCCGATCTTGTTACCTGCGCCGTCTTGCAGTTCGGTATGGTCGCGCACCGGGATACGCTCCTGGGCGATCAATCCGACGCGCTTGCGTGTTTTGGGGGCATTTTCAGAGCCATTTAGGCCTGTGGCCCGGGTATCCATTGCTAAGTCTGCTATTATTTTTGTAGCGCCAGGGAAGCCGCCCTCACGCGCGCCACCTGCGCGGCGCACTTTCTGCATGGCCCAGAGCAGGTTGGCTTCAACAGGCGTGGTGGTGGTGTCGATGTCGTTGCCATAGAGGCACAGGCCAGCTTCCAGGCGCAGCGAGTTGCGTGCCCCCAGGCCAATGGGCTTCACTTCAGCTTGGGCCAGTAGAGCACGGGCCAAGGCGTCGGCTTGGGTCTGGTGGACCGAAATCTCGAACCCGTCTTCGCCGGTGTAGCCACTGCGGGTCAGGAACACATCAATCTTTTGTGTACCAGTATCTACGGTGAAGTTGCCGCCGGTCATGAACACCAGCTTTTCCACGCCGGGTACCAGCCGCGAGAGGGCCGTCACGGCCTGGGGGCCTTGCAAGGCCAGCAGGGCATAGTCAGGCATGGGGATCACATCGCAGCGGTCACCTATGCGCGCCTTGATGTGTGCGATGTCGCCCACCTTGCAGGCGCCATTCACAATGACAAAAATCTGGTTCTGCCCTTTGTTGAAGAACATCAAATCGTCAATGATGGTGCCCTCGTCGGTCAGCAGCAGGCCGTAGCGCTGTTTTCCGACAGCCAGGTCGATAACGTCTACCGGAATCAGCGTCTCGAACGCCGCTGCCGCTTCCGGCCCCACCAGGCGCAACTGGCCCATATGCGACACATCAAACAGGCCAGCGGCCTTGCGCGTGTGGTGGTGTTCGGCCATCAGCCCCGCGGGGTACTGCACGGGCATGGAATAGCCCGCAAAGGGCACCATGCGCGCGCCTAGTTCAATGTGCAGCGCGTTCAGCGGGGTAGTCAACAAAGCTTCAGAGGTGGGAGCAGACATTTAGTCTCCAGATCAGGGCGGGCAGGGGCAACTCAAAATCCAAGGCGCGTACACACGGTGTACCTACCCTGGGCTGCCCCCACTGTCCGCTTTACCTGAGAGATTCGCCGGGCCTGCCAACACGCCTTCAAGGCGCGCGCAGACTGCGGTTTGCTCCTTCGGTGGGCGGCAAACCAAAATTGATGGTTGCCGCCTCTCTCCAGTGGGGAGTCGCTGGTAACGCAAAGCTACCAACGGGTATCAGTCCTTTTGCCTGAGCGTTCAGACTGCTGCAATCAGCGGTCCTGCGCCTTCGGCGGCTTTCTCTGGGAAAGCTCTCTCCTGACGCGAGAATTCTAAACCATGCCTCTAGCCGCCGGCTGGGCGGGGCTTCCACACGGCCAAGGCCTGCAGTGCGCGCAAAGTTTGTGTGCGGCTGCCTTGTGCCAGTGCAATTTGCAAGGCTCTGGCGCGCTTCAGTGATTCGAGTGCCAGTGTCAGATCGCCAGTCCCTTCGGCAATATTCGCTATCTCAAGTTCAATTCGCAGCGCAATGTGTTGAGCGTTGGCCTGGGTTGCGGCCAATCGGGCCAAATTTGCGCTGGCCATTGCCTTCTGAGGTAAGTGCAGTCGATCCAAGCACTGCGCCCGGAGCAAATGAAGGGTTGCCAGTCCCCAGTGGTGCGAGCAGGCCATTAGCGCCGATTCGGCAGACTCTAAAAGGGGTAGTGCTTTGGCTATATCGTTTTGCATGGCGGCCACCTCGGCGCAGCGCACCGCACACTCGGCAGCGATGTCCTCCAGCCCCTGGCTTCGTGCGTCGGCCCCGGCGCGTTCAAAATTACCAAGGGCAATTTCAAACTGGGAGAGTTTCAACTGATTGACAGCAAGATTAACGGTGTTGATGACCTTTAGCTCGCGCAGGCGTACCGTAAACCGTGCGCGCTGCGCCATGGGCAGGCGCCGCACGGAGCCATCCATGGTGCCGAGGGAGGCACTCAATTCGCTGAATACCTGCACCGCCAGGGTTGAGGCATCCAGCGCATCCGCGATCTGCCCGACACCCAATTTGCACCACGCCCAGCCGATGTGGTCCTCGCAGCTTTGCGCCCATTGCATGCCTTCGGTCCAGTGCTCTAGTGCAACCTGGTACTCCCCACGCGAATAGTAGGCGTGTCCGATAAGGTGCATCAGATGTGCTGCCTCGCCGATTTCGCCGATACGCTGTGCACAAATGGAGGCGTCTTTCAGCCATTCAATGGACGCATCCGAGTAGCCGTGCTGGTCTATGACCAGGCCGAATGCCTGGGCTATCAATACATAGGCAGCTTCGTCCTTGCAGGCCTTGGCCAATTCCATGCCATCAATGCACTCTTTATAAAGCGCAAGACTTCGCTCAGAGCGACTGGCATGCTGTAGGTGTGCGACGAGCGGCTTGAACTTGGCGTCGATGGTGTCAAATAGCAGCATAAAAATTTGGCTCTGGGTGGAATGCAAAGGGCCGGTCTGCACCAATCGGTGGCTGACCGCTGTTTGATTATCGTATTGAGATTTGCAAAGCGTTTAGTGTGCTGCGTGTGCCCTACACTGGGCTTTCCACCGTGCTTCTGCATTCATGCTCTACTTACTTCGACTCATTTTGATGGGCGTCCACTTTCTGGTCGCAGCAGTCATCAACTTTGCAATTGTTTTTCTGCGCCCCTTCAATCCGGACAACACGCGCTTATGTGGTGCGGTGTATTCCGTGCCTGCTTTGCGCATTCTTGGTCTGACTGCTGATATTGATATGGTTGCCCTGAAAAACCATGCCAATCCATTTGTGATTGTGGCGAACCACCAGTCTAACTACGATCTTTTTGTATTTGGCGGCGTGGTGCCGCGGCGCACCGTGTCGATTGGCAAAACCGGTCTGAAATGGGTGCCACTCTTTGGGCAAATTTACTGGCTCGCTGGTAATGTGTTGATCGATCGTGGTAACGCCGTCAAAGCCAAGTCCGCGATGCTCAAAACTACAGAGGTGATGCACAAGAAGGACACCTCAATTTGGGTTTTCCCCGAAGGGACGCGCAACTTCGGGCGGGATTTATTGCCTTTTAAAAAAGGGGCCTTCCAAACCGCCATAGCCTCGGGCGCCCCCATCGTACCGCTGTGTTGTAGCAGCTACAAAAGAACGATGCAATTGAATCGTTGGCATGCCGGCACGATCAAAATCAAGGCCTTACAGCCCATACCTACCGTTGGTTTGTCTCAACATGACTTGCCCGCGCTAATGGAATTGTGTCGTTTGCAGATGCAAGCATGCATTGCACAACTCGACACAGAGGTTGCTGGCAACTAGACCGTAACGCAGCGCTGCGGCGAAGCTCCCATTGGGTGAGCTGGCCGCTTAGCGCCGTTGGCCCAACAGACAGTAGCGGCTCTGGTCTTTGCCGGAAGTCGCGAAGTGCAGGGGCTGTAGATTAACCCAGCCACCACTCGGTCGTGCGTGGCACACGCGCATGGTGCGTCGCCGGGAACTCCGAACGCCGGCTGATTCATGATTGCGATCCGATGGCGCGGCAGATTGCTAAAGACTGTGTTCGGGGCGCCTTTTTGACACCGTTGGTACGCCCCGATGTTGGTACGGAGCAGGTTCTTTGCTCCGTTCGCTATCGCAAACCCGACCAACGATCACATACCTGCGTAGTTCGGCCCGCCGCCGCCTTCGGGTGTTACCCAAACAATGTTTTGTGTCGGGTCCTTGATGTCACAGGTTTTGCAGTGCACGCAGTTCTGGGCGTTGATTTGCAGACGGTCGGTGTTGTCGGCATTCTTCACATACTCATATACACCGGCAGGGCAGTAGCGCGCCTCGGGGCCTGCATATTTCGCCAAGTTAATACTGACTGGAACGGATGCATCTTTCAACGTTAAGTGTGCGGGTTGCTGTTCTTCGTGGTTGGTGTTGCTGATGAACACGCTACTTAACTTGTCAAAGGTCAGCTTGCCATCGGGCTTGGGATAAACGATGGGTTTGCACTCGGCCGCAGGTTTCAGGTAGGCATAGTCGGGCTTGGACCGGCGCAGCGTCCAGGGAATGTGTCCGCGCAGCACAAGCTGCTCAAACCCATTCATGATGGTTGCGGTAGTCAATCCGTACTTGAACCAGTTCTTAAAGTTGCGGTCTTTGTGCAGCTCGGTGTGCAACCAGCTCTTCTCGAATGCTTCAGGGTAGGCACTGAGTTCATCGTGTTGCCGACCAGCGGCTACCGCGTCGTAGGCGGCTTCAGCGGCCTGCATCCCGGTCTTGATGGCAGCATGGCTGCCCTTGATGCGGCCCACGTTCAAATAACCGGCATTGCATCCAATGAGGCAGCCGCCGGGGAAAACAGTTTTCGGTAGAGAGTTGATGCCGCTGGCATTGATAGCGCGTGCGCCGTAGCCCAGGCGCTTGGCAGTGATTTCACCCTTGGCATTCTCAAAGTAATAGCGCACGTTGGGATGCGTCTTCCAGCGCTGAAATTCTTCAAACGGGTTCAAGTACGGGTTGGAGTAGCCCAAGCCCGTAATAAAGCCAATGGCGATTTTGTTACCGTCAAGGTGGTACAAAAACGCGCCACCATAGGTGTCTGATTCCATGGGCCAGCCGGCGGTGTGCATGACGAAACCCGGCTTGTGGCGGCTGGCGTCAATCTCCCACACTTCCTTGATGCCAATGCCCCAGCTTTGCGGGTCACGGCCTGCGTCCAATTTGAATTTGGAGATAAGTTGTTTGCCCAAGTGACCGCGTGCGCCTTCGGCAAACACCGTGTACTTGCCCAGCAGTTCCATGCCGAGCTGGAAGCTCTCCGAGGGTTCACCATCTTTGCCAACGCCCAGGTTGCCGGTAGCCACGCCTTTGACGGAGCCGTTTTCGTTGTAGAGCACTTCCGCCGCTGAAAACCCGGGGAAGATTTCTACGCCTAGCGCTTCCGCTTGTTCGGCCAGCCACTTGGT
This sequence comes from Rhodoferax sp., assembly GCA_046595515.1. Taxonomy (GTDB): domain Bacteria; phylum Pseudomonadota; class Gammaproteobacteria; order Burkholderiales; family Burkholderiaceae_C; genus Allorhodoferax. The sequence continues at coordinate 84,434 of JBKJOV010000023.1, read as the reverse complement.
CAGCGAACCCAGGCTAATGATGTAGTTGCCATCGTTGTGCGCAAAAGGCGGCAAGAAGACATTAGGAATGCGAAAGCCGGTTTTTTCACCCAGCAAAACGTAGGCGTCGTCGGTTACCGGCTGGTTCAGAGGGGCGCCCATGGCTTTCCAGTTTGGGAGAAGCTCTGTTAAGGCTTTGGGGTCCATGATGGCACCCGAGAGAATGTGCGCGCCAGGTTCCGAACCTTTTTCCAATACGACGACTGACACATCCACGCCCTTTTCTGCGGCCAGTTGCTTGAGCCGAATGGCGGTGGCAAGCCCACCCGGGCCACCGCCAACAACGACCACGTCGTATTCCATGGATTCACGGGGGCCGAACTGGGCCAGAATTTCCTGGTGGGTCATGGTGCGTCTCGCTTGATAATAGGTGTTGAGCTAGTGACCGATTTTATTCGCCTTATCTGCGAAAACGAACGGTCGTTCTTTTTGATTCGTGGAGACACTCTAAATGGCATACACCATCGATCTTTCTGGCCGTGTGGCTTTCATCACCGGCGCCTCCAGTGGCTTAGGTGCCCAGTTTGCCCGAACTTTGGCCGCCGCGGGGGCGGCGGTGGTGCTGGCCAGCCGTCGGGTAGAAAGGCTCAAAGATTTACGTGCCATTATCGACAGCGAAGGCGGAGATGCGCGCGTGATTGAGCTGGATGTGACCAATTACGCCTCGATCAAGTCGGCAGTGGCCCACGCCGAGACCGAGGTCGGATCGATTGATATTCTGGTAAACAACGCCGGTGTTGGGACTGCTCAGCCGTTGCAAAACGTCACCCCGGAGGATTTCGACTACTTGTTCGACACCAATGCCAAGGGCGCATTTTTTGTAGCGCAAGAGGTGGGTAAACGGATGCTGGCGCGTGCCCAAGGGTCGGCGCCAGGCACTTACACCGGGGGGCGAATCGTGAACATTGCCTCTACATTGGGATTGCGGGCCCAAGCCAATACCGGTGTCTATTCCATGAGTAAAGCAGCGGTCGTACACATGACCAAGGCCATGGCCCTGGAATGGGGTAAGTTCGGTATCAATGTGAACGCGATTTGCCCCGGCTACATCGACACAGAAATCAACCACGCCGACTGGAAGACTGAAAAAGGCCAGAAGTTCATTCAGTCGCTGCCGCGAAAGCGCGTCGGAAAGCCCAATGATCTGGATGCACTCATCGTCATGCTGTGCTCAGACCAAAGCCATTTCATTAACGGCGCAGTTATCTCTGCAGATGATGGATTCGGGCTCTAATTGCCTTCTGGCCCGCGCAAAATAACGGATTTATGCTACTAAAACAGTAGCAATACAGCTTAACGTGGGGCCAGGCGGATCGCGCCATCCAAGCGAATAACTTCGCCGTTAAGCATGTCATTCTCAAAAATGTGCAGGGCCAACTTGGCGTAATCCACAGGCGTACCCAGGCGGGAAGGGAAGGGCACAGCCGCGGCGAGTGAGTCTTGCACTTCTTGGGCCATACCAAACATCATGGGCGTGCCAAAGATGCCGGGGGCAATGGTCATGTTGCGGATTCCATTGCGCGCCAGGTCGCGGGCAATTGGCAGGGTCATGCCGACGATGCCACCTTTGGACGCGCTGTAGGCGGCTTGTCCGATTTGGCCGTCATATGCAGCAACCGACGCTGTGGAGATCATCACGCCGCGCTCACCCGTCGATTCGGGGTCGTTCTTGCACATGGCCTCAGCAGCAAGACGGATCATGTTGAAGCTTCCGACCAAATTCACGGTGATGCATTTTGTGAATGTAGACAGTGCATGCGCGCCGTTCTTGCCCACGGTTTTCTCTCCAGGCGCAATCCCTGCGCAGTTCACCAAGCCCATCAGCTTGCCCAACGATACTGCTTTAGCGACCACGGCTTGACCGTCTGCTTCTTGGCTCACGTCGCATTTCACGAAAGCGCCACCGATCTCTTGGGCAATTGCTTCGCCTTTTTCGGCTTGCATATCGGCGATGACAACGGTGGCGCCTTTTGCGGCCAACATACGGGCAGTGCCCTCGCCAAGACCCGATGCGCCACCGGTCACGATAAATACTTTGCCTGCTACTTCCATAAAAGACTCCTAGGTTGGTTGAATATTTGCTTTACGTTTACGTAAACGTCAATAGCAGAAGCATAGCAAGTTTGAAGGAGCTGACCAGGAGTGCGAAATAACTAATGCTATAATTTTGGTCTTGAATGAAGGCGCATAGCTCAGCTGGTTAGAGCACCACCTTGACATGGTGGGGGTCGTTGGTTCGAGTCCAATTGCGCCTACCAAATCATTAGCCCTTGTTTCTGTTCGGAAACAAGGGCTTTTTTGTGCCCGTGGTTTTTACCCCGTGATTTTTCAGTGCTTAGCGAGCAGGTCTTGGATACACCGCCACACTCAATGCGCCGGTCTTGCCAATGGCCTGCACACCAAATACGAAGTTATCTTTTGAAACCCCAGCCAAGGTAAACCGGTTGGCCGCACCTACGTCACGGTGGTACTGCCAAACCGCAGAGCCAGTTTCCCGCCATACGAGTCGGTAGCCGGCCGTATTGTCTGGGTCGCTTCCGCGCCAGAGCAAGGTGGTGTCATTGGTGAGCTGGCTCACGTCGATGCGCACTTCGGCAGGCGCTGCAGGGGCGAGTGCTAGCGAGGCCAAGCCAGCGGCATTGAGTTGTGCCACCCGCGCTATGTAGGCGGAGTCTATAAATTCAACGAGATCGCCGTATTGCACACCATCGACCGTGCGTACGTCTTGGTGCTGGTGGTTGAAATTTTCAAAAGGCTCTGTAAACCGCACGGCAGCAAAGCCTCGCTCCAGAAATGGCAGGTGGTCTCCACCGCGCAAGAACCTGTCTTTGCGCTGAATCAGTTGCACCGTCATATCTGGCAGATATAGCGCGCCCACCTCTTTCAGATAGCGTCCCAGAGCATGGGTCGGGGTATCTTCTTCGCCGCCGCTGGCGGCGATCAAAGCGAGCGATGTTTGTGCCGCTTCAGCGATAGCTAGCGACTCCGGCCGATTTTTAGTAGCGTTGGTCACCATCCGCAGCAAGGGGGACAGGCCATCTGCGAATAGGCGCACGCGCTTGTCGTCGCGCTGACCGTCAGTGCCGACTGGGCTACCGATAATGTCATTGGTAATCATGCCAGCGATGGGCTTACCCATCTTCACAGCTTCCTGCGCCCAATGGGTGGCGCCCAGCAGTCCCTGCTCTTCACCTGCCACTGCCATAAACACCAGGGTGGCATCAAAACTATACGGTGCAAATGCACATGCCATTTCCATAACCGCGGCCGTTCCAGACGCATCGTCATTGGCACCGGGCGCGTCGGAAGCGGCATCCATCACTTCGCTGGCGCGTGAGTCGTAATGGCCGCTGACCACATAAATGCGTTCTGTCTTGGCGGTGCCGCGCAGCGTGGCCACCACGTTGATGAGCTGCGTAGGGTGCGAGAGCCGGTTGCCGGCAGGCTCGGTAAAGTCGTCGAGCGTGACCACCATACGACCGTTGCTTTTCTTCGCGCAGGACTCCATTTCTGCCTGGATCCAGCGCCGCGCAGCACCGATGCCTCGCGTATCGGACGCAGTCTCTGACATGGTGTGGCGGGTGCCAAAACTCACCAGCTTACGCACCGTGGCCTCAATACGTTTGGCTGATATGTCGTTCACGATGCCAGATATTTGCGCCTGTGGTTTACCTGCGCCTGTGCCTGTGTCAAGTGCAAAGGCCGCGCAGCCCATGCCCATCAACAAGCTGGTCAAAATTCCAACTCGAAAGGAAAGAGGTAGTGTCATTTTGGTTAGGTTCTAGGTGAATGGTCGAATTTTTGTTGGTGCTTCGCAACCGCGGTGGCAAAAGTCTAAACGACGTCTCCCACCGTCAACTTCAGCGCACGGTAGCCAACCCGGCTGCTGCCGATCTTGATGTGTAAAACACCGTTACCCTCGGTGACTAGGGTCACGAAGCGCTCGTGACCATTGCCGCGGGTCCACGGCATAAATATGCTGGAGCCTCCATGGAGCCCTGAGCCCCAGCCGTCCAAGTGTCCAATCTCCAGCATAGTCTCGGCCGGTGCGACCAGGTTTACGCCCTCTGTGCGCATCGTGAGGCGCAGCGGTTCCGCCAGGGGCAATGTTTTGGCCGAGGGTATGCCGTAGGTTGCCATGTACCCGCGGTTGACGATACGCAGTTCTACACGCGTGTGGGTGCCAGTGCGCTCCTGATTAACGACCTCGATGCTGACGCAGGGAGCTAGCGCCGCCACGCGCAGAAACGCCGCGCTTTGGTTGTTGCAGGTTTCTGGCAGACGCTCGTAGGGTGGGTTCCAGATGCCAACGCGCGGATCGAATCCGTTGACTTCAACTTCGCCAAGTTGCGGGTGCATCACCTTGTTCCACTGGCCAAAAATGCGGCTTGCGTTGTGCTGGCGGTCAAACTCAGCGAGGGCGCGCGTATCTGTACGCGAAAATTTTCCATAGTGATCTACAAAAGGCTTCTTACGCTCAATACCAAGCTGCTTGAAGATGTCCCAAAGCTCCACGACGTAGGCCAACGCCCCGCGCTGGTGGTAGGCATAGTCCATAAGATCGCCGTGCAGGGGCTTGTCGGGTTCGTATAAAAATTCGTGAAAACCGCTGACGGTGACGTAGCCGGTGTGCTCTGTCATCCATGCCTCCACTTGCTCGAAGATGGCCAGATCGCCTTGGTTCATCTTGGTGTCCGGCTTGTCACCTGACGGGCGAATGAGCACGCCTCCGAACGTGTGTAAGTTCAGCCAAACAACGATGTTCGGATGTGCCGTTGCGAACTCGAGGATAGCCCGCGTCTCTGGCGCGCTGCCGGGGTAGTGGCCAGCGCCTGCCTGGTGGGGCTCGGGCGCCCAGGAGTAGGGGAAGTTCCGGTTGAAGTCGTATGGGTTGTCGGCCAGAAAGTAGGGAGCCGGAATATTGCGCCCGTCGAAATTGGCAATGTACCCCTCGGGGTACAGCTTGAAAAAGGGCCCCGGGTCTTCAGGCAACCGCGCCACCAACACCGATGGCTCCATGATGTCCCCGCTTTCGTTGCGCAACTCCACCAGTTCGCCCTGGGGGTCTGTCTTGCGCATATAGCCGGCCTTACCGTCGCCGTCGATGTCCATCGTCTCCCAGTGCGCGTGGTCTTTGTGCGTGCGATCGTTGACCGGGCTGGATCGAACGTAACGTCCTTTTTTCAGAACCTGCTCCGCACCGTCGGGCGAAATGCGCGGCACGACATAGAACAAGGTGTTCTTGATCGCCTCTGCCATGTGGGCGGGAAAAGCGCTGCCGCCAACTCCCGTCGCGCCCGAATGAAGGGCAAGAATGTCCTCGGCAATAGCCAGCGCCACACTGGACCCACATACCTCCGACGCGTGCATGTTGCCGTCAATCCAGACCGCTGGGCGGACCTGTTCGGGGTTGTGGCCGATGGTCAGTAGAGTGATGTCCCGTCCCTCCGCGCTTTTACCCAGTGAGCTGACGTGGGCAATATCGGGATATTGCGCAGCCCAAGCGGCGAGTTGGGCGGTCATTTCGGCGAAGTCTAAATATTTTTGGCGAAACATGGGTTTTCCGTTGAGGGCTTTATGGCCAGTTGGCGTGTGGAAGAATTAGTTTAACGGCGATCTCTGATTTTCATACCTGAGGGCCAATGTCTGCACGGGCGTTTGACGGCATACTCAGCGCCATATTGAGCAGAGGAAGTACACCGATCCATGATCAACGTGAGCGGCAATATTCTGGCCCACGCCGGTTTTGTGCGGGGGGCGCTGACGTACATCGCGCCAGGTCGGAATGACAGCATTCAGGGCGCACCCATGTCGGAAGCTGCTGCCCGCTCGAATGTTCCTCTGTGGGTCTTACCAGGATTTTTTGACTTGCACGCGCACGGCGCAGGTGGCCGCGACGTTATGCAAGGCGGCGACCCAGCGCACATGGTCAAGGCCATGTCTGCCGTGACAGCGGTTTGCCGGACACGCGAGGTAGGTGGAGCACACCTCTTGGCCGCGGGAACCTGGGCTGACGCGGTGGTGATGGATGCCGATCTGCAGTTGAAATCCGTTTTCGTGGAAGGACAATCCATTGACGGCGTCTAACGTGACCTTCGCAGGTTATCCCTGCGTGCGCATAGAGAATGCGCAGGGATCGATCACCGTTTCTTTGCACGGCGGGCAACTACTGTCGTGGCTCCCAGCGGGCCAGCGCGAGGTGTTCTGGCTGTCTTCCAAGGCCTTGCCTGCACCCGCTGCGATTCGCGGGGGCGTGCCTGTGTGCTGGCCTTGGTTTGGCAAACAAGGTATGCCGGCTGGGGCTATGCAGCACGGGCCGGTGCGAAATCTGATGTGGCGACCGGTACACATGAGCGTGAACAGTGCTGGGCATGACTTATTGAGCTTGGAGCCAGTGCATACCTTGAACACACCATCTGCCTTAGATCGTTATGCGTCCGATTTAGTGGTGCGTTTGGACATCGAGCTTGGCGCAACGCTGACCATGGGATTGCATACGCACAACCGTGGCACACATGATTTTGCACTGACCCAGGCGTTGCACAGTTATTTTGCGGTGGGTGATGTTCAAGCAGTGCAGTTGCAGGGCGTGGAAGGCTTGCACTATGCAAGCCGGGTGGACGCGAGCAGCGACAACTTGCAGCGGGGGCCATTCACGCTGAATGAAGTATGCGACAACACGTACGCCCATACGCGGGGGCCGCTGGTTCGCCATTACAAGTTGATCGATCCCGCTTGGAATCGCGTGATCACGCTGCAGACACATGGCAGCGACTCTTTGGTGGTCTGGAACCCCGGTGCCGAAGGCTCTCGAGCCATGGCCGACGTCCCTGTGGGTGCATGGGAAGATTTCTTGTGTGTTGAGGCGGCTAACGCTGGTTCAGATGTCGTGGTGCTGGCGCCCGGTGCGCGGCACGCTTTGTATCAAACGCTGCGGTGCGAGGCTAACAGCGTAGTGCGTGCCCCGCACCAGTAAAATCGACAGTTGCTGCTACTGCCCCCCCCTATCTCCCCATGCCCTACTCAACAACCGCGCTGCGTATCCACCAATATTGGGGGCTCGAAGCTGGGCCCGCACTCATCGTGCTGGGGGCAGTGCACGGTAGTGAGGTTTCGGGCACCCGTGGGATCGAAAAGATAATGCTCGAGCTCGATACGGGGGCCTTGCAGATTCTCCGTGGGCGCCTAACGCTGGTGCCAGTTACCAACCCCCTTGCATACCAAAAGGGCGAGCGCAATGGTGAGCGCAATCTCAACCGCAACCTGCGTCCCACGGACAGTCCCCGTGATTTTGAAGATCGTATCGCCAACGCGCTATGCCCCATGTTGGCGCAAAACGATGTGCTTTTGGACTTGCACTCTTTTTTGTCACCCGGCGAGGCTTTCGCCATGCTGGGTCCCAGTAATAACGCCGGTGCCCTGGAGCCTTTTGAACACGCTGAGCGTGAGCAAGCTCTGGCTTTGCGCCTGGGGCCCCGCCGTATTGTGGAGGGCTGGCTATCAACCTATGCCACGGGCGTTCAAGAGCGCCTGGCGCGCACCCCAGCCACGGATAGGGCCGGCCTGCTGAGTACGGACCCGAGCTATGGCGTAGGTACTACCGAATACATGCGCAGCCAGGGCGGATACGCAGTCACGCTGGAGTGTGGCCAGCACGCAGACCCGGCCGCGCCAGATGTGGCCTACCGGGCGATTCGCAATACGCTGGCCCATTTGGGCCTGGTGGACGAGGCGGATCCCGTTGCGCACACAGATGTTGAATTTCTGAAATTGACGCAGGTGGTCGATCGCTACCATCCGCACGACCAATTCACCCGCGTCTGGTCGAGCTTTGACCCGGTGCAGGCGGGGCAGGCCATTGGTACCCGGCACGACGGCACGCCAGTACTGGCATCAGCAGACGGCTATATTGTCTTTCCCAATGCGAACGCAACACGCGGCAACGAGTGGTTTTACCTAGCGCAACGCAGTGCCCGCGATATCTACACTACGTCCAGCCCGGTTACATCGCCCCAGGCCTAAGCATGCTTAACACCGAAGCACCCAGCACGAACCATACCGATTTGGATGTGTACGCCACACCCGAACTGGTCTTGGCGTTGGTGGATGACCAATTGCACGCGGTAGAGGCTGTACGCAGGGCGGGGACCGCCATTGCGCTGGCGGTGGATGCGGCTGTACTGCGCATGCAACGCGGTGGGCGCCTGATCTATGCCGGTGCGGGCACTTCGGGTCGTCTGGGCGTGTTGGACAGTGTTGAGCTTTACCCCACATTCTCGTGGCCCCGTGAGCGCGCTGTCGGATTGATAGCTGGAGGAGCAGGGGCCATGTTTGTTGCAGTAGAAGGCGCAGAGGATGATGCGCAGCAGGGCGACCGAGACTTACAAGCCGCCCACGTCCATGCGAACGATGTTGTGCTGTTGCTGGCAGCTTCGGGCAGCACGCCTTATGTACTGGGCGCATTGAAAGCTGCCCGTGCGGCAGGTGCGCTGTGCATCGGCTTTGCCAATAACCCGAGCGCACCCGTCACCCTGCAGGCTGATATTGGGATCACGCTGGATACGGGCAACGAGGTGATCTCGGGCAGTACACGGCTAAAAGCCGGCACCGCACAAAAAATTGCACTGAATACTTTTTCCAGTGCGCTGATGGTGCGTCTGAACAAGGTCTATGGAAACCTGATGGTGGACCTCAAGGCGACCAACGCTAAGCTGGTGCGGCGGGCAATCGCCTTGACCGTGCGCGCCACGGAATGCGATGAGAGTACCGCGGTGCGTACCTTGTCGCAGTGTGACCACCACGTGAAAGTGGCCATCGTTGCTATTCGGTTAGGGCTTGCAGTGGCTGCCGCCCGTACGTTGCTTACAGCCTGCGATGGCAGTGTGCGCCAGGCTTTGCGTGGGGGATAACGTGGGCGTGGAAAGCCCACTGTCGCGCAGACAGTGGCTCCAAGGGGTCAGTAGCCTGGGGGTGCTTGGCCTGCCGGCTTGCTCCGTAATTCCGCACGACCCCAAGCCCGGGATACGCCATTTCGCGCCGGCCGACACCTCCATGCTACCGCCGCCGGCCCCGCGCGAGTTTCGGGGGGCTTGGGTCGCGACTGTCGCCAATATCGACTGGCCGAGCCGCAAGGGCTTGAGCTCGGCAGTGCAGCAAGCCGAGATGCGTGCACTATTGGACCGGGCCGCGGCACTACAACTCAACGCCATTATTTTGCAGGTACGCCCGTGCGCGGATGCATTCTACGCGTCGGATTTGGAACCCTGGAGTGAGTACCTCAGTGGTACCCAGGGTCAGGCGCCAGCACCCTGGTATGACCCGTTGGCCCTGTGGATCAGCGAGGCGCATGCGCGGGGGCTGGAACTACACGCCTGGTTCAACCCCTTTCGGGCGCGCCAGGGCGAGGGCAAGGGGGCCTCAGCGCTGCATGTGACTCAGTCGCGCCCGCAGTGGGTCAAGACGTATGGCAACCAGTCTTGGATGGATCCAGGCGAGCCTGCCGCGGCGGAGCATAGCCTGGCGGTGATTCTGGATGTGGTGCGGCGCTATGACGTTGATGGCATTCATCTGGATGATTACTTTTATCCGTACCCCGTGCAGCAAGCCGACGACGTCAAAGCCGAGCAAGAGTTTCCCGATCAAGCGTCCTGGCAGCGCTATGTACAAGTCGGCGGTACTCTGGCCCGAGACGACTGGCGGCGTAGCAATGTCAACAGCTTGGTGCAACGTCTGGCGCAGGGCATTCATTTGCTCAAGCCGTGGGTACGGTTTGGCATCAGCCCTTTTGGTCTGGGGCGACCCGACTTGCGGCCTGCCGGGATTCAGGGCTTTAGCCAGTACCACAAGTTGTATGCCGATGTAGAGCATTGGCTGCGCGCGGGCTGGCTGGACTATTTGGTGCCGCAGTTGTACTGGCCCATTGATCAAAAGGAGCAAGCCTTCGTTCCACTATTGGACTACTGGCACCGGCAAAACACCCAAGGGCGGCACGTATGGGCGGGATTGTTCACTAGCCGGGTGCTTGCCACAGGCGCGGCGGCAGCCGGCCGAGTAAGTTGGCCGCCTGACGAGATCGTCAGACAAATTGCGGCAACCCGCCAGCAAACATTGCCCTCGGGTCACGTGCACTTCAGCATGGTGGCTTTGCAGCAAAACCGGCAGGGGCTAACCGATGTACTGCGTGCGGACACCTATGCGGTTGCGGCATTGGTGCCTGCTTCGCCGTGGCTGGAGCGCGATGTGCCACTCGCGCCCCGTGCCACTGCAACAGCCCTCATGGGTACGCAAGGTCTTTGGCATATTTCTTTGGAACTTCCGCCCACCAGCAAGCCAGCATTACGTTGGGCGGTGTGGTTGCGTTACGGTGCCGCTTGGGTGTTTCGGATCAGTCTAGATGCCGAGTTCACAGCACCCGCCCGGCGTCAGCAGGGCTCGAACTCCACTGGCGAGCCGGTGCTGTCAGCGATGGTGGTGTCGGCCATCGACCGGATTGGACAAGAATCTCCGCGCGTAGCGGTAAATTTAGATCAAATAGCGCCTGAGCCGGCGGAAATACTATCGATTAAGCTATCAAAATGATAGCTAATGCCACGTCGAAGTCTGCGGGACGTCACACCGCTCTTGCCGCAAATACAGATTCCTAGGGTAAACCTAGGTCGCATGCCGCGTCGTCGGTGTCTAGAATCTGCTGCACTGCAATACACAAGTGAACGGTCGCACCGATCTTTCGCCAGCTGCCATGTCAAGCAAACAAGCCAAGCCCACTAAAAACCCCCAGCGCATTATCAAGAAGTACCCCAACCGGCGCTTGTATGACACAGACACGTCCAGCTACATCACGCTGACCGAGATCAAACAGTTGGTCATGGAAAGTGAACCACTGCAGGTGCTGGACGCAAAAACGGGTGACGACCTGACGCGCAGCATCTTGCTGCAAATTATTTTGGAGGAAGAGGCCAACGGATCGCCGATGTTCACGGTGCCCGTGTTGTCAAATGTCATTCGCTTCTATGGCCACGCCATGCAGAGCCTGATGGGGAGTTATTTGGAAAAGAACATGCAGGCACTAATGGAAGTGCAAGCGCCGATGGTGCAAGGGGTTATGGGCGCCAATCTTTTGCAACAGATGCAAGAGCAGATGCAAAAGCAAACTGTGCAGTTCTTGGATACCTTTGGACTAAAACGCTGAGTGCAATAGTGGGACAATTGGGGCATGAGCGAAGCTACCACCCTGTCCCCCACCCATTCCGCCGCCCCCAAAGTTGGCTTTGTCAGTCTCGGTTGCCCCAAAGCCCTGACCGACTCGGAGCTAATTCTGACCCAACTCAGCGCTGAGGGCTACCAAACCTCCAAGACTTTTCAAGGCGCAGACCTGGTGATTGTCAATACCTGTGGGTTCATTGATGACGCTATCAAGGAAAGCTTAGACACGATTGGCGAAGCCTTGGCCGAAAACGGCCGTGTGATTGTGACTGGGTGCCTAGGGGCCAAGACAGGCGAGGGCGGCGGCAGCCTAGTGCGCCAGATGCACCCTAAGGTATTGGCAGTTACAGGCCCTCACGCGACGCAAGAGGTGATGGACGCAGTGCATTTGAATTTGCCCAAGCCTCACGACCCCTTCATAGACCTGGTGCCTAACTCTTTTGGCAGTGCTGGCATCAAGCTCACCCCCCGCCACTACGCATATTTGAAGATCAGTGAAGGCTGCAACCACCGCTGCACCTTTTGCATTATTCCGTCGATGCGCGGTGACTTGGTGTCCCGTCCGATTGGCGATGTATTGAAGGAGGCACATGCTCTTTTTGCTGGTGGTGTGAAAGAGCTTCTCGTGATTAGCCAGGACACGTCTGCCTACGGTGTCGACGTGAAATACCGCACCGGCTTTTGGGATGGCAAACCGGTGAAGACTCGGATGCTGGAGTTGGTGCAGACTTTGGGTGAAATCGCTGAGCCTTATGGCGCCTGGGTTCGTTTGCATTACGTGTACCCCTACCCCAGCGTGGACGCCATCATTCCCTTGATGGCCACCGGAAAAGTGCTTCCTTATTTGGATGTCCCGCTGCAACACAGCCACCCCGACGTGCTGCGCAGGATGAAGCGCCCCGCGAGTGGCGAAAAAAATCTGGATCGCATTCAGCAGTGGCGCACTGCCTGCCCCGAGATCGTGATCCGTAGCACTTTTATTGCTGGCTTCCCGGGGGAGACCGAGGAGGAATTTGCGCATCTGCTGGACTTTATGCGCGAGGCGCGTATCGACCGCGCCGGTTGCTTTGCCTACAGCGCTGTGGGTGGTGCTGCCGCCAATGACATTCCAGGAATGTTACCGATTGAATTGCGCGAAGAACGCAGGGCGCGCTTTATGGCGGTGGCGGAAGAAGTGTCGGCTTCCATGCTGCGCGACCGTGTGGGCTCTATCATGCAAGTGCTTGTGGATTCGGCGCCTGGTATGGGCAAGAAGGGCGGTATCGGTCGCAGCTACGCAGATGCCCCGGAGATTGATGGCGTCGTGCGCCTCTTGCCGCCCGAAAAAATCAGCAAAACCTTGAAGGTGGGTGAGTTCACCAAAGCTCGCATTGTTGCTGCCCAGGGCCATGACCTGGTGGCGCAACCGTTCTGATGCGGGTTTGAATCAAGAAACGTAAAATCAACAAACATAAAAAAAGCCGCTGAATCTCAGCGGCTTTTTAAATATCTACATTACTATCGTTATGGTGCCCAGAAGAGGACTCGAACCTCCACACCTTTCGGCGTACGGACCTGAACCGTATGCGTCTACCAATTCCGCCATCTGGGCAACTCAGGAAAGAGAGAGATTGTATCAAGAATATTAGCCAACCCAGCCCAATGCTGGATGAAATTGAAGGAATCGTTCAGGGCCACCGCGACGGACATGGTTTTGTTTCTCGCGACGATGGGGGACCTGACATCTACTTGGCCCCTAACGAGATGCGCGCAGTCCTGCACAAAGACCGCGTCAAAGCGCGCATCGTGCGCAGTGACCGCAAGGGTAGACCCGAGGGACGCATCGTTGAGATCATCGAGCGTTCCTCGCAGCCCATCATCGGCCGCTTGCTGCAGGAAAGCGGTGTATGGCTGGTGGCTCCCGAGGATAAGCGCTACGGCCAGGACGTACTAATTCCCAAAGGCGCAACCAGCGTTGCCAAGCCCGGGCAGGTAGTTGTCGTTGAACTGGTCGAGCCTCCTGCACTTTTCGGTCAGCCTGTTGGCCGTATCAAGGAAGTTTTGGGCGAAGTAGATGACCCGGGTATGGAGATCGAGATCGCGGTGCGTAAATACAGCGTACCGCACGAGTTCTCTGAGGCCTGTGTAGCACTGGCGCGTACGCTGCCTGAAAAGGTGCGACCGCAAGACAGCGTGAATCGTATCGACCTCACGGACGTACCCTTGGTCACTATCGATGGTGAAGATGCGCGCGATTTTGATGACGCGGTGTACTGTGAGCCCTCAACGAAGGGCCGCGGCAAGAGTGCCCAGAAGGGCTGGCGCTTGTTGGTCGCTATTGCCGATGTGAGTCACTATGTACAGACCGGCTCAGCAATCGATATTGACGCCTATGACCGCGCGACAAGCGTTTATTTTCCGCGCCGTGTCATTCCCATGCTGCCTGAGAAGTTGTCGAACGGATTGTGCTCGCTAAACCCAGAGGTGGAGCGTCTATGTATGGTGTGTGACATGTTCGTTACACCCGATGGTGAGGTAGACGCTTACCAGTTTTACCCCGCATTGATGTGGAGCCATGCGCGTTTTACGTACACCGAAGTAGCTGCCATATTGGGTAACACCCGTGGGCCGGAAGCTACCAAACGCAAAGATCGGGTTGAGGATTTACTTAATTTGCATGGTGTCTATCAGGCCTTGTTTAAGTCGCGTCAGAAGCGTGGTGCGGTTGATTTCGAAACCACAGAGACACAAATCGTTTGCGATGAGAATGGCCGTATCGAAAAGATCGTTCCCCGAACCCGAAACGTGGCGCACCGGGTCATCGAAGAAGCCATGCTGGCCGCGAATGTCTGTAGTGCAGATTTCATCGCCCAAGGCAAACAACCGGGCTTGTTTCGCGTACACGAGGGGCCCACGCCAGAGAAGAAAGAGATTCTCCGCGCTTACCTAAAAGCAACCGGTGTGGGTCTGACGATCACGGACGACCCCAAGCCGGGCGAGTTTCAGGCCATTGCCATTGCCACGAAGGATCGTCCTGACGCACAACAAATACATTCGATGCTGTTGCGTTCGATGCAGCAAGCCATCTATACGCCGATGAATAGCGGGCATTTTGGATTGGCGTACGAGGCGTATACCCATTTCACAAGCCCGATCCGCCGCTACCCAGACTTGTTGGTGCATCGTGTCATCAAGGCTATTTTGTCCAAGACGCGCTACCAGTTGCCGACCTTGCCCACGCCTGGCGAAGCGCACGCCAAACTGGCGCGCAGGCTGGAGAAGGGTCTGGCATCTAAGGTGGCCGAGCCTGGGATCAAGCCCAAGAAAGCAAGCGCTGAAAACCAGGCGTGGCAAGCAGCCGGCCTGCATTGCAGTGCCAACGAGCGCCGTGCTGATGAAGCCAGCCGCGATGTGGAGGCCTGGCTCAAGTGCAAATACATGCGCGAGCATTTGGGTGAGGAATATTCGGGTGTGGTGACGTCGGCCACTACGTTTGGCATATTCGTGACGCTAGATGCGATGTATGTGGAGGGGTTGGTTCACATTACCGAGCTGGGCGGCGAGTACTATCGGTTTGATGAGGCGCGCCAAGAGTTGCGTGGGGAACGTACCGGTATTCGCTACGCCATTGGTACCCGTGTTCAGGTGCAGGTTAGTCGAGTAGATCTAGATGGGCGCAAGATTGACTTTCGTCTTGTTTCCCCCGGAGAAGAGGGTTTGAGCCGAGGATTCTCTGACAAAGCGGCTCGGGATGCCAAGCCGCGACTGTCCGCAAATGTACGCGCTCAAGATGCGTTTGAAGTTCGGCCTGCCTCCCCCCCAAATTCAGGCGAGCGCAAGCGTGCTGCTGGCAAGGCGGTGCGCAGTGCTCGCACGGCGGATCGAACCGCCGTGAAATCTGGCAAGACCCCTCGTAAGCGCCGCTGAGCACAACAACAGCGTTGGTCGGGTGTACTGTATTCATCTAGCGTCCGAGATATTGGCATACGGCTGGTCGCTCAGCGCCAACCCCAGCCTGGTTGCTCGCCTGCATACCCGTACGCCGATCAGTTACCTGCTACTTGCCCCAGCCAAACGAATGCATACACCCTATTTCTGTTTTCGCCATGCGGTGGGCAGTCTAGCGTGCTGATGTGAGGGCGTTGTTCAGGTTTCAGTGCAAGACTGGCTCGCCGTAGTTAAGATACTGCACCACATGGAGATACAGCCGCCAGGTCGTTTGGAAAAAGCTGTTTTGTCAGAATTCGTAGCAGTCGCCCTCCCGGGCGAGGCGTACTTCAAGTCCTTGCAAGTGCCGGGCGTTGGTTTCCAATGCCGTTGCAAATACCGCTTCCAATGCATCGTCGCTGCGGGTAGGTTCGTGGTGAGTGCAAAACAGTAGCTTCGCACCCGCGGCTTTGGCCGTTTTAATGCTGCTGGTGTAGGTGCCATGGCCCCATCCCTTTTTGGCGGGATATTCAGCGTCGGTATAGGAGCAGTCGGCGATAAAAACGTCGACTCCATGAATAGCTCTTTCGATGCTGCGCTCCTTTTCTTCAACAAAGCTTTGGTACTCTGCAAAGCCGTCATCACCGGGTTCGTAAATATTGTAGGGTGGCTCATGGTCGCCGGTAAAGAAAACCGACCTCCCGTTGCACTCAATCCGATACCCAAAGTCGATCACCGGATGGCTGAGCAGCACAGGCGTTACTTGTGCAGAGCCAATTTGTACGGTTTCACCGGGTTTGAGGGTGACATATTCAATGTGCGCCTTCATCTCGGCTTCGCGCACTGGAAAGTAGCTGTACTGAAGTTGTACCGACATCACTTGCTCAATGCCTTTACCAGTGACCGGATCAAACCCTCCATGCAAGCGCAAGGTATTACCGGGAATGAAATTCGGGATAAAAAAAGGCAATCCCTGAATATGATCCCAATGTGAGTGGGTGATAAGTACGTTGGCGGTGACGGGCAATTCCGCTAGCAGGGTTTGCGATAGCGGAAAGATGCCTGTACCCGCGTCCAAAATAATGAGCTCGTTGTTGTCAGTGCGAATCTCAATACACGTTGTATTGCCGCCGTAACGAACGGTCTTCGGTCCAGGTGATGCGATAGAGCCTCGCACGCCCCAAAATCTAACTTTCATACAAACTCCTTCAGACCTTGGCGAAAATTTTGGCTTCTTCAAAGAGCGGCGTTAAATCCCCCATGGATGCGATGACCTCATCCAAAGTGCCTCCTAAACGCTTCTGAACCACCGCTGGAAATTCATCCACAAACGGGTTGCCAGCAGACCCAAACTTCAATTTTTTACTGATTTGATTGGCGCCAAAAACGCAAGCAATCATGTCAGTGTCTTTGAAGTTGGAGGGGTGTTGGTGCCGTATGGTCTCAATGAGGTGTGGGGCAAAGCGCCATTTCTCTACCAGCATAGCGCCCACCAGCACATGGTCCGCACCGATTTCTTGTTGCAGTGCTGTGTGCAGTGGCGTTCCAGTGGCATGGCTCTGCGTTAGCGCTGCCTTGAATTGTTGGGGCATCATCTGGGCAAATACAACCTTACCGAAATCGTGGAGCAGACCGGCGATAAAACAATCCATGGCATCAGCATCGGTGACCCTGCCGGCCAGCTGCTTCGCTATTGAGGCCGTTGTTAGTGAATGTAAAAGGTATTGGTGGGCGTCAAACCCGGATTCACTGTCTTTGGGGAGTATTCCAATCGCGGCAATACTCAACGCCAGATTCTTGATCGTATTAAATCCCATGTACACCACAGCTTGCCCGATGGTGGTTATTTGTCTGGGCAGACTGTAGTACGCTGAATTGACCACTTTCAAAATCTTGACAGTCACAACAGGGTCTTTGTCGATCACTTCAACTAATTCTTTTGGGGTACTGTTTACCTCGCGAGTTAGTTCAAGAACGCGCTGCACACTTTTTGGGAAAGCTGGCATGCTCTCTACGGCAGCGGCCAATCTTTGCGATAGTTCTGGGCTCATATGGCAACTTGACCTCGGTTTTAGGCATTGTGTCATTACCTGCCGTGCCAGCAAAGCGTTGGTCTGAGACGCGCTTACGGGCTTGAGCGGATGCTATACTCTACGGGCTTTGCTGCAATGAGTGGCAATTCAATCGCAAATCGGTCCCGCCAAGGTGTCGTCTATCTGTTGTAACTGCAACGCGTAGACGATAAGCGGACCGAATTTTAGATCTAACCTTTGGAGTTTTTATGTCCGTTACTATGCGCGAAATGCTAGAGGCCGGTGTTCACTTTGGACACCAGACCCGTTTCTGGAACCCTAAGATGGCACCGTTCATCTTCGGCCATCGCAACAAAATCCACATCATTAACCTTGAAAAATCGCTGCCGATGTTTCAAGACGCGTCCAAGTTTGTCCGCCAGTTGTCGGCCAAGCGCGGAACTATTTTGATGGTGGGCACCAAGCGCCAAGCGCGCGAGACCGTGGCCGCCGAAGCGCAACGCGCTGGCGTTCCTTTCGTGGATCAGCGGTGGCTGGGCGGTATGTTGACCAACTTCAAAACAGTCAAGACCTCGATCAAGCGTTTAAAAGATATGAAGATCCAGCAAGAAGCGGGTCTAGACAGTATGAGCAAAAAAGAGCAATTGATGTTTGCTCGTGAGTTGGCCAAGCTGGAAAAAGACATTGGTGGCATTCAAGATATGAACGCTTTGCCAGACGCGATTTTCGTGATCGACGTGGGTTACCACAAGATCGCGATCGCTGAAGCACGCAAGCTGGGTATTCCATTGATCGGCGTGGTCGATTCAAACCACTCCCCTGAAGGCATTGACTACGTAATTCCAGGTAACGATGACTCTGCCAAGGCGGTGACCTTGTACGCACGCGGCATCGCTGATGCGATTCTGGAAGGCCGTGCGAATGCGGTGGACGACGTCGTCAAGGCAGTTGCTGCCGAAGGTAAAGATGAGTTCGTTGAGGTGAGCGAAGCGTCCGTGTGAGGCTTTGTTAACCCTAAAAACGGGGCTTCGTAGCCCCTTTTTTTTAGCACTGATTAAACTAACAAACTGTTGATGGAGAAGAGAGATGACTGCAATTACCGCAAGCATGGTGGCTGAACTACGTGGCAAGACGGATGCGCCCATGATGGAGTGCAAAAAAGCCTTGACGGAAGCGCAAGGCGATATGGTCAAGGCTGAAGAGTTGCTGCGAGTGAAGTTGGGTAGCAAGGCCGGTAAGGCGGCGGCCCGTGTCACAGCCGAAGGCGTAGTGGCCAGCTACATGGAAGGCAGCTTGGGCGCCATCATTGAAGTAAATTGCGAGACTGACTTCGTCACCAAGAACGACAGCTTCTTGGCTCTCGCCAACACCGCGGCCATGCTAGTTGCGAAGCACAATCCTGCTGATGTGGCTGCGTTAACGGCCCTCGAATATTCGCAAGATGGATTTGGCCCAACCTTGGAAGACGTTCGCAAAGGTTTGATTGGGAAGATCGGTGAGAACATGACTTTCCGCCGTTTCAAACGTTACGCTTCTGGGTCTCAACTGGCCAGCTACTTGCACGGTACCCGCATTGCTGTGGTCGTCGAGTTTGATGGTGATGAAGTAGCAGCCAAAGACGTGGCAATGCACGTTGCGGCCATGAAGCCTGTGTCGCTGTCTAGCGACCAAGTGCCGGCGGAGTTGGTGGCACGTGAGCGTTCTGTGGCAGCCGCCAAAGCAGCCGAAGACGCGTCTGTGGCGACTGCTGCGGGCAAGCCCGTTCAATCCGCTGAAATCGTTGCTAAGCGTATCGAAGGTGGTGTGCAAAAATATCTGAAAGAAGTGTCTCTGTTCAATCAGACGTTTGTAAAAAACGACAAGCTCACGGTTGAGCAAATGCTCAAGGCTGCGTCTACGACCGTGAAGGGCTTCACCCTCTATGTTGTGGGTGAGGGTATTGAGAAGAAAGTGGACGATTTTGCTGCTGAGGTGGCTGCACAGGTTGCTGCCGCTCAAAAAACCGCTTAGTCGTTCGACTTCCTGCGTCGTAGCTACCATCATCCATTCCGGGAGTCGCCCATGCAGTCATCTAAGCCCGCTTACAAGCGCATTTTGTTGAAGCTGTCCGGTGAAGCCCTGATGGGGGATGATCAGTTCGGGATCAATCGCGACACCATCGTTCGTATGGTGGATGAAATAGCGGAAGTTACCCGATTAGGCGTCGAGGTGGCGGTGGTCATCGGCGGGGGGAATATTTTCC
Source organism: Rhodoferax sp. (assembly GCA_046595515.1). Lineage (GTDB taxonomy): Bacteria > Pseudomonadota > Gammaproteobacteria > Burkholderiales > Burkholderiaceae_C > Allorhodoferax. The sequence goes on along the minus strand of JBKJOV010000023.1, from coordinate 65,012 downwards.
GTGGTGTTGCGGGCGGCTCGGTGGGAATGGACCGTGCAACTGCTGACTACATGGGTATGTTGGCGACTGTCATGAATGCTTTGGCCTTGGGGGACACCATGAACAAGGCCGGACTCACTGCGCGAGTGATGTCGGCGATTGGCATTGAGCAAGTTGTGGAGCCTTATGTCAGGCCAAAAGCATTGCAGTACCTTGAAGAGGGTAAAGTAGTCATTTTTGCAGCCGGGACTGGAAACCCGTTTTTTACAACGGATACGGCTGCGGCTTTGCGAGGTGCCGAAATTGGCGCAGAAATCGTACTCAAGGCGACCAAGGTCGATGGTGTCTATTCTGCAGATCCCAAAAAGGACCCTGCGGCAACACGATTCTCCAGCATTACTTTTGACCAGGCAATGAATCAGAATCTGGGCATCATGGACGCGGCTGCCTTTGCGCTGTGTCGTGACCAAAAGTTACCGATCAAAGTTTTTTCAATCTTCAAGCATGGCGCGCTCAAACGCGTTGTGATGGGTGAAGATGAAGGAACTTTGGTGCACGTTTAAATGTCTTTGAAATCCTTCTGCGTTCCTTTTGACAGGAGTTTGAAAACATGGCAATCAGTGAAATTAAATCCAATCTTGAAATGAAGATGGACCAATCCATTGCAGCATTCAAGAACAACCTCTCGAAAATTCGCACCGGTAGAGCCAGCCCAGCATTGCTAGAGTCCGTTCAAGTAGATTACTACGGCTCCATGGTGCCTATCAGCCAAGTTGCGAATTTGTCGCTGCTGGACTCACGTACCGTGAGTGTTCAGCCCTGGGAAAAAGGCATGGGTGCAAAAATTGAGAAGGCAATCCGCGAAAGCGATTTGGGCCTCAATCCCTCTTCTATGGGCGATTTGATTCGGGTTCCTATGCCGGTGATGTCGGAGGAGCGGCGCAAGGAACTAACTAAGTTGGTGCGCAACGAAGGCGAGAGTGCCAAAGTCGCAATTCGCAATCTCCGTCGCGATGCCAATGAATCCGTGAAGAAGCTTGTGAAAGACAAGCTCGCGTCTGAGGATGATCAAAAACGTTCCGAGGCAGATATTCAAAAGGTTACTGATCGACATATTGTCGATGTGGACCGTTTGGTAGCGTCCAAAGAAGCAGACATCATGGCGGTGTGACGTCGGGTCACCTGGTTTGCGTTCTCCTTTGTCAACCTCAACCGTGACGCCTCGTCATATTGCGATTGTGATGGATGGCAATGGACGCTGGGCTGCAAAGCGTTTTCTTCCTCGTATTGCCGGACACAAGCTGGGTGTGGATGTTCTAAAGCGCATAGTCACCGCGTGTGCCAAGCGCCAGGTTGAGATATTGACGGTCTTTGCCTTCTCGTCTGAGAACTGGAATCGTCCGGTTGAAGAAGTAACTGGCCTGATGGATATTCTTGCAGTGGCATTGGGGCGTGAAGTTCCTCAGCTGCGCAAAGACGGCGTGCGATTGCATTTTGTGGGCTCGCGAGACGGACTCTCGGATCGCGTTGTCAGAGGCCTCTCAGAGGCGGAGCAGGCTACTGCAGATAACACCCGTTTTACCCTCAATGTCTGCTTCAATTACGGTGGGCGCTGGGACATCGCGCAAGCCGCAGCGCGTCTTGCGGCTGCTGGGCAAGTTATTGATGAGACTACGTTAAACACGGCGTTAGCAATGGCGCATGTACCCGATCCAGATTTGATCATTCGCACCGGTGGTGAAATGCGACTGAGCAACTTTCTACTATGGCAGGCTGCTTATACCGAGTTGTACTTTAGCGACTTGCTCTGGCCTGACTTTGATGAGGCTGCCTTGGATACCGCCGTCGATTGGTTTGCCTCCCGCGAACGCCGGTTTGGCAAAACGCCCGAGCAGATTGCCCACAAGAGTCCCACTGCGGCCTAATTCAAGATCTTTATGCTCAAACAACGAATCACCACCGCGCTGCTCATATTAGCGGTGCTGTTGCCTGCGCTCTTCTACCCTAATCCCTCTGCTTTCATGCTCGTGGCCGGATTGCTCATAGCTGCAGGCGCATGGGAGTGGGCGAATTTGAATCAATGCACGCCTGCGGTGGCGTTGGGGCTGTCAGGGCTGATGGCCCTGGTGTGTGCTATTTTTTGGTATGCGGGATGGATCGGCCTAAGTCTTCTAGCGTTGTGGATTGCCGTGGGCGCCGCATGGGTGTTGGGCGGCGTTTGGCTACTGCATGGCGGTGTGGGAGTTTGGACACGGGTTCCGCGCCTTCTTCGCGTTGCTATCGGATTGGTGGCTCTTGGTGCGGCTTGGCTGGCTGTGGTTCAGGCGCGTGTTACAGGCATCAATTTTCTAATTTCTAGCTTGGTTTTGGTGTGGATCGCTGATATCGGTGCTTATTTTGCGGGGCGTGCGTTCGGTGGGCGCTTTTTCAAAGTCAAATTAGCACCGTCGATCAGTCCCGGAAAGACCTGGGAAGGGGCCGTGGGTGGGCTTCTTGGCGTCATGCTGGGAGCTTGGATATGGCGTGGCGTGGATGCAAGCATTGGCGCAACCGACCCGAGTATATTTACACGGCTTGGACAAACTGGAACCTGGTTCATGTATTTGGCTGTTGGCTTTTTGGCCTCTATGAGTGTGGTCGGGGATCTGGTGGAGTCGCTATTTAAGCGCAGTGCGGGTGTGAAGGATAGTAGCGCCTTACTGCCGGGCCATGGTGGTGTTCTCGACCGGTTGGATGCCTTGCTACCTGTTTTGCCGTTGGTCATGATGATCATTTCACTATGAGTCTTCCGCACATGCAGGTTACCGTGCTTGGATCTACCGGGTCCATTGGCGTGAACACTTTGGATGTCATAGCGCGCCACTCGGATCAATTCAGTGTTTTCGCCTTGGCCGCGTCCACTAGCGTCGCAGCCATGGCTGCGCAGTGCGCACAGTTTAATCCGAGATTTGCGGTGATGGCTGACCCAGATGCAGGGAGGGCCCTGCGTGATAAATGCCAATCATTGGGACTGAATACCCAGGTGTTATGGGGTCCCGAGGCCATCGTGATGATTGCCGCGCATGAATCCACTGATGCAGTAATGGCCGCCATTGTCGGCGCTGCTGGTTTGGCGGCTTGTATGGCCGCGGCCAGGGCCGGCAAACGACTGATGTTGGCCAACAAGGAAGCCTTGGTTGTCGGTGGGGCGCTTTTTATGGATGCGGTTAGACAGGGTGGAGCGACACTCTTGCCGATTGACAGCGAACATTCCGCGATTTTTCAGTCGTTACCGCAGGACCCCAGGACTTGGAAATCTTGTGTTGAAAAGATTATTCTTACGGCCTCAGGTGGTCCGTTCCGCAGTTGGGATACTGAGAAGCTGAAGGACGTCACGCCCGCACAGGCTTGTGCCCACCCCAACTGGACCATGGGCCGCAAAATATCAGTGGACTCGGCCACCATGATGAATAAAACACTCGAGGTGATCGAGGCCCGTTATCTGTTTGATCTGGCTCCCTCGCAAATTGAAGTTGTGATACACCCCCAGAGTGTCATTCATTCAATGGTGCAATTTGTAGACCACTCCGTAGTGGCTCAGTTGGGTACGCCGGATATGCGTGGCCCCATTGCTTACGGGTTGTCCTGGCCATTGCGTATCGAATCGGGGGCGGCGGCCCTTGATTTTTCCTCTTTGCAAGACCTGACATTTGAGTCGGCGTCGTCTACAGCGCATCAAAGGCGGTTTCCAGGCTTGGCGTTGGCGTGGCAGGTTCTCAACGATCAACCCGGTAAGACCGCAGTTTTGAATGCGGCGAACGAAGTGGCTGTAGCCGGTTTTTTGGACATGCGGATTCGTTTTGATGAAATTTATATGGTGAATGTAGAGACATTGGCTGGCGTGGTTTTTGAGACTCCAGGTTCACTCGAAGCGCTCATTGCGCTGGATGCTCAAGCTCGGCGATACGCAAGTGGGCTGGTCGCACGTTTTTCGCGCTGAAGGTACGCTCCGTAATCTATGCAAACCGTCTTTTTTTTCCTGCTTGCAATTGCCATCTTGGTGGCAGTGCATGAGTTTGGGCACTTTGCCACAGCGATAGCGTTGCGCGTAAAAGTGTTGCGATTTTCGTTGGGCTTTGGTCCTCGGCTTTGGGGCTGGAGATCAACGCGTTTGGGGACGGATTTCGTGGTGTGCTTGCTGCCATTGGGCGGCTACGTCAAGTTTTTGGACGAGCGTGACGGAGTGGTTTCCATCCAGGACCGGCCACGTGCTTTCAACGTTCAGTCGGTTAGTGTTCGCGTCGCCATCGTGGCGGGTGGACCGATCGCAAATTTCTTGCTGGCCATACTTTTGTACGCTGGCGTCAATTGGTATGGTGTGGAGCAGGCCAAGCCCCTGCTTGCGTTGCCTGCAGCGGGTTCTTTAGCCGAGGCGGCTGGTATTCGTGGTGGCGAACTGGTGTTGTCGACCCGAGTCGAGGGACACGAACCCCTAGTGACAGTGTCGTTCGATGACTTGCGCTGGCGTTTGACCCAATCCGCATTGGCCCACCGAGACATCACTTTGGTGTTGGGAGATGCCAGCGGTAACAACCAGCACGAAACGGTGTTGCCTCTGTCCCAACTTGAGGTGCGCGAGGCTGACGCTAACCTGTTTCAAAAAATTGGGATTCAAACGCCTTGGTCTGCGGCACGCTTAGGGAGACTGGTGTCTGGAGCTGCTGCAGAACAAGCCGGATTGCAGCCTGACGATCTGGTTCTCCAAGTCAACGCTACGCCAATCTCTGATGCAGGGCATTTGCGTCAACTCATCGTGAAAGCTGTGTCGGCTGGGGGATCTGCGGTCACACAGGTGTGGCGCGTGGAACGGGCCGGATCGGTGATTGTTCTCAACGTGACCCCACGTGTGGAGAAAGTCAATGGCGTGGCAGTAGGCCGGATTGGCGCTTTCATTGGCGCACCTCCGGCGACCACGACCGTGCGTTATGGTGCTTGGGACGGAGCGACAGAGGCAGTGGCCCGCACTTGGGAGGTTTCGGTGTTGTCACTGAAGATGATCGGAAAAATCCTTATTGGTGAAGCTTCTCTGAAGAACTTGAGCGGCCCTATCAGCATTGCGGACTATGCGGGTCAATCGGCATCCTTGGGGGCCATACCTTTTGTTATGTTTTTGGCACTCGTCAGCGTTAGTTTGGGTGTCTTGAACCTGCTACCGCTACCGATCCTCGACGGTGGACACCTGATGTATTATCTTTGGGAGTCACTGACCGGTAAGCCCGTCTCCGAATCGTGGACAGAGCAGCTCCAAAAAGTTGGCCTGGTAATTTTATTGATGATGATGTCCGTTGCCGTCTTTAACGATGTCTCGCGACTGTGGGGCTGATCGCCGGTGTTAAATCAACACGCAGGCGCACTTATTTTGAAAAAAATGCAATTCAACCGTACCTTTTTAAGCGCAGCTTTGAGCGCCATTGTGAGTGCTTCGTTCGTGCAAGGCGCATGGGCAGTCGAGCCTTTCTCGGTGCGTGACATCCGTGTTGAGGGTCTTCAACGTGTGGAAGCCGGCACGGTTTTCGCCTCTTTGCCCGTCAAAGTAGGCGACATTTACAGCGACGATAAGGCGACATCGTCTATTCGTGCCTTGTTTTCATTGGGCGTCTTCAAGGATGTGCGTATCGAAGTAGCCGATGGCGTTCTGATTGTGATTGTGGACGAGCGTCCCACCATCGCAGACGTTGGCTTTGCCGGTACGAAAGAATTTGACAAAGAAGCCCTAACCAAAGCGCTCAAAGACATTGGTTTGACGGACGGGCGACCCTATGACAAGGCCCTGGTCGATCGGGCAGAGCAAGAACTTAAGCGGCAGTACATCACCAAGGGGATGTACGCTACGGAGGTGGTGACCACCGTGACGCCGATTGACCGTAATCGTGTGAACTTGAGCTTTGTAGTGACGGAGGGTGACAATGCGAAGATCAGTGACATCCGAATCATTGGTACCAAAGCCTTTTCTGAATCTACGTTGCTGGGGCTGTTCAACCAGGACACTGGTGGGTGGCTGAGCTGGTACACCAAATCAAACCGTTATTCGCGTGCCAATCTGAACGCTGACATTGAGGCACTTCGCTCCTACTATCTGTCTCGCGGCTATCTTGAGTTTCGTGTGGATTCGACCCAGGTGGCTATTTCCCCCAACAAGCAGGACATCTCTATCACTATTAATGTGTCAGAGGGTGAACAGTTTGTTGTCTCCAAGGTGAAACTGGATGGCAACTATCTTGGCAAAGAAGAAGAATTCAAATCGCTGATTGCTATCCGTGTCGGTGAGCCCTACAACGCCGATCGTGTGGCAGTCACTAATAAGGCCTTCACCGATTACTTTGGCAACTTTGGCTATGCCTTTGCCAGAGCTGAAGCTCGTACCGAGATTGATCGCGCTACCAACCGGGTGGTAGTGACCATTCAAGCGGACCCATCGCGCCGCGTTTATGTGCGCCGTATCAATGTGGCCGGCAACGATCGCACCCGGGACGAAGTGATTCGCCGTGAGTTCCGGCAACTTGAGGCAGCTTGGTACGACGCCGACAAGATCAAACAGTCGCGCAACCGGGTAGACCGTTTGGGCTATTTCAAAGAGGTGACCCTGGATACGCAAGAAGTCCCAGGTTCACCAGACCAAGTCGATGTGACGTTCACTGTGGTTGAGAAGCCTACCGGGCAATTGAGTTTGGGCGCTGGAATATCGAGCGCGGATGGGTTTGGCTTTACCTTCGGTTTCAAGCAAGATAACGCGTTTGGTTCGGGTAATTCTTTGGGTGTCGAGGTCAACACCAGCAAGACCAACCGGACGTTGGTGTTCAACACCACCAATCCTTACTTTACGGAAGACGGCGTATCGCGGACCATTGACCTGTACCAGCGCAATTCAAAGCCGTACGCTGATATAGACAGCTATTCCATCGACACCACGGGTGCGGCTATGCGATTCGGGGTTCCGTTCACCGAGTCTGACACGGTTTACTTTGGTCTGGGTTTTGATCGCACTACCATTGTTCCTGGATCACTGTTGCCGGTGGTGTACCAAGACTTTGCCAATAAGTTCGGTTTTACCAGCACAGCGGTCCCACTGACAATTGGCTGGGGCCGTGACACGCGAGATAGCGCTTTAACGCCGAGCTCAGGTAAAGTCATTCGGGCTTCAGCCGAGTGGAGCGTTGCCGGCGAATTGCGCTATGTGCGTGGCACAGCCCAATACCAACACTTTTACCCTGTGACAAAGAAGATTACAGCTGCTTTGAATGCGGAGTTGAATATTGGCGCGGGTTTGAACGGCGTCGAGTACCCGATTTTCAAGAACTTTTATGCGGGCGGCTTGGGTTCTGTGCGCGGTTTCGAGCAAGGCAGCTTGACAACGGCTAAACAGCGTGAGCTCGGTATCACTGCAACAGGCGGCACCAAGAAGGTCAACATCAATGCCGAATTGTTGTCCCCGTTGCCCGGTGGTGGGAGCGACAAGACGCTGCGGGTCTACACTTTCTTTGACGCGGGTGGTATCTATGGCGCCGACGAAGCGATTTCACTTGGCGACTTGCGCAGCTCCGTGGGTGTCGGTATCAGTTGGATCTCCCCCGTAGGACCGTTGCGGCTGGCGTTTGCTAAACCCATTAGAAAGCTCGATAACGATAGAATTCAAACTCTGCAATTCCAAATCGGAACTTCTTTCTAATGAAAACCAATACCAAACTTTGGCTGATCGCGGGTGCACTGGCTGTTGCCTCGGCTGGAACTGCTGCGCAAGAATCTCGAATCGGCTACATCAACACTACGCGTATCACCGCAGAATCTGGACCAGCCAAGGCTGCACAAGCTAAGTTGGAGCAAGAGTTTTCCAAGCGACAAAAGGAGCTGGCGGACCAGCAAGCGGCGTTCAAGGCGTTTGGTGAAAAATATGAGCGGGATGCCCCGACTCTGTCGGAGACCCAGCGTGCAAGTCGGCAAAAAGAAGGTAGCGAACTAGGGCGTGATTTACAGCGCAAACAGCGGGAATTTCAAGAAGATCTGAACGGTCGCCGCAACGAAGAGTTGCAGCAAGTGCTGGACAAGGCGACCAAAGCCGTGAAGCAAGTAGCGGAAGCCGAGAAATACGACATCGTGATTCAAGAGGTGGTTTACACCAGCGGCAAGCACGATATCACCGACAAGGTACTGAAGATTCTCAACGGTGGTAAGTAAGCCGGGGCTGGCCGCGCGTGGTCTATGCAGTTGACCCTTGGCGCCATTGTTGAATCGCTCGGCGGGGAGCTGGTCGGCAGTGCCGCGCAGACGATTTCTGGCTTAGCCACCTTGGAACGGGCTAACAGTGCCCAGCTCAGTTTCCTGAGCAATCCCAAATACCAGTCTCAGCTTCAGTCGTCGAAGGCTGCCTGCGTCATCGTTGCGCCCGCTTTTCGCGATGCTGCCACGGCGCGCGGAGCCTGTATCGTTACGGATCAGCCGTATTTGTATTTCGCACGTTTGACGCAGTTATGGCAAAAGCAGCGGCGGGCGCATGCGCCAGCTGAGGCGCGCATCCACGCCACTGCCGTCATTCATTCGACCGCCGTCGTGCACCCCAGCGCTCTGATTGGGCCCCTGTGCGTCATTGAGGCCGGTGCGCGCGTTGGAGCGGATAGTGTCCTGAAATCCCGAATCACTCTGGGTGAAGATTGCAGTATCGGCCAGCGCTGTATCTTGCATGCGGGGGTGGTGATTGGGGCGGATGGTTTTGGTTTTGCGCCGCATGGTGAGGGGTGGGAAAAAATAGAACAGCTCGGCGCTGTGCGTATTGGCAATGATGTGGAAATCGGTGCCAACACCTGCATTGATCGGGGTGCGCTGGACGACACCATCATCGAAGACGGCGTGAAGCTCGACAACCTGATCCAGATCGGCCACAACGTGCGGGTCGGCAAACACACCGCCATGGCGGGTTGTGTGGGTGTGGCGGGCAGTGCCACCATAGGCGCGCGTTGCACCATTGGCGGCGGGGCGATTGTGCTGGGGCATTTGACACTGGCGGATCAGGTCCATATCTCTGCCGCTTCTGTGGTTACACGGTCGATTCGCAAAGCAGGTAATTTCACTGGTTTTTTTCCACTGGACGACAACGCCGCCTGGGAAAAAAATGCGGCCTCACTCAAGCATCTTCACAGCCTGCGCGAACGCATTCGCTTGCTGGAGCAGGTCACCAAACCAAACAATTGAATCGCGCATTACATTGGAAAAGCCATGATGGATATTCATAAAATTTTGAAGCAACTGCCGCACCGCTACCCATTTTTGCTGGTGGACCGGGTACTGGAGCTAGACAAGGGCAAGACCATCAAGGCCTTGAAAAACGTCACTATCAATGAGCCGTTTTTTGAGGGGCATTTCCCCCACCGCCCCGTGATGCCGGGCGTGTTGATGCTCGAAGCCTTGGCTCAGGCTGCGGCCCTTTTGGCTTTTGATGCGTTAGATACCACGCCCAACGACCAGATGGTGTACTACTTTGCCGGCATCGATGGTGCGCGCTTCAAGCGCCCCGTGGAGCCGGGCGATCAGTTGATTCTGGACGTCGAGCTGCAACGCATGAAGGCCGGCATTTTTAAGTTCAAAGCACGGGCCTCGGTCGCGGGTGAGCTAGCGGTCGAGGCTGAACTGACCTGCGCCATGCGCGCGATACCACCGGGGGCCTGATATGCAGCGCATCCACGCCACCGCCGTGGTGGACCCGACAGCCGAGCTCGATAGCTCTGTGACCGTAGGCCCCTACACCGTCATTGGACCCCACGTCAGGGTGGGTGCGGGCACTACCATCGGCCCGCATTGCGTCATTGAAGGCCACACCACCATTGGCCGTGACAACCGCATCTTCCAGTTCAACTCTTTGGGTGCTATCCCGCAGGACAAAAAATACGCAGGCGAGCCCTGCGAATTGGTCATTGGCGACCGCAACACCATCCGCGAGTTTTGCACCTTCAACATTGGCTCGCCCGGCGACATTGCGAAGACCATCGTCGGCAATGACAACTGGATCATGGCCTATGTGCATTTGGCGCACGACTGTGTAGTGGGCAATAACGTCATTTTTGCCAACAATTCGCAGCTTGCTGGCCATGTGCATGTGGACGACTGGGTCATCTTGGGTGGCTTCACGGTGGTGCACCAGTTTGTGCGCTTGGGCGCGCACAGCATGACGGCCATGTGTTCGTTGCTGTTTGCCGATCTGCCACCCTTTGTGATGTGCCAGGGCCAGCCCGCCGCAGCCCGCTCCATGAACTTTGAGGGCCTGCGCCGCCGTGGCTGGTCGCCCGAGCGCATTGCGGGGGTCAAGGCTATCCACAAGGCCTTGTACCGCGATGGCCTGACCCTGGACGCCGCGCGCCTGAAGATTGCCGAGTTGGCCACCGTGCAGCCGGAAACCACCCCGGATGTGGCCATGATGCTGGCGTTTTTGGAGCAGACTTCGGCCCAGCGTGGCATCGTGCGCTAGGCGCGGCCCTATGACCCAGGCTCAGGCCCTGACCGCTCGGGCTGACCCAGACAACGCTGTGACGCTCCAGGTTGCCATGGTGGCCGGCGAAGCCTCTGGCGACCTTCTGGCGGGGCTCTTGTTGGGTGGCCTATTGGCCCGCTGGCCTGGCTTGCAGGCGCAGGGTATTGGCGGCCCGCAGATGCAAAAGCAGGGTTTTACCGCTTGGTGGCCGCACCACAAGCTAGCGGTGCATGGTTTTAGCTGGGAGCTGCTGCGCCGCTACCGCGAGATCGTGGGCATTCGCGACCAACTGCGGGCTCGGCTGCTGGCGAACCCACCCCAACTTTTTATCGGTGTTGATGCGCCCGACTTCAACCTGGCCCTGGAGGCTGATTTGAAGGCAGCGGGCGTGAAGACGGTGCATTTCGTTTGTCCATCGGTCTGGGCCTGGCGGCCTGAGCGGGTGGAGAAACTGCGCCACAGCACCGACCACGTGCTGTGCATCTTCCCGTTTGAGCCCGAGTTGCTGTCCCAGCACGGCATTGCCGCCACCTATGTGGGGCACCCGTTGGCCAATGTCATCCCGCTGCAGCCCGACCGCGCAGCGGCACGCCGAGCGTTGGGGCTAGAAGAGTGGGATACCGTAGTCGCCATCTTGCCGGGAAGCCGAAAAGGGGAGGTTCAGCACCTCGCTTTAAGGTTCTTTCGGGCTGCGGCCCGGGTAAAGATTGACCGATCCGCTATCAAATTCATAGTACCTGCCGTGCCGGGCTTGCAGGCTTTGATTGTGGCGGCAGCGCGGCAAAGTGGCATTGCAGAGCACCTGCAGATACTCACAGGCCAATCGCACGTGGCGCTAGCCGCCTGCGATGTGACGCTGATTGCCAGCGGCACCGCCACGCTAGAAGCCGCGCTGTTCAAGCGCCCGATGGTGGTGGGCTACCACATGGGCTGGTTGTCGTGGAAGCTAATGAGCCGCAAGCGCCTGCAGCCCTGGGTCGCTTTGCCCAATATTCTGTGCCGTGATTTTGTGGTGCCTGAGCTGCTGCAAGACGCTGCTACGCCAGAAGCCTTGGCGCGCGAATTGCTGGTCTGGCTAGATGCCAAGACCCAGAACCCTGCCAAAATAGCGGCCCTGCAATCCACGTTCACCACGCTACACCACAGCCTGCAGCGCGACACGGCCACCCTTGCCACCGATGCCATCCAAAAAGTCCTCCAAAGCTAAGCCCCTCGTCACCGAGCAAACCGCCTTCGTCTGGGATTTACCCGGTCTGCTAGCAGGTGTTGACGAGGCTGGGCGCGGCCCGTTGGCTGGGCCTGTGGTGGCCGCAGCGGTCATTCTGGACGACCTGCGGCCCATCAAAGGGCTAAACGATTCTAAAAAACTCAGTGCCAAGCAGCGCGACAGGCTCTACGACGAGATTCGCGCCAAGGCGTTGTGCTGCTCAGTCGCGCAGGCCAGTGTCGAAGAAATTGACGAACTCAATATTTTGCAAGCCACCATGCTGGCCATGAAGCGCGCGGTAGAGGGCTTGCGCCTCAAACCCGCCAAAGTGCTGGTCGATGGCAACCGCCTGCCAGTACTGGATGTACTGGCCGAGGCCATCGTGCGGGGCGACGCCACCGTGCCCGCCATTTCGGCCGCGTCTATTTTGGCCAAGGTCACCCGCGACCGCTGGTGTGCCGAGCTGGATGCCGCCTACCCGCAATACGGCTTTGCCGGCCACAAGGGCTATGGCACCGCCGCACACCTGGCTGCGCTAAAGGCCCACGGCGCTTGCCCAGAGCATCGCAAGACCTTTGCCCCGGTGACGGCGGTGCTATGAGCGAATCTACACACAACGCCACGCACATCACATCCCGGGACAACCCGCTGCTTAAAGAGCTGCGCAAGCTCGAGCAAGACAACACCGCCTACCGCAAAGCCGGGCGTTTCTGGGTCGAGGGTGACCACCTGTGCCGCGCTGCGCTGCTGCGCGGCCTGAAACCCGCTTTGTGCGTTATTTCAGAGTCTTTTTGGCCGCTGGCCCGGACAAAATATGGCGAAGCTGCTATCAAAACTATAGTGCTGCCAGATGCCTTGTTCAACGGGCTGAGTACACTGGAGTCTCCTGCCAAGCTGGGTTTTGTGATGGACTTGCCGCAAGACACGGCCATCATGCCCCATGCCGCCACGGTCATTCTGGACCGCGTGCAAGACGCCGGAAACGTCGGCTCCATCCTGCGCAGTGCCGGGGCTTTCGGATTCAAGCAAGTGCTGGCGCTCAAGGGCACCGCTGCGCTGTGGAGCCCTAAAGTACTGCGTGCCGGTATGGGTGCGCACTTCGGCCTGCATTTGATGGAAGGGTTGGAGCTGCAAGACCTGGACGCGTTACAAGTACCGCTGGTGGTCACCAGTTCGCACCAGGGCCAGTTGATTCAAGACCTGAAACTCCCTAGCCCCTGCGCCTGGGCCATGGGCCACGAAGGGCAGGGCGTGTCGCAAGCCCTGATCGACCGGGCAACACACTTTGTCCGCATCGGCCAGCCGGGAGGCGAGGAGTCGCTCAATGTGGCGGCGGCGGCGGCGATTTGTTTGCACGCCAGTAGTTTGAGCCGCGTGTAGGACAGATGTAGCGCCTGCCTCCGCTATAATCAGAGGCTTTCCAGAAAACAGCCGTCCCAAGCGCACTTTCGATCATCCCCTCATAAAAAGCACCCGCCAAGAGTCAATCTCAGCGCGGCACCCGCCAAGAGCCTTTTCTTGAGCGCGTTTGGGCGTACCCGTAACCCATTCGGAGAAACCAGTGCTTTTGTCTCTCAAGGGAACTACCCCACCCGCCATCTTGGCGCTCGCAGACGGCACGGTCTATATTGGCAATTCCATTGGAGCCCCCGGTTCCACTGTCGGTGAGGTCGTGTTCAACACGTCCATGTCCGGTTACCAGGAAATCCTGACCGACCCCAGCTACTGCCAGCAGATCGTCACCCTCACTTACCCCCACATCGGCAACACCGGCGTCAACCCGGAAGATGTGGAGTCCCACAAAATCTTCGCCGCCGGTCTGATCATCAAAGACTTGCCGTTGGTGGCCAGCAACTTTCGCTCTACGCAAACGCTGAGCCAGTATTTGGTGGCTGAGGGCACGGTAGCTATTGCCAATATCGACACCCGTCAACTGACCCGCCAGCTGCGCACCCACGGTGCACAAAATGGCTGCATCCTGGCGCTAGCTGCCGGCGAGGTTGTCACCCAAGCAGCGATAGATAAAGCCTTGGCGGCGGCCAAAGCGGCGCCCAGTATGGCAGGATTGGATTTGGCCAAAGTGGTTTCCAACGCTGCCAGCTATGCCTGGACTGAGTCCGAATGGCAACTCGCAAACGCGGATGGCAAACCGGGCTACGGTCAGCAAACTGCCCCTAAGTTTCACGTAGTAGCCTATGACTTTGGTGTCAAGAAAAATATCTTGCGCATGTTGGCCGAGCGGGGCTGCAAGGTCACGGTAGTGCCTGCGCAAACCACCGCTGCTGAGGCTTTGAAGCACCAGCCCGATGGCATCTTCCTGAGCAACGGCCCTGGCGATCCGCAGCCTTGCGATTACGCCATTGCGGCGGCCAAAGCGTTGATCGAAACCGGTACGCCGACCTTCGGCATTTGCTTGGGTCACCAAATCATGGCACTGGCTTCGGGTGCTAAAACTTTCAAGATGAAGTTTGGCCACCACGGAGCCAACCATCCAGTTAAGGATCTGGACAGCGGTCAAGTGTCCATCACCAGCCAAAACCACGGTTTTGCCGTGGATGAAAAGACTTTGCCTTCCAACCTACGCGCCACGCACATCAGCCTGTTCGATAACACGCTGCAGGGCCTGGAGCGCACGGATAAGCCGGCGTTCTGTTTTCAGGGTCACCCCGAGGCATCACCCGGCCCGCACGAGATTGGCTATTTGTTTGACCGTTTTATACGCGCCATGGAAGCTAATGCAGCAGTCAAGGCTGCCGTATGAGTTTTTACGGTGTCACCGATATCTGGACCTATGTGATTGGGGCTTTTGGCATCATTTTGTTGCCTGGGCCTAATTCACTGTTTGTTCTCTCGGTGGCGACCGCACGTGGCGTCAGGGCGGGCATACAAGGTGCCTGTGGCGTGTTTGTGGGTGATGCTGTTTTACTGGGCCTTACCGCGCTGGGCGCAGCCGGATTGTTGCGCACGTATCCGTCTCTGTTCATGGTGGTGAAGTACGCCGGAGCCGCTTACCTGAGCTGGATCGGGCTGAATTTGTTGTGGGGCGCACTGTCCAAATGGCGCCATCAACGGGGCCGTAGCCAGACCGCTGGCGCAGTACGCGTGGAGCAGACGCCTGCGCACTTGGCTCACCCATTCCAGCGCGCCTTGCTGATCAGCCTGATGAACCCCAAAGCGATTTTGTTTTTGCTGTCGTTCTTCTTGCAGTTCATCGACCCTAACTATGAAACGCCCGCTATTCCGTTTTTAATCTTGAGCGCCATTTTGATGGTGTTCAGTGCCCTGTATTTATTTGCCTTAATTTTTGCAGGTGCGCGCTTGGCGGATAGTTTTTCACGCCGCAAACGCCTGTCAGCCAGCCTGTCTGGCGCAGTGGGGGCCCTGTTCATGTGGTTTGGCGTCAAGCTGGCCACTGCCAGCCTCCATTAAGTTGGGACTGAGCCCGTCGTTTTAATTTGAAGAAGTAGAGAACCGTTGTCATGCCAAAACGTACCGACCTTAAAAGCATCCTTATCATCGGCGCCGGCCCCATCATCATCGGCCAGGCTTGCGAATTTGATTACTCCGGCGTGCAGGCCTGTAAGGCGCTGCGTGAAGAGGGCTACAAAGTCATCCTGATCAACAGCAACCCCGCCACAATCATGACCGACCCGGACACGGCCGACGTCACCTACATCGAACCGATCACCTGGCAGACGGTTGAAAAAATCATTGCCAAAGAAAAGCCCGATGCAATATTGCCCACCATGGGCGGCCAGACTGCGCTGAACTGCGCACTCGACCTGTGGCACAACGGCGTGCTGGATAAATACAAGGTGGAGCTCATTGGCGCAACGCCCGAGGCGATTGACAAAGCCGAGGACCGCTTGAAGTTTAAAGACGCCATGACCAAGATCGGCCTCGGATCCGCCCGCTCGGGCATTGCCCACAGCATGGAGGAAGCCTGGGTGGTGCAAAAGACCTTGGGATTTCCTACCGTTATCCGCCCCAGCTTCACGCTTGGCGGCACCGGGGGCGGCATCGCCTACAACTCGGAAGAGTTTGAGACCATCTGTAAGCGCGGCCTGGAAGCGTCGCCTACCAATGAGCTGTTAATTGAAGAGTCGCTATTGGGCTGGAAAGAGTACGAGATGGAAGTGGTACGCGACAAGGCGGATAACTGCATCATCGTCTGCTCGATTGAGAATTTGGACCCGATGGGTGTGCATACCGGTGATTCCATTACCGTGGCCCCCGCGCAAACGCTGACCGACAAGGAATACCAAATACTGCGTAACGCATCGCTGGCCGTGCTGCGCGAAATTGGCGTAGACACCGGCGGCTCCAACGTGCAGTTCTCCATAAATCCAGACGATGGCCGCATGGTCGTTATCGAGATGAACCCGCGCGTATCGCGGTCATCGGCACTGGCTTCCAAAGCCACCGGGTTCCCGATTGCCAAGATTGCCGCCAAGCTGGCGGTTGGCTTCACGCTGGACGAGCTGCGTAACGATATTACGGGCGGCGCGACGCCCGCCAGTTTCGAGCCAAGCATCGACTATGTGGTCACCAAGATCCCACGTTTTGCCTTTGAAAAATTTCCCACCGCCGACAGCCGCCTGACCACTCAAATGAAGAGTGTGGGCGAAGTGATGGCGATGGGTCGCACTTTCCAGGAATCTTTTCAGAAAGCACTCCGCGGCCTCGAAGTCGGCGTAGATGGTTTGAATGAAAAAACCCAAGACCGGGAAGTGCTGGAAAAAGAGCTGGGTGAGCCGGGCCCTGAGCGCATCTGGTACGTGGGCGACGCGTTTGCCCAGGGCATGAGCGTGGATGAAGTTTTCGCCTTGACCAAGATCGATCCTTGGTTCTTGGTTCAGATTGAGCAGATCGTGAAGATCGAACTGGAAATTGAACGCCTGCCACAACCGGCCAGTGGGACCGCTTTTGACAAGATCGACGCCGCTACGTTGCGCGTGCTGAAGCAAAAAGGCTTCTCGGACCGCCGCCTGGCGCGCCAGTTCAAAACGACGGACAAAGCCGTCCGTGAGAAGCGCCGCGCGCTGGGCGTGCGCCCAGTCTACAAGCGCGTGGACACCTGTGCCGCCGAGTTTGCGACCAACACCGCCTACATGTACTCCACCTACGAAGCCGAAGGTGCCGAGTGCGAAGCCGCACCTACCGACAAGAAAAAAATTATGGTGCTGGGTGGTGGCCCGAATCGCATTGGCCAGGGCATTGAGTTTGACTACTGCTGCGTGCACGCAGCCTTGGCCCTGCGTGAAGACGGTTACGAGACCATCATGGTCAACTGCAACCCCGAAACCGTGTCCACCGACTACGACACCAGCGATCGCCTGTACTTTGAACCATTGACGTTGGAAGACGTGCTGGAAATCGTCGACAAAGAAAAGCCGGTGGGCGTGATCGTGCAATACGGCGGCCAGACACCGTTAAAGTTGGCTTTAGATTTAGAAGCTAACGGCGTACCCATCATCGGCACGAGCCCTGACATGATTGACGCAGCCGAAGACCGCGAGCGTTTTCAGAAGCTGCTGCACGAACTGAAGTTGCGTCAACCGCCCAACGCCACGGCGCGCGCTGAGCCCGAAGCGCTGGAGAGAGCCGCTGCGCTGGGCTATCCGTTGGTAGTGCGCCCCAGCTACGTGTTGGGTGGCCGTGCGATGGAGATCGTGCACGAGCAGCGCGACCTGGAGCGCTACATGCGCGAAGCTGTCAAGGTGAGCCACGATTCCCCCGTGTTACTGGATCGCTTTTTGAACGATGCCATCGAGTGCGATGTGGATTGCATCCGCGATTCTGCGGGCGCCACCTTCATCGGCGGTGTGATGGAACACATTGAACAAGCGGGTGTGCACAGCGGTGACTCGGCGTGCTCGTTGCCACCTTACAGCTTGGCGGCAGATACCGTCACTGAAATCAAGCGCCAGACGAAGGCCATGGCTGCTGCATTGAACGTAGTGGGTTTGATGAACGTGCAGTTTGCGATTCAGAACGTAGATGGTAAAGACGTGATCTATGTCCTGGAAGTGAACCCCCGCGCCAGTCGCACGGTGCCATTTGTGTCTAAGGCGACTGGTATTCAGTTGGCCAAGGTCGCCGCGCGCTGCATGGCCGGCCAGACGCTGGCCGCACAAGGTATTACCAAAGAGGTGACCCCGCCGTACTTCAGCGTAAAAGAAGCCGTGTTTCCCTTCGTCAAATTTCCCGGTGTGGATACCATCCTCGGCCCGGAGATGAAATCTACCGGCGAAGTGATGGGCGTGGGCAAGACCTTTGGCGAGGCTTTTGTGAAGTCGCAATTAGGCGCAGGTGCCAAACTGCCACGCTCCGGTATGACGTTCATCTCCGTGAAGCAAACTGACAAACCCCGCGCCATTGAAGTGGCGCGCAAATTGGTAGGGCTTGGCTTCAGCCTGATCGCGACAAAAGGCACAGCCGCCGTGATTACCGCCGAAGGCATTCCCTGTGCGGTGGTCAATAAAGTCACCGAAGGCCGTCCCAATATCGTGGACATGATTAAGAACAACGAAATCGCCATGGTCATCAACACCGTGGAAGAGCGCCGTAATGCGATCAAAGACTCCCGCTATATCCGCACCTCGGCGCTGCTAGGCCGCGTGACCACCTACACCACCATTGCCGGTGCAGAAGCGGCTGTGGAAGGCATGAACTACCTCGACAACCTGGACGTGATTTCTGTGCAGGAAATGCACGCCCAGTTGCAGAGCTAGGGTACCCGATTGCGTTTTTCCGACGGGCCGCCCCGAGGAAAAAGCGCCCCCGTGGGGGGCAGCGCAGCACACGAAGTGGTAAGCGTGGGGGCAATTTTCCGACGGGCCGCCCCGAGGAAAAAGCGCCCCCCTTGGGGGGGCAGCGCAGCACACGAAGTGGCAAGCGTAGGGGCAATTTTCCGACGGGCCGCCCCGAGGAAAAAGCGCCGCCTTGGGGGCAGCGCAGCACACGAAGTGGCAAGCGTGGGGGTCTAATATTCTTGGCATAATCTCCTGCTATAGCCCAAGGACAGTGCAGTGTGCCCACGCTGCCCTGTCCTTGTTTCTTGTGACGATTGTTTTCTACATTTCGACCGAACTGAATTTTTAGCGACTTTTATGGCAACTATTCCAATTACCAAGCGCGGCGCCGAAAGCCTGAAGGCCGAACTGCACAAACTCAAAACCGTGGATCGCCCATGGGTGATCAACGCGATCTCTGAGGCACGTGCGCAGGGCGATTTGAGCGAGAACGCTGAATACGAGTCCGCCAAAGACCGTCAAGGCTTTATTGAGGGTCGCATACAGGAAGTGGAGGGCAAGTTGTCTGCTGCTCAGATCATTGATCCGTCGGAACTGGATGCCGATGGGCGCGTTGTGTTTGGTGCTACCGTGGAATTGGAAGACGACGATAGCGGTGACCGTGTCACCTACCAGATCGTGGGTGAAGACGAGGCCGATCTGAAATTAGGCCGCGTCAACATCAGCAGCCCGATTGCCCGCGCGTTGATTGGCAAGGAAGAGGGCGCCACCGCCGATGTGCAAGCACCCGGTGGTGTCAAATCCTACGAGATCGTCTCAGTCAAGTACATCTAAATGCGGCCCATTGAGCCACCGCGCTCGGTCGCGCCAAACAGCGTGGCGCAACTTGTGCAGGGCCGTGACCCCACTGGCGGTAACGGTTGGACGCGCTATGCGCCAATCTGGCTGGCAGCGGCTTGGTGGGGCAGCCTGACTACTGTGGGTTTCTTTGTAGTCCCCATGTTGTTCGCCAAACTGCCTTCACCGGCCATCGCGGGCCAAATGGCGGCTCAATTGTTCAGCGTTCAAACTGCTATCTCCACAGCCTGCGGCATGTCCATTTTGATGATTTTTGCGTCGAAAAGGCTGTCCGCCCTTGTAAATACTGGTCGAGCTGCTACCGTTTTCGTAGTGGGCGGGATACTTTTGGCTTTGTTGGCGGAATTTGGTGTGGCTCCGCGCATCGTGGCCCGCGAGAACCTGGCCCTTTGGCATGGCGTGGGTAGCGCCATGTATTTGGTGCAGTGGCTGTGCACTGCCGTCGTTCTGGGTAAGCTCGTCAGCTTGCCCGCCCCGGTCTGAAGAATTTGGCTTCAGCGCGTAGCCTGCCGGAGGTGACGCGCGGCCCTTTCGGGTGGACGCCCGCCAGGCGGTGAGGCCTGACGCTTACGTTTGGCTGCGCTTCTTTAGGCTGACCGGTGGCTTGGGCTTGGCCCGTTTGACATTGCCACCAGGCGTTAGGCGTTGATTACCCAGTACCCGCAGCGTCTTGACTTCAGGCCGTTGCCCAGCGCGCTTGCTGTACTTTAAAACTTTGACGTCGCGCGGCCCTGCCATGCGGTCTTCGTTCACTACACGTTCTTTTTCCACCTTCGGGCGCCACAGCACCAGCAGCTTGCCGATGTGCTGGATTGGTGCCGCGCTGAGCTCTTCAGTCAGGGACTGGAACATCGCTTCGCGGGCGACACGGTCATCGGAGAACACGCGGACCTTGATCAGTCCGTGGGCGTTAAGTGCCGCGTCAATTTCCTTTTTGACGTTGGCGGTGAGGCCATCACTGCCCACCATGACGACGGGGTCAAGGTGGTGGGCGTCAGAACGGTGGTCTTTGCGTTGGGCGGGAGTGAGTTGAATTTGAGGCATGCCGCTATTATCGGTGCAATGAAAACACCCAGCAAAGGCAAAAAGGTCAACAAGGCCTGGCTGCACGAACACATCAACGACCCCTACGTCAAATTGGCGCACCGCGAGGGCTACCGCGCGCGCGCTGCATACAAGCTCAAGGAAATCGACGAGACCCTGGGCTTGATAAAACCTGGTCAGCTGGTTGTGGACTTGGGCTGTACGCCGGGAGCCTGGAGTCAGTATGTGCGCCGCCGCATGTCGCCTGCTGGCGCTGCGGCGGGCGATCTGAACGGAACCATCATTGCACTAGACCTACTGCCCATGGACCCGATTGAGGGTGTGACCTTCATTCAGGGCGATTTCCGCGAAGCAGAGGTGCTGGAGCAACTTACTTTGGCAATGCAGGGTCGCCAAGCTGATATCGTGGTGTCGGACATGGCCCCAAACCTATCGGGTATCTCGTCAGCCGATGCCGCGCGTATTGAGTATCTGGTGGAGTTGGCCATTGAATTTGCGCAAAACCACATGAAACCCCAAGGCGCTTTGGTGGCCAAAGTGTTCCACGGCGGCAGCTACAACGCTATCGTGCAGCACTTCAAAGCTGCGTTTGAAGTAGTCAAGCCATTCAAGCCCAAGGCATCCCGCGACCGATCGTCTGAAACTTTTTTGATCGGTTTGGGTCTGAAACTTGTCGGTGGTAAAACTTAATCTAGTGCGGGCTTGTGTTGCGACCCAGGATCCAAGCCCCTGTCATGGATGTGGCCGAAATACCTAAGATACCGTGAGCGGTGTCTTGAAACGCCTAAAATGATCTGCAGATAGGTAGAGCACTTCTTTATGTGCCCTGTTAGGAGCTTCTCTTGAATAATCAGTGGTTTTCGAAAATTGCAGTGTGGTTGGTGATTGGCCTCGTGCTATTCACCGTGTTCAAACAGTTTGACGCGCGTGGCACTGCGAGCGCCACAACGGTGAGCTACTCCGAGTTTCTTGATCTGGTTAACAGCCGTAGTATCAAGAGCGCGGTCATTCCCGACGGAGCTGGCGGTGGAGAAATAACGGCCGTCACCACCGACGATCGCCGCATCAAAGCCAACGCCACCTACCTAGACCGCGGATTGGTGGGCGACCTGCGTAACAACAATGTGAAGTTTGATACCAAGCCGCGCGAGGAAGGATCTCTGCTGATGACGCTGCTGGTTAGCTGGGGCCCTATGCTTTTGCTGATTGGTGTGTGGGTGTATTTCATGCGCCAGATGCAAGGCGGCGGCAAGGGCGGCGCGTTCAGCTTTGGCAAAAGTAAGGCCCGCCTGCTGGATGAAAACACAAATACCGTAACCTTTGCCGATGTCGCTGGTTGTGACGAGGCGAAAGAAGAAGTCAAGGAAGTGGTCGACTTTCTGAAAGATCCCGCTAAGTTTCAAAAACTCGGTGGTCGTATTCCGCGGGGTTTGCTGCTGGTCGGCCCACCGGGCACTGGCAAAACGCTGCTCGCCAAGTCTATTGCTGGCGAAGCCAAAGTGCCGTTCTTCAGCATTTCGGGTTCTGACTTTGTGGAAATGTTCGTTGGCGTAGGCGCATCGCGTGTCCGCGACATGTTCGATAACGCCAAAAAGAACGCACCTTGCATCATCTTCATCGACGAAATTGACGCTGTGGGCCGCCAACGTGGTGCAGGGCTGGGCGGTGGCAACGATGAACGGGAACAGACTCTCAACCAAATGCTGGTGGAAATGGACGGCTTTGAGACGAACGTTGGTGTGATCGTAGTGGCTGCCACCAACCGCCCAGATATTCTGGACGCTGCTTTGTTGCGCCCTGGGCGGTTCGACCGTCAGGTGTACGTGACACTGCCCGACATTCGTGGCCGTGAGCAAATTTTGCATGTCCACATGCGCAAGATTCCCTTGGGCCAAGACGTGAGCCCCGGCGTGATTGCCCGTGGTACGCCTGGCATGAGCGGTGCTGATTTGGCCAACCTATGCAATGAAGCGGCGCTGATGGCGGCCCGACGCAGTGCGCGTTTGGTAGAAATGCAAGATTTCGAGAAGGCCAAAGACAAAATCATGATGGGCCCTGAGCGTAAGAGCATGGTCATGCCTGAGGAAGAGCGCAAGAATACGGCCTACCATGAGTCTGGCCACGCGTTGCTGGGCAAACTTCTGCCCAAGTGCGATCCGGTGCACAAAGTCACCATCATTCCGCGTGGCCGCGCCCTGGGTGTGACCATGAGCTTGCCCGCGCAAGACCGCTACAGCTATGACAGTGAGTTCATGCTCAGCCAGATCAGCATGTTATTCGGCGGTCGCATTGCGGAAGAAGTGTTTATGGGCCAGATGACAACTGGCGCTAGCAATGACTTTGAGCGCGCTACTGGATTGGCCCGCGATATGGTGACCCGCTACGGCATGACGGAAGCCCTAGGCCCGATGGTGTACGCTGAAAACGAAGGCGAAGTGTTTTTAGGGCGTAGCGTTACCAAGACCAACAACATGAGCGAAGCCACCCTGCAAAAGGTAGACGGTGAGGTGCGCCGCATCATTGACCAGCAGTACGCTTTGGCGCGCAAGCTGATTGAGGGTAACAAAGACAAGATGCACGCCATGGCAAAGGCGCTGATGGAATGGGAAACCATCGACAGCGAGCAATTGGACGACATTTTGGCGGGCCGCGAGCCGCGTCCCCCCAAGGATTGGACGCCGCGTATTCCGCCAAGCTCCGGCGGCGGCAGCGGCGGCCCACCAGCGGTTGCGCTAGACCCAGCACCGACCGCTGCGTAAAGGCGGGTTACCATCAGAAACGGGGCTTAGCCCCGTTTTTTTGTTTCCTACTGAAGGCGTATATGCACTGGCAGACTACCCGTTTCACTATTGACCTGCGCTCACCCAAGGTGATGGGCATTGTCAACGTCACACCCGATTCTTTTTCGGATGGCGGTATGTATGCTTCGCGCACACAGGCCATGGCCTGGTGCGATCAATTGGTGAAAGACGGTGCGGATATTTTGGACATTGGCGGTGAATCCACCCGTCCAGGGGCTCCGCCTGTGTCGCAGGATGAAGAGCTCGCCCGCGTGCTGCCCATCGTGCGTCACGCCGTCACTTTAGGCGTGCCAGTCTCGATAGACACTTACAAGCCTGCCGTGATGCAGGCGGCCCTAGACGTGGGTGCCGACATCATCAACGACGTATGGGCTTTGCGCTGGCAGGGGTCTGCAGACGGACGGACTGGCGTGGATGTGGTGCGCGAACACCCCAACTGCGGTGTGTGTATCGTGCACATGCATCGTGATCCGCAGACCATGCAAGCAACACCAATGCTAGGCGATGCGCTGGAACAAGTGCTATCATTTTTGGAGCAAATTAGTCAGAAAATACGCGGGCTGGGGGTCAATAAGACCCGTATTTGCGTAGATCCAGGTATTGGATTTGGCAAAACAGTGACGCAAAACTTTGCGCTACTGGCGCGCCAGCAAGCGCTGGTCGCGTTGGGCTACCCGGTGTTGGCGGGCTGGTCACGCAAGTCGTCTCTAGCTGCCGTTACCCAGCGCTCGTTGGCGGATGTGGCGACGCTAGAACCGCGCGAACGCCTTATCCCGAGTGTGACCGCCGCGCTGGTGGCCGTCCAAAACGGCGCACATATTGTGCGTGTGCACGACGTTAAAGAAACTTTGCAGGCGCTCAAAGTGTGGGCTGCCGTACAACAACAGGAAGTGATTGCATGACACGCCAGTATTTCGGCACCGATGGTATTCGTGGCACCGTGGGGCAAGCCCCTATAACCCCCGATTTTGTGTTGCGCTTGGCCCATGCTGTGGGTCGGGTGCTCAAGCGCACTGAGGACCGCCCCACGGTTTTGATCGGTAAAGACACCCGCATCTCTGGCTATATGTTGGAAAGTGCGCTGGAGAGCGGGTTCAACTCTGCTGGTGTAGACGTGGTGTTACTCGGTCCTCTGCCCACGCCCGGCGTGGCCTATTTGACCCGTGCGCAGCGCGTGTCTCTGGGCGTGGTCATCAGCGCCAGCCACAACCCCTTTGCGGACAACGGTATCAAGTTTTTCAGTGCCCAGGGTACCAAGCTGTCGGATGCGTGGGAGCTGGAGGTAGAAGCGGTGCTGTCTCAAGACCCGGTGTGGGTGGACTCTGTCAGCCTGGGTAAAACGCGGCGTTTGGAGGATGCCGCAGGCCGCTACATTGAGTTTTGTAAAAGTACTTTTGGCAGTGACTTGTCGTTGCGTGGTCGCAAGATTGTGGTGGATGCGGCCCATGGCGCGGCTTATCACATCGCACCCAAAGTGTTTCATGAGCTTGGGGCCGAGGTAATCGCCATTGGTTGCTCACCCGATGGCCTGAATATCAACCACGAGGTGGGTGCCAACCACCCCGAGGCCTTGGTGCAGGCTGTTAAAGACAACCATGCCGACTTTGGCGTAGCCCTGGATGGGGATGCAGACCGGCTACAACTGGTGGATTCTGAGGGTCGCTTATTCAACGGCGATGAGCTACTGTATTTGATCGCCGATGAGCGCCTGGGCCGCGACGAGCATGTGCCCGGCGTGGTGGGCACGCTTATGACCAATATGGCGGTGGAACTTGCGCTCAAAGCGCGCGGCGTGCAATTGGTACGTGCCAAAGTGGGAGACCGCTATGTGCTGGAAGAACTGGAAAAGAACAAGTGGATTTTGGGCGGTGAGGGCTCTGGTCATTTATTGGCCCTGGACAAGCACACGACCGGTGATGGCCTGATTTCTGCCTTGCAGGTTTTACAGGCCTGTTTGCGTGCTGAAAAAACCATGGCCCAACTGCTCGAAGGCGTAGCGCTGTTTCCGCAGACGCTGATCAATGTGCGTCTGTCGGCCGGACAAGACTGGAAAGCGAATGTGCAGTTGACGGAGGAAACCCAGGCTGCCCAGGCCGCATTGGGCGACACCGGCCGGGTCCTCATCCGCGCCAGCGGCACCGAGCCTCTGGTGCGCGTGATGGTCGAAGCGCGCGACGCGGCACTGGCACAAAGCTGGGCCCAGCGCATTGCAAATACTTTGAAGGTGACTGCATGAGCACAACGATTCCGTTGGAAATTCGTGTCGTTCAGGCTGACTACAACAACCCGAGCCATGCAGCGGCGCTGGTCGCTATGCTGGACGCATACGCCAGTGATCCCATGGGCGGTGGTGAAGGCTTGAGCGACTTTGCCAAGGCGCATTTGGTGCCTGCACTGGCAGCCCGGCCCCAGGCTTACAGCGTGCTGGCCTTTGTCGGCGCAGACGATTCTCAACCTGTAGGGCTGGTCAATTGCATCGAAGGTTTTTCTACCTTTGCCTGCCAGCCGCTGGTGAATGTGCACGATGTCGCGGTGCTGGATGGCTACCGGGGCTTGCGCATTGGTGAACGCATGCTGGCTCTGGCCGAGACTTTGGCCCGTGCGCGCGGCGCGTGTAAGTTGACGCTTGAAGTGCTCTCCGGCAACGCCGGTGCTGTCACCCTTTACCGGCGCATCGGATTTGGCAACTATGCCTTGGGTGCGGCGATGGGAAGTGCCAATTTCATGCAGAAGTGGTTAGACTGACCGCAGACGCAGCGCCGTGGTTTCACCCCACAACGGCTGACGCTTATATTGACCGCTGACGGACCCGTTGGCTTAGAGCGTCCGCAGACTCTTTTCGCTCGCTGTAGCGGTCTACCAAATAGGGCGATACATCCCGCGTCAGCAGGGTGAACTTCACCAACTCCTCCATCACGTCCACAACGCGCTCGTAGTAGCTGCTGGGTTGCATGCGGTTGTCGTCACCGAACTCTAAGAAGGCCTTGGCCACCGAGCTTTGATTGGGAATGGTCAGCATGCGCATCCAGCGGCCCAGTAAGCGCATTTGGTTCACCGCATTGAAGCTCTGTGAGCCCCCGCACACTTGCATCACCGCCAGTGTTTTTCCCTGGGTCGGTCGCACGGCCCCCACGGTGAGTGGAATCCAGTCGATCTGCGATTTCATGATGCCAGTCATGGCGCCGTGCCGCTCGGGCGATGTCCAGACCATGCCCTCGGACCACGCGGTCAGCGCGCGCAACTCCTGCACCTTGGGGTGGGTGTCGGGCGTATCGTCGGGCAGCGGCAAACCGCTGGGGTTAAAGATACGCGTCTCGGCCCCCATAGCCTGCAACAGGCGTGCGGCCTCTTCGGTCAGCAGTCGGCTAAAGGAGCGCTCACGCAGCGAGCCGTACAAAAGGGCAATGCGGGGCGCATGCGTTGATGGCGTTGCAGGGCGCAGCGCAGCAGCGTCCGGCACGCGGAAATGTGCTTCGTCTAGTTGGGGTGTGTGCTCTATGGTGGTGGGTGTCATGGTGCATTTGCGTCGATGGCGGGTTGCGGATTCAACTGCTGGGCTAACAGCGCGCCTGCAGCAGCCCCCACGCACTGGGCCAGCACAAAGCCCAGCGCGCTGGCCGGCGCTATGCCGGCAAATGTGTCGCTGAACATGCGGCCCAGCACAGCGGCAGGGTTGGCGAATGATGTACTTGCAGTGAACCAGTAGGCTGCGCCGATGTAGCAGGCTACCAGCGTGCTGGCCTTGCCAGGTGGTGCGCGCAATAGGGTGAACAGTAGCCCTGCGGTGGCCACGCCCTCGGCCAGCCACTGGCCCCAGCCGCCACGCAGGTGCTGACTCGCGTGCAACGCGGGGAGCTCAAACATGGCGTTAGCCAGTGCTGCGCCCACCACGGCACCCGACAACTGTGCTGCTATAAAAAACATAGCTACTTGCGTAGTGTTTCCGCCGGACGAGGCCCCTTTTGACCACAAAACCAGGCTTACCACCGGGTTGAAGTGCGCTCCGCTGACGGGACCGAGCGTTTCAATCAACACGTACAAGGCGAACACCGTAGCCAGCGTATTGGCCAGTAGCGCCACGCCATCGTTGCCCCCACTCAAGCGCTGGGCCATGATGCCGGAGCCAATGACGACGCACAGCAGCGCCGCAGTGCCCGCAAATTCTGCCAGCAACTGCTGGCGAAGCGGCACGGGATTTGAAGTCACGCTCATGCGTTGGACAAGCTTTTGGCAGTGTCTTGCAGCACCATGGCTTGGAGCTTGTCATCGGGTAAATTCACTAAAAAGTCGAGGCGACGGCGTATCGCGTGCAGTGTGTGCTTAAAGGCCTCTGCCTTTTGGGCATCGTCGCCGTCGCCCGCAGAAGGGTCGGCATAGCCCCAATGGGCGCTGGCGGGCTTACCCGGCCAATACGGGCAGACCTCGCCCGCAGCGTTGTCGCACACGGTGATGATCAAGTCCATGTGGGGCGCGTCGGGTAGGGCGAATTCGTTCCAGTTTTTACTGCGCAAGCCATCGGTCGAGATGCCTGCCGCTTGCAGAGTTTGCAAGCCAATGGGGTTGGGCTGCTGGTTGTCACGCGGGCTGCTGCCTGCAGAAAAACCTTGAAACTTGCCTTGGCCAATGTGGTTCAAGATCGCCTCGGCCAAGATGCTTCGGGCCGAGTTGTGGGTGCACAGAAAGAGGACGTTGATGGGTTCGGGGGACATGGTGGTGGTCTTGGATGGGCCTACAGGGGCGGTGTGAAAAAGAGACTGAGAACGCAAAGGAAAAGGCAACGTGATTTAACAACTGCGGCATATGCCGAGGGCATCGCCGGCTTCGGTGGGTAGGCAGGCCTCACCTTGGCAGCAGTGCTCGGTCAGGTAGGCCAGCAGTCCGTTCATACGGGCAAAGTCGGCGCGGTAAATCAGGTTGCGTCCGCGTGCCTCGCTACTCACCATGCCGGCATGGGTCAGCTCCTTCAGGTGAAAGGAGAGTGCGCTGGCCGCTACGTCGAGCTGTGCGGCCATGGCACCCGGCGTCAGCCCGGCAGGCCCAGCGACCACCAGGGCGCGGAAGGCGCGCAAACGTGCGGTGGCAGCCAATGCAGCCAGGGCTTTGACCGCAGCGCCTTCGTCCAGCAAACCGCGATCCACAAGCATTTCATTTGATTTCATATTTCAACTATAGTTGAAATAT
Organism: Rhodoferax sp.; assembly: GCA_046595515.1. GTDB lineage: Bacteria > Pseudomonadota > Gammaproteobacteria > Burkholderiales > Burkholderiaceae_C > Allorhodoferax. The sequence goes on along the minus strand of JBKJOV010000023.1, from coordinate 36,692 downwards.
GAAATAGATACAAGTGCCATTCGCCATGTAAAACGCCCCGCTAGACCATGGTGGTCGGGCGGGGCGTCAGGTGGCCATTGTCTGGCCACGGTGGTGCGCTAACGCTGTTCGGGTTTACGGAAACGTGAAGTTTGTAGTGATCGGCGTGGTCGAACCCAAAACACCCAGAGCTACAGTCTTGTCGGCAAACCCGGTCAAACTGGCATTCAAGGTGTATTTGGCGGCGACCGCCGTATCCGATGAGAAAACCAGCGGCGTAGGCACCACGGCGTAGGGGGCAACCAACGGAGCACCCAATGGGACCACGTAGCTGTAGCTACCGCTGTTGTTGACAAAGCGCCCGGCGACTTCAATGGTGGCGCCCATGGTCAGAGGCTGTGACACCCGCACCAAGGTTTCCAGCGGTGCCGTGCCCGTTAACGTGCCTGACAACGACGTGCTGGGGGCCAGCGGCGCGGTGGATGCGTTGACCGATGTCACGGTTTCAGAGGCAACGGGCACGCCAGTTATGACCATATTGTTACGACCGGCCGCGGTGAGCACCAGGGTGTAATTGCCCGGTGGCACGGGCTGCAACAAAAATTTGCCTGTGCTGTCTGGGCGTGTGGACCGTACGACCACACCGGCCTGTTGGACTGAAACACTGGTGTTGGCGTTGACCAGGCTAGCCTCTACCGAACCAGAAACACCCGACAGGAAACGGGGGATCACATTGATCACCGGCTTGAGCAAATATTGCCCCGAATTGCCCGCGGAAACGATCGATTTACAGGCGTCAAAGTCGATGACCAGATCAACAACTTTGTTGCTCTCTACATCGATATTGACATTGGCCTTGATGCCCGACTGTTGGCCACTGGGGGACTTGAGCGCCGTTTCGGTACCGCCCGTGGGTACGACAGAGTTAGCCAACGGGTTGGCGCTGTCATTGGCGGCTAACACCAAACGCAGTTGGGTGTACTTGCCAGCCGGCAACGCGGTCTGCCCCAATTCGGAAAGGATGCCGTTGGTGAGCGTCAGTAGATCGACCCGCTTGGCAGGAGACAGAACGACTTCGGACCAGCCACCATCGGTGTCCGATGCACTGCCGCTTTGGTGAATACGGACCTTTTGAACGGTCACATTGACCGCGTCGTAGCCGCAGCTCGGCGCATCCGTCAGTGCGAACCGGGCAGTGCCGGTTGCTGCGGATTGACCACCGCCACCGCAGGCGGCGATCAATGGGATAGACAAAGCACACAGTGCAGCTTTCAAGTGTTGCGAATATTTCATGGTGAACCTCGATATGGCAGTTGTGCAGTGAACGAACACAACGCAGAAGGGGGACATTTAGCCCGCCATCTAGCGTCTCGTAAATTTTTGCACGTCCCGCACGCAATAGCTAGTGGGCATGTCAATACAGTGTGTTAGCGGTGTGAAGATGTGTAACGCCGCCGCAGGCGTGCCGCCATCCAAAGAACCGGCTCCCACGGTCGATCCCATCAGTGCAGGATCATTGCAGGTGTTTATGGTGCGCGTCTGGTACGTGGGTGTGGCCATGGGTCAGCGCTGGGTGCTGGTGGCTATGGCTATGCGGACCGATCGGCACTGGGTCATGGGTATGCGTGTGGTGTCCGTCTTGGTGGTTGTGCGCGTGTTCGTGGTCCAAAGGGGCGTGGAAATGGCCCATCAGCCCCCACCAGGGCCGCACCGCCGTACAGCAGTGCGGCGGTGCTAAACGCGCCCATCCCGGCCCCTAGGCGCTGCACCAGGGGCGCGCTGATGCCAAAAAGAGTCGCGGCCAAAAGAGCCAATAGACTGCCAGGCAGGGCGGGCGCTTTGTAGACAGTCATTGGCGCATTGCGGATACGCTAAAACTTTGCCGACAGGGTCAAGCGCAAAGAACGCGATTCGATGGGGTGTAAGTGAATGTCGTCCACCGGAGCCGTTTCCCCTTTCAACTGCGAGGTATAAAAATAATCAATGGCCGACGATTTCTCGTTCGTCAGATTAAACGCCTCCAATTCAATTTGTAATTTTGGGTTGATCCGATAACCGATGCGGGCGTTCAACGTTGCAGTCTTGTCAGACCGGATCGAATTGTCCTCAACGAGGGGGCGCGGGCCAAAATACCGGTACTGGAGCGCGCCGAAATAGGGACCCAGGTTGTCAACCGCCAGCGCCACCGAGGCTACGCCTTCGACGGCTCCCGGGATGTAATCACCACCGGGATCAAAGTCACTGAAGCGGGCCTTGGCATACGACACGTCGGCATCAATGGTCAGCCACTTATTGACCTTGTAATAGTTGGAAAATTCGAATCCCACCCGGCGACTGGGCCGCCCTGCCGCGGTATCTCCAGCGTCGCCCGTGAACGTCAACTCAGAGGCGAAATCAAGCTGGTACAACGAGAACGACGATTGCAATCCTGGGATGTATTCGGTTCTTACACCAACTTCGAAGCCTTGCGACTTCACTAGCGCGGGCACGCGTTCTGCCAGTTCGCCAGTTTTCGGCGCAACCGTGATGGTGGTGCCGCGGGCATCGTTGCTATGAAAACCGCTGCCAAATCCGGCAAAGAATTCAGTTTTTGACCACGGCCCAAAGATCAAATTCAGCTTAGGGCTAACGATGCTGTCGCTCGATTGCCCGGAATTCGCAGGGTTATCGCTAATGACAACATTGCGAAACGCATCGCCGCGCAAACCCGTAACGGTGCGGAATTTTTCTGACCAGCGCGTCGTGTTTTCAATATAGATGCCGGCGCTACTTTCGACAATATGGTCTTGCCGCGTGGTTGACAACCGCCGCTGTGCCACGGTGCTATGTAAGCCGTTGAAAATATTGTCGTTCTGCAGTTGCAGACCTACCGTATTTTCCGTCTGGTATCCCAGAAAAGTGCCACCCCACGTGTGGCTGGCGTTCAACCCGGACACGACCCGGTCGTCATTTTGGTTGAACTGGTCTCCATTGACCGGATCATCTAAAAAGTACGTAAAGTTCGAGTACAGAGCCAGGTTGTTCTGGATAACAAATGCGTTGATTTTGGACGAGGTCGTCTCCGTCACCTTGTGCCAAGCGGCCGACAAGCTATACCGCGAAACCTCGCCGCCGTCGGTCTGATCAATGGCGTCAAATCGGCTTAAAGTTCCCGCATCCAAAGCACGCTTGGGAATTTGGTCCGTAGCGTGGTATTTGTTGGATTGGTAGGCCATTGCGGTGATGTTGAAACCTTGGTCCACCGTGCCTTGGCTGTAACGCAAAACGCCATTGAGCTTTTGGTAATTGTCGCCCACCACAAACGGCCCGTCGTTTTTGAAATACTCCACTGCGTAGAGCAGGTTGCCGGCCCCATATTTAGGCGAGTCTGCGACGAAGGTCCGAAGGTAGCCGTTTTGACCCACACCCAAGCTGGCAATCCCAGTCTTTAGTTTGTCTGCGTAGGTGATGTTCACGGCCCCAGCCGAAGCGAAATCGCCCTCAGAGGCGTAAAACGGTCCTTTTTTATAGTCAAGGAGCGTAGCCAATTCTGGAATCAAAAAGTTCAAATCTGTCCAACCTTGTCCGTGGCCGTGGCTGCGCTGGTTGACCGGCATGCCGTCAATCGTCGATCGCAGGTCAGTGCCGTGGTCCAGGTTGAAGCCGCGCAGGTAAAACTGATTGGCTTTGCCCTCGCCACTGTGCTGGCTTACAACCAGCCCGGGTGTCGCCTCGAGCAGCTCGCCGGGTCGGTACACCGTGCGGGCATCCAATTGCTCCTGCGTGACGACGCCCATATTGGCTGTAGAAGACACCCCGATTTGGCTGGTTCTGGAGGAGAGAACCGTCACAGGCTTGAGCGTGTTCTCATCCGCCTCTGCCGCCAGGGTTTGTTGTGAGACGATGAGCAGTGGAAGCAACGCAGACGCCAGTGTGGTGAGCTTGAACGCGTTGATCGGCTTAGATTTGAAAAATTGCATGGCGACCTTGGGTGAGGGTTTTAACGTATTTATCTCAACAAGACCAACACGCGCGTCGTGTGTAAGATGATATTGATAATTATCATACGTGCTAGCTGGCGTTTTGGATTCAAATCCTTGGCAATAAATTTGTATTGGTGTGCGCTAGACCTGCCAACGCGGACGAGTTACGGTCAAATCGCCCCGCGCGCGGGTACACAAGTGCGCGCGCACCAGCCGTTCGCCCACCAAGTTTTAACCCCGTAGGCAAGGACTGGTGGCCCACGTTGCGTGCGCAACCGGGGCCCTCGGCGCGTCAACCCCCGCAGCGTCAATGCGGTTTATGGTCATCCGTTGTGGTTAGGGGTTCTAGGTGTTCGTGCCCGTGGGCATGGCGTGAGTCCACAGGGATGAGATGCAGGTACCCATGGGTGACACCCGCTTGGGCCAACACCTTTTGGGCAAAGGCCTGCACCGCATCCGTTGCGCCACGCAAGATGACGACTTCCAGGCAATAGTCATGATCAAGGTGCGCATGGGTAGTGGCAATGGTCAGCTCGTGATGCTCGTGTTGCATATCGGTGAGGCGCATGCCGAGCTGACGCTCATGGTGGTTGTAGGAGTAGCTCAGTGTCGCCACGCAGGGCCCGGCTGGACGCTCGACACGGCGCTTTTCGACGAGGTCGTGGCGCAACAAGTCGCGGAAGGCCTCAGACCTATTCTCATAGCCCCGCTCTTTCACAATGGTCTCGAATGCGTCGGCCAGACTGTCGTCCAGTGACATTGTTAATCGCTTCATGTCGTGTTTCCGAAAAGCCCACAGTGTGCCGCACGCCGCCGCTTCGTTGCCACAAATCTGCCACAAATCTGCCACATCCGCGTCACCCGTGCATCTCAAAATTCTTGCAAACCCCATAGCAGGAGATTTGTATGAACGAGATTGGCGCAATCCACACCTTGGTCCCCCACATGGCTGTGCCATGCACACCACCGACGGCTGGACTGTCGTCTGACGGAAAAATCCTGGTCAGTTGGGCGCAACATACGGATGAAGTGCGTGAGGCCCAGCGCCTGCGCTTTGCCGTGTTTGCCACTGAAATGGGCGCGCGGCTCGATACCCAGGTGCCGGGCCATGACATTGATCTTTTCGATAATTATTGCGAGCACCTGCTGGTGCGTGACGCCACGACGCGGGAGGTGGTGGGCACCTACCGTGTGTTGACGCCCGCCCAGGCCCGGCGCGTGGGTAGTACCTACAGCGACACCGGGTTCGACCTGACCCGCCTGCGCAGCATCCGCAGTCGCATGGTGGAGTTGGGGCGCAGTTGCGTGCACCCTAACTACCGCCACGGCGGCGTCATCATGGCGCTGTGGGGTGCGTTGGCAGAGTTCATGTTGCGCAACCAGCTAGACACCATGATTGGCTGTGCCAGTATTCCCATGTTGCACAACGGCGTGGTGAGCGGTGATGTGGCAGCGAGTATCTGGCGCAAGGTGCAGGTTGCGCACATGGCAGCGATTGACTACCACGTGCGCCCGCGCTTACCTCTGCCCATCGAACGGCTGGACGCAACGCTAGATGTGGAGCCACCGGCCCTTATAAAAGGCTACTTACGCCTGGGTGCCAAGGTGCTGGGTGCCCCGGCTTGGGACCCGGATTTCAACACCGCAGACTTGCCGATGTTGATGCGCATTGCCGACTTGCCAACACGCTACCGCAAGCACTTTTTGGGGTCCTGAGGTGTTGCGCGCCGACGCGGGTAACCGAAATGCGCAGAATGCACGGCAACTGGTTTGGCGCTGATACGATTGTGTGCGGTGTGAGACATCGCAGAGTGGCCCGCTGTCACAAAAATGTCATTAAAGGCGTCAAGAATGGGTCACATCACAGTCATTGCCCTGTCACCGATCGATATTTATCCATGCTGCCGCCCCTAACTCTGCTAGACCGTGATCACAGCCTGTTGGCCTTTAATGCACGTGTGCTGGATTGGGCCGTGCGCGATGACGTTCCGCTGATCGAGCGCTTGCGCTATTTGTGCATTGTCTCCAGCAACCTCGATGAGTTTTTTGAGGTACGTGCGGAGCCGCATTTGGTGGCATACCAGGCCAATGACCGCAAGGGTGTTTTTTCGGTAGGCTCGTTTGAGCGCCTGTCGGATAGCCTGCACCGCATGGTGGAGCAGCAGTACACGCTGTTCAACGAAAAAATCATGCCTGCGTTTGACGCAGAGGGCATAAAAATCACGTCGCATGGCGAGCGCAACGCTGCCCAGCGCCATTGGGTCAAGCAGTACTTTGAGCGCGAGGTGCGCCCGCTGCTCATTCCCGTCGGGCTCGATCCGTCTCACCCGTTTCCACAGGTAGCGAACAAGTCGTTGAACTTCATCGTGCGCCTGGGCGGGCACGACGCCTTTGGCCGTGAAAATGAGATCGCCATTGTGAAGGTGCCGCGCGTGTTGCCGCGGTTGGTCCGCATGCCCGACAAGGTCTCGCACGGCAAAGTGCTTTTCGCATCGTTGTCCAGCATCATTCGCGCGCATTTGAGTGAGCTGTTCATTGGTCGCACGGTCGGGCAGTTTTCGCAGTTTCGTGTGACGCGCCATTCCGATTTGGCGGTGGATGAAGACGATGTCAAAAACCTACGTACGGCCCTGCGCCAGGGTTTGGTGCATCGCCACTATGGGCAGGCCGTAAGGCTTGAGGTGTCGGCCGGTTGCTCGGAGTACTTAGCGGAGTTTTTGCTCAAGCAATTTGAGCTGCCTGTGGGCGCGCTGTACCGGGTGCATGGTCCAGTGAACCTGGTTCGGTTGACCCAACTGATTGACCTGCTAGACCGTCCTGAGTTGGCATTTCCGGCCTACAAGCCGCTTGTGCCGTCGCGGTTTCTGCAGGGGCAATCGATATTTGAACAACTACAGCGGGGTGACATCGTCATCCACCAGCCCTTTGAGAGTTTTGATGGCGTGCTGGCGTTTTTGCGCGAGGCGGTGAACGATCCGAAGGTGCTGGCCATCAAGCAAACCATATACCGCACCGGGGCCGACTCGGAACTCATGGACCTGCTGCGCGAAGCAGTGCGCCAGGGTAAGGAGGTGATGGTTGTGGTCGAGCTCAAAGCCCGCTTTGACGAAGAGGCAAATATCAACTGGGCCGAGATGCTGGAGTCAATTGGCGCCCAGGTGGTGTATGGGGTCGTGGGCCTCAAAACCCACGCCAAGATGATGCTCATAACGCGCCGGGAAGGCAAGTCGCTCAAGCGATATGGGCATCTATCCACCGGCAACTACAACCCGCGCACTGCCCGCTTGTACACCGATATAAGCCACCTGACGGGCAACACCGCGTTGACGACTGACATGGAGCATGTCTTCGTGCACCTGGCCAGCCAGAGCAAATTGCCGCGCCTGAACAAGGTTTGGATGGCACCGTTTCATTTGCATAAAAATTTGATCGCAAAAATAGCGGCTACGGGTGCCTCGGCAGCCAAAGGGCACAGTGCCCGCATTGTGGTGAAGATGAACGCGTTGACCGATGAACTGCTGATCAAGGCGCTGATAGCTGCGGGCCAGCAGGGCGTGAAGATTGACCTGATTGTGCGGGGTGCGTGCATGTTGCCGGCCCAGGTTCCGGGGCACACCACCAACATCCGCGTGCGCTCCATCATTGGGCGCTTTTTAGAACACTCACGGGTGTTTTACTTTCGCGATGGCGATGGCGCTGTCGAGGACTTGTATTTGTCCAGCGCTGACTGGATGAATCGCAATATGGTGCGTCGTGTGGAGTTGGCTTGGCCGGTGACCGACCCGGTACAGCGCCAACGCTTGATTGACGAATGCTTGGTCGCCTATTTGCATGACAACGTGGATGCTTGGGAGCTGGGTGCTGACGGCAGCTACCAGCGCCTGGGTTTGGAGGCTGCTGGCCCGCACCATGGTGCGCAAGCCGCTTTGATGGACCGCCACGGGCGTATCGAGACCAACCGTTAAAAGGGGCACTGCCATGGACCTGATACTTTGGCGTCATGCGGAAGCGATAGAGCCTGAGCCCGGACAGTTGGACCTGACCCGCCCGTTAACCCGGCGCGGTGAAAAGCAGGCCGCCAAGATGGCTGCCTGGCTGGATCGCCAGCTGCCCGATACCACCCGCGTTTGGGCGAGCCCCGCGCGGCGCACCGAGCAGACGGTGAAGGCACTGGGGCGTAAATACAAATTGACCGAGGCCCTGTCACCGCTGAGTTCGGTGGACCAATTGCTAGAGCTGGTGCAGTGGCCGCTGGGTGCGGGCACCGTGTTGGTGGTGGGACACCAACCGACCCTGGGTCAAACGCTGTCGCAGATGTTGGGCCTGTCAGACAGCGAGTGCGCGGTAAAAAAAGGGGCCGTGTGGTGGGTGCGCCACCGCGAGCGCGACGCCGAGGCCCAGACCGTAGTGATTACCGTGCAGACCCCGGAGTTTTTGTGACTGCCTGGGATAGACCAAGAAGTTACATGCAGTGAACTTTTGCTCTGTCCCCAAAACCAGAGGCTTTGTGGGATAGACCAAGAAGTTACATGCAGTGAACTTTTGCTCTGTCCCCAAAACCTGAGGCTTTGTGGGATAGACCAAGAAGTTACATGCAGTGAACTTTTGCTCTGTCCCCAACTAATTAGACTTGCTGGGACGCCCCGTTTTCAAACTAGGCACAGCCCGCAGTGCCGCCAAAAACGGCCCGTCGCCCATAGCGGCCAGGGCCTTGATACCGGCGCGCAGCAACTCGGTTTTTTTGGCAGGCTGCGTCAGCTTCGTGGCGCGTGCCTTCAGGACATCCAACACCGCGTATTCGTCTTTGGGAATGGTCATGCTGTCGCGGACCAACTTGGTTTTTTTTGGCTTTGCGGCTTTGATTGGCTTAACAGTCTTTGGCTTGGGCGCAGCGGCCGCAACCGATGGCTTTTTCTTGGCGGGTGCTACCGCCCGGGTCACCGGCTTGGCTGCGATTTTTGCGACTTTTTTGGCGCTGGGCGCCGTCACAATTTTCTTCTTGGGTGTTGCTGATGCTGCCATAGATTTCCTTGGTTAAACGGTATATACAGTTTATACCGATGCAAGGATGGCGATAGCCGAAGAAACAGCTGGGGCAGGTTTTGCGCCTAAAAAACTTGCGCCAGCTCGGCCAGCAAAGCGGCCTCGCTGTCGCTGGCTTCTGGCAAGCCCAGGCAGCACCAGCCGTCATCGAACAAGCTATCGATCATCTTCTGCAATCCCAGTAAGTTCCAAAGCATGGTCTACCTCGCGGAGTGAGTTAAGGGTTTACTACGAACCTGGTGCCAGCGCGCCCGTTGCAGGGCCACAAACTCCACCACGGCCCAGACCAAACACGCCGGTACGGCCAAGCTGCGGTAGAAGTTGGTTTTGCTAAACATCCCCAAAGATTAAGGGCCGTTGATGACAATTTGATGGCAGCCACAGTGGCCTGCGGGGGTATTCGAAACTACGTGCTTAAGTTGCAGTCGACATCTATGCTTGGCCGCCATGCACGCTTCTGATATTGCCGAACTCACTGCGCTGGAACGTATTCTGGAGTTGGGTGGCGACCAACTGCAATCCCGTGTGGTGTGCGAGGTGGACTGCCAGCTAGACGCCCCGCGCAGTGGCCGCTTGCCCATCTACGCCATCACGCTGGGTAACCCTGACCCGGCGCTACCCGCAGTAGGTTACTTTGGTGGCGTGCACGGGCTCGAGCGCATTGGGGCCGAGGTGGTGATTGCCTACTTGCACAGCCTGGTGATGCGCTTGCAGTGGGACAGCAGCTTGCACCACCTATTGGAGTCGGTGCGCTTGGTGTTTATGCCCGTAGTCAACCCGGGTGGCTTGGCCCTGGGTACGCGGGCCAATCCGCAGGGGGTAGACCTGATGCGCAACTCGCCAGTGCAGGCGCAAGACCCAGTGCCGTTCATGGTGGGCGGCCAGCGCTGGAGCCCGCGCTTGCCGTGGTACCGCGGCACCCCCGAGCACGCCATGGAGGCCGAGAACCAGGCCCTGTGCCAGGTGGTGACGGATGAGATGCTGGGGCGGCCGTTTAGCCTGTCGGTGGACTGCCATTCCGGTTTTGGCGCGACCGACCGCATCTGGTTTCCGTACGCCCACACGCGCGCACCGATTGCCCACCTGGCTGAGGCGCATGCGCTCAAAACCATCTTCATCCAATCGCACAGCCAACACCGCTATATTTTTGAACCGCAAAGCCTGCAGTACCTGGCCCATGGCGATATGTGGGACCACCTGTACCAGCAGGCCTGTGCGCACAGCGAGGGCGTGTTTTTGCCGCTGACGCTGGAGATGGGCTCGTGGCTGTGGGTAAAAAAGAACCCGCGCCAGTTGTTCTCGCGCCACGGTATGTTCAATCCGTTGATTCAACACCGGCTGCAGCGTGTGTTGCGCCAGCACCAGCAGTTGCTGGATTTCTTGTTGCGCGCAGCGGGGGGCTATGCACGCTGGCTGCCGCAGGGTGCGCAGCGCGCCTCGCACCACGCCCAGGCCCTGCAGGCATGGTACTAAGCGGCATGTCCACTACCTGGGTACTGCTGCGGGGGCTGGTGCGTGAGAGCCGCCATTGGGGACCCTTTGTGCCAGCCCTTGCGCGGTGCTTGCCGCAAGCGCGTTTGGTTGCTTTGGATTTGCCAGGCAACGGCGCCTTGCACCAGCAACGCAGCCCCAGCACTGTGGCGGGTATGGTGGAGGCCTACCGCGCGCAAGCGCAGGCGCAAGGCTTGCGTCCGCCGTACCACGTGTGCGCCGTCTCTATGGGGGCCATGGTGGCGGTGCAGTGGGCGCACAGCTACCCGCACGAGATTGCCGCCCAAGTGCTTATCAACACCAGCATGCGGCCCTTCAGCCCGGTCACCCAGCGTTTGCAAATGCGCAATTGGCCCACGATTTTGCGTTTGGCGCTGTGGTCTACCCCGGTGCAATGGGAGGCCGCGGTGTTGCGTATGACGACAGCGCGGCCCCACCCTGAGGTGCTGGCGCAGTGGGTGCACTGGCACCAGACCTGTCCGGTGTCCAAAATGAACGCCCTGCGCCAGCTGTGGGCGGCGGCGCGCTTTCGAGCGCCCCCCGTGCCACCTGGGTCACCCCAGGTGCCTACGCTGCTGTTGGCCAGCACCCGCGACCCACTGGTGAGCGTGCGCTGTTCACAAGCGCTGGCGCAAGCGTGGCAGTTGCCACTGTTGCAGCACCCCAGCGCGGGTCACGATCTGACGCTGGATGACCCCGCGTGGGTGGCTGAGGCTGTAATGGCCTGGACTGAAGGTTTTTAGGAAATTTCGGAGTCAAATCGTGCTGTGGCCGGCGATTTTAATCATTAGTTTGCTATCGTTTTGATAGTAGAAAAAGTCTTTGTGTAGCATCTTCTTCACGGGTCTGTCACATCGTCGTCATGCGCGCGGGCTACGCTGGGTACCACTCGACTAAGGGCGTACCCGCTGCGCACCCGCTATGAATTCGTTGGAGCAATGGGCGCCGCCCTACCTAGCTACAAGTGCGCGCCTGGCAGCCGCTGTCTCTATGGAGCCGAGCCTGTTGGCGCAGATCATCAGTGGACAGCGCCTGTACCCGGTTTTCCAGCCGATTGTGTCGCTGGGCGCGACGTCCATCTTTGCGCACGAGGCGCTGATACGTGGACCCCACGGTAGCCCGCTACACACACCCGATGCGCTGCTGAAAGCCGCCGCGCTCGAGGGTCTAGGCTACGAATTGGAGTGTGCCTGCGCCGTCGCTGTGTTAAAGACCTGGGGGCGACTCCAGGCGCCGGGACGGCTTTTTATCAACATCAGCGCCAATGCGCTGACCCAGCTATTTGAAGAACGCGGACCTGAGCGCTTGTTATCTTTGCTATCGCGCTTGAATATTCTTCCGCGAATGTTGGTACTGGAGATAACAGAGCACGAACGCGTCGCGGATATGGACCATTTGGCCAGTATCGTGCAGCGTATCCGCTCGGTGGGCGTAGGTCTGGCACTGGATGATTTTGGTGACGGGCGTTCGAGCTTGCGCTTGTGGTCGCAGCTACACCCGGAGTTTGTGAAGATTGACAAATACTTCACGCTCAACATCAGCGAGCACGGCGATAAGTTGCAGACCTTGCAAGCACTGCAGCAGATTGCCGGTATTTTTCGCACCGAACTGGTGGCTGAAGGCATCGAAACCGCCGAGGATTTGCGCGTCTTACGCGACCTTGGCATACCGTTGGGGCAGGGCTACTTTTTAGGCCGCCCCGACCGCCAACCGGCATTGGAGCTGGATGCGGGAGCGCAGCGCGTGCTGCGCGAACAACAGATTACCGTACTGCCAGAGTTGACGCGCGCGGTGACGACTGGGCATCTGAAAAATTTACCCCTTGTGGCGGCACCTACAGTCACGCAGGCTACCTCCAACGATGCGTTGGCAGCGCTGTTCTTGGAGTCGCCAGAGCTCCATTCGGTGGCGTTCATGGAGAGTGACAGCCCTACGGGCATCATCAACCGCGCGCAGTTTATGAACCAGTACAGCCAGCTCTACTACCGTGAGGTTTGGGGGCGCAAGAGTTGCGCGGTGCATGCCAACATGGCGCCACGCCTGATCGAGCGCAACCACTGTGTGGATGAGTTGATTGGTATCCTGACCTCGCAAGACCAGCGCTATCTGACGGACGGGTTTATCGTGGTGGACAACGGTCGCTACATCGGCTTGGGTACCGGCGACCAACTGGTGCGCTCGGTGACAGAGACGCGTATTGAGGCGGCGCGGCACGCCAACCCACTGACTTTCTTGCCGGGCAATATCCCCATCAGCCAGCACATGGACCGCTTGCTGAAAAAGCAGTTGCGCTTCGTTGCTTGCTATGCCGACCTGAACCACTTTAAGCCGTTCAACGACTACTACGGCTATTGGCGTGGGGATGAAATGATCCGCTTGGTGGCACGTATTGCCCTAGAGCAGTGTGATCCGCAGTTTGACTTCTTGGGTCACGTGGGGGGCGATGACTTCATCATGCTGTTCCAAAGCCCAGACTGGCGCGCGCGCTGCCAGCGGCTGGTAGACACCTTCAACCGGCGCTCGCAAGCGCTGTTTGATGAAGAGGCCCGCAGCGCAGGCGGTATTCGGGCGGAGGACCGTGACGGTGTGGAGCGATTCTTTCCCTGCACCACACTGTCGGTGGGCGCGGTGGTGATTGAGGCGGGGCGTTACACCCGGGCAGAGGACGTCGCCAATCTGGCCGCGCGGGCCAAACACGATGCCAAGCACGCGGGGCTGGGGCTATTTGAGCGCCCGGCCTAAGCTCAGGCCGGGTTGAACTCCAGCGTCCAGGGCGTCTTTTGCCAGGCGGCCATTTCCTCGCGCAACAAATGGGCAGATTGCGGGTAGGCCGCAGCCCAGCCGGTGCGACAGCCCAGCACCCAGTGCGTGGCCGCGAGCTGGGTGCTGCGCAGCGTCAGGCCCTTCAGATCGGGTTCACGGCGGGCGTGGCACAGAATGACGGCCAGGCGCAAGGCCATGATTTGGGCTAACAGGCCGTGGTCGCCCAAATCGGCCTCAATCTTGCGCAACTTGCCACGGTGCGCCAACACCAACAAACTCAAGCGGTGCATTTCAGATAACGAGAAGCCCATGGCATCTGCATTGTCCAAAATGTAGGCGCCATGCTTGTGGTAATCGCTGTGGCTGATGTGGCTGCCGATTTCGTGCAGTTGAGCCGCCCAGCCCAGTTTGCGCAGCAGCCGCGCGGGGTTGGGTGCCCACGTGCACGACTTGCCCACCATTTGTGTCAGCAGCTCGGTGGCCACCGTGCCAACGCGCGCGCCATGCACGCTGTCGACATTGAATTTTTCCGCCAAACGCTGCACGCTGTTGAGGCGCAGGTCGCCGCCAGTGGTGCCGGTATTGCCCAACATGTCGCAAATCAAACCGTGGCGCAGGCCACCGGCGGCCTGGTGCAACTGCCTGATACCTAAAAGCTTGAACACCGCGCGCATGACACTGACGCCGCCGCCGATGATGGCTTTACGATCTTCACGCATGCCGGGCATGCGCAGGCGGTCGGCGCTTTGGGCCAAAATCAGGCGCTCCTGTAGCCAATCCAGGCCCTCTTGGGTGATGCTGCCCGCAGGCCAGCCTGCGGCCACCAGCACGTCGCTGATGGCGCCCACCGTGCCGGCGGAGCCATAGGCAGTGGTCCAGTGGTCAGGGTGGTAGGCGTCAAAGGCTTCGTCCAGCACGGCGGTGGCGGCAATCTCTGCCATGTCGAACGATTTTTTGCTGAACTGGCCGTCCGCAAAATGGCGCGCAGACCAAGCGATGCTGCCCACCCGGAATGACTCCATCTCTTTGGGCACCAAGCCCTGGCCCAAAATCAGTTCCGTCGAGCGGCCACCGATATCAATCACCAGGCGTTTTTCGTCACTGACGGGCAGCATGTGGGCCACACCTTGGTAAATCAGCCGGGCTTCCTCACGCCCTGAGATCACGTCGATGGGAAAGCCCAGTACCTCCATGCCGCGCTTCAGAAAGACATCGCGGTTGCGGGCTTCGCGCAGGGTTTGGGTGGCCACGGCGCGCACCTCGCCGTTGTGAAAGCCTGCCAGGCGCTCGCCAAAACGGGCCAGGCAGTCCCAGCCCGTCTGCATGGCGTGGGGTGTGAGGTTGCGGTCCTCGTCCAGGCCGCCACCTTGGCGCACGGTTTCTTTGAGGTATTCGGTACGGCGGAAGACGCCTAGTTCTACGCGGCCAATTTCTAGGCGAAAACTGTTCGAGCCTAGATCAACGGCGGCAAGGCGATTTCCAGTGGGCATTGGCTTCAGATCGATGTGGAACAGCGCCCGTTGCAGCGCGTGTGGGGCTGGGTCTGTCCCGCTAGGTTTCAGGATAAGTTTCGCGTTGGAGCATAGCATTCGCGCGGGCCTAAGTTAGGCCCAAATCATGCCTTAACCGACCAGCCTTCCGTCCAGGGCCATCATGCTCTGGGTGACATAGGAGCCACTGCGGCGCTTTCCATCGAGGTCAATGCGAAACCCACCCATATCGACGGAGCCGCGCTTTTGCATGGTGGCAAGTACGTTGGCGCGCGTTAGCGGGCCCTCTATCGCTTGCAGCATGTCAAAGGTGTAGCGCGCTGCCAGGTAGCCCGCCAAGCTTTGCGGCGTGGGCGGCTCATCCAGGTAGCGGCTCAAAGCCTCTCGGTAGCTGCGCACCACTGGCCAGTTGGAGTTGACCAGCGGCACCACCTGGGTGGCAATGACGGCGGCTTGGCGGCTACCGTTCAGTTGCATCAGGGTTTGCAAGTTGACATCGGACATGGCAATGACATAGCGCTGCAGAGCTTGCTTGCCAATACCCTGCGTGAACTGCAGTAACTCGGGCGTACCACCTAGAAAAATGAGAATTCGGGGGCTCTCAGGAGATAGGGTTTTGCCCAACTGCTCCAGGTCGGTGACTGGGCTGTACTGGGTGATCTGCATATTCAGTGTCCGTGCCACTTGCTCCATCTCGGGGCGATAGCTGGCATATTCGGCGGGCGTAGCGTACACCGCACCCAAGGTGTTGACACCCATGACTGCGAGCGACTTCACTGCGTGGGTGATTTGGGCCTGGCGCGATGCAAAAATGGCAAACGTCGTGTCACCACCGACCGACTCGGGTTGGTGCAGCCAGGGGGCGATGTGCGCGACGTCGGGCAAACTTCTGCGCAAAATATCAGCGATTTGGCCGGCGGCTTGGGCCCCCACGGTGCCAGATAAGGCAACCAGATTGGATTGGCTTTTGATACTGTCCACGGCAGCGCGCAGGCTGGCTGCGGAACCATCTACCTCCAACACTTGGTGCTGCACGGCCCTGCCACGCAGGCCACCCTTGGCATTAATCTCCTGCCACGCCGTGCGCGAACCTGCCAAAAAATCTTTGGAAACATCAATTTGACTGGCTGACACATCGGCAATTTGCACCACGGCGGCGCTGCGGACTGACGCGTTGGGCTGGGCCAAGGCTGGTATGGCGCTCAGCGCAGCCCAGTGGGCCGCGGTGGTGAAGAAATGCCGACGCGAGGAGTGAAGGAGGTGGGACATCGTGCTCTTGGAGAAGTGTTTTGCCACAAATTTGCTATCAATATAGGAGCTGAAAAGGCAATAAATACCCGGGCCAGCGGCCTAAATGACATAGAAATCAGGGTTTGGGAAGCGAAACAGGGGTGCTACGCGGCGCTGGTAGCACCGGGACCCTGCAAAGCCGACAACACCACGCTGTCGGCCCTGTCTAATTACTTCTTTACCGGCGGTATCAGCACCGTGTCGATGCTGTGAACGACGCCATTGGACGCCACAATGTCGGCCTTGGTGACGATGGTGCCCTCACCGATGGTGACAAAGTCACCGGCCTTGGCCAGGTCGAGTTCCGCGCCATTGACGGTCTTGACCTTGCCGTTTTTCACATCTGCGGCCATCGCTTTTACGGGCAGCACGTGGTAGGTCAGCACGGCCTTGAGGGCGACCGGGTCTTTGCCCAGCGACTCCAGCGTCTTGGCCGGCACGGCCTTAAACGCATCATTTGTAGGGGCAAATACGGTAAACGGGCCGGGCCCTTTGAGGGTGTCGCTCAGGCCTGCGGATTGCACGAGGCTGTTCAAAGTGCTCAGGGAGGGGTCGGCGGCAATGGTGTCGGCCACGCTGACAGGTCCGGACATCGTGGCGCAGCCAGACATCAGGGCCACCAAAGCGGCGGCCAGGGCGGTGCGGCGGGTTGCAATTGCAAAAGCGGAGGTGGATAGCATGGTGGCTCCTGTTGAAAACCACGAGCGTATGTACTTTATGTGACAAAACCGTGACGTAAGCAGAGAATTCAACCCCTGCAGCGTCGGTCCGGAGGTTGGAAAATATGTCACACAGCTGTCATAAAAGGTTCTTAAAGTCCAGCCATCACGTTACCGCAACCATTAACCAACACCTGAGGGTATTTCATGCAAATCCGTTTCAAACTACCACTGCTGTCCCTGGCCGTAGCCGCCTCATTGGGTTTTGCTGGCGTTGCTGGCGCCCAGGAAGTCACCGGGGCGGGCGCGTCCTTCCCGGCACCGATCTACTCCAAGTGGGCTTCGGAATACAACAAGTCCACCGGCGTTAAAGTCAACTACCAGTCCATCGGCTCGGGTGGTGGTATCAAGCAAATCGATTCCAAGACGGTGGACTTTGGTGCCTCCGACGCGCCTTTAACGGATGAAGTATTGAAGACCAAGGGCCAGATGCAGTTCCCCACCGTGTTGGGCGGCGTTGTGCCAGTCATCAACGTGAAGGGCATTGAGCCCGGCACCTTGAAGTTGACCGGCCAAATGCTGGGTGACATTTACCTGGGAAAAATCTTGCGCTGGAACGATCCGGCCATCAAAGCATTGAACCCCACGCTGGCTTTGCCCGACGCGGCAATTGCTCCGGTGCGCCGCGCCGATGGCTCGGGTACTACTTTTATTTTCACCAACTATCTGAGCAAAGTGAATGCTGAATGGAAAGCGAAAGTAGGTGAGGGCACCGCGGTAAATTGGCCCGTGGGCGCTGGCGGTAAGGGCAACGAGGGTGTGGCTGCGTTCGTATCCCGCCTGTCCAATTCGATGGGCTACGTCGAATACTCCTACGTGAAGCAAAACAAGCTGAACTATGCCGTCTTGCAAAACGCGGCGGGTAATTTCGTAAAGCCTGAAGATGACAGCTTCAAGGCTGCTGCTGCCGCTGCTGATTGGAGCAAGTCGTTCTACCAAATCTTGACGAATCAGTCCGCCAAGGAAGCCTGGCCCATCACGGGTGCGACATTTATCTTGATGCACTTAAAGCAAGATAAACCCGCCAACGCGACTGAAACACTGAAGTTCTTCAATTGGGCCTACTCCAATGGTGCCAAATCCGCTGCCGAGCTGGACTATGTGCCCATGCCGCCTGCTGTGGTCGCCTCGATCCACAAGGCCTGGGGTGAAATCAAGGACGCGTCTGGCAAGCCGGTGGCCTTCAAGTAATTGGCAGCAGAGTTGTTGTAACTAGGGCGCAAGAGTCACTATGTCATCTACACTGGCGCCGAGTGATTTCCCGCCCCCAACTTTTGTCAACTCGCACGAACGCGCCATGTCCCAACCACCTCCCCGCAAGACAGCCCGCTCGGGCCCCATGGCCGACCGCATTTTTGGTTGGGTAGCCAAAGGTGCAGCGATCGGTACGTTGGCACTGCTGCTAGCAATCCTGGTCACTTTGACCATGAGTGCTTGGCCGGCGATCCATAAGTATGGATTTTCGTTCCTGACCAGTACGGTCTGGGACCCAGTTCAAGACGAGTACGGTGGCTTGGTCATGATCTATGGCACCTTGGCGACTTCCTTGATTGCGTTGTTGATCGCCGTGCCCGTGAGTTTTGGTATTGCCTTGTTTTTGACTGAACTGTCACCGGCGTGGTTGAAGCGTCCCTTGGGCACGGCCATTGAGCTATTGGCGGCTGTGCCGTCTATTGTTTACGGCATGTGGGGACTTTTGGTGTTTGGCCCGGTGTTGGCCACCTACGTGCAAGAGCCTATGCAAGCGGCTTTCGCCGGAGTGCCTTATCTGGGCGCGTTTGTGTCTGGCCCCCCCGTGGGGATCGGCATTTTGTCGGCAGGCATTATTTTGGCCATCATGATCATCCCGTTCATCTCTGCAGTGATGCGCGATGTGTTTGAAGTCACACCACCATTACTCAAAGAATCAGCCTATGGTTTGGGTGCCACCACCTGGGAAGTGGTCAGCAAGGTTGTGTTGCCCTATACCAAGACCGGCGTGATCGGCGGCATCATGTTGGGGCTCGGCCGCGCGATTGGCGAAACCATGGCGGTCACCTTTGTGATTGGTAACTTCAACCAATTGGATTCCTTAAGCCTGTTCCAGGCCGCTAACAGCATTACCTCAGCCTTGGCCAATGAGTTTGCCGAAGCGGGCGAGGGCCTGCACCAGGCAGCCCTGATGTATCTCGGGTTGGTGCTTTTCTTTATTACCTTTGTGATCTTGTCATTGTCTAAATTGTTGCTCTCACAACTGCGAAAGTCTGAAGGAGCGAAAACATGAACACCGCAACGGCAAGTTTCAATGCCAGCCGCGCAGCCAAGTTTGCACGGCGCAAGCGCGTCAACCAGTTGGCCACGGTCTTGGCCTTGGCGGCCATGGCTTTTGGCCTGTTCTGGTTGTTCTGGATTTTGTGGGAAACCGTGCGCCAGGGGCTCAGCGGCCTGAATTGGGCAACCTTCTCCCAGATGACACCGCCGCCCAATGATGAAGGTGGCTTGGCTAACGCGATCTATGGCTCGTTTTTGATGGTGGGTTTAGCCACCTGTGTAGGCACACCGATTGGCATCATGGCGGGTATCTACCTGGCTGAATTTGAAACCAAAAGCCTGCTGGCCTCGGTTACCCGGTTTGTAAACGACATTCTCCTGTCGGCACCGTCCATTGTGATTGGCCTGTTTGTGTATGCGGTGGTGGTATCGCGCTTCAAGTCATTTTCGGGTTTTGCGGGGGTGGTGGCGCTGGCGCTGATTGTGATTCCGGTGGTGATTCGCACGACAGAGAACATGCTGCAACTGGTGCCATCCGGTTTGCGCGAAGCGGCGTACGCGCTAGGCGCCCCCAAGTGGAAGGTGATCATGAGTATCACGCTGAAGGCAGCGCGCGCAGGTGTAATTACCGGCGTTCTGCTGGCGGTGGCGCGCATTGCCGGGGAAACTGCTCCGCTGCTGTTCACGGCGTTGTCCAATCAATTCTGGACCAGTAGCCTGGGTGAGCCTATGGCTAGCCTGCCGGTAACGATCTTCAAGTTCGCCATGAGTCCCTACGAAAACTGGCAAAAGCTAGCGTGGGCAGGTGTTCTGATCATCACCACCTTTGTGCTAGTTCTCAATATTTTGGCCCGCATACTGACGCGTACTAAAGTCTGAAAAGCACGCGTCCCCCAATTTTTTCTAAAAAAACCATGCTCAACTCGCCCTCTGCGCCGACCAAGACCAAAATTGCGGTCAAGGACCTCAACTTTTATTACGGCAAGTTCCAAGCACTCAAGGGTATCAACTTAGAAATCCCTGAGAACAAGGTAACCGCTTTCATCGGGCCCTCGGGCTGCGGCAAGTCCACTTTGTTGCGCGTGTTTAACCGTATGTTTGAGCTCTACCCAGAGCAGCGGGCCGAGGGTCAAGTATTGCTGGACGGCGAGAACCTCCTGACCAGTAAAGAAGATGTGGCCCTGCTGCGTGCCAAAGTTGGCATGGTGTTTCAAAAGCCGACGCCGTTCCCCATGTCCATCTTCGACAATATTGCTTTTGGTGTGAAGCTGTTTGAATCGCTCAACACGACCGATATGGAGGAGCGTGTTGAATGGGCTCTGCGTAAATCTGCTTTGTGGACTGAAGTGAAAGACAAATTGCACCAAAGTGGCTCCAGTCTCTCGGGTGGGCAGCAACAGCGCTTGTGTATTGCACGCGGAATTGCCATCAAGCCCGAGGTGTTGTTGCTTGACGAGCCTTGCTCAGCATTGGACCCAATTTCCACGGCCAAGGTAGAAGAGTTGATCGTTGAGTTGAAGAACGATTACACCGTTGTCATCGTGACCCACAACATGCAACAAGCGGCGCGCTGCAGTGACAACACCGCCTACATGTACCTTGGTGATCTGATTGAGTTTGGGCCTACCGAGCAGATGTTCTTCAAACCCACACGCAAAGAAACTGAAGATTACATCACCGGCCGTTTTGGTTAGTTTGAAATTTGCAGGACCGTGCGCTGGCGTGTAGCTGCCAGCCGTGTCCTCTACAGATAAAAGGAAAAATAATGTCCGACAAACACTTATCCACGCAGTTTGACAGCGAACTGACTTCGGTCTCGGCCCAGGTGATGGAGCTTGGGGGCTTGGTTGAATCACAAATTCGCCAGGCTATTTACGCGCTGTCGCAGTTCAGCGTCGAGGTGGCTAACGAAGTTACCGCCAATGAGGCGCGGGTCAACGCCATGGAAATCGAGATCGACCGCGATCTATCCAGCATCATTGCGCGGCGCCAACCTACGGCGCGCGATTTACGCCTACTGATTGCTATCTCCAAGACCACTGCCAATCTGGAGCGTGTGGGCGATGAGGCCGAGAAGATCGCGCGCATGGTGCGCTCCATCATCCAAAGTGGTGCGCCACGTTCCTTGCCTTCGCTGGAGCTACGGGTCGCAGCCGACCTGGCATCTGGTCTGCTGAACAAGGCGCTCGACGCTTTTGCCCGCTTGGATATCAACGCTGCCGTCGCGATTCTGAAAGAAGACGATCTGATTGACGCAGAGTTTGATGGTTTTGTACGCAAGCTCATCACTTACATGATGGAAGATCCACGCATGATCTCGCCAAGCTTGGACCTGCTGTTTCTGGCCAAGGCTATCGAGCGTATCGGCGACCACTCCAAGAACATTGCTGAGTTCATCATTTATGTGGTCAAGGGCGAAGATATTCGCCACTCCACCATGGAGAAAATTGAGCAGGTTGTGCGATGAGAAATATGCCCGCAGTATTGGTGGTGGAGGACGAGTCTTCCATCGCTGAACTCATCGCGGTGAATCTGCGGCACAACGGATTCAGACCCACGTGGGCTATGGACAGTGCGAGTGCCCAGAGGGAAATTGACGCGGTGGTGCCCGATCTGATCTTGCTGGATTGGATGCTCCCCGGCGAGAGTGGTTTGGTATTGGCCAAGCGTTGGCGCCAGCATCCCAGGACCAAAGAAGTCCCCATCATCATGTTGACAGCGCGTGGTGATGAGTCTGACCGCGTGGCCGGACTTGATGCGGGAGCCGATGACTACATCGCCAAGCCGTTTTCCACCAAAGAGTTGTTGGCCAGAGTGCGCGCTGTGCTGCGCCGCCGCGCGCCAGAGCAAGCGGGTGAGGCCATCACTATTGGGGCCTTGGTGCTGGACCCGAGCACGCACCGTGTTTCTTTCGACGAGAAGCCGCTAAAGCTGGGGCCTACGGAGTTCAAACTGCTGCACTACCTGATGGGCCACGCCGAGCGCGTGCACAGCCGCTCTCAACTGCTGGATAAGGTGTGGGGTGACCATGTGTACATCGAGGAGCGCACGGTAGACGTCCACGTGAAGCGCTTGCGCGAAGCGCTTGATGTCGCGGGCAATATGGTGGAGACAGTGCGCGGTGCAGGTTACCGACTTACGGCAAAACCGGCGGTCCTCGTGGACAAGGCCAGTGCCTGAACCCTGCACCTGACGTATGGTTTGGCGCGTATTCACTCTACTTTTTTGTCAGGCAGTGGCAGGGGTTGTCGGATGGTTTTTTGCCCCCTCAGACCAGACCTGGGTTGACACCGTGCTCGCCGCTTTGGCGGGTGGCTACGTATGGTTTGTGTTGGATGCACTGCGTGGCAGCCGATTGTTGCGCTGGCTTCGCGAAGGTGGCTCTGAAGATATCGGCCTAGGTAACGGGCTATGGGGCGAAGTCTATGACCGTGTTCGGCGTTCGTTGCGCGCCAAGGACCGTTTGGCGGAGGAAAGCAACGGCCGCTTAAGCGATTTTTTGGCGGCTCTGCAGGCATCCCCCAATGGCGTGGTGTTGCTGGACGCCCAAGGCCGAATTGAATGGTTCAATGAAACCGCGTGTGTGCATTTTGGCTTTGATGCCAAGCGTGACATGCTGCAGCATTTTGGCAATTTGGTCCGCGATCCAGCCTTTGCCGCGTACTACAACATGCGCAATTTCCATGAAGATGTGACCATGCCCGGGCGCCATAGCAACAGTACCAAGCCGGTGCAGTTGTCGGTCAATATTCATCCCTATGGGGAAGGGCGTAGCCTGCTGTTGTCGCGAGATATCACCGCGGTAGAGCAGGCTGAAGCCATGCGGCGCGACTTTGTGGCTAATGTGTCTCACGAAATTCGTACGCCATTGACCGTGCTTGCCGGTTTTGTAGAGACCTTGCAAACCTTGCCCTTGACCGAGCCCGAGCGCCAGCGCTACTTGGGCTTGATGTCGCAGCAGGCGGCGCGCATGCAAACTCTGGTGAGCGATCTGTTGACGCTCTCTCGGCTGGAGGGAAGTCCTTTGCCCTCGGTGCTCGACTGGGTACCTCTAAAGGACCTGATGGAACAGTGTGCTGAAGAGGCCCATGAGCTCTCCAGCATCCTAAATCAACGCCAGCACGACTTGGTCTTTGACGGTGAGGAGCCGATTGAGATTGCCGGTTCGGCTGTGGAGTTGTACAGCGCTATCTCCAATTTAATCGGTAACGCCATTCGCTATACGCCTGCAGAAAAGAGCATCGAAGTACGTTGGAACCTGCGTGAGGATGGTGCGGCCGTCGTTAGTGTCAAGGACCACGGTCAGGGCATCGCACCTGAGCACCTGCCGCGCCTTACGGAACGTTTTTACCGGGTAGACCGTAGCCGCTCACGGGACACTGGTGGCACTGGCCTGGGTCTGGCCATTGTGAAGCACGTTGCCCAACGCCATAGTGCTGAGTTGTCGATAGAGAGCATACCGGGCGCAGGGTCGACGTTTTCGCTTGTCTTCCCGGCAAATCGCGTGCGACAACTGCCAGTGCGGCAGATGTCACTGGTCTGAGCCGCGGTTGCGATCAGCGACGTTTGTAGACCAGCACATTCAAACTGCCGTCGGCCGGGTGCTCTGCCAACGTGATGCGCTGCCACTGCTGGGCGTCAATACCCTGCGGGGGGGAAAAGTCTGGGCCCGGCTCGACCAACATCCAGGGACAAGCTTGCGAGCCGTCTAGTGCCCGCATTTTCAAATCCCCGTAAAACTGAAAGGCTGCAATCTGACCTTGGGTCAGGGCAAAAGAGTGAACGCAGGGCGAAGGGTCTAGATGGAGTAAGGTGCGTTGGACCAGTGCCTTGTAGCCCTGCGAATAGTTGAGCAGCGGCATCCACAGCGTCATCAGCAGTAGCCAACACATGGCAGCGCCACCCGCAGGTAGCACCAGGCTTTTCCATATAGCGGCGCGGTGGCGCCCTACGCGCCAGTGCACTAGCCAAGCCCATACTACGGTGGCAGCCACCGCGCACGCAAAGGCTATGGTGGAGAAGCTTGGTGTAAAGCCTGGGGCCAGACGGGCCACATTCGCTGCGGGTTGGGCTGGTACGCCGGTTTGCATAGCAATCCAGACCACCCAAATGACAATGCTGCAACCAGAGAAGAACAGCAATGTGAACCAGTCAATCAAGGCCGCGACTGGGCGCTTCAAGGTCGGCAGTGCAAAGGCTGCTAAGGCTGCCATCGACGGCAGTGCCAGCAGCAGCGTGCGGTCCGAGGAACCGGTAAAGACGGCAGCGACGATGGGGACCAACACAAACAGGGTTGGCAGGGCGATGTGGCGGCTGATCTGCCAGCTAAATAAGTGGCGGCGCCAACGTAGCAGTGTCCAAAGGGCCAAGGGCAGGGCTGGCCAGGTGAACCAGATTAAGAGCTGCGCAATACCATTCCATTGCTCCCAGGATGCCTGTGGCAACTGTATGACCCAGCGCCACTGGTCTAGGCTGTAGGCCAGCACGCCGACGAGCAAAGTCCAGCTTAGTAAAGCAGCACTTTCGCGCCGAACGCCAGCGGAGCTACGTGTCTCTGCAGTTTCTGTGTTTTTGTCCAAGCCGTGAATGATGGCTCCGCCCACGCCCAAAAGTGCGGCTAGTGCAGGTGCGCCTGAAAGTGACAGTCCAGCCATGCCCACGGCTGTAGCAATGGCGGGCGACCAACGACGGTAAGGCAGCGCGCTGATGCCGTAAAAAAGTAGCGCCGCCCAGCCCAATTGGGCTAAGGCTGGCGTAGTTTCGTGGGAGAGTTGTGCCAACCCCAAAGACGCAATCAGCGCCAATAGTGCGCCATCTGCCATGGCCCTGGCGTAGTCCGTAGGCAAAGCCTCACCACCAAAGGCAAAGGCTACGGGCTGAGCGCGTGGGGTACGGCCAAGGTAGTAGGTGCCGTACCAGGTGGCAATCAGTGCCAAAGTGAGCAACAGCCCAAAGGGAAGCCGTACTGCAAAGTCCGCTGGCAGCCAGCTTGGGGCCCACTGAATCGCCCACGCACCGAGCCAATAGGGCAACAAAGCCGGGTGCTCGGGAGGCGTGCCCATAAGTGTGGGTGTGAGCCAGCTTGCCGACCCTCGCGCTAACTCTGCCATGTAGCCCAAGGCTGCCATATCGGCACTCTTCCAAGCGTCACGGCCCAAAAAGCCAGGCAATACATAGGCGATGCAGAACAGCAACAACGCTAGACGTGGCAGACGACGAACGGCGGCCTGGGCAACGATGGCGGGGGTAGGACTAGTCACAGAGCAATTGATTCAGGCAAAAAAAAGGCAGCCCCGAAATACGGGCTGCCTTGAGGGTGCGATTCAGGGGCAACCCTGAAAACCCGGATAAAAACCAGCTTATGCGGCTTCGGTTTTGACGGCAGTCTTGCCGAAACGGTTGCGGAATTTTTCCACACGACCGCCCATGTTGTCCACCGACTTCTGTGTGCCGGTGTAAAAAGGGTGGGATTCGCTGGTGGTGTCCAACTTGTACAGCGGCAATTTGCGGCCGTCTTCCATGTCGATCATTTCCTTGGTGTTTGCGCAAGAACGTGTCACGAATTTAAATCCGTTGGACATGTCTTGGAAGCAAACTTCACGGTAATTAGGGTGAATGCCTTCTTTCATATCGTCTCCATCAGTTGCGAGAGCCGCGCCAGCCAATCCAGCGTACTTGTCGCGAAGCCCATGATTATAGCCCAGCCACTGCACGCTTCTCGCTTAGCAATAGCGCGAGGGCAACAGCTCTAGCCTCCGCGACGCATCATGTCGAAGAACTCGCTGTTATTTTTGGTCGCGCGCATTTGCTTGAGCACCATCTCCATGGACTCGATTTCGTCCATGTTGTAGAGGAACTGGCGCAAGATACGGGTTTTTTGCAAAATTTCAGGTTGCAGCAGCAACTCTTCACGGCGGGTACCGCTGCGATTGAGTTGGATCGATGGAAACACACGCTTTTCGTACAAACGGCGATCCAGGTGGATCTCAGAGTTACCGGTGCCCTTGAATTCTTCGAAGATCACTTCGTCCATTCGGCTTCCAGTGTCAATCAAGGCGGTAGCGATGATGGTCAGACTTCCGCCTTCTTCCACATTGCGCGCTGCACCCAGAAAACGCTTGGGTCGCTGCAAGGCATTGGAGTCCACACCGCCGGTTAAAACTTTGCCAGAGGACGGCACAACGTTGTTATAGGCGCGGGCCAATCGGGTGATCGAGTCCAGCAAAATCACCACATCTTTTTTCAGCTCGACCAGGCGCTTGGCGCGCTCAATCACCATTTCCGCTACGTGTACGTGGCGCGCGGCGGGTTCGTCAAAGGTGGAGGCAATCACCTCGCCCTTCACGGTGCGCTGCATTTCAGTCACTTCTTCAGGGCGCTCATCGATGAGCAAAACCATCATGTGGCTGTCGGGATAGTTGGCGGAAATTGCGTGCGCAATGTGTTGCATCATCACGGTCTTGCCGCTCTTGGGTGGCGCGACCAACAAAGCGCGCTGGCCTTTGCCAATTGGGGCGATGATGTCAATGACGCGACCCGTGATGTTCTCTTCACCCTTGATTTCGCGTTCCAGCTTCATTTGAACCTTGGGGAACAGCGGGGTCAAGTTCTCGAACATGACCTTGTGCTTGTTGCTCTCCGGGGAATCGCCATTGACCTTGTCGAGCTTGTTTAAAGCAAAGTAGCGCTCACCGTCTTTGGGTGTGCGCACTTCTCCTTCAATCATGTCGCCCGTGTGCAGATTGAAGCGGCGCACTTGACTGGGGCTGATGTAAATGTCATCGGTGCTGGCGGTGTAGCTGGTGTCTGGGCTTCGCAGAAAGCCGAACCCGTCAGGCAGAATTTCCAGTACGCCATCGGCGATGATTTGCTCACCCGTGCGAGCCCGCTTCTTGATGATGGCGAACATCAACTCTTGCTTGCGCATTCGCCCTGTATTTTCAATCTCGAGTTCTTCTGCCTGCTTCAAGACTTCGGAGACGTGCAGGGCTTTGAGTTCGTTTAAGTGCATGGGGTGAGTCCCGTGTAGGGCGATGACCGAGGAGGAGTCGGATTAAAGGAGAGATCTGGGGAAAGTGGGGGGGTGCAGCGCGCGGCTAGAGCTTGCTGCTGTGTTCTAGACCGGAAATCGGACCGGCGTATAGAGGAGGCCGGCGAACAATATTAATTATGACAGGAAAATGCGGCTGCGCTGATAGGCCCTCCCGCGCTTGGCATTGCGTGGGGTGTGGGAGCTTCCGTGTGGCTCATATTCTTGAACCCGTATTACCGGAAACTGCCACAGCAGCAGGGCAGTTAAGCCAGTTGTTGGTCGATAAACGCTACCAGTTGGGCCTTGCTGAGGGCGCCAACTTTCGTTGCGGCCAACTGACCATCTTTGAACAACATCAAAGTCGGGATGCCGCGAATGCCGAATTTGGCCGGAATTTCACGGTTTTCATCGACGTTCATCTTGGCGATGTGCAGCTTGCCTTCGTAGCTTGCTGACACTTCGTCCAAAATGGGCGCGATCATCTTGCAAGGACCGCACCACTCGGCCCAGTAGTCCACCAAAATGGGTTGGGTGGATTGCAACACTTCGGTCTCGAAGGTAGCGTCGGTGACATGTTTGATGAGTGCGCTGGCCATGGTGTTTTCCTTTGGGAGTGTGCGATACCGCTAAAGTTGCGGCATTGTGACAGAAACCAAGATCCCCAACTTATCTCCCGAGACTATGGACAGCATAGTTAAAAGCGATGCCCAACGGCTGACGAATCGGCCCTTGGCGGCGTTTTCCTACGGCCCAAAACATCCCGCCATGGCCCTTTGGGTGCAACCCGAAGGCGGCGCTTTGTACCGCATAAATGAGGCTATGGCGCGCAATGGCGCGCACCCAGCGCGCACTGTTGTTGTGTTGCCTTATGCCCAGTTGTTGCCGCTGGTAACGCGTCTGTGGGCGCAGTGTTTTGCCACGGGTTTCGTACCGCGTTTTGAGACCACCATGAATTGGAGCAAAGCGCTGTTGCCACGCAGCACGGAAAGCACCGACATCACATTTGACATGGCTTTGGATTTATTGACTGCCCAGAGCCTGCTGGCGTCTGCCGGAATGTCCGCGCACCAAGACGTATTGGCGGCTGGCTTGGTGCAGGCGGCGCAGCAACTGGCGCCATTAGCGGCAGCCTGCGCGCCGCATGCGCGCCACCTGTGGGCCCAGGCCGCCAGGGTGGCCGCGCTAGTGGGTATGGAGGCTGCAGCTTTGCAGCTTGAAGCCGCTGTGGCTCGCATTGCGGTGGAGTGGGCCGCTGCGTCGGGCTACGCCAGTGATGTGTTGTTTGATACCGCCCAGTGTGGCGATGTGGACTTGGTTGTTTTTGTGCTGGGGCTGAACGCCGATCCGCTGGTGGCGGGCTTGCAGTCGGTATGGGGCGATCGTCTGGTGGCCTTACCCCTAGCGTTAGCTACTTTAGACGAGCCGGTGTTGGACGGCGCAGCTTGCGCGTTGCACCCTTGTCTGGATGGGGAAGATGAAGCGCAGCGCACGGCTGCGTGTGCGTTACGCCATATTGAACACGGACGGTACCCCCTGGCCTTGGTGTCATCCGATCGGGCGCTAACCCGGCGAGTGCGCACCATGCTGGACGCCCAGGGCGTGCGTATGCGTGACGAAACCGGGTGGAAATTATCAACCAGTGCCGCGGCTGCGCAACTAATGGCCTTGCTGCGCGCCGGTAGCTGGAATGCCGCTACTGACAGCGTTTTGGCGTGGCTGAAGCAAGTCCCGCTTCAAGCCCAAGTCTGTGACACCCTGGAAGCCGCCTTGCGCCGGATGGGCGTGCGGGATTGGCGGTCTGTGGCGGGCTTGGCCAGCTTGCAAAACGACGCCGCCACAGTGGCGCTGTGCCAGCAGGTGGATGACTGGGCGCGGGCCTGCACGGGGCGCAAATTCTTGATGGAATGGTTGGAGGCCTTGCAGGCTGTGTTGATTCGGTGGGGCTGTTGGGACGCACTGCTGGAGGATGGCCCAGGTGGAAAAATGGCTGCCGTTTTGCGCATGGGGCCGGCCCAAATTACCGATTGGAGCGATGGGACGAACCACGCCCTGTGGCGCAACCGCAAGCTGGATCTGGCCGAGTTCACCGCCTGGGTCAACCAGGCGCTGGAGGCCGAGAGCTTCCAGCCCGACTACCCCGATGAAGAACAGGTGGTGATCTTGCCCATGAGCCAGATGCTGGGCCGCCCGTTTGCAGCCGTGCTGCTGGCCGGTTGTGATGAAGTGCGCCTGAACCCCAGCGTAGAACCGACCGGTGGCTGGACGGCTGCGCAGCGCGCTGCCTTGGGGCTGCCCACGCGCGATGCGCTAGAGGCGGCCTACCGCGGCGCCTGGCGGCATGCACTGCAAACGCCCGTGGCCGATGTGCTGTGGCGTACCAGTGATGACGCCGGCGAGGTGCTGATGCCCAGCGTGCTGGTGCAAGTGCTGCAGTGGGAGGGCGCTGGCGTGCTGGCACACGACCCGCGTGATGTGCGGACTGTGCGGCCGCAGCCGCAGCTTCCCCCCCAGCCAGTGGGCCAAGCGCTGGCCCTGGAGCGCTGGTCGGCCAGCGCGTATGAAGACCTGCGCCAATGCCCGTACCGGTTTTTTGCTTTGCGCCAGCTAGGCCTACGGTCTATGGATGAGTTAGAGGGCGATGTGGACAAACGCGACTTTGGCGTTTGGCTGCACGATGTGCTGCGGCAGTTTCATGAAGCCTTGCTGGACGAACCCACCATGCCGCAGGATGCACGGCGCAGTTTGCTCAACCAGTGCAGTGTGGATGTGACGGCCAGCATGGGCTTGCCCGAGGGTGAGTTTTTGCCCTTTGCCGCCGCCTGGCCGGCCGTGCGCGATGGCTATTTGATTTGGCTGACCGAGCATGAGGGCAAGGGCGGGCGGTTTGAATCCGCCGAGACCTCCCACCGCCAGAGCCTGGGCCCGATTGAACTGGTGGGCCGCATTGACCGCACCGATGTGATGGCCGATGGGCAGACCTTGGTGGTGGACTACAAGACCGAGCCGCTGGCCAAAACCCGCGCCCGAATTAAGGAGCCGCTGGAAGACACGCAAATGGCGTTTTACGCCGCCCTGTTGCCGCACGACACCTTGCGCGGCATGTATGTGAATGTGAGCGAAAAAGATGGCACCAAGTCCTGCGAGCAACTGCACTTGGTGGATGCCCGCGATGCGCTGATCCATGGACTGTTGCAAGATGTGGAAGCCATTGCCGGTGGTGCCGCCTTGCCAGCCTTGGGTGAGGGCGTCGCGTGTGACTACTGCGATGCGCGAGGCTTGTGCCGCAAAGACTTCTGGTCATGAGAGCCCCCACGGTCGCCCACTGCGTGTGGCTCCCTGCCCCCCACAGGGGGCCGCATTTTTCCTTGGGGCGGCCCGGCGGAAAAACATTTCACATTGACGAGCTATGAACGATATTGCGGCTTTTGAACACAACGGCGCTACCGTCACCCGCGCGCAGTTTTACGCCGTGGCCTGCGACCCGCGGCGCAGCGTGGCGGTGGAGGCCTGTGCGGGCGCGGGCAAGACTTGGATGCTGGTGTCGCGCATCTTGCGTGCCCTGCTGGATGGGTGTGCGTCGCAAGATATTTTGGCCATCACCTTCACCAAAAAAGCGGCCGGGGAAATGCGCCAGCGCTTGCAGCAGTGGCTAGTGCAATTTGCCACCGCCGATGATGCGCAACTGGCGCAAGAGCTGCAGGCCCGTGGCCTGCTGGGCACGCCCAGCCAGGCGCAACTGCAAACCCTGCGCGGTCTGCATGTGGCCCTGCTGCGCAGCGGCAGGCCGGTGCAGATTCGCACGTTTCACAGTTGGTTTGCGGCCCTGCTGCGCAGTGCGCCCCTGGCGGTTTTACAAGAGCTGGGTTTGCCCGGCAACTACGAGCTGCTAGAGAACGACAGCCGCGCCGTGGCCCTGGTGTGGCGACGGTTTCAAACCCGGGTGGCGCAAGACGCGCAAGCACGGGGTGACTATTTGGACGCCGTGGCCACCCACGGCCGCCACCAGACGCACAAGGCGCTGGAGGCTGCGCTGGGCAAGCGCGTGGAGTTTGTGCTGGCGGATGCGCATGGCGTGGTGGACGCGTCGGTGGATACCTTTGCCGCGCAGTACCCGGCCTTTGCAGACGTGGTTGCGCCGGGGGACTATTTGCGGCGCCCGGCGGCGCAAAGCCTGTTGTGGGCGGCTGCCAAAGCGCTGGGCGCCAGCAGCTTGGCAACTTGCAAGGAGGCCGCCCATAAATTGCAAGCGGGGCTCACCCATTTTGACCCCGCCGCCATAGTCGATGCGCTGCTGACCAAAGCCGGCACGGCGCGCAAACTCAGCGAAAAGGTGGTGGGCATAGAGACCGTGCGCGAGGCGCAGGCCGTGTTGCTCGACCTGGCCCTGGCCCAGGCCCAGCACCAGGCTTGGCTGCACCACCACCGCATGGCCCGCCTGGCGCGGGGATTGGTGCACGACTTTGCAGATCTCAAGCGCGAGCGCGGCTGGGTGGATATGGGCGACCTGGAGCGCGCCGCGCTGACGCTGATGTCTGACCCCACCCTGAGCGGCTGGGTGCAAGAGCGCCTGGACGCCCGCGTGCGCCACCTGCTGATTGATGAGTTTCAGGACACCAGCCCGTTGCAGTGGCAGGCCCTGCGCGCGTGGCTGGACGGCTACACCGGCGCGGGCCAAGCCCCCAGTGTGTTTATTGTGGGCGACCCCAAGCAAAGCATCTACCGCTTTCGCCGTGCCGAGCCCCAGGTGTTTCAGGCGGTTAAGGCGTTTGTGGCCGATGGCTTCGGGGGTGATTTGCTGAGCTGTGACCACACCCGGCGCAATGCACCTGCCGTCATCAACCTGGTGAATGCGGTGCTGACGCAAGCGCAAGACGCTGGAGAGTTTGACGGCTACCGCAGCCACACCACCGAATCAACGGCAGTGGGGCATTGCTACAAGCTGCCCCGCCTGCTGCGCGCTGGCAAAGATGATGCCGCAGACGATGGCCCACCCGAGGAAACTTGGCGCAATTCATTGACCACGCCGCGCCGCGAAGTGGAAGAAACCCGCAAGGCACTGGAGTGCCGCCAGGCCGCCCGCTGGCTGCACCAGCAACTGCACGCGCCGGGCGCTACTTTGCGCCCCGGCGACATCATGGTGTTGGCGCGCAAGCGGGAGCGCCTGGGGCTGATGCAGGCCGAGCTGGCGGCCCTGCACATTGCCGCCGAGCAGCCTGAAAAAAACCAACTCATCGATTGCCCGGAAGTGCAAGACATCGTCGCCCTGATGGATGCGCTGGTGTCGCCGCAGCACGACCTGTCGCTGGCGCGGGCGTTGAAGTCGCCGCTGTTTGGTGTGGACGATGCAGACCTGGTGGCACTGGCCGTGGTGGTGCGCGCGGCCAAGGCGGCGTCTGACCATCAGCAGACCTCCGGCTACCAGGCTCCCAGTTGGTACGACACCCTGCAAACGCATGCTGAACTACCCCCGGCGCTGACCCAAGCGGCCAGAGCTTTGGCGGCCTGGCGCACTTGGATGCGCAGCCTGCCACCGCACGATGCCTTGAGTGCCATTTATGCCCAGGGCGACGTGCTGGCGCGCTTTGCCGCCGCTGCACCGGCCAACCGCCGCGCAGCCGTGCTGGCTAATTTGCAGGCGGTATTGAATGCCGCTTTGCAGGTGGATGGTGGCCGCTACCTGACCGCCTACGCGCTGGTGCGGGCCCTGCGCAACACCGACAACCCGGCACCTGTGCGTGCGCAAACGGGTGCGGTGCGCTTGCTCACTGTGCATGGGGCCAAGGGCTTGGAAGCGCCCTTGGTGATGCTGCTAGATACCGATGGCGAAGCCCCCAAGGCCGAAACTATGGGCGTGCTGGTGCAGTGGCCGGGCGAATCGGAATACCCACTGCGCTTTGCGTTTGTGGCCAGTGAATCGCGGCCCAGCGCCTGTTTGGCACCCGCATTGGCGCTAGAGCAAGCGGCCCGGCAACGCGAAGAGCTCAATGGCCTGTATGTGGCGCTGACGCGCACGCAAACCACGCTGGTGGTCTCTAGCATGGAGCCGCACAGCGGCGCAGCGCAAAGCTGGTGGCAGCGCTTGGAGCCATTGCTGGCGCAGGCCCCCGGTGTCGCAGTGGCAGAGCCAGTGGACTCGCAAGCGCCTGCAAGTGCCCCCAGCACGCCAGAAGCCGATTTTCCGCTATTTATATTGCCAAATCAGGCGCTGGCCCGGGTAAATAAAGGCGAAGTAGCTATCAAAATAATAGCAAAACTGGACAGTGACGAATCCCGTATCGGGCAAGCGATGCACCGCCTGCTGGAGTGGGTGGTGCCGGTCAGCGGGCCTGTAGTTGTGAACCCATGGACCGACGGCCAATGTGCTGCAGTCGCCCAGCGCTTTGCACTGGATGCTGCGCAACTGGCCCTGGCCTGCAGTGCTGCCCGGGCCATATTGGGCGGGCAAGGCGCCTGGGCGTGGGATGCCACTGCGCTGGCCTGGCACGGCAATGAGGTCGCTTTGCAAGTGCAGGGACAATTGCTGCGCATCGACCGCCTGGTGCAGCGCCAGGACACCGGCGACTGGTGGGTGTTGGATTACAAATCCACAGCCGCCCCGCAAACCCAAACGCAGTATCGCGCCCAGCTACGCAGCTACCAAGCCGCTGTGGCCCAGGCCTACCCGGGCCAGATGGTGCGCGCTGCTTTTTTAACGCCGCAAGGCGCCTTGATTGAACTGACTGATTGAATTGATTTTTGAATGACGCGCACAACCTCTGCTTTGCCCACTTCCTCCACTTCCTCCAACTTACCCACTCAGCGCACCGCCGTGCCCGTTGCCGTCATTGGCGGGGGGCCTGCGGGCTTGATGGCCGCACAAGAGCTGGTGCAAGCTGGCCACGCCGTGCATGTGTTTGACGCCATGCCCTCGGTAGGACGCAAGTTTTTGCTTGCGGGCAAGGGCGGCTTAAACCTGACCCACTCGGAGGGCCCCGACACCTTTGCTGGGCGCTACGGCGCGCGGCGCGCAGCCATAGAGTCCCTGCTGCACGGCTTTGGGCCCGAGGCCCTGCGTGCCTGGGCTGAGGGCTTGGGCGTGGAAACCTTTGTCGGCACCTCGGGCCGGGTGTTCCCCAAAGACATGAAGGCCGCGCCGCTGCTGCGTGCCTGGCTGCAGCGGCTGCGCCGGCCGCCTGGGCTCGCCGTGGAAGAAAATGGGGGGCCAGACGTGGCTGGTGGTGCTGGGGCACTTGGTAGTTTTGAGGCCGTTGGTGTGCGTTTTCATATGCGGCACCGCTGGACAGGCTGGGTCGGTGGGCAAGCGCCGGCAGCCGGCCAGCCGCACCGCTTGGCGTTTGTTACGCCGCATGGGACGGTGGAGGTAGAGGCATCGGCCGTCGTACTGGCACTGGGTGGTGGCAGTTGGGCGCGCTTGGGTTCTGATGGCGCGTGGGTGACGCTGTTGGCCCAGCAGGGTGTGGCTGTGGCGCCGCTCTTGCCCTCCAATTGCGGCTTTGATGTGCAGCCGTCCTGGACCGAATTTTTTGCCACCCGCTTTGCCGGGCAGCCTTTCAAATCAGTGGCCATTTCTGTGGATGGTGGGCAGGGCCGGGGGTTCAGTCGCAAAGGCGAATTCGTGGCCACCGCCACGGGTGTGGAGGGCAGCGTTATTTACGCCGCCTCGGGCTTGCTGCGCGACGCCATAGCGCGCGACGGCCGCGCCAGCTTCAAGCTCGACTTGCTGCCCGACATGCCCCTGGAGCGCGTGCTGGCCGAGGTACAACACCCGCGCGGCACCCGCTCGCTGGCCAGCCACCTCAAAAGTCGCCTGCGCCTGGACGGCATTAAATCCGCCATCTTGCACGAGCTGTTGCCCAAAGACGCATTTCAAGACGCCACCCAATTGGCCACCGCCATTAAAGGCCTCACCATCACGCTGGGTGCAGCCCGTCCCATCGACGAGGCCATCAGCAGCGCTGGTGGCGTACTGTTTGAAGTGCTGACCCCGGAGCTGATGCTGGGCCAACTGCCCGGCGTGTTTTGCGCGGGGGAGATGCTGGATTGGGAAGCCCCTACGGGCGGGTATTTGTTGCAGGCCAGTTTTGCAACCGGCTACCGGGCGGGGCAGGGGGCGGCGCGGTATCTGGCGGGGCTGGGGAGCTAGAGGAGCGCCAAACGGGTGCTAAATGGGTGCTAAAAGGGTGCTAAAGGGACATTTGGGCCATTTTTAGGCGATTTGAGAGCCTTTTAGGCCTGTAGCCCACGAATTTATTGCCTTGGCTGCTATCAAAGTGATAGTGCATTCTTCATTAGAGCGTTGTTATCAATGAGTCCAGCGGCGAGGCAGTGCCCCCCGCCGCTACCTTGAGCACGTGGGTGTAGATCATGGTGGTAGACACGTCGCTGTGGCCCAGCAGCTCTTGCACGGTGCGAATGTCGGTGCCGGCTTGTAACAGGTGGGTGGCGAAAGAGTGGCGCAGGGTGTGAACCGATACGGGTTTGGCGATCCCCGCCTGGGAAACTGCCGCCTTGAGTGCTCGTTGAAGACGCTGCTCATACAAATGGTGCCGCCGCTCAACGCCAGACCGTGGGTCGATAGCCAGCGTGGGCGAAGCGAAGACCCAATGCCAAGCCCAAGTTTGCCCGGCACGTGGGTACTTGGATTCAAGCGCATGTGGAAGATAGACGCCCGGACGTTGGGCAGCTCGATCAGCCGACCAAAGTGCGTGCGATGTGGCAAGTTGATTCTTGAGTGCTGCTTCCAGCGCATGCGGCAGCATCACCACCCGGTCTTTACCACCTTTGCCATCCCGCACGATGATGACGTGGCGGTCAAAGTCCACATCTTTAACCCGTAGGCTCAAACCCTCCATGTGGCGCATCCCTGTGCCGTAAAGCAGCCGCGCCAATAGTCCAGGCACACCTTCCATTAGCGACAAAACGCTACCTACCTCGTTGCGTGTTAGCACCGATGGAATTCTCATGGTGGGAACTGGACGCCCAATCTCCTGTAGCCAAGGCAACTCTTGCGACAACACCTCTTTGTACAGATACAAGATTGCACTCAGGGCCTGCCGATGGGTGGACGGAGCCGCGCGCCTTTCATTGGCCAGCATCGTCAAAAACGCTTCGATCTCTGGCCGCCCCATTTCGCGAGGGTGGCGTAAGCCACTGAATCGGATGAACCATCGCACCCAATAAAGGTATGTTTTTTCAGTATTGAGGCTGTAGTGCATGTAGCGCAGCCGCTCCCGCATCTGGTCCAAAAGCCGCTTCGATTGCAACGGTGGATGAGGCTCAGTATTGGCGGCTTGAGGGGTGGATTTATAACTGTACATAAATACAGTCTATGGCTGTAGACCAATGAAATCAAGGCTTTTTCTTCTATTTCAACAAAGTGTTGAACAGCACTGGCAGTTTTATCCTGCGAGTTTGCAGGATTTGCGATGAATTTATCCAGAAACAATGGCGGGGCGCTTTACACGATCGGTTATAAATCAACGACTTACAAAATACGGGAGTGGAAAAATGGTTCATGCAAGCTTTGTTCATAAGACAGGTTTCACTCATATATCAAGTTATGCCGCAGTGGTGCAGGTGCGTCAGTCATACTGCCCATCACATTCACATGGGCTACATTCGCAAGTCAAGCACCAGCCTTGCTCACGCAAGACGTTGCGCAAGACCATCAGCG
>JBKJOV010000018.1:0-68486 GCA_046595515.1 Rhodoferax sp. | reverse complement strand
TGGACGGGCGTGGGCTTCTTGACAGCGCAGGCCACGTGGGGCGCATTCCCAGGCCACACGCTGCAAGATGTGCAAAGCGGCATTGGCGTGGTGCACAACACCTTTTTGTTTGACAAGCCGCAGCGCACCGTGGTGGAAGCGCCGTTCAAGCCCTTCCCGCGCAACTTGTTGAGCGGCTCGTTCACTCTGCTGCCCCGCCCGCCTTGGTTTATTACCAACCGCAAGGGCGGCATTTTGGGCCGCTTGCTGGTGGCGTTTCAGTACCGCCCCAGCTTGCTGAAGATGCCGCGCATCTTTTTAAACGCGCTGCTGGGATAGGCCCCTAGATCAACTCTGGAGTACGGTTTCAGCCTCCCTATGCGCATATACTGTGCGCATCCTTGATGGAGGTCAACCGTGCTTCATTTTGACAACGCCCCCAAAAAAGCCACCAACCTATCCTTGAACTCCAAGGTCTTGGAGGCCGCCCGCGAGATGGGCATCAACATCTCCCAAACGGTAGATGCGCTGCTGGCCGATGAGGTGAAGCGGCTCTACTGGGAAAAGTGGCGCGAGGACAACCGGGCGGGCTTTGCGGCGTATAACGAACGCGTGGCCAAGGACGGTATTTGGGGTGCCAAGTACCGCACCTTTGGCAAAAACCTGGGCGACGGCCGCAAGGAGTAATGATTGGCCCATTTTGATGTGTATGCCAACCCAGATCGCTCCGAGCGCCACCACACCCCTTTCGTACTGGACTTGCAAAACAGCTATTTGGACGTGCTGGACACCTTCGTCGCGGTACCGCTGCGCACCAGTGCTGCCCTGACCAACCGTATCGCCGACATTCATGTGTCGATTGAGGTCAGCGGGCAGGATGTCGTGATCGACACACCCATGATGGCCACATTTCCCAAGCGCGGATTAGGCCAGCCCATTGCCAATTTGCGGCCCTACAAACTTGAAATCCAAGCCGCGCTGGACGCGCTTTTTGGAGAATACTGAACATGCCAACCTTGACCCATCGCCCTATCCGCTCCCAATACGAAGACTTCGTGCGCCACGTGCACACCACGGGTGTCTTCAAGCCTGACCGCACCGGCACCGGCACCACCAGCGTGTTTGGCTACCAAATGCGGTTTGATTTGAACGAGGGCTTTCCGCTGGTAACGACCAAAAAGGTACACCTGCGCAGCATCATTCAAGAGCTACTGTGGTTCCTGACTGGCAGCAGTAATAACAACTGGCTCAAAGAGCGCGGCGTGAGCATTTGGGATGAATGGGCGCACCCTGAAACCGGCGACTTGGGGCCCGTGTATGGCGTGCAGTGGCGCAGTTGGCCCACGCCCGATGGTGGTCATATCGACCAAATCGCCGACGTGATCAAGACGCTCAAATCCAACCCCGACAGCCGCCGCATTATCGTGAGTGCCTGGAACGTAGCCGAGCTCAACAAAATGGCGCTCATGCCCTGCCATGCGTTCTTTCAATTCTATGTGGCGCCCGCTGAAACCGAGGGCGGCAAGGGCCGTCTGAGCTGCCAGCTTTACCAGCGCAGCGCTGACATCTTTTTGGGTGTGCCCTTCAACATTGCCAGCTACGCCCTGCTGACCCACATGGTGGCGCAGCAGTGTGATTTGGAGGTGGGTGATTTTGTCTGGACCGGTGGCGATTGCCACATTTATAGCAACCACCGCGAACAAGTGGAACTGCAACTAAGCCGCAGCCCCATGGCCTACCCCACGCTCCACATCAAGCGCAAACCGGACTCGATTTTCGACTACCAGTTTGACGACTTTGAAGTGCTGGGCTACGAATGCCATGCGGCCATCAAAGCGCCGGTGGCCGTGTAAGCAGCGGCGGCAGACACCATGCAACTCCACCTGATTTATGCCCGCGCCGCCAACGGCGTGATTGGTGCCAACGGCACCCTGCCCTGGCACCTGCCCGAAGACATGGCCCACTTCAAACGCACCACGCTGGGCTGCCCAGTCATCATGGGGCGCAAGACCTGGGACTCTTTGCCAGCCAAATTTCGCCCCCTGCCCGGGCGCAGCAATATCGTCATCACCCGGCAGCCAAATTGGTATGAAAATGGCGCCCAGCCCGCACAAAGCTTGGCTTATGCGCTACAACTATGTGAGCACGACGCGCATGTTTGGGTGATCGGCGGTGCGCAGATTTACGCCTTGGCCCTGCCCCTGGCCCATAGTGCCGTTGTCACAGAAATAGAGCAGAATTTTGAAGGCGATGCCTTCGCCCCCACCTTTGGGCCGGGCTGGACGGAAGTTGCGCGTGAGCGGCACACCTCAGCCCAAGGCATGCCCTTCAGTTTTGTCACTTACCAGCAATCGCTCTAGAGCTTTAGAAAGAACCCAGCATGTCAGGACAAGGATTTCACGTACACGGCCCGCACGACCACGAGCTGGAGCACGCCCAACAAGGTGGCCATGCCAGCGGCAGCATGGTGAATCAAATCGCCATGTTCACCGCCATCATTGCCACCATTGGCGCCATTTTTGGCTACATGGGTGGGGCTACACAGGCCAATGCGGGCTTGTACAAAAACAATGCCGCTATTAGCAAGACCGAGGCCTCCAACCAGTGGAACTTTTACCAGGCCAAGAGCACCAAGCAAGCGCTGGCCGAGCTGGCCATAGAGCTGGCTCCCGCCGACAAGCGCGACACCTTCAAAACCAAAGTAGAGCGCTACGACAAAGAAAAGGGTGAGATCAAATTGGTCGCAGAAAAGTTGGAAGCGCAAAGCAAAGATTGGGACCGCCAGTCCGATGCGCAGATGCACCAACACCACCGCTGGGCCCAGGCCACTACGGCGCTGCAAGTCGCTATTGCTTTGGCGGCTATTGCCCTGCTGACCAAAAAGAAATGGCTGGAATACGGAATGTTCATCGTTGGCGCCCTGGGTACTTGTGTCGGCGTAGCTGCCTTTTTGCACCTGTAGACAATGCGCGACCCGTTTGCCCAGCCAGCCCCTGGCGCCAACGGTCTGTCCCGACCGGCGTTGGTGACGGCTGCGGCCGTGCACTTGGGGCTGTTGTGGGTGGCCCTGCATTCAGCGCCCATGGTGCGCAGCGCTGACGCGGTGATTCAGTGGGTGGCCCCCATCACGCCGCTGCGCGAGCTTGCTGGGCCCATCACCTTGCCCACCTCGGCCAACCCTGCACCGGTGGCCAAGCCGATTGCCAGCCCACCCGTGCTCCCGCCGCAGCGTGCGGCCATTACCGAGCCCGTGCAACCGCCACTACCAGCACCGATCAAGCCGCCTGAGCCCAAAATTGAGCCCAAGGTGGAGTCCAAGCCTCTGCCAAGCCCAACAGTGGTTCCCGCCCCGACTCCGCTGCCGGTGCCGCTCCCCGTGCCCGTGCCTGCCCCCGCTGCGGTGCCAGTATCGCCCCCACCCAGCCCGGCCCCGGTGAGCCCATCGCCGGAGCCTGCCCTGGTCGAGACGCCTGCGCCCTTGCCTGAGCCCTCCCGTGTGCGGCGCGAACCTGTGCCGTTACCCCTGCCCAGCGCCCTCCCCACGCTGGAGCCAAAAATAGACACCGTCGCGCCCACCGTACAGGTGCGCATACCAACCCCACCAGCGGTAGCGCCGCCAGCACCGGTACCCACCCCCGCGCCCGTGGCCGAGATCGCCAAGCCTGCGCCGCCAGCCCCGGTTGCGGCCAAGCCGACGGTAGAGTCCCTGCCCATTGCTGCAACGCCGCCAGTGCCCCTGCCGCCGCGCCCCGCCGCCATCACCGCCACCGAGCGCCCCCAGGGTGGCAGTACGGCGGCGCCTGCCGCAGGCACACCTGCAGCCCCAGCGGGCGGTCCCAGCGGCAGTACGGCCCTAGCACCGTCCGGCTTGCCATCCGACGCGGGTCGCAGCCTCTATCCCTCCATGCCAAGCATGATGCGCAACGGTCCGCGTGAGCGCAGTGCCGCCGAGATGGCCCGCGAACAACTCAATGGCAATGGCACGCGTAATCGCTTGGGCGAAGCTGTAGAGGCGGCCCGCAAGCCCGAGTGCTTTGGCAAAGAGGCCGGAGCCGCGTTCGGCATACTCGCCCCCATCGTTGGCGTGGTGCAGGCCGTGCGTGACAAGTGCAATTGACACACCCCAACCCCTATTTTTTGTTGAGACTTCCACCATGCCATTTTTGAAACGTTCACTGTGTGTTGCCACATTGGCCTTCGCTCTTGCGTGGGCGGGCAGCGCCGCTGCCCAAACACCTGCCAGCCCCGACGTGACCGCCCAGGCCGCTGCGCCTGTGCGTAACCTTGACAGCGTAGGGGCCAAAGAGCCATCGACCAAGCCTGTGGCCGAGGGCAGCCCTTATGGGTTGCGCGTGGTGTGGAGCCAAGGCGACTGGGTCGCGCGCAGTACCCTGATCATTTTGGCGCTCATGTCCCTGGGTAGCTGGTACCTGATCGTGGCCAAGGCACTAGAGCAGCGCCGCCTGATGCAAATGGCACAGCAGGCGCGCACCGCCTTTTCTGGCAACGCATCACTGCGCAGTGCGGCAGATTCATTGGCCAAGGGCGGTATCTTTCGCGGCATCGTCGATTCGGCCCTGGACGG
Organism: Rhodoferax sp.; assembly: GCA_046595515.1. GTDB lineage: Bacteria > Pseudomonadota > Gammaproteobacteria > Burkholderiales > Burkholderiaceae_C > Allorhodoferax. The sequence continues at coordinate 63,922 of JBKJOV010000018.1, read as the reverse complement.
CGTGCGCCAGCACGATTCGTTGGCGAGCCAAGTGCCGATGGCCGACTGGTTGAGCCAAGATATTGTGCGCAGTGTGGGCAACCTGGCTGTGCGTTTGCAATCGGGTATGTCGGCGCTGGCTACCGTAGGCTCCACCGCGCCGTTTGTCGGCTTGTTCGGCACGGTTTGGGGTATCTACAACGCCCTCATCACCATTGGCCTCACGGGCCAAGCGTCTATCGACAAAGTGGCCGGCCCCGTGGGTGAGGCGCTCATCATGACGGCGCTAGGCCTGGCTGTGGCGGTGCCTGCCGTGCTGGGCTACAACTGGCTGGTGCGGCGCAACCGCGTGGCCCTGCACACCGTCAAATCGTTTGGCTCAGACCTGCACACCCTGCTGCTGGTAAGCGTAGAAAAAACCCAACGTGCCGGCGGCAAGCCACGCGCCGCTGAAGGCTGAACATGGCGGTTAATTACCCCGCAGAGCCGGGTGACGACGACGTCATACTCTCCGAGATCAACACCACGCCGCTGGTGGATGTAATGCTGGTCTTGCTGATTATTTTCTTGATCACCATACCGGTGGTGAGTGCCTCGGTCGGCTTGCAATTGCCGCGGGAGTTCAACCAGTTAAGCCAGGCCCGCCCCGACAACGTCGTCATCTCCATCACAGCCAACAACGACACCTTTTGGTACGACCTGCCCCTGCCCGACCGCGGCGAACTGCAATCACGCCTGCAAACCTTGGGCCAACGCCAGCCGCAGCCCGAGGTGCACATCCGCGCCGACGCCGCTGCCGACTACGCCGCAGTGGCCAAGGTGGTGCTGGCAGCCCAGCAGGCGGGCATTGTGCGCATTGGCTTTCTGACCGAGCCTCCGGGCAATCGCTAGGCAGCCTATGGCCATTGACTTTGAAGCCCAAACCGAAGACGGCGAGCACCCCGAGCTGGCCGAGGCTGAGGCCGCCAGCGGTATCAACATCACCCCACTGATCGACGTGCTGCTGGTCTTGCTGGTGATGCTGATCATCACCATTCCCGTGCACTTTCATGCCGTCAGCATGGAGCTACCTAACGGCGGCCTGGCTGCGCAAACGGCGCCGCCGCCAGTGGTGCGTATCGAGATACCCGCGGGGCAACCGTTGCTTTGGAATGGCGTTGCGCTCTTAAGCCGCCAAGACTTGGAGGCCCGCCTGATGGCCGTGGCCCAACTGCCCAGCCCACCCGAAATCCACATCCACGCCGCCGCCACCACCAAATACGACCAAGTGGCCGCCGTGCTCAGCGCCGCCCAGCGCCTGGGCTTGCCCAAGGTTGGCGTGGTAGGTCTGGACGAATACCTGGTGCCGTAATGGCCCTCCCCCTACAAGACTTTTGACAAAAAAACTATGCGATTAGCGACTTGGAATGTGAACTCTTTGAGCGTACGCCTGCCACAGGTGTTGGGCTGGCTGGCTGAACAACACGCCCAAGCCAAGCCGGTGAATGTGCTGGTCTTGCAAGAGCTCAAAATGACCGACGACAAATTCCCGGCCCAGGCTTTTTTGGATGCCGGCTACCACGCCCAGTGGTTTGGCCAAAAGACCTACAACGGGGTCGCGCTGCTGTCGCGCACGCCGGCCTCCGACATCGTCAAAAACATTCCAGGCTTTGACGACGACATGGCCCGCGTAATTACTGGCACGGTGGACGGCATCCGCGTCATCGGTGCCTATTTTCCCAATGGGCAAGAGCCCGGCAGCGACAAGTTTGAGTACAAGATGGAATGGCTGACCGGCCTGCGCGCCTGGCTCAAGACCGAGCTGGCCGCCTACCCCAAGCTGGTGCTCATGGGCGACTACAACATCACTTTTGACGAAGACGACGTGTGGGACCCCGTGAACTTAGAAGGCACGATTCATTGCACCGAGGAAGAGCGTTACCACCTGCGCGCCCTGGTCGCCCTGGGCCTGACCGACAGCGTGCGCCTGTTTGACCAGCCGCCGAAAAACTTCTCGTGGTGGGATTACCGCGACGCCGGCTTCCGGCGCAACCGGGGTCTGCGCATCGACCACATCCTGATCAGCCAGGCACTCAAAGCCGACGCGGTGGGCTGTGTCATCGACAAAACCCCACGCAAGAACGAGCGCCCCAGCGACCATGCCCCGGTGGTGCTGCAGCTCAAATAGCTATTAATTCAATAGCAAACTAATGAATAGATCCGCCGGCCAGAGCACTATTTGATGCTGAAATTCGCCGCAAAGGCCCCAAAACGGCTCTACAGCGCGGTTTGCGCCCCTTAGTCGTAGGCAATCACCGCTTTGCCCTGGTCCGCCTGGGCGCGCCAGCCCGCCAGCGCAGCATCGGTGGGGAAGAACTTGGCGCCATCGCCCAAATGCAGCTCGGCCACAGCGCCCACGCCGTCGTGTTGCGCGCCCGCCGGGCGGTGAATCTGCAAGCGCACGGACAGGCCGCGCACCAGCTCACCCTGCTCTGACATTTCCCGCTGCGGTGGGAACTCGCGCACCAGGCGCGCCACATCGGGTGCTTTGCCGTTGACGGCCACGCGCAGGTATTTGCCAAAACGGCAGCGTGCCTGCTCCAAATCCCACATCTGCTGCACCGTGAACTGCATGCCGCCAGAGAAACGGTCGGGCTGGGCCTTGCCCATCACGATCACGAGTTCATCGTCCTTGAGCAAATGCTTGTAGGTGTTGAGCATGGCCTCATCGGCCCGCGCCTCCATCACCGCGGAGCCGTCGTCCAGCTTAAACAAGGCCAGCTTGCCGCGCTGCCCGTTGATGACACGAAAATCCGTAACGATGCCTGCCAGCAACTGCGGCTCGCGCGTGTCCATCAGCTCTTCAATCGGGCGCTTGGCAAAGCGGCGCACTTCGGTGCTCACTTCGTCAAACAAGTGGCCCGACAAGTAAAAGCCAATGGCCGTCTTCTCTTGCGTCAGGCGTTCTTTCACGCCCCAGGGCAGGGCGTCCACCAACTCAGGCTCTTGCGTGCTGGAGCCATGGTCGTCTTCGCCGCCCATATCAAACAAGCCCACCTGGTTGGCATTGGCCGCTGCCGCTGCGGCAAAGTCAAAGGCCCGGTCTATTGACTCGACCAGCGATGCCCGGTTGAGCTGCAAGGTGTCAAAAGCCCCGCCTTTGATGAGTGCCTCGACACAGCGCTTGTTGAGGCGGCTGCGCTCGACCCGGCTGGCGAAGTCAAACAGGCTTTTGAATGGACCGGCCTCACCGGTGGGCCCCCGCCCCTCACGCGCCGCCACGATGGCGTCAATGGCCTGCTGGCCCGTGCCCTTGAGGGCGCCCAGGCCGTAGCGAATTTCCTTGTTCGAGATCGGTTCAAACCGGTGAAAGCCGCGGTTGATATTGGGCGGCTCAAACGACAGGCCCATCTTTTGCGCATCTTCAAACAAGACTTTGAGCTTGTCGGTGTCGTCCATCTCCACCGTCATATTGGCGCAAAAAAACTCGGCCGTGAAGTGCACCTTGATCCAGGCCGTGTGGTAGGACAGCAGTGCGTAGGCAGCGGCGTGCGACTTGTTAAAACCGTAGCCCGCAAACTTTTCCATCAGGTCAAAAATTTCGTCAGCCTTCTCCTGGAGGAGGCCGTGCGTGGCTAGCGCACCGACGCGAAATTTTTCGCGGTGCTCGGCCATCTCTTCGGCCTTTTTCTTGCCCATGGCCCGGCGCAGCATGTCGGCCCCGCCCAGCGAGTAGCCGCCCAGTATCTGGGCGGTCTGCATCACCTGCTCTTGGTAGACCATGATGCCGTAGGTCTCACTCAGCATCTCGGCCACCGCCGGGTGGGGGTACTCCACCACTTCGCGCCCGTGTTTGCGCGCCACAAAACTGGGGATCAGGTCCATAGGGCCGGGTCGGTACAACGCCACCAGCGCAATCAAATCCTCAAAACGCGAAGGCTTGGCATCCTTGAGCATGCGCTGCATGCCGGTACTTTCAAACTGAAATACCGATTCGGTTGTGCCCTGCGAAAACAGCTTGTAAACCTTGGCATCGTCCAGCGGCAGATTTTCGTAGGCGAAGTTCTCTTGGCCCGGGTGGCGCTGCATGATGAACGCGCGCGCATTCTCCAGAATGGTCAGCGTGGCCAGGCCCAAGAAGTCAAACTTCACCAAGCCAATAGCCTCCACATCGTCCTTGTCGTACTGGCTCACCGCGGACTCGCTGCCAGGCTGCTGGTACAGCGGGCAAAAGTCAGTCAACTTGCCGGGGGCAATCAATACGCCACCGGCGTGCATGCCGATGTTGCGCGTCATGCCCTCTAGCTTGCGGGCCAGTTCCAGCAGGGTTTTAACGTCTTCTTCTTTGGCTTCGCGCTCGGCCAAAATAGGCTCGGCCTCGGAGGCGTACACATACTTGTCGCTTTTCTTGCCATCGGTAGGGGGCAGTTGCAGCGTGACATTGGTGCCGGGCTTGTTGGGAATCAGCTTGCTGATGCCATCGCAAAACATATACGGCATGTCCAGCACACGGCCCACATCGCGAATCACACCGCGCGCCGCCATGGTGCCAAAGGTGGCAATCTGGCTCACGGCCTCTTTGCCGTATTTGAGCTTCACATAGTCAATCACCCGGTCGCGGTTGCTCTGGCAAAAGTCGATATCGAAGTCGGGCATCGAGACGCGCTCGGGGTTCAAAAATCGCTCAAACAGCAGGTTGTATTGCAGCGGGTCCAGGTCGGTAATTTTGAGCGCATAGGCCACCAAGGAGCCGGCTCCCGAGCCCCGGCCCGGCCCCACCGGGCAGCCATTGCTCTTGGCCCAGTTAATGAAGTCGCCCACGATCAAAAAGTAGCCTGGAAAGCCCATCTTCAAGATGGTGCCAATCTCAAACTCCAGGCGCTCCACGTAGCGCGGCATCTCGGCCTCGCGCTTGGCGGCATCGGGGTAGAGGTGGGCCATGCGGTCCTTCAGCCCCTCGAAGGATGCATAGCGAAAGTAGTCCTCGGGCGACATGCGCTCGCCATTCACCTCGGGCGTGGGGAACTCGGGTAACTGCGGCTTGCCCAACACCAGCGTCAAGCTGCAGCGCTTGCCAATCTCTAGGGTGTTGGCAATGGCCGATGGAATATCGGCAAACAACGCCTCCATCTGCGCTGCGCTCTTGAAATACTGTTCCCGGGTAAACCGCCGCACGCGCTTGGCATTGCCCAAAATTTCGCCATCCGCAATGCAGACGCGGGCTTCATGGGCCTCGTAGTCATCGGGGGTGGTGAACTGGATCGGGTGCGTGGCCACCACGGGCAGCTTCATGCGCGCGGCCAGCTGCACCGTGGCGGCTACATGGCTCTCGTCTTCCAGGCGGCCCGCGCGCTGCAACTCTAAATAAAAACGGTGTGGAAACACGCTACCCAATTGCAGCGCCGCCTCATGGGCGCGCGCCACATCGCCCTGCACCAGCGCCTGCCCTACCGGGCCGGCCTGCGCCCCTGACAACACAATCAAGCCCTCGCCCAGTTCTTTGAGCCAAGCCAGCTTGGTGACCGCCTGCGCTTTGACAATGTTTTGCGTATAGGCCCGGGCAATCAGCTCCGACAAATTCAGGTAGCCCTGCTTGTTTTGCACCAGCAGCACCAGACGCGAGGTGGCGGTGGCATCTGTGCCCAAGCCTTCCAGCAAAATTTCAGCGCCAATCAGCGGCTTGACGCCCTTGCTGCGCGCTTGCTTGTAAAACTTGATAGCACCGAAAAGATTATTAAAGTCGGTAATGGCCAGGGCGGGTTGGCCGTCTTGGGCCGCCACTTGGACCACATCGTCGATACGGTTGGTGCCGTCAACGACGGAATACTCGGTGTGCAGGCGCAGGTGGATAAACATAGAGTGTGATTGTAGTTTTGGGCTGGGTCTTGCCAGTGCGGGCGCATGCGGACTGCGCAAAAGATACTGTGCTTAACACTCAGCAACTTGACGAAAATGACGTAACACCGATAATTCGTTGTAATACAACTGTGCAATAGTTTTACGCCATGACCGCCAAAACCATGAATGTGCGCGTGCCAGAGGCTCTCTACAACCAAATAGAAGAGCTGGCCAAAGCCACGGCCCGGACCAAAAGTTTCTTGGCCATCGATGCCCTGACCAGCTATGTGCAGAGCGAATCTTGGCAAATTCGTGACATTCAAAAGGGCCTGCAAGAGGCCGATGCAGGCGAGTTCGCCACAGACGCGCAAGTTGAAGCTGTTTTCTCTAAATATGGTGCGTGACTCATGCCCCTGAAGTGGACGAAGTCGGCCCTGAGATCCGTTGACGACATCGCGCAATACATCGCCAGGGACAACCCGAAACGCGCCACTAGTTTTGTGCTGGAGCTGCGCGCTGCTGTGAACAGGCTTCAGTCCCACCCGGGTATGGGCCGCGCGGGCCGGGTGGTGGGCACGCGCGAGCTGGTGCTGCACAAGAATTACATCGCCATCTACCGTGTGCGCGGCAATGATGTCGAAGTTTTGACGCTTCACCATGTGGCCCAAAATGTGGCCAAAAAATTGCCGGGCGGTGAGTTGCCCTAATGCAGCGCAGGGCTGGCCACTAAAATTGGTGGGTGAATACCGTCCTGAACATCTCCTCCTACAAATTCGTTGCCATCAACGACGCACCTGCCTTGCGCGAGACACTGCTGAGCAGCGCGCTGGCCCTGGAACTCAAAGGCACAATTTTGTTAGCCGAGGAAGGTATCAACATGTTTTTGGCGGGGCCCGCCGATGCCGTGCGCAGCTTTGTGGACCAATTGCGCACCGATGCCCGGTTTGCGGATATGGCGCCCAAAGAAAGTTGGTCAGACGCTCAGCCCTTCAAAAAAATGCTGGTCAAGGTCAAGGGCGAAATCATCCGCATGAACCACCCCGCCATCCAGCCCGCGCAAGGCCGCGCGCCTGCTGTAGCGCCCGCTACCGTGAAGCGCTGGCTGGACCAGGGCCACGACGACAACGGCCGCCCCGTGGTCACGCTGGACACCCGCAATGACTTTGAGGTGGACGAGGGCAGCTTTGATGGGGCCGTTGGTTGGCGCATCACAAAGTTCACCGAATTCCCCGACGCCCTGCGCAGCCACCTGGATGAATTGAAGGACAAAACCGTAGTGAGCTTTTGCACCGGTGGCATCCGCTGCGAAAAAGCCGCCATTCTGATGCGCGAGGAAGGCCTGGAGCACGTCTACCAACTCGACGGCGGCATTCTGAAATACTTTGAAGAAACCGACGGCAGCCACTACCACGGCGGTTGCTTTGTGTTTGATGAGCGCCGTGCGGTGGACCACGAGTTGCGCGCAGTGCAGGTCCTCCCGTCTGACGCCTGAACGCTATGGACGATCGTTCTGGCAAGGGTAAATTTGCGGTCTCGTCCGGCCCGGTGAACCGCCGAACCGCAGCGCCCGCGCAACGCACCGATCGTGCGCCTTCCATTGTCACGGCGCGCTTGCAGGCCCGCCTTACCAAACACCGCTTGGGCACACCCCTGGTCCAGCGTCTGACCTCAGGATCGGCTATGCCCGGGGCTCGACCCGCGACCAGCCGCACCGTGGTACTACAGGCCATGGCTTGCACCGTAGGCGCTACCGTCGTTTTTTTGGGGGCTATCCAAGCCGCATGGGGCGTTGTGGCGGCTGGAATGGTCATGCTGATCGGTGCAGCCACTTGGACCTGTGTGCAATGGCGTAATCGACAACGCCAAGACAGTAGCGGCCTGGCCATGACCGCATGGATTGCCCCATCAGATCTGGAGCGTCTGGATACGTTGTTAGAGCAACTGGCCCAAGCATCTGAACCAGCCACTATCGATGTCCTGTGCCAGTTAAAAGACCGCCTGAGTCGCTGCGTGCGCTTGGTGGGCGAACACCCTGATTTGGCCGCGCCAGAGGACGCGCTGTTTGTACGGGAAACGGTGCGCCGCTACCTCCCGGATTCCCTTCAGGCCACACTCAACATACCGCCCCAAGACCGTAGTTCTCAAATTATTGACGGAGGGAAAACAGCTACGGCCTTGTTACACGAGCAACTTGCACTGCTGGAGACGCAATTGCGAACGCATGAAGCGCGCTTGGCCCCGCTGGCGGGAGAGGCGCTGTTACGACAACAACGCTTTCTGGCGGCTAAAGCGCAACCGGCCCCTCCCAGGCACTAGACGATGGGGCAGGTTGCTCGGTAGCGTCAGGCCAGCGCGCTGGGTTTGGTCTTGCCATCCGCCACGGTGGCACGGTCCATCAAGTCAGCCTCGTGCTGGTCCCGCACTGTTTTGGCCACAGTAAAGGTGCTGCTGACCAGGTACAGCCAGCTCACCACCATGAAACCTTTTTGCCAATCGACGATGTTCATACGCCACAGGCCCCACGCGGTCAGAGAAAACGCAGCCGCAAAAGCAATCCACACCGAAAGCACCCAAGAGGACGTATCCACCTGGCCATCGCGGTTGTCACGAATGGTCTTGGCCACTGCAAAAGACGAGAACAGGCAAAACGTCAAACCGATGGCCAAAAAGGCGCGGTCCAGTTCCTGTCCGGGCAAATAAATCACACCAATGGCGCACGCAGCCACCGAAATAGCAAAAGAAAGCCACACCTGCATGCGCCAGCCAGAGGTGTCGCGCTGCATTACATATTGGGTTGCCATAAAAAAACTCCTGTTGCTGGTTATGAAATTACAGTGACACCGGGCCGCTCAAGGCCACTTTGGTGGCTTCACGTGCTTGCTGCTGGCGGGTCTTGTCGATGTAGGTGTCAGCACGCGCCAGTTGCTCTTTAATCATCGCGTTGTTTTGTCCCATGACAGCAATCGATTTGCTGCGGAAGTCGTCCATAGCGTCCATGGCCTTGAAGGTCTGGTCAAACATTTCCTTCATCTTTTCTACGCCAAGCATGGGGTTTTGGGCGAACTCGGTGGTCTTCTCTACATGGGTGCCCAGTTGGCGTCCAGTCTCGGCCACCAAGTTATCAATCGCGCTATTCACGCCGGTCAGCATCTCCATCACCTTGATCTGGTTGCCGGTGGCACGGGCTACGGTTTGCGCTACCGCCAGCGCACTCATGCCAGTGGTTGCCACACGAGAGCAGCCGTTCATCATCTCGCGGCCGGTCTTTTTAAGGACATCCAGTGCCAGGTATCCATTGGTGCAGACTGCCTGCTGGGTCAGCATGTCTTGCAGGTTCTGCCGGGCGTAAAACAAGACTTCTTGCTCCAGAGCCTTGGCCTTGAGGGGGTCAGTGGCCTGTAGCGCCTGTACTTTTGAGGCCAGCTTGGCATCTAGCGTTTCGGCAAAGTAAATTGCAGCAGACAGCTTTTGCATCGCCTCCCACAGCTTGCCACGGGTGGCCTCAATATCGACAACATCGCGCTGCATATCGTCGCGGGCAGCGTAGATTTGCTGCATGCTCTTTTGCAACTGGGTGCCTGCGCTCTGGAACTTGCGAAAATAGGCCTGCAACTTATTGCCATAGGGAATGATGCCCAACAGCTTTTGCGGCTGAAACAGATCGCCCTCTTTGCCCGGATTGAGATCGTCCAAATGCCCACGCATGTCTTGGATTGCCTTGAAGGCGCTGCTGTCCTCTACGCCCGCAAAATTGCGCTGCATCAGGCGGCCCTGCATGAGGCTAGACGCCACGGAGATTTCTTCGCGACCCAGTGCAAATGCACTGTCCAGGCGGGACTTAAACGCCTCGCTCTGCAGGTCTTCGCTCAGCAAACCGTTCATGAAGCGCTCGACCTGGTCGTCCACGGCCGATTTTGTTTCAGCCTGCAACGGCACTGCTGTTTTAGCAACTTCTTGCGACAGCGGCTGAATTACTTCCGGCGGCGTCAGCGTAAACGCGGGCACTGCCACTGAGGTGGTGGCGACTGGGATTTCAGACATAAGAACTCCTTGCTTCAAAAAAAATTGCGGAAGAATACATAAACCCTGATTCCGCCGATTAACTGGTGCTGAGCAGGGCTTGCACCTGCGCACGGAGGGTCTCGGGTTGCACCTGAGACCCATCTTGTGGTTGGCCCACATTTAACCCTACGCGATTGAACATACCGCGGCGAAACGGACGCACCATGGCACCGCCCTGCTCTACCCGGCTGAAAAACGAACCCCACAGATTCGTAAGCGCCATAGGTACGACGGGCACAGCCAGCCCCAGCTTTGATGTGCGCTCCAGAATTTTGACAATGCCACCTTTGAACTCTTGCAACGTACCATCACGGGTGATGCCACCTTCCGGAAAGATGCACAGCAAGCCACCATCTTGCAGCACCCCGGCGGCGGCATCGAACGCGGCCTCGTAGGCAACGGGGTCTTGCGCTCGCGGCGCAATGGGGATCGCTTTGGCAAGCCGAAACAACCAGCCCAGCACCGGCACCTTAAAAATATTGTGGTCCATGATGAAGTGAATCGGACGCGGGCTGGCGGCCATGAGTAGCACAGCATCCACAAAGCTCACATGGTTGCACACCAAAATAGCAGCACCCCGCGTGGGAATGCGCTCATCGCCCGTCAACTTAAAGCGGTACACCAAGCGCGTTAGCACCCAGGCTACAAAACGCAGCAAATACTCTGGCACGACCAGAAAGATATAAACCGCCACGACAGCGTTGGCCACACCAGTGAGCAAGAAAATTTCTGGAATGGTTAACCCGGCGGTGAGCAGCGCACCCGCAATGACAGAGCTGCCAATCATGAACAGCGCGTTAAGGATATTGTTGGCGGCGATGATACGGGCGCGATGTGTGGGCAGGCTGCGCAGTTGAATCAATGCGTACATCGGCACGCTGTATAGGCCGGCAAACAGACTCAACAACACCAGATCAGCCATGACGCGCCAGTGCGCCACATCAGCAACAAAAGCGCGAACGCCCATCGGGGTGGCAGGTGGTAGGCCTCGCAATGCAAAGTACAAATCAATAGAAAAGACGCTCATACCAATAGCACCCAGCGGCACCAGGCCGATTTCTACATGACGCTTGCTCAGTACCTCACACAACAAAGAACCCGTGCCAATGCCGATGGAAAATATAACGAGCAAAAAGGAGGCTACGCCAGCGTCACCGTGCAGCACTTCCTTAGCCAGGCTGGGAAATTGACTCAAGAACACGGCGCCAAAAAACCACATCCAGCTAATACCCAGCAACGAGCGGAAAACCACCAAGTTGCCGTGCGCCAGCCGCAGGTTGCGCCAAGTCTCGGTAAAGGGATTCCAGTTGATCTTGAGCGTAGGGTCCGTTGCGGGTACTGGGGGAATGGCTGCGGCCACCACGCGCCCCAGGATGGCTAGCACCACACAGGCCACCGCGACATCCCGATGTCCGACTTCGGGGATGGCGACCAACAAACCGCCCGCCACCTGGCCCAGCAAAATAGCCACAAACGTACCCATTTCCACCATGCCGTTGCCGCCCGTCAATTCGCGCTCTGTCAGCACCTGGGGCATGTAAGCAAACTTGACCGGCCCAAACAAAGTCGAGTGCAGTCCCATGAGAAAAGTACACCCCAAAAGCACAATGGCATCGCTACGGATGAACCCGTAGGCTGCCAACGCCATTACCGCAATTTCAAAATTTTTGACGAAGCGGATCATCACCGTCTTGTCGTACTTGTCAGTCAACTGACCGGCGGTGGCTGAGAACAAAAGAAACGGCAAGATGAACAACGCAGCGATGACTAGCCCCGCCATCTTGGGCTCTAACCAAGCCACACTGAGCTGGTAAGTCACCATCACCGTGAAGGCGAATTTGAAGAGGTTGTCGTTGGCAGCACCCGAGAACTGGGTCCAGAAAAAAGGCGCAAAGCGGCGTTGCTTGAGCAGTGCAAACTGGTTGGGATGGTCGTGTTGGCTCAATTTAATTCCTTCTTTGTCAATCGACGGCCCAGTCGCCGCGTCACCCGGGCGCCATTGTGCATGACAGTTATGACCTGGCACGACGCCATGGGTCCAGCCCTGCGCTGTGAGGCGTTTGCGGCGCTGCGGCGTTAGAAACGCAGACGGTGCTGCACCGCTGTTCTTTTTACTGCGCTTGGCCGGGGTATAAATGCATGACCGTGCATTTGCCGCGCGACCCTATGCCGCGTAATATATTGCAGGTGAATCGTGTTGAACGGCACCAACGCCCCCTTTGTTGATGACTATGGATGAGGATGGACTATGACCGCAGAAGATAGACGTGTTGTGTATGGAACCGAGGACGTGTTGATCAGCCTGTGCAATTCGGTCACCCGGGTGCTTAATGTGGCAACCCAGAGCAAGATCAATTACTCGGCCATGGTGCAACGCATCACCAAGATCGGCCTGAAGCCGGATATCGGCTGCTTCGTGCTGTTTGATGGGGGATTCTCGGGCTTGGTGGTACTCAATTTTGGTGCCGCCACGGCCATGGAGATTTACGAAAAGTACATGCTCACCATGGGCATGCCCAAGAGCGAATTGGCCGGTTCGCACACCTCAGACGAGGTCAGCAACATTATGGGCGAGCTGATGAACCAGATCGTGGGCGACTTTACTGGCAAAGTGCGCCGTGAGCTGCAAACCCACATCACCCAAAACCAGCCCAAGATGCTGGTGCTGCAAAAGCAGGTCATGCTCAGTGTGGACACCCCGCTAGACCGCCCCGAGATGCGCCGCGTGACCTTCTACACCGAGAAGAACAATATCTTTTACCTAGAGCTAGCCATTGACCGCACTGAGTTCATCAAGCTGCACGACTTTGATGCCAACGAAGAGGTTGACCCCGATTCCGTGATCGCTCAGGAAAATGCTTTCAAGGATACGCAAGTGTCGGTGGTCAGCACCACGGACGATGAGAATGCGGATTTGCTGAAATCATTGGGGATGTAGGCTTCGCTCCCCCGTCTGCAGCCGCCACAGCGCGGCATAGCCGCCGTTCCGCTGTAACAATTCATCGTGCGTGCCGCTCTCCACAATGCGACCTGCCTCCAGCAAATGGATGCAATCGGCCTGGCGCACGGTGGATAGGCGATGCGCGATAACGATAGTCGTGCGGTTGCGGCTCACCACCTCCAGCGAGCGCTGAATGGCGGCTTCGGTTTCGTTGTCTACCGCGCTGGTGGCTTCGTCTAACACCAAAATCGGCGGGTTCTTCAGAATCGCCCGCGCCAAGGCCAAGCGCTGGCGCTGGCCACCGGATAACTTTTGACCGCGCTCGCCAATGCGGGTGGCAAAGCCCAGAGGGAGCTTGTCAATAAATTCAGTGGCTTCTGCCGCACGCGCCGCTTCGGCAATGGCTTCATCGCTGGCGCCCTGCACGCCATAGGCAATGTTCTCGGCCACGGTGCCGTCGGTCAAAAAACTGTCTTGCGCCACATAGCCAATGGCGCGGCGCAGGTCTTGCAGATTCAGGCTGGCTATCGGCACACCATCCAGCAGTACGCGGCCGCTTTGGGGCTCGTAAAAGCGCAGCAGCAGCTTCACCATTGTCGATTTACCCGAGCCGGTGGTGCCCACAAAGGCGGTGGTCTTGCCGGCGGGCAGCGTCAAGTTGATGCCCTGCAGCGTGGGCGTGTCGCCGTACGAGAAGCCCACATCTTCAAAGCGCAGCTCGCCACGCGCGTGCGCCGGATTCAGGTGCTGGCCCTCATAGGCAATGGTGATGGGGGTATCGAGCAGTTTCATACCCCGGTCAATCGCGGCCATGGAGCGCTGGTACATGTCAGCCACCTCGGCCAAGCCAGTAAGTGGCCACAGCAGGCGCTGGGTCAAAAACACCAGTACCGAATATGCGCCCACCGCCAGTTCGCCGTGCAACGTGAGCCAGCCGCCATACAGCAAGGTGGCGGTAAAGCCGCTCAAGATGGCCATGCGGATAACCGGCGTTATGGCTGAGCTGATGCGGATGGCGGCGGTATTGGCGCTACGGTATTGGTTGCTGGCCTCCTCGATGTGGCCCGCCTCAAAGGTCTCGGTGGCAAAGGCCTTGATGGTGGCTAGACCGAGCAGGTTGTTGTTGAGCCGGGCGCTCACGTCGCCAGCGGCCTCGCGCACGGCGGTGTAGCGCGGGGCCAGGCGGCTCTGAAACCAGAAGGCCCCAAACAAAATGACCGGCACCGGCAGCAAGGCAATCAAGGCAATGCCGGGCTGCAAGGCAAAGAACACGGCGCTGACCATGATGGACGAACAAAACACCTGGATGATCTGGTTCGCGCCCCCATTCAAGAAGCGCTCCATCTGGTTGATGTCGTCGTTCAGAATCGACATCAAGTTACCCGTGCGCTGGGTCTCAAAGTAGGCCATGTCCAGCTTCTGCACATGGCGGTAGGTGCTCAGGCGCATGTCGTGCTGAATGTCTTGCGCCAGTTGCCGCCACTTGACCTCGTACAGGTACTGAAACAGCGACTCACCACCCCAAATAATCACATTGAGCCCACCCAAAAACAGCAGTTGCTGCCAGGTATCTGTAATGCCCACTGTGACCAGCACGTGGCGTGCCAGAAAGCTCTGGTCGCCTTTGACCACCACGTCCACCGCAGCGCCAATCAGCACCTCGGGCAAGATGTCAAAAAACTTATTGAGGACCGAGTACAGCGTCGCCAGGCGGAAGTCGCGGCGGTAGGCTTTGGCGAATTGGTAGAGGCGTTGAATGGGATGCATGCCGCGATGGTAGTGCCGTCGCGGCCAGATCCTCGCACGATGCCAACGCCAGCTCGTGCGAGGAGGATGTAAAAACTACGCCTTCAAACGCGCCGTAACTTCGGCCACGCGTTGTCCATACAACTTGGCGGTATCCAAGTCGCCTTGGGGAATGTCTTCTGCCGGGCTGGTGGGGCCGACCTGGGCCATGACACCCGAGTTGGAGCCAATGCGGTTGATGGTGCCATCATTGAGCGCGGGCTGGCCGACCCAAATCATGCCCTGCTGCATAGCCAGGGTGATGAAATACTGAATTGTGGAGAGCTTGTCGCCGCTGGGGCTGGCCGAACAAGTAAAGCCACCGGCAACTTTGTCTTTCCAGGCGCTGGTGAACCATTTTTTGCTGGTGGCATCGGCAAATTTCTTGAACTGCCACGAGGCCATGCCCATGTATGTGGGGGAACCAAAAATTACGGCGTCCGCAGCGTCCAACGTGGCCCATTGGGCTTCGGTCAAATGGCCATCGGCGTCAATGGCCACAAGCTCGGCCCCGGCGCCCTGGGCTACAAATTGCGCCACACGCAGGGTGTGACCGTAACCAGAATGAAATACGACTGCTACTTTTGCCATAAAAATCTCCTAAAAGGCGGTTGTGAAAAAATTGAAAAATAGATTTAGGCGGCCAGGTCAAACACCAGCACCTCTGCGTCTTGGGCGTCGGACAAGCGCAGTTGGGCTTCGTCAGCCAGCTTCGCCGCGTCGCCCCCCTGCAGAGTTTGGCCATTGACGCAAACGCTACCACGCACAACATGCACGTAGGCCTTGCGGTTGGGGTCCAGGGCTAACTTGGCGGATTGCTTACCGTCCAACAGGGCCGAGTACATACGCGCATCGGCGTGAATCGTCACACTGCCTTGCGCGCCGTCGGGGCTGGCTACCAGGCGCAGCAAGCCCTGCTTCTCGGCATCGGCAAACGTCTTTTGCTCATAGCCGGGGGCGATACCCTTGACATTGGGCTCGATCCAAATCTGAAAAAAATGGGTTTCGTTGGCGGGCGCGTGGTTGAACTCGCTGTGTTGAATTCCTCTGCCTGCACTCATGCGCTGCACGTCCCCGGGCGGAATGCTGGCGCCATTGCCAATGCTGTCTTTGTGGCCGATGGAGCCACTCAGCACGTAGCTGATGATTTCCATGTCGCGGTGGCCGTGGGTGCCGAAGCCGGTGCCTGGTGCAATGCGGTCTTCGTTGATGACGCGCAGGTTGCCCCAGCCCATGTGCTCTGGGTCAAAGTAGCCGGCAAAGGAAAAACTGTGAAAAGACTTGAGCCAGCCGTGGTCTGCGTAACCCCGCTCTTGCGATTTTCGAATGCTCAACATGATCATTTCTCCTTATAAAAACAGTATGCAAAGCGCCGAAGGGGTCGGGCCTCGCACTGCAACACCGTAGACCAAACTTTAGGCTGCAGATGGGCACTTTCCATCCACCTTGTTTGATGGCATCATTCAAATTGATTCAACTTAAGGGTGCCTTTAATGCAAAATGCCCGCGATGTTCTCACGCCGGATGCCCTGGCTATGCTGCAGTCGATTGCCGCCGCAGGCAGCTTTGCTGCCGCGGCACGCGCGCTGGGCTTGGTGCCCAGCGCCCTGACCTACCGCGTGCGCCAGATTGAAGATGCGCTGGATGTGTTGTTGTACGACCGCAGCTCGCGCCAAGCCAAGCTGACCCCCGCTGGCGCGGAACTGCTGCGCGAAGGCGCACGCCTGCTGCACGAAATTGACGCCATGGCCAACCGCGTCAAGCGTGTCGCCACCGGCTGGGAATCTCAGCTCACCATTTCCATCGACACCGTTATTTCCAAGGGCACAGTAATGGAGCTGGTGGAGAGCTTTTTCAGCCAGTCGCCGCCCACCCGTATTCGCATCCGGGAGGAAACCTTGTCTGGCACTTTTGCAGCGCTGTCGTCCGGGCTGGCGGATTTGGCCATCGGGGTAGGAGGTGACACGGCCAACCACGCCGACCTGCACAGCAAGCCGCTGGGGCAAATCAACTTTGTGTACGTAGTGGCGCCGCACCACCCCTTGGCCCAGGCCCCCGAGCCCCTGAGCGATGACACCATTCAAAAGCACCGCGCTGTGGCGGTGGCGGACTCTGTCCAGCGGGGCTCGGGTATGACGTTCGGTCTGCTAACCGGACAAGATGTGTTCACCGTGCCCACCATGCAAGCCAAATTAGACGCACAACTGCGCGGGCTGGGTGGCGGCAACCTGCCCCACTGCATGGCCAGCCCCTACATAGAAACCGGTCGTCTGGTGGTGAAGAAAACCGAGCGTGCCAAACGGTTTGTGGATCTGCACTACGCCTGGCGTGCAAGCAAGGGCATGACACAAGGCCGGGCCCTGCAATGGTGGTTGCAGCAGATGGAGAGCCCAGCTACGCGCGCCGCCTTGTTGGAGCAGCACCGCAGTGCCTGAGTTCTGGGTCTGAGTCCGCCCACTGCAAGTGGGTGCGTGTATAAAGCCATCTAGGCACAACAACGACAGGAGACTCATTTTGACGACCACTTCCAAACACATTGCTATCGTCGGTGCCGGCATGGCCGCCATCACGTGTGCACGCACACTGGTCCAGGCGGGCCACCGCGTCACAGTGATCGAAAAGAGCCACACCGTAGGTGGCCGCATGTCCACCCGCAACAGCCCGTTTGGAAGCTTTGACCACGGCGCACAGTACTTCACCGTGCGCGACGCCCGCTTTGCGCTGGCGCTGCAAACCACCCCCAAGACCTGCAAGCCCTGGAGTGCCAACACCGTGCGCGTGCTGGATGCCCACGGCATGGTGACCGCAGCAGGCTTGCCAGCACGCGAGCCCCACTGGGTAGCCAGCCCCGGCATGAGCGCGCTGGTCAAACAGTGGGCCAAGCCGCTGGCCGATGCACTGTGCGTTGAGCTGCAAACCCGTGTCACGCGTATGGAACCCGACGCTCTGAACCCCAAGCAATGGCAATTGCACACCACGGGTGCCAACGACTCTGTGCACGTCTACTCTGGCTTCGATGCTGTGGTGCTGGCGATACCGTCGCCCCAAGCCCAGGCACTGCTGGCAACCTGCAAAGCAGGTGCTGCGCTGGCGCAAAAAATCAGCAAGGTCACGGTGGCGCCCTGCTGGACGCTAATGCTGGCTTTCCCCCAGGCCATGCAGCCGAATATGTACAGCCTGGGCCCCCAGTGGAACGCCGCCCGCAGCACCCACCACCGGGTGGCCTGGCTGGCGCGTGAATCGTCCAAGCCGGGCCGGGGCGCCATTGAACGCTGGACCGTGCAGGCCAGCGCCGCATGGTCGCAAGAGCATCTGCAAGACGACCCCAAGCGCATCCAGGCCAAACTGAAAAAAGCGTTTACCGAGATCACTGGCATTCGTGCCGAACCCTCCCATGTAGACAGCCAGCGCTGGCTGTATGCCAAGACCAGCAAGCCGCTGGGCAAAAGTCACTTGTGGGACGCCAAAACTGGTATCGGCCTGTGCGGCGACTGGTGCCTGGGCCACCGGGTGGAGGATGCGTTTATCTCGGGCTTGGAGTTGGCTTTGGCTATCGCCTAGCCCCCACGCTCCGCCGTTGCACGGGTCGCTGCCCCCCGAGGGGGCTCTCGCGCCTTGGGGCGGCCCGGCGGCGCTCAGGCAGCAAATTCGTAACCTATGTATCGTGGCAGATTCGCCCCATCGCCCACTGGCCCTTTGCACGCAGGCTCGCTGGTGGCGGCGCTGGCCAGTTGGCTGGATGCGCGGGCGCACGGCGGCCAGTGGCTGGTGCGCATCGAAGATGTGGACACGCCGCGCTGCGTGCCCGGTGCGGACCACACCATCTTGCAGCAGCTCGCCGCCTGCGGCCTGCACCCTGACCAACCGCCCGTGTGGCAAAGCCAGCGCACAGCGGCTTACCAGGCCGCGCTAGACGCCATGGTGGCTTCGGGTGCGGCCTACCCGTGCGCCTGTTCTCGCAAAGACATTGAAGCGGCCTTAGCCGCCTCCGGGCAGCCAAAGCCGCGCCATAGCGCGCTGATCTACCCCGGCACCTGCCGCAATGGCCTGCAGGGTCGTGTCGGGCGCGCCTGGCGGCTGAACACGGAGTTTTCGGGGTCAAAACCAACGCTGGCCCGGGTAAACATTAGTAATGATGCTGTGCATTTAGTAGCAATCGACAACGCTACCTTGTGTTGGCACGACCGCCGACTCGGTCCGCAAGCACAGTGCGTCGCCACCGACGTGGGGGACTTCATACTGCGGCGGGCCGATGGTCTATTTGCCTACCAATTGGCGGTGGTGGTGGACGATGCGGCCCAGGGCATCAGCCATGTGGTGCGGGGCGAGGACCTTGCTGACAACACCGCGCGCCAGATTCTGCTGCAGCGCCACCTGGGCTTGCCGACGCCCCGCTACCTGCACACACCGCTGGTGTTAGGCCCTAACGGCGAGAAGCTGAGTAAGCAAAACGGTGCAGCAGCGCTGGACACGTCTACCCCGGCAGCCGCTGCTGCGGTATTGCGGGCAGCGGCGCGCGTGCTGGGCTTTCCTACTGGCATTACGGACACCCCCGAAACACAAGAGGCGGGTTTTCAAGCGCCGATTTCACAAACCACGGTTTCTGAAATTCTGCAGGCCTGGATTCGCCCCTGGGCAGATCGCCAAACAGATCGCCATACAAGTCGATATAGCGCATAAGTTCGAGGGGGCTTCCCTACAATGCAGCCCTGACCTCCCCTACCGCACACCATGACTTCGCAAGCCCCCGAAACGCCAGAATCTCCCGACACCGCAGCCTTTGTGCCGCCGCTACGTGCTGATGGCACGCAGCCTTTTTTGCGAACGATCAAGAGCTTTGTGAAGCGCGCGGGCCGCACCACCCACGGGCAGGCCAAGGCGTTTGAAGAACTGGGCCCCCAGTTCTTGTTGCCTTACCAAGCAAGCGCTATTGATTTAGTAGCACTATTCTCAATAAATACGCCGGCCGGGAGCACAAACGACTCAAATAATGCCGAAAAAAGCTCGGTAGTGCTGGAAATTGGCTTTGGCATGGGCGAGGCCACTGCCCACATCGCAGGCGTGCTACCCGACACCCATTTCTTGTGCTGCGAAGTACACGAGCCTGGCGTGGGTGCGCTTTTGAAGCGCATTGGCGAGCAAGACCTCACCAACATCCGCATCTGCGCGCACGACGCCGTAGAGGTGATTGACCACATGCTGCCGCTGCAAAGCCTGGACGGCGTGCACATCTTTTTTCCCGACCCCTGGCACAAGACCAAGCACAACAAGCGCCGCTTGATCCAGAGCCCGCTAATCGCCAAACTGGCCCAGCGCCTCAAAGTAGGCGGCTACCTGCATTGCGCCACCGACTGGGAGCCCTACGCCCAGCAAATTCTGGAAGTGCTGACCGCCGAGCCGCGCCTGAAAAACCGCGCCCTGGCCACCCACCCCGAGCTGAATGGTTACGCGCCCAAGCCCCATTACCGCCCGCTCACCAAGTTTGAGAACCGCGGCATCAAGCTAGGCCACGGCGTGTGGGATCTGGTGTTTGAGCGGGTGTAGGGGTCGCGCCTAGCCCCCTACCCAAATATGGCCCTGCCCCGCCCCAACGCCCCACCGAGCCGCAACGGCGTGGGTGCCAGTTGCGTGGTGTTGCCACCGGGGCCCTGGAGCCGTGTGATCGACTTCCTGGTGCAACGTTTTCCCAGCGTCAGCCCAAACACCTGGCTGCAGCGCCTGCACGCAGGCGATGTCATCAACGACCAAGGCCAGGTGCTCTCAGCCGATGCCCCCTGCACGCCCGGGCAACGCGTGTACTACTTTCGTGCGGTAGCGCTTGAGCCGTCCATACCTTTTGAGGCCGTGGTGTTGTGGCAAGACGCGCACCTGTTGGTGGTCGACAAGCCGCATTTTCTGCCCGTCATGCCCTCGGGCAAATACCTGCAAGAAACCGTCTTGGTTCGCCTTAAAAATGCACTGCAGCTAGACGCACTCGTTCCCATTCACCGTATCGACCGCGATACCGCCGGGCTGGTCCTGTTCTCCAAACAAGCCGCCACCCGCGGGGCCTACCAAGAGTTGTTTCGCACCCGCCAAATCGACAAAACCTACGAGTGCATCGCACCCTGGAACCCCGACCTGGCATGGCCCCAGCGGCGCGAGAGTCGCATCCTGCCCGCCGCACACTTTATGCAGCAAACCGAGGTGGAAGGTGCCCCCAACGCACTGACTTTTATAGAACCCATCGATGTGCATGCGCCCTGGGCACGCTACGCGCTAAAACCCGTCACAGGCCAGCGCCATCAGTTGCGCGTGCACATGGCCGCGCTAGGCTTGCCCCTACTGGGCGATGGCATCTACCCCACGCTCACACCCGAGGGGGTGCCCGACTACACCCGGCCCCTGCAATTGTTAGCCAAATCTATCGCCTTCACTGACCCGCTGAGTGGTGAGGCGCGGCAGTTTAAGAGTGCGCGGTCATTGAAAAACTGGGTCGAGATAGACCAAGCGTTTGGGCACTAGTGCGGTGCGGTGCGGTGCGACGCAATGCGCCGACCATCAAAACGCTTCTTTCGGTTTTGTGTAAGGAATCGCCTTGGCTTTGCCACCGTGGAGTTCAATCAAATGCAGCAGCGCTTTTTGAACTCTGGCAGGCATATCCTTGTCGAGCTTGGCATACAACTCAAAAAACATCCGGTCTTTTTTTGCATCCCACTTGAACTTATTGTTTTCGTCCGTTGCCACTGAATAAGCGCATTCATCCTCGCATTTCAAAGTGAATGCCAGAAACTTATCCGTGTGTAAAAAATCCACACTTTTGATTTTGCTGATCGGAATCGTTCTTTTTATCGTGCCAAACCGGTCCGACAGAACATAAACCATGTCGCCATCATCGAACTTGTATTGCAGGCCGTGATTGATGATGGGTACTTGGGCCAGCAACCATTTTTCAGTTTCCTCTTTTGTCTGCGCAAAACCCCAACACGGCACCAAGGCCAGTAACAACAGTAGTTTTTTCATGGTGGCATCCTCACTGATAAAGTCAGATTTTTAGGTATATGGTTTATTTCGACGCCGGGGCTGGCATGGTGTTTTCTGTCACCCGAAATTGCGCATAAGCATCACCCGAGGCGGTTTTTAAACCCCTTGCCAGTTCCATTTTTTGGTTTCTAAAAAATTCGCCTGGCAGCACATGTGCCGACGTCACTTTTTTAATCAAGTCGGCGCTATACATAAATTGCTTCATCGTTTCGCGCACATCCGCCGCCTGATCGGCAAACGGGGCCGCCATGGTCAGGCTGGTCAGCGGACAAACGTACTGCCCCTCTGTAGGCAGATCACATTCTCCGTGGGTAAATTCCGCTTTAAAGTCGGGCGCTACCGCAATCTGACCCGGTGCCAGAATGAAGCTGGCAATATTGGCTTTACCGTTAGGTGCGTTGGGTACCAGTCCACGCATGTCTACGAAAATTCCACTGGTCGCGCGCCTGGCACCCCGCTGGGTCCAGTATCCCGGTGCATACCAGTTGGTCAGCGTATTTCCATACAGGGTGGTTCCTGTGTAAGAGGGAGGCACCCACGCTTGGTAGGTGTAAAAGGTGGGCAATGTTGTCGCCGAAAAGTTGACAAACCCAATCGACGATTTGATTGGCTTTTTAGTGAGGGTCAGATTTTTAAGACTACCCAGGCGCTCTTTTTTTACATACCCGGCGAAGTCATATATTCCCGGCTCCATCACGTAATAGTAATGGTTGGTGGTCAGGACTTTGCCCTTCCCGTCATCTGAATCACGCGCGCCCAAGACAAACGCTTTTTGTGTGTCACGGTGAATCCAATAGGTCAGTGGTGGCCGGTATTTGCCACTGAGTTCGATACTCTCGCTGACATCGGAATCTGGGTTAAACGTGCCTGGATTCGAGATCAACACCGCTTTGCCGGATGCCAATGCGCTATTGACATTGTTGGCGTTGTTGGCAACTTGCATCACACCGCAACTGCTCAATAGCAAGCTTGTCGCACTCACGCCCATAAGTAGGCGACTCCATCGCGCGAATGTCGTATTTTTTGTCATGGCAACTCCTCTAGAAATGGGTGAACGAATATAACGAAGCAGGGAAACAATGGAATCGCCACACAGTGAAAGCTAGCCCCACTTACCGCATGGGCGAGCGGGGCAACCAGACACCCCCACACGCAGCGAACGGGCGCAACCATACCACCGCGCGCTGGCAACCACTATGGAGGAAAACCTGCATCTGCACCCTTATTCGAAGCGGCTGGCGCTGCGGGCCCGGAAGCGCTTTTGACCCGCGCCCCAGCATTCTTGGCGTGGTCCAGCGCCTGGTTGATTTTTTGTGAATCACGCGACCGCAGGCCTTCAGCAAACTCGCGCGAAGCTAGCGCGCGTTGGTGGGCATATTCCTGCAAGACACCCAATTGGTTGGCAGATGGCACTGCCGAATCGGGTGTGGCCGCAACCAATTGCTCAAAACTACGCTCATAGCGGCGGGTGATGCGCTCGTCAATGCGCCCCGCCAGTTGCTCAAAGCTTAGGCCTTGCGCTGGCCCACTGCGCAGCAGCGACTCCCACTGCTGGGCTATGCCCCGGTCTGCGCTAAGAAAGTCTTGAATGGCCGCACGTGTGCGCAGCTCCTCGCCATAGCGGTAGCTCGGTTGCGGCAGGTGCAGCACCAGCCACGCGATGGCGACCACCAAACCAGCCAGCGCCACCCAACGCCCGCGGGTGCCACCTGGGCTCTGCGCTGTCCAGGGGCGACCCAGCAGGCGGCCTAATACGCCCCCCGCCAGCAAGCCCCCGCCATGCGCTGAATTATCAATGCCAGGCACCACAAACCCCATGCCCAAAATCAACAAGGTAAAGAGCAGCGCACCACCAAAAATCCAACGGAATTGGGCCGGTTCGACCTGGCGTCGTTCGCGCCACAGAAACACCAGCAGCGCACCATACAAGCTGAAAATTGCGCCCGACGCGCCGGCAGAGACAGCCGCATTGCCCTGCACCACCAATGACAACAAGTTGCCCACCACACCGCTGGCCAAATACAGCAACGCGAACGATGCACGCCCATACAGGCGCTCGACCAAGCGCCCCACGTCCCACAGGGCCCACATGTTCATTCCCAGGTGCAGTAACCCAAAGTGGACAAATTGGGCCGTGAAAAGGCGCCACCACTGACCGTCTTGCGTGGCGGGGCCAAAGTTGGCACCCCATGCAAGCTGCACGCCATTCGAGGTGTGCCACCAGCCCGCACCGGCAAACAGCATCAAGACAAACACCAAAACATTCGCCCCCAGCAGTGCGGTAGTCACGGGAACCTGCGCCGCCTTGCTGCGCATCAGCTCGGTCAAGTCTGGCGCGATGTTGGGTGCGGCCATCAAAACGGTGCCGCTAAAGGTTCACCCACCAATACACCCTGCCCTGGCCAGGCCAGGCTGCGCCAGTAGGCTTCTATCGCCGTAGCGCCTTGCAGGTAATGCAGCAACAGCACCTGGGGATGGGGAAATTTTTGTAGGTGATTGCAGGGCTCGCTCACCGTGCCGTAGCTGGCGGTAGCGCCAGACTCCAGCCATTCGAGTGCACTCATTTGCCCCTCGGTAGCCAGCAAGTTGCCACCGTGTGACGTCAAATGATCCGCCAGCGCGCCGGGCAGCCACTGTATGCGCTCCGGGTGGTCCACACGAGGTATACCGGTCTGGTACAAAAACACCCGCGGCACGGTGTGGGCATTCTCGGTCTGGCGCCAGTCAATCTGCACGCCCTTGCCGCCCACCAGGCCTTCGGGCGGAAAGAGCGTGGCGCGCACGTTGCGGGCGCTGTCCTGGGTGCGCACAAACACCGCGTGGGCGGTGGGCACACCGCGCCTGCCCAACTGGCGGTCGGCAGCCACGCCGCGGTCGATCAAGGCTTTGGCGCTTTCAACGCTGCGCGAGGCCAGCAGCATGGACAGGCGCAAACCCAGGTCGGTAAACGGCCGAGCACTCGACGAGTTGAAATAAGCAGACGGCCTGCTGGCCGCGCAGGTCTGGCGGCAGATCTCGGGCTCATAACCCAGCGTCAGGGCTGAGGTAATGGAGTTGCAACCCACCGCGTATGGCTGAGTCCATGCCAACGCCAGAGCCTGTACCTGAGGCCCCATGAATTCACGCACCTGGGTGTTCAAGGCTACAAATTCAGGCACCGTAAGCTGCGCTTGCACGGGCAGCTCGACGCGTAATACGTGCGCTGGGGGAATGCCACGCTTCTCTATGTAATACGCACCCACAGCAACGGAGTACGGGTCTGCGTTGTTGATCACCAGCCCCAGTTCGGCGGACGTGAGATGCGCTTTCAGCCGGGGCATCTGTTCCCAGCGCGGCGCGGGGATACCGGCAGTGCCGGTGCTGCCAGCGGCGGAAACGGTCGGTTGGACAATGCTGGGCGCTGGCTGGGCCCACGCCACGGGTGCGCAAGCCAGGAAAACCAGCGTCCAACACCACCGCATCAGGACATTACGCCCACTGGATCTTGCCCTTACCAGCGTACCAACCCTCAACTTTGGGAGTGACATCGCTCTCAATACGGCTACGCTTGATCTTCATGGTGGGCGTCAACGAACCATTTTCAATCGTCCATGGCTCTTTGGCGATCACCAACATCTGTAGCTTTTCGTGGCCAACCAACTGGCTATTCACCTCGGCCAAGAGGGCGCCCAATTCGGCTTCGACTTCTTTGCGCACCGCCGGGTCGTTTTGTTTGGGACGCAGGGTCTCGTTGAGCACGACCATCGCATAGGCTGCAGCCTGGCCGGCTCCAGAGACCATGCACGATTCGACCATGGGGTTGGCCTGGAGGCGGTTTTCAATCGGAGCAGGCGAGACATACTCGCCCTTGGATGTCTTAAAAATTTCTTTCACGCGTCCGGTGATTTTCAGCAAGCCATCGGCACGCCGCTCACCACGATCACCTGTTTTGAAATAGCCGTCGGTGGTAAAAGATTCGGCATCCAGATCGGGGCGTTTGTAGTAGCCCACCAATTGGCCTGGAGACTTGATCAAGATTTCACCCTCGGGGCTGATTTGAACCTTCACGCCCGGCATCGGAGCACCCACGCAACCCGGTGCATTGATGGTGGCGGTTGACATATGAGAGAACGCCATGTCTTCCGACATGCCATATCCCTCCATCAGGTTCAGACCCAAACGGCGGTACCAGGTGATCAACTCGCCTGGTATAGGCGCTGAGCCACTGCCGGCCAACAAAACCTTGTTCAGACCCAGCCCGGTAAGTACCTTGCGGCCCACGAACTTGCCCAAGATAGGAATGCTCAACAAACGGTCCAGCTTCTTGGCCGGCATCTTGGCAAACACGCCCTGTTGAAATTTGAGCCACAGGCGCGGTACCGACACAAACACATTGGGGCGTGCACGGTTCAAATCGACCAAGAAGGTGTCCAACGACTCTGCAAAATACACATGCGCAGTACCCGCCAGCAACGTCGTGCACTCGACCCATGCGCGCTCAAACACGTGCGCCAAGGGCAAATAGGAGAGCACCCGAATATCGGTATCGGCACCAATATATTTTTTCAATTCCACCAGCATGCCTTCGGCCACTAACGAGACGCGCTGGAAGCTGTGCATCACACCTTTGGGAGTACCGGTAGACCCCGACGTGTACAACAAGATGGCAATGTCGGCAGGGGCGCGTTTGACTTTACCGGCCAGTGGCGCTGTGCGCTTGACGATGGCATCCCAAGTCTCGTAACTGGTTTGGGGCGACAGCGGCAAAGCCACACATGGCAGGCCTGCAGGGATGCCGCCTTTTTGCGACTCCCAAACATCAAGCTTACCGATGAATAACATGCTGGCTCCGCTGTGCTCCAGCACGTATTTCACGGTGTCGCCCGATTCGGTAGGGAAAATGGCCACAGTGGTTCCACCGGCCATCCAAATTGCCAACTCGGCCATCACAAAATGCGCACTGTTCTTAGACAAAATGGCAATGCGTGCACCGGTCTCGAAATTTTGCGCCTTGATATGTGTCGCCATGCGGCGAGCTTGGTCAACTACCTGCTTCCAGGTGTAGTCCGTAACCTGCCCACCGCCAATCGGTTGGGTCAGAAAGACGGAATCAGCATGCGTGGCTTCGTTTTCAAAAACGTAGTCCAGCATGAGTTTGGATGCTGCCATATGAGAGACTCCTCGGTAGTTGTTCTGGCGGCAGAATACCGCACTATGACGCCTGTTTTGTGGTTTTTAAGCAAAAAAGCTTATCGTTTTTACGGACTTAGGCACTCCGCGGTTTGACGTTGCCGCTGGTGATTTGGGCTCTGCTGGCGCCAAACCGGTCCAACGCGTCGCCGGGCCTTGGCGTGAGCGAAAATGCGCGACACGTGGCCTTGCGCCAGCGACACCCATGACACCTTGCTAGAAAGAAAACGTTTTTTGACCACCGAGACCCTGGCCCATCTGGCGCTCACCGCTTTTGAAAAGCTTGTGGCGGGCACCGCCGGTTTTCGGCCGCGCCCCGGCCAGCACGCCATGGCAGAGCGCATTGCCTCCACGCTGGCGCATGCCGATCTGGGTGAGCACGCCAACCCGAACAAAGCCATTGCCGTCATACAGGCAGGCACCGGAGTGGGCAAAAGCGCGGCCTACGCGTCCACCGCGGTGGCTATGGCCCTTGAGCGCAAAACCCGGGTGCTGATATCCACGGCAACAGTCGCCCTGCAAGAGCAGTTGATGACCAAGGACCTGCCCGCTCTGGCGGCGAGTATGGATAAGCCCTTTGTGTTTGCATTGGCCAAGGGGCGGGGCCGCTACGTTTGCAAACTCAAGCTGGAGCGCCTGGCGGGCAGCGGATCGGTAGAGGATGCCTTGTTCGACAACGACGACGTGGGCGAGCCCGCACGCTTTGGCTCGGAGCTGACGCAAGAGGCCGCCGAAGAACGGCGCTTTGCCCTGTTTGACTCTATGGCCGTGATGCTGGCCAAGGGCCAATGGGATGGAGATCGTGACACATTGGCTGACACACCCCACCCCGGTGATTGGTCTGCCGTCGCGGCCGAGCGCCACACCTGCACCGTGCGCCACTGCCCGCGCTTTCGCGACTGCAGCTACTACCAGGCGCGCAACCGACTGGCTGAATCGAACGTGATCGTGGCCAACCATGACCTGGTGCTGGCCTCGTTAGGTACGAAAACCCTGCCCGACCTGGACAACTGCTTGGTCATCTTTGACGAAGGCCACCACCTGCCCGCCGTGGCGCTGGACCAGTTTTCCAACAGCATGGACCTGAGCAGCCTGCGCTGGTTAGACCGCCTGCCCAAAATTTTGCAAGAGGTGAGCAGCAGCCTGCAACTGCAGTTGTCTGAAGACGTCACCACCGTGGCCAGCCAGCTCAAAACAGCGCTCACGCAGTTTGCGAAGGTGACGCTGGACATGGTGCACGCCAGTACCGATGGCAAAGACGGCACGTTGCGTTTTGCCCATGGCAAGCTACCAGACGCATTGACCGACCCGGTCACACTGATCCATGGCCACGCTGAGGGCCTATCCAAAGCGCTGGAGGCCCTGGGCGCCGAGGTCAAACTGCTGGCCAAAGAAGACCCGCCGCAGGCCCTGCGTTGCTCGCAACTGTTTGCCAAGATGGGCGCCCTGGCACCCAAGCTCGGCAGCGTTGTGTCCACCAGCGCGCTGCTGCTCGAGCATGGCCCCCAGCCGCTGGCCAAGTGGCTGCAGGCGCGTAGCGAGAGTAACTATCTGGTACTTACGGCACACGCCTGCCCGATCGTGCCAGGCGACCTGCTGCGCCAGTTTTTGTGGAGCCAAGTGCGCGCGGCGGTGGTCACATCCGCCACGCTCGCAAGCTGCGGTAATTTTGATTATTTTTTACAAGAAGCGGGCCTCACCAACAACCCCAACGCGACAGCGCTGGAGGTAAGCAGCCCTTTTAACTACGCCACGCAAGGCACGCTGACCGTGGTGCAAACCCGCGCCGATCCTAAAGACGCCGCGGCTTACACCGCCGAGATGGTGGAAGCCTTGATGGGTGATATCGCCAACGTCAAGCGCGGGGCGCTCGTGCTGTTCACGTCCAAAGCGCAAATGCGCGCTGCCACGGAGGCCTTGCCTGGGTACATGCAAGATATGGTTTTGGTACAAGGCACGGCATCGCGTGCCAAGCTGCTCGCCACCCACAGTGCGCGGGTGGAAACGGGCTATCCGTCCGTCATCTTCGGCATGCAGTCGTTTGGTGAGGGGCTGGATTTGCCGGGCGCTCTGTGTGAAACCGTGTTCATCACCAAGCTGCCTTTTGCACCGCCGTCTGACCCGGTGGACGAGGCCCGCGCTGAGTGGCTGCGCAGTGTGGGCCGCGATCCGTTTAACGAACTCGTGATCCCGGCCACCGGCATCAAACTCTTGCAGTGGACGGGCCGTGCTATCCGTACCGAAGACGACCACGCCGCCGTCATTTGCTACGACAAGCGCCTGGTGCAGCAAGCCTATGGGCGGCGCATGTTGGCGGGCCTTCCGCCCTACCACGTAGAGAAGCGGGTTCTTTAGCCGCTGCACAAGCGGGCAACCGCAGGGGTGATCAGCCCGAAATAGCCAAAGTGCACTGCTGGCTGTTGGCAGTGGGGCACGGCCCCCGCCAACGCAATTGTGTGGCGGTGTTGGGCGGCAAGGGTGCTGTCAGCGTTTGGGGCTGTGCGCGGTTCACTCTGAAGGTAGCCAGGCCCACCCAACTACCCGCAGCGCTTTTGTATTCCAAAGCGTAGTTAGCGTTGGCCCGCAATGCGCGGGTGTTCACACTGTACTGACCGTTGACCACGGCGAGCGTCGGTGTGTGGGCAAAGGGGCGCGCCAAGGGCTCACCCACAAACAAGCCTTGGCCTGGCCATTGCACCGATTTCCAATACGCCTCAATTACCGTGGCACCCCGGTAATACTGGTCGATCAAAACCGACGCCTGGGAAAATTTGGCGGTGTAATTGCACGGCTCCTCCACCGTGCCGTAGCTGGCCGTCAGGCCAACGTCCAGCCAGTGGGTGATCGGCATTTGGCCGTTGCCACTTGGTAAAAATCCGCCGTAGGATGTCAGGTGATCAGCTACAGCGCCCGGGCGGTAGCGGTTGTTGGCGATATTGGGCACCTGGCTCAAGCCGGTGAAATAAAACAGCACATCGCTCTTTCCAGTGATGCTGTCGCTACTGGTACCGCCCGCGTTGTCCTGGTAATAAAGCTGCAAGCCGGCGTTGCCTGCCCACAGCATGGGCAATGCGGTGTAGTCGGTGAATCGTACATTGCGTGCTGTGTCGCTGGTGCGTAGCAGATAGCCGTCCCCAGATGGCTGCGAGTTGTCAGACTGCACGCCACGGTCTATCAAGCCTTGCGCTGCAGCCAGCGTCTTAGCCCCCAACATCATGCTAGGACGCATCGCGAGGTCCGCCCACGGTTGAACCGACTCGCTGTCAAAGTATGGGGACGCCTTGGTGGCGGCGCAGTTGCCACCACAGTATTGCGCGTCGTAGCCCAAGGCCAATGCACTGGTCAGGCCCATGCTGCACACCCCTGCCACGCGGGAAGGCGCGGCCCAGGTCACCAGCGTCGCCTGTACTCCTGCAGGCAGCTTGGCATCGATGTCAGCCTTCAAAGTGGCAAACGCTGTGGCAGAGATACTGTCAGAGCCGGCGGGAACCGCTACGCGAATAATGTTTGCTGCAGGGATACCGCGCGCTGACGCGTAGTAACTTGCAATGGACTCCGACAAAGCATCGCCCTGGGCCACCAGCACAGCCAACTGCTGCGGGGTGATGCCGCTGGGTGGCAAAGCCAGTGTCAGCGTGGCAGGTGTTGGCGCAGGTGCTGTGCCCACTGCGGTGGCCCCTCCCCCACCGCCGCAGCATGCCAGGCACAAGAGCAGAGGCAATGCCAAACCCATGCGCACCTTTGACCAGCCCCGCCCCAAAAAAGCGCACGTTGCAGTACGGGTGCGCATGCTGGCTCGGCAGCTCTTACGCTGCCCGACCCAAGTACTGTGCGAAGCGAGCCTTGATGTCGGCCATAGCGCTGTCATTCAATCGGTTGCCGTATTGGGTGACAACCGCGCCAGCAGCTTGGCAAGCCAACCAGGCCGCTTGTGTCAGGCCATAGCCCTGGGTTACGGCGTACAAAAACGCACCCGCAAACATGTCGCCCGCACCGTTGGTATCCACCGCCGTGACCTGGGCGGCCGGCACTACGGTACGGTTGCCACTTTCCAAAACGATGCAACCGTTGGCACCCCGCGTAAGGCACACCACACGCGCCAACTGACTTATTTGTTGGCATACCGTATCTAGGTCCGACGTGGCGCACCACGTCGTGGCTTCCTCTTCGTTGCAAAACAAATAGTCGAGGCCGCCTTGCTCGTTCGACAGCATGGCCTCCAGCCCTGCGCGGCAAAAATTGATCATGCTCATATCGCTCAAGGTGGCGGCCAACTTCACGCCCGCAGCTTTGGCAACAGACCGCCCCTGCAGTGCGGCGGCGAGTCCCGTCGGGCTGGCAGCCAGGTAGCCCTCCATGTAGTAAACCTTGGACTTGGCGATGTCCTGGGGATGCAAGGCTGTGCCGTCGATATCTGCTGTGGCGCCCAAAAAAGTACTCATGCTGCGCTCGGCATCCGGCGTCACCATCACCATGCAGCTACCAGTTTGACCGACCGGCGGCTTGGTGTGATTCAGATTGCTGTCCACGCCGTTGGCTTGCAAGTCATCGCGGTAGAACGCTCCCAGTTCATCATCGGCCACGCGGCAAGAATAAAACGCACGCCCCCCCAATTGCGCCAAAGCGACCACCGTGTTACCGGCCGAACCACCACCTGTGCGGCGGCTGTGCAGGCCCCGCACAGCACTGAGCAAGGCGGTGCGCCGCGGCATGTCAATCAGCGTCATATGGCGCTTCTCCACGCCCATGGCTTGCAGTTGCGCGTCGGTGACTTCGTACTCGGAGTCCACCAAGGCGTTACCAATGGCGTAAAGATCGTAATGGGACATGGGGATCGGCAAGAAAAGTAAGTATCAGGAGAAACGGTCGAAGCAGTTATTGTTCAGCAAACGCCCGCTCAATCACAAAATCACCTTGCTTGGTGGTGTTGCCTTCCATGAAGCTACGCGCCTCCAGCATGTGCTTGAGATCGCGCAGCATGGCTGGGCTACCGCACAACATGACGCGGTCGGTGTCAGGATTGAGCTTAGGCAGGCCAAACTCAGCCTCGATCGTGCCAGCTTCAAACAGATCGGGAATACGGCCCCTGTTTTTGAAGGTCTCACGCGTCACCGTGGGAAAGTAATGCAACTGCTTGCGTACCATGTCACCCAAAAATTCGTTGGCAGGCAAATCAATCGTTAAATAGTCCATGTAGGCTAATTCGGCGACCTCACGCACACCGTGCACCAGCACCACTTTCTCGAACTTCTCGTAGGTCTCCGGGTCGCGCACGATGCTTAAGAATGGCGCAACACCCGTGCCCGTGCCCAGCAAGTACAAAGTCTTACCGGGCAACAGGTAGTCAATCAGCAAGGTGCCTGTGGGCTTGCGGCCTACAACAATTTTGTCGCCCACCTTGATGTGCTGCAAACGTGAGGTCAGCGGGCCGTCTTGCACCTTGATGCTCAAGAATTCCAGGTGGTCTTCGTAATTGGCACTGACGATGCTGTAGGCCCGCAGCAGGGGCTTGCCGGTTTCCAGGCGCAGGCCGATCATGGTGAAGTGGCCGTTGGAGAAACGCAGCGAGGTGTCACGCGTAGTGGTGAAACTAAAGAGTCGGTCGGTCCAGTGGTGGACGCTTAAAACGGTTTCTTCTTGAAATGCACTCATGGGGGCCTTGCAATGGTTCAGAGGGGTCCAATGGACTAAGCCCAATTGTAAAACCCCCGGCCCCATGAAAACCGCATATGCATATGCATAGCTAGCGCTAAACCGGGCCTGGCAGCACCTTGGGGACAAGGGCGTGGGCGGCTATTTCTGCGATCATTGCGCCATGTCTCTCGCTACCGATACCGCCCCCGCCTCCCCACTGTTGGTGGTATGCCTGTGTGCTCAGTGGTGCGGCACCTGCCGTGACTACCAGCCACTATTTACCCAACTACAAACCGACTTTCCGCAAGCGCATTTCACCTGGGTAGATGTGGAGGATGAGTCGGACGTGGTGGACCCGGTGGAGGTGGAGAACTTCCCAACACTGCTGATTGCGCGCCAGGGACATCCGCTGTTTTTCGGCACCATAACGCCGCATCTGGAGACCCTGAGACGCCTGATACTCAGCCACCAAGACGCTACGCAGTCGGCCGGTGGGCACAGTGCAGACGTCTTGCGGCTGACGGCTCGGCTGACGGCACGTTTGCGTGCCTTACCAGGCTTCAGGCCCTAAATTTAAAGCCAAATCCGGTGGCGCCCGGCGGAAAATATGACCAACATGCTATCAATTAAATAGCAAACTCCGGTCATATCCACCCGATTCAGCTCATAGCTTGGCCGCTACCCATGGCTGCACACTGGCCATAGCCGCGTCCAGCAGGGCAGGCTCAGTACCGCCAGCCATGGCCATGTCAGCCTTACCACCGCCCTTGCCTCCCACCTGGGCTGCAATGAAGTTCACCAGCTCACCGGCCTTGACCTTGCCCGTTGTGTCCAGTGTTACGCCCACCGCAATCTGCACCTTGTCACCGTCCACCGCCGTCAAAACGATCACCGCGGTCTTGAGCTTGTCTTTGAGTTTGTCCATGCTGTCACGCAAGGTCTTAGTGTCAGCACCTTCCAGCTTGGCCACCAGCAGCTTCACGCCGCCAAGGTCCAAGGCCTGGGTCACAAGCTCATCACCCTGGGCAGAGGCCAACTTACCCTTAAGCGCCGCCACTTCCTTTTCCAGTACGCGCACATGATCCACCACACTGCTAAGGCGGGTCGTCAGCTCGGCCACGGGTGCTTTAAGCGTAGCTGCTGCCACACCCACGGTGTCTTCCAAATGCTGCAAGTAGCCCAGGGCGTTTTGGCCCGTCACCGCCTCCAGACGGCGCACACCCGCGGCCACACCGCTTTCAGCCACGATCTTGAACAGGCCAATATCGCCCGTGCGCTCCACATGCGTACCGCCGCAAAGCTCCCGGCTGCTACCGATGTCCAGCACGCGCACGGTCTCGCCATATTTCTCGCCAAACAGCATCATCGCGCCCGTCTTCTGGGCTGATTCGATGTCCATCACACGGGCATGGGCTGCTGCGTTCGCCAGCACTTCGGTGTTGACACGCACTTCAATCTCACGAATCTGCGCATCAGTGACGGGGGCGTTGTGGGCAAAATCGAAGCGCGTGCGCTCCGCATTCACCAGCGAGCCCTTTTGCTGCACGTGGTCGCCCAACACTTCGCGCAGGGCTTTGTGCATCAGGTGGGTGGCCGAGTGGTTGCGCACCGTGGCGGCACGCTTCACGGCGTCCACATGGGCGGTCACAGCGTCGCCCACTCTCAGCGCGCCGGTCTTGAGCGCACCGTGGTGGCCAAACACATCCGCCTTGATTTTTTGCGTGTCACCCACTTCAAACAGGGCCAGGTCGCTAAAGATGGCTCCCTCGTCACCGACTTGGCCGCCGCTCTCGGCGTAGAAAGGCGTCTTGCCAAGCACCACCACGCCAGTTTGCCCGGCAGCCAAAAGGTTAACGCTGCTGCCATCCACGTACAGGGCCACTACGGTGGTCGCTTGCGTGAGATGGTCGTAGCCAACAAAATCATTGGCTGCACCGCTGTAGTCCAGCGCCTTGTCCATCTTGAACTTACCCGCAGCGCGCCCCGCAGCCTTTTGCTTTTCCATGGCGGCGTGAAATCCAGCTTCGTCGACATCCACCCCATTTTCGCGGCACACATCAGCACTCAGGTCGAGGGGGAAACCGTAGGTGTCGTGCAACTTGAATGCCACGTCACCTGGCAACATCTTCATGCTGGTGGTCATTTGACCATCGGCGACTTGGATACCCAGAGCTTCGTCCAAAATCTGCATGCCGGTCGCCAGCGTTTCAAAGAAGCGCTCTTCCTCTACCCGCAGCACCTCGGTGATGCGGGCCTCTTGAGACGCCAGGCTGGGATAGGCCGATCCCATCACCTGCACCAGGTCTTTCACCAGTTTGTGGAAAAACGGTGTCTTTTGGCCCAGCTTGTAGCCATGGCGGATGGCGCGGCGGATGATGCGGCGCTGCACATAGCCACGGCCTTCATTGCTGGGCAGCACCCCGTCACTCACCAGAAACGCGGTGGCACGGATGTGGTCGGCAATGACGCGCAAGCTCTTGTTGTCCAAGTCGGCGCAGCCGGTTTCACGGGCGGCAGCCTTAATCAGGGTGTCAAAGATGTCGATTTCGTAATTGCTGTGAACATGTTGGAGAATGGCCGCCAGACGCTCCAAGCCCATGCCGGTGTCCACGCAGGGCGCTGGCAATTTGTGCAGGCTACCGTCAGTCTGCATATCAAACTGCATAAACACGTGGTTCCAGATTTCGATGAATCGGTCACCGTCTTCTCCAGGGCTTCCGGGAGGACCCCCGGGAATGTGCGCGCCGTGGTCGTAAAAAATCTCGCTGCACGGACCGCAGGGGCCGGTATCGGCCATCATCCAGAAATTATCGGACTGGTATTTCTTGCCGCCCTTTTTGTCGCCGATGCGCACCACACGCTCGGGCGGCAGGCCAATTTCTTTCGTCCAGATATCAAAGGCCTCGTCATCGTCGATGTAGACCGTGGCCAGAAGTTTTTCTGCGGGTAGACCGTACACCTGGGTCAGCAGCTCCCAACCCCACTTCAGCGAATCCCGCTTGAAATAGTCGCCAAAGCTCCAATTGCCTAACATCTCAAAAAAGGTGTGGTGGCGTGCCGTGTAGCCCACGTTTTCCAAATCATTGTGTTTTCCACCGGCCCGAAGACATGCCTGAACCGACGCCGCGCGCACGTAAGAGCGCTTGTCAGAGCCCAGAAATACATCTTTGAACTGCACCATGCCTGAGTTGGTGAACATCAGCGTGGGGTCATTGCCGGGCACCAGCGGGCTGGACGTCACCACCGTGTGTCCCTTGGAGGCAAAGAAGTCGAGGAAGGTTTTGCGAATGTCAGAGACACTCATTACGGGCTGGGTCATATCGGTATTTCCGGATGTCTGAGGGCGGTACAGCTTCATATTATCGCGGCATGGCTTGCGCGATTGGACCCACTATCATTACGCCGCATGCGAATCGACATCATCACTATTGCATTGACCGTGCTCGTCAACGCCCTGTTGATGATCGGGGCACTTGGATATTGCGTTGGCTTTCGGTCTAAAGATGGGCTGCGCAGCTGGACGCTCAGCCTGCTATGCCAGGCGATGGGGTTTGCATGTTTGATTGCTGCCGGATTCGTGTGGCCGCGTCTGTTTGCCTCATTGGGCGTCAGTTTCCTCAGCTTGTCCGTCGTTTTGCTACAAGTCGCCACGGCGCGATACACCGGGCCAATGCAACACACGCAGCGCTGGTTTTCGGTACCCGTGCTGCTGGGCAGCATCCATTGGCTAATCTTCGAGAATGTGCAATGGACGGTCGGCCTCACCAACCTGGTGATCGGAATCCAATCTCTTTGGGCTGCGCACCAGCTATTGGGCGGTACCGACACGCCCAAGTGGCGCTGGCTGGTGGGTGCAACCACCCTGATGAACGCCTGCCTGATACTGGGGCGTGCCGTACTCGTACTGTTTGATTTTGCGCACTACCCCACGTTTGTGGAGCCCCATCCCCTCAACATCGCGGGAATGTTGATGCTAGGTGCCAGCATGGTGATCGGCACCGTAGGCTTCCTCTTGGCCCACAGGGAGGTATCCGAGCTGACGCTCCAGCGCTTGGCCTCGTACGACGGGCTGACTGGCTTATTCAACCGCCGTGTCTGGTTGGAGCAGTCACAAACGCTTTTTGATGATCCAAGGCGCAAGGCTCAGGATATCGTCATGTTGATTGACCTGGACCATTTTAAAAAAGTCAATGACACCTATGGTCATGCGACCGGCGACCGCGTCCTGAGTCTGTTGGGCAAAGTCTTGCGAGAGGTACTGCGTCGCGGTGACATTGCAGGGCGGTTTGGGGGCGAAGAGTTTTGTGTTGTGCTGGTGGACTGTTCACCTGAAGCGTTTTCTGAGCTGAATGCCAAGTTGCATGCTGCGCTTTGCGTCCAGAGCTCGGCAGAGCTTGGCTTCACGGTCACTTTCAGCGCCGGTGCAGTCGTGCGCACCACAGATCAAACCCTCACTGAGCTGACCCATGCCGCAGACATCGCCATGTACCACGCAAAAAAACTGGGCCGCAACCAGACCCACTTCGTACCGCATGGCTAAATAAGTGGCTCCTACCGCCACGGTCATTGCGGCGCTGCCCACCGAGCCTAAAGTCGGTAACCTCTGGCTTTCAATTTGCTGTTACTTTACGCGCTGCCCCACCCTTACCGAGAATTTGCTATGGACACCACCACCTCCCCCCTTACCTTGCTGAACGACCCCAGTCTGCTTAAAACAGATGGCCTGATAGACGGCCAATGGGTGGCAACATCCTGTGGGATCGGGAGCGGTCCGTCGCGCTTTGACGTCACCGACCCCGCAACCGGCCGCAAACTTGCGGATGTCGCCAACTTAGGCCCGCAAGACGCTGAAGCTGCCATTGCCGCCGCCAACGCCGCCTGGCCTGCGTGGCGCAACAAGACCGGTAAAGAGCGCAGCACCATTTTGCGCAAATGGTTTGACTTGCTGATGTCCAACCAAGACGACCTAGGTCGCATGATGACCGCCGAGCAGGGTAAGCCACTGGCCGAGGCCAAGGGCGAAGTCGCCTACGGTGCCAGCTTCGTGGAGTGGTACGCAGAGGAAGCCAAGCGCGTCAACGGCGAGACACTGCCCCAGTTCGACAACAACCGCCGCTTGATGGTGTTGAAGCAGCCCATCGGTGTGTGCGCCGCTATCACACCCTGGAATTTTCCGCTGGCCATGATCACCCGCAAGGTCGCACCCGCGCTGGCGGCGGGCTGTACCGTCATCATCAAACCCGCAGAATTGACACCGCTGACCGCATTGGCGGTGGCTGAGCTGGCCATGCGCGCTGGTATTCCCGCCGGAGTCCTCAATATTCTCAGCGCAGATGCCAGCAACTCAATAGCCATTGGAAAAGTGCTGTGCGCAAGCGACGTGGTGCGCCACATTAGCTTCACCGGCAGCACAGAGGTGGGTCGTATTTTGATGGCGCAAAGCGCCCCCACCGTGAAAAAACTATCGCTGGAGTTGGGGGGCAATGCGCCCTTTATCGTGTTTGACGACGCCGACATCGAAAGCGCCGTAGAGGGCGCATTTGCCAGCAAGTACCGTAACGCTGGACAGACCTGTGTGTGCACCAACCGTTTCTATGTGCAAGCTGGCGTGTACGACGCTTTTGCGGAAAAATTTGCCGAGAAAGTGCGCACCGCCAAGGTGGGCAATGGATTTGAAGACGGTGTCAACCAAGGCCCCTTAATTGAAGAGGCCGCCCTAGAAAAAGTACAACGCCATGTAGACGATGCCGTGGCTAAGGGTGGCACTGTGTTGGTGGGGGGCAAGCGCTTGCGCAATCTGGGGTCCGGTCAATTCTTTGAGCCTACTCTCGTGGGCAACGCCACGCCTGACATGCTGTGTGCCCGCGAAGAAACCTTCGGCCCCTTCGCCCCACTGTTTAAGTTCACCACCGAAAAAGAGGCTGTCGATGCGGCTAACGCCACAGAATTCGGCTTGGCCAGTTACTTTTACAGCCGTGACATTGGGCGCATCTACCGCGTGGCAGAGGCTTTAGAGTACGGAATGGTGGGCATCAACGTCGGCATTTTGGCCGCCGAACACGTCCCCTTCGGTGGTGTCAAACAGTCCGGCCTGGGCCGCGAGGGTTCGCACTTTGGCATGGACGACTATGTAGAAATCAAATACTTGTGCATTGGCGATATCTTGAAATAGGGTATGTCTCCGCCCCCCGCAAGTGGCACTTTTAGTCCATACGGACTATTGGCACAACACGGCATTTGCTTAAAATTCTTGGCAGTGGGAAGCGCTGAACACACCGTGTGCGGAGGCGTCCTAGGGGGGGCCACAGCCTGTTTGCTGTGGATCAATTCAAACTAAAAAAGTAATCGCTCACATGAAACTCAACACTATTACGCGCTTGGCGTGTGCCGCCGCGGTGTCGCTGGTTGCAGTTGCTGCCCACGCCGCGGCAGACACACTGCATGGCGCCAGCTTCGTCAACGGCACTACGACCTACAGCCAAACTTTCTCCGACGGCCTCATCGCAACATTTGTGGCAGGCCAACGCACATTCGAAAAGAAAACCCAGGCCGGCTATACCGGCGTTGGTATTGCAGGTGGGCGTACCCATGGCGAAATCGATATCGGCGAAACCATCACCGGTACTTTTTCAAAGGGTGTGAACGTGTCGAGCATTACCCTCGGCCTGCTGTTTGATGGCCCTGAGTACAAAGACGTAAATGAAGTGGCCCAAATTACGGCCAACTACCTAGGCGGTGGCTCGGGAATATTCACCTTGACCGCGAAAGGTTCGCACACTGCCATCTGGAGCCTAACCTCCAGCGGCGTCACATCACTGGGCAGCGGGGCGGTCAACGGTGGCACTGGCGCCTGGCGTGTCTCCAATCCTTTTGGGAATAAGGTGGTCAGCTCTCTGGTGTTCACTGCTGTCCATGGCACCAAGGCTGTCGGCTGCCCATCGTGCTCTAACCAGTCCGACTACACCTTCGTCAGCATGACCGCCAGCCCCGTCTCCGCTGTACCAGAGCCAGAAAGCTATGCATTATTGCTGGCGGGCTTGGGACTGGTCGGCGCAATAGTACGGCGCCGCAAAAGCGCCTAGCCACCACCGCACCACATTGCGGTGCAGTACCGCACAAAAATAGGGACTTCTGAAGGTCCCTTTTCTTTTTCTCGTCGGCTTGTTAACCCATCGTTACAAACCAAAAGCAGTATTAGTCCGTATGGACTATTGCTGCACCGCACCATCACAAACAGAATAAAACCAAGAGTTGAGAAAGCCGAATACACCACATTCTCGGCCCGCGTTGACCAAACAAGTCACCCAGACAATCCACGCAAACTTCAATGCCTGATTTTTTGTGGAGGTGATTACAACTTTGTTAACCAAGAGAGGAAGTTTATGAAACAAATCAAATTAGTTCGCACACTATTCGCCGCAGCGGTTTTGTCTGGTACCGCCATCGGTGCCAGTGCACAAACCATACTTGCCAGCCCGATTTCAGGTGCATCGTTCACTGACATCGTCGTTGGCACCATCAGTATCTCGTCGCTCTCCAACCTCACTGGATCCATGTTTGCCGCTAACAGCGTCAACTACGGGCCATTCACGTTGGCGCTGGGCAATGTAACGTTCAGTTCGTCTGGCGTTGGTTCGCTCACAGGCGATTTAGACCCCAGTGCCGCAGGATTCTCCTTCAAGAACGTACTGGCTGGTTTTTATACTGTTAAAGCCAGCGGCTCCGTCGTAGGTGGTGCCATTCCCAATTTGGCGTTCATTGGTGCAAACTACACCGTGACACCCGTTCCAGAACCAGAGACCTACGCCATGCTACTGGCAGGCTTGGGCCTCATGGGTGTCATTGCCCGCCGACGTAAAGCCGCCTAAGCTCAAACCGCTTTTTCGGTCACTATAGAAATCGGGTGTGGGCTTGGTGTTTTCCATCTTGCTCGCACCCGTGTCCCTCCCAACCGTTTCCATGACGCAGTAGCCCGCTGGGCCTGAAAGCCAAAGTGTCATCGCGCCTCGCCCACACAATGGGACGTCACACACGACACCAATAAGACCAGAGACCAACCGACTCGGCTGGAGTAACTCAGGGTCTGGGTACCCTGTAAGTCCGTACGAGAACACACATACATTTGCGATTTTTGCGAGCACCATTCTGCTGACTGTGCGTTTGATAACGCACTTTTTTTTGATACACGCCAGACTAGTTCTATCGGACTATTGCTGCGAAGTACTCTGCGAATAAAAATGGTCGCAAGAGTTGAAAAGTGGATTGCGCCAAGCACTTCACCGCATCGACCAAACAAGTCACCCAGGAAATTCGCGAGGCACTTTTCGTTGAGCGTGCTTTGTGAGGGTGGTTTTCAAAACACTTACTTTTAAGGGAAACACATGAAGCACACTAAACTGGTTCGCAACCTTTGCACTGCGGCGATTTTGTCTGTCGCAGCTATCGGGGCAAGCGCCCAAACAATCTTGGCGGGTCCGATCATCGGATCGTCGTTCACCGATGTCCTGGTGGGCACCATCAGCGTCACTAGTTTGTCAAATCTCACCGGGTCCATGTTCGCCGCAACCACTGTCGACTACGGGCCTTTCGTACTTACATTGGGCGCGGTCACCTTTACCAACACCACCGTAGGCACATTGACTGGTGATTTGGACCCAAGCGCGGCCGGGTTCTCTTTTACCAACGTCATGTCTGGCTTTTACCAAGTAAAAGCTAGCGGCACTATCACGGGCGGTGGGCTACCGGATGTCGCATTTATCGCCGCTAGCTACGCAGTCACACCAGTTCCTGAACCTGAGTCGTTTGCCATGCTTTTGGCAGGCCTAGGGTTGATGGGTGTGATCGCTCGTCGACGCAACAAAGTGTCGGCTTAAATAGGCGTGGTTGGATTACATCTGGGTTACAGACAAAGGGACTGCTTGCAGTCCCTTTGTATTTCACGGCAAAAAGCCACACAAATTGAAAAAAAATTCAGCAACAGCGTGATATTCACCCGTTTGGGTGATACCTCTAGTCATAAATTGCCCCTAGACTCGCGCACTTATCTGCCGCTCAAGCTGGCCGCAGACTCCGGGTCCTGCTTGGACACCTTCTATGCAACCACCAGAATTTTTTGTCGGCATGGGTTTTTTGCAGTCGTTATCACCTGAAGATATTCAGCGCTACCACCGCGTGGTCAGCCACGCCGTCGAAGTGCGGAGTCATTTCGACATGCTGATTTGGCTGCAAGGTGACATGCAAAACTATCTGCCCCACGACATCATGCTCACCGCGTGGGGGGACTTCAAAACGGGCACCATTCATCACAACATCATCTCCCGTATGGCGGGCGTGCGGTCCAAAGACTCCAACGCTCCAGCGGTGACCCCCCTACTCCTGCAACTTTTTTCACGCTGGCAAGAATTTAAGGGTAAGCCATATGCATTGAATGCGGGCGTCGGTGGCTTCATGGGCGAGGGGACTGGCCTAAAAAGTGCTTTAAGCGATGCGATGCAATCCATGCGTTGCGCAATGGTGCACGGAATCAAGGACGAACGCGGAAGCCACGACTGCCTTTATGTTGCCCTCAATAGCAAACCGTCATTCGATGAAAAGCACCGCAGCGCTATGGCCATGGTGTTGCCCTACATCGACTCTGCGTTGC
Source organism: Rhodoferax sp. (assembly GCA_046595515.1). Lineage (GTDB taxonomy): Bacteria > Pseudomonadota > Gammaproteobacteria > Burkholderiales > Burkholderiaceae_C > Allorhodoferax. The sequence continues at coordinate 21,869 of JBKJOV010000018.1, read as the reverse complement.
GCCAGGTGGCGCACCTGCCGCATCAAATTCAAGCCGAGCAAGAAGCCATGGTAGAGGTACGACTCCAGCAAGACTACGGCCTCTCGGACCGAGAGGCGGAAATCCTGCATTGGGTAGCCGCTGGCAAGACTAACGCCGAAATTGGAATGATATTGAACATCAGTGCCTTCACCGTCAAAAACCACATGCAACGCGTTTTCAAGAAGCTCGACGTCACAAACCGCGCCCAAGCGGTCAGCAAATTTAACTCCATGTTGAGCGATGTTTAAAGCCAACCCGACGCTTTCAGCAGCCCACATGAAGCGCCCCGATCCGTTGGCGCTGGGCAAGGACAACCTGCTCAGTGTGTTCGAGTCTGTCATCGGCCCTGCCGCACTTGTGCTGTCTCTATGGGCAGTTTCGTTTCACTACGAAGGCGAAGTGCCGCCCTCGTACCTCATTCTGTCGGTCATCGTATTTGCCATGACGTTCCCCAGCCACGCGCGCTTGCAGGTTTCTCCACTGGGCCTAGTAGTTGACGTGCTGCTCAACTGGCTCTGGATCGCTGCCTTGCTGTTCGTCACAGGCTGGGCTACCGGCTACCTGCGCGAGTTTTCCCACAAAGCCCTCTGGGCGTGGCTGTGGGCAGCGCCGCTGACTGAGCTTGCTTTTTGTGCCGCTGTGCGTGCTGCGGCACCCCTACTGCTGCAGCTGCAAGGCCCTCCTCAGCGCGCTGTGATCGTTGGCATGAATGAGCAAGGCCTTGCCCTTGCCAACAAGATCCGCAACACGCCTTATGCCCATATTGAATTGACCGGCTACATCGACAGTCGCGAACTCCAACGCTTGCCCACACCCGCCAACTGTCCGCACTTGGGGAAGCTCGATCTGCTAGCAACCCTGGTCAAGGCTCACCGCATACAGCACATTTACCTGTCGTTGCCTATGGCGTCGCAGCCACGTATCCTGCAACTGCTGGACGAGCTCAAAGACACCACTGCCTCCATCTACTTTGTGCCCGACATGTTTGTCACGGATCTGGTGCAAGGCCGCCCCGGGTCGGTGTGCGGGATGCCCGTTATTTCGGTGTGCGACACGCCTTTTACGGGCTCTAACGGTGCGGTCAAGCGCATCAGCGATGTGGTGCTGTCCATCATCATCCTCGCGTTGATCCTGCCAGTTCTCGCGGTGATCGCTATCGCCGTCAAAGCAGGCTCGCCCGGGCCCATCATCTTCAAGCAGCGCCGCTACGGCCTCGATGGTGAAGAGATATTGGTCTACAAGTTCCGCTCCATGACGGTGACTGAAGACGGCGGCACGATCCAACAAGCCCAGAAAAACGACAGCCGCATCACACCACTCGGGGCTTTTTTGCGCCGTAGCTCGCTCGATGAGTTACCCCAGTTCGTCAATGTGTTGCAAGGCCGTATGAGCATCGTGGGGCCGCGTCCCCACGCGGTGGCCCACAACGAGCTGTATCGCAAACTCATCAAAGGCTACATGGTGCGCCACAAAGTTAAACCTGGCATCACCGGTTGGGCCCAGGTCAATGGCTTTCGGGGTGAAACCGAGACGCTAGAAAAAATGCAGGGGCGCATTGACTATGACCTGGACTACCTTCGAAACTGGTCGCTGTCGCTCGATCTGCAAATTATTGTCAAAACGGTGCGCCTGGTCTTAAAAGACCAAAAGGCCTACTAAGCATGGCTTGCTACCTAGCAGCGCCGCCCACCCATGCCCGCTCGACGGGCACAGCCCTGGGCACTGGTTTGCACGCGGCTGTGGCCTGTGCCACGCTGCTGGCTTGCTTACCCCCCATCGCCCATGCGGAGGGCACAGACGTCTTTACCGTAAACGCTGCAGCTTCCTTGGTACAAGACAGCAACTTATTTCGACTGCCCGATGATGCGAATTTGCCCGCACTGATCGGCAGCAACAGCGCTTCTGACCAAATCACTATCACTTCGTTGGGCATCAAGGCTGACAAAGCCTACAGCCTTCAGCGCTTCGAACTCGACTTGAGTCTGGCCAACTATCGGTACCAAAGCTTCAGTTATCTCAATAACACGGCCAACAACTCCAGCGCTGCCTGGCGCTGGAGCGTCACGCCCCGGGTACGTGGCAATCTGACGACGGACCGCAAAGAAACCCTGAACGACTTTGCTGACACAAGCAGTTTTAAGCAGCGCAACCAGCGCGTCATCCTGATCAACCGCCTTGATGGCGGTGTTGAGCTTGACGGTGCGTGGCGCGTACTGGCTGGCGCAGCAGAAACCAACTACACCAATACGCAAAACCAAAGTGCAGATGCCGACAGCCTCACCCGCGCTGCCGATATCAGCCTGCAGTATGTGTTTGCATCTGGCAGCCAGTGGACATACACCGTGCGCACAGCCAAAGGCAACTACCAAAGAGCTGCCAGCCAAACATCGGGGCCTATCGACGACGGTTTTGACCAGGCCGACAATGAGGTGAGCGCGCGATGGATGATGGGCGGCCGGTCGGTCGCAAATCTTCGGGTCACTGCCTTTGAGCGCAGTCACCCCCTCTTCAGCCAGCGCAATTTCAGTGGCACCAATGTATCTGCCGGTCTGCTGTACCAATTGACTGGTAAGACGTCCGTCAACCTGGGCTTCAGTCGCGCTTTGTCCAGCTACCAAACCAACATCAGCAACTACACGCAGACCGACCGAATCAGCATTGCTCCGAATTGGCAGATTAGCGCACGAACTCTGCTGCGCCTTGGCTATTCCAACGCCCAGCGCAGCTACTTGGGTTCGCCCAACGCACTGCCACAAACTGTTCGGCAACGAACAGAGCAGCTCACCGATACATCACTATCGTTAGAGTGGCAGCCCCAACCCCAACTCACCCTCAGCGCTTCTGTACAAGACTCCCGTCGCAGTACCAATTTCGCCAGCCTGGACTACCAAAGTATGTCGTCCACTGTGTCTGCCACCCTCAGTTTTTAACCTTTCAAGTTTGACCTTTTTATGACATTTGCCCCTACACGCTTTGCACTCACTCTTGTATCCACCGCCCTGGCTTTGAGCCTGGTCGCCTGCGGCGACAAAGGCGATAAAAAAATCTCTACCCAAGTAGCTGCCAAAGTCGGCTCTGAAGAAATTTCAGTGCACCAAATTAACCAGATCCTGCAGCGCACCAACACCAGTGGCGCTAGCCCCGAAGCCACCAAGGCGATGAGTCGCGAAGTGCTTGAAAAGCTCATTGACCAACAGCTTGCGGTCGATCAAGCGGTCGAGGCCAAACTCCATCGCTCTCCCGAAGTGGTCACCCAAATTGAATCCGCCCGACGCGAAATTTTGGCCCGCGCGTACATGCAAAAAACTGCCGCTGCCATGCCAAAACCCACCCAAGACGAAGTCAAGCAGTACTTCAAAGACCAGCCCGCGCTGTTTTCTGAGCGTCGCGTTTACAACCTGCAAGAAATCGTCATCCCCAAGGCCTCCATCAAGCCCGAAGTCAACGTACTCGCGGACCTAAGGGCCCAAGTCGCAGCCGGTAAACCAATTGAGGAGTCTGCCGCCTGGCTCAAGTCCAAGGACATTCCTTTTGGCGGAGGCCGTGCCACCCGCCCTGCGGAGCAAATACCGTTAGAACTACTGGGCCAACTGCACAGCCTAAAGGACGGACAAAGCGTTGTTCTCGAAGCGCCCCAGGGCATCACACTGGTGCGCGTCGTCAGCTCCCAGCTAGCCCCCATCTCCGAGGCTGAGGCCCTGCCCCGCATTGAACAGTTCCTAGCCAACCGTGCCGCTACCGAGGCCGTGGCCACGGACCTGAAAAAACTACGCGCGGCCGCCAAGATTGCCTATATGGGTGAATTCACAGCGCCAGATGCTGCTGTGGGGTCGCCATCTACCGGTTCAGCGGCTGTTTCAGTGCCAAAACAGGCCGCGTCCCAGGTAAATGCTGCTCAGACTGCTATCGAAAAAGGAGTGTCCGGATTGAAATAGTCTGGAAATATAGCCATGAAAAATTTACTTTCCATCCTCTGCGTTGTGCTGGCCTTTGTAGGTAGCCCGGCCCACGCCCAGACCAAGCCCGACTACCCACTGGGGGCAGGTGATGCCATTCGCATCCAGGTATTTCAAAACCCCGATCTCACCATCGAAACACGCGTTAGCGAAAACGGCTCCATCACCTATCCGCTGATCGGGTCGGTTGAGCTCGGCGGCCTGTCTTTGGCAGTGGCCGAGAAGAAAATCGCTGACGCGTTACAAAAGGGCGGCTTCATTCAAAAGCCTCAGGTCAATATTGTCCTGGTGCAAATTCGTGGCAACCAAGTGGCCGTGCTGGGCCAAGTGAATCGCCCGGGCCGCTTCCCCCTAGAAACAGCCAACACCCGCCTGAGCGACATGATTGCCAATGCAGGCGGTGCCAATGCAGTGGGCGATGACGTGGCCGTCGTGGTCGGTATGCGCAACGGTCAAATATTTCGCAAGCAAATCGATATTGCCTCGATATTTTTGGAAGAAAAGCTGCAAGACGACATAGTGCTCCAAGGCGGCGATAGTATTTACGTGCACCGCGCGCCGGTTTTTTACGTCTATGGCGAAACGCAACGCCCTGGCGCATTCCGCATAGAGCGTGGCATGACCATCATGCAAGCCTTGGCTACCGGTGGTGGCCCTACGCCTCGCGGCTCTGAAAAGCGGTTGCGCCTGCACCGTAAGGCGGCTGACGGCAGCATCGTGCAATTAACGCCGCTTCTGACTGACGCAGTGCAGCCCAATGACGTGATCTACGTGAAAGAGAGCCTGTTTTAGGCTGGGGCGCATCACCATGACTTTGCAGCAATTTCTACTCATTCTTCGTGCGCGCTACCTGGTAGCCGTATTGGTCTTCGTCATCACCGTAGCCACCACCTTGGTAATTAGCTTGGTACTCCCAAAGCAATACACCGCTAGTGCCGCTGTAGTGATTGATGTCAAGTCACCTGACCCCGTCAGCGGCATGATGCTGCAGGGCATGATGGCCCCCGGCTACATGGCGACCCAAATCGACATCATCAACAGCGACCGCGTGGCCAAAGCCGTGGTGCGACTGCTAAAGCTAGACAGCAGCGCCGCCGTGCAAGCCCAGTGGCAAGAGGCCACCCAAGGCAAAGGCCAATTAATTGACTGGCTGGCCAATGCGATCCAGAAACAACTGGACGTTAAGCCCAGCCGCGAGAGCAATGTCATCAACATCAACTATTCTGGTAACGACCCTGACTTTGCAGCCGCAGTAGCCAACGCCTTCGCGCAGTCGTATATGGACGTAAACCTAGACTTGCGCTTGGCTCCGGCCCGCCAATTTGCGAGTTTCTTTGAAGAGCAAACCAAAACAGCGCGCGACAAGCTGGAGAAAGCCCAATCTGCGTTGTCCAGCTACCAGCAAGCCAACGGCATTACCTCTGCTGACGAACGCATGGACTTTGAAACCGCCAAGCTGAATGAAACCAGCAGCCAGCTCACTGGCGTACAGGCGCTCACCACCGACAGCCAAAGCAAACGTAGTGCTGCTAGATCAGACACGTTGGCCGAGGTGATGCAAAACCCGCTGATCAACGGCTTGAAGGTGGATATTGCCAGGCTAGATGCCAAACTGACCGAAAGCAATGTCAACCTCGGCAAAAACCATCCGCAAACACTGCGTACCGAGGCTGAGCTAGCCACCCTGCGTGCGCAACTAGAGGCCGAGACCCGCAAGATCGGCAGCTCCATTGAAACCACCTACCAAGTGGGCAAACAACGCGAGCAACAGTTGCAAGGTGCACTGGCTGGTCAGAAAGCGCGCGTACTGGTGCTGAATAAACAGCGCGATGAGCTCAATGTCTTGCGCCGCGATATTGAATCGGCCCAACGCGCCTTTGAAGTGGTTAGCCAGCGCGCCAGCCAAACCAATATTGAGAGCCAAACCACCCAGACCAACATAGCGGTACTCAATCCGGCTACGGCGCCTAACGACCCCTCCAAGCCCCGCGTGTTTTTGAACATACTGGTTTCCGTCTTCTTAGGCACTCTGTTGGGCGTCGGCCTGTCTTTGTTGCTGGAGCTTTTGAAACGCCGCGTACGCAGCACAGATGACCTAACAGAAGCACTTGGCATACCCGTGCTCGGCAGTATTGCCCACATAGGAGCCCGCGCATGAACGCTCATGTTCCTTCCACCGGCTTAATGGCAACCGGCAATGCCCGATCAATAGGCGACATTCTGGTAGCCACTGGTCGCCTGAGTGCCGACGATGCCAGACGCGTTATCGAACGCCAGAAGCAAAATCATGAGCCTTTTGGCGAAGCTGCCATCGCCCTGCGTGTACTCACCAAAGACGACATCGACTTTGCGCTGAGCAAACAGTTTGACTACGCCTACCTGCCCGCTGGCGACCACAGCCTGAGCCCTGAGCTGGTAGCCGCGTACAAACCCTTTGGCAAAGCGGCGGAGAACCTGCGCGCTGTGCGCAGCCAGCTAACACTGCGCTGGTTTAACGGTGAGCTCATGCGCAAAGTGTTGGCTATTGTGAGCCCCGGCCGAGCCGAGGGCCGCAGCTTTGTAGCGGCCAATCTGGCCATCGTGTTTGCACAACAGGGGCAGCGCACATTGCTCATAGATGGTGATCTGCGCGCCAAGCCAGACCGGGGCCAACACGCCTTGTTCAAACTCAGCCGTGGTGCGGGCCTATCGGGCATTTTGGCCGACCGCGCATCACTAGAGACCGCCCAACTTGTGCCTGGCATGCCTGGCTTGGTTGTGCTGCCTGCGGGGGCCGTGCCGCCTAACCCCCAGGAGCTTTTGGGCCGCGCCAGCTTTGGGCAGCTGCTGATGACCGTGGTAACCCAGTTTGATGTCATCCTTATCGACACGCCAAGTGGTGGCGATTTTGCCGACGCAGAAATCATCGCTGCCCGCGCGGGTGCGGCACTCATGGTGACTCGTAAAAATCAGAGCTTGGTGCCTGGTGCAACCCTGCTTGCCGGCCGTTTGCAAGACAGCGGTGTTGCTTTGGTGGGGTCGGTTCTCAATGATGCCTAACACCGCTAGCGCCCCGCCTGCCTACACCAGCCAGCCTGTACTCAAAGCACAGCTAGTTTCCTGGCTACCCATCATCATCGGGCTTGCGGCGATGTATGTGCCCAGCCTTTATGACCTGTTTACAGGCATCTGGTCTTCTGATGCGCAAATGCACGGGCCCATCGTGTTGGGTATCGCCTGCTGGCTGATTTACCGAAAATGGCCTGAAATGTTGGTGGCGGGCCAAGGTGAAAAACCCAGCGCATGGGGCTGGCCAATTTTTGTTTTTGGCTTACTACTCTACGCACTGGGCAGGTCACAAGACATTTTGCTGTTTGAAATCGGCTCGGTTATCTGGATACTGATCGGTCTTGGTCTACTTAATCTCGGCTTGAAGTCATTGAAGGTTCAATGGTTTGCGCTGTTCTTCATGCTTTTTATGGTGCCACTGCCAGGAGCAGTAGTTGACATCGTAACCATGCCTATGAAAATGGCCGTGTCTTACGTAGCAGAGCATGTACTGTTTTGGTTTGGATACCCCATCGGGCGCAATGGCGTAATTTTGCAAATCGGCCAGTACATGCTCCTGGTGGCGGACGCGTGCGCAGGCTTGCACACCTTGCTAACCCTAGAGGCGCTGGGCTTGCTGTATTTAAACCTCGTACAACGTGACTCCTTCTTCCGCAACGTGGGGCTGGCGATCCTTATCGTGCCCATCTCGTTTACGGCTAACGTTATTCGCGTGATGGCGCTAAGCCTCATTACGTATCATTTTGGTGATGCTGCTGGGCAAGGGTTTTTGCATGGCTTTGCCGGTATGGTTTTATTTCTAAGTGCACTCATGCTGATCATCGGCTTTGACAGCATGCTGGTTGCCATTGAAAGACTGAAAACAAAGCGCGCCAACGCAACGCTTGAGGGCATTACGTGAAATTCAGCCTCAAAAACATCGCCTTGTTGCTCATGATGGTTGCTGCAACGGTATTAGCTACGGTCACCAAGCCAACCTACGTCATGGCTAAGGGCCGTAATAGCGTCAAGCTTGACACTATGGTGCCCAGTACCTTCGGTACCTGGAAAGCGCTAGAGCAGTCAACAGGCCAGGTCGTCAACCCACAACAAACAGCGTTGCTCGACAGCATTTATTCTCAAGTTCTGACGCGCACCTATGTCAATGCCGACGGTGCAGTCATCATGCTTTCTATTGCTTATGGAGCAAACCAAAGTGATGGCTTTGCCCTTCACTACCCAGATGTTTGTTACCCAGCACAGGGTTTCAGGGTCAACAACACGTCCACAGGCCTGCTGCCTACCGCGCATGGAGACATTCGCGTGAAGCGCTTGGAAACGGAGCTTGGCAGGCGCAAAGAACCCCTCACTTATTGGTCCACCATCGGCAACCACGTAGTTCAGGGGGGCACAGAGCGCAAGCTGGAGCAACTGCGCTACGGCTTTAAAGGCCAAATTCCGGACGGCCTCATTTTTAGAGTGTCCACAATTACTGGAGACACGCAATTGGCATACAGATTACAACAACAATTTGTCAATGACCTGCTAGGCACCATGCCATCCGATCAACGTCAATTTCTCTCTGGCCTTTTGTAAATATTTCTCATGAAAAAAGTCGCACTCATCACTGGCGTAACCGGACAAGACGGTTCTTATCTAGCGGAGCTTTTGCTCAAAAAGGGCTACGAGGTGCACGGCATTAAACGCCGGGCCTCCAGCTTCAACACCGACCGTATTGACCACCTGTACCAAGACCCGCATGTGTCAGCGCGCAACTTCACCCTGCACTACGGTGATTTGACGGACAGTAGTAACCTGATCCGCATCATTCAGCAGGTGCAGCCTGACGAAATCTACAACCTGGGTGCCATGAGCCACGTAGCCGTGAGCTTTGAGAGCCCCGAGTACACCGCTGATGCTGACGGCATGGGCACCTTGCGTATTTTGGAAGCCATTCGCATACTGGGGCTGGAAAAGAAAGCACGTTTTTACCAGGCCTCCACTTCTGAGCTATACGGCCTGGTGCAAGAAACCCCCCAAAAAGAAACTACGCCCTTTTATCCACGTAGCCCGTATGCGGTGGCCAAGATGTATGCGTATTGGATTACGGTGAACTACCGCGAGGCCTATGGCATGTACGCCTGCAACGGCATCTTGTTTAACCATGAGAGCCCGCTGCGTGGCGAAACCTTTGTTACCCGCAAAATCACCCGCGCGATCTCCCGCATTGCGCTGGGCCTGCAAGATTGCTTGTACCTTGGCAACATGAGCGCCCTGCGCGACTGGGGCCACGCTCGCGACTATGTAGAGATGCAGTGGCTCATGCTGCAGCAGACCGAAGCTGAAGACTTTGTCATTGCCACTGGCGTGCAGTACAGCGTGCGCCAGTTTGTAGAGTTTGCTGCCGCAGAGCTGGGCATCACACTGGCCTGGACGGGCGAAGCCGAGAACGAAATTGGCACCGTAGCAGCGGTCACCGGCAAGGATGCAAAATGCAAAGTAGGCGATGTAATTGTGCGCGTAGACCCACGCTACTACCGCCCCACCGAAGTTGAAGCACTGCTGGGTGACCCCACTAAGGCCAAAGAAAAGCTGGGCTGGGTGCCCAAGACAACGCTGCAAGAGCTGGTGGTGGAAATGGTGCAGGCCGACTTCACCAGTGCCAAGCGCGATGCGCTGGTCAAGCTGGCTGGCTTTCAGACTTACGACCACCACGAGTAAGCGCCTGAGCCATGGAAAAGAATTCAAAAATCTATGTCGCGGGCCACCGCGGGCTAGTGGGTTCGGCCCTTGTGCGCAACCTGCGAGCTGCGGGTTACACCAACTTGCTGCTGCGCACCCATGCCGAGCTAGACCTGACCAACCAGGCCGCCACCACGGCTTTTTTTGAGGCCGAGAAGCCCGACTATGTTTTCTTGGCAGCCGCCAAGGTGGGTGGCATTGTGGCCAACAACACCTACCCCGCTGAATTTATTCGCGACAACCTGCTGATCCAAAGCAACATCATCCACAGCGCTTACGTCAACCAAGTGAAGCGCTTGCTGTTTTTGGGCTCTAGCTGCATCTACCCCAAGCTGGCACCCCAGCCCATGCGCGAAGAGCATTTACTAACCGGGCCGCTAGAGCCCACCAACCGCCCGTATGCGCTGGCCAAAATTGCAGGCGTGGAAATGTGTTGGAGCTACAACCGCCAGTACGGAACTAAGTACCTGGCCGCCATGCCTACCAACCTGTATGGCCCGGGCGACAACTACCACCCCGAAAACAGCCACGTTATTCCGGCACTGATTCGCAAGTTTCATGAAGCCAAAGTTTCTGGCGCACCCACTGTAACCGTGTGGGGCAGCGGCACACCCAAGCGCGAGTTTATGTACAGCGAAGATATGGCTGCGGCCTGCGTGCATGTCATGAATTTGCCTGATGCTGAATACACAAAACTACTGGGCAGTGATGAAAGCGTGACGGGTAAGTTTGAGCCACCACTGATCAATATCGGGGTGGGTAAGGATGTGACGATCAAGGAGCTGGCTGAAACGGTGCGAGCTGTGGTGGGATACAGCGGCCAGATAGTGTTGGATGCCACAAAACCCGATGGCACCCCGCGGAAGCTGATGGATATTGGTTGCCTGTCTCAATCAGGTTTTCTGCCATCAACTTCACTAAAAGCAGGGCTATCGCTCGCCTATGCAAACTTCATTGGCTAATTTAAAAAAAAGTAACGCTCCGACGTCCATGCGTTTGAAATCTGGTTTCGCGTCCTTGTTGGACCAAGCTTGGCTCAGCGTATTGAACCTTGCAATTTCTTTTGCATTTATTCGCTTTGCGACTAAGGACGATTTCGGCGTCTACCTGCTTTTGATGACCCCGCTGTACCTGATTTTAGGTGTTCAAAACGCGCTTATTTTGTCACCGCTTACTACCATCTACCCGAGTTCAGCGAGCAGAGAAAAACCAGATGTCCTCCGTACTGCGATTGCCTCTCAGATTGCGTTTGTTTCACTTAGTGCTCTGCTCAGCAGCATCGGACTTGCTTCTTATTGGTACATAGCCCACGGTACTGTTGATCTAGCGTTAACGTTTGGTTTTGGACTTGCCATTGCCGGTGTGTGTGCCAGGGAAAGTGTTCGCACACTGTTTTATGTCAAGAACAATGCGATGGGAGCACTCTCTTCAGATGTCACTTACGGTGTTGGTCTACTACTTTTTATTGCAGTGCTTTGCTACATGTCCTTATTGACACCACAAACAGCACTAGTCGCCACTGGCATTGCCGCGCTTTGGACTTATATTTTCAAATCGTCGAGCCTTCAGCATTTGAGAGTTGACCGAAAAATCCTCGCAAGTTTTTGGGGTTGTGGTCGATGGGCATTAGTAGGAGTCTTGGTCACTTGGATCAACCTAAGTGCCTACCCACTGATCGTTGCGCACATGCTTAGCAACTCAATCGTCGCCGACATCAACGTGGCTCGTCTAATTCTGATGCCTGTTGGGTTATGCGCAACAGCATGGTCAAACATCTATCGACCAAAAATAAGTGCGCTTGCTATCGATGGACAACTATCTTCCGTTGGCAAGCTCTCGATTAAATCCATTTTCTTTGGCGTTAGCGCTCTGTCACTCTTTACTGTCGCGCTGGTAGGTGCATACCCATACATCGAATTAATACTCGGAAAGGCATACAGCGGCCTATTGCCACTGGTCTTGTTTTGGAGCCTATTCTTTGCACTCAACATTTCCCGCACCATATTGATGGCCACGCTCATGACCGCAGAGCGGGGATACAAGCAACTTCAGGGCATTAGCTGGGTCGCCCTATGCGTGAGCCTGACCGGCCTTTGGCTTTTGAGTCCAAGAGGGGCGCTATGGGTGATTGGGGTTTTAATTGCAGTAGAAATGGTGCAATGCATCTTGATAGGCATTACGGCATTGCGCTGGTGGCGTGTGGCAGAAACAAAATATGAGTAATTTTCATGAACTTCGCGTTTCAGTATGCGTATGTACATACAAGCGCCCACATTTACTGCACCAACTGCTAGAAAGCTTGGCTGCGCAAACTTTTAAGAGATCAGACTTTGAAGTAGTGGTTGTTGATAACGAGACAGCAGGTAGTGCCCGTTCAACTATTGATGCATTTGCACGCGAAAATACTCTACCCATTGTTCGTTACGAAATAGAGCCCCAGCAAGGCATCTCGTATGCCCGGAACCGAACAGTTGCACTAGCGAAAGGGGCGTTACTGGCATTCATTGACGACGATGAGTTGGCGGAACCGAATTGGTTAGAAGACATGGTGAGTTGTCTTTTCAAATACAGCGCAGATGCGGTCCTGGGGCCGGTCATTCCAACTTACCCACTAGGAACTGCGGATTGGGTTGTGCAAAGTCATTTTTTTGATCGCCCCCGCTTTGTAACGGGTTCCGTCCTTTCATGGGGTGATGGACGATGCGGAAATGCACTGATTTTGCGTAAGTTAGTTCAAATGCGTGGACCCCAGCCATTTGCAATTGAGCTGGCTCATTCTGGTGGAGAGGACACTGATTTTTTTAGATGGGCGGTAGCGCAAGAAGCGAAGCTTGTATGGTGCGACAGCGCTGTTGTTTCTGAAGCTGTCCCAGGAAGCAGGCAGAAGTTGCGATTTATGCTTGAACGGAGCTTTAGGACTTCTGTCACTTACTGGCGCCCACTATTTGCGCAAAGATCAGCAGCGTGGCGGTTTGTCAAAGCTTTATTCGGTCTCGCTGGCGGCATCACATACTTTAGTCTGGGTTTGTTATTGCTTCCATTTGGTGCGGGAAGAACAGTAGCCGCATGGTGTAAGGGATTAAAGGCTTTTGGCCGCATCGCCGCCATATCCGATTTCAATTTAGTGGGATATAGAAAGTAATGCTCCAGAATTTCCTCTCGATATTCGTTGGAGTCGGTCCATATCTAGCCATAGCGCTCTTGCTTCCCCTACTGCTCATCGGTGCGACCCCATGGGCATGGCGACATCCAACAAAGTGGATTTTTTGGGTTATTTTCTTGTTGAATTTAATGCCTGATTTTGGCGGGGGTGCGTCGGATGGCAGCCTACTTAGGCAGATCATTTGGGGAACTTATTTTTTTATTGTCGGTGCGCAATTGATATGGGACCGCCGGTCTGGTGATCCAACATTTACCCAACTCGTCCCAACGAGCATGCTAGTGTTGATGGCACTAATATTTATTTCAATTGTTTGGTCACCAGAGCCATTTATATCTTTTAAGCGCGCAGCACTTATGGTTGGCGTATTACTACTGAGCGTGATGACGGGCCGTGCAGCCCTACGTGGCGAGTTAGCGCTCAAAATGATTATCAAACCAGCAGCTTTTTTTATCCTAGTTGGCCTTTGCACCGCGGTTGTAGCACCGCAGTTCGCCTTTGGTGCCGACCACGCTCTCCGCGCTATTAGTTCACACAAAAATACCTGGGGCCAATTCTCGCTAGTGGCGTGCCTCGTATTCCTAAATATGACTCAGAAAAGCCCACATAATTTATGGCTTTGGGGATTTGGATTCTTGCCTGCAATTGCGTCGTTGTTTTTGTCTCGCAGCACGACGAGTATTTTGGCCTTTGTTCTCATCTTCGGCAGTGTGCTCGTATGGCAAACATGGTCTGCAAAAGGCTCAATTGGAAAAATTGTAGTGATCTGCAGTGTATTAATCACTGCATTAGCTTTGCATGGCTATTTTGTAATCACAGGTGAAGCGCCCGCAGATGCAATCGTCAGCTTTATCTTCAATTCGAGCGGTAAGGATGCGACTCTTACAGGCCGAGCCAATCTTTGGAGTTTGATGGATAGTGAAATCCGAATGCATCCCTGGTTCGGCACCGGGTACGGGGGGTTTTGGACCAATAAAACGGGGCCAAGCTCGATATTGACTGCGAAGTTGTATTGGGGTCCACCGACTCAAGCACATAGCGGCTACATTGATCTTGTGAATGAGCTTGGAGTGGTGGGCGCGCTTGTAATGTCGGGCGTATTTGTTGTGCACATCCGCAAACTATTGGGCCTTTTAAGGCAGCCACAAAACTCCTTAAACGCGACGTTTCACATAACAGTACTGTTAGCCGTTTTAATCGTCAACTACGCGGAGACTTCACTTCTGCGCACCACACACATCATGTGGATCATCTTGAGCATTTCTATTTTTGAAGTACATGCTTTGAGTTCCACTTTCCCCCAAACAGTACGGAGTGCCCACAAAAGGCCCTTGGTTAAAAAGAATGAAAAAGACTAGGACACTATTTCTTTGGCTCGCCACCGTTGGGGTGAGCAGTTGCTGGGCAGTCCCTATGTCTTACGAAACAGTTTTGCAAGGCTTGGCGGTGCATGCGCAAGGTGATCAAAACGTCTTTGCCACACCAATGGACTATCGGGATGGTATGGTCTTTACCGTGCATGTTGAGCCCCCAGATGAGTCTGGTCGTGATGGTGTGAATTTGCACACGGTCGTTCGCAAGGGTACTCGCCAAAGTAATGGCACTTGGCTTTGGGTCAGCACCTTGATTGAACCCCGAACAATTCTTGACGAATGGCATACACAGGCAAGCATTGCTGTTGATGAAGAGGGTTATGTTCATGTGGCCTACAACATGCACAACCTACCTTGGCAGTACGTAATTTCCAAGAGGCCATACGACATCTCCGAGTTCGACTTTAAAGGGCAGGCCATCACGCAGGCTGAAATTGAACGGACAAAATTTGAGAATAAGACCAACTTTCCTGATGTCGGCAGTGCTGCAATTCCGGGCAATCAAGTAACTTACCCCATGTTCTTTAAGGACAGGTACGGTTCCCTGTACGTGACGTATCGCTTTGCTGTCAAACCTAGTCGCCGATTTGAACAAAGGGCTTTTGGTGCTGGTATAGCCAAATATTCAATTGCTGAACATAAATGGACGGCGATCGGTGGCAACGCCTCTTTTGCAGCTACAGATAGCAAGGCCGCTTCTGTACAAATGCCTTTTGCATTTCAAGACGGATATACCGTGTATTTACCGACCTTGGCATTTAGCCAAGATAACCACATGCATGTTTTTTGGAATTGGCGACCTGGTGTTGCCGGGATGGAAACTATTCGTCCGAGCTATGCAACCTCCCCCGATGGCATTGCATTTTTCAATGCGAAAGGTGCGACAGTTGCCTTACCAATCAAATTTGATACTTCTACCCCCGTTACAGGTGTTGCGAACGAAGAACAATTTTATGCTGCCAAGTCTGTAGCGGTTTCAGCATCAGGTATGCCAATGGTGATCATGCAACCCGCACTCGGAAAAGGGCGTCAAATCTGGTCACTAGACAAATCCGCAGGACGCTTTATCAAAGAAGAAGCGCCGGCCGCGGCAACCACACTCATTGTGGACAAACAGGGGCGGCAATGGGCATTTGCAAGCGGGCTCCGCGTTTTCATGCGCGCGAGTGAATTAAGTAACTGGGATGAAATCGGGACGATTGGCATCAATATGTGTAATCCGAGAATAGGCTACTACCCAGATGAATCAAGGTTTGTTGTACATGCAAAGTCATGTACCAGCGGAACAGTATCAATAGTTACCTTCAGGCGATAAATTGAAAATATTACTTTCGGCATTTGCCTGCGCACCGAACTCCGGTAGTGAAACCGGGGTGGGCTGGCGCTGGGCAATTGAGTTGGCCAAGGCCAACCATCAGGTTGTGGTGTTAACCGACATCACACGTAAAGCTACTATTGAAAGGGAGCTATCCGCACACCCAGTCTCAAACATGACGGTAGTGTGCTACCGGCCGAACTGGTTGAAGTGGGCTCCCTTGAACTCCATCACGGCGCAACTGCTTTATTCAGCTTGGCAATATTCACTGCTTTCCTATGCCAAAGCACTTCACAAAACGCACCAGTTTGACCTGATCATTCACCTGACATATGGCGTTTTTCGGCATCCGTCTTTCTTGGGGTTCGTTGGGCCGCAGTTTATATTCGGCCCAGTCGGAGGCGGCGAAGATGCACCTTGGGCATTGAAGCAGTCACTGCCTCTGAAGGAAAAGATTAAGGAGGCGCTGCGCACTGGACTTAATGCAACTGCCCGCTTCAATCCATTTTTGCAAATTGCATTGAGTCGCGCCTCGCTGATATTGACCAAGACCCTGGATACAAAACTAGCACTGCCAACTCAATTTCAGGCAACAGCCCAGGTGTTTTCAGAAATTGGCATTGATGCCGGACCCTCCGAGACAGCGCCAAATCAGAGGGACGGTACCCAGCCCTTGGAAGTCTTATTTGCCGGCCGTCTGTTGGGCTTTAAAGGAGTACATCTTGCGATTCGTGGCGTTGCACTCGCTATAAAAAGCGGACAGCGAGTGCGCTTAACGATTGTCGGTAGCGGCCCCCTGCTTGAGTGGTTGAAGGCTTTAACCCTTGGGCTCGGCATTTCCGAGAATGTTCGTTGGATTGGCCATATTCCCCAACATGAGCTGTTTGAACTCTATAGGCATATGCATTGCTTTTTGTTTCCCAGTTTGCATGACTCAAGTGGCAACGTTGTGCTAGAAGCGTTGTCCTTTGGCCTACCCGTAATTTGCCTTGATATCGGGGGGCCCGCAACACTTGTCGACACAAGCTGTGCAACTATTGTGGCCACAAGTGGCGAAAGTGAAGCCAGCATCGCAAGTGATATCGCCATCGCGCTAACGCGCTTGGCGACAGATGAGCCCTTCAGACACGCGCAGGTTTTGTCGGCAATGAATAGAGCTTCCAAGATGACTTGGGCGAGCCGGGCGCTTGGCGCGCTCGCACTGGCGCAGGCTGCCAAGGACAATGCTCGATGAATGCAATCCTTGCTTTGTTGCGCAGGCTTCAAACGCTCTTGATGGTCGCAGGTAAACAGCGCTATCTAACTGTCGGTACCGATCTTCACATTGGCAAAGGAACGCGCCTGTGGGCCTTAAATAGGCTTGCCATTGGCTCCCACGTTTACATCGGCAAAAACGTCAATATAGAAGCCAACTGCGAAATTGGCGACTATTGCTTGATTGCGAACCGAGTCGCCATCGTCGGTCGTCACGACCATGATTTCAGCGCCGTCGGATACCCGATGCGCTACGCGCCATGGATAGGTAGTAAACGGTTCCAGAGTCGGTATGTCGATGAAAAGGCAACCATAGAAAGCGATGTTTGGCTTGGCTATGGTGTCACTGTTTTGACGGGCGTCACCATTGGACGCGGGTCGGTAGTCGCCGCTGGCAGCGTCGTTGCGACTGACATTCAACCCTATTCGATCGCTGCGGGGGTGCCTGCAAAGGTGATTGGTCAGCGATTTTCCGAACCTGCAGATATTCGAGAGCATGAGCGAGCCGTGCTGGAAGGGCGATTTGAATTTTCAGAACGAGGCTACGACCATTGCTTGATCGAGCCCGCATCGCACCCAACCATCAATAACAAATGAAAAAAGTTGTCATCCTTCAGCACCGCTTGCTGCACTACCGCACAAAGCTCTTCGAGCAACTCCGTGAAGCCTGCTCGAATAGGGGCATTGAATTGGAACTCGTACACGGCCAAGCCTCTCGTCGCGAGCAGGTCAAAAATGACGAGGGCTCGCTGGCATGGGCTTACCGGGTCTTCAACCGCTTTATGGAAATAAGTGAACGCGATATTGTTTGGCAACCCTACCCCGCGGAACTGAATGACGCTGACCTAGTAGTTTTGATGCAAGAGAGCCGCATCTTGTCTAACTACCCGCTGCTGCTAAGCCGACTTTGGTCCCACCGTAAGGTGGCCTATTGGGGACATGGCAAAAATTTCCAAAGCGATGCGCCTAGTGGCTTACGGGAGCAGTGGAAGAATCTCTTACTGCGCCGAGTGGACTGGTGGTTTGCTTACACGCAAACTACGGTGGATATTTTGAAGGTGGCTGGATATGCGCAAGATCAAATTACTTGCTTGGACAACGCTATTGACAACCAAGGCTTTATCCAAGATCTGGCTTCCGTTACCGAAGAAACGCTCACTGATTTGCGTAAAGAAATTTGCGCTGGACCGAACTCGAAAATCGGCTTGTTCTGTGGTTCGCTGTACGGCGACAAGAAGCTTGAATTCATGGTGGCGGCAGCTGATCAGATACATGCCGCGATGCCGAACTTCAGGCTGGTAGTTATAGGGGATGGGCCCAGTGCGGGGCAGATGCGTGAGTTCGCGAATTCGCGGCCTTGGCTGACGATGGTAGGAGTGCGCAAAGGGGCTGAAAAAGCAGCTTACTTCAAGTTGGCTGAAGTGGTTTTCAACCCTGGTGCGGTGGGCTTACACGTACTAGATGCTTTTTGTGCCGGCATCCCGATGGCGACAACTGTAGACGCCCGTCACGGCCCTGAGTTTGCTTATTTGGAAGACGGGGTTAACGGTATCGCTACAACCGGCAACGCCCAAAATTACGCTGACCGGATTATTCGACTTATGGACGACAAACAGGAATACGAACGGCTATGTGCCGGGGCAGTTAAAGGCGCCAAGCGCTACACCCTGCAGAACATGGTCGATAGTTTTACTGATGGAATTGAAAAATGCCTTGCATCACCACGATGAGCGAAACCGCTAGGCCCATAGATCGCAGGCAGACAAAAGCGGTACTTGGCGTGCCAATCGACACCATTGATTTTATCGCTGCGCAAGATCGCGTGATGGCATGGGGGCACGCACACCAAAGCCGATATGTGGTGCTGGCAAATGTGCATGTTGTCGTAACTGCATCACGTGAGCAAGAATTTGGTGAAGTGGTAAATGCCGCAGATATGGCAACACCCGATGGTGCACCAGTGGCCTGGATGCTGCGCAAGCTGGGTACTGTGGGGCAGGCGCGTGTAAGTGGTCCCGACTTGACTTGGGCACTTTTAGGGCGCTGCGAAGCTGAGGAGTTACCGGTGTATTTTTTTGGTAGTACTCAAGACACACTGGCGCAACTAGCCTCGCGTATTAGTACTGCTTTTCCAAGGCTAATGGTTACAGGATATGAGGCGCCCCCTTTTAGGCCTATGACATCGAAGGAAGACGCAGAGGCGATGGAGCGCATCAACACCAGTGGCGCTGGGCTTGTATTTGTCGGCCTAGGCTGCCCAAAGCAGGAGCACTGGATGCTTGCGCACCGGGGTCGGGTCAATGCAGTGATGTTGGGGGTAGGGGCGGCGTTTGACTTTCATGCTGGCACGGTGTCACGCGCGCCAACCTGGATGCGCGAGAACGGTCTGGAATGGCTACACAGGTTGGCATCAGAGCCGCGTCGTTTGTGGAAGCGCTACTTAGTGACCAACACTATTTTCGTTTTAAGTGCGTTGTCGCAACTCGTTGTAAAACGATGAGCAACAGTCCAATTCTTAAATTTAGTTTGAACTTGTAAGGTGAATAGCATGACAACAATTGCAGTTTTAGGTTTGGGCTATGTAGGCCTGCCTTTGGTTATTGAGTTTGGCAAATTGGGCCGCACCATTGGCTTTGATATTGCAGCAGCGAAGGTTGCAGCGTGTCAGCGCGGCACGGATCCATCACGCGAATTGTCAGACGAAGACATGCAGGCCGCATTGCATGCCGAGTATTCGTCGGACCCGGCTATCTTGAAAGAGGCTGACGTGATCATCATTGCCGTACCCACGCCGGTGGATGGCGCGCATATTCCAGACTTCTCACCACTCATTGGTGCAAGCAAGACGGCGGGGCAAAATCTCAAGAAGGGTGCCATCGTGGTTTACGAATCGACGGTGTACCCCGGCGCTACCGAAGAGGTGTGCATACCGGTGCTGGAGCGTGAGTCGGGCCTGAAGTGGCAGCAAGACTTCTTTGTTGGCTATTCGCCAGAGCGAATTAACCCCGGTGACCGGGAGCGCACGCTCACCACCATCGTCAAGGTGGTCTCTGGTGACACACCTGAAACGCTGGAGAAGGTGGCCGCGATGTACGAGAGCATCGTTAAGCCCGGTGTTTACCGCTGCACCAGTATTAAGGCAGCAGAGGCCTGCAAGGTGATTGAAAACACGCAGCGCGACTTGAACATTGCACTGATGAATGAGTTAGCCATCATCTTTGACAAGATTGGCATTGACACTTCAGAGGTGCTGAAGGCTGCAGGTACCAAGTGGAACTTTTTAAAGTTCAGTCCCGGCTTGGTGGGTGGACACTGCATTGGGGTAGACCCTTATTACCTGACGCACAAGGCCGAGATGCTGGGTTACAACCCGCAGGTTATTTTGGCTGGGCGGCGTATCAATGACGGCATGGGCAAGTTCATTGCCGAGAAGACCATTAAGCAAATGATTGCCGGTGGCAGCTACGTGAAGGGCGCAAGGGTCAACGTGCTGGGCCTGACGTTTAAAGAAAACTGTGCCGATCTGCGGAACTCTAAGGTGGGCGACGTGATTAACGAGCTGAAAAGCTACGGCGTGGAAGTGTTTGTGCACGATCCGTACGCCGATGCGGAAGAGGCGATGCATGAGTATGGCGTGCGCATCTTCAGCTGGGACGAGTTGCCCCGCGCTGATGCCATCGTGGCGGCGGTATCCCACAGGGAGTTTGCAACGCTTTCACCCGAAGACTTTAGCAAAAAACTTGTGAAAGGCGGTTGCTTCATCGACGTGAAAGCGGCGTTTGATGCATCCAGTCTCGAGCAAGCAGGCATCAAGGTTTGGCGGCTGTAGGGACCTTCACACACCCCCGCAGTGCCGATGGCCCCGAAATGTCGCGTCTCACATGCGGCATCAGACGGATGCAATTGGTAGTCGACCCGATCATATTTGTAGATATAAACAGTTGCACGGGTAATCAACACCCGGGCTGCAGTCCTGTTGCACTCTAAATTGTGCTGAATATGACGCCTTTGGTTGTTGGCGCTGCCAGCCTCAAAGCATGGCTCGCCCGCAAGCTGTTTCGCGGCGTGGGTGATGAACGCTTGCAATGTGCGGTTTCGCACCAAACGCCGCCAAATACCCTTTAATTGCTCGCTTCTGTGCGATACACCACGTAACACTTCAATACCGCTTTATCAGGGTAATTAATCACGCTAAGTGAATAAATTCTCGTAAGCTGCAATTTCATACAGACATTGCAGGAGAATTTATGGTTACGGTGGACAACATTAGCCGTTGGATTGATGAAATTGAGTTGCCAGAAGCACCGGGGTGTAAGCCCGATTTAAGGCTCAATGAAACAGTCCGGATCCAGCTAGGGGCGGCGCTTAATTTTCCAGCCTGGGGCGTATCTGGGGTTGCGCTAGCGTTGACCGCATGTGGCGGAGGCGATCAGACGGCCGCCACGGGGGCGGCTTACGTGGCCACCGCCCCGCCACTGCCCGACCCGGTTGCTAACAGTGCCGCAACCAAAAATACGTCGGTGCCCGCCGCACCCACAGGGCTCGCTGCGGCGCCCGGAAGCGGACAAGTGAACGTATTTTGGACTGCCAGCGTGGGCGCTTCGTTTTACCAAGTGAAGCGGTCTGCCAGCAGCTCTGGTCCGTTCACGTTACTGGCCATACAAAGCTCAACCAACTATGCCGACGGCGGGCTGACCAATGGCAGCAACTACTTTTATACGGTTGTGGCCGTTAATTCATTGGGGGCTAGCCCGAACTCCTCGGTGGTTAGTGCCTTTCCCACTGCGGTCGTGTCTGCCGCAACGTCGATTGCCGCCAACGAAGCCGCCCGCTTTCTGCTCCAAGCGCAATTCTCAGCCTCCAACGCTGAAATCAATGCGGTTCGGTCCCAGGGCTTTAAGGCTTGGCTGACGGCGCAGTTTGGCGCACCCGCCAGCCAGAGTGGCTTTGCCTGGCTAGACGCCCGCGGCTACGGGGTGGTCGACAACGTGCTTCGCTATTACGACACCAGCTACCCCGGC
>JBKJOV010000019.1:0-162209 GCA_046595515.1 Rhodoferax sp. | reverse complement strand
TCATGTAGATCAGGTCGACCTCAATCCCGACATGCCTCAAACCAAGGAGCCTGAAACTCTCAAAAAAGCAGCCTGATTCAACAACCTCATGCGACAACTAGCTTGACAACCGCCGCCATCGTCCCATGGGATTTTTGCAGTCGCACAAAGGTTGAATGCAGCGGCGCTGTGAACCGGGCTTGCAGCACTGGCACCTGCCAAGTGAGGGCACAATACACATTAGGGCGGGCGGAATGTCTGCCAGCCCAACCTCCACCTTTTGTGCATGCGCCGCCCCTGTTGTCGAGTTCTTGAATGAGTAAGGCTTTTACCAAAGAGTCAGATGATGCAGACGACGATGATCTGCAACTGCCAGCGCTGCCCTCTGGCGGCAAGAACTACATCACCCCCCGCGGTTACGCTGTTCTGCGAGATGAACTGTTCGATCTGATTGACAACGAGCGCCCCAAAATTGTGGAGGTAGTGCACTGGGCCGCCAGCAATGGTGATCGCTCGGAAAATGGTGATTATTTGTACGGTAAAAAGCGTCTGCGCGAAATTGACCGTCGCATACGCTTTCTGACCAAGCGCCTAGAAATTGCAGTTATTACCGACCCCGCGTTGCACTTTGGGAGCGATCAGATCTTCTTTGGCGCCACGGTCACTTACGTGGATGATTTAGATATTGAACGCACCATCACCATCAAAGGCATTGACGAGTCCAATAGTGCAGTGGGTGAGGTGAGTTGGATCTCCCCTATTGCCCGCACCTTGCTCAAGGCCCGCCAGGGTGATGCTCTTAAGTTGGTCATGCCGGACCGTGTTGGTGAGATTGAGGTGCTCACAGTGCAATACCCGACACCTGGCGCAACATAAAGCGACGACGTCTAGAGGGCTCCACTATTGCGTTCTGCGCTGAGCACTGCGGCCGTGCGTCGCAGGTTGCGCAGCGCAGTCTCCAGATGTTGTGTATCGCGCACTGCCACCAAAAAGCGCAAATAGGCATCACTTTGGGCGGCTTCTTGGCCCATGTCGATATGAATAATGTCGGCTTCCGCAGACGCTAGCGCCGCAGCCACCTTAGCCAGAACACCCTTTCCGTTATTCACGGTGACCAGGATAGCGGTCTCAAAGGCCCGCACGGGCTCATCCGACCACTCCACGCCAATAAAGCGCTCACTGTCTTTGTTCATCAATTTGGTGGCCACCGGACAGCCCTGAGTGTGCACGGCCAGCCCCTCGCCACGCCCAAGGTAGCCAACAATGTTGTCGCCTGGAATGGGGCGACAACATTGGGCG
This sequence comes from Rhodoferax sp., assembly GCA_046595515.1. Lineage (GTDB taxonomy): Bacteria > Pseudomonadota > Gammaproteobacteria > Burkholderiales > Burkholderiaceae_C > Allorhodoferax. Next base: position 160,931 of record JBKJOV010000019.1, on the reverse strand, counting down.
AACAACACTGACGCGTTTTCGCTCCCGTCAATGGTGATAGAGCCCTGGCTGCTACCGTCTTGGGGGGTGAACCGTTCGCGCGTCAGCAGCAGGGCGTCTGGTCGTTCGCCGGTTTCTGCCAACAGTTGCACTACCCTTTTGGCGACAATATGCGCAATGCGCTTACCTAATCCAATGTCGGTCAGGAGTTCTTGGCGGTTTTTGTTGCCGGTAAAACGTAGCAACTTGTCCCAAAGTGGGGAGTAAATAGCGTCATCGTCTGGCAACTTGTCAATGCCTTCAGAGCGTAGCGCTTGCGCCAACATCCGTTCGCCGAGCGCCTCGGACTCGGTTTGTGCCAGTGTCTTAAGGTGGTGCCGGATTTTGGATCGCGCCCGTGCGGTGCGTACAAAACTCAACCAAGCCGGGTTGGGTGCGGACACTGGGGCGGTGACAACTTCGACTACATCGCCATTGCGCAACTCGGTGCGCAGCGGCACGGCCTCACCGTTGATGCGCGCCCCCATGGTCCGGTCCCCAACATTGCTGTGGATTGCATAAGCGAAGTCCACCACCGTAGCCCCGCGTGGCAGCGCCATGATCTGGCTCTTGGGGGTAAACACATAGACCGCGTCGGGAAATAGATCGACTTTGACATGGTCCCAAAACTCGGCAGCATCGCGGGTTTCGTGCTGAATATCCAGCAGGGACTGCAGCCATTGTGTGCCCAGTCGGTCGGGCGCTGCATCCTGAATTTTGTTGACTTTGTAGAGCCAATGCGCGGCAACCCCGGATTCGGCGACGATATGCATGGCCTCGGTTCGCATTTGGAACTCCACATTCACACTGGCTGGCCCCACCAGGGTGGTGTGTAGTGATTGGTAGCCGTTGAGCTTCGCGATGGCAATGTGGTCTTTGAACTTACCCGGCAGCGGCTTATACAACTGGTGCAACAAACCGAGGGCTGTGTAGCAATCGGTAACGCTGGGCACTAGCACTCTGAATCCGTAAATGTCGGTAACCTGCGCGAAACTGAGGTGTTTGACATCCATCTTTTTGTAAATGGAGTAGAGCGTCTTTTCCCGCCCCGCAATACGAACGGGCATATTCGCAGCCGCAAAGGTCGCCTCCACTTCCTTTTGTACTTTTTGTATCAAATCCCGGCGGCGGCTGCGGGCCTTGGCCACGGCCTTAGACAAAATGGCATAGCGCCAGGGACGCAGATGGCGGAACGACAGATCTTGCAGTTCGCGGTAAGTTTGGTTCAGCCCCAGCCGGTGCGCAATCGGCGCGTAAATCTCGATCGTCTCGGATGCGATGCGCCCCCACTTGCTGCGCGGCATGTCCGACAACGTTCGCATATTGTGAGAGCGGTCGGCGAGCTTGATCAAAATGACACGTACGTCGCGTGCCATCGCGAGCAGCATCTTACGAAACGACTCGGCCTGGTTTTCTTCACGGGTGTGAAACTGCAACTTGTCCAGTTTGGTCAGTCCGTCCACCAGCTCAGCGACCGGTGAGCCAAATTTCTCAATCAGTTCGATTTTGGTGATGCCGCAATCCTCCAAGGCATCATGCAGTAAAGCTGCCATCAGCGCCTGCGCGTCCAGCTTCCACTCGGCACATTGGGCTGCAACTGCAATCGGGTGCGTAATGTACGGCTCGCCGTTGTTGCGCAACTGCCCCAAATGTGCCTCGTCGGCGTAGCGGTAGGCCAGACGCACTTGCTCGAAGTCGGTGGGCGAAAGATAGTCGAGTTTGGCGGTCAGCGCGGCGAAACTGGCAGCAGCAGCATTGACCGCTGCAGGGTGGTGGGCAGCAGGCGCACTCTTTCCAGAGCCCGGGGCGGCGTTGCTCTGTGGCGAGAGATTGTGTGGTGTGCCCATGGCCCAACTGTAGCCTGCGCCTTTCGGCTTAGGAAATTAGAGGGCAAAAAAAAGCACCGCAAGCGGTGCCATTTTGTGCCAGTGCGGCTTACAGGGGCACTTTCTTCAACATCTCGATACCCACTTTGCCTGCAGCAATCTCGCGCAAAGCGGTTACACCCGCTTTGTTCTTGCTTTCAATCTTGGCGGTGTGGCCTTGGTTGAGCATGCGCGCGCGGTAGGTTGCCGCCAATACCAACTGGAAACGGTTGGGGATCTGCACGAGGCAATCTTCGACGGTAATACGGGCCATGGGATTCTCCAGAAAATAGCGGGAAATGCTTACGCAGGAATATGAAGTGCTTTGAACGTGTCGGCCCTGGCGCGGCGTTGGGCTGCATATTTCAGCCGCTGCGAGTGCACGATCGCTTTCAAGTCGAAAAGCGCCCGGTCAAATAACTCGTTGATTATAACGAAGTCGAATTTTTCGACCTGTGCCATCTCAACGGCGGCATTCTTCAGGCGCAATTCAATGACCTCGGGCGAGTCTTCTCCGCGGCGTTCCAGCCGTGAGCGCAACTCGTCCCAGCTCGGCGGGAGAATGAAGATGCAAATAGCATTTGCGAATATGTTCTTGATTTGTACTGCCCCTTGGAAGTCAATTTCCAGAATGACGTCGGTGCCTTGAGACATGCGGTCTTCGATCGCTTTTTTGGAAGTCCCGTAGCGCTGGCTGTGTACGTGGGCCCATTCCACAAATGCTTCGGCCGCCACCATCGCGTCAAATTCTTGCGGAGATACAAAAAAGTACTCGCGGCCGTGCTTTTCCTGACCGCGGGGCGGACGGGTGGTATGCGACACGGAAGGTTGAACGTGCGCGTCCAACTCCATCAACGCCTTCACCAGGCTAGATTTGCCAGCCCCGCTCGGCGCGGCGACAACAAACAGATTTCCGGGGTAGTCCATAGGCTTTGGGATCAAGCGTTAGAGCACGCTATTCTATGTTCTGTACCTGCTCGCGCATTTGCTCGATCAAGACCTTCATATCGACAGAAATATGGGTGAGTTCCAAGGCGGTAGCTTTAGCACCCAGGGTGTTGGCTTCGCGGTGCAACTCCTGGATAAGGAAGTCCAAGCGTTTACCGATTTCACCTCCTTTTTTTATCAAGCGTTCCAGCTCGTCCAAGTGGGAGTTCAGCCGGGTGATTTCTTCGGCCACATCGATACGGATGGCAAAGGCGGTCGCTTCTGTCAGCGCGCGGTCGCGGGCGGCCTCGGGTAGGGTGGCTCCATCGGTTAGTGCCATGGCTTCTTTCCAGCGGTCCAGAAAGCGTTGGCGCTGTTGCTCGACCAGCTTTGGCACCATGGGACCCGCTTGCAAGGCCAGTGCGCGCAGTTGTTCTATGCGCTCTTGCAACATGGCGGCCAGGCGTCCGCCCTCCCGCTGGCGAGCCTTTAAGAGGTCTTTCAATGACTTTTCGGCCACCGGCATGATGGCTGCGCCCCAGTCATGGGGCGTGGTTTGCTCGGCTGCACAGAGGCGTATCACTTCGGCCACGCTCAACGACGCGGCCTGGGGAAGCCAGGATTTCACAGAGTCCTGCACCGCATTGAGGCGCTGCAGCAGCTTGGGGCTGGGGTCGGGCACTGAAGTCGGGGCCAATGATTCAACCGAAGCCCGCACTTCAACTTTGCCGCGTTTGAGGTGTGCAATGAGCAAATCCCGCATGGCAGGTTCGAACTGGCGCAATTCCTCGGGCAGCTTGAATGTCAGATCCAGGAAACGGCTGTTAACGGAGCGAATCTCGAACCCCAAGCGACCGGAGGGCGCTTTTGCGTCTGTTTCTGGGGCGCTGGATGCGGTGCTGTGCTGTGCGCTGGCATAGCCGGTCATGCTGTAAACTGGCATTGAGGGTTCTCAAAAGATGGGAGTTGCCCGAAGAATAACCGGTTCAGCCACACCTGATCACACCTGATTTCCTAATTTATGTCGAAGGTCAAGCCCTCACCCTTACCACCCGATACCGTTATTGGCGGCTATCGCGTCATTCGCAAGGTGGCTGCGGGCGGGTTTGGCTTGGTGTACTTGGCCTTGGACCCGGACGGTCAACAAGTCGCTGTCAAGGAATATCTACCATCTTCACTTGCTACGCGCGGCCCTGGCGAGCTGTTGCCCCAGGTGCAGACCGACAAACTTTCGCTCTACCGCCTGGGCTTAAAAAGCTTTTTTGAAGAAGGGCGTTCGCTGGCGCAGATCTCCCACCCTTCGGTGGTGAGCGTGCTCAATTTCTTCCGCGAGAACGAAACTGTGTACATGGTCATGAACTACCTGGAGGGCGCGCCCCTGCAGGATTTCATTGTGACCGCGCGTGACCTGAAGCAAAGCAAGGTGTTCCGTGAGTCCACCATTCGGTCTTTGTTTGACGAAATTTTGCGCGGCTTGCGCATCGTGCACCAGCACAAGATGCTGCACCTGGACATTAAGCCCGCCAACATATTTATTACCGACGACAACAAATCGGTGCTGATTGACTTTGGCGCAGCTCGTGAAGTGCTGAGTAAAGAAGGCAACTTTATCCGCCCGATGTACACGCCCGGCTTTGCTGCACCCGAGATGTACCGCAGAGACGCATCCATGGGCCCTTGGACCGATATTTACGCCATCGGCGCCTGTATTTATGCCTGTATGCAGGGCTACCCGCCCAACGAAGCCCCGCAGCGCGCCGAAAAAGACCGCATTGCCATTGCCTTGGCCCGCCTGCGGGGTGTGTACTCTGACAACCTGATCGAAGTGGTGGAGTGGTGCATGTCATTAGACCCGCTGTCCCGGCCCCAATCGGTGTTTGCCTTGCAAAAGGAACTCAGCCGTGAGGGCGAGCGCAAATACACCAAACTCAGTGTGACTGAAAAAGTGCGGATGCAATTTGACAGCATGGTGACCGAAGTGAAGAAAACAGTGCCTGGCAATGCCGCTGGCACGGTAGCGAAGCCCAAATGAAATTTTCTGTTTTCCAGATCAGCCGCAAAGGCGGTCGTGAGAAGAACGAAGACCGCATGGGGTATTGCTATACCAAAGGGTCTTGCCTATTTTTGCTGGCCGATGGTATGGGCGGGCACCCTGAGGGCGAAGTTGCTTCGCAAATGACATTGCAGGTCATCTCTGCGCTGTACCAAAAAGCGGCCCAGCCCGAGATCGACGATATTAAAGCCTTCTTCAGCATGGCCATATTGCAGGCGCACCGCCAGATCCTGCGCTATGCAGCCGAAAAAGGCCTGATGGACACCCCGCGTACTACGGTGGTGGCTTGCATCGTGCAGGACGGCTCGGCCACCTGGATGCACTGCGGTGATTCGCGGCTGTACTTGGTTCGCGACGGCGAACTGCTGGCCCGTACCCGGGATCACTCGTATCTGGAGCAACACCACACCAGCAAGCCTGGCGTAGCTATCCCCGCCAACTTCAACCGCAATGTGTTGTACACCTGCCTGGGCTCGCCGTCCAAGCCGGTGTTCGACATCACTGGGCCTGTGCCGTTGCAGCAGAGCGACCGCATTCTGCTGTGCTCTGACGGTTTGTGGGGCAACCTAGACGACGCTGATATTGCCTACCACCTGGGCCAAAATGCCGTGGGCGTGGCCGTACCAGACTTGGTAGAGCGTGCGCTAATCAAGGGCGGCCCCAAGAGCGATAACGTGACCGTAATCGCCATGGAGTGGGAAACGCCCGATGCATTTGCCTCCACCCGCGGCAGTATCAGCACCGACACCATTGATGACGGTGTGTTTGCGTCAACGGTACAGGCGGGCTGGCTCGATTCCGGCGTAGATGATTTGGATGACGAAGCGATTGAGCGCTCGATCGCCGAGATCAACGCCGCCATTCGCCGATCCGCTGCGCGCGGAAAGTCCTGACAGGGCGCTTGCGTTGTTGCGCGTTGCGCTTATCCATTTCTCCCCGAGGTTTTTATGACTGAATTTGCCCGCAGCGGTGCACGTGCCGCAGATCAACTGCGCCCAGTGCGTATCACCCGCAGCTACACCATGCACGCCGAAGGTTCGGTGCTGATTGAGTTTGGGAACACGAAGGTGCTGTGCACGGCATCGGTAGAGGAGCGCGTGCCGCCGCACAAACGTGGCAGTGGCGAGGGCTGGGTAACGGCCGAATACGGCATGCTGCCACGCGCCACCCACACGCGCAGCGACCGCGAAGCCGCCCGGGGCAAGCAAACCGGCCGCACGCAAGAAATCCAGCGCCTTATTGGCCGCTCGTTGCGCGCGATTTTTGATTTGAAGAAATTGGGTGAACGCACCATCCAACTCGATTGCGATGTGATCCAGGCCGACGGTGGCACACGCACTGCGGCCATCACCGGCGCGTTTGTGGCGGCGCAAGATGCCGTGAATGGCTTACTCACCGCCGGAAAAATCACCGAGACCCCCATCACCGCGGCGGTGGCTGCCATCAGCGTCGGCATCGTGCAGGGCACGCCGCTGCTGGATTTAGAGTACACCGAAGACTCTGCTTGCGACACCGACATGAATGTGGTGATGACCGGTGCAGGCCATTTTGTGGAAGTGCAGGGCACGGCCGAGGGGGTGGCTTTTAGTCGCCACGAGATGGACCAATTGCTCAGCCTGGCAGAAAAAGGCATCACCGAACTGATGGCGCTGCAGCAGCAAGTGCTATCAAAATAATAGCGGTATCATCAATAAATCCGCCGGCCACAGGCCTATTTGACTATGAAAATCGTTCTGGCATCGAATAATCAGGGCAAATTGGCCGAACTGCAGGCCATGCTGTTGCCGCTGGGTTGCAATCTGGTCACGCAGGGTAGCTTGGGTGTGCCTGAGGCACCCGAGCCCTACCGCACCTTTGTAGAAAACGCCTTGGCCAAAGCCCGCAACGCCGCCAGCCACACCGGCCTGCCCGCATTGGCGGATGACGCGGGCTTGTGTGTGGATGCATTTGGCGGTCTGCCCGGCGTGGACACGGCTTACTACGCCACCCAATTCGGCTACGCAAAGGGCGACGACAACAATGTATTGGCGCTGTTGGAGCAGATGCAGCACATTGACAACCGCCGTGCGGCACTGGTCAGTACCTTGGTGGCGGTACGCAGTGCCGATGACCCTGAGCCTTTGATTGCTGTGGGCCGCGTGGTGGGCGAGATTGCCCGGGCGCCTATTGGTAGCAATGGCTTTGGCTTTGATCCGGTGATGTGGATTCCTGAGTTTGGGCAGACGTTTGCGCAACTGCCGATTGAGGTGAAAAACGCCAACAGCCACCGGGGTAGATCAGCGCAGCGCATGGTGGCTTTGATTCGTGAGAGCTGGTTGGCATGAGGGATTCCCCCGCGATCGCCAGGAGCCTGGGCCACAGGGCGCTCTGCTCCGTGTCCCCCGCCCGCTGTGCGGGCTCCTCCTTTACCTGCGCAGAACGCCCTGTGGCCCAGGCTCCTGGGGTGTTGGCATGATTCCGATCACGGTAGTTACTGAAACCCAAGACGCTGCTGTGGTGCACGATGTGACGCACTATATGCGCCCTGGTACCTTGCAGTTCAGCGCGCTGCCGCCGCTGTCTTTGTATGTGCACCTGCCGTGGTGCCTGAAGAAGTGCCCGTATTGCGACTTCAATTCGCACGAGCAAGCGGCGGGTGGGGTGTTGCCAGAGCAGCGCTATGTGGACGCTGTGGTGGCCGACCTAGAGGCCGCGTTGCCGCTGATTTGGGGCCGCCCCATTCACAGCATCTTCATCGGTGGCGGGACACCCAGCTTGTTTGCCCCGGCCACGATTGACCGTTTGCTAAGCGACATACGCGCCCGCTTGCCATTAGAGGCCGACTGCGAAATCACCATGGAGGCGAATCCGGGCACGTTTGAGAAGGACCGGTTTCGTGCCTACCGGGGCGCGGGCGTTACCCGCTTGTCAATTGGCGTGCAGAGTTTTAATGACGCGCACCTGAAAGCGCTGGGCCGTGTGCATGACAGCGCCCAGGCGCTGGCTGCGGTGGCCGAAGCCGCACAGGCCTTTGATACCTTTAACCTCGACATCATGTACGCGCTGCCCGGGCAAACTATGGCCGAGCTTGAGGCCGATATGGCGATTGCCCTGGACTTTGCACCGCCGCACATTTCCATTTACCACCTCACTATTGAGCCCAATACCTACTTCGCCAAGTACCCGCCGCAAATTCCTGAGGACGACACGGCCTATGCCATGCTGGACCGCATTACCGAGCTGACGATGGCGGCCGGCATGGACCGCTATGAAATATCGGCCTACGGCAAACCGGGCCACCGCTGCCGGCACAACCTCAACTACTGGCAGTTTGGTGACTACTTGGGCATAGGCGCGGGGGCGCACAGCAAGCTCAGCTTTGCCCACCGCGTAGTGCGGCAAGTGCGCTTTCGGGACCCGGCCCGCTATATGGACCAGGCTTTGGCCGGGCGTGCGGTGTCGCAAAGTGACGAGGTGGCGCGTAGTGACTTGCCGTTTGAATACATGCTCAACGCGCTGCGTTTGCGCCATGGCTTTGGCCTGCGCGACTTTACGGAGCGTACCGGTTTGGCCATCACGTCCATAGCGGCGGCGCTGGATGAGGCCGAGCGCAAGGGCCTGATTGAGCGCGACTTTGCACGGGTTAAGCCGACCGTGCGCGGCTTTGATTTCTTGAGTGACTTACAAGAAATTTTCCTGTCCAATACATAGTGCTTGGAGCGTAAGACGATGTGGCCTGCGGGCCGGGAGGAGGCGGGATGTTCTCTGTATATGGCCGTGCGGGACTTAGCTTTCGCGGGTCTTTGGAAGAGTTGCGGCAGATTGGGCCGGTGGCCCGCATCACACGCACACGGGGCATGGCTGCTGTGGGTACAGACCCCTGGGAACAAGCCCGACAGCAAGCCCAGCAGATCCAATCTGCCAACTTACCCGTGGATGTTGCGCACCGCCAGGCGCTGGATTCGTATGCGCAGGTTGCCCACATGGATGTCGTTCGCCAGCCGCTGACCGAAGTCTCTGCTATCTTGACGACACCCGTGGTTGTCATTGCAGACACGGCCACCGTAGAGCAGGCTTGGCATACTCTGATTGAGCACCATATCGGACAAGCGCCGGTGGTCGATGCGGGCGGTGTGTTGGTAGGACTGCTAGGACGGGCGGAGTTGATGCGCCAAGAGCACCTGCCGGCACCCGAAAGCCATGCCCTGGTGTGGCGGGCATTGTTGCTGCAGCCGGTGGTGGATGTGATGTGGACGCCGACACCCAGCGTTGCTGCTAACACCGATATACGCCGCGTCGCGCGCGTGTTGCTGGACACGGGGCTCCCAGGCTTGCCCGTGGTAGATGACGCGGGTCTGGTGGTCGGTTTTGTGTCGCGCTCCGATATATTGCGGGCCGTGGTGGCTGACCCACCGTTAGATCTCTGGACTTAGCCCGGCAAGCTGCGCATGCCACGCCTACATATGCGGTGTGCAGTGTGCGCCGCACGGGTGTGGGCACACTTACAGCCCTTAACTTTGTAAAAAACTGTATTCGCTAGCGCGATCTCCGCACGCCAGTTTGCCCAGTAATAGCTGGCGCCTTTGTATTCCTATTGCACGGTGGCCATGCTTTCCATGGATACTGCAAAGGTCGATGATTTGGGGCGGTGCACGCATGGCTCGTGCACACCCTCCGCCATGGGCACTCTGTCCGTTTTACTGATCCCAAGCGTTGTGGGTGTATGACTGCATTCGTATACCGAGAAGGAAGTGTTTGACATGAAGCTTTTTGTATCCCCCCGTGCGCCCAACCCCCGGCGTGTGACCGTGTTTTTGGCAGAAAAGGGCGTGACTGATATTGAAATGGTGGCGGTCAGCATCGCCAACAACGAACACCGGTCCGAGGCCTTCCGCGCTAAAAGTCCGCTGGCCAAGGTGCCTGCGCTGGAGCTGGATGATGGCCGCATACTGACCGAGACTCGGGCCATTTGCACCTACCTGGAAGGCCGCTACCCGGAGCCAAATCTGATGGGCGCCGACTACGAGGAGCGAGCCTTCATTGAAATGACCGACCGGCGTATCGAGTTTTATCTACTGGGTGGTTTTGCTAATTGCATTCGCCACACGCACCCTGGTTTGGCGCCTCTGGAGCAGCCGCAGTTTCCTGAATTTGGCCGGTCGCAGGGTGAAAAGGTGCGCTCGGTAGCGCGCTGGCTAGACGGTGCGTTGGCGCACCAGCCGTATGTCGGCGGCACGCGCTTCAGCATTGCGGATATCACGGCCTTCATCGCACTGGAATTTGCCCGAGGTCTGATGAAATTTAATCCCGGCGACGAGGGCATGCCCCATTTGCAGGCCTACCGCGATCGTTGGATGGAGCGCCCCAGTGCGCGTGTGCAATGAACCCAGGAGTCACGATGTTGAAATACCTTTGGTGGACCAGTGCGCTGGCTGCAAGTTTGTTGGTCAGTGTGTCGGTACAGGCCCATCTCGGCGGGCCGGAGTCGTCGGTACAGGCTGACACGGTGAAGTGGCAAGCACCGGTAACGGTGGTGCGCAATGCGCGGTTTGTCACCTACACCCAAAAAACGTCCGATGGTGTCGCGGTGCGGCAGTATGTGTCTCCCGCTGGTGCGGTGTTTGCTGTGGCCTGGGATGGGCCGGTGCTGCCGGACCTGGAGGGATTGCTTGGGGCCTATTCCCCGGTGTACCGCGACGCTTTACAGCAGCGCCGCCGTAGCATCCGCATTGATACGCCCGCGCTGTTTCTGGAGTCCGCTGGCATGATGCGGGCCTTTGTGGGCCGGGCCTTTGTACCCGGGCTCATGCCGGCGGGCGTCAGTGTGGCGGATGTTCCATGAAAGTCTTTTCCATGAAAACCCTATTTGCAATATGCGTTGCCGCTAGCTTGGCGGCGTGTGGCGGTGGTGGATCGCCTACGGCGGGCACACCGATAACAGTGACGCCACCTGTAGCCACTGCCAGCAATGTGCTGGCTATGGTGGTGGGGCCTGGGCCCAGCAACAATGTCAACATCCCGTTCGTGTCGGTCCGTATATGCACGCCCGGCACCTCCGTGTGCCGCACGATTGACAACGTGTTGGTGGACACGGGCTCTACTGGCTTGCGTATTTTTAACACCAGCCTCAACAACTTGGCCTTACCAGCCCAGACGACTCCTGGCAGTTCCGTCACGTTAGAGTGCGCCCAGTTTCTAAGTTTTGTGGTCTGGGGCCCGGTCAAGCAGGCCGATGTTTATTTAGGGGACAAGCGAGCCGCAGCCGTACCCATTCAGGTGATGACCGACCCCGCCTATCCGACCGTGCCCTCCAACTGCACCTCGGCCGGTCTGTTGGCCAGTAACTCGACGGACTTGCATGCCAACGGCATTCTAGGTATCGGCGTTTTTGTTAACGATGGGCAGCGTTATTACAACTGCGCGCCCACCAGCACCAGCACCCGCTGCCCAGTCACTTTGCCCGCATCGCAGCAGGTGCAAAACCCAGTGGCTTTTTTTGAGTCCGACAACAACGGCGTTGTGCTGCAACTCCCTGCGATCAGCGACACGGGTGCGCGGCAAGTCGATGGTTTGGTGATTTTTGGTGTGGGCACCCGCAGTAACAACCAGCTCGATGGTGCATTGGTGTTGCAGACGGATAGCCGGGGATTCTTCACCACCACCTACAAAGGCGTCAGTCTGGTCAATAGTTTTCTGGACAGTGGCTCCAACGGTTTGTACTTTCCCGACACAGCGCTGCCCAATTGCGGGGGTTCGCTCAGCGACTTTTTCTGTCCGCAAGCCCCGCAAAATCTGACCGCCACCGTAGGCCTGCGCAGCGGTAGCACCGAAACTATCAGCTTCAATATTGGCAACGCCAATAGCCTGCTGGCTTCCGCTAACTTTGCCTATAACAACCTCGGTGGCAATCTCAACAACACGGGCTTTGACTGGGGGCTTCCGTTCTATTTTGGTCGGCGGGTCTTCACGGTGATTGAGGGGCGTAGCAGCCCTGCGGGCGTGGGGCCGCAAGTGGCCTACACCCGCTTGTGATGAAATACAGATCCTTATACAGCCCTCGCTAAACCCCGTATGAAACGCTTCACTTCAATCTCATTTACGTTTGCCGTTGTGTGGGGGTTGGCATTGTCCGTAGCCCAGGCCGCCGAAACCCAGATGCTGGTGTCGGGGGTCAAAATTGTGCACACCACCGTGGGCGCTGGGGCTACACCGCTGGCGACTGATCGTGTCAAGGTCCACTACCGGGGCACTTTGCCCAGCGGCATAGAGTTTGATAGTTCCTACAAGGACGGTACACCCGCCGTATTCCCCTTGAACCGTGTGATTCGCTGCTGGACCCAAGCGTTGCAGCAGATGAAAGTGGGCGGCAAAGCGACACTGAGCTGCCCTGCAGTGACTGCCTATGGCGCCAAAGGTGGCGGCGATGTGATTCCCCCCAACACGGACCTAAGCTTTGAGGTGGAACTGCTGGGTATTGAAAAATAGCGTAGACCTTGGCTGCTGTACGCTATAAAAAACATAGCACGTTCGCTAATGGATGTCCGGGCCGCAGGCCTTTTTCCCTTATATTTTCTGATATTTACGGCTTTTGACGATGCTGCACAACCTCTTTCGCCGCAGGCTCGCCTGGGCACTTGTGGCCCTTTGTTTGGCCCCTGAGGCCTGGGCTGCCCGCCCCAAGGTGGGCCTGGTGTTGGGCGGTGGCGGTGCGCGTGGTGCGGCCCACATCGGCGTGCTCGAAGAGCTGGAGCGCCTGCGTATACCGGTGGACTGCGTGGCCGGTACAAGCATGGGTGCTCTGGTGGCGGGTGCTTGGGCTGCGGGTTTGGACGGTGCCACCATGCGCCGCGAAATGGCCAAGGCCGATTGGAATGACCTGTTTCAGGACAACCCCGGCTACGTGGATGTGAATTACCGTAACAAGCGGCTCTCGCAGATCTATTTGCAAGGCAGCGAAACGGGTATCACCGACAACGGCGCTGTGACGCCGCCCGGGGTGGTGACGGGCCAAAAAATCAAGCTATTTTTAAATCAACTGGTACACGCCGACACCGGTGATCGACGCTTGGAGCAGCTCCCCTTGCAGGTATCCATCATCGCCACGGACATTGGTACCGGAGAACGGGTGGTGTATCGCGATGGCAGTTTGACGTTGGCCATGCGGGCCAGCATGTCGGTGCCGGGCCTGATGGCGCCACTGGAGTACCGCGGGCGCAAGTTGGTGGACGGTGGCTTGGTCGATAACTTGCCAGTGCAAGAAGTGCGCGAACGTTGCGGTGCCGAAGTGGTGATTGCGGTGAACGTGGGCTCGCCCCTGTTAGCCGCTGACGAGATTACCGGGCTGCTCAGTATTTCGACCCAGATGGTATCTATCCTCACTGAGCAAAACGTCACCCAGTCCGTAGCCAAATTGACGGACAAGGACATTTACATCAAGCCGGATTTAGCGGGTATCTCCGCAACGGACTTCGACCGTAGCAGCGAAACCGCTGACCGTGGGCGCGCTGCGGCCCTGGCAACATCGGCCTTGGAGAGTCTGTCGGTCGATGCCGCTACCTACGCAGCTTGGCGCAAGCGCTGGGTACCCGCTTCATTGCCGCTGCAGGCAGTGGACGCCATTGAGATTGTGGGCCTGCGCAGTGTCAACCCGGTCGCTGTGTCGCGCTATGTAGAGCAAAAACTAGGGGAAACGCTGAACGTGGGCCAGCTCAACCGGGACCTGCTGCGTGCCTATGGCGACGGCTACTACGAGCGCGTGGACTACAGCCTGACACGGGACGGCGAGCGCAACGTGCTGCGAATCTTTCCGGTTGAAAAGTCGTGGGGGCCCGACTATTTGCGTCTGGGGTTGAACCTGAATTCCACGCTCACTGGGCGTTCTGCGTTCAGCCTGCGCGCGGCGTACCAAAAAACGTGGATGAACAGCTTGGGTGGTGAACTGTTGTTCACCGGGGAGTTGGGCTCTAACACCGGTGTAGCAGCCAGTTTTTACCAACCTCTTGATCCAGCCCAGCGTTACTTTACCGAGGCAACAGCGTTGGTGCGGCGAGAGAGTTCGGCCCTGTTTAAAGACGACCAGCGCATTGTTGACTACCGCAACAACGTGGGCCGCATTGAACTGGCTGCGGGCGTCAATCTAGGCCTGGCCGGACAGTTCAGCGTGGGCTGGCGGGAGGAGCGCCAAGAGATCAAAGTGGAGACCGGGCTGCCGATATTGCCGACCGACCTACTGAGCATCCGGGGCTGGCAAGCCACCCTCGAGCTGGATCAGAAAAACCAGCTCTTCATTGCCAACAGTGGCTGGTCGGCCCGTGGCACTTGGTTTGAATCCGCCCGCGGCGACTACAACCGCCTAACCACAACGCTAGATGGCAGCTACAAGGTACAGGATTGGGTGGTGGGCCTGCGGGGGTCATACGCCGGGTCTACCTACGGTGTACTGCCTGCGCAAGAGGTGTTCAAACTGGGGGGCTTCTTGAACCTGTCCGGCTTTGCCAATGACCAGCTTTCGGGCGATAAAGTGAGTTATCTGCATGTGCGTGCCGAACGCATTTTTGGCCGACCCCCGCTGGGCCTGCGGGGCGATTTGCGTATTGGTGCGGCACTGGAAGCCGGGCGTGTGGGCGATCCACTGTCTGAGCCCAACCGCACCGGGGTGCTGAACTCGGCCTTGATTTATGTGCGTGGTGAGACGCCGTTTGGCCCCGCCTACCTGGGGCTGGGCCGCTCAAGCAGCGGGCCTGTGAACGCTTACTTTTTCATTGGTACGCCCTAGCAGGAGGGGTTGGTGTGAGACAGTTTGAGTTTGCGCTCAGCATCACTTCGCAGCAATACTTGGAGTATTACCGTGGCTCCGTGCGCCAGGTCGTAGCCCAGGCCACTACTGGTGTTTCTGTGCAGTTTCCTGCCGGATTGCTCACGCCGTTTGTGACTACCGCGGGTATCCGTGGCCGGTTTGAGTTGACGTGTGAGGACAGCGGCAAAGGCGCACGGCTGCGACGGTTGGCGCCATAAGCCCCCGGTGGTTCGTCCCGTGGCGGGGCCTGTGGGGGGTGACATAAAAAAACGGGCCGCTGGGGCCCGTTTTTGATAGTGTTTTGGCGGAAGCGGTGTCGTCAACAGGACTAAGCGCCATTCTCCGCCATTGTGTTTGATCTTCATTGGAATCAACGGGTTACGCAGATTTCCAATCCGCCATTTTCCGCACTATCCTTTGAAAATTTCAGCAGTTTGATAGTTGCCTTGATAGTTAAGCCATTCAACCGACCATCATGAATCACAATTACCCCCATGGCAATCCACAAGCTTACGGATCTCAAAATCAAGGCCAAAATCCGCGAAATAGAAGACCTCGCCTTCAGTCCACAAAAGAAGAACGCCTTACTCGGTGACGGACAAGGCCTGTACCTAGGGATTTCTAAAAGCTCTACTGCAAGCTGGCTATTCCGGTATTTGGAGAACGGCAAAGCAAAATCGGTCGGGCTTGGCGGATACCCAGCTACTACCCTGCAAGTTGCCAGGGAGGAGGCTCAAAAATTGCGCAATGCACGTGCCGGTGGAGTCGATCCGGCAGCGGCAAAGCAAGAAGCCATACGCGAGAAGAAGCTCCAAGTATCCAAAGCAAAGACGTTCGAAACTTGCGCCACAGAATATGTCACGCTTTCACGCCCCTCATGGAAGAATATCAAGCATGGGGATCAATGGCTGAACACGTTGACGCAGTATGCCTTTCCGGTCATCGGCCAAAACTCGATCAACAGCATTGAGACCGACGAGATAGTTCGCATCTTGGCACCCATCTGGCAGAAGAAGACCGAAACAGCCACTCGCCTTAGGGGAAGGATTGAAACAGTAATCGACTGGGCCACTGTTCACGGCTGGCGAAAGGGGGACAATCCCGCCCGCCTAAAAGGTCACCTTGAGTATCTACTGCCAAGAATTCGGATTCGACCAAAAAATCATCATCCGTCCCTCCCTTATGAAGAATTGCCTGCGTTCATGTTGAAGCTGCAGAGTCAGAGCGGAATGGCCCGATATGCGCTAGAGTTTCTGATCCTATGCGCCTCGCGGACCGGCGAAATCGTTGGCGCGAAATGGGAGGAATTTGATCTAACCAAAAAGGTTTGGACTATTCCGGCATCCAGAATGAAAGCGGGCGTACAGCATCGCGTGCCATTGGGGGCGCGAACGCTAAAAATTCTGACGACCGTACGCCCGTTTTCCGGGAAGAACTTCGTCTTTGTTGGCGGGAAAAAGGACGCGCCTCTATCGACGATGGCAATGGCGATGCTTTTGAGACGTATGGAATTGACTGACATTACGGTTCACGGAATGCGCTCAAGCTTCAGAAACTGGGCTGGTGAATGTTCGGGTTATTCGTATGAAGTGTGTGAGCACGCCCTCGCTCACCGACTGCCAGATGAGGTGGCCGCAGCATATTTGCGCTCGGACTTCATTGAAAAACGAGTGAATCTGATGCAGGATTGGGAAAAATATTGTTTGTCAGAATGCTCCATTTAGGGGGCTCGTCTGCATTACCTTTCATTCTCGTACGGCAATTCGGGCGAAGCAATTGCTGTCTTCGCGACACCATGCAACGCTTGTCACGCCAATAGATTCAGACTAAAATCTAGGTACTTTCAAGTGGGCACCGGTTGCTATCGGTGTGCGCTGACTGCAAGGTCAGCGTAGTTTAAGAGCGGGCAACAGCCCAATATTACCCCTACTGTGCCTGCGACAGGTCGCGGGTTAACGGTGAGCCAAACGACTTGGTCGTTTGCCAGCAGAGCCCGGTCTTTCTGACCGTCTGCCTGGTGCTAGCAGCGGCAGATATTTGATGGTTGAGTTACGAAAAAGCGGATTCGCTTGACCCGACGTGGGTCATGGGAATTTTTCTATTCGTCCCTTTGCGGGGATCAACTCAAGGTATCAAATGAAAGAACCAAACAAGGCGAAAAACCATTTTCAATCGATAAAGACCGCACCCCCCGAGTGCATGGTCTTCATCACCGCTCAGCATTCGAACGACTTTAAAACCGTACCTAAAGACGGACGGACCTATATCGTTGCAGACCCCCGCCGTCCGTGGATTCACCATTGGACAGGTCCCGATGGTGCATATCTACTCATTGACACAAAGGCCCCTGTTCGCGTGCCGCCAACAGCCCACAAAATGGGCAACAAAGCCAAGGCAAAGTGGCTGCCTGCCGGCCGTAAAGTGCGCCATCGTCGTTCCTCGATCAAGGTGCGCTTGTCGAGCGACAAATTGACTCACGATGAGACCGTTGGGGCACCCGCTTCGCTAAACACGCGCTCAATCTGCTTGTCCAGCTCGTCGCGGTCGGTGACGATCACCACGCGGGCGTTGGGCTTGTTCTCCAGAATCCAGCGGGCAAGTAGCACCATGACAATGCTCTTGCCGCTACCCTGCGTGTGCCAGATGATGCCACCCTTGCGCTGCTCCACATGGCGCTGCGCCGCCTGAATACCGAAATACTGGTGCACGCGGGGCAGCTTCTTGACGCCGCCGTCAAACAGCACAAAGTCGTGCATCAGCTCGATCAGGCGCGCCTTGCCGCACATCTTGCGCAGGTATTTGTCCAACTTGTAGCCAGTGTTATCCGCCTCGTCTTCCTTCCACTTGAGGAAGAATTTCTCGGGCGTACCAATGCTGCCGTATTGCAAACCCTCAGAGTCGTTACCCGCAAACACAATCTGCACCGTGCTGAAGAACCAAGCGTTGAACTCCGGTTGCTGGTTAGACAGGTTTTGCCGGATGCCCTCGCCTATGCCAATCTTGCTTTTCTTCAGCTCCATGGTGGCGATGGCAATCCCGTTCACGTACAGCACCAGGTCGGGCCTGCGCTCCAGTTTGCCGTTCAAGGTGACCTCTTCGGCAATGGCGAAGTGGTTTTTGTGGGGTTGCTTCCAGTTGATCAGGTGCACCTGTTGCGTGACCTCGCCCGCGTCGACCTTCACCGCTATGCCATAGCGCAAGAGCTTGTAGACGGCCTGGTTGTTGCCATAAAGGTTGCGGTTGTGGTTGTCGGCCTCGCGGTGCAGCGCATCCAAGGTGCGACTGATCTGCGCGGGGGTGTTTCCGCTCTCGTGCAAAAACGCCGTGAGCAGGCCATCTTCAATGTTGCTGTTGCCAGTGCGGTCGGTCCAGTCGCCTAAATAGTTGTAGCCCAGTTCGTTCTTGAACAAGGCAATGACACGATCTTGCGTGACGCGCTCGGGCTTCCCGATACCGCTCATTGGTCAGCAGCATCCAGCCGATCCAGAATGCTCAGTGCTTTGCGCACATCACCGGTGGCGGCCATGGCGCGGAAGTGGTTTTCGGTGTCCCACGCAGACAGGGCATGGGCGCTGAGTTGCTCCACCAGCTTGTTCATTGAGAGGCCTCGGCTCTGCGCCAGAGACTTCAGCCGCTCTGCGGTGTCGTCGGGCAAACGAATTGTCAGTGTGCTCATTTCCATTCCTCCAAACATTGCGCGGGCGTCAGCACCCGCAGGTTACCGAGGCGCAATTCGCCCCCTTTGATGTCTCGCAAATTGTGCGTCACGATAGCTGCGGCTCCGCCTGCCAGCGCGAGTTCTATCAGGTGGTTATCGGCCTCATCCGGTAAATTGGGTCGCCAGCCGTAATACACCGTCACCCACCGCCCTTGTTTAGCCAGAGCCGCCAGCACGGCAATGCGCTCATCGGGCGTGGTGGCGTCGCCCCAAACCGGACGACCCAGCAAATCCTGGTATTCCATCCACAACGCATTGCCAAAGAGGGGCTGGAGCTTCCCCTCCAGCGCGCGCCGCAATACGGCCCGTGACGCCCCCCCAGCGGAGCGCAGACCCGCTACGAATACGTTGGTGTCGATAACGAGGGAAATCATAGTGACAGCATATATGCAGTCACTTAATTTTGCAATACCCTGTTGACTACAAGCCTAAAACCTGGGCGTTTAGGGGTTAAAACGGACCATAGCCCCCGTGTAACCTGCGCAGGAAGCTATGAAATTCATAGTAAACGAATCCTGCCGGTCAGCAGTTCCTGCATCATGCCTTGCTTGATCTGGCGGGCTTTGGCGAGCCTGGATTGCAGCGCGACGAGTTCGGTGTCCATGTCGCTGAGGATGGTGGCGATGGCGGTTTGCTCGTCAATAGAAACAGGCAGTCGGATGCTAATCCGCTTCACCACATCATTCATTAACTTTGGATTGCCTAAGTGGCGCGATACGTGTGCAGGCGCTTCCCTACCTAAAACCATTGCGACAAGTGCATGACTGCCTTGCGCTAGTTTGATGGTTCCACAAACGTTGGTGCAGTTGAATTTTCCAGTTCGATGAAAAACTGTTCCGGCATTTGCACCGTCTGTTGTCCAAGTTATGTACTCCCCAACAAACTGATATGTATCCAAATAACCCATTACTCCATTGCTTGTCGTTTGCGAGGAATAGACCGGATAAAGTGGGCTACTCGATTTCGCAATTTCCTTATGACTGATGACCCTGCCGCGCCCAACGGTTGAAATTTCGCCAATGGTGCTTATGGTCCAGGCTCCATCAAACCCCGGCAGTCGCTGTTTGCCCGTGAGCAATTCCTGCATCGCACCCTGTTTGATGGCGCGCTTTTTGGCGATGAGTTCATCCAGGGATTCGATCAGGGCATCAGCATCGCTCAAGGCTTCGGCGATAGTGCGTTGCTCAGCTACCGCTGGAGTGGCGTATTTGAAGTTGATGGCATCGCTAATATTGAACTGCTTTTGGGCAGTTCCGTACTGAACACCTTCAATCTGCGCAAGCCCAGCCGCTGAGTTCATTGCATAGCACAGCCACCTTGAATCGAATCCAATGTGCTGTCTCACGATCATCACAGAGGCACAGTTACAGCCGTCCAGTTCTGGTGGAACCACGGCTGTTAGTGCTTCGCAAAACCGCTAATCGACACCAATATCGTAACCTCTTGTGCTGAAGGGGTCTTGGCTAAATAACTTTGTGGAATACGCGCATTGAATCGCGGCGGGCTAACTTGATCGAGTGTCGAATGGAGTCCCGATCAGCATGACTGGGCAATCAGGCGGACATTGTTGAGACAAACAAGTGTCCATGGTCCTCAAGCCATACTTCCGCATTGAGTCGCGAAATTTTGATAGCTATTTTGATATTTGCATCATTGGTTGCTGGGTGTTAAAATGTAAAAACACCTTATATATCAACAACTTAAGAGTTAATCAATTGGCGGAAGCTGTGAGATTCGAACTCACGGAGGGGATAAACCCTCGCCGGTTTTCAAGACCGGTGCCTTAAACCGCTCGGCCAAGCTTCCTAGTAGGCCACATTCTAACCGCTGGCCAGGTGCCCAATTTCACCGCGGCAACATTCAAAGGGCTCATCCAACGGTGTTACCCAGCCGCTTTGAGCATGCCTTTGGTTTCGATGAAGGCAATCACGTCGGCCAGCCCGGTTTGGGTCTTCAGATTGGTCATCACGAAGGGCTTGAGGCCCTTGGGGGTGGTGCGCATACGCACCGTGTCGCTGCGCATGATGTCTAGGTTGGCCCCCACATGCGGGGCCAAGTCAGTTTTGTTGATGACAAACAGGTCGCTCTTGGTAATGCCGGGGCCGCCTTTGCGGGGGATTTTTTCACCTGCCGTCACATCAATTACGTAGATGGTCAAGTCGCTGAGCTCCGGGCTGAAGGTGGCGGCCAGGTTGTCGCCGCCACTCTCCACAAACACGATGTCGGCATTCGGAAAGTCCACCAGCATGCGGTCGATGGCCTCCAGGTTGATGGAGCAGTCTTCGCGGATGGCGGTGTGCGGGCAGCCACCGGTCTCCACGCCCATGATGCGCTCGGCGGGCAACGCACCGCTGACGGTGAGCAGACGCTGGTCTTCCTTGGTGTAGATGTCGTTGGTAATGGCGACCAGGTCGTACTGCGCGCGCATGGCTTTGCACAGCATTTCCAAGAGCGTGGTTTTACCGGAGCCGACCGGACCGCCAATGCCCACGCGCAGCGGGGGCAGGTGTTTGGTGCGGTGGGCGATGTGGTGCAGTGGCGTGGTCATGGTGTGTTTACTATGAAATTGATAGCAGGTTTATCAATGGATACCCGGGCTAGGAGCCAATTAGGATCTAAAAAGTCGTGAATATTGCACTTCGTGCTGGCTACTGAGGATGGCCAGCATGGGCGAGAAGGATTGCCGTGTGTCGTCGGTCACGCACAGGGCGTGGTCAATGGCGGCGGGGATGTCGGCCGTGAGGGCTGACAAGATGCGCTGCCCGGCACTTTGGCCCAGGGGCACGGACTTGATGGCGGCTTGCGTCATGTTCTCGGCCCAGCCAAAGGCATAGGTCAACAAGCAGTCGCGCACTGAAGCGCCGGTACTGCTGGCCGCAAGCGCAAAGGCCAGGGGGTAGGTGGGCTGCTGTGTGGCCAACTGCGCAATTTGCGCGGGCGTGGCGGTCGTGTGGTTGCGCAGCCAGTCGAGCAGGCTTTTGCCCATCTGCTCGGTTTGGGCGCGCAGCTCGGCGCTCTCGCGGGTTTGCAGCACCCAGGTGTTGAGGGCGGCTATGCGGGGCATGTCGTCGGCTTGCCAAGCGGCTATGCCTTGCGCCACGGCGGGCAAGTCTGAGCGCGCCAGGCTCAGGTGCAATTGGTCCACCAGCCAGGCGGATGCTTCTGTTTCTGTAGCAACTCTGCCAGATTCCACGCCGGACTCCAGGCATTCAGAATAAGAAAACCCGCCAATCGGCAAGGCCGGTGAGGCCAGCCACATCAGTTGCATCAGGCTGCTGTCTAGCATCGATGGCAATCGGTGAACCGTCGATGCTTAGTGGTCGTGCTTGCAGCCGGGGCCATGCACGTGGGGCGTGGCGGCCGCCGCAATGGGTATGGACGACAGCTTGCGCGCCGGCGCGACCACGGTTGCCGCGGGCGCGGGTACCGCATGGGGTTGTGCATGGTCGTGATCCTGAGAGTGCCCGTGTTCATGCGCATCACCGTGGTCATGCCGGTGACCACCAAAATGTCCGCCCGTGGCATACGCTCCGTTCTCGGGCTCAAAGGCCTCATCCACTGCGGTCACGATCAAGTGCATGGCACGCAGCATGTCGGCCAGCACGTGGTCAGGCTCGATCTTTAGGTGGTCGGGCTTGAGCTCAATGGGCACATGGCGGTTACCCAGGTGGTAAGCCGCGCGGATCAGGTCATAGGGCGAGCCGTGGGCGGAGCAATGCGTGATCTTGAGCACCGCTTGCGGCGCGGCCAGCACCTTGATTAGCGAGCCGTCTTCCGCCACCAGCACATCGCCACCACGCACCGTGGTGCCGCGTGGCAAAAACACGCCCAGCGCGCGGCCTGCAGAGTCGGTGGCGTCAAAGCGGCTTTTTTGTCGTACGTCCCAGTCTAGCTCTACCGTGCAGGCGCGCTTCAGTAGCACTGGGGCCAGGCCTTGGCCTTGGGGGATGAGTTTGCTTGAATTGAGCATGTCGTTTTTTCCGTCAGCCTCTCGTTTTTTTCAATTATCACGCGCGATGTGATGGCAATTTTGTGCAAAGATGATTCAGCAGCGAGGTATGTCGGTCAGATTGCAAGGAGCGCGCGTATGAAAAAGTTACCAGTGATTGAAGTCGGCGATGAATTGGGTGTTATTTTGCCGCCCGACACGCTCGAGAGATTGGGTTGGGCAGCGGGGGATACCGTTGTCGTATCCGAATCAGTCGGTCGAATCCATTTACAAAAACTGTCTGCCCCAGCGTCGGCACCCAATTTATATCGTGTGGTGCAAGTTCAAAACAAAAAGTAGTTTTTTACTGCCGGCCGCCCATGTTTACAGCCCATGGGGGTTGCTAACTCAGTATTTGTCTGATGCGCCAGATTTGCACCACATGCAGGCGCGGCACTAAAGCGCCTTCGTCATAAAAACGCTGTGCGGGTCTAGCGCATAGCCCTCAAACGGCCCGCATTCCACAAACCCGGCGCGGGTGTAAAGCTGGTGTGCGGGTGCAAAGGCGGCCGCGGTGCCAGTCTCCAGGCTTAAGCGCACAAAGCCTTTTTTGCGGGCGGCATCCAGAATGTGATCTAGCAGGGCGCGGGCAACCCCCTTGCGCAGATGCGCGGTGGCGGTGCGCATGGACTTGAGCTCGGCGTGCTGTGTGTCCAACTGTTTGATGGCGCCACAGCCCAAGAGTTCGCTACCTTCCCACGCAGTCCAAAACGTGATGGCCGGTTGACGCAAAGCGTTTAAATCCAGCGCATGCACGCTCTCGGGTGGCGAGTGTTCGTACATGCTGTCCAAATGCGCTTGCAGCAGGGCGCGGATCTCGGGGCCGCGGAGGTCATCAATGCGAATATGCATGGTGTTGGGAAGACTTTGCGGGACAGGTTAAAAAAGAAAGTAGCGTTGCGCCATCGGCAAAATCACCGCAGGCTCGCAGGTCAATAGTTGCCCATCGGCGCGCACGCTGTAAGTCTGCGCATCAATCTCCATCGTGGGCAAATAGCTGTTGTGCACCATGTGCTGCTTGCGGATGCCGCGGATATTTTTAACGGCGGCCACATTCTTGGCCAAGCCAAAGCGTTCTTTGATTCCTGCATTCAAACCCGCCTGCGACACAAAGGTGAACGAGCCCTTGGCCAGTGCGCCGCCAAAGCCGCCAAACATAGGCCGGTAATGTACGGGCTGGGGCGTGGGGATGGAGGCATTCGGGTCGCCCATCGCGGCCATAGAGATAAAGCCACCTTTGAGAATCAGCGCTGGTTTCACACCAAAAAAGGCGGGCTTCCACACCACCAGATCGGCCCACTTGCCGACTTCCATGCTGCCCACCTCGTGGCTGATGCCATGCGCAATGGCGGGGTTGATGGTGTACTTGGCGATGTAGCGTTTGACGCGGAAATTGTCGTTGCGCTGCAATGCTTCAGCAGGCTCTGCACTGCCGGTAGGTGGTGCCAGCCAACCCCGCTGCGCCTTCATCTTGTGCGCCGTTTGCCAAGTGCGAATAATCACCTCACCCACGCGGCCCATGGCCTGGCTGTCGCTGCTCATCATGCTGATGGCGCCCAGGTCGTGCAGTATGTCTTCGGCCGCAATGGTCTCTTTGCGGATGCGGCTCTCGGCAAAGGCCAAGTCTTCGGCAATGCCCGCGTCCAAGTGGTGGCAGACCATCAACATGTCCACATGCTCGTCCAGCGTGTTCACTGTGTAGGGCATGGTGGGGTTGGTGGAGCTGGGTAAAAAGTTGTCTTGCCCCACCACGCGCAAGATGTCGGGCGCGTGGCCGCCGCCTGCGCCCTCGGTGTGAAAGGCGCACAGGCCCCGGCCCTTGGTCGCTGCAATGGTGTTCTCCACAAAGCCGGATTCATTCAATGTGTCGGAATGGATCGCCACTTGGGTGTCGGTGTCGTCGGCCACGTCCAGGCAGTTGCTGATGGCGGCGGGCGTCGTGCCCCAGTCTTCGTGCAATTTGAGGCCAATAACCCCGGCGTTGATCTGCTCGTGCAGTGCAGCGGGCAGGCTGGCGTTGCCTTTGCCCAAGAAGCCCAAGTTCATGGGGAAGGAATCTGCCGCTTGCAGCATGCGCTCAATGTTCCAGGGGCCGGGCGTACAGGTGGTGGCAAAGGTGCCCGTGGCCGGGCCCGTGCCCCCGCCCAGCATGGTGGTGATGCCGCTGGCCTGTGCCTCTTCAATTTGCTGCGGGCAGATGAAGTGGATGTGGCTGTCGATACCGCCCGCGGTAACGATATTGCCTTCGCAACTGATGATCTCGGTGCCGGGGCCGATGATGATGTCCACGCCGGGTTGTGTGTCCGGGTTGCCCGCTTTGCCGATGGCCACAATGCGCCCGCCCTTGAGGCCAATGTCGGCCTTGACAATGCCCCAGTGGTCGATGATGAGCGCGTTGGTCATCACGCAATCGACAGCGCCCTCAGACCGCATTTTTTGCGATTGCGCCATGCCATCGCGAATGGTCTTGCCGCCGCCAAACTTCACCTCCTCGCCGTAGCTACCAGCGGCCAGGGTGTAGTCTTTTTCAACTTCAATCAAAAGGCCAGTGTCAGCCAAGCGTACGCGGTCACCGACCGTGGGGCCAAAGATTTCCGCGTAGGCGCGGCGTCCGATGGTGGCCATTACAGTTTTCCTTGCACAAGACCACGAAAGCCATAGACGATGCGGTCACCACCCAAATCCACCAACTCCACAGTGCGCTGCTGGCCGGGTTCAAAGCGCACAGCGGAACCCGACGCAATGTTAAGACGCATACCCTGCGCCGCAGCGCGATCAAACCCCAGCGCGCCATTGGTCTCGGCAAAGTGGTAGTGCGAGCCTACCTGGATCGGGCGGTCGGCCGTGTTGTGCACCACCAGCGTAGTAGTGCGGCGGCCGGTGTTGAGGGCGTGCTCGCCCGCGTCGGTGATGATTTCGCCAGGGATCATGCGATGCTCACTTACCCTTGCGGGATATCCAAACCGCCAGCGCCGATAAGCCGCCTATAACGATCAATCCCAACACATCTGTGGTGTGCCCATGGGCGCCTGTCAACCCATGACCATCATGGGCCAATGCATTGCCAGCCCGGGTAAACATTAAGTATGCAGCTATCAAAGGAATAGCATTCAGAAGTCGATAACGCATGGTGGTTCCAATCAATAGTCAACGTCAGTGCAGGTGTTCAAACAATGGGCTGGTGCACAGTGACCAGCTTGGTTCCGTCGGGAAAGGTGGCTTCCACCTGAATGTCGGGAATCATCTCGGCGATGCCGTCCATCACGTCCGCGCGCGGCAGCACGGCGCGGCCTTCGCTCATCAACTGCGCCACGGTTTTGCCGTCGCGAGCGCCTTCCATCACGGCGGCGCTGATGAGTGCAATGGCTTCGGGGTAGTTGAGCTTGAGGCCACGTGCCTTGCGCCGCTCGGCCAGCAGGCCAGCGGTAAAGATCAGTAGCTTGTCTTTTTCGCGGGGGGTGAGTTCCATGGGTCTATCTTAAGCAAGCCCCGTGCCTTTGTGGCATGAAAGCTGCAGTTTCAGCGGGTGCCTACCGACGTCCCCGCGCCCACATTGCTGTCCCCCATCTCAGACCCGCCTGCGCAGCGGGTGGTCAAAATCCGCCGGGACTACAACAATTGGGTGGCCAGCGAGACCATGGAAGACTATGCGCTGCGCTTCACACCGCAGCGCTTTCGCAAGTGGTCGGAATGGCGCGTTGCCAACACCGCCTTTGGCTCGGCTTCCTTTTTGATTCTGGAGGCCGTGGGCGCCACCCTATTAGTGCAGTACGGCTTTATGAACGCCTTCTGGGCCATTTTGGCTACGGGCCTGGTGATCTTTCTGGCCGGTTTACCTGTCAGCGTGTATGCCGCGCGCTACGGTGTGGACATGGATTTGCTCACCCGCGGTGCGGGCTTTGGCTACATCGGCTCTACGCTCACGTCGCTCATCTACGCATCCTTTACCTTCATCTTCTTTGCGCTGGAAGCCGCGGTCATGGCGTATGCGCTGGAGCTGGCACTGGACATCCCGCCCACCTGGGGCTATCTTTTTTGCGCGGTGGTGGTGATACCGCTGGTGGCACATGGCGTGTCTGCCATCAGCACGCTACAAGTCTGGACGCAGCCCCTGTGGCTCATTATGTTGGTGGTGCCGTTTGGCTTTGTTTTAGTGCGTGACCCGCAGGCGTTTGCGGGCATCACGCACTACGCCGGTGATACGGGTCTGGGGGGTGCATTCAATTTGCACTTGTTTGGTGCTGCGCTGACCGTGGGCATTGCCCTGATCACGCAGATGGGCGAGCAGGCCGACTACCTGCGCTTTATGCCTGTGCAAACGGCGGTTAACCGAAAACGCTGGTGGGCGGCGGTGCTGGTGGGAGGGCCGGGCTGGGTGTTGATGGGCGTTTGCAAGATGTTGGGAGGCGCGTTTTTGGCGTACCTCGCCATTCAGCACAGCGTGCCGACCGCTCGCGCGGTCGACCCCAACCAGATGTACTTGGCAGCGTACACCTATGTGTTTCCTACGCTGGGCTGGGCGGTGGCGGCCACGGCGGTCTTCGTGGTCGTGTCCCAGCTCAAGATCAATGTGACCAACGCCTATGCGGGCTCGTTGGCCTGGAGCAATTTTTTCTCGCGCCTGACGCACAGCCACCCTGGGCGCGTAGTGTGGGTGGTGTTTAACTGCGTCATCGCCTTCATGCTCATGGAGATGAATGTGTTCAAGGCCCTGGGCGAGGTGCTGGGCCTGTACTCCAACATCGCCATCGCCTGGATGATGGCCGTGGTGGCCGACTTGGTGATCAACAAGCCGCTGGGTTTGTCGCCCAAAGGTATTGAATTCAAACGCGCACATTTGTACGACATTAACCCCGTGGGTGTGGGTGCGATGGCGCTGGCCTCGGCGCTGTCGGTGGCGGCGTATCTGGGGTGCTTTGGGGACACGGCCAAGGCTTTTTCAGCCGTGGTGGCCTTGGTCACTGCCTTAGTCACATCGCCACTGATTGCCTGGGCCACCAAGGGCAAATACTACATCGCGCGAGCGAGCTTCGGGAGTCTGGGTGGCAGTGCGTTGTGCGCAGGTAAAGGAGGAGCCCGCGCAGCGGGCGGGGGACACGGAGCAGAACGCACTGCCGCCCAGGCTCCTGCGCACGACAACGCACCACGCGCGCAAAGTTGCGTCATTTGCGAACGCGAATACGAAGGCCCCGACATGGCCCACTGCCCCGCGTACCAAGGCCCCATTTGCTCCCTGTGCTGCACGCTGGACGCGCGTTGTGGCGATATGTGCAAGCCCAACGCCAGCCTGTCGGCCCAGTGGTCGGCCACTTTGAGGTGGCTCATGCCGCAGCGGGTGTGGCCCTACCTAGACACGGGACTGGGGCATTTCATTTTGCTCATGCTCATCATCGTGCCGCTACTAGCCACGGTGTTTGGACTTTTCTACCACCAGGAGCTGGCCGGCCTGGCCGAGATGGCGGACAACCAAAAGCTCTTGCGGTCCGCCTTGCAGTCGGGCTTTAGCAAGGCGTTTGCTGCGCTTTTGCTGTTGTCGGGCATTGTGGCCTGGTGGCTGGTGTTGGCGCACAAGAGCCGCCAAGTGGCGCAAGAGGAATCCAACCGCCAGACACATCTGCTGATGCAGGAGATCGAATCGCACCGCCAGACCGACGAAGCCTTACAGGCGGCCAAGCTACAGGCCGAGCATGCCCGAAAGGCGGCGGAACAAGCGAACCAGGCCAAAAGCCGCTACATCAGCGCCATCAGTCACGAGCTGCGCACACCACTCAACAGCATTCTGGGCTATGCGCAACTTATGGGCGAAGACGCGGCCATACCGCCACACCGCAAGCAGGCCGTGAGTGTCATCAAGCGCGGGGGCGAGCATTTGCTGTCGCTGATTGAAGGCACGCTGGACCTGGCCTATATTGAAAGCGGCAAGCTAACCCTGAACGTGAAGCCCATGCAGTTTGCCAGCGGAATGGAAGAGTTGGCCAGCATGTTTGAACTGCAGGCGGCGGATAAGGGGTTGGCCTTTCAATTCGAGGTGCAGGGTAGCGTGCCACAGTGGGTGCGGGCCGACGAAAAGCGGGTACGCCAGATCTGCATCAACTTGCTCGGCAATGCCATCAAATTCACCGCACACGGCAGCGTGCGCCTGGTGTTGCGTTATGCGCGGGAAATGGCACACATTGAAGTTCACGACACCGGGCCCGGAATGACAACGCAAGAGCTGCAACTCATTTTTGAGCCATTCACGCGTGGGGATGCGGCCGCGACTAGCAGCATGGGGGGCACGACTTCGGGCGGCTCGGGCCTGGGGCTGACGATTGCCAAAATGCTGACCGACCTGATGGGCGGTGAGCTGACGTCCAGCAGTGTGGTGGGCCAGGGCTCGGTGTTTCAGGTACGGCTTTTTTTACCTGAGTTGCATCTGCCAGCCGCGACAAACCGGCGTCCAAGGTCTTTGGCGGACGCGAGCGCCAAGCTGCGAAAGGGCTATGCCGGTACGCGACGAAAAATTCTGCTGGTGGATAACGAAGAGCCTGATCGCGAACTGCTAAAACAGGTGCTGGAGCCCATGGGCTTTGAGGTGCGCATGGCCGCTAACGGGCATGACTGCCTGGATCTGATGGCCAGTGGACTGCAGCCGGATGTGGTGTTGTTGGACCTGGCGATGCCGGGGTTTGATGGCTGGGAGACGCTGCGCCGCATTCGCGGCATGCCGGGACTGCAGCCGCAGGTGGCCATCGTGTCGGCCAATGCGTTTGACCGTGGACTGGAGAACGGGCTGGGGCTGCCGCCGGAGGATTTCATTGTTAAGCCGGTGCGCCACAGCGAATTATTCGACTGGTTGGAGCGCAAGCTAGGGCTGGTGTGGCTGGAGTCTGTTACACCGGGCGCAGTGGCCACAGTAGCTGTGGCAGTGGTGGTGCCCCCGCATGCGGAGGTACTGGCGCTAAACGCACTGGTGCGCTTGGGTTTCTACCGTGGCATTGTTAACAGGCTGGATGCCTTGGAGGTGTCTTATCCTGAGTGCGTTGAGTTTGTAAACCAGCACCGCGCGCTCGCCCGCCAATACCAGTTCGAGACCATGGCGTTGCATTTACAGAAAGTGTTGAATGCCTCCTCCTCCCATTGATGCTCTGGACCGCACGTTGGACCGCGCCAACACGGATGTGGTTTTGATCGTGGACGATGTGCCCGACAACCTGTCGGTGCTGCACGATGCCTTGGATGAGTCGGGCTACACCGTGCTGCTAGCAACCTCGGGTGCAACCGCCTTAGAGCGTGCCCATCAGGCTCTGCCTGATGTCATCTTGCTGGACGCCATGATGCCCGGTATGGATGGTTTTGAAGTCGCCCGTCGTTTGAAATCTTCGCCCAAAACCTCCCACATCCCGATCATCTTTATGACTGGATTGACCGAGACCGAATACCTGGTGGCCGCACTGGAATCGGGCGGCGTTGACTACGTGACCAAGCCCATCAAGCCCAAAGAGGTTTTGGCACGCATGGGTGTGCATCTACAGGGCGCCCGCGAGCGGCGTCAGACGCGCAATGCGCTGGACGCCTTTGGTTACGCCACCATGACCGTGCGTGTGTCAGACGGCCACTTGCTGTGGCAAACACCCTTGGCGCGCGAACTTTTGGAGCGCTATTGCGCTACCCAGGCCCCTACCACGCCGCCTGAGGTGCTGACGTGGTTGACCGACTGCCTGGGCGCCATCGAGAGGGGGCAAGAGCCATACAAACTTAACCTCGAGCGCGGCGCCAATAGCTTGTCGTTTCGCTTGCATCAGCAGATTGCCGACGGTGATAGCGGTGGCGGCTGGCTGATCGTGATGCGAGAGGTGTCGGACATCGCCACGATCGAGTCCATTCGCCTGAGCTTCAAGCTCACCGGTAAGGAGGCTGAAGTCCTTTACTGGGTGGTCAAGGGAAAGACCAACAAAGACATTGGCGACATCTTGGGCAGCAGCCCTATGACCGTGAAAAAACACCTCGAGCGGGTGTTTGTCAAGCTGGGTGTGGAGACGCGCACAGCGGCGGCGGGGATGGCTGTGGGGCGCATTCGACAACTTCAGCCCCAGACATGACCCCGGCCATGGGCCAAGACGGCCGCGCGATCAGATTTCCCTATCGCTAGCCTTCGCATGTGGCTTGCCCGCCCGCGCGACGTATCACCATTCTCCGGATTCGCGTACCCGCTGGTCCAGATCGCTATCGTCGGGTGGCACGGATGAGCGCTGTTGAATTGGCGCACGGTCTTTGCTGCCAAACATTTTCTGGACCAATGACCAGTCCGCCGCAGCGTCCCGCTGCGGGGGGCTTTGCGCGCTATCAGGCTGTTGCATGCTCGTTCCCGTGGTTGTGGAATGAGTCTAAGCAACGCGCCTTGAAAGATATGTGAACTAACTCACAGAGCTTTTGAAAGTTTGTTGAACTGTTGTTTTGCAATCAAACGTGCGTTTGCGCACATTCGCCGCCTGAATTTCACGCTAGCGGCAGCGGGCGCGGATGTTGGCTTCAAAGCGCTGTAGTTCGCCTTGCTCGCCTTCATTCAAGTCGGTTCGCTTTTTCTTGGTCGCAATGATGCGCTTGGATTCGTCGCATTGTTGTTGCGCCATTTGAATTTGTTGGTGCGCTTGTGTCGTCGATTGTTTGGCTTCGAACTGCGCTTTGCGTGCCTCACCGCGCTCTTGGGAAAAGCGGTTGCGCGCTTCAGCCTCGTCGTCTGCACATTCGCGTTGGTAGTTGCGTCGCAATTCGCCTGCGGCCTGGTAGTTTAGGCCGCGTGTCGCGCTGGTGCGAATGGCATCGTTCATCGCGCTGCAACGCGGGCTCATGTAAGGCAAATACTCGGGCGCATCACCCGCGCGTGCGATCGGGCTGGGGCTCAGAACCTGCGGGCTCAGTGGCGGGTAATACGTCAGCCCGGCGCCAGCAGTCGCGCAGGGCCGGTCCGAAATTACATAACTGCCGTTGGGCTGTGGGCAGGTGTACCTACTTTGTGCGCATACCGTTTCGGACTGCATCAGCATTGCTGCAGACAGCAGTAGCAAGTAGCCATAAGCGGTGATGCGCATGAAAGAGTACCTTGAATTAAGTTAGGCAGGATTTTACGGCTGCCGCGCACGGATTTTTGGTGAAGTGCCGTACCGGTTAGGACGCAGCCGTAGGTATCGTATTCAAGCACCGCAGCGCCCGAAAAACCGGGTGTGGTGACCAGGGAGTGCGAATTTTCGACACACGGGCAGGAAATTGACCTGAAGTGCTGAAATTTACAGCCAAATTGTGCTGTAGCCCGCGCTTTTATTGCCTAAGTAGCTATGTTTTATGTAGCAGTCAAGAAGGCGTGCGGCTTGTTTCGCGCACCACCAGCTCCGTGGGGAGCTGCACCGGTTCGGCAGTCTCGCCCGCTATCAGGTTCTGCAGTGCCGCCACCATGGCGGGTCCGGCTAGTGCGATGCTTTGACGCACCGTCGACAGCGACGGGTGCACCAGCCGCGCCAATTCCACGTCGTCGTAGCCCACGACGGGCACATCGTGCGGCACCTTGCGACCCGCAGCGTGCAAGGCGTGGGTGGTCGTCATGGCCAGCAGGTCCGAGCAGGCAAACACGCCATCAAGCGGCGTTCCCGATTGCAGTCGCGCCTCAATGGCGGGCCGCGCAATATCGTTGGCAAACGGTACCTTCAAACACAACGACGGGTCAAACGCTAGAGCGCGCGCGCTCAGCGCCTGGCGGTAGCCTTGCAAGCGGCGCTCTACTTCCGGCAATTCTGGGTCACCTAAAAACAGAATACGTCGGCAGCCTTGGTCCAGCAAATGGTCTGTAGCCAGGCGGCCACCCTCTACGTTGTCACTGCCTACGGTGCAATATAGCTGGCCGGGTAACTGTGCGCCCCACACCACGATGGGCAAGCCGCGTTTCGCCAGGGCGTTGAGCTGGTCGTGGTGGTGCCACTGGCCAATCAACAGTACACCCAGCACCCGTCCGGTGTCCACCAGACCGGCAGCCTGGTCTAAATGTTCGGCATCGATGCGCGACAGCAACACGTCATAGCCCTGGCTGGTGAGGGCGTCAGCAATGGAACCCATGAGCGCCAGAAAGAACGGATCGCTGATGTGCTGCCGGCTGGCGCTGTCTAACGGTATCACCAGACCCACAGTGCGGTTCTGCCCAAGACGCAGATTCTTGGCACCGAGGTTGACGGTGTAGTTGTGCGAGCGGGCCAGCTCCTGGATGCGGGTTCGGGTCTCTTGGTTGATCAAGGCACTACCGGCCAGCGCGCGCGACACAGTCGCGACAGAAACCTGCGCCATGCGCGCAATATCCGCCATTTGGACGCGCCGGCGGCTAGCAGGTGACAGGGGCTCTGGAGCGGGTTTGGCGTGGTCCATGGGGGCAATTGGGGCTGGGGGCTAACGCGTGAGTGCGCCTTGTTGGAATTGTCGCATGGTGCATTTAATCAGGGTTAATACCAGTATGCAATCGATTGCAAAGCGTTAAAAATAGGCCAAACGCCACCAATCACCATCCATAACTAGGAGATACCCCCTCATGAAACCCACACTTACCCTGCGTCCTGTGGCGCTGGCTGCCGCGTTATTAGCCTTGCAAATGGGCGCCGTTCAGGCCCAAACCGCAGCGCCGGATGCCAAGGCCGCGTCCGCCAACGATTTGCTCAACCTCGACAAAGTGGTTATCACCGGCACCGCCACGGCGCGTACCAAGATGCAGCAAAGCGTGTCGGTGTCGTCCATCAGCAGCGACGACCTGGAGAACGCGCCCGTGTCCAGCGCCGCAGAGGCGCTGCGTGCCGTGCCCGGTCTGCGTGCCGAATCGTCGGGTGGCGAGGGCAATGCCAACCTCGGCGTGCGCGGCTTACCGATGTCCGATGGCGGGGGCCGCTACGTGCAATTACAAGAAGATGGCCTGCCCATCATGTTGTTTGGCGATATCTCGTTCGCTACCGCAGACGAGTTTTTGCGCGCTGACTATTCCATCGACGGCATCGATGTGCTGCGCGGCGGTTCGTCGTCCACGCTGGCCACCAATGCCTCCGGTGCGATCGTAAATTTCCAATCTAAGACCGGCAAGGGCGGCGGCGGCGCGGTGGGCATGTCTATGGGGGCCAACTACCGCCAGCAACGTGTGGACTTCACTTATGGCGGTGCGATCGATAAATCTACCTACTTCAACCTGAGCGGCTTCTACCGCGCAGGCGAGGGTGTGCGCTCGACCAATGTGACCGCTGAAAACGGGGGGCAGATCAAAGCGTCTTTAACCAAAGAGTTCGCCAATGGCTACCTGCGCGTCACCCTCAAGCAGCTCAACGACAAGACTCCAACCTACCTCCCCGTGCCGGTAAAAACGGTGGGTAACGACATCCAGCAAATCCCAGGCCTAGACCCGCGCAAAGCCTTCTTTATCAATTCCAATTTTCCACAAGATACGGTGATTGACGGCAACGGCAACACCAAGAACACCAGCCCTGCGGATGGCTTGGCAGTGAGCGTCAACTCTATTGGTGTGGAGGCCCAAGTGCGCTTGGGAGAGGGCTGGGCTGTGACCAACCGCTTCCGCAAGAGCGATATTTCGGGTCGCTTCATTGGCGTATTCCCTGCCGGAAGTGCAGCCACTGATCCCGCCAATGGAGCTAACCAGTACACCGGTGCTTCCCCCGTCTTTTCTGCACACATCTTCAACACCTCGTTGGATGACATGGGCAATATCTTTAATGACGTGCGCCTGCAAAAAGACTTTGTGATCGGCTCAGACAAGCTCACTGCCACTGCGGGTCTGTTCACCGGCAAGCAAAAAATTGCCCAGACCTGGTACTGGAATCGCTACAACATCGAACTGAAAACGGAGGGTGCTCGTCTGCTGGACAACGCGGGTAACCCGACCAACACGCCCGCTGCACCCGGCACCCAAACCTGGGGGGGCTGCTGCGTACAAAACTTCAGCTACGACATCACCGCCATCGCCCCCTATGCAGCAGTCACCTGGGAGCAGGGCCCCCTGATTCTGGACGCTAGCGTGCGTTCCGATCGCCAAAGCGGCACCGGCTATTTCATGACCGATGTGGGCACCACCGGCGTGTGGGACCGCGCAAACGCCACCCGTGTGAACTACAGCACTTCGGGTAACAGCGGCTCTCTAGGCGCTAACTTCCAACTCGACCGCAACCTGGCGGTGTTCGCCCGCGCCAGTACTGGTTCGTCGTGGAAGGCTCCAGACCGCGTACTGGGCGATGCCCGCGTGGCTACCGGACAGGACCCGTATCCTGTGAACAAGGTCGATCAAGTCGAAGCCGGTGTGAAATTCCGCGGCAATGGTCTCAGCGCTTTTGTGACCGCATTCGTGGCCAAGACCGATGAAGGCGCAGGCTTTGAGCTGACCACCCAAACCGTCAAGAAAAACGCGTATGACTCCAAGGGCGTGGAGGCTGAGCTGGCCTACCGCGTAGGCGACTTCCGGGTTAACGGCGGAGCCACCCTGACCAACGCCAGCATTAGCTCTGGCGCCAATAACGGCAACACCCCACGCCGTCAGGCGAATCTTGTGTATTCGCTGTCACCGTCCTACAACCTCGGTGCGCTGGAAGTGGGCGCATCCATCATTGGCACCACACAGTCGTATGCGCAGGATGACAACAAGGTGATCTTGCCAGCGTATTCGGTGGTCAATCTGTTTGCCAAGTACGACCTGACGCAGCAAGCCAGTGTGTCGCTGGGTATTAACAACGTGTTTGACACACTGGCCTACACCGAAGCAGAAGGCCAGGGTAACCTGACCAATAATCCGCTTTATGTGGCGCGTGCCCTGAATGGCCGCAGCGCGGTCGTTAAGTTGAAGTACACGTTCTAAATGGCACCTGTCCTCGTTCTGGGTGAGGCTCTGGTGGACCGCTTAAGCAGCGGGCCAGTGGCCGGCGGTGCGCCGTTTAACGTGGCGCGTTCGCTGGCTGCACTGGGCCTGCCGGTGCGCATGATCTCGCGCATCGGCGCACAGGATGAGGACGGTGACTTGGTATTGCAAAGTGCTGTGCGCTGCGGTCTGGACACCAGTGGCATTCAGCGTGATGACGCGCACGCCACCGGGGCAGTCACGGTGCACAGTGCACAGGGCAACCACTGGTTTGACATTCACGAAAACGCTGCCTGGGACTATCTGGACGCTACACAGGCGTTGGCGGATATTCCCTCCCAGACGCCCAGTTTTGTGTACTTTGGAACCCTGTCCCAGCGGCGTAGTGATTCTCGCCACGCAGTGCGTGCAGTGTTGGAGCACACCACCGCACTGCGCTACCTGGACCTGAATCTGCGTCCCCCTTTTACACCCCGTGAACTGGTGACCGAGTCTCTACTGCGGGCCGATTGGCTCAAGGTGAATGACGACGAACTGGCCACCTTGTTCGCCTGGTTTCTGCCCCTGGGTCCGACGGATATGGCTGTGGATGTGTTGGGCAACCCGCACGCCCTGCAGCCCGCTGTTGCAGCCTTGCTGGCGCAGTTTTCTATCCAGCGTCTGGTGTTGACATTGGGCGCGAGCGGTTGGGCAACGTTTGACGCCAATGGCCACTGCGACGCGCAGGGCCCCGCCCACGCGGTGACTACCCTGGCAGATACCGTGGGCGCGGGCGATGCCTTCAGCGCCATGCTGTTGGCGGGTATTTGCAGTGGTCTGGATTTGCAGCAAAGTCTGCCCTTGGCAGCGCGCTACGCTGCGGCGATGTGCGGACAGCGTGGCCCGATGGCCGATTCCATCTCATTTTTTGAGCCCTGGCGCAACC
Organism: Rhodoferax sp.; assembly: GCA_046595515.1. GTDB lineage: Bacteria > Pseudomonadota > Gammaproteobacteria > Burkholderiales > Burkholderiaceae_C > Allorhodoferax. The sequence goes on along the minus strand of JBKJOV010000019.1, from coordinate 124,800 downwards.
GTTTGCGTTTGGCCCACCAGGAGGCGCTATGAGCACCAGTAAACCACGCCTTAGTTTCTGGCAAATCGTCAACATGAATGTCGGCTTCTTCGGCATTCAGTTCAGCTTTGGCCTGCAGCAAAGCAATATGAGTCCCATCTATCAGTTTTTGGGTGCCGATGAAGCGACCCTGCCGCTGCTGTGGCTCGCCGGGCCCATGACCGGGTTGCTGGTACAGCCCATTGTGGGTGCCATGAGCGACCGTACGGTGACCCGTTGGGGGCGGCGCACGCCGTACTTTTTAATCGGGGCCATTCTGTGCAGCTTGGGCTTGCTGGCCATGCCCATGAGTGCCACGCTGTGGTTTGCTGCAGGTTTGCTGTGGATACTGGACGCGGCCAACAACGTCACCATGGAGCCGTACCGCGCTTATGTGGGCGATAGGCTTAACCCCGATCAACAAGCCCAAGGATTTTTGACGCAAAGCGCCTTTACGGGGCTGGCGCAGACCTTGGCTTACCTTGCGCCCTCCATCATGGTATGGATGGGTATGAGCAAAGACGCCGTGGGGGACAACCATATTCCCCAGGTAACGCAGATGGCCTTTTTCCTGGGTGCCGTGCTGTCGATTACAACCGTGTGGTGGAGTGTGTACCGCGTGCCCGAGCTGCCCGTCAGTCCGGCGGAGCTAGTGCGCATGAAAGCGCAGGCGCGTGGTCCGAAAGCTACGCTGGCTGAAATCTGGTCAGCTATCAAAGACATGCCACCCACCATGCGCAGCCTGTGGTGGATGAAGCTCTTTCAGTGGTACGGAATGATGTGCTACTGGATCTACATCGTGCCCTCGCTGGCCAAGACGATGTTTGGCACCTCCGACGCTACTAGCGCAGGCTTTCGGGATGCCAGCTTGCTCAACGGCAAGATTGGTGGTTTCTACAACTTTGTGGCCTTTATTGCAGCGCTATCGATGGTGCCGTTTACCCGTCGCTTTGGCCCTAAAGTGGTACACGCCGTGTGCCTCACACTGGCAGCAGTGGGCATGGTGGCGCTGCCCTCCATCACCAACCCTTGGTTGCTGGCCATCCCTATGGTAGGTATCGGCCTGGCGTGGGCCAGCATCATGGGTAACCCCTATATCTTGCTAGCGGGTTGCATCCCCCCAGAGCGCACGGGGGTCTACATGGGCATCTTCAACATGTTCATCGTCATTCCCATGCTGATTCAAATGGTGACGCTACCCCTGATCTACAACCGGTTCTTGGGCGGTCAACCCGATAACGTTATTCGTCTTGCGGGCGCCTTGCTATTTGTGGCTGCCATCGCCGTTCTGCGTGTGCAAACACCAAAAACTCCCTCAATGCCTTGATGCCGCGCGCATCGTGTCTACGTTCCTGTGCCATGAAAAATCAAGTTCAACTCATTACGTATGTTGACCGCCTGGGCGGCGGTGGCCTGCGCCACCTGCACCAGTTGCTCACCGGGCCGCTGGCCGGGGTGTTTGGCGGCGTGCACTTGCTACCGTTCTTTTTTCCTATGGATGGTGCCGATGCGGGTTTTGACCCGATCGATCACACCGCCATAGATTCCCGCTTGGGTGATTGGAATGACCTAGCGGCGCTGGGACGGGATGTGGAGGTGATGGCTGACGTTATCGCCAACCACATGTCCAGTGAATCACCCGAGTTTCAAGATTGGGCGCAGCGTGGTGCGGACTCTGCGTCGGCGGGTCTGTTTCTGACCTACGACGCAGTGTTCCCCCACGGCGCTACCCAACAAGATTTGCTGGCAATCTACCGGCCCCGGCCGGGCCTGCCGTTTACGGCGGCCACGGTGCAGGGTCAACGCCAACTGCTATGGACCACCTTCACCGCCAAGCAGGTAGATATTGCCGTGCAACACCCGACGGGGCAGCGTTATCTATCGGGTATTCTGAATAAGTTTGCCGCCAACGGCATCCGCGCCATTCGGCTGGATGCCGCAGGCTACGCCATCAAGAAGGCGGGTGAAAGCTGCTTCATGATGCCTGAAACCTTTGCCTTCATCGATCGCTTTGCAGCACAGGCTAAGGCCCTGGGTATTGAGGTGCTGGTGGAGATTCATTCCCACCACCGGCGCCAAATTGAGATCGCCAAGCGGGTGGACTGGGTCTACGACTTTGCCCTGCCGCCGTTGGTGTTGCATGCATTTACGTTTCATACGGCGGCACCGCTCAAGGCTTGGATTGGCATGCGGCCCCGCAACGCCCTGACCGTGTTGGACACGCACGACGGCATCGGCATTATTGACATTGGTGCAGAGCCCACAGACCGCACGGGCCACCCTGGCTTGGTACCCCCGGCCGAGCTGGACGCACTGGTAGAGCAGATCCACGCCAATAGCGGCGGCCTGAGCCGCAAGGCCACTGGCGCTGCTGCCAGTAACCTCGACCTGTACCAGGTCAACTGCACGTTTTATGACGCGCTGGCGCGCAACGACGCGGCCTACCTCAGCGCCCGTGCCATCCAGTTCTTCTTGCCTGGTATTCCCCAGGTGTACTACGTAGGTTTGTTGGCCGGACACAACGACGCTGACCTGTTGGCTCGCACCGGCACAGGCCGTGACATCAACCGCCATTACTACAGCACTACAGAGGTGAGCACCGAACTGCAGCGCCCCGTGGTGCGGCGGCTGCTGGATCTGATCCGACTGCGCAATACCCATCCGGCTTTCAACGGCACATTTTCTCTGTTGGACAGTGATGACCAACACTTGTCGTTGCGCTGGGCTGCCCAAGACGGACGCTGTGTCGAGCTGCGTGTCGACTTGCAGACGCTGGAGCACAGCCTGCTGGTGGAGTAGGGATCGGGGTTCTGCGCCCAGCTATTGCGATAGAACCCGATTGACGCTGCACCCGTTGTATAGCAAAGTGTGGCGATGGAAATGAGCCCCGAACTATCCAAGCGCCTGGCGGCAGCCGTCGATGGCATGCCCGCATTTCCCAAGAGCGTGCAACGTGTTTTGGAGTTGACCCGCGATGTCAACAGCACGCCCAAGTCGCTGGTCGAGGTAATTGACAGAGACCCAGTGCTTACAGTGAAGATTCTCCGGGTAGTCAACTCGGCCTACTACAGTTTGCCCAAACCTATTACCTCCGTCGGCCATGCGGTGGTGTATCTCGGCTTCAACACCATCAAAAATCTGGCGCTTAGCATTGCTGCCATCGGCATGCTGCCTAAAAGTAACGCCGCTGGGTTTGATGGCCAACAGTACTTGCTGCACTCGCTAGCCACTGCCGGCATTGCCAAGCAGTTGGCGCTGCGTCTACCGGCGGCGGATCCGATGGATTGCTTTATTGCCGGCTTACTGCACGATTTTGGCAAAGTGGTGCTGGCGCAGTTCATGCCAGCCGAGTTTCGCCGGGCGCTGGAGATGAGCCAGTGGCACGAGACGTCGCTGCACCTGGCTTTGCGTGAGGTCATTGGCATAGACCACGCTCTGGTCGGTGCCATGCTGGTGGAGAAATGGCGCTTTCCTGCGCATTTTGTAGAAGCCATCAGCAACCAGTTTGGCCCCGAGTTGAAGGATTCGGACATGATCGCCTGCGTGTTTGCGGCCAACCAGATCAGCAAGAAGTGCAAATTGGGGTTTGCCGGTAACGTGCATGTGGACGAACTTCCGCTTGCAGTAGCACACCGGCTTGGCGGAAACTTGGATGCCGTGATCGCCTCATTGGGTGATTTGAACCCTTTGTTCGAGGAAGCTAAGATTTTTTCAAAAATTTAGTCAAACAGTGCCTGAGCCCGCGTAAATACTGCAATAGGCGCTACTTATCTTGTAGCATTTATTTTGACAGTGGTAGAGTAAAAATAGAAAGGTAAACGGGGATGGAGCCAACGATCACGGTGTTGCGAAGCCCAAGCGGCATCGGGCCAACGACCTGCAAGTACCACCATTTTTTTGAAGGGCAGACCTACGCTGTGGCGTATTGCCAGATCTTGCTGGATGCACAAAATAAGCCGGTGGACTTCATTTACCTGGAGGTCAACGGAGCATACGAGCGGTTGACCGGCGTGCGCCGCGCCGCAGTGGAGGGGCACCGCTTTTCTGACATTTATCCCGATTCCGAGACCATTGCATCCGACTTCATGGCCCTGCGCGCCCGGGTGGCCCTGACCGGGCAGGAAAGTCAATCCGAGCAGTATTTCAAACGTATCAATCGTTGGTGTTCGGTGTATCTCTTTTGCCCAGAAAAGGGCTACTTTGTCTCTGTGTTCGCCGATATTTCTGAGCGTAAGCGCGTAGAGCAAGAACGCGATCATCTGTTCAATTTGTCACTGGATTTGTTGGCGATCGCCAGTTTTGACGGGTATTTGGAGCGGGTGAATTCCGCGTGGACCCGCTGCTTGGGCTGGAGTGATCAGGAACTCACCTCGCGCCCGTGGCTCAGTTTTGTCCACCCCGATGACCATGCGACTACTGTCAGGGCGGGTCATGATTTGTCCCAAGGGCATGAGGTGCGTGAATTTGAAAATCGCTACTTATGCAACGATGGCACCTACCGCTGGCTGTCGTGGAATGCCCACGCACTAAGCGAGACGCGGCAGATATTTGCGGTGGCGCGCGACATCACCGCGCAAAAGCGTGCGGTGATCGAACTACGTGAGTCGCACGAGCAACTGCGCGCGCTGGCGGCGCGACTGCAAACCATACGTGAAGAACAAAGCGCCCAGATTGCCCGTGAAATTCATGACGTGCTGGCGCAAGAGCTGACCCGGCTCAAGATCGATCTTGTGTGGTTGGGCAAGCGCTTATCTCCTTCCATCGACGTGCCGATCTCGGAGCCAGTGCGGGCCGCATTAGCCGCCCGCATTGTGGATGCCACCGCGCAAGCAGACACGGCCATTACGTCGGTGCAAAAGATAGCCACCGAGCTGCGCCCGGTCATTTTGGACAGCCTGGGGCTCTTTGCGGCGGTCGAGTGGCTGGTAGAGGAGTTTGCGCGCCGCATTGATTTAAGGTGGCAAGTGGCTGTGCCGGATACGCAGGGCGATGTCACGGCACTGCCAGACCGGGATCGGTCCATAGCCTTGTTTCGCATCTTGCAACAAAGTTTGACCAATGTGGCACGCCATGCCAAGGCTACGTCCATCGAAGTGCGCCTAACACAGGATGCCCATGCCTTGAACCTGACCGTTAAGGACGACGGACTGGGTATCACGCCAGAGCAAAAATTAGATGTGCGGTCCATCGGTTTGTTGGGCATGCGAGAACGGGTTTTGGCTTTTGGCGGTAGTGTGGTGCTCCAGGGTGAGCCGGGCCGGGGAACTACCGTCACCGTGCGCGTGCCCTTGGAGGGCGCTGCATGATTCGCATTTTGCTGGCCGACGACCACGCCATATTGCGCCAGGGCTTGAAACAAATTTTGGCCGACGAGTTGCCCAATGTGGTGTTTGGTGATGCGGGTGATGCCGCGCAAGCAGTAGAACAACTGCGCTTGGCGTCCTGGGATGTGTTGATTTTGGACATCACGATGCCGGGTCGCAATGGCTTTGAGGTGTTGGCTACAGTACGCCATGACTTTCCCGCCGTGCGGGTGCTGGTGCTCAGTTCCACGCCCGAAGACCAATTGGGTGTCCGGGCGCTCAAGGCGGGTGCAGCCGGCTACCTCAATAAGCAAACTGCCCCGGAACAGCTGGTGGGTGCCGTGCAACAGCTTTTGGCGGGAGAGCGGTTTGTCAGCAAAGCTCTTGCGCAACGTATCGCCGCAGATTTAGGCCGTCCGGTGTCTGACCGGGCCCTCCACGAGACGCTTTCCGAGCGCGAGCTGCAAGTGTGCAAACTGATGGCGCAGGGGCAGACCATCAAAATGATTGCAGACGAACTTTCGCTCAGCGCCAAGACCATCAGCACCTTTCGTAGCCGCGTGTTTGAGAAATTGGCGTTGCACAACGACATTGAGTTGGCCCACTACGCGCGCGATCACCGGTTGCTAGAAACGTAGGCAAGCGCCTACAAAATTCAAAGCACACTGCCTATGGCCGGCGCGAAGGCATCGGCCCATACTGGGCCCATGAACGCCCACGCTGCTCTTGCCACTCCCTGGGTATTGCGCGTATTGATTGCAACCCAGTCGCCGCACACGGGGTCTGCATTGGCCAGTTTGTTGGGTGAACCCAGCGAGATCAGCTACGAGGTGGTGCGGTTGTCGGGCGTCTTACCCTTGGATATTTTTCGTGCGCAAGCGCACGGTGTTGACGTGGTGTTATTGGACCTCGAGCCATGGCCAGTCAAGGCCTTGCACACAGCCTCCAGCACCAAAACGCAAGCCTTGCCATTGCTCTTGGTGCTGGCCCTGGCGCACAGTGTGGACGAATCTATGCGCCGCCAATGTCGTGACGCTGGTATCGACCACCTGATGGATCGCACCGCTGACTTGGGGCGGTTGCACAGCATGATTTCTGACTATGCGCAACGGCGGCGCTCTGACGTGATGCTATTGCGCGCAGCTTTATGAATATAAGACGGCACTGGCAACTATCTCCCGCCCCCACTGCGGCAGCAGTGGGGGGTCTTCTCTTGCTGGTGCTGTTGGGCTATGCATCGTCCATCGAGCCGTTGGGGCTGGGCGCTATCGCCTTTGTTTTTGTGGTGCTGCTGGGTTTTCTGAACCGCGAGGCTGCACGGCGGCGGCAATTGCAGCTGGAGTGGAATCGGTTTTTCCAGTCTTCTGTGGACCTGCTGACAATTGCCAACTTTGACGGCTATTTTGAACGCGTCAACCCTGCGTGGACACGCTGCCTCGGTTGGACCGAGCACGAGTTGACCTCTCGGCCATGGCTGAGTTTTGTTCACCCTGACGACCATGCCTTGACCCTGGCCGCGAGCACGGCCCTGATGGAGCCCGGATGCGAGGTGCCGGAACTGGAAAACCGCTACGTCTGCAAAGACGGCACCTACCGCAGGTTTTCGTGGAGCGGCCGAGCCTATCGGGATACGAAGCATTTTTACTTGGTGGCACGTGACGTGACCGAGTCTCGGCGGGTGCGAGAACAGATCCGCCTGTTGGAGACCTGTGTCGCGCGCATGAACGATATCGTGATCATTACGGAGGCAGAACCTCAATCGCCGCCAGGGCCCAGGATGGTGTACGTGAATGATGCGTTTGAGCGCCGTACTGGCTACACCCGAGACGAGGTTATCGGCCAGACGCCACGTATCTTGCAAGGGCCCAAAACCCAGTCAGACGCGTTGGCACGCATTAGCGCCGCTATGCGCAAGTGGCAGCCTGTGCGTGAGGAGATCATCAACTACACCAAGGCGGGCGACGAATTTTGGATTGAACTGGACATCGTTCCTGTCGCAGACGCCGCCGGATGGTTCACCCACTGGATATCGATTGAGAGAGACATTACGGCAAGAAAGGCGACGGAGAGCGGCTTGCAACTAGCGGCAAGCGTATTTACCCACTCCCGCGATGGCATCACCATCACGGACGCCCAAGGCGCCATACTGGACGTCAACAGTGCTTTCGAGCGCATAACGGGCTACACCCGCCAAGACGTCTTGGGCAAGAACCCACGCATATTGAAGTCTGGCCGCCACGAGCCTGATTTCTACGCCGCCCTGTGGCACAAAGTGATCCACGACGGGCACTGGTTTGGCGAGATATGGAATCGCCGCAAGAGCGGAGAAATCTACCCAGAGATGCTGAGCATCATCGGGGTGGAAGACGCCGCTGGGAAAATCAGTAATTACGTTGCCATCTTCAGCGACATGACTGAGTTGCATGCACACCAAAATCTGCTGGAACGCCTGACCAACCAAGACCCCCTGACCGGCTTACCCAACCGTACGCGGCTTGCCGAGCGCATGGCGCAAAGCATCGTAGTGGCACAGCGCAGCGGTCACTCGGTGGCCCTGATGATGTTAGCCATAGATAACTTTGAAAGCCTGAACGCCGCTTTGGGCTACCAGGGTGGAGACCAACTTTTGGTCGCATTTGGCGAACGGCTACGGTCTATCGTGCGTGCGCAGGATCTATTGGGCAGGCTGCCCACAGAGGGCTTTGTGCTGGTTATGCCAGACACCGATAGCAACGGTGCGCGCACACTGGCCCTCAAATTGGCGGAGGTATTCTCCACGCCGTTTCCTATCCATGGACAAGACGTGTTGTTGACCGCGTCCATCGGCATCTCTGTGTACCCGACCGACGCACAAGATTTTGACGCGTTGGTTGGGTGCGCCAGTGGCGCATTGCTGGGAGCAAAGCAAGCGGGTGGCAATGGCTACCAACTGTTCAACGAAGCATTGCAACAAAAGGGCCGAGAGAATCAACTATTGGCCAATGAGCTACGCATGGCTATAGGGCTGGACCAGCTGACACTGCACTACCAGCCGCTGGTGGACTTACAAAGTGGTGCCGTAGGTGGGCTTGAAGCGTTGCTGCGCTGGACGCACCCCACGTTAGGGGCTGTACCGCCCGCACGCTTTATACCGGTGGCTGAAGAAAGCGGTTTGATTAAGAGCATTGGCAGTTGGGTGCTACGCCGGGCATGCCAAGACATCCGCTGCTGGTTAGACCTGGGTTTAACGGTACCGCAGGTAGCCATTAATGTCTCGCCGATTCAGTTTCGAGATATCGGATTGGCGCAGCAGATCGAAAGCACTTTGGCGGAGTTCGGAATTTCCCCGAGCGACATTTATGTAGAGGTCACTGAGGGTGCCTTGATGGAGGATGTAGCTCGAAGTGAAACTATTTTGCGTGCACTCAAGTCATTGGGTGTCAAGCTGTCGCTGGACGATTTCGGCACCGGCTATTCGTCGTTGAGTTATCTCAAGTTGTTTCCCTTTGACAAAGTCAAAATTGACCAGTCTTTTGTGCGCAACATGCTGACCAACAACGAAGACGCGGTGATTGCTACCGTCGTCGTGTCCATGGCGCATGGCCTTGGCTTGCGCGTCATTGCTGAGGGCGTCGAAACCGAGGAGCAGTGCGCCTTTTTACGCGATAACTTGTGCGATGAAATACAGGGCTATTTCTTTTCTAAAGCAGTTCCCATGGCCGCTATGCAAGACATGCTTGCGCAGATGCAGCGCCTGCCAGCCCACCTGCTGCGCACCCAGCCGCGCGCCCGTACCGTATTGTTGGTAGACGATGAGCCCAATGTGATCTCGTCACTCAAACGCCTACTGCGGCGTGATGGGTACCTTATTTTGTCGGCCAACAGTGGGCAAGAGGGGCTGGACTTGCTGGCCAAGAACCCGGTGGATGTGATTTTGTCGGACCAGCGTATGCCCGGCATGACAGGTGTCGAATTTTTACGATTTGCGAAAGAGCTCTATCCCACCACGCTACGCATCGTCTTGTCGGGCTACACCGAGTTGCAGTCGGTGACCGACGCTATCAACGAAGGCGCGGTGTACCGGTTTCTGACCAAACCCTGGATTGATGATCAGCTGCGCAGTTTCATTTTGGAAGCCTTCCAGCACAAGGAAATGGCGGATGAAAACCAGCAGCTCAATATGAAGATCAGAACCGCCAATAGTGAGTTGGCCAGAAGCAACCGGCAGCTTCTGGAGTCCAACAACGACAAGCAGCAGCTCATCGCCCGTAGCGAGCTGAGTTTAAGTGTGGTGCGCGAAACGCTGCACCGTATCCCGCTGCCGGTGTTGGGTGTGGACGAGGACGGCATGGTCGCCTTTGTCAATACCGCTGCGGTGCAGCTGCTCAACCACGATGCATCGCTGCTCGGTGCAGACTTAGTCGTGGCCTTGCCTGCGCTGAACACGACGGTGCAAAATACACCGGAGGGTGAATTTGGCCATGTCAACATCGGCTCGCAGCGCTACCGGGTGCATTGGCATTCCATGGGAGACCACTCCACTTCGCGCGGTAGGATTATTTCCTTGGTAGAAGACGCATCTTTGGTATGACCCAACCTACAAAATCGTTCCAGTTGCCCTTGGATGCTGTTGGCATTGGCATGTCCCTGGCTGAGCCGCTGATGGGTGCTCAGGGCGAGGTGGTGTTGTCACAAGGGGTAGAACTGACCCAAGCGCTATTGCAGGCATTGCGCCGTCGGGGCGTGACGAGTTTGTCGGTGCTGGTGCCAGACGAAGGCTTAGCCCCAGCACCCGCTGGGGACAAGCGTTCTAGCGCCGCAGAGCTGCAGTTGGCCCAACTGGAGAGGTTGGCGCAGCTTTTCCGCAACGACGATGGGCAAAGTGGTACGGCCCGCTTGCGAGCCTTGGTAACCCGCTACCGATTGGACGGCTCGCCATGAACGGTGTCACGCTGGATGCGGTCATGGGCAAGATTCACAAACTACCGTCGCTTTCGACGGTGGTAATGGACTTGCTTGCGAGCCTGGCACAGGAGGACCTGGATATTGATATCTTGGCCAAAAAAATAAGCACCGATCAAGTGCTCACCGCTAAGACGCTGAAGGTGGCCAATTCCACTTTCTATGGCATGCCGCGGCAGGTAGCCACGGTTACGGAGGCCATTGCGGTGCTGGGCTTTCATACGATTCGTAATCTAGTGACTACCACAGCCATGGTGAGTGCCATACCTGCAAGCAGCCGCAGCGGGTTCGATGTGTTGCATTTTTGGCGCCACTCTATTGCTACGGCGGTATGTGCCAATGCAATTGCCACAGAGCTGGGCGAGCACAAAAGTCAAGCGTATACCGTGGGTTTGCTGCACGACATCGGTCGCTTGGTGCTTGCAACTCAATTTACAGCGGAGTACGACCAGGCAATGGACTACCGCTTAGCCCACGATTGTTCGATCACTACCGCAGAAACAGTGAGCCTGGGGTTAGACCATGCTGCGGTGGGTGAAGCCCTGGCTCAGCACTGGAAGTTCCCTGTTGCCATGCAGCAGGCCATAGCCCAGCACCACTTGCCGGCTCGGGCGGGGCCCCTGGGCTTGCTGCTCCATTTGGCAAATGCCGTCGTCCATGCACTAGATTTGTCGAATAAAGAAGACGACTTGGTCCCACCCGTAGACATGCTGGCGTTTACCGCGCTGGGATTGTCCGATGCAGCATTACTGCGAGTGTTCAAAATTAGCGAGAAGGACCTCGAGGTCGCTTGTTTGGTGTTGTCAACGTAAGGAAGTGAAAACGCGATGAGCCCCCTGCAAAATCCAACCGGCATCGATGACACCCAGGGGCGCCTCATTGAGGGGCTGCATTCCCTCAGCGCAACGGGTTTTTTTGATGCCAGCCCGGTACCGACATTTGTTATCAACACGCAGCACGTGGTGACCCACTTCAACCGTGCGTGCGAAGTAACCCTGGGCGTACTGGCCAAGGATGTCATCGGTACGACCACATTGGGGCAACTGTTCTACAAGCATGACCGTCCAGTTTTGGCGGACCTAATCGTCGATGGCCTGGCGCCAGATCAGTTGGCCACCCATTACAAAAATGCGCAAGTAAGTCCTTGCGCCTTTGTGCCTGAGGCGTACGCAGCCGAAGGTTTTTTCCCACACATGGGGGCCAAGGGGCGTTGGATGTTTTTTACGGCAGCGCCTTTGCGCGATGCGGCAGGAAATCTGGTGGGCGCTATTGAGACATTGCAAGATATTTCTGCCCGAAAACGTGCGGAGTCCGCCTTGATTGAATCCCAAACCGATCTAAAAACACTGTACAGCCAACGAACCACTGAGCTGGCCGACACCCATCAGACACTAAAAGAAGAGCTCGCGCGGCTGGCACGCATCGAAGTCGAACTCCTGAGCCGCAATGCCGAACTCAGTGAGGTGAATGCGAAATTGTCGAAGGCCCAGGAGCATCTTGTGCAGTCTGAAAAACTAGCTTCGATTGGGCAGCTGGCGGCCGGTGTGGCACATGAAATCAATAATCCCATTGGCTATATTTTTTCTAACTTTGGGTCGCTCGAGAGCTACTTGCAAAGTTTGTTTGAAATGCTGGCCGCCTACGAAAGAGAAGAGGGCAGTGTGACACTGCCTGCCGCAGTAGAGCGGCTCAATGCGCTAAAAGCCGATATAGATCTGAATTTCTTGAAGGAGGACATACCGATACTGATGCGTGAATCCAAAGAGGGGATTGTTCGCGTACGCAAAATTGTGCAAGACCTCAAGGACTTTTCGCATGTAGATGCCGGGCAGGACTGGATGTGGGTCAACCTGATTCAAGGTATTGATTCGACGCTCAATGTTGTCAACAACGAAGTTAAATACAAGGCTGATGTGGTGCGGGACTATGGGGACATGCCCGATGTGGAGTGTTTGCCTTCGCAGATCAACCAAATCGTGATGAACCTGGTGGTCAACGCGGCCCACGCGATTGGTAGTGAGCGCGGCACCATCACCATCCGTACGGGCACCGCAGGCGCTGACGTTTGGTTTGATGTCGCCGACAACGGAAGTGGTATACCGAAAGACATTCTGTCCCGCATATTTGACCCGTTCTTCACCACCAAGCCGGTGGGCCAGGGTACAGGGCTTGGCCTGTCACTGTCGTATGGCATTGTGCAAAAGCACAATGGACGATTAGAGGTGACGTCAGAAGTCGGCAAGGGCACGTGTTTCAGGGTGACCTTGCCCATCAAGCATGTGGAAGCAGATGCAGAAAGTGCAGGCAACGCATGAGTGAAATATTGGCCCCTGCCACCATTCTGTGTGTGGATGATGAGCCCAATATCTTGTCGGCCCTGCGGCGTCTGCTGCGACCCAAAGGGTACAAGGTTTTGGTGGCCGAGAGTGGCAAAGCGGGCTTGGAGCTACTGCAGACCGAACATGTGGACCTCATCATCTCGGACATGCGCATGCCCGAGATGGATGGTGCGCAATTTCTAGAATTTGTGCGCGCCCAGTGGCCGGAGACCGTGCGAATACTGTTGACGGGCTATGCTGATGTCAGCTCCATCATCGAGGCCATCAACCGGGGGGAAATATACCGATATATCACCAAACCGTGGGACGACAACGACATCGTACTGGTGGTTCGCCACGCCCTAGAGCGGAGGCTGTTGGAGCAAGAGAAGAAGCGTTTGGAGCACCTGACACAGCAGCAAAACGACGAGCTCAAGGCACTCAATGCCAACTTGGAGGCTAAGGTAGCGGAGCGCACAGTTGCACTTAAGGTCGCGAATGAGCAACTCAAAGGTAGCTTCATAACATCCATTAAGGTGTTCTCCAATCTGATCGAGATGCGGGGTGGTAATCTGGCGGGGCATTCGCGCCGTGTAGCTGACCTGGCGCGGAAAATTGCGCTGCAGTTGAAGCTAGAAAATAAGTTGGTGCAAGACGCATTTGTGTCCGGCTTGTTGTGCGAAATTGGAAAGGTGGGATTTGCAGACGATCTGCTGGCCATGCCTATTTCAGTGATGACGCCTGTGCAACTGGACGAGTTTCGCAAGCATGTGGTGCGTGCCGAACAGCTCTTAATGCCCCTGCAGGATTTGCGTGGCGCTGCAGCCAATGTGGGTGGTCAATTAGAGCGGTACGACGGCGGTGGTTTTCCGGCGCGTTTGTCCCAGGACGATATTCCTGTGGGAGCGCAGATTTTGGCCGTTGCGGCCGACTACGACAACCTGCAAATAGGCACGATGGCGCAACGCAAGGTGACTGCAGAGGACGCCAAGATACTCATTATTCAAAGCAGCGGGAAGCGCTATTCGCCCCGCGTGGTGGATGCGTTTGCACAGGTGTTGCGCGACGCAGAGGGGCCCAAAGAAGTCAAAGTAGGGGTCCTGGAGTGCGCATCGCATGAGCTGGAAGTTGGCATGGTGTTGGCCCGCGATCTGATCACGCCCAGTGGCCTGTTGATGCTGTCGGTCAACCATGTTTTAGACGATCGACTGATCCAAAAAATACTGGATTTTGAGCGCACAGGTGGGCTGAAGCTCGTGTTGCAGATCCGGTCGAACAGACCGGCCGCGTTGGAGTAAAAAAATGACAAATGACTTATTCCAGTTTTCCTCTGAGCCAATGGCCTTGGAAGCGCAAGCAACCTTGAAGCCTTGGAAAATACTCACGGTAGACGACCATGAAGACGTGCACAGTGTGACGCGACTGGCTTTGCGTGGCTTCACCTTTGAAGGCAGGTCGGTCGATATTTTGAGCGCGTATTCGGGCGCAGAGGCGCTGGAGATGATGCAAATGCACACCGACATAGCCATGATTTTTTTGGATGTTGTGATGGAGACTGGGCATGCTGGACTGGAAGTTGTGCGTACGGTCCGCAATACCTTGGGTAACCGTTTGGTCCGGATTGTCTTACGCACAGGCCAGCCGGGCCAAGCCCCTGAGCACTCGGTCGTCATGGAATACGACATTAACGACTACAAGGAAAAGACCGAACTCACTAAGCAGAAGCTGGTGAGCTGCGTGGCGGCAGCATTACGCGGCTACCGAGATTTACTCAGTTTGGAAGCCAGTCGCCACAGTTTGGCGATAGCGCAGCAGTTGCTACAGCAAGCGTATACAGAACAAAAAGCATTGGTCCGCCAGCGCACGGAATTGCTGATTCAGTCGGAAAAACTGGCTTCGGTGGGGCAACTGGCTGCGGGTGTCGCGCATGAAATCAACACCCCCATGGGCTATGTTCACTCCAACATCGGAACTTTTGAAGCCTATACACAGGACATGTTTCGCATTTTGGATGCTTACGCACAGGCTGAACTAGCCTGTGCCAGCGGTACCCACATGCAAGTGCAACAGCTCAAGCTTGAAGTGGGTTTCGAGTTGATACGTGCAGATATTCCTCTGCTGCTCAGTGAAACCCAGGAGGGCGTGCAGCGGGTCTGCAAAATTGTTCAAGACCTCAGAACTTTTTCTCAAGCGGGTAGCGCCGATGACTGGCAGTTTGTTGACCTGCACAAAGGCCTGGACTCAACCTTGAATTTGCTGCGACATGAAATCGACGCGAAAGCGTGCGTCACCAAGTTGTATGGGGATATTCCGGAGGTGGAGTGTCTGCCCGCAGAGCTGAACCAAGCCTTCATGAATTTGCTACTAAATGCCACCCAGTCTATTGCCGATGGACACAGAGGTGCGATTGCAGTGCGGACGGGGCTTTCAGGGGACAAGGTCTGGATTGAAATCGCCGATAACGGAGCTGGCATTTCCACCGAGAACTTGCCGCGCGTTTTTGACCCGTTTTTTACGACAAAGCCCTTGGGTAAGGGAACGGGGCTTGGTCTGTCCATGGCGTTTGGTGTGGTGCGCCAACACGGTGGGGAAACAACTGTTGTCAGTGCTCCCGGAGAGGGCAGCACTTTTAGGGTGGTGCTGCCCGTAGCGAAGGCACGTACGGCGTTGTCAACGCCATAGGAGCGTAACGGCCATGGGTATGCAATTCGAAGACTTCGGCTTGTCCGGTACAAATCCCGCGACCGCCGCGACCGCCGCGACCGCCGCGAGCCCGGCGCAAAAGAAGCCGCCGGTGGACGATATCGCCAAGAGCAGTGCGCGCTTGCAGTATCTTTTGGCCAACACACCTGCCATTATTTACAGCAGCGTGCCCACGGGTGACGGGACGATGACGTTCGTGAGCGATAACGCGGAGCGGCTGCTGGGCTACACCCCACACGACATGGTGGCTGACCCCAGTTTTTGGTTTGACCATTTGCACCCTGATGATGTCAACAGCATCTTCTCTAGCTTAGCGCTGTTGTTTTCTCAAGGCCACCGCACCTACGAGTATCGTTTTCGTGTCCAGGATGGCCGCTACCTGTGGATGCACGACAGCCTACGGCTGATTCGCGATGGAGATGGCAACCCTGTAGAGGTTATTGGGTCTCTTACCGATATTACGGATCGCAAGCAGATGGAGGAAACACTGCAAAAGAAGGGTGAAGAGCAACAGTTGTTAATTAACCAGTTGCGCGATGCACAGGCCCAGTTGTTGCAATCAGAAAAAATGGCGTCCATCGGACAGCTGGCAGCAGGTATCGCCCATGAAATTAACAACCCCGTGGGCTTTGTTAATTCCAATATGGGGACCCTAGGGAGCTATGTAGAGACCCTGTGCAATGTGGTTGAGGGTTATGACAAGGCGTTGGGAAGTATGGATGACCACCCCGAAGCCCGGTCAGCGATAGCGGCCCTGAAGCAGCAGGCAGATTTTGAGTTCTTGCGTGAAGATGTCAATGACTTGGTACGAGAGTCACTAGACGGCCTCAAGAGGGTTAAGGATATTGTTCAATCGCTGAAGGATTTTGCGCACATTGGAGAGTCTGATTGGCAGTTTGCGGATCTGCATGCCGGCATTGATTCCACGCTGAATATTGCGGCAAACGAAATCAAATACAAAGCCAAAGTGGTCAAGGGCTACGGTAGCCTTCCCCTCGTGAAGTGCTTGGCATCACAGCTCAACCAGGTGTTCATGAACCTGGTTGTCAACGCCGCCCAGGCCATTCGGGACAGCGGAACAATCACCATTACAACTGGCAGTGCCGATGGGTGGGTTTGGGTGGCCATACAAGACACCGGTCAGGGTATTGCGGATGACATCCAAACGCGTATCTTCGACCCGTTTTTCACCACCAAGCCCGTTGGTAAAGGAACGGGCCTGGGACTTTCGTTGTCGTACAACATTGTCTCCAAACACGGCGGTCGTATCGAGGTCGATAGCGTGCTGGGGGTGGGCAGCACATTCACGGTGCGTTTACCCGTCACCCCGGCGCGGGGTTAGTACAGCGGTGTACGCCAGTCGGCGTATTCCCTTTATTTTGTAACGCTTCTACATTGGGTTGGTCGTTGCTGTTCAGTCCTCATTCGGGTTGGGTGGCAGTGCGCTGGATTTTCAACCGAACGGAGAAGCCCCTATGCAAAGCCAAAAATCGCGTCACCTTGCGCGTCGTTTTACCCTGAAGGCACTAACTGCTGCCGTCGCTCTCACTACGATTTCTGCTCTGCCTGCGTTCGCTGCAGACACTATCAAGGTCGGTATCTTGCACAGCTTGTCGGGCACCATGGCCATTTCAGAGACTGTGTTGAAAGACACTGTGCTCATGGCGATTGACGAGATCAACGCCAAGGGCGGTGTGCTGGGCAAAAAGCTGGAGCCCGTGATTGTGGACCCGGCGTCGAATTGGCCGCTGTTTGCCGAGAAGACCAAACAATTGCTTACCCAGGACAAGGTTGCGGTCATCTTCGGCTGCTGGACCTCTGTGTCGCGCAAGTCGGTGCTGCCGGTGGTCGAAGAGCTGAACGGCCTGCTGTTTTACCCTGTGCAGTACGAGGGTGAAGAGCTATCCAAGAACGTGTTTTACACCGGTGCAGCACCCAACCAGCAGGCCATTCCTGCGGTGGACTATTTGATGAGCAAAGAAGGTGGCGGCGCCAAGCGCTGGGTGCTGTTGGGCACCGACTATGTCTACCCCCGTACCACCAACAAAATTCTGCGCGCCTACCTCAAGAGCAAGGGCGTGGCCGACAAGGACATCGACGAAAAATACACACCGTTCGGCCATAGCGATTACCAGACCATCGTGGCCGATGTGAAGAAGTTTGCTGCGGGTGGCAAGACCGCGGTGGTGTCCACCATCAATGGTGACTCCAACGTGCCTTTTTACAAAGAGCTTGGCAATGCGGGGTTGAAGGCCAAAGACGTGCCCGTGGTGGCCTTCTCGGTGGGCGAGGAGGAGCTGCGCGGTGTGGATACCAAGCCGCTGGTGGGCCACCTGGCCGCCTGGAACTATTTCCAATCCATCAAGAACCCGACCAACACCGAGTTCATCAAGAAGTGGTCTGACTACGCCAAGGCCAAGGGTATTGCCGGCCACAAAGACAAGGCTTTGACCAATGACCCGATGGAAGCCACCTATATCGGCATCAACATGTGGAAGCAAGCCGTAGAGAAAGCCAAGTCCACGGATGTGGACAAAGTGATCGCGGCCATGTCGGGACAAACCTTCAAAGCGCCGAGTGGCATCGTGAGCAAGATGGATGAGAAAAACCACCACTTGCACAAGTCGGTTTTCATTGGCGAGATCAAGGCCGACGGGCAGTTCAATGTGGTGTGGAAGACGCCAGGCCCGGTCAAGGCCAAGCCCTGGTCTCCGTACATCGAAGGCAACGACAAGAAGCCCGATGAGCCAGCGAAGAAGTAAGTTGTAAACCCTAAAAAGAAGTCGTTTTTGCTGTCACAAGCGATGCCGTGCCGCTCTTTGGGCGGCACGGCGTTTGCTTGTGTGCTTGCATGGTTCTTTTCTTTCATCCTCTCATCGTTTTGATGGACATACCAGGGCGTCTATGCTGAGCCGTTTACCGTTCTGCGTGTTGTGCATGCTGTGCTTGTTGATGGGATTTTTTTGCTCCCAGGCCCTGGCCCTGACGGCCGAGGAGGCGAAGGCGATGGCCATGGGTGAAGGTGATACCCGCGTAGCGGCGCTGCGCGCCGCTGCCGCCCAGGCGGATGACCGTACCCAGAAGTTCATCCAAGCGCTGTCCGACGATGCTGTCAAGATCGTCGCAGGTACACCCGTTATCGTGGCAGACGATAAGGTCATCGACCCGGTGACGGGCCAAACCTCAGCCTTGTCCGATGCCGCAGAGGACATCATCAACAACAACCGTATGCGCGGCGAGTTGGACACCGCGTTGGCACTGCTGAAGCTCTTGTCCACCGATTCAGCCGTGCGACGTGAAGCGGTCAATACCCTGCAAAGCGATGTCGACGACACCAAGCTGCCGCTCATCAACAAAGCCTACGCGCAAGAAACAGTGCCTGACATCCAGGAACGCCTGGGCCTATTGCGCGCTGCGGCCATGCTGGGTAGTGCGGACAAAGCCAATCGACTTGAAGCTGCCGCGGCCTTGGCACACAGTGCCCAGGCTGCCACCAAAACCCTGCTGATCGAACGTCTGCAAATCGAGGCCGATCCCACGGTCAAAGCGGTGTTGCGCGCCAGCTTGGATAAGGTCGATGCCCGACTGGCGTGGGGTGACCGACTGGGCGCACTCTTCAGCGGTATCAGCCTGGGCTCCATCTTGTTACTCGTGGCGTTGGGCCTGGCCATCACCTATGGTTTGATGTGTGTCATCAACATGGCGCATGGCGAGCTGATGATGATCGGGGCCTATGCCACGTACGTAGTGCAAGGTGCTTTTCAAAAATATGCACCGGGCGCCTTTGATTGGTATCTACTGGCCGCGTTGCCCGTGGCCTTTGCGGCAGCGGCCCTGGTAGGGGCTGCGATGGAGCGCAGCGTTATCCGCTTTCTGTATGGTCGCCCGCTGGAGACGCTGTTGGCCACCTGGGGGATCAGCCTGGTGCTAATGCAACTGGTGCGCACGCTGTTTGGTGCGCAAAACGTGGGCGTAGAGAACCCCAGTTGGATGAGCGGCGGCGTGCAGGTCATGGGCAATCTGTCCTTGCCCTACAACCGCCTCGTGATTGTCGGCTTTGCAATGGCTGTATTGTTTGCGGTGTGGTTTTTGATTGAGAAAACACGACTGGGTCTGTTTGTGCGCGGTGTGACGCAAAACCGCCCCATTGCAGCCTGCATGGGCGTGAACACCGCCCGCATTGACACCTATGCCTTCGCGCTGGGCTCGGGCATTGCGGGCTTGGCCGGTTGTGCACTGAGCCAGGTGGGCAACGTAGGCCCCGACCTGGGCCAGGGCTACATCGTCGACTCGTTCATGGTGGTGGTGCTGGGGGGTGTGGGCCAGTTGGCCGGCACCGTTTACGCAGGCCTTGGGCTGGGTATTTTGAATAAATTTTTAGAAGGCTGGACGGGTGCAGTGCTGGCCAAAATCGCGGTGTTGGTCTTCATCATCATCTTCATTCAAAAGCGTCCCCAGGGAATATTCGCCATGAAGGGACGGGAGGCATGAACACCGTAACTCTGCCAACCCGGCAACCATTGCTGACGCGCCCGGGCTGGGCGGCTTGGCTGGTGGCGCTGATTGCGCTGTGCGCGGTGGTGCCGGTGCTAAACCTGTGGGTACCCGCCGACAGTGTTTTCCATCTGAGTGACTTTGCCGTGGGGCTGACCGCCAAAATCATGTGCTATGCCATCTGCGCGCTGGCCATGGATTTGATCTGGGGCTACACGGGTATTTTGAGTCTGGGCCACGGGGTGTTTTTTGCGCTGGGCGGCTATGCCATGGGCATGTACCTGATGCGCCAGATCGGCACCGATGGCAACTACAAGAGCACTTTGCCCGATTTCATGGTCTTTCTGGACTGGAAAGAACTGCCCTGGCATTGGACGTTTTCAGACAGCTTTGTGGCCACGCTATTTTTGGTGGTGGCAGCACCGGGGTTGGTGGCCTTCGTCTTCGGTTACTTTGCGTTTCGCTCCCGCATCAAGGGGGTCTACTTTTCCATCATCACCCAGGCCATGACCTTTGCGGCCATGCTGCTCTTCTTTCGCAATGAAACAGGCTTTGGTGGCAACAACGGTTTCACTGATTTCAAGCGCTTGTTGGGTATTCCCATTGCCACACCGAACATGCGCATGGTCTTGTTTGTGCTCACTGCCGCCACGTTGCTGGGTTTCTTTTTAATGGCCCGCTGGTTGGTCCATAGCAAGTTTGGCCGGGTGCTGCAGGCGGTGCGCGATGCCGAAAGCCGCGTGATGTTTTCGGGTTACTCGCCGCTGGGCTACAAGCTCACCATCTGGACCATTTCGGCCATGATGTGCGGTGTGGCCGGTGCCTTGTATGTACCCCAGGTCGGCATCATCAACCCCAGCGAGATGAGCCCTGCCAACTCGATTGAGATCGCCGTGTGGGCTGCGGTAGGGGGGCGGGCGACTCTCATTGGCCCCATCGTCGGGGCTTTTATTGTCAACGGTGCCAAGAGCTGGTTGACGGTGACCTATCCTGAATTTTGGCTGTACTTTTTGGGCGCGCTTTTCATTGGCGTGACTTTGTATTTGCCAGATGGTGTGGTGGGCTTGGTGAAGAAAATAAAGGGCGTGAAACCATGACGCCAGATTTACTGGAGGCTGGCGCCAAGCGCGTCGAAGCGCGCCGCGCAGCTTTGCATGCCAACACGGTACAAACCGAGTCGGGCGGGCGCGCAGCAGGCTTCTCCCGGCTGGTGACGCAGGGCGAAGTGGATACCACCCATGGCCGGATTTTGTACCTGGACGATGTGCATGTGAGCTTTGATGGTTTCAAAGCCATCAACGGTTTGTCTTTGGATATTGCGCCCGGTGAACTGCGCTGCGTCATCGGGCCCAACGGTGCGGGCAAGACCACCATGATGGACATCATCACGGGTAAGACGCGGCCCGACGCGGGTACAGTGTTCTTTGGCAGCACCATTGACTTGCTGCGCTACAACGAGCCGCAGATTGCGCAGTTGGGTATTGGTCGCAAGTTCCAAAAGCCCACGGTGTTTGAGCAGCTCACCGTGTTCGAAAACCTCGAGCTGGCCTTGCACACCCACAAGGGAGTGAAGTCGTCGCTATTTTTTCGGCTGGATTCAAGTCAAAGCGACCGCCTGCTGGAGGTATTGCACACCATCCATCTGGCTGACAGCCTGCAACGCCAGGCGGGCAACCTGAGCCATGGCCAAAAGCAGTGGCTGGAGATTGGCATGCTGCTCATGCAGGAGCCCAAACTTTTGTTGTTGGACGAACCCGTGGCCGGCATGACCGACGATGAAACCGAGCGCACTGCCGAATTGTTTTTGACCCTCAAAGGCAAGCACTCGCTGATGGTGGTGGAGCACGACATGGGCTTTATCCGCGCCATCAGCGACATCGTGACCGTGCTGTGCGATGGGTCAGTCTTGGCACAAGGAACTTTGGATCAAGTTCAAAGTGATGAGCGCGTGATTGAAGTGTATCTTGGCCGTTGACCATGTTAAGCATCAAAAACGTCAACCAGTACTACGGCGGCTCGCACATTTTGCGCGACGTCAGCCTCGAAGCCCACGTGGGCAAAGTTACCGTGATCTTGGGGCGCAATGGCGTGGGTAAAACCACCTTGCTCAAGTCCTTGATGGGCCTGGTGCCCATCAAGACCGGCAGCATCACACTCGATGGCAGAGATATTCACAAGGCCACACCTTACGAGCGCGCACGCGCGGGCCTGGGCTTTGTGCCCCAGGGCCGTGAAATCTTTGGCCGCCTGACGGTGCAAGAAAACCTGCGCATGGGCTTGGCCTACCGCCCAGCGGGCACGCACATTCCCCCCGAATTATTCGACTTGTTCCCAGTGCTCAAGCAAATGCTGGGGCGGCGTGGTGGCGATTTGTCGGGCGGGCAGCAGCAGCAGTTGGCCATCGCCCGCGCCTTGGCAGCTGGCCCGCGCGTTCTGATTCTGGACGAACCCACCGAGGGCATTCAGCCCAGCATCATCAAAGATATTGGCCGTGTGATCCGCATGCTGGCCGACCGGGGTGATATGGCCATCTTGCTGGTGGAGCAGTACTACGACTTTGCCCGCGAGCTGGCCGACGACTATGTGGTGATGGAGCGCGGCGCGGTGCGCGCCTTTGGCAAGGGCGCCAACATGGAAGTTGACCGGGTGCGCGAACTGGTGGCGATTTAACCCGACTTCACGGGCGCAGCTACATCGACCAAATGCGTGGGTTTTCAGCCTTTTGATCCCACAACTGGCTGCGCCAGACGTTACGAATATTGCGCAGCAGGCCCATGGCGGGCTCCACCACTGGGGCTAGTACGCGCACCACGATCACCTGCGGGTGCGGGCTGGTGGCACCCGCGGTGCGGGCTAGCGGGTGTTCTTGAATACATTGGCGAGCATTGTCGAGCGCCGCCTCGCGGCGCGCGCGCGGCAGTGCGGTGCCGGCCATGAAAAACAAAGTGCCCAGGCACTGCTGGCCCGCCAGCCCCACCGGGCTTTGCAGCAAACGGGTGTCTTGCGCGTGCAGGATGCCCCGCTCCATCCACAGGCCCGGTAACTCCAGGTGTTGGCGCAGATAGCCTTTGTCAAAAGGCAAATTAGCCATGGGCAGACCCAAGGCCGTCACGTCCCAGCCCAGTACCTCGCCACCGGGCTCCAGCGCTACCGTCAGCCGGTTCTCGGCGGCGCAGCCACTGTAGGCAATGTTTTCCAGCGGCAGCCATTCCAGGCGCGCATGCTGTGCCACCGTCAGATGCACCGACTGCACTGCCTCGGGGCCCTCGGAGCGATAGAAGCGCGTAGCACCGGGCGTGGTGACCAGGCCGTGGCTGCCGCTGCCCACGGTGACCTGCAAGTCCAAGGTGTCACCGCCCACCAAACCACCGGGCGGGTGTACCAATACGTTGTGGCACACGCCGTCGCCTTCGGGGTACAGACTTTGCAAAATGCGCAGCGGCCCGGTGTGCTGGTGCCGGGCCACGGTGCGGCCCGCTTCCAATGTGTAGTCCAGCGCCAGCTGGGCGTGCCAAGCCATCGCGGGCCTAGGCGCTGGGCACGGCTGCCAGCCAATCGGCCAGCGCGCGCGCCATGACCTTGGTGGCGCGGCGCAGGTCGTTCAGATCCAGGCGCTCATCGGCCCGTTTGGCACCAGACTCCAGCACCGTGCGCGGCCCTGCGCCGTAAATCACGCCGGGAATGCCAGCCTCACAAAACAGGCGCACATCGGTGTACAGCGGCGTACCCATGGCGGGAATAGGCTCGCCAAATACGGCTTCGCCGTGCTTTTGCAATGCCGCCACCAGCGGCTGGTTGCCGGGCAGGGGCTGTAGGGCGCGGGCCAGCAAGATGCGCTCCACGTCGATGCGGATGCCGGGCGTCTCTGCCGCGGCCTGGGCCATGACGGCACGCAAAGTAGCCTCCACCTCGGCCGGGTTTTCCTCGGGGATCATGCGCCGGTCCAGCTTGAAGCTAACCCGCCCAGGAACCACATTGGTGTTGGTGCCGCCTTCAATGGTGCCCACGTTCAGGTAGGGGTGGGTGATGCCGACCACCTGCGAGGTGATGGATGGGTAGAGCGTGTTTTGCGCGTACAGCGCATTGAGAATTTTGACCGCGCCTTGCAGTGCATCTACACCGGACTGCGGGATGGCGGCGTGGGCCATTTTGCCGTGCACGGTGACCTGCATTTGCAGGCAGCCGTTGTGCGCGGTGACCACCTGGTAGCTAAAGCCGGCGGCCACCATCAGGTCGGGCTGAATGATCTTGTGTTTGAGCAACCAGGCCGGGCCCAGTTCGCCGCCAAACTCTTCGTCGTAGGTGAACAGCAAGTCCACGCCGCCTTGGGTGGGCTTGGCCACAGCCTCCAGGGCCCGCAGTGCAAAGGTGTAGCTGGCAAAGTCGCATTTGCTAACTGCAGAGGCGCGGCCATAAATAAAGCCGTTGTCAATCTCGCCGCCGTAGGGGTCCTTGGTCCAACCTTCACCGGGTGGTACCACATCGCCGTGGGCATTGAGCAGCACCGTGCGGCCTGCGGCCCCATCACCGTACGTGCGGCGTACCACCAGGTTGGTGATGGACTGCAGGCCGGCGGCCGTCACTTCGTCCTGTGGCACGGGGTGCTGCTCGGCTTGCAAGCCCATATCGGCCAGCAGGGCGGCCGTGCGCTCGGCATGCGGTGCGTTGTTGCCGGGGGGGGTGTCGGTGGGCACCTGGATCAGGGCTTGCAGGAAGCGCACCTCGTCGTCGAAATGGGCATCGACCCAGGCGTCGAGGGCGGCGTAGGTGCTGTCTGCAATGGCCGATGTTGCGGTGGGTGTTGTGTCGGGAGTTACGTCGCTCATGGGGTGTTCAGGGTCGGGCTTTCGGCCATGTCTTGGGACATATCGTGGGCCAGTGTTTCGGTGAAGCGCGTGAACGCGTCCAGCGCCAACTGCATGTCAGCGCTGGTAGTGGACTCTAGTGGGTTGTGGCTGATGCCGGAATTTTGCCCGCGCACAAACAGCATGGCCTGGGGCATGCACAGGTGCAACTGCATGGCATCGTGGCCCGCCCCGCTGGGCATGCGGGTGACGGGCAGGCCCAGGTGTTGGACGGCGGCCTCCCAGCGGGCTTGCAACGCGGGGTGGCTGGGCGCGGCGCTGGCGCGCATCGTCTCGGTGAGCGTGTGCTGCACGCCGCGTCGCTGGCAGATGGCTTCCAGGCTGGCCAGCACGTCGGTGGCCAGCCGGTCGCGCTGGGCATCGGTGGGCGCGCGCAAATCGAGTGAAAACTGACACCGACCGGGTATCACGTTGATGGAGCCTGAGGGCACATGCAGGATGCCCACGGTGCCGACCGAATCGCCATCGGCGGCGGCGCGGCGCTCCACCTCCAGCAGCAGCTCGGCCACGGCGGCGGCGGCATCGCGGCGCTGGCCCATGGGCGTGGTGCCGGCGTGGCTGGCCATGCCCCGCACTTCGCCCTGGAAGCGCACGCTGGCGTTGATGGACGTCACCACGCCCAGCGGCAGATTCAAACCATTGAGCACAGGGCCTTGCTCGATGTGCACTTCGACAAAACCCAAATAGTCCTCAGGCTGGCGTTGCAGGGCGGGAATATCGGCGGGATTGAGCCCGGCGTGTTCCATGGCCTGGCGCAGGCTGATGCCATCTGCGTCCACCTGGTCCAGCCAGGCGGGCTGAAAGCGGCCGGTGAGGGCGCTAGAGGCCAAAAAGGTGGCCTTGAAGCGCTGGCCTTCTTCTTCCGCAAAGGCCACCACCTCCAGCGCATAGGGCAGTCGGCGGCCTGCGCGGTGCAAAGCTTGCACGGCAGCCATGGGCACAAAAATGCCCAAGCGCCCGTCGTATTTGCCACCATTGCGTACGGTGTCAAAATGGCTGCCCGTGAGCAAAGTTTGGGGTGTTTTAGTGCTCTGTCCGGCGGATTCATTGATAGAGTAGCTATCATTTTCATAGCGACCTACCACATTGCCCACGGCGTCGATGTGCACGCTGTCAAAGCCGCAGGCCTGCATCTGGGTGCGCAAGTGCGCGGCGCAGGCGCGGTGTGCGTCGGTCAGGTAGGTGACGGTGAGCTGGCCCTGTTCGGCAAACGGCGGCTCGGAATATTGCGCCAGTGTCTCGTGCCAGTCCCACAACATATGGCCCTGCTCGGGCTGCAAGCCCAGCAAATCAAAGAGGCGAATCTCGGCGATGCGGTGGATGTTGCGCAGGCACTCGGCGCGCTCGAAGTCGGGGTGGCCGTGCAGGCGGCGTGCCAACGTGGCGATGATCTCTTGCTTGGACAAACCCGTGCCACGCGGGCCACGCACTGCCAGGACGAAGGGGAAGCCAAAACGGGCGTTGTAGTCGCGGTTGAGCTGCTGAATCTGGGCCAATTCTTCGGGAGTACAGGCGGTGAGACCGGCCTTGACTTGTTCGTTGGACGATTCAGCAGTGAGCGTGTTGGCCACCATGGCTTTGCCCGCCAGTTCGGGGTGGGCGCGTATCAGGCTCAGTTGGGCGTCTACGCTGGCCTCTGTTACCACTAGTGCACAAGCCTGTTGCAGTTGAGCGATGGTGGTGAATCCACTGGCAGGGCGCAGCGCTAAAGCGGCCCGCGGTATCCACGGCGAGTGTTCGTACAGCCCGGTCAGCAAGGCGGTGGCCTCGTCTGGCGTGGCGGTGTTGAGTTGGTGCAGCGTCAGTTTCATGGGGTGTGGCAATAAGGCTCAGGGCGTGGTGCCTGAGGTGGGGTCGGGTGTGAAAGGGTGCACGGCTTTCCAGTGCCGCGCAATGTCGATGCGGCGCGCCACCCACACCTTGTCGTGCGTCGCGATGTGGTCCAGAAAACGCTGCAGCGCCGTGATGCGCCCCGGGCGACCCAGCAGGCGGCAGTGCATACCGATGCTCATCATGGCCGGGCGGTTGGCGCCCTGCGGGTCGCCTTCGGCGTACAGCGTGTCAAAGCTGTCTTTGAGGTACTGGTAAAACGGGTCGGCATGCGAGTAACCCTGGGGCAGGGCAAAGCGCATGTCGTTGCAGTCCAGCGTATAGGGCACGATGAGCTGGGGTACGACCTGGCCATCGGTACGGCGCACTTGCATCCAAAAAGGCAGGTCATCACCGTAGTAGTCGCTGTCGTATTCCAGTCGTCCTTCGTCGGCCACCAGGCGGTGGGTGTTGGGGCTATCGCGCCCGGTGTACCAGCCTACGCCATGCAGGGCATGGGGGCTATCCCGGCGCTGGCCGGTCATCTGTTCAATGGTGTCCAGCGCCAGCTTCATGTGGGCACGCTCTAGCTCGGCGTCTGCTGTTTGGTAGCTAATCCAGCGCCAGCCGTGGCAGGCGATCTCGTGGCCCAGCTCCACAAACGCAGCGGTCAATTCTGGGTGGCGCTGCAGGGCCATGCCGACACCAAACACGGTGAGCGGCAGGCCGCGCTTTTCAAACTCGCGCAAGATGCGCCAGACACCCGCGCGGGAGCCGTACTCGTAAATACTGTCCATGCTCATGTGCCGGTCTGCAAAGCTGGCGGGGTTGAACATCTCCGACAAAAACTGCTCTGAGCTGGCGTCGCCATGCAGCACATGGTTCTCGCCGCCTTCTTCGTAGTTCAAGACAAACTGCACCGCAATGCGCGCACTGCCGGGCCACTGGGCATGGGGAATGTTGCGCCCGTAGCCGACCAAGTCGCGCGGGTAGGGCAGGGTGCTGTCGTAGGTGTGCATGGCAAGGCGATAGAAAAGGTCACACGGGCGGTCAAAAACTCGGCAGCTACCGCGTGGGAAGCCGATAACCGTACTGCAAGCCCCGTGCCTATTTCGGCGTTAAATCCTGCACTTGCTGGCGCGCGGCTTCGGCGTCCTTTCCGTATTCTGTCAGGTATCGCTCGCGTTCCTCGCTGGTCCATTCGTTGGGCGAAAACCGGTCGCGGTTGTAGCGGGCACTGCTGTAGATGACACCGGGCTGGCGTACCATCATGGCCCGGTCGGGGAACTTGTCGGGAATCAGCAAAAAGCCATCCACATCGCGTAGCCGCAGCGGGAATGTTGGGCTCTTGTCGCGAATCAGCGCACCAAACACTTGCAGCCGCACTTCGCGGGCACCTGCGGCCAGTTCTTCGTTGTACTGCACCAGCGCAAAGGGCACACCGTTGGCATCGTCGACACGGCCACTGACCACGAAGCGCCCAGGCAGCCGCACGTTCAACTTCACATAGAAGTTCAAAGCCCCGCCTTCGACGGCCTCGCGCACGCCGCCCCAGGTGGCGGGCACATCGGGGGTGTAGACCACATCAAACTGGACTATGCCTTGCTGACCATTCGCAGTCACCTCGGCCAGCGTGCGAATGGTGCCGTTGTAGCCGTCAAAGCCCTGCGCCGCCGGGCTTAGGCGGGCGGCGTAGGTTCCGTCTGCAGCGGCGGTGTCAGCGCCGCTGCCGTCATCGGTAAAGCTGAGGTTGGCTTGTATTGGCTTGACTGGCGTGCGGGTGTCGGCAATGGAGCGGGCCGACGCATTGCGGATCGTCAGCGGTAAAGGCAGGTTGTTGTCATCCACCGCCTGCACGGCGAAACGCACGCTGTCCGCCCCACTCAAAAACACCCGCTCTTGCGTGGTGCGCAGGCGCACGCCCTTGATGGGTTCGCCCTTGTCGTTCAATAGCTTAAGGTCTTCGGTGATGGGCGCAAAAGGACGCACCTGGTCCGGGTGCTCCGAGATGGGGCGGGACTCGGGTGGGTAGCGGGTGGCGTCGCGGTAGCTGGCATACAGCTTTTCAGCCCGGTCGTACCGGGCGCGCCACAAATCCAGTTGGGCTTGTCGTGCCTGTAAGCCAGCGGCGCTGTAAGGGCCACGCCCGCCGAGGGCAGACCCGCCCGCAGCACTGGAAGCCACGTTGTCGCTTGCCGCACCGCCTGTCGAAGTGCCCTGTGCCGCAACCTCGTCTGCGGAGTTACCGCCCAAGAAAAAGGCCAGGGTAGCCACTGCAACCATCGCAGCAGCGCCCAGGCCCAGGAGATGGTTGCGTTTCAAACTGACATCAGTTGGCGTAGGTCGCCATGTCCGCACGTACCTTTGACACCACGCCCCCCCAATTGCCGTTGGTGTAGTGGTTGAGGGCCTCGCTGTCGTCACGGAAGGCAACCGTGTGGTAGTTCCACTTGGTAGTGCCACCTTCATTGGCCGACGTACCCAAGGTCAGGTCGTTGCAGAACCAGTCAGATGGGTTGCAGAAGCCCGCGCCGCCGCTGCCCGAAACTCCGCCCGCAGAATGGTAGGCCACAGCCTCATCATCCTGGCCCGGCAAAATGGACGAGTACAACGTACCCTGGGCCCCAGCAAACATGTAAAACCATTTGGCGCGCGTTTGGTTGTGGTCGTACATGGCACGCGCCGTGCTGGTTTTCAGGTCTGAGGTCAGCGGGTCAGACACGGCCCAACTGCCCACGTTGGCCAGTTCGCTGCCGCCACCGGCGCCTGCGGCCACATCTACCCATTTGATGTTCCAGCCCGTTTGGGTGGAGCCATCGGTCGCGCCGCACACGCCTGCGCCGTTGGGCGTAGCGTTTTTCTTGGTGCGGGCCGTACCACCGTAGAGGGACAGGGCGTAGCCGATTTGTAAATTACCCGCACTGTGCGCAGCAACATAGCACCAGTTAGTGCCGGTGCAGTAGCAGTCCAGCGCATCGCGAATCCGGTAGTTTTGGTCGGATACGCGGTTGTAGCCATCCCAATTGACAGAAATTTTGTTCACGCCGGCGGCGGCACTGGCTGGTCCCCAGTAGGAAAAGTCGGCATGGTTACCCGGTTGGGCGTTGCTGCTGCGGCCATTCACCCACAGCGAATAGTTGGTGGCGTAGACGCCACTGGCCAGGCTCAGAAACACGACAGCCAAAAAGCGCAGCATGCGTTTGAAAGAGGGCGTGGGGGCAGATGAAAAAAATCCGGACGAACTCAAACGCATGAAGATCTCCTGTTGTGTCGAACCGCCTACCCTGGGTCGCCAGTGTCATGATGTAACGTCGTGGGAACAACTGGGGATAACCCGTAAGGGCGATACTCAGCAGCGACACATGAAAGGACAACCCCATGGGATTGAGCACCCACGTTTTGGACACCATGCATGGCGTACCCGCTGCGGGCATGGCAGTGGCGCTGTTTCGCACGCAAGGCAATAGCCGCAGCCTGGTACAGCGCTTTATATTGAATGAAGACGGGCGGCCGACCCAGGGCATGGTGGTGGAGCACGCCGACCTGACAGTGGGGACCTACCGGCTGGAGTTCGATGTGGCCGCATATTTCAAAGCCTGTGGCGTCAGCCTGCCGGAGCCCAACTTCCTGCAGGTCGTGGGCCTGGATTTTGGCGTGGCCCATGCGGACCAGCATTACCATGTGCCTCTGCTCGTCAGCCCCTGGAGCTATTCCACCTACCGTGGCTCCTGAGGTGCTGCACCTGTCTACAGTTGGCCTTCGGTCAAGGTGTCCAGTTGAAAGCGACCGCTGATGTGCCAGAGCCAGGTGTCGGTGTAGGTGACCTTGCCCATGCGTGCGGGCGCTGGGAAGGGCGCTGCCTGGCGTATGGAGCGTTCTATCTCGGCCATCACATCCGGCGCGTGGCGCGGAGCCCGCATCCAACTGATGCCGGTCACAGCGCCACGACCGTCAATTTCTACTTGCAACACACCCACCGCATGCAAAAGCGGCGGCATTTTGCCAGGGTAGAGGCGATCCTTGTTCAAGACATACAGGTGGCTGGCTGCATCTCTGCGGTACTCGCGTGGGGTTCTGGCCTCTGATACTTTTTTGTCTTCAATAATCTGCGGAACGATCACACCGGGGGGTAGCGGCGGAAACACGGCGGCCGGCGGGAGCGGTGCAATTGCAGGCGGTGGTGGTGAAGACGAACAGGATGCCAACAGGACCCAGGCAGCAATGCAGGGCGCTAGGGTCTTGAGCCGCGCGGGGCGTCGGTGGAATCGCATCACAGGTCTCCGTGTCTTGTAGGCATACTGTGCCCGAGTTCCCGCGCGGGGAGATAAATTTTTTGTAATATTTTGGCAGGGGCTGCAACGAGCGCCCTGCCTATTTGCGATAAGCGAGCCATGGATTGGTCTGAAAAATTGATGCAACGTTTGCCGGCAGAAGCCGCTGTCTTGGTGACGGTGGTGGCCACGCGCGGCTCCGTGCCGCGCGACGCTGGTACCTGGATGGCGGTGTTTGCCACCGATATTCTGGCCACCGTAGGCGGGGGGCGTTTGGAGCAAGACGCGATTGACCTCGCACGGGCAATGTTGGGCGCGCCGCAGGCTGCGATGCAAGAGCGCACGTTGTCTCTGGGCCCCACCCTGGGGCAGTGCTGTGGCGGCGAAGTGCGGCTGCGTTTTGAATGCGTGGGCGCCGCGGACGCAGTGGAATTGGCCCAGCGACTGGCACCGCAGCGCTCCCCAGTAGCGGTGTTTGGCGGAGGCCATGTGGGCCAGGCCTTGGTGCGCGTGCTGGCGCTACTGCCCATGGATGTGCGCTGGGTTGACAGCCGTGATGGGGTGTTTCCCAGCGGTTTACCAGAGCCTATTCACGCCGAGCACTCCGAACCGGTAGAGGCCGCAGTGGACGACCTGGTGCCGGGCACGCGCGTCCTCATCATGAGCTTCAGCCATGCGGAGGACCTTGCCGTGGTCGTCGCTTGCCTGCAGCGGGTGCGTGCACGGGGTGATTTGCCGTTCATCGGGTTGATTGGCAGCAAAAGCAAGTGGGCGTCTTTTCGCCAGCGGCTGGAAGCCCGTGGTTTCACGCACCAGGAACTGGCCCGCGTGACCTGCCCGATTGGTGTGCAAGGCATTGACGACAAGCGACCGGAAGTGATTGCTGTGGCCGCGGCGGCCCAACTCTTGCAAGTCCGTGCCACAGAACCCCAACCGCTAAACGACGGCCCACATGGAGAGCATTGCTGATGGAAAGTTACCTCTTGGACTGGGCCAACCTGCTGTTGCGATGGGCGCATGTCGTCACCGCGATTGCCTGGGTAGGCTCGTCGTTTTACTTTGTGTTTTTAGACAGCAGCCTGACTCCACCGGTCGATGACGACTTGAAACGCCAAGGCGTGAGCGGTGAACTGTGGGCGGTGCATGGCGGGGGGTTTTATCACCCTGTCAAATTCGCAGTGGCGCCCCCGGTGCTGCCCGACAAATTGCATTGGTTTTATTGGGAGAGCTACAGCACCTGGCTGACGGGCTTTGCGCTGTTTACCGTCACTTACCTTTGGCATGCAGGTACGTACCTGATCGACAAATCGGTGATGGCGTGGACGCCCGCGGCTGCGGTGGGTGTGGCGCTGGGTTTCTTGCTGGTGTTTTGGATAGCGTACGACGCCATTTGCCGCTGCTTTGAAAAGCATCCCAAGGGCGAAGTGATTGTGGGGGCATTGGTGGCGCTGGTGGTTGTTTTGGCGTCC
Organism: Rhodoferax sp.; assembly: GCA_046595515.1. Classification (GTDB taxonomy): domain Bacteria; phylum Pseudomonadota; class Gammaproteobacteria; order Burkholderiales; family Burkholderiaceae_C; genus Allorhodoferax. The sequence continues at coordinate 92,609 of JBKJOV010000019.1, read as the reverse complement.
TACCTCGCTTGCCAGTGGTTTGCCGGGCGCGCTGCGTTTTTGCTGGTGGGCGCCATGGTGGCAACCGCGATGAGTGCCAATGTGCTGTTCTGGATTATTCCCGGCCAGCGCAAGATGGTGGCCAGCATCCGTGCCGGTGAGGCCGTGGACCCCATGCACGGCAAGCGCGGCAAACAGCGCAGTGTGCACAACACCTACTTTACGCTGCCCGTGTTGTTTGCCATGCTGAGCAACCACTACAGCTTCACTTACAGCCACCCACACAACTGGCTGGTGCTGGTGGGCATGATGTTCGCGGGTGCTGCTATTCGCCAGTTTTTTGTCTTGCGCCATGGTTTTAAGCTGGGCCGCAACGGCCACCCTTGGCCCTATGCGGCTGCGGGACTGCTTGGCATTGTGGCGGTACTGGTGTGGCTCAAACCAGAGAGTGCTATAAATTCAGTAGCAAATAAGTCATTAAATACGCCGGGCGAGAGCCCATTTGACTATAAATCTGTGCAGCTTGTACTGGCGCAGCGCTGCTATAGCTGCCACGGTGCAGCCGTGCAGATGAAGAACGTTCGCCTGGATTCCCCCGACCATGTGGCCACCCACGCCCAAGCCATTTACCAGCAGGTGGTGGTTTCCAAAAATATGCCCATGAACAATGCCACGGGGATGACGGAGACTGAGCGGCTGCTCGTCAAGCAATGGTTTGAGGCCGGGGCGGCGGTGCGGTAAGCGCGTGATGCGCAGCGTCTACACTGCGCTACTTTTATACCGGCAGGTTTCTGCCACCGTCCCAAGGAGAGAGTATGTTGTATTCCCGTGTGTTGCTGAGTCACCTCAAGCCCAGCGTTCTGGCATTGGCCCTGATGGTCGCCTTGCCAGCGCTAGCTGCCGACAAGATCCGCATTGAAAAAGAAGCCGACATTCCCCGCTTCAGCTACGTCATCACCGAGCCGCTGGAAACCGTGGTCCGCGATAAGGCTACTTTCACTGCCGTGACTGCGAAGATCCGCGCCGACATGGAGTCGGTATTGGCCACCTACGACATTGCCGACAAGGCCTCGCAGCGCAACTACCTCAGCACCTTGGCGGCCATGGACTTTCTGGCGGGCAATTACGACGCCGCTTTGGCACGCGCCGAAGCGGTACGCGCGCTGGAGGAAAAGCCGGCTGACAAACTGCTCTCTGGGCTGCGCATGCGCGCCATGGTGGCAGCGGCCAAGCAAACGGGCGGCGTCAATACACCGGCGTACTTTGAAGCGGTGTCGACCAGCCTACGCAAAGAGCTGGATACCTATCCTTTTGCCGTGATCTCCAACGACGTCAAGCGTTTCAAAGCGGGCGCAGAGACGCTGGGCGAGGGCCGCGTGCTGGGGGGCGTGAAAGACGTGCTGCAGGCCACGCTGAACAAGACTGGAGCCCTAAGTTCCGACTTGGCGCCGGGCCTCATCAGTGCGCGCTACACGCTAGAAACAGCCCTACCGCTCAAGGCCACAATGATTGCCACCTTGTCTGCCTACTTGGATAAGAACAAGGTCGAAAAAGCAGATATCTGGGCCGCGCGTGATGTCACCTTGCCTGCCACCGGACCCTACAAGCCCGTGAACGTCGCCGTGTGGGACAGCGGCGTGGAGACTCAGCTTTTTCCCAACCAAATCCTGAAGGATGCCAAGGGGCGCCCCACACTGATTGCGTACGACGTGGATTCGCGGGTTGCCAAAGGAGAGTTGTTCCCCATTCCTGCGGACATCGCCCCCAAATTACCCGAAATGATGGCCCGAACCAAAGGCTTCTCGGATCTGCAGTCCAACATCGACAGCCCCGAGGCGGCAGAGGTGAAACAATTCATGTCGGGCCTAAAGCCCGAGGCTTTCAAGCCGGCTATGGAGCAACTGGGCCTGAGCGGCAACTATGTGCACGGCACCCACGTGGCGGGCATCACCTTGAACGGTAACCCCTGGGCCCGCTTGCTGACAGCGCGTATCTCTTTTGACTACAAACTGCAGCCCGACCCATGCCCCAGCAAGGCTGGCGCAGAGCGTGGCGCCAAGGCGCACCAAGCCTATGTGGATTATTTCAAGAAGTACAAAGTGCGCGTGGTTAACATGAGTTGGGGCGGCAGCGTCAAAGACGGTGAATCAGCGCTGGAAAAGTGTGGCATCGGCAAGACCACCGCAGAGCGCCAAAAGTTGGCCCGTTCGTATTTTGAGATTGAAAAGAAGGCGCTGACCCGCGCCTTTGCCAGCGCACCTGAAGTGCTATTTGTGACCGCGGCTGGCAATAGCAATTCGGACTCCAGCTTCGGTGAGTTCATTCCGTCGAGCATCGTGCTACCCAACTTGCTGACCGTAGGCGCGGTCGATAAAGCGGGCGACGAGGCAGCGTTCACCAGCTATGGCCCGACAGTGGCGGTACACGCTAACGGCTACCAGGTAGAAAGCTACCTGCCTGGCGGCAAGCGTGTGGGGCTTTCCGGTACATCGATGGCATCGCCCAACGTGGCCAACCTGGCTGCCAAACTGCTGGCGGTTAAACCGGCACTCCAGCCCACAGAGGTCATCGCCATCATTCGCGAGACGGCAGATAAAACCGCCGATGGCCGGCGTATTTTGATCAACCCGGCCAAAGCGATGGCGCGCGTGCTGTAAGCGCAACCCCGGCAGCAGAAGCGGGCCTTCGGCCGCTCCTGCTGTCATTCATTCCAGACCTGTTACTTTGTCGATTTCAATGGCGGCAGCCAACGCATCCAACAAGGCTGCGCGCGCTTTGCGCTTGGTTTGTGCGTGTGCCGTCCTGTTGAGCTGACTGAACTGCTGTGCCAGCGCTAGCGCCGTCGGCATCAACTGATCGGGCGCCACCACTTGGTCTAAAAACCCGGCGGCCAGCGCTGCCTGCGGGCCAAACATTTCGGCACTAATTACCGAACGTTGGAAGGCAGCGGGCGTCAGCCGGTCACGGGCAAGCGCAATGCCAACTTGGTGCATAGTCATGCCTATCTTGACCTCGTTCAGGCCAATCTGAAATGGCCCTTCAACCCCGATGCGGTAGTCACAAGCCAGCAGCAAGAATGCCCCTTTGGCCACTGCATGGCCAGGGCAGGCCACGATGATGGGTTGCGGGTGCGCCAGCATGCGGCGGGTCAACGCGGAGCCCGATGCCACCAGATCGCGCGTAGCCTGCGGCCCAGCCTTCATGACCTTCAGGTCGTAGCCCCCGCTCAAGATGCCTGGCTGTCCGGTCAGCACCACCACGGCCAAGTCCTGCTCCGCCTGGTCCAGCGCTGCGTTCAGCGCACTGATCACGTCGGGCGAGAGCGCATTGACCTTGCCGTTATTCAGGGTGACGGTGGCGATACCGTCCTGCAATGCGTAGTGAACCAGTTCGCTCATCATTTACTCCTTTTTGTTGCAATGTGTAACCAAGCCAACCAGTCTAACCGCCGGCCCCGCGCGCCTGCCACTGGCGTGAAACCTGCTTAGTGCTAGGTACACCCAAATATTCTGACTCCGTTGGGGTTTATCGGGAGCTAGATTGCACAGGAATAAAGGCGTCGCGTTGTAGACTGCGGTATGGGGACGAAACCACAATCATCAGGCTTGCTGTCCAAAGTAGCCAACATATTCCGAGCGTCTGAAGCACGTGAAGGCGGTGCCTCGGGCCGGGAGGGGGCCGAGTCCCGGCACAGCGTTGTCGACGACTCCGAAAAAAACGCATTGCAGGCATTGATTCAACGCAAGCGCCAAGACGATTTGGTGCGTCGGCGGGAATTCAATTACCTGCGTAAATTGCGCAAGTTACCGCACAGCGCAGGCAAGCCGAGCAATGACAGCAGCGAGCGCATATCGGCCTTCGCACCCAGCTCCGGGTTCAGCGTCGATGACCGGGCGTCCACCATCAAGAAGATCGACGCCATTGAAGCCCACATGATCAGCACCTGGGCGCGTACCAAGGTAGCCCTGGTAACCCCGCCGGAGTCCCGCGGTGCACCACCCGGTCAGGCGCCAGCGTTCAGTTACGCCAGCACGGAACCGGCTCTCCTCAGTACCGAGATCCCGCAAAGGACGAGCGCGCCGGTGGCGGACGATGCAAGCGCGTCCGACGAGTTTGACGACATGGAGCTGGATTTCACCGGTCTACTGTCCACCCCCGGTGCGGCAGCCGTCGATACCTGGGATGTCCCCGTGCTGGGCAGCGAGCAGGCCGCTTCCCAGCCGACGGAGCCGGCACCGCTGCGCCGTGCGCCCCCGCCCGTGCTGCAAGAGATTGCCGCGACCGATTTATTGCACATGCCCACGCAAGCCACGCTCAAGACTCCGGTGGTGAATGCCCCGCCAGAGCCCCTGCCAGAACACATTGAGAGCGCGCTGCACGACGCTGCAATTCAGTTTGCAGAGGGCGATGTCGCCGCCGCCGAGGCCGTGTTGCTGGGACTGATGCAGGGGGTAGGCATTTCCCCTGCGACGGCCGATGTGCTTGCCTCCGCCTTGTTTGACCTGTACCGTGCCACTGGCCAGCAGGATGGTTTTGATGTGGTGGCCATGGACTATGCGGAGCGTTTTGGACGCTCGCCCGGCGAGTGGTTCTCCCTACCCGAGAGGCTGCAAAGTCACGCAGCCATCACCGACACCCCAGCGGCTAACCCAGCGCCCTCGCAGGGGCAGGACAATTTTTGGGAGGCCCCTAAATTGTTGACCGGCGCTGCGGTTGCCGCACTGCGCAGCCGCTTTGCCGATGTGCACGCCGATTGGTATGTCGATTGGTCGGCGCTCAACGAGATTCGGGCTGAGGCCGCGCAGCCACTGGGCGACCTGATGGCTTACTGGTGTACCACCGCCATCCACTTGCATTGGAGTGGTATCGATAGTCTTTTGCTGGCCGTGGAGCGCAAAACCCTCGCCGATGACAACACCGTGGACCCTGTCTGGTGGCGTTTGCGCATGGATGCCCTGTGCATCCTGCACCGGCATGACGATTTCGAAAGCCTGGCATTGGACTATTGCGTCGTCTACGAGGTGTCGCCCCCTTCGTGGCGGGCTGCAGCCTGTCACTTCGTCCGAGGTGAGTCACCCTCGGAGTTTGGTGGTCTCGCAGACAACCCGCCGTCGGTATTTGGGGACGATTTGCCACTGCTGTCGGGGCCGTACGCATCGTTTGAGTTGTTGGGCGAGATTTTGGGTGAATCACAGGACACCCTGGATCGACTGGCGGCAGTGGGCGAGTCTGCCGATCACGTGGTGGTGTCTTGCGCACTGGCAGTTCGATTGGATTTTCCGGCTGCCGGGGCTCTGTTGAACTGGGTCATCGATCGCCAGGCGCACGGTTGCCAGGTGCAATTTGTTCAGGTACCGCGCTTGGTGGCGGTCTTCTTCCAGATGTTGGGCATAGACCGCTACGCCCAGATTTTGGTGCGGGCCAACTAGCACGCAATATTGCCATGGCTGCCCCTGATCCGCTGCGTTTCCCCCAAGAGTTTCTAGCCTATTTGTACTCCGTCGCGGTGCAGCGCGCGCAAGCGCTGCACACTACCGCGGCTTTTCTGCCATCGCCTCCGCGCGGGCGCACGGTAGTGCTGGGTGCTGGTAAGGCCGGTGGGGCCATGGCCCAAGCCATAGAAGCCCTGTGGCCCGCTGATGCACCACTCAGTGGCCTGGTCGTTACCCGCTATGACCATGTGCCGCCGCGCCTACCGGGGTTGGCATCTCGCATTGAAGTGGTGGAAGCAGCCCACCCAGTGCCAGATGCGGCGGGCCTGGCCGCAGCGCAGCGCATTTTGGCACTGACCCAAGGGCTCACCGCCGATGACTTGGTGTTGTGCTTGATTTCGGGCGGTGGCTCGTCGTTGTTGAGCCTTCCAGCGCCGGGTCTGGATTTGATCGACAAGCAGGCCATTAACGCCGCATTGTTGGCCAGCGGTGCGAATATTGCCGAGATGAACTGCGTGCGCAAGCACCTGTCCGCCATCAAGGGTGGCCGCCTGGCTTTGGCCTGCGCGCCCGCGCCAGTCGTCACTTTGCTCATCAGCGATGTGCCCGGTGATGACCCCTCAGTCATCGCCAGCGGCCCCACCGTGGCCGACCCCACCACCTGTGCTGACGCACTGGCGGTGCTCAAACGTTACAACATCACTGTGCCCGATGCCGTTGCGCAGGCCTTAGCCACCGGTACGCTGGAGACGCCCAAACCCGACCACGCCGTGTTTGCCCAAAACCAGTTGCACGTGATTGCGACACCGCAGCAGTCGTTGCTGGCTGCTGCGCAGGCCGCGCGCGATGCAGGCCTGCCAGCCTACATCCTGAGCGACGCCATGGAGGGCGAGTCGCGCGAGGTGGGCGGTGTGCATGCGGCGCTGGCGCGAGCCGTTGCGCGGCAAGGCCAACCGTTTGCCAAGCCCTGCGTGATCTTGAGTGGCGGCGAGACCACAGTCACGCTGCGCCCGCGCACACCCGGCGCAACCAAGGGCCGGGGTGGGCGCGCCGGGGAGTTTTGTATGGGCTTGGCCCGCGCCCTGCAGGGGCAGGCGGGGGTCTATGCGCTGGCGGCAGATACCGATGGCATTGACGGTGTAGAAAACAACGCCGGTGCCCGTGTCTCGCCCGATACGCTGGCCCGTGCCCAAGCGCTGGCTCTCAAGGTCGATCACTACCTGGACCGCAACGACGCGTATGGCTTCTTTGAGGCTTTGGATGATCTGTTCATCACCGGGCCTACCTTTACCAATGTGAATGACTTTCGGGCGATTTTGGTGTTGTAGCGGGGGACGCGGGGGGGCTGCCTACCGCACGGCTTAGGGGCTTGGGTGGGCGAAATTGCTCGTGTCATCCGCCCTTCGGGCTCCTTCTTTACCTCGCCATTTCGCCCACCCAAGCCCCTATGCCGTGCGGTAGCCCATGGTGTGCGGCAACCACAGCACGATTTGCGGAAACACGGTGATCGCCAGCAGCAGCAAGAGCAACATCACGAGGAAGGGCCAGCCCTCCTTCATCATTTCGCCAATCGGGATACCGGTCAGCGCTTTGGTCACAAACAGCAGCATGCCAAAGGGCGGGTGGATCAGGCCAATCATCATGTTCAGCACCACCAGCACACCAAAGTGCACCAGGTCGACGCCCAGCAGTCGGGCTGCCGGCAGCAGCATAGGCACAAACACCAGCAGCAGTACCGATACATCCAGAAAACAGCCCAATACCAAAAACATGAGGTTGACCAGAAGCAAAAATTTGATTTGCGACAACTGCATGCTCTCCACCCACTGCGCCATGGCCTGCGGCACACCCTCGGCGGTGAAGGCGTAGTTCAGCATGAAAGAGCCCGCCAAAATGAGCGTGATGACGGCACTGCCGCGCGCCGACTCCATCACTACACCCCAAAAGCTGCGCCAGGTGAGTGCCCGGAAGATCACCGCGGCCAGAATGAGCGAATGCAGCGCGGCGACCGCCGCCGCCTCCGTGGGCGTAAACGCGCCCGAGTAAATGCCACCCAGCAGCACGATGGGCATGGACAGTGGCAGTGCACCGCGGAAAATCAAGCCCGCCCATTCGGAACGCGGCACCGGCTCGTCGCGCGGCATATTGCGCTTCACCGCAATGATGTGCACCACGCCCATCATCAGTGCAGCCATCAAAAAGCCGGGCACTACGCCTCCTAAAAACAGAGCCCCCACCGATGCGCCAGAGACCATGGCGTAAATCACCATCGGAATGCTGGGCGGAATGATGGGGCCCAACGTGGCGCTGGCCACCACCACAGCACCGGCAAAGCCGCGTGTGTAGCCCGGCTTTTTCAGCATCTGGCGAATCGTGACCAAGCCTGGGCCCGCGGCGTCGGCAATGGCGCTGCCGCTCATGCCCGAGAAGATGACGCTGACCAAAATATCCACCTGGGCCAAGCCGCCGCGCATACGCCCCACCAAGATGCGGCAGAAGTCAAAAATGCGTTCACTGACCGTTCCGGCATTCATGATGTTGGCGGCAAAAACAAACAGCGGTACGGCCAGCAGCACATAGCTGTTGTACAGGCCGTTGCCCACTTGCTCGGCCACCAGGCCCAAGTCTTGCCCCTTGACCAGCAGGTAAGCAAAGCCCGAGACCAGCATCGAGAAGCCAATCGGCATGCGCAGCAGCATGCCGCCCACCAGCACGGCCACCAGGGCCCCCAGCGCCATGTTCATAGTCGCAACTCGCTCTCCAGGCCCACGCCACGCGCGGCCTGCCAAATGCCCCAGGCGCAGCGCACGGGCAGCGCCACCATCAACAACACCAAGGGCAGAAACACCCACATAAAAGGCAACTCCAGCACGGGCGTACCCTCACGTTGCATGAAGTGCACATAGTCCCAGGTCGCGGGCAAGCCCGCCAGCGCCAAGCCACCCACCAGCACATTGCCCACAATGGCCATGGCCTGGCGCGCGCGGCGGCCCACGCTGTTCCACACCAGATCAAACACCACGTGTTCGCGCTCGGGCACCACCAAGGCTACGCTCCACAGAATCACCCAGATGTACAGAATGACGGCCAACTCGTCCGTCCAGGGCAAGGGCGTTTGCCACATAAAGCGCGCTGTAATTTGGATCACAAACACCACAAACAACGCGAGGAACAAAACTCCACCAACGGCGTGGGTGCCGTGCTTCAGCAACGCAAAAAACTTCATGGGACCGTGCTTACTTGGCGGTTATTGGATAGTCACTGGGTCGCGCCAATGCGCTCCAGCATGCCGGGCGTCCAAGCCTTGGCGTAGTCCGAGCTCTGGTAGGCTGCGTGCACGGCCTTGCGGAAGGCGTCCACATCGGGCACGGTCACTTGCAGACCTTCTTTCTTGAAGAAGTCCACCAACTGACCCTCCTCTTTGATGCGGTTGTCGTTGTTGAATTGGGCTGCGGTTTGCGCTGCGGCAGCCACCTTTTTTTGTTGCATAGGGGACAGGGCGTTCCAGGTTTTGCTGGCCATGCTGATGAATAGGCTATCCACCAAATGGCGGGTCATCACGATCTGCTTGGTCACTTCATAAAACTTGGCGGCACGCACACTGGGCAGCGGGTTGTCCTGGCCGTCGATGGTGCCGGTCTTGAGGCCCAGGTACACCTCGCCAAAGGCAAGCGGCGTAGCCGTGGCACCCAAAGCGTTGCCTAAAAATAGCCATTCCTTGGAGCCCGGCATGCGCAGCTTGATGCCTTTGAGGTCGGCGGGTGTTTTGACCGAACGCGCCTCGCGCAGATTCACCTGGCGGGTACCCAAATAGCAGGTGGACAGCACGGTGATGTCCATTTTTTCGGCCACGGTCTTGAATAATTCGGCACCTATCGGCCCGTTGAATATTTTTTGCAAATGCGCCGGGTCGCGCACCATGTAGCCAGCGGTGAAGATGGAAAACGCAGGCACCAGCTTTGCAATATCGAATGCCGACACGGTGGCCAATTCCAGGTTGCCACGCGCCATGGCGGTGGGCTCGGCACCTTGCTTGAATAGCGATCCGTTCAGGTTGATCTGCACGTCAAATTCGCCTGGTGCACTTTTCTCTAGCGCGTCTTTGAACACCGTCCACATCTTGGCGTGCCAGTCGTCGGGCACGGCGGGGGTGGAGATGCGCAATACCTTTTTGGCTTGCGCCAGGGCGGGCAAAACGTTCGCCGCAAGAAGGCTTGCGGCGGCGTTGCGAAGGAGGGAGCGGCGGGTTTTGGGAGTTAGATTCAACATTACAAACGTCAATCAGGGAGCGCTAGCAGCGGCTTGGGCGCGGTCACGCAAATAGTCTTGCGGACTGACATGTTCTATTTTTCCATCGTTGCCAACTACTAATTGGGTGTTCGTGCGCAGAGCTTCTTGCGCTGCACGCAAGCCCGCGCGCTGAAGCGCGGCCAACGCGGCAAGTGCAGGGTCAGGCGTTGTGTTTACATGGGCTTTGGGTGTCATATATTGACTCCTTGTGCAAGTAAAGTGGACTGTCGGTACTGGTTATCGTACAAAAACCAGGCATTGACGACCGGCTTGTAGAGGTTGTGGAAATGTTCTAAACCCGACTCGAACCGTCGGCGTATCACCGATTCTGGAATGTTATGCCCCCCTTGGGAGACGCGCAAGCGTACCCGTTCTACGGCCATATCAGCGTGAGGCAAACTCAAAAAATACAGGCTGACCCGATAACCGTTTGCCCGCCACAGTGGGAGCTTTGCGGCGTAGCCGCGACCCGAAAGCGTGGTTTCAAACGAGAAGCTGCGCTGGTGGGCAACGTGCTCATCAATCTTCCAGGGCTCCTTGCCCCGGCCGTACTCATCGGCCGCGTCAGCCCAGGTACGGCTGAACGTGAGCGCGCGGGATTTGATTTCGTTCCAACGGATGGGCATGGTTCTGCAAAAGAGTGTGTGGGCAGTTTACAGACGCTGCAGGCTGAGCAGCACATGCTCCGCCGTCGCAGGCGCCGTCAAGTGCACCGGTATCCCATCGCCCCGCGCCTGCGCAATGGCATCACGCAGGGCCTCATACACGCTGATGGCCAGCATAAAAGGCGGCTCACCCACGGCTTTGCTGCCGAACACATTGTCTTCGCGGTTGGGCTCGGGCCACAGGTCCACCTTAAAGTGCGTTGGTACATCGCCTGCTGTGGGAATTTTGTAGGTGCTGGGGGCGTGGGTGGTCAGCACGCCTTGGTCGTTCCAGACCAATTGCTCGGTGGTCAACCAGCCCATGCCTTGCACAAAGCCGCCTTCAATTTGCCCGATGTCGATGGCCGGGTTGATGGAGCGTCCCACGTCGTGCAGGATGTCTACCGCCAGCACGCGGCTCTCGCCGGTGAGGGTGTCGATGGCAACCTCGGTGCAGGCTGCGCCGTAGGCAAAGTAGAAGAACGGCCGACCGGTGAGGGTGGCCTTGTCGTAATGGATTTTGGGGGTGCGGTAAAAGCCATCGCTCCATAGCTGGATGCGGTTGGCGTGGGCCAGGTGCACCACGTCTTCAAAGCGGCGCGTGGCTTTGGGCGAATGCACCTGGCCGCCTTCAAAACGGATGGCCCCCGCGCCGCAGCCGTCCAGCCCACCCACAAAGGCCGCCAGGTTATCGCGCACATGGCGCGCCGCAAACTGCGCAGCACGGCCATTCAGGTCCGTGCCTGCTGAGGCGGCGGTGGCCGAGGCATTGGGCACCTTGCTGGTGTCGCTGGCGGTGGCCAGCACGTTGTGAAAATCAATGCCCAGTTCGTCGGCCACGATCTGCGCCACCTTGGTGTGCAGGCCCTGGCCCATCTCCACGCCGCCGTGGTTGACTTGCACGCTGCCGTCCAGGTAGACATGCACCAGCGCGCCGGCCTGGTTGAACAGGGTGGCGGTGAAGCTGATGCCGAACTTGACCGGGGTGATGGCGATGCCACGTTTGAGCACCAGACTCTGTGAATTCCAAGCCAAAATAGCCTCTGCCCGGCGTCGATATTGCGAAGACTGCTCTAGTTTTGATAGCAATGGCAAGAGGATGTTGTCTTCCACCTTCATCTGATAGTGGGTGGTGTCGCGCTTGCGTTCCGTACCTGGGATGGCCTCACCGCTGTACAAGTTGCGCAGGCGCACATCCAGCGGGTCCAGCTTCAGGTGGCGCGCAATGTCACCCATCAGCATCTCGATCAAGATCACGCCTTGGGGGCCGCCAAAGCCGCGAAAGGCTGTATGACTTTGGGTATTGGTCTTGCAGCGGTAGGAGGTGATGTCTACATCGCTGAGGTAATAGGCGTTGTCGGTGTGAAAAATCGCGCGGTCGGCCACCGGGCCCGACAGGTCGGCACTGAAGCCGCAGTTCACCGCCATGGTGAGCTGCAGTGCCGTGAGCCGCCCGGTGTCGTCAAAACCAGCGGTGTACTCGTAGGCAAAGGGGTGGCGCTTGCCGGTGATCAGAAAATCGTCGTCGCGGTCCAGCCGCAACTTCACCGGTCTGCCGGTTTTGCGAGCCGCCAGTGCGGCCCACACGGCCAGGTGCCCGGCCTGGGTCTCTTTGCCGCCAAAGCCGCCGCCCATGCGCCGGCATTCCACGCGCACGGCATGGTTGCTCAGGCCCAGGGCGTGGGCGACCCAGTGCTGCACCTCGCCGGGGTGCTGGGTGCTGCTGTAGACCAGCCACTGGTTTTGCTCTTGCGGCAGTGCGTAGGCAATTTGCCCTTCCAGGTAAAAGTGCTCTTGGCCGCCGACCTCCAGGTGGCCGCTGAGCGTGTGTTGCGCGCGCTGCAGAGCACCGGCCGCATCACCACGGCTTACCCGGACCGGGGGCAGTACAAAGCTTTGGGCGGCCAATGCATCTTGCACCCTGAGTACGGCGGGCAGTGGGTCGATGAGGACCTGCACTTTGCGCGCCGCGTGGCGCGCCTGCTGCACGGTGCTGGCAATGACCAGGCCAATGACCTGGCCTACGTGTTGCACCGTGTCTTTGGCAAAAATAGGTTCGTCGCCGATAAAAGACGCCAGCATCGGGTTGCCGCTGATGTCAGCCGCCAGCACCACATCCACCACGCCGGGCATGGCTAATGCGGCGCTGGCGTCCACACGTACTAACTTTCCGTGGGCCACTTGCGAGAGGATGGGCGCGGCGTGCAAGGTGCCGCGCACTTCAGGAATATCGTCCACATAAGTGGCGCTGCCGGTCATCTGCGCCACCGCGCTGTCGTGGGCGATGGACACGCCGCTTTGCTGGCGCCGCTGGGGCGTTGCAGGGGTTGGCGCGTTCATGCTGTCGTCTCCAGCGCAGTGAGTTGTCGCAGGTCGGTGTCCACGCCGCCTTGGCGCTCCAGCCAGTAGCGGTGCAGCAGATTCCCCAATACCGTGCGGCGGTAGGCCGCGCTGGCGCGCATGTCCGAGATGGGCGAAAACTCGGTGCGCAATACCCCGATGGCGTGCTGCACGGTTGCCAGCGTCCAGGCTTGGCCGAGCAAGGCGGCCTCGGTCTTGATGGCCCGCACCGGCGTGGCCGCCACGCCCCCGACGCCCATGGAGGCGCGCTGCACCACACCATTGATTACCGCCACATCCAGCGCCAGGCAGACGGCCGAAATATCGTCCTCAAAGCGTTTGGAAACCTTGTAAACCCGCAACATGTGGGTCCCCACGCTTGCAAGGCTTACGCCGCTTGACGTTGGTGCGGCGCTGCCTTCCGCGATCCCGCTCGCTGGCTTGGCGCGGCCCGGCGCGGCGCTCGGCTGTGTCACCGCCTCGCCCACCGGCTTGGGCACCTTGATCCAGGCCAGCACCTCGTCCGCCTGCATCACGTTCTGGCGGTAGCCGGTGTACAGGTTTTCCAGCGGCAGCTCGCGGTGCACCATGCGACCCTTGCCATTCTTTGCACGCCAAGCCATCAGCACCACATGGGCACCCATGGCAATCAAGAGTGGCATGGAGTCGCCAATCGGCGAGCCGTTGGCCACATTGCCGCCCAGCGTGCCGCTGTTGCGAACGCTCAAGCCCGCAAAGCGGTGGGCAAACTCGGCCAACTGCGGCCACTGCGCCACCAGCGCAGCATAGGCGTCTTGCAGTGTGACGGTGGCGCCAATGGCCAGGTGGTGGGGGTAGTGTTCAACGCGGCGCAGTTCCGCTACGCGGGTCACATCCAACACTTGGAAAAACTGGCGGTGTTGTTTGGTCACCCACAGTCCGACATCGGTGCCGCCCGCCACAATTTGGGCCTGGGGGTGCTTAGAGCGCTCCAAGAGCAGTTTTTGCAGGTTTTTAGGCGATTTATAAGGCAAATCGACCGCTGGCCCGGGTATTTGTTGATGAAGTTGCTCTAATTTTGATAGCACTTCGGTTTCGTCAACGAGTGCCAGCGGCAGGGTGTGCATGCTTTGCGCGGCGTCCAGAATCGGGCGGTAGCCGGTGCAGCGGCACAAATTGCCCGACAGCGCCGCCTGCGCCTGCTCGCGGCTTACGGCCTGGCCTTTGCAGCTTTGGTACAGGCCAAACAAGCTCATCACAAAGCCGGGGGTGCAAAAGCCGCACTGCGATCCGTGGCAGTTCACCATCGCTTGCTGGGCTGGGTGGAGATGGCCCCCACGCTCCACCGCTTGCGCGGGTCGCTGCCCCCCGAGGGGGCTAATTTGGCTTCGCCGCTCTTCGAGAACCCTTGGGGCGGCCCGGCGGGAAATTTCCGGCTCCCTCAATTCGCTAATGTCTTCCACGGTCCAGAGCGCCATCCCGTCAACGGAGTGCGCCATGCGGATGCAGCTATTCACGGCACGGAAGTGCAGGCCATCCGGGCCGGCCTCACCCAGCACCACGGTGCAGGCACCGCAGTCGCCTTCGTTACAGCCTTCTTTGGTGCCGGTGCAGTGCAAGTCTTCACGCAGCACTTCCAGCAGGGTGCGGTGGATGCCCACTGCCGGGAGCTGTACCACCTGGCCGTGGCGTAAAAATTGCAAGGGTTGGGTCGTCATGGTGAAAGCATAGAGCAGAATTTCAAACGTCAAGTCTCAAACGCAAGAACCGCACCGAGTAAAGTAAGCGCATGGCAGTCTCCCCAATCGCATCCCAAGCAGCGTCAGCACCGCCCACTCCACCCCGACTTCAACTGATCGGCATTACCAAGGCCTACCCCGGCGTGGTGGCCAATAGCGATGTGGCACTGACGGTGCAGCCTGGCGAAATCCACGCCGTATTGGGCGAGAACGGCGCGGGCAAGTCCACGCTGATGAAGATCATTTACGGCGCGGTCAAACCCGACAGCGGCCAGGTGCTGGTGGACGGCAAGCCGGTCAGCATCCGCAACCCCAAGGAAGCGCGGGCGCTGGGCATCAATATGGTGTTTCAGCACTTCAATTTGTTTGACACGCTGACCGTGGCGGAAAACGTGTGGCTGGGGCTGGACATGGCCCCCACGCTTGTCGCTACGCGTACTGCGCTGCCCCCCAAGGGGGCTGACCTGGCTCGGGGCGGCCCTTCGCTGCGTTCGCTCGCCGATGTAGCGATCAGCGTTGCAGCCAAGGCCGCTGAATACGGCCTGGACATTGATCCCAGCCGCCCGGTGCACACCCTCAGCGTGGGCGAGATGCAGCGGGTTGAAATTATCCGCGCGCTGCTGACTGAGCCCAAGCTCCTGATTCTGGATGAGCCCACCTCGGTGTTGACGCCGCAGGCGGTGGAGAAGCTGTTTGTGGTGCTCAAAAAGCTGGCCGCCGAAGGCTGCAGTATTTTGTACATCAGCCACAAGTTGCATGAGATTCGCGAACTCTGTACCGCCTGCACGGTGTTGCGCGGTGGTAAGGTCACTGGCGTGTGCAACCCGGCCCAGGAGTCCAATGCCTCGCTGTCGCGTTTGATGATCGGCGCGGAGCCGCCGTCTTTGCAACACACCGCCAAGGCACCCGGTGCTGCGGTGATGCAGGTACGCAGTTTGAGCCTGGCGCGCGAGGACCAGTTTGGTGTGGATCTGGCGGGCGTCAACCTGCAGGTGTGCGCGGGCGAGGTGGTGGGCATTGCCGGTGTGTCGGGCAATGGCCAGAAGGAATTGCTCTACGCCCTGAGTGGCGAAGACCGGCGCGCCAAGCCCGGCAGCATCTACATGGGGGAGGCTGATGTGTCGGGCTTGCACCCCGGTGGCCGCAGGGCGCTGGGCTTGCACTTTGTGCCCGAAGAGCGCCTGGGCCGTGGCGCCGTGCCAACGCTGAGCCTGGCGCACAACCTGCTGCTCACCCGCACCGGTGCCATTCGCTGGCCGCGCCTGGCCGGGGGCTGGATACGGGTGCGCGCGCTGGAGGCGCATGCCCAGCGGCTCATCACCCAGTTCAAGGTCAAGTGCAACGGCCCACGCTCGGCGGCGCGTTCGCTGTCAGGCGGTAATTTACAGAAATTTATTGTGGGCCGGGAGCTGGACGCCAACCCCAAATTACTCATCGTCTCCCAGCCGACCTGGGGTGTCGATGTGGGCGCAGCAGCACACATCCGCGCTGCACTGCTGGCCCTGCGCGAGACGGGTTGTGCGGTGCTGGTGGTGAGTGAAGAGTTGGACGAATTGTTTGAAGTGTGCGACCGCCTGCACGTGATGGCTCGGGGGCGGCTGTCGCCGTCACTGCCCCGGGCCGAGGCCTCGGTGGAGCGCATGGGTGAATGGATGAGCGGCCTGTGGGCGGTGACCCATGCTTAGGCCAGCCGCCGGGCCGCCCCAAGGCAGGGCCAGCCCCCCCGGGGGGCAGCGACCCGCGCAGCGGTGGAGCGTGGGGGCTTTGAAACTTGAAGCCCGGCCCCAACCGTCCGGCACCTGGACGTATGCATCGCCCGTGCTGGCGTTGCTGTGCACGGTGGTGATCGGCGTGATTTTGTTTGCCCTGCTGGGTAAAGACCCGGTGCGGGGCTTGCAGGTGTTTTTCTGGGACCCGATCAAGACGCCGTATGCCCTGGGCGAGCTGCTGGTCAAGGCCACGCCGCTGTTGCTGATTGCACTGGGCTTGGCGGTGTGTTTTCGCTCCAATGTGTGGAACATCGGGGCGGAGGGGCAATACATTCTGGGCGCTATTGCCGCGAGCGGCGTGGCGCTGTTGTCGGACAAAACCACGGGGGGCTGGATCGTGCTGCCCGTGCTGCTGGCCGGGGTGCTGGGTGGCATGGCCTGGGGCGGGCTTACGGCGCTACTGCGCGACCGCTTCCATGCCAATGAAATTCTGGTCAGTCTGATGCTGGTGTACGTGGCCGTGCAGCTACTGGGTTACCTGGTGTTTGGCCCCTGGAAGGACCCCAACGGCTACAACTTTCCGCAGACGCAAACCTTTGAGGCGGCCACGCGCATACCGCGCCTGTTTGCCGGGTCGCGCGTCAGCATTGGGCTGTTGCTGGCCCTGGCGGGGGTAGCGCTGATCTGGGTGTTTTTGTTTCGCACCCGCGCGGGCTTTGCCCAGCAGGTGGGCGGGCTGGCCCCTGCCGCCGCGCGCTACGCCGGTTTCTCGTCGCGCCGCGCGCTCTGGACGGCCTTGCTGATCTCGGGCGGTACGGCGGGCCTAGCGGGCGCCCTGGAGGTGGCAGGGCCGATCGGCCAGCTCACGCCCTATGTGCCTGCGGGCTATGGGTTTGCCGCCATCATCGTCGCCTTTGTGGGGCGCTTGCACCCGGTGGGCATGGTATTTTCGGCCATTTTGATGAGCATGTTTTATATCGGCGGGGAACTGGCGCAGTCGCGCTTAGGCCTACCCAAATCTCTAACCGGCGTATTTCAGGGCCTGCTACTGTTTAGCCTGCTGGCCTGCGACACGCTGGTGAACTACCGCCTGCGCTGGGCCAAGGCGCCGCGCATGGTTGAAGGAGCCGCGTAATGGAAGCCTATGCCTTGCTGCTGGCCGCCACACTCAACGCTGGCACCGTGCTGGCGATTGCGTCGCTGGGCCTGCTGATCAACGAGAAAGCTGGCATCGTCAATCTGGGGGCCGAGGGCATGATGCTGTGTGCCGCCATTGCGGGCTATGCCACAGTGGTGCACTCGGGCAGCGACGTGCTGGGCTTTGCCGCTGGCATGGGGGCTGGAGCGGCGCTGGCGGCGGTATTTGGCGTGTTGGTGATTTGGCTCAACACCAACCAATACGCCACCGGCCTGGCGCTGAGTTTGTTTGGCGCGGGCTTCTCGGCCTTTGCGGGCATCAGCTATGTACAGGCCAAAATTGCGGAGCGTCCCAGTTTTGCCATCCCCGGCCTAGCCGATATTCCGTGGGTCGGGCCCGCCCTGTTTCGCCAGCACCCGCTGGTGTATTTGACCGTACTGTTTGCCGCCGCTTTGGTTTGGTTTTTGTACCGCACCCGTGCCGGGCTGATCATGCGCAGCGTGGGCGAAAGCCCCGAGTCCGCCCACGCCTTGGGCTACCCCGTGCGCTGGATTCGGCTGGGGGCCGTAGTGGTGGGTGGCGCGCTCTGTGGGCTGGCTGGTGCCTATATTTCTATCGTCTACACACCCCTGTGGGTAGAGGGCATGGTGGCCGGCAAGGGCTGGATTGCGCTGGCCCTGACCACCTTTGCCACCTGGCGACCGGCACGCGTATTGCTTGGTGCTTATCTGTTTGGCGGGGTGACCATGTTGCAGTTCCATTTACAAGGCATCGGCGTCGAGGTACCCAGCCAATTCCTAAGCATGCTGCCGTATGTGGCCACCATCGTGGTGTTGGCATTGATATCGCGCAATCCGCGTTGGATCCGTATTAACATGCCCGCTTCCATGGGCAAGCCGTTCTACCCCGGGAGTTGAGCGGTCGTTTTTTGAGCGCCAGCTTTCCGAGCTCCGTTGATTTTTGTTTTTTTCTAACCCAGAGGTAATGACATGACTGACTTGAACAAACGTGCACTGCTCAAAGTAGCAGCGCTGACCGCCGTAGCCGCTGCAGCCCTGGGGGGCTGTGGCAAAAAGGAAGAACCGGTAGCGGTAGCGCAAGCACCCGCTGCCTCAGCACCCGCGCCCAAGGCCGCGCCGCTGAAAATCGCCTTTGCCTACGTCGGCCCGGTGGGCGATGGTGGTTGGACCTTTGCCCACGACAACGGGCGCAAAGCCCTGGAGAAAGAATTCGGCGACAAGATCGTCACCAAATTTGTTGAAAACGTGCCCGAGTCTGCGGACGCAGAACGCGTGATCCGCGAACTGACCACCGATGGCAATAAGCTGATTTTTGGAACCACCTTTGGCTATATGGAGCCCATGCTTAAAGTGGCTGGCGACTTTAAGGACGTGAAGTTTGAGCACGCCACCGGCTACAAGACTGCAGAGAACATGCGCACCTACGACAGCCGAACCTACGAAGGCGCCTACATGGCAGGCGTCATCGCCGGCAAGATGTCCAAGACCGGCACACTAGGTGTAGTGGCGTCCATCCCAATTCCTGAAGTCATCCGCAATATCAACAGCTTCACCCTGGGCGCGCAAAGCGTGAACCCTAAAGTCAAGACCAAAGTGGTGTGGGTGAATGAGTGGTTTAACCCACCCAAAGAAACCGAAGCCGCCACCAGCCTGATCAATGGCGGCGCCGATGTGCTGTTCCAAAACACCGACTCGCCTGCAGTGCTGAAGACCGCCGAAGCCAAAGGCAAGCGCGCCTTCGGTTGGGACTCTGACATGACCGCCTACGGCCCCAAGGCCCACCTGGCTTCCGCCATCATCAACTGGAGCCCCTACTACATCAAGGCCACCAAGGAAGCCCTGGAAGGCAAGTGGACTACTGGCACTAGCTGGTGGGGTGTGAAAGAGGGCGCGATTGACATTGTGTCCATTGCCGAAGACGTGCCCGCTGACACCAAAGCCCGGGTGCAAGAAGTGAAGAAGGGTCTGGCAGACGGCAGCTTCTCCATTTGGAAGGGCCCCATCATGGACAACACCGGCAAAGAACAGATCGCCAAAGACACGGTGGCCGACGACAAGTTTTTGGGCGGCTTGAACTTCTACGTCAAGGGCGTGGAGGGCAAGATCCCTGGCGGCAAGTGATGGACGTTTAGCCTGTGCCCGTGGGCACTGGATAAGAAGGCCACCCTTGCGGTGGCTTTTTTCAGTCGGCTGTGTATTGGCGGTAGGATGCGTTGTCATCACCCTTTTGATGAGCCCACATGTCCCGTAACCTCTGCTGCTTGCTTTTCGCATTCCTCGTTGTTTGCCAACCGACCCAGGCCCAGCCGCGCGTGGTCAGTGTGTGCTACGACGAGACGACGGTGCGGCCCTGGGTCAACAAGGCGGGCGTGGCGTTACTCAAGACCACTGCTTCGTTGCGGGATATTCAGTTTGAACAGGTGCCCTTGCCCTGGCTGCGGTGCCTGCGCGATGTGGACAGGGGAATTTACGCGGGCGCCATCGGTGCGAGCTACAGCGACGAGCGCGCGGCTTTTGCCGTTTACCCCACTACAGCCGATGGGCAGTTGGACCCCTCGCGGCGCATGCTGTCCAGTAGCTACTCCTTATTCCGCGTCAAGGGCGCTACTGGCGGCTGGGATGGCAAGCAGTTTCACGACCTAACTACGCGGGTAATTGCGCAGCGCGGCTACTCGGTGGTGGCCGACTTGCGCAAGCTGGGTGTGCTGGTGGACCAATCTGCCAAGGACCCAGAGACAGTGTTCAAAATGCTGATTGCGGGGCGCTCCCAGTTGGGTGCTTTGGTCACCGAGCAGGGTGACGAGACCCTGGCAAAGCCAGAGTTTCGCAAGCAGCTTGAAAAGCTGACCCCCCCGTTGGTGGTGAAGGACTACTACCTGGTGTTCGGACGGCGTTACTACGAGGACAACCGGCGTATGGTCGAGGAGATGTGGGACCACCTAGCTGTGGTGCGCGACGCCAAGGATGCAGAGTCTTTACTTCGCCTGAAGACCAAGCGTTAAAAGCAAGCGTTAAAAGCAAACGATAGACCCGGGGCGCAACCCAAGCCTATACACCCGGGGCCAACAGCGGTTTCAAAGCTGCGCTGGCCGTGCCGCGAGTTGGTTAACATCGCCCCACGCCGGTGGCAGGGTCTACCGCAGTTTTTTGTATTGGCCTCTACGGCCCCTCAGGAGTTTCCATGTCAATTGCAAAATGGTGTGTGCTTGCGGCTTGCGTGCTGCCAATCCTCACGGTGGGCATGGCCAAGGCCAGCACCGTGCGGCTATCCCGTAAAAATGGGAGGTATGACAACAACAGCCCACGTGAATGGGCCGAGAAGCTAACCGGCTGGCAGCAGCGGGCTAGCGCGGCGCAGATCAACGGTTTTGAAGCCCTGCCTTTGTTCATCGCCGGGGTGCTGTTCGCCCAAATGGCGCAGGCTGATCAGGCGCGCATTGACCTGCTGGCCCTGTCTTTTGTGGGCCTGCGCATCGCCTACGTAGCGTCCTACCTGGCCAACCAGGGCACCTTACGCACCCTGATTTGGACAGCGGGCCTGGGCGTGAGCATTGCACTGCTGGCCATGGGAGCATGACGGCGATGAATCATCCCCCCATAGCTGCCGCGCAACTACCGGCGCTCTTGCGCGCCATGCCCAAGGCTGAGCTGCATATGCACATCGAAGGCTCGCTGGAACCCGAGCTGATGTTTGCACTGGCCAAGCGCAACAACGTACCCTTGCGTTTTGCCGGTGAACAGGCCCTGCGCGATGCCTATGTGTTCAATAACTTGCAAGAGTTTTTGGATATCTACCACGAGGGCACGATGGTGCTCAAGACAGAGCAAGACTTCTACGACATGACCTGCGCCTACTTGGCACGGGCCCAGGCCGACAACGTCTTGCACACCGAGATATTTTTTGATACGCAGACCCATACCGGCCATGGCCTGGCTGCCGACACGGTGATCAATGGCCTGCACCGCGCCTGTGCCGATGCACCGGCCAAGTTTGGTATGACGGCCTCGCTGATTTTGTGCTTCTTGCGCCACCTGAGCGAAGAGGAAGCCTTCGCCTGCCTGGAAGAGGCCTTGCCGCTGCGCGACAAAATTGTGGGCATTGGCTTGGCCTCTAGCGAGGTGGGGCACCCGCCTGAAAAATTTGCCAAGGTGTTTGCCCGCGCCCGCGCGCTGGGCTTTCGCCTGGTGGCGCACGCGGGCGAAGAAGCGCCGCCCGCCTACATCTGGAGCGCGCTGGATGTGCTCAAAGTAGAGCGCATCGACCACGGTGTGCAGGCCATTCACGATGCGGCGTTGATGCGGCGCCTGGCGCAAGATGGGGTGCCGTTGACGGTATGCCCGCTGTCTAACCTGAAGCTGCGCGTGTTCCCCACCCTGGCGCAGCACAATCTCAAGACCATGCTGGACGCCGGCATTGTGGCCACTATCAACTCGGATGACCCGGCCTACTTTGGTGGTTATGTGAATGAAAACTTCACCCAGACCTTTGCCGCGTTGGGCATGGATTCTGGGCACGCTTACCGCCTGGCGCGCAATAGTTTTGAGGCCAGCTTTATGGATGCGTCTGCCAAGCGCGCTTGCATCGATCAACTGGACGCTTGCTTCAGCCGCTTTGCGTCTGCCTAAGAGCCCACTGGGCTAAATTCGGCCCTTTTTTTGACAAGGAATTTACAGTGAAACTTCTATCTGCACTCATTTTTTCGACCGCTGCGTTGCTGGCTTCGTGTGGTGGCGGTGGGTACGACAGTGCCACGCCGGCCCCTGGGCCCACTGCATTGCTGATCGCCGACACGACGGTGGGCACCGGGGTCACAGCCGAAAATGGCAAGACGTTGACGGTGAACTACACCGGCTGGTTGTATGACGCAGCAGCGGTCAATTACCGTGGCAAACAGTTCGACACCTCAGTGGGTAAAACGCCGTTCTCGTTCACGTTGGGCGTGGGGCAAGTCATTGCGGGTTGGGACCAGGGTTTTGCCGGCATGAAAGCGGGCGGCACACGCACGCTGGTGATACCCAGTGCGCTGGCTTACGGAAGTGCCGGTGCAGGCAGTTCCATTCCACCCAACGCGGCCCTGGTTTTTAGTGTCGATCTGATCTCGGTAAAATAGACGCAAGGCCCGCGGCTCCGGCGGGTTTTTCTCTTGTTGTTGCCGGAGCCATGTAGAGGACTACCATGTATAAAAACCTCGCGGCCCCGGCACGTTTGCCGGGCTTGTCCGCTTGTTGCACCGCCATGTGCCCGCCGTTGAAGGGCGCGCCATGAGCTACCAAGTCAAAGAAATTTTTTACACCCTGCAGGGCGAAGGTTCTAACGCAGGCCGCCCGGCGGTGTTTTGCCGCTTTGCAGGTTGCAACCTGTGGAGCGGCCGCGAGGAAGACCGCGCCAGCGCCACCTGCCAGTTTTGCGATACCGACTTTGTCGGCACCGATGGCACGCTGGGCGGCAAGTTCAAAACCGCCGATGACCTGGCCGCGTGCATTGCTGCGCAGTGGCCGGATACAGACGCCTCCCACCGCTTTGTCGTGATGACGGGGGGCGAGCCGCTCTTACAGGTGGATGCCGCGCTGATTGGGGCCTTGCACGCGCGCCAGTTTCAGATTGCTGTAGAGACCAATGGCACCATCGCCGCGCCACCGGGCATCGACTGGGTGTGCGTCAGCCCCAAGGCGGGCGCGACCTGGGTGCAGCGCAGTGGCCATGAACTGAAACTCGTATGGCCGCAGCCCGGCATCACGCTGGCGGAGTGTGAGGCCGCAGACTTTCAGCACCGCTATTTGCAGCCCATGGACAATATTTTGCGCGCCGACAACACCCGCACCTGCATTGCCCAGTGCTTGGCACGCCCGCAGTGGCGCCTAAGCCTGCAAACCCACAAAATCACAGGCATCCGATGAAAACCACACCCGCCCCAACCTCCCCAGGCCTCAACCCCAGCGCAGCCGCAGGCCAACGTTTTGAGATCAGCCAAAAGTTCTACTTTGATGCCGCCCACACCCTGCAGCGCGACATAGAGGCCGAGGGCAGCCGCCGTATCCACGGCCACACCTACTGGGCCGAGGTCTCATTGAGTGGCCAACCCGACGCGGCTACGGGCATGGTGGTTGATTTGGGGCGGGTACGACTGGCGATTGAGCAATTGCGTCCGCGGCTTGACCACCATTTGCTGGATGAAGTGCCCACCCTGGGCCCGGCCACGCTGGAAAACCTGTGCGGTTTCATCTGGCGAGCGCTGAGCCCCACACTGCCGGCCTTGAGCCAAGTGCGGGTTTGGCGCGATTCGGTGGGCGATAGCTGCACGCTGCGCTAACCCCCTGCGCGAATCCCTGGAGTAACCTTGATCCCATGAAAGCTTATCGCGCCGCATTGCTTTGGTTTGCTCCGGCTTCTGAGGGGCCTGCCCAGGCCCGTTACGAAGAAGATGGCTTGCTGGTGGTGGGGCCCAATGCGACGGGCCGCCAAGTGGTGCAGGCTATCGGTGCCCACCGTGATTTGGCACCGCAATATGCCAACGTGCCCGCCGAGCACTTGACCGGCCGCCTCATCGCCCCGGGCTTTGTGGACATGCACATCCACTACCCACAAACCAATGCCATCGGCTCGCCCGCCGATGGTTTGCTGCCGTGGCTCGAAAATTACACTTTCCCTGAAGAAAAACGCTTCGTGGCCGTCGAATACAGTGCAGAAGCAGCTACGTTTTTCATAGCAGAGCTGCTGCGCAACGGCGTCACCACAGCGCTTGCCTTTGCCACCTCGCACCCGCAGTCGGTCAACGCGCTGTTCACCCAAGCCCGCGCCCGGCAGATGCGGCTGATCACCGGCCTGTGCCTGATGGACCGCAACGCCCCGGCCGATTTGTTGAACCAGCCGGGGGCAGCCAGTGCAGACGCTACCGAGCAAAGCCTGATCGACACCGAAGCTTTGATTCAACGCTGGCACGGCGTAGACCGCTTGGGCTACGCCATCACCCCGCGCTTTGCGCCCACCAGCACCGATGCGCAGCTACGCGGCGCGGGCGCTTTGGCCGCTAAATACCCCGATGTGTGGATTCAGTCGCACGTGGCAGAGAACCACGACGAGATTGCCTGGGCCCGTGAACTCTTTCCCCAGTCGCGCAGCTACCTTGCCACCTACGACGACTTTGGCCTGCTGCGCCAGAGGGCGGTCTACGCGCACTGCATCCATTTGGACGAGGATGACCGCGCGCTGCTGCGCTGCAGCGGTGCCGCAGCAGCCGTCTGTCCCAGCAGCAATCTGTTTTTGGGCAGTGGCTTTTTTGATTACGCCCGTGCCAACGCCGCCGGCTTTGTCTACGGGCTGGCCAGTGATGTGGGCGGCGGAACGTCGTTCAGCCCGTTTCGCACCATGCTGGCGGCGTACTACGTGGGGCGCACCGCAGTGCCAGGTCTGCAAACCCAGGCGGGCTTGTCGCTATCGCCCCAGCACCTGTGGTGGCAGCACACGGCCGGTGCAGCCCAGGCCATGGGGCTGGACGGGGTGGTGGGTAATTTGTTGCCTGGCTGCGAGGCAGATTTTGTTGTCATTAACCCGGCTGCCACGCCCTTGTTGGCGCGCAAGACGGCGCTGGCCGCCAACTTGGATGAACTGCTGTTTTCCATGATCGTGTTGGGGGATGACCGGCTGATTGAAAAAACCGTGATTTCTCAAGCCATTTAGGGCTTGGGCCGGCGTATTTATTGACTTCTTAGCTACTGTTTTTGTAGCAGTTTCTGATTCTCCGCCGGAACTCCCCACTCCCGCGAGTTGGAAAAAGGCCAGCGCACGGGCATGGAATCGCCGAGGGTCAATGGTGCCTCTGCAGAGTGATGGGGTGAGCGGGCGCCCGATTTCTGCGCGTTCGGCAGTATGAGGGCGCCCGCTCACCCCATCGCTCTGCCACGCACCTGGCAAAGATCGACGTACAGAGCGCCAAAACCACCTGCTTACAATCGCCCCACACTAGGAGCTGACCCCGATGAGCATCAAAAGCGACAAATGGATTCGCCACATGGCTGAGACCACTGGCATGATTGAACCCTTCGAGCCAGCGCAAGTGCGCCAGGCCGATGGCAAAAAAATTATCTCCTACGGCACCAGCAGCTATGGCTACGACATTCGCTGTGCGCCCGAGTTCAAGGTCTTCACCAACATCCACAGTACCGTCGTTGATCCGAAGAATTTTGACGAAAAAAGTTTTGTCGATTTTCATGACGACGTTTGCATCATTCCGCCCAACAGCTTTGCGCTGGCCCGCACGCTGGAGTACTTTCGCATTCCGCGCAACGTGCTCACCATTTGCCTGGGTAAAAGCACCTATGCGCGCTGCGGCATCATCGTTAACGTGACGCCCTTTGAGCCGGAGTGGGAAGGCTACGTGACACTGGAATTCAGCAACACCACGCCACTACCCGCCAAGATTTATGCCGGCGAGGGCTGCGCGCAGGTCTTGTTCTTTGAAAGCGACACAGACGACGTCTGCGAAGTCAGCTATAAGGACCGTGGCGGCAAATACCAGGGCCAGGTTGGGGTAACACTGCCTAAAGCCTGACAACGGCCCCACGCTTTGGGGCGGCCCCAAGGGCGCTCAACGCACAGGAGAACTGTATGAAATGGGACGGAAATCGGCAGTCTGACAATGTAGAAGACCGCCGGGGCAGTGGCGGCGGTGGCGGAGGGTTTGGCGGGCGCAGCATCGGCATTGGCTCGGTGGTGATTGCGCTGGTGGCGTCGTATTTTTTTGGCGTGAACCCCATGACGGTGCTGGGCATTTTGGAGGGCGGTGGCAGTGCGCCTCAGACCCAGTCTGCCCCCGGCCAAAAGCCACCCAAGGACGACCGTATGGCGGCCTTCGTGTCAACGGTGTTGGCAGACACGGAAGACGTGTGGACTGACGTGTTCACCAAAGGCGGCAGCAACTACAGCAAGCCGGGCTTGGTGATCTACAGCGGACAAACCAGCACCGAATGTGGCCAAGGCCAAAGCGCCATGGGTCCGTTTTACTGTCCGCCAGATCGCAAGGTCTATATCGACTTGGCTTTCTACCAAACGCTCAAAGACCGGTTGGGGGCTCCTGGCGATTTTGCCCAGGCCTATGTCATTGCCCACGAGGTGGGCCACCACGTTCAAAACCTCATGGGCATCAGCGCCAAGATGGACGCCATGCGCCAACGTGTCAGCAAGTCAGAATACAACGCCCTGAGCGTGCGACTGGAACTGCAGGCGGATTGCTTTGCCGGTGTGTGGGCCCACCATGCGCAAGCCAGCCGTCAGATTTTGGAGCAGGGTGATGTGGAAGAGGCCATGAACGCTGCTGCCAAGATTGGCGACGATGCCTTGCAGCGGTCGGCTGGCGGTGCCGTGGTGCCCGACAGCTTTACCCATGGCACCAGCGCACAGCGCCAGCGCTGGTTTGACAACGGGCTCAAGAATGGCAGCGTCCAGCGCTGCGATACTTTCTCGGCCAACACGCTTTAACAGCGAGCTGGGCTGAACTGAGGCGAACAGTAGAGAACGACGTTTGGCAGGGGCCCCTTGGGAGTCGGGAGAGTCAATGAGGGATAATAGGGGTTTGCCTCAGGTTCGATGGGGCGACCTGCTATCGGATCGATAGCGCAAACCCTGGCTATGCATGACCGATTTGACCTCTGAACTGATTTCTACCCCGGCGATGGCCGCAACGTCCAACGAACTGACGGCGGATACGCCCATCATGGCTTTCGCCCAGCTACAGCTGGCCGACCCCATTGCCAAAGCAGTGGCCGAAATGGGCTATGCCACGATGACGCCGATCCAGGCCCAGGCCATTCCTGTGGTGCTGGCCGGCAAAGACGTCATGGGCGCTGCCCAAACCGGCACCGGCAAGACCGCCGCCTTTGCACTGCCCCTGCTGCAGCGCATGATGAAACACGACAACCCCTCCACCTCCCCGGCCCGCCACCCCGTGCGCGCCTTGGTGTTGCTGCCCACGCGTGAGCTGGCCGACCAGGTAGCCCAACAAGTCAAGCTGTATGCCAAGTACACCAACCTGCGCAGTGCCGTGGTGTTTGGCGGCATGGACATGAAGCCCCAGACCCTGGAGCTGAAAAAAGGCGTCGAGATTCTGGTGGCCACCCCGGGCCGCCTGTTAGACCATATCGAAGCCAAAAACGCGGTGTTGAACCAGGTGGAGTATGTGGTGCTGGACGAAGCCGACCGCATGCTGGACATCGGCTTTTTGCCCGATTTGCAGCGCATCCTGTCGCACCTGCCCAAGCAGCGCACCACGCTGCTGTTCTCAGCCACGTTCTCCCCTGAAATCAAGCGCCTAGCCAACAGCTATCTGCAAAACCCGGTGACGATTGAAACGGCGCGCTCCAACGCCACCGCATCTACGGTAGAGCAGCATTTCTACAGCGTGCCCGAAGACGGTAAGCGCCACGCGCTGCACCAGATTCTCAAGACGCGCGGCATGAAGCAGGCGTTTGTGTTTGTGAACAGCAAACTCGGTTGCGCCCGCTTGGCCCGCTCGTTAGAAAACGAAGGACTCAAGACTGCCGCCCTGCATGGCGACAAAAGCCAGGACGAACGTTTGAAGGCGCTGGAATCCTTTAAAAAGGGCGAGGTCGATTTGCTGGTGTGTACCGATGTGGCCGCGCGCGGCTTGGACATCAAAGACGTGCCCGCAGTGTTCAACTTCGACATTCCCTTTAACGCCGAAGACTATGTGCACCGCATTGGCCGTACGGGCCGCGCGGGCGCTGCGGGTTTGGCAGTGACCTTTGTGGGTGGTGGTAACGACGCCCGCCTGTTGGCCGACATCGAAAAGCTGATCAAGACCAAGATCGACCTGGAAGCGATTGAGTTTGACGAAGACAGCCCCGACATTCGCAAGCAAGGCCGTATCAACGATGGCCGCCGGATGTACGCGCAAGACGAAAACAGTGGCGGTGACAACGGCCGTAGCACGGGCCGCAGTGATGTGCGCCGCGATAGCCGGGGTGAGAGCCGCAATGGCGATGGCCGTGGCCCGCGCGATGACAGCGCCAGCCGCGCGCCGCGCCGCGACTTTTCTCGTCCAGCACCGGTCTCGCGCGACCCGTTTTTTGACAAGCCCTACGAAGCCCCGGCCGTGACGGAGGCTGCGGCCACGCCGTCGTGGGAAGCGAGTGCCCGCCCGGCCTCGCGCGGTATTTCGGCCAATATCAAGCCCAAACGCAAGATTGCAGCACTTTTTAAGTCAGAATAGAACAAAATCGGGCTCTGCCCGGCGAATCTATTGAATAGTTCGCTATTTATTTAATAGCAATAGATATGCGTTAGGCACCTGCTCCGGGTGCTTGTGCAGCCTCGCAGGGCACCGCGCGGCGCTGTGGTGGCACGGTGCTGGATATGGTGTCCAGCTCCAGGGCCGTCAGGCACCCACCCCACACGCAGCCGCTGTCCAGGCACACCACATCGGTGCGGCCTAACCAACCCAGCGTAGACCAGTGGCCAAACGCCACCGTGCAATCGGCAGTGCGCCGCCCCGGGGCGTCAAACCAGGGCGCGTAGCCCGCAGGGGCTGCACCGGCAGCCTCCTTGGTCTCAAACTCCATTGCTCCCTTAGCACTGCAAAAGCGTAGCCGGGTGAGTGCATTCACCACCACCCGCAGGCGGTCCGCGCCATGCAAATCGTCACTCCACTGGTTGGGCTGGTTGCCATACATGTGGGTAAAGAAAGCAGCGGGATTGGTGCCGCGCAGCACGGCCTCTACCTCGGCGGCCAGGCTCAGGGTCTGGTCAGCGGTCCACTGCGGCAACACGCCGGCATGCACCATCAGCCAGCGGCCCTGCGCCGTGTGCAGATCCAGTGCCAGGTGTTGTTGGTGCAGCCAGCCCAACAAAGCTGAGCGATCAGGGGCCTGCAGGATGCCGTCCAACGTGTCTTTGCGGTGGGGCTTGCGGATTCCGTGTGCCACAGCTAACAGGTGCAGGTCGTGGTTGCCCAGCAGACAACGGGCACTGCCGCCGTAACGCATCAGACGGCGCAGCACCTGTTCACTGCTGGGCCCCCGGTTCACCAGGTCGCCCAACAGGTAGAGCGTGTCGCGGCTGGGGGAAAAGTCGATGTGCTGGAGCAGGCGGCCCAGGGCGTCGTCGCAGCCCTGCACATCGCCAATAAGGTACATTGCCATAGCTTCATTCTGCCTCGGGATTCATGGAAATTTTCATCATCATTTTGCTGACCTTGCTCAATGGCGCTTTCGCCATGTCGGAGCTGGCGCTCACCGCCAGTCGCAAGGTGCGTTTGCACACCATGGCAGAGGCCGGTGACAAAGGCGCACAAGCGGCGCTAGAGCTGCTCAAAAATCCGACACAGTTTTTGTCGTCGGTGCAGGTGGGCATCACATCCATTGGCATGCTCAACGGCATTGTGGGCGAGGCCGCTTTCAGTGAAGGTTTGTCGAACTGGTTGCTGTCGACGTTGCCCATTTCGCACCGTGCGGCTGACGTGTCGGCCACGGCCATTGTGGTCACCATCATTACCTTTGTGACGATTTTGTTTGGCGAACTGGTGCCCAAGCGCATCGGCCAGCTCTACCCGGAGCTGGTGGCGCGTTGGGTGTCGCGGCCCATGACTTGGGTGGCCGTAGGCGCCAAGCCATTCGTGCGCCTACTGTCGGTGTGCACCCACGGCATGCTCAAGCTGCTGCGCATTGATGTGACCGACAACCGCGCCGTGACCGAGGAAGAAATCTCTGCCAGCCTGGAGGAGGGTGTCGATGCCGGCATCATCGAACAGCATGAGCACCAAATGGTGCGCAACG
This sequence comes from Rhodoferax sp., assembly GCA_046595515.1. GTDB lineage: Bacteria > Pseudomonadota > Gammaproteobacteria > Burkholderiales > Burkholderiaceae_C > Allorhodoferax. Next base: position 62,553 of record JBKJOV010000019.1, on the reverse strand, counting down.
TCTTTCACCTGGACGATCGGCCGCTGACTTCTATCATGCTTCCGCGTGCCGATATCGCTTGGCTGGATGCGGATGACACCGTGGCCCAGTGTCTGGAGATAGCCAGCACTGAGGGCGATGCGCACTCGTGGTACCCGGTGTGCCGTGGCTCGCTGGAGCAGGTGGTGGGCATCATCAGCGTGGCACGCCTGCTTCAGCTGGGTATGGACCACAGCACCAGTATCGGCGCGTCCGCCGAGCCAGCCACCTTTGTGCCCGAGACCCTGAGCGTGATGGAGCTGATTGAGCAGTTCCGTACGCAATCTGCACGCATGGTATTTGTGGTGGATGAATATGGCGATTTGCAAGGCCTGTTGACCCCGCACGATTTGCTGGAGGCCATTACCGGCGAACTGCAACCCGATGAGCAAGCTGAGGCGTGGGCGACGCGATTGCCCGATGGCAGTTGGGAGTTAGACGGCCTGATGCCCGTGGGAGAGCTCAAGGTTCGCCTGGAGATGGATGAACTGCCGCAGGAGGACCGGGGTCGCTACAACACGCTGGCCGGGCTGCTGATGGTGGTGAGCGGCCACTTGCCCGAGCGCGGTGAGCGGATTCGGTGTGAGGAATGGGAGTTTGAAATCACCGCCCTGGAAAGCCGCCGCATTGACAAGGTGAAGGCGCGGTTTGTCGGACTGACGGATGACGCAGATGAGGCGCTGAGTTGAGCCGCTACAGCCGTCCCGTCAGGCGGTACGACAACATGCCAACCCACTCGTGCAACAGTAGGCCCCAGCGGTCAGCGCCTTGTGCCAGGTCGTATTCGGTCCACGGCGTGTCGGCGCCAGTACGAAAATCTACCGGGTAAGCCGTCACATTCCAGCCCGCTTTCTCAAACGTGGCCATGGCGCGCGGCATATGCCAGGCGGACGTTACCAGTAGCCAACGCTGTGACGTTTGCACCCCTGGCAGTTGCGCAGTCAGCACAGCGTTTTCGTAGGTGTTGCGCGAGACAGATTCGTATTGCACTCGGCTGTTGGCTATCTGCAGGCTGCTAAAGAACACCTTGGCCCGGTCGGCCTCGCTGGGCCCAGTGCCTAGCAAGGCACCCTCACCGCCGGTAAAGACCACTTGCATTTTGGGGTAACGCAGCAGAATGGCAGCGCTGGCCACCATGCGTTCCGCCGCGTCATTCAGGCTGGGTTGGCTGTGCGCTTGCGCCACGTGGCCCGCGCCCAGGGCGCCACCCAGCAGCACCACACCGGTATAGCCCGATAGATCTGCGTCGGGCGCCAGCTCGGCGTACCGGGTCTCCAGGGCGCGCACGCTGCTGTCGGGTAGCGGTAGCCAACCCATCAAAAGCAATACGAGCGCCGCAGTCACCACCAGCCCGCTGCCAAGCCGGGGCTTGCGCACGGATACCAGCAAGCCCAGCACCAAGCACAGTGCCACCCAGTTCAGCGGCTGGGTGATCAGACCAACGATTTTCCCTAAGAAAAACATCTTGTCATTGTTCTGGTGTCACTCCAGCATTACTCCGGCATCACGCCGCTACAGCTTCGGCGGGTGCTGCAAAGTTGGCACCCACCCAGGCTTCAAAATTGCGGCACATGGCGTCGTCCGACTCCGCGTTATCCGCCAGCACCTGCGTGCCGTGCACGATGCGAATCACCGCATCCAGGCTCGGCGTGACATCTGCTGCCACGGGGCGCTGTGCCGCCGCCGCCATGCTGGCTTGCGCGGTGGCCCAAGCCTGCGCAGGCGTCTGGTTGCACGCATCGGCCAAGTAGCTGGCGTTGAAGGATTCGCCCGTCAGGCTCACCAGCGTCTGGTCGTGCGTGCGGCCATTGCCGCGTGCCCAGTAATGTTCGGCCAGGGCGGGGCCAATGGCCGGGTTGTCGGTGAGGTAACCGTAGGTGCGCTCAAAGTAAGCGCGCGTTTGGTACACCGCCATATTGGCCAGCAGGTAGCCGTGGTAGGCGGCGGCAGACTCTTGATTCAACAAATGCGGAATGGCCAGCAGCGGGCGCGGCGCGGGGGAAACGCCCAAGATGCGCTGCTCGCAATGGCGCGCCAATTGCAACACTGCTGCCGGTGTGCGCTCGGCATCACTCATTTGGTACAGCGCGCGCTCAAAGTAGGGCACCACCAAGATGCCGCGCTCGGCATGCGCCGAAAACGGCTGGCGCGACTCAATGCGCTTTTGAATCAGCGCATCGGGCATGGGCTGGCCCCTAGCGTCGGTGGCGTAGCGCTTGAGCCAATCGGCATCGTCCAGCAGGCTGTCGCAAAACATGGATTGTGTTTCGGCATAGGCCATGGAGGTGGGTGCAAACTCCTGCGAGAAGCAGGGCGAGTTTTGCGTCACATTGGCAAAGTGGGCGGCGTGCCCGCCTTCGTGGAACAAGGTGTTGATGGCGCGTGCGCCGCTGCCAATTTGGTCCGGCTTGGCCTCTGCCGTGAAGTTGATTTGCCCCGCGACCCAGTGGCCGTCTTTGTCAAAGTAAGACGGAATCGGGCCGTGGCAAAAGCCGTTTTGGTACTTGCCCTTGCGCTCCAGTAAATCGAGTTGCATGGTCGCGCCACGGTAGGTAATCCCTAAGCGACGGAAGCTGTCTACCCAGCGCTGCAGGCCTTTGGCAAAGGGCAGGTAGGGGTCGCACTGGCGGGTCACATCACCACTCATGTGAAAGCGCAGGTTACGGCCTGCCGTGGCATCGGTACCATGCTCGGCCACCAAGCTGTCTAGTCCGCGTTGGTTCGTATCGCGCGTGCGTGCTTCGAAGTCGTCCAGGATTTTGAACAGGTCGTCGCCCGACATTTGCTCGTTCTTGCGCACCTTGTATTCAAAGTAATTGTCAAAGCCCTGGGCGCGGGCAAAGGCATTGCGGGTTTTGACGATGTCTAGAAAGCCGTTGTCCAGCACCCATTGCTCTAAGCCCAAGAGCGCGTCGAGCGAGCTTTGCCGCGCCGCCTCGTTCTGGTTAGTACCCAGGTTGGTGCTCAGCATGCTCAGCGTGGCCTCTTCACGCTCGCCGGTTTCATTGGTGTGGTGCATCACCAGCTTGCTGCGTTTGCCAAACAGCGCCGACTCTTGCGCAATCAGCTCGCCCATCAGGCGGCGGGCTTCAGCGCTGTCCACAATATTGCATTCAAAAAGATTCAGCCAGCCTTGCAGGCCTTGCTGCAGCGCGGCCTTGTCGGCGCTCTCAGGCGCTGCTTTCAGACGCGCTAGTGCTGCCCGCACTTGGGCCAGGCGGCTAGGGTTGGAGATGAAATCTTTGTAAGCCTCTTCAGCCCGCGCAAACCCGGCGTGGTCGTCTGAGATGGCCATATAGGTGTCCCAAAAAAGGTCTTCTTTGGTTTTGTGGACGGCCAGGTAGTCGGCGTTGAGGGTGTCGAACAGGGTTTGTTCTGCGTGCATGGTGGGTGTCCTTGTGGGCGCTGGGGTTGGGGTGTGTGAGGGAAATTATCCCATTGGGCCTACGGGGTGGCTCAGGCTGCCAGGGCAGCCAGCCAAGGTGCGGCTGGCACGACTTGTACGCCATTGCGCTGCTCTTCATTGCGCAGGTGGCGCACCAGTTGTATTGCCTCTGCATCCGGCAAAAACGGCATGAATTTGGTGAAGGCCTTGTGCGGCGTGGCGTCGGCCCATTTGCATTCAATCAAGTGGGTGAGCCGCGTGCCATGTGAGAGCGCAAAGTCGATTTCAGCGCCTTCTTTGGTTCGCACGTAATGCAGCCCCACGGGTGCCGCTTCCGAGTCTTGCAAAAACTCGACGTGCTTGAGCAGCATGCCGGCCACGGCATTTTCAAAGCGCAGCCCGTCCAGTGCCGGGTCGGCACCTGTTCCGGCGTCCGCACCACCTTGGCCGCCCACCATGCCGGTATCAAAGAAATAGACCTTGGGAGACTGAAGCAAAGACCGTGCAATGTTGTGGTGCCATGGCTGTACCGTGAACACGATGTAGAGCGCCTGCAAGATATCAATGAAGCGTTTGACCGTGGGCTGAGCCAAACCCAAGTCGCGGCCTATGGACGCCAGTGACAGCGGCGAGCCTACCCGCGCGCGAAGCAGCTCCAGCAACACCCGCATCGCACCTACGTCTTGAATACGGGAGAACTCTAAGATGTCTTCACGCACCAGCCCATCGGCGTATTGCATGCGCCAGCGCCGCGCATTGCGCTCGCCCTGGGGTGTGGCGGGTAGTAGGCAGGGTTCTGGGAAGCCCCCGCGCTGCAGTAAATGCGCTAGCGCGTCGTCTGGCGTTGGGGCTTGCCCGGCCGCAGCTTGGGGGCTTAATTCGCACCATTCTTTGACTGAAATAGGATGCAGACGCCAGCTCAAAAATCGCCCTGCCAGCGAGTCGCCGGTTTGGCGAAAGGTGTCCATGCGCGCGCTGCCGGTTACCAACTGTTGCTGCCCGGCGGGCTTGCCGTCAATCACGCCCTTGAGCCACGGCTTCCACCGCGCTTTCTTGTGCAGTTCGTCCAGCACGAGCAACTTGGCGCTGGGCATCCAGCTTTGCCGCTCGATCGTGGCGCGGTCGGCGGCAACATCGTAGTTGAGGTACTGGGAAGGCTGGGCTTGCTGCAAAAGCTGCTGGCTTAGCGTTGTCTTGCCGACCTGCCGAGCACCCGTCACGAAGACCAGCTTGCGTTCCAAGTCTTGGGCAATAAGGTCATCCAGGTAACGTTTCATCTGACTATTTTAATATGTAATGTAAAAAAGTCATGACTATTTCAATAATGATGTCGATTTAGTTGGACTTGTGCAACCCCAGCGCGCAGGCTATCCGCAAAAGCCATAGGTGCCACCGTACCGCTATAGGCGTTGCATCGGGGCCCGCACGTCATGGGTTCTTGTTTTCCAAAAGCGAATGTCAATATCCGTGAAAGAGGAAATCCAGCGCACTTGTGATTTGGTTTTGCTGCGCGGACACAGATACAACCGAATTTTTGAGGATTCGCTTGGGCACCGCCCCCATCTTGGGGGTCTCCAAAAGATAGTCCTTGCCGTTGATTTTGAGCAATGGCGTTAACTTGATAGGTAGTTTGACCTTGGCGAAGTGCTCCAGGCTTCTCAGCGGTATCACCATCCGGCTGTCCAGCCCGTCAAGCAAGTCACTTTGCACGTCCAGTAAAAAGGGTGTGGTGCCTCTGTGGACCCCTGGGTTGGGATAGACATCGAACCGGGCCATTAGAAAGTTCTCCACTCATCCAGCGGCAATCCTTCGGTTTCGGTGGTGGCGTTGTACGCCGCAATGAAATCTGCATGCTCGGTGCGCCATCGGTCTTCCAGTTCGCGCCGAACGACCTCGCGCAAGTAGCTGTCACACACTTGTGAAACGTTGATCTGTAGCGCCTTGGCAGAATCCAGAACGTCGGCGCTCAAGCTCAAGTTGGTGGCCCGCTTGGCCAGTGGACGGGAACGGGGCGGCTTTTTTGTGGCTTCGTTTTGACTGGTTGGCATTTGATGGGTCATGCGCATTGAGCGATGCGCATACTTTATCACCATGCACCATCTTTGTCGCTCAACATCAAATTGCATACTTTGTGCAGCCAAATGTATTGAATGCATGCATTTACAGTTGTCCAACGAGGTGCCACTATGGCCATGCTGACAGTCTGCAACTGGGCGAAGCGCTCGCCGCCTTGAGCCGCGATATTGGGCTCACCAAAGCGGATTTTGAAGTCTTTGACCGCGTGCGTGACACCGCACATGCCGTGCCGTTGGGGTTTGAATGATCGTCCTCGACACCGATATAATTTTCGAGGCGATGAAGCCTGAGCGCCACCCGGCCGTACGCGCCTGGCTCAATGCCCAGGCCGTCTCCACGCTGTACCTATGCAGCGTGACGCTGGCTGAGTTGTTGTTCGGCATTGCGGCGATCCCGGCAGGTAAACGTTAGGACATGCTGACCAAGGCGCTGGTTATCAATCCATGGGAAATTTGAGGGGGTAAGTGATGCGTTTGGGCTGGTAGCGATATTTCCAAACTTCGCTGTCCAAGGAGAAGCAAGTAAAAGCACAGGATCTGATCCTGGCAAAGCTTGCTCACTCAGATTTCTATCTTTTGGTCACCAGTTAAATCTGTTGGACTTGGTGCTACCCGCCTTGGGCTACGCTTCAATTTTTTGCCGCTTGTACGGACTTGAAAATTCCAAGATCGGAGGGGATCACCCCCGCGAGTTTTAAGCAACTTGAAACGTCGTGACCTTCGCTGCCGTCGCAGTAGTATGTTTCTTGTCGGATGAAGAATTTGTAGTTCCTGACGACAAAAAATACACCGGCTGCTTCGTTGTATGACTTTTGTATGAGTCCACGCACAGCCGGCGTCAATTTTCCCTCGGTGAAGGAATCAAGATTGCCCTCGAAAATCTGGGTGGTTTCAGATGTGTCTTGAGTTCCGTCAGGGTTTCTCGGAGAGTGGAGACTCACCATGTGAATTCCCACCTTGTCGACAGGCAGGTGACTGGTACCAGCTAGAAAAGCGAAGGCGCAGGCAGAGTGGCACTGGCCTTCAAACCTTGTATGTAACTTAAGTGTCTTTATCATTCTGGCGGTGAAATTTGCGGCTCCAAGTTGGCCGCCAAGGCAGTTTTTGAAAACTATGGTGTCTATCCGGGGGAACTCCATCAGCTTGTTTTTAAGTGCCTCGTTTTCTGAATTCTGCAGACGACCAGAGAGTACTAAATTGTTCTTCTCTACGGTCAGGGTTGCGCCATGGGTCGCGGTGCCCAAGAGGCAGATTGCCATTGCATAGATTTTCATATTGGGCTTTGATGGTCTGGAATGGTTGAATCAGTCTTACCGAGGGCTGGTGGAGTCTCTGCAGAACTTCAAAAAATTTGCAAATGCATTTTCGATCATTTCCGCATCAAAGACGTCCCTGGCCCGGGTATTCATTGCCCTAATAGCTATCAAAAGCGTAGCAAATATGCTCCCACTCCCACTCAGCTAGACTGTCAGGCTTTACCCCTAACCCGACCTCGGAGCATTGACCCACCATGCCAATCTTGAACCCCGAAGCAGCGCTGGCGCAGGCCCACAAGGTAGCGCCAGACCTGATGTGGGCTGGCCTGCGCTACTCGCGCGAGAGCACCCAGACCCGCGCCGTGCGCAACGACACGCCCGAGAAGAACGAGACCACCCTGGAAGAGGGCGCCATGTGCGAGGTGCTGGTGGATGGACACTTTGGCTACGCGGCCACGGCCGACCTCAGTGCCACCGGTTTGCAACGCGCCTTTGATACCGCCGTTGCCACCACCCGCGCCACCAGTCGCCACAAAGTGCATAGCTTCACTGCCGCCCAGCGCGCCGCCGTTAAGGGCGTGTACGAGAGCCCCTCGGTCACCAAGCTGGCCGCAACGCCACTGGCCCAGATTACCGAGTGCCTGATGGCCGCCTCCAAAGCCATGGCGCTGGACGCCAAGATCGTCAACCGCAGTGCGCGGGCCATGGTGGTGCAGACGCAGATTGACTACTATTCCAGCAATGGCTCGCAAACGCAGCAGAGCTTTGACATGGTGGACATTGCCGTGGCGGCCACCGCCGCCGAGGGCGTGCAATCGCAAACTCGCACCTGGGGCCAGACTGGCCAGCACGGTGGCGAGGTGTTTGATGCCACCGCGTTTGCGCAGCACGGCCTGCGCGTGGCTACCGAGGCGCTGGAGCTGCTGGCCGCGCCCAATTGCCCATCGGGCCCGATGGACCTGATCCTGATGCCCGACCAAATGATGTTGCAGATCCACGAGTCCATTGGCCACCCGCTGGAGCTGGACCGCATCTTGGGCGACGAGCGCAACTACGCGGGCTGGAGCTTTGTGCAGGCGACTGACTTTGGTACGTTGCAGTACGGCTCACCGCTGATGCATGTTACGTTTGACCCGGGCAAGGCCAATGCTTTTGCCAGCTATGCGTTTGACGATGGTGGCGCGCCTGCCACGCGGGAGTTTTTGATTGAGGGGGGCATTTTGAAACGCGGCTTGGGCTCGGTAGAATCGCAAGAGCGGTCGGGTTTGCCGGGCGTTGCCAACTTCCGCTCATCCTCGTGGAACCGTGCACCCATTGACCGCATGGCCAATGTGAATTTGGAGCCTGGCACCTCCACGCTAGAAGACATGATTGCCTCGGTGGAAGACGGCATCTTGATGTCCACCAACCGGTCTTGGTCGATTGACGATTACCGCAACAAATTTCAGTTCGGTTGTGAGCATGGTCGTTTGATCAAAAACGGCAAGTTGGCCGGCGTAGTGCGCAACCCCAACTACCGGGGTGTGACGGTTGATTTTTGGAATCGCCTGAGCGCCGTGGGCCGCGACGAGGAGACCTTCGGCACCCCTTACTGCGGCAAAGGAGAGCCGAGCCAAGTCATTCGGGTTGGGCACTCGTCACCACCGTGCCTGTTCAAAGGTGTTGAAGTGTTTGGAGGCCAATCATGAACGCCAGAATCGATATGACACAACGTGATTTTGTAGACGCGGTGCGTACCCACTTTGATGCGGTGGCCGATGCCGTGCTGGATGCTCTGCAAGGCAACGAAGCTGCTAATTTGAACCTGTGCGCAGAGGAAACGCTGTTTGTGCGCTTCAATAGCAACCAGGTGCGCCAGAACACCAATGTGGAGCAAATCTCCATGGCCCTGCAATTGCAGGCCAACGTGAAGGGTGAGGGCCGCACGGCCGAAATGTCGCGTACCTTGTCTGGCCACATTGATGCCGACCGCGCCGCCATGCTGGAGCTGCTGGCGCAGTGCCGCGCCGAGCTGGCCGTGTTGCCACCCGACCCGCACCAGGTGCCGGTAGCGAACCATGGCAGCAGCGACGAAACTTTCAGTGGCCGGCTGCTGGCAGCGAATGCCGTGGTGGATGCGGTGGTTGGCCCCGCCCAAGGTTGCGACATGGCGGGGCTGTATGCAGCCGGTTCCATCATCCGCGCCAACCGCAATTCCAAAGGCCAGCGCCATTGGTTTGCGACGCAGACTTTCTTCATGGATTACTCGCTGTACAACGGCTCACGGGCCGTCAAAGGCAGCTACGCCGGCACCCACTGGGAGGCTGAAAAATGGGCTGCCAATCTGGCCCACAGCAAGCACCTGCTGGCGCTGATGGACAAGCCTTTGCAGTCGGTGCAGCCCGGCCAATACCGCACCTATTTGGCACCGCGCGCCGTGGCCGATCTGGTGGGCATGATGGGCTGGAACGCGCTCTCAGGCTCTGCCTGGAAGCAGGGTCGCAGCCCGTTCAAAAAGCTGGCCGACAAAGAAACCAAGCTCTCCAGCCAATTGAACGTGACAGAGAACTTTGGCTTAGGGCTGACACCCCGATTCAATAGCTTGGGCGAAGTGTCTGCGCAAGCGGTGCCGCTGATTGCGGCGGGTGAGGTCGCCACATTGTTGGTCAGCTCCCGCACCAGCAAAGAGTTTGGTCTGACGGCCAATGGCGCGAGCGAATCTGAAGCGCCCCGCGCGTTGGATGTGGCCCCCGGCAGCCTGGAAGAAAAGGACATCTTGAAAGAGCTGGGCACCGGCCTTTACCTGTCCAACCTGCACTACCTGAACTGGAGCGATCCGGTATCCGCCCGCGTAACCGGCATGACGCGCTACGCTTGCTTTTGGGTGGAAAGCGGCGAGATCGTCGGCCCCATCAAAGACATGCGCTGGGATGAAAGTTTGTACGACGCTCTGGGCAGCAAACTCATTGCGCTGACCACGCACACCGCCATTGACCCGGCGGTCGATACTTACTTTCAGCGGGCACTCGGCGGCTCCCGCACCCCCGGTGCTTTGATCGACAACTTCACTTTCACGCTGTGAAGGGCAACACGCCATGACTATGCATATCAACCCCGCTCTCAAACCCTTGGCGCGCGCCTTGGCCCTCGTTGCGCCGATGTGGCTCATAGCGTGCTCCAAGGCCCCGGAAGCCACCGCGCCCGTAGCTTCTGTCACCCCCGCCAGCGCCGCTTCCCATGCCCACGCGGGAATCGATTGGGTCAAGCCCGAAGGTGCCAACGTAGACGCTATCTTTGCCAAGGCCAAGGCCGACAACAAGCCCGTCTTTTTGTACTGGGGCGCGGTGTGGTGCCCGCCATGTAACCAGATCAAGGCCACGGTGTTTAACCGCCCGGACTTCATCGCCAAGAGCAAGGCCTTTGTGCCGGTCTATCTGGATGGCGACACGCCCGGCGCGCAAAAGTTGGGCACGCAGTTCAAGATACGCGGCTACCCCACCACCATCCTGTTTAAGCCCGATGGCACCGAGCTGACGCGCCTGCCCGGTGAGGTGGACGCGGTGCAGTACATGCAGTTGCTGTCGCTGGGATTAGCATCCACCCAACCGATTAAGGAAACGCTGACCCAGGCCCTCGCCAAGGACGCCGCGCCCCCAGCGCTGACGGCGGATGCCTGGCGCATGCTGGCGTTTTACTCCTGGGAGATTGATGAAGGCCAGTTGGTACCCAAGAAAGATTTGGCCGCGACGCTGATGCAGTTGGCACAAAAGTGCCCGCCGCAATTTGCAGACTCTGCCGCGCGCCTGATGCTCAAAGCTGCCGCCATTGCTGCACAAGAGAAGGCTCCTGGCATCGAGCAGGCGCAAGTGCTGGCCGCCGCGCAAAGTGTGCTGGCCAACCCCGTTCGTGTGCGGGAAAACGCCGACATTTTTATCAACTACGCCAAAGATATTGTGGGCAGCGTCTCGCTGAAGGCCAGTGCTGAGCGCGCTGCGCTGTTGGCTGGGTGGAACGCAGCGCTTGACCGTTTGATGGTGGATGCCAGCCTGTCCAAGGGTGACCAACTGGGCGCAGCGCAAGCCAAAGTCAGTTTGTCAGAAGTGGATGGACCGCTGGATGCCAAAGCAGTGCGAGATCCTGCCCTGGTGGCCTTGGCCCGCGATGCAGCCGCCAAAGCGGACAAAACTATCACCGACAAATACGAGCGCCAGTCGGTCATCCCGAATGCGGCCCATTTGCTCAACGATGTAGGGTTGATCGACGAGTCTGATGCGATGCTGAAAACTGAGTTGCCGAAAGCTGTCTCGCCCTACTATCACATGCTGGTGTTGTCATCCAACGCCAAGAAGCGTGGCGACAAAACGGGTGCATTGGACTGGGCCGAAAAGGCCTACGCAGGCTCCATCGGCCCCGCCACGCGCCTGCAGTGGGGCAGTGGTTTTGTGGCAAAGCTGGTGGAGATGTCACCGCAAGACAGCGCCCGGATTGAGAAAGCCGCCAGCCAAATCATCGGTGAGCTGGACGCTGCACCAGAGACCTTTTATGAGCGTAACCGCCGCAGCTTAGAGAAGATGGGCAAGCAACTGGGCGCTTGGAGCCAAAAGAACCAGCAAGCCCCGGTGCTGAAAAAGCTCACGGTCCGAATGGACGCGGTCTGCGCCAAGCTGCCTGAGAAAGACGCCTCACGCGACGCGTGCGAAGGGGTCTTTGGCAAGGCCGGTAAGAAGGCCTGAGCCGCCACTAAGCCGCAGGAGCTTGGGCGGCAGAGCGTTTTGCGCAGGCAAAGGAGGAGCCCGAAGGGCGGGGGACACGGAGCAAAGCGCTCTGCCGCCCAGGCTCTTAGAGCTTCAACTCCAGCCGTACGCCCCAGTTCAGCCGCGAGGGGTTACTGCTCTCTGTGGTCTGGCGCTGGGTATCGTTCAGCGCAGTGCTGGTGCTCAGGTAATCCCGCGGCACAAAATTATTGGCAGTAAAGCGCACTTGGGTTTCGCGGTTAACCGACCACAATACAAAAGCATCGGCCACCACCTTGGTGCCCATGCTGCTGCTCTGGATATTGCTGATCTGCAAGTCGTAGCCCGGCGTGATATTTAGCGTGCCGCCAAAGCTGAGGGGCAGGTTGCGCAGCTTGTAGTCCGCGCCAATATTGGCGGTGCCTTTGGGTTGGCCTTCCAGCCGGTTGTTGGGGCCGGGCACCTGGTCTACCTTGGAATCAAACACACTCAGATTGGTGCGCAGGGCAATGGGCAGGGCGTCGGCCCACAGTTCGTCCAGGCGCACCTTGGCTTCCAGCTCAATCCCCTGGGCGGTAGCATTGCCCACGTTTTGTGGGCGCGACACCCAGCGCTTTTGGTCGGACCACGATACCGTTTCCAGTGCCACCACGCTGCGGATCAAATCGCTGATACGGCGGTAAAAAAAGTTGGCGCTGATCAGGCCGCCTTTGTCCAGGTAGTGCTCATAGGCCAGCTCAAAGCCGCTGGCCAACTCGGGGTTCAGGTTGGGGTTGCCTGCGCGGTCGGGGCTGCTGATCTCATTGGCCCCGGTGGGGTAGCGCTGTGAAATGCTGGGCCGTGCAATCAGCTCTTGCAGTGATGCAGCCTTGTAGCTGCGCGTCAAGCTGCTGCGAAATAGATCGCGGCTTTTTTCATCGGGCTTGTAGGTCGCGTGCAGCAGCGGGGTGAGCACGCTGCTGGTGTTGCTGACGGCATAGTTGGCGCTGTCGCTTTGGGTGGCAATGGATTCCCAGCGCAGCCCGGCGTAGGCCGATATTTGTTTGCTCGGGTTCCATTCGTCTTGCACATAGGTGGCTAAGCGTCGGCTGGACGCATTCACGTCGTCACCAAACTCGGTCAATATCGGCACGCCATTTTGCAGCGTGGTGCGGCCTTGGCGGCGCACGCTGCTGTCTATCTCCAGGCCCGCCACCAGGCTGTGTTCGCTCTCCAATTGGTAGGACGCTTTGCCGTTCAAACTCCAGTTTTTTTCTCGGGTGTCGGTGCTGTCGTCGGTCAGGCGCAGCAGGGCGTTGTTGCCGTCTAACTCGCGGCGCAGGCTGTGCGTGGTGTTGAGGCTGCCGCCCCCGTTCAGGCGCACATCGAGCTTGGCGGCATCGTTCACGCGCTTTTGCCACTGCAAGTTGGCACGTAGCATATTGAAGGTGCCGGTGCCCTCCGAGGCGGTGGTGGCATAGGGCTGGACTACGGCGCCACCGGGCGCTTGGTCTAGCTTACCGACTGTGCTGGAGCTGCCACTGCCCATGATAGCGATCGGCAGGAGGGTGAGCGACTCACCCGCTGCCAAGGGGATCTGCACCCGTGCATTCAGGTTCAAGCCCTGGCGCTTGTTGAACGTGGTGCCCGTGGCCTGCTGGCTGAGTACCAGGGCGCCGGTGTTCAGGTCGGTCCACAGCGTGCGGCTCTCGTTGTCATCCCGCGCATTCGAGCGGTTCAGAGACGCTGTGAAGGTGTAGGGGATGTTGTCGCCAATTTTGTCGTTGCGCGTCCAGGAGACATTGCCTGAGGCCTGGTCACCTTCCACACTGGTGCCCATGCGCAATTCATTGGCGGTCTTTTTCAAGGCTTCTTTAAGCACAATATTGATCGTGCCAGCAACAGCCCGCGCACCAAATTCGGCGGTGGGTGCGCGCATCACCTCTATGCGCTCCAACTGATCGGGGGGCAGGCTATCTAGCGAAAAGCCCGGCGGCATGCGTTCGCCATTGAGCAAAATTTGGGTGTAGCCACCGCCCATGCCGCGCATGCGCACATCACCACCCCGGCCAGGGCGCCCACCGGTGGTCACGCCGGGCAGGCGCTTCAATACTTCACTGACCGAGCTGTCGCCGTAGCGCTCAATCTCTTCCTTGCCAATGACGATGCGCGATGCAGTGGAAGCGCGGCGCTCTTCGGTGTCGGTGATCTTGCCGGTGATTTCTACGCGATTAAGTGGGTTGGCGTCTCTGCGTTCATCGGCCGCCTTGGTGGGTGCCGCTCGCTGGGCGTTGTCTTGCGGAGCTTGCGTTTCTGCAGCGGATGCGGCGGTCTGCGCTAGCGCAGGCAGACTACAGAACAGCGCAGTCAAGTAGACGAGCGGGTTGGAAACGGTGGAAAGATAAGACGGTCTGCGAAAAATCATGGAAACAACCCCAAGGAACACGTTGCAAGTTAGCGAGCGTTACCTTGGAATTGTGCCCTTGGCGCGTTAACCGGTTGTAAACAGGAATCTACTTGGCGTGTGAAGTTCACATCTCTTTCGACCCGACGCGCAGCTGCAAAACACCCAATTTCAGGTCGCTTCCGCGTGGTAGCGGGTGGCGCGTTCCACTTCGTTTCTAGAGCCTAAAAACACACTCACGCGCTCGTGCAGTTTGGTCGGAACAATGTCCAAAATACGCTCTTTGCCATTGGTGGCGGCGCCGCCGGCTTGCTCAATAAGCCAGCCCATCGGGTTGGCTTCGTACATCAGGCGCAGCTTGCCGGGCTTCTCGGGCTCGCGCTGGTCCCAGGGGTACATGAACACGCCGCCACGCGTCAAAATGCGGTGCACATCCGCCACCATGCTGGCAATCCAGCGCATATTGAAGTCCTTGCCGCGCGGGCCTTCCTTACCCTGCAGGCACTCATCGATATAACGTTTCACCGGCGGGGCCCAATGGCGCATATTGCTCATATTGATGGCAAATTCTTGGGTGTCTTCTGGGATCTTGACGTGCTCTTGGGTGAGCACAAACGAGCCTTGTTCGCGGTCCAGCGTAAACATGGCCACACCATCACCTACCGTCAATACCAGCGTCGTTTGTGGTCCATAAACGCAATAGCCAGCGGCTACCTGTTTACTGCCGGCTTGCAAGAAGTCTTGCTCGGACACACCAGCGCCTTCGGGCTTGAGTAGTACGCTGAAGATCGTGCCGATACTCACATTCACGTCGATGTTGCTGGAGCCATCCAAGGGGTCAAACATCAGCAAGTATTCGCCTTGTGGGTAGCGGTTGGGCACCACATAAATGCCTTCCATTTCCTCGCTGGCCATGGCGGCCAAATGGCCTCCCCACTCATTGGCTTCAATCAGCACTTCGTTGGCAATGATGTCGAGCTTCTTTTGGATTTCGCCCTGGACATTTTCGCTTTCAGCCGTGCCCAGCACGCCGCCCAACGCGCCCTTGTTCACGGCTTGGCTGATGTTTTTGCAGGCCCGCGCTACGACCTCCAGCAGCAGACGCAATTGCGCGGGAATCAGGCCGTCCACGCGCTGCTGCTCGACCAGGTAGCGGGTGAGAGAGATTTTGTGTGACATGGGGGTTCCTTAGCGGGCGGACCGTGAATTACGCGGAATGAAGAGCGTGGGTGTCATATCAGTCTGCCAAGGCGCGGTCCAAGACCTCGCGGACGTCGTTACTTAAATCCGACTTGGCAGCCACGCGCGCCAGTGCTTCGCGCGCCGCACTGCGGTAGGGTTCGGCCAGCTTCTTCCAGCGATCCAAGGCGCGTGCCAAACGGGCCGCTACCTGCGGATTGGTGCTGTCTAGTTCAGTGACGCGCTCCGCCCAGAACACATAGCCTGCCGCGTCGGTACGGTGAAAGCCGCCCGGGTTGCCATTGCAGAAGCTAAAAATCAGGCTGCGCGCGCGGTTGGGGTTGCGCACATTGAAGTCGGGGTGGGCCATCAACTGACGCACAGCGGGCAGTACTTGTCCGCCCCGGTCAGGGGTGGATGCTTGTAGCGCAAACCACTTGTCGATGACCAAATCTTCGTCCTTAAAGAGACTGTGGAAGCTCGCCAACGCGGGCGTGGCCAGCGCGTGGCCACTGCCCACCAGAGCGCACAGTGCGTTGAAGCGGTCGGTCATATTTCCCGCGTCTTTGAAACGCTGAAGCGTCTTGCCAGGCCAAACCGGATCGCCGCTGCGGGTGGCAGCCAAGCACAGGTTGAACAAGGCCATGCCGACCAGCGAACGGCGGCCTGCAGAGACTGCATCGGGCGTGTAGGCACCAATGGTTTGGTGCGCCTCAAAGGCCCATTGCCAGTCTTCAAACAGGGCTGTGGCCAACTGCAGGCGCATGGCCTCGCGCACGGCATGGATGCGCTGTGGGTCCACCACCGCCATTTGCTCAGCGATGTAGGTTTCGGAAGGCAGTGTGAGCACCAGTTCTTTGAACGCTGCATCCAGGGTGGGATGACGCAAAACACTGCGCATCGCCGCAATATAGGCATCATTTAGTACGCTGGCCCGGACAATATCTGACTCCCCCGCTATAAAGTTAATAGCAAGACGAAGCGCTAAGCGCTGGCCAGCCTCCCAGCGGTTGAAGGGGTCGGTGTCATGTGCCAGCAGGGTCAGCAGTTGGGCGTCGGTGTACTCATAGTCCAGCACCACAGGTGCCGAGAAGCCGCGCAGGATAGACGGCACGGGCTCTTCAGTTACGCCCGTGAAGGTGATCGATTGCGCCGGTTCGGTGAGGACAAATACGGTGCTGTCAGTCGCTGGGCGTACGTCGCCTTGTACCTGCAGGGGCAGGGCTGCGCCGCTTGCGCCGACCAAGCCCACCGACACCGGAATAACGAACGGTTCCTTAGCGCTTTGGCCTGGCGTGGCTGCGCAACTTTGGCTGAAACGCAGGGTGTAGGTTTGCGCGGTGGCGTCGTATTCGCCATGGCCTGCCAGACGCGGTGTGCCCGCCTGGCTGTACCAGCGCTTGAACTGGGGCAGCAGTCGGGCCAGATCCGACTTGGGGTTGGCGTCGGCTATGGATTGCGCAAAGTCATCACACGTGACGGCTTGGCCATCAAAGCGCTCAAAGTACAGCTTCATGCCCTTGGCAAAGCCAGCACGCCCCAGCGGGTCGTCTGCGCTTTCGGTGGCCAGCGTTTGCATCATGCGGACCACTTCCGAGCCTTTCTCGTAAATGGTGACGGTGTAGAAGTTGTTGATCTCGATGTAGCTGTCTGGCCGCACGGGGTGGGCCATAGGGCCCGCATCCTCGGGGAACTGGGCGGTGCGCAGCACGCGCACGTCTTCAATGCGCTTCACGGCGCGGGCTGAGAGGCTGGCGCACATGTCCTGGCTAAATTCTTGGTCGCGAAAAACGGTGAGGCCTTCTTTTAACGACAACTGGAACCAGTCGCGGCAGGTGATGCGGTTGCCCGTCCAGTTGTGAAAATACTCGTGGCCCACCACACTTTCAATACCGTCAAAGTCGGCATCAGTGGCTGTGGCTTGGCTGGCCAGCACGTACTTGGTGTTGAAGATGTTCAGGCCCTTGTTTTCCATCGCGCCCATGTTGAAGTCGCTGGTGGCAACAATCATGAAACGTTCCAGGTCCAGCGGCAGGCCGAAGCGGGCTTCGTCCCAGGCCACGCTGGCCATCAGGGAGTTCATGGCGTGCTCGGTCTTGTTGAGGTCTCCGGGGCGCACATACACCTGCAGCAAATGTTCTTGGCCATTGCGCGCCGTAATGCGCTGTTCGCGGGCCACCAGCTTGCCGGCTACCAACGCAAACAGATAGCACGGTTTTTTGTGCGGATCAGACCATTTGGCGAAGTGGCGTCCGTCGTCCAACGCGCCCTCTTCCAACAGGTTGCCGTTGGACAACAGCACCGGGTACTTGGCTTTGTCAGCGCGCAGGGTGACGCTGTAGCTAGCCATCACATCGGGGCGGTCCAGAAAGTAGGTAATGCGGCGAAAGCCCTCAGCTTCACACTGGGTGAAGAACGAGTCGTT
Organism: Rhodoferax sp.; assembly: GCA_046595515.1. Classification (GTDB taxonomy): domain Bacteria; phylum Pseudomonadota; class Gammaproteobacteria; order Burkholderiales; family Burkholderiaceae_C; genus Allorhodoferax. Next base: position 45,120 of record JBKJOV010000019.1, on the reverse strand, counting down.
GCTCACATACAGGCCGCTCAGGCTGGTGTTTTTAACCGGGGTGCAGGTGGTGAAGATTTCCAAGTCAAAGGCATCTGAGCCCTCTGGCAGGTTCTCCAGCACCAACTGGTTGCCTTCGATCTTGAACGAAGCGCCTTGACCGTTGACCAGCACACGCGCCAGGTTCAGCTCTTCGCCGTCCAGCTTCAGCGCTTGCGCGGGCACGTCTGGGTTTCGACGCAGGCGCATCTTGTTCAGCACCCGGGTCTTGGCCGGGTCGAGGTCAAACGACAGGTCAACGGTGTCAATCCAATACGCTGGTGCCGTGTATTCGGCGCGTTGGATCACGGTGGCTAGGCCTTCTCGGGTCATGTTCAAACTCCTTGCTTCAGTGAAGCTTCAATAAATACATCGAGGTCGCCATCCAGCACCTTTTGGGTGGCGGAGACTTCCACGTTGGTACGCAGGTCTTTGATGCGGCTGTTGTCCAGCACATAGCTGCGAATCTGGTGGCCCCAGCCCACATCGGTTTTGGTGTCTTCGAGCTTTTGCTGGGCTTCTTGCTGCTTGCGCAGCTCAAAATCGTACAAGCGGCTACGCAGGCGTTTCCACGCAACATCACGGTTGCTGTGCTGGCTACGCCCATCTTGGCACTGCACCACGATGCCGGTGGGTATGTGCGTCAGGCGCACGGCCGAATCCGTCTTGTTGATGTGCTGACCGCCCGCACCCGAGGCGCGGAAGGTATCGGTGCGCACATCGCTGGGGTTGATGTCGATCTCGATCGAGTCATCCACCTCGGGGTAGACAAAAATACTGGCAAAGCTGGTGTGGCGGCCGCCCGAAGAATCAAACGGCGATTTGCGCACCAGGCGGTGCACCCCGGTTTCGGTGCGCAGCAGGCCAAAGGCGTATTCACCTTCAATCTTGATGGTGGCGCCCTTGATGCCGGCGGTATCTCCAGCCGATTCATCTTCAATGGTGGTTTTGAAGCCCTTGCGCTCGGCGTATTTGAGGTACTGGCGCAGCAGCATGCTGGCCCAATCGCAGGCTTCAGTGCCACCGGCACCCGCTTGAATATCCAGAAAGCAGTTCAGTGGATCGGCCGGCTTGTTAAACATGCGGCGGAATTCCAGCCCTTCAATGGTGGCCTTGAGCTTGGCGGTTTCTGCCTCGATCGTCATCAGGCCCGCTTCGTCGCCGTCTTCTTTGCTCATACCGTACAACTCGGAGTTGTCGGATAGCTCGCTTTCCAGTTCGGCAATGGTGATCACCACGCCTTCCAGGGCCTTCTTTTCCTTACCCAGCTCCTGGGCTTTCTTCGGATCGTTCCAGACTGTGGGGTCTTCTAGGGATGCGTTAACCGTGCGCAGGCGCTCTGTTTTAGCATCGTAGTCAAAGATACCCCCGGAGTTCTTGGGTACGCGCGCTCAGATCGCTGAGTTGGGTGCCGATCAGGTTGATGCGTTCTACTTCCATGGTGCTGTCCTAGTGGGTAATTTTTTGCGAATTCTGGTGGATACCTGAATATTTCCTTATTTTCTCATGGCGTCGCGGTCCATACGGGCTGGGCAAATTTTGTGTAGTCATTCACAATGCTCGCAATATTTAAAAAAATGTTACGCAAGGGGTAACCGAGATGGTCAAGTGGATTCACACAGTAGGCAGCGTCTTGCTGTTTGCCAGCGCGGTAGCCCATGCAGAGGCTTGTGGGCCCTACCGAGTCGCTTTCTATGAGTTTGGATCGTTGTACTCCAAGCGCGACACGGGCCCAGCCACTGGGATCGATAAGGACATCATCGACGAATTGGTGCGGCGCACGGCGTGCCGGTTAGAGGGTTTTCTGGATTCGCGCATTCGCACCTGGACCAGCTTGCAAGCCGGGGTGCTGGACATGACGGTGTCCGCCGTTAGTACGCCAGAGCGTGAGGAATTTGTCCAGTTCGTACCCTACATCAAGGTCCGTAATCAGCTCGTAGTGCGCAGCCTGGCGTCAGCTTCGCTCAATACGGTGGAGGCATTTGCGACGAATCCTAAGCTTCGGCTGGGGGTGGTGCGCGGCTACAACCACGGCGCTGGGTTTGAGGCATTTATCGGTAATTTGCGCCAGCAGGGCCGCGTGGACGAGTACGCAGACGCCGAAATCGTCGCCCGTGTGTTTGCGGTGGGCCGGGTCGATGGCCTGATCTCGCAAGCCTTGGTTTGGGGCCCGTTGTCCAAGAAGAACCGGCTGGGTGACAAGGTGCGGTTTTTGCCAGGGTTTACCAATGATGTGACGGTCGCTGGTTTGGCCTTATCGCGCTCGCGCGTGACCGAGGCCGATAGGTTGCTGCTGACCCAAGGCATCGAGGAGATGCGCGCCGACGGGACCTTGATGAAAATTGTCAGCCGGTATCTGCCAGCCGACCTGGCGGCGTCGGTATTGCTCTAGCCTAAAAACGTCTCAATCAGAGCCGCCAAAACCTGGGGTTGGTCGTGGTGCATCATGTGGCCAGCGTCCTCGATGCGGGCGACTTTAACATTGGGCACGTCTTTGAGTCGCTCGTGGTACTGCGCCAACGTGTACTTGCCCTTCCACCACACGTCCAGGCTGTTGTCAGAGGCCTCCACGGCAAGCACTGGCATGCTCAAGTTGCGGTACAACGCCTGGACTTCCTCAACCCGGTAAAGCTGTGCGTTAGAGATTTTGTGCGCCGCAGCGCCCTGAATGCTCCAGGTGCCATCCATGTTCTCGCTGGCCCAGTGCCGCGCCAGCCACTCGGCTTTGTCGGCTGTCAGGCGCGGGTTGGTTTTCATCAGCCGCCGTGCCACGCCGCCCACGGTGTCGTAGGGCCGAAGGTCCATCTCGCCGCGGTGCAGTTTTTTCAGCTCATCCATCCAAGTCGCGTAGCGCTTTGGCGCCTGGGAGGGTTGGGTAGCCGGCAGACCAAAGCCCTCAAGATTAACCAGGCGGCGAATGCGCTCAGGCCGCACGCCGGCATACAGCATCACCACATTGCCGCCCATGCTGTGGCCCACCAAATTTACCTGGCCGGTAGGCGCGTAGTGGTCCAGTAAAAAATCAAGATCGGCCAGATAGTCGGGGAACCAGTAGTTGTCCACATGCGGGCAGGCGGTTTTGCCGTAGCCGCGCCAGTCGGGTGCGATGACATAGTGGTCGTGGCTCAGGGCGTCTACTACAAACTGGTAACTGGCGGCCACGTCCATCCAGCCATGCACCATCACCAGCGGAATCTTGTCGGGGGATGGCTGACCCCAGACCTGCACGTGGTACTGCAGCGTACGGATGGGGACATACTCACTTCGGGGGGCACGTTGAATTAGGTACATTTGGTCCATCATAAGGAGACGGAGCATGGGTGTCAGTCAAGCCAGAGACAAAAAAGCGCATCCCGCGGTAGGTGTGGCCGGTGCGGCCCGCTCGGGAGACACCGGCAGTGTGCCTGCGGCCTATGCCCAGTTGCACCAGTCGTTTCGGTGGGACGTGCCCCGGCATTTCAACATGGCGCAGGCGTGTTGTGCACGCTGGGCTGGGCAGAGTACTGCTACAAAAAGAATAGCTGTTCGATCATATTCGACGCCGGACAGCGGCACTTTTCACTCTTATTTCTCGCTACAAGAGCACGCTAACCGCCTGTCCAACGCGTTGACGACGTTGGGTGTACGCCGGGGTGACCGGGTGGCCATCGTCATGCCACAGTGCTTTGAAACGGCCGTGGCCTACATCGCCGTGTTGCAGATGGGGGCGGTGGCGATGCCGCTGTCCTTGCTGTTTGGGCCCGAGGCGCTAGAGTACCGCCTGCAGGACAGTGAAGCCGTGCTGGCCATTGCCGACGCCGTGGCGCTGCACGATCTGCACCTGGCGCGCAAGCACTGCCCGTTGCTGCGCACGGTGGTTGGCGTGGGTGCGGTAGGCGGTGTGCCGGGCGACAACCCAGCGCGGTCCCGGATCCGGGCGGATTGCGAATGGGGCGACACCCTGGCCCAGTTCAGCACCCACTTTGCGCTGGTGGAGACCCTCGCAGAAGAGGCCGCGGTGCTGATCTACACCAGCGGCACCACTGGCAACCCCAAAGGGGCGCTGCTTCCACACCGGGCGTTGATTGGCAACTTGCCTGGTTTTGTGGCCAGCCAGAATTGGTTTGGCTTTGATGGCCAGCGCAACGCCGAGTCTGACGCCGTCTTTTGGAGTCCAGCGGACTGGGCATGGACGGGTGGACTGATGGACGCCTTGCTCCCAACGCTGTACTTCGGTCGCCCGATCGTGGCTTGCCGCGAGCGCTTTAGCCCAGAGGCAGCGTTGACGCTGATGCAGCACTGCGGTGTCACGCATACCTTTTTGTTCCCCACGGCCCTCAAAGCCATGATGAAGGCCTACCCGGGCAATTCGGCGGGGTCGGTGCGCCAACAGTTCAACTTGCAGTTGCGCGCCATCATGAGTGCGGGTGAAGCGGTGGGTGACGCCGTGTTTGCCTATTGCGAGCAGCAGCTCGGTGTGGCACCCAACGAGATGTTCGGGCAGACCGAGATCAATTACATCGTGGGTAACTGCCATGCCGTGTATCCGCCCAAGCCCGGCAGCATGGGTATGGCCTACCCGGGCCACCAGGTGAAGGTCATAGACGATGCCGGTCAGGAATGTCCGGTGGGCGTGCCGGGTGATGTGGCACTGCACCGCCTGGATGTGCATGGGCAGCCCAATCCCATTTTCTTTTTGGGCTATTGGAAGAATGCCGCCGCCACCGAAGCCAAGTTCATCGGCGACTGGTGCTGCACTGGGGACTTGGCGGTGCGCGATGCCGACGGTTATCTTTGGTACCAGGGCCGTTCAGACGACGTGTTCAAGTCGGCGGGTTACCGCATCGGACCGGGAGAGATTGAAAACTGCTTGGTCAAACACCCGGCAGTTTTGAACGCCGCCGTCGTGCCCAAGCCCGACGCTGAGCGTGGTGCAGTAGTCAAGGCCTATATTGTGCTTGCTCCTGATTTCATAGCTAACAAATCATTAAATACACCGACCCCGGGTAGTTTTTACTCTGAATTGGTGCTAATTTTGCAAAACCACGTGAAAGGGCTGCTGGCACCCTACGAGTACCCCAAAGACATTGAATTTGTAGATGCATTGCCAATGACGACGACTGGCAAAGTGCAGCGCCGGGTGCTGCGTCTGCAAGAGGAGGCCCGTGCCCTAGAGCGCGCGCGCGACCGCGTAACCCCGCGCAAAACCTGATAGCGCGGCCACACTAAGTGCACGCAGGGCGCTCAACTTGGGTGACCAAGAACCAGGTGGTGCTAACCCTGGTTAGGATGAATGCGACCGCGGCAGTGGCCGTTGTAGAAATGAAGATGGAAATATGAACCAGGAATTGACCAACATGCATACAAACGTAGTTTTAGGCCAAAGCGGCCCTAAAAATAGCCCCCAAGATGACTCTCTAGCTGACGCACAAGGGGGCTTGAAAGTCAGCCCTATTTGCCTGGGAACGATGACCTTTGGTGAGCAGGTCAATGAGGCTACGGCCTTCGCCATCTTGGACCGCGCGGTAGAGCGCGGCATCAATTTTTTAGATACCGCCGAGATGTACGCCGTACCACCCCGGGCGGAGACCTTCGGCGCCACCGAGACGATTTTGGGGCATTGGTTTGCAGCGCGTCCGGGCATGCGCCAAAAACTGGTGCTGGCTACCAAGGTGGCGGGCCCCTCGCGCGGCATGCCCTGGATTCGCGGCGGCAGCGCCGACCTGACCGGCGCAGACATTCTGGCCGCCTGCGACGCCAGCCTCAAGCGCCTCAAAACCGACGTCATTGACCTGTACCAAATTCACTGGCCAACACGCCACGTGCCCATGTTTGGTGGCCTGTATTTCGACCCTAAACATGAAAATGTGGGCGCTACCGGCATCCATGCGCAGCTTGAAGCCATGGCCACGCTGGTCAAGGCGGGCAAAGTACGCGCCATCGGCCTGTCGAATGAGACCCCGTATGGCGTGCACGAGTTTGTGCGTGTGGCCGAACAGCATGGCCTGCCCCGCATGGCCACCATCCAGAACCCGTATTGCCTGATCAACCGTACGTACGAAAATGGCTTGGACGAAACCTGCCACCGCCTGGGTGTGAGTCTGTTGGCCTACTCACCTTTAGCGTTTGGCCTGTTGACGGGAAAGTACGACGCCAGCGGACTAACCGGGCCCGGTGCCCCGCAAGACGCGCGCATTGCCAAATTTGAGTCCACCCGTAAGCAGCGCTGGGGCCGCCCAGAAGCCTTGGTCGCTGCCAAGCGCTACAACCAATTGGCCCTTGATAACGGCATGACCCCGACACAACTGGCCTTGGCTTTTTGCTACACCAAGTGGCAAGTGGCCAGCACCATCATCGGCGTCACTAGCGTGGCCCAGTTGGATGCCAATATCGACGCGTTTGGCACCCAACTTACGCCAGAGCTGCTCAAGCAGATGGACGCGATTCGCTGGGAAATACGCGACCCGGCGCTGTAATCGGGTTGGAGATGGCGGCTGCGCTTGTCATCGCTGGCCTGTCGCTGGACGTTGTTCTGCAACCCGAGCCAGAGTTTGGTACTTCAAAAGTATGTTTTATGCCCTACCGTCTACGCAGTAAATTTCTCTTTTTTGCGCTGGTGTTCGGCGCTGTATCGGTCGCTACCAGCCCGCTGGTGCCCGTGCAGGCGCAAACGCTGTCATTCCGGTGCAAAAACGACTTGTCGAATGTGGGCGACTCCAAAGCCTCGGTATTCCAAAAATGTGGCGAACCGATTTTTAGGGATACTTTTTGCAAGCCATTAGAGCGTGCGGCACCTTCCAGGGATGTGTATGGCAACCCCGCTGCCGGCATCGCAGTGTGTGAGACCGTAGATAACTGGACTTACAACCCGGGCGTCGGCCAGTTCATGACAACGCTGCGCTTTGAGTCCGGCAAACTGGTGTCCATCACCTATGGCGACCGTGTCAAATGAAATTTTTAGCCAAGCAGACCGGCCTGGTCGATGTCCCCAAGCCGTCTGCAAAACAAACATTGTTGTGACACTGTCGGTATCAGCGTACGGCGTGAACTTGTGCCTGCGTTCGTCGTGCCCGTAACCGCCAGAATTAACCCACAGCGCGAATCCTGCGCCGTTTAGGGTTGTGGCCGCCAGGGCACTTGCGTTATTCAATGCGAATCATTATCATTAGCACATTCGCATTTACCCAAGGTCACCATGAAACGCTTCCTTTCCCTCTGTGTCATCACTTTGGCTGCCCTGCATGCGCAGGCTGCAGACGTGGCCGTCACCCTCACCATTGAGAACCACGCCTTCAGCCCCAAGGAGGTCAAAATCCCGGCGGGAAAAAAAGTGAAGCTCCTCGTTGTGAACAAAGACGCCAGTCCCGCCGAGTTTGAAAGCAAGCCCCTGAGCCGTGAGAAATTGATTCCGGGCAAATCCAGCGTAGTTATTTTGTTGGGGCCGCTGAAGCCGGGTCGCTACGCTTTTGTCGAGGAATACCACGAGACTGAAGCGGCTGCCCAAGGCACGATCGTTGTCGAATAAGCCTTTTTAGGACGCACACAGTATGTTCTCCGCCGCCCTGATTGTCTTTCGCGAGTCCTTAGAGGCCTCGCTCATCATCAGCATCATGGCAGCGGCCACGCTGGGAATTCCCATGCGGGGGCGCTGGATGCTGGGTGGCGTGCTGGCAGGTTTTGCGGGTGCTGCTTTGGAGGCCTGTAGCATGGAGTTCATCTCCGACCTCGCCAGCGGTGTGGGGCAAGAAATTTTCAACGCCGGCGTACTAGGCCTGGCAGTGGCCATGCTGGCGTGGCACAACATCTGGATGTCTGCGCACGGCCGAGAAATGGCCGCGCACGCCAAGAACGCGGCCACTGCTGTCAAAGACGGCAGCCGCGCACGCTCGTTGATCTTTATGGTGATTGCCTTGGCGGTATTGCGCGAGGGCTCTGAAACGGTGCTCTTCCTATACAGCTTGGCCACCAGCAGCCAGGGCGGCTTGCGTACCACGCTGGCCGGTGGTGCGACCGGTTTGCTGGCGGGTGCTGTGGTGGGTGGCCTGCTGTATGCCGGCTTGCTGCGTATTCCCGTGAAGTGGTTTTTCTCCATCACTGGCGTGCTGGTGCTGCTGTTGGCGGCCAGCATGGGTTCGCAAATGGCGCGATTTTTGGTGCAGGCCGACTGGCTGCCCAGCTTAGGTGCCCCTCTATGGGATACCTCGCAACTGTTATCGCAAAGCTCGGCGGTGGGCACCTTGCTGCACGGGCTGGTGGGCTATGACGCGCAGCCGGCTGGCATGCAGATCGTGTTTTATGTGCTGGTGCTGGTGCTCATTTCCGCCGGTATGGCGTGGGTGAAGCACCGCGCTGCCGCACCCGAACCGGCTGTTGCCAAACACTGAGCGCCACGCGCTGATAGTTGGCCGCTCTGCAAACCCAGAGGAGGCCTACGCGGTGGAGAATACGGCCCATGGCCAAACACGTCAGCGTAACCCCCGCTACCCAGTTCCTCAGAGCCCACAAGGTAGCTTTCACCGAGCACCCCTACGAATACTTGGAGCGCGGTGGAGCCCAACACAGCGCCCAAGTGCTGGGGTTCGATCCCTTCATGGTCGTTAAAACCCTGGTGATGCAAGACCAAGATGCCAAGCCATTGTTGGTGCTGATGCATGGCAACCACAAGGTATCTACCAAAAACCTGGCGCGGCAAATCGGCGCGAAGTCGGTGGAGCCCTGCGCCCCTGAGGTGGCTAACCGCCACAGTGGTTATTTGGTGGGGGGGACGTCTCCTTTCGGCACTCGCCGTGCCATGCCGGTCTACATAGAGGAAAGCATCCTGCGCTTGCCTAAAATTCTGATCAATGGCGGCCAGCGAGGCTACTTGGTGGGCCTGGATCCCGCAGTTTGCCAGCAACTACTGGCGGCAAAAGCAGTACAGTGCGCACTGGCTGAATAACGCGCCTGGTGCCACTGGTGCTGTGGCGCATCTAAAAATGATTGGAGACTGGTTTGGATTCTCTTCGCACTTTTTATCCTGTGCTGGCCACGGTTGCAGCGTACTTGGTGGGTTCCTTGTCGTTTGCGGTCATCGTCAGCCGTTTGATGGGGTTGAACGACCCACGCACCTATGGAAGCAAAAACCCTGGCGCTACCAATGTGTTGCGTTCTGGCTCCAAGGCAGCGGCGATCGTGACCTTGTTGCTGGATGCCCTCAAAGGCTGGTTGCCGGTGGTGCTGGTTAAGTGGTTTGGCCAGCCCTATGGCCTCGGTGATGGCACGGTGGCTTTTGTCGGGTTGGCCGCTTTCCTGGGCCATCTATTTCCCGTGTTCTTCCGCTTTGTGGGCGGCAAGGGCGTGGCGACGGCACTGGGCGTGCTGATGGGCATTAGCGGCGTACTGGGCTTGGCAGTGGGTGCCACCTGGCTCATCATGGCGTACTTTTTCCGCTATTCGTCGCTGGCATCGCTGGCTGCCGCGGTGTTCGCACCGGTGTACTACGTGTTTGGTGATGGTGTGGCCTGGCCCATGGACCGCGCCATTCTGTTGGCGACTGTGGTCATGGCTGGCCTTTTGATTTGGCGCCATGCCGACAACATCTCGCGCCTGATTAAGGGGACCGAGTCGCGCTTGGGCGCCAAGAAGGCCTAGCGCTCATTCCCCCGCAGTTGGGGGTGCTGCGGCCTCGAATGGCGCTGGGGTCGGTTGGGCCGGGCGGCACATCATCTCGCCATTCCACTGTTGGCCGCACCAACACAGGCCCTCGTCGTTGATGAGGCAGGTGCCAGTGCCGCAGCAGCGTTCGTCGTCCATGTCCATCTCCTCAATAGCCATAGGTTGGCGTCGGTTTAAGCCCTGTGCCAACATGTAAAAAACCGATTGTGAAGCAATGAAGGTTTTGTATGCGTTTGAAAGCTCTTTTGCCCTACCAACTGCCCGATTTCTCATGCCCGCACTGAATGTTTTAGGTACGCCGTTGGTCGCGTGTTCGTTCGATCCATTGACTGGATTTTTTCGCGACGGATGCTGCAACACCGATTCACAAGACCAGGGCACCCATGTGGTGTGCGCCAAGGTTACCGCAGAATTTTTGGCGTTTTCGCTGCAGCGCGGTAATGACCTAGTGACCCCCCGTCCTGAATACCGGTTCCGCGGACTGGCGCACGGTGACCGGTGGTGCCTTTGCGTCAACCGTTGGCTCGAAGCCATGCATGCAGGTGTGGCTCCGCCCGTCTACTTGGAAGCTACGCACGCGAATGCACTGCAGCAAGTGAGCCTTGAGGAGCTGCGTCGGTATGGCCTGTAAAGCGCCAATGCCGCCCAAAATTCATACTGTCAATTGCAGGATGTGAAAGTGGTTCAGGTTTGCATGCACCGTGGCAGCAGCCAACGCTGTGCGAATGCGGGGGCTGCCATTCGATGTGCGGTGCAGGCGCGGCATGGACAGCAGTTCACCGTCAGGTCGTCCGACGATGGCGACATACGGCTGGTTGAGCGCGCTGCTGCGGCGCACGACAACGCCCAGATCGCCTGAGTCCATACGTACAAATGTGCCCGGTGGGCACAACCCCACGGCGCGCACCATAGCATGTGCTACTTCGTCGGTTTTGGCTGATGTGTTGGCCATCACCGCACGGGCCGATTCGGTGGCGCTACGGCCAGCACGCGACATGCGCGGACTGATCATGGCCGCATAACGGTCGACCACTTTCAAGATACGGATCAGCCGCGCCGACGGCGGTACCAGTCGATAGTCTGACTTATCTGGCGTTTCATCATGGTGGGAAGTAACGATATCGAGCCACAGCTCATCCTCAACCCCCAGGTTGGCTAGCATCATGCTGCCTTTGACGGTGTGCGCTCGGATCATGTCTTGTTGCGCTGGCGTGGGCTTTTCCGCCTGGTTGGCGAGCGCATCTTGCAATTGCGTCATGGCGATATTCATCGTCAGGGCGGCATGTACGAGGCTGTCACGTTCTTGCGTGCTAGTGCCCAGCTCTTTGGCTATGACATGGCATAGCGTGGCGCACACCAACGCATGGGACGCGCTGTAGCCCACTGGTGAGTTACCTGCCAACTGGAACAACAGATACAGGCCCACATCGGGGTCACGGTTCATGAGCCCCTGCATCCAGCGGTCGTACTGCACGACCCGGTGGGAAAATTCTTGGGTGCTGCCCGGGCTGCTCAAAATGATCCCCAAGCCCGACTCCAGGTCGGACCATTGGCCCAACAAGTCTTCGTATTCGTTGGCGCTACCTACGACTTTCTCCATGGCTTAGTACCGCTTTTCCAGCACCAACTGGTCGTTGGTACGGGTCATCTGAAACCGTGTCAAAAAGCTATTGCCCAAGAGCACAAAGGGCATGGAGCCGCTGGACACTACGGCATCCACCTCCCGCACCGTTACATCGCCCACTTTCACTACTGCAAGCTTGATACGCCAGCCGGGCACGGTGCCGTTGGCGGTACTCATCTGCACTATTTGACCGTTTTTGAAATCGATGCCCAGGCGTTGCGCCTGGTCGACGCTCATAGCAACAGACGTCGCGCCGGTGTCGACCAACATCTCGGCACTTCGGCCATTAATCTGGCCCAGGGTGAGAAAGTGACCGCCGTTACCGCCAGTCAGCACGATACGGTTGCCACCACCGTCAGATGCGCCACTGCCACCAACACTGGCAGGCGCATCGCCCAAGCGCAGTGTGTGTTGCTTGCCGCCGATATCGATGGTGGCGCGGTCACTTTGAACATGGAGGATCTTGACGCCGCGAAAGCTCTCACCCGCTGCTACTGCTTTTGGCGGACTGCCGTCTACGATGATAAGAGCCTTGCTGCCCAGCACGCCGGACAAGCCGACGCTCTGGGCGCCCGCGGGTGTCGCCAAAAGCCCCAGCAGCGCGATGGCACACAGGGCAGATTTCATCAATCGCGGAAATTGTTGAAAGACAAAGGCAGGTCAGCAATGTCCTTTTTGATCAGCGCCATTGCAGCTTGTAAGTCGTCGCGCTTGGCACCAGTCACCCGCACAGCATCTCCCTGAATGGCGGCTTGCACTTTGAGCTTGCTGTCTTTGATGGCGCGCTGAATTTTTTTAGACACTTCGGTTTCAATACCGTTGCGTACTTTAATCACTTGCTTGACCTTGTCGCCACCCATTTTTTGCACATCGCCAATATCCAAAAAACGCACATCTACATTGCGCTTCGTTAATTTGTTACGCAGCACATCTTCAATTTGGGTGAGCTGAAACTCGGCATCGCCAATCATGGTGATTTCTTTGTCCTTGTATTCAACCTTGGCACTGGTGCCCTTGAAATCGAAGCGGGTGGCGATTTCTTTGGCGGTGTTATCTACACCGTTTTTAACTTCGGTCAGGTCGGCTTCACAAACGGTATCAAAAGAAGGCATGATTTTTCAAGAAAAGTGGCATGGGGGAGGGGTTGCAGGGCAGGCCCGGACGCCGGTTGAACGACAATCCTGTCATGTTAGTCGAGAAAAACGTCCCACTCCAGCCCTACAACACCTTTCACATTGTGGCCAAGGCACACAACTTGGTGCGTATTGCCAGCGAAGCTGATCTGCAGGCCGTGCTGGCCGACCCTGAACTGGGGCCAGCGCCGAAGTTTGTGCTCGGTGGAGGTAGCAATATCGTCATTACGGGTGACGTCAAACCTGTCGTGCTGAAAGTGGAGGTTAAAGGCCGCGCGCTGGTGCGCGAAACCCCCAAAGCGTTCATTGTGGAAGCTGGCGCTGGCGAGAATTGGCACGATTTTGTGGCCTGGACCCTAGACCAAGGCTACCCCGGGCTGGAAAACACAGCCCTGATCCCAGGCACGGTAGGTGCTTCACCTGTGCAAAACGTGGGTGCCTACGGTGTGGAGCTGCAAGACCGCTTTGAGTCACTGGACGCTATGGACTTGCAGACGGGGCATGTATTTACGCTAAACGCGGCTCAGTGTGCGTTTGGCTATCGCGACTCGGTGTTCAAACACGGCGGTCCGATTCCGCGTGCCCATGCCGCATCCCACCATGCAACCGGGACTGGCGCGAACGCGGCACACTCCCAAAGCCTGGGGCTGAAAAATCGTGCTCTGATACTGCGCGTGCGCTTTACGCTGCCCAAGGCGTGGAGGCCGGTACTGGGTTACGCCGATATTGAGAAAAAGATGGCCGAACACGGTTGTACTGAGCCCACAGCGCGGCAGATTTTTGATTGGGTTGTGGCTATCCGCAGGGCTAAGTTGCCCGACCCGGCGGTCATTGGTAACGCCGGTAGTTTTTTCAAAAACCCCACGGTGACTGCCGAACAATGTGTCGACATCATTGCCCGTGACCCCAAGGTAGTGCACTACAAGATGGACGATGGCTCGGTCAAGTTGGCAGCGGGTTGGCTGATTGACGCGTGCGGTTGGAAGGGCAAGTCCGTCGGACAGGCAGGCGTTTATGAAAAGCAAGCCCTTGTGCTGGTGAACCGGGGCGCCGGCGTTGACGGAGAAGGCGCCACGGGCGGAGAGGTAATGACCTTGGCCAAAGCCATCCAAACCAGCGTTTATGAGCGCTTTGGCATTCTGCTGGAGCCGGAGCCTGTGGTGGTTTGAGGTGCGGCGCATGGTCATGCTGATTCGCATTGCCAGTATGACGGTGCTGTGTGCCTACAGCACGGCCTGGGCTGTCGATCCCGACATTTTGCTCAACGACCAGACCCGGCAAACGGCGGTTGCACCCCTTTGTCACGCCCTGGTAGTGCAATCCGCGCAGGGTTCACCGGAACACACCTTTCACAAGGCGCTGTGTTTGCTATATGGCTTGCAAACGGCCCCACAGTTGCCGTTAGCACTGGGCCTGTTACGCCAAGCCGCCGGGCAGGGCTGGGTGGAGGCACAGGTGACCTTGGGCGACACCTTACAGCGCGGCACGGATGCAGACCAGCGAGAAGCACTGCGTTGGTACGCCAGTGCCGTCGAAGGCCGCGACGTACGGGCCGCAGGTCGTTTGGCGCGCCTGATTCAAAGGCGCAATGCGGCGCAAGCCGCTAAAGACGAGGCGAACACACAGGTGGCTAACTCTGTGCCCACAGGCGTGGGCCCAGAACAATCTGAGGGTGCAGATGATTTGCCGTTCAAGCCCCAGGGCTATCACTGCCACGTCGCGGGGCTGGGCAAGAAATATTGCCACAGCGTGATGGATTGAAACGCTGCGGCGATCAGGCGCATGTTGGCTGAACGCTGCGGCGCACGCGCACGGCCTGTGCCAAGTCTTGCAGCACCGGCACCACATCGTCAAAGGCCAGGCACGCATCGGTAATGCTTTGTCCGTAAACCAACGGCTGCCCTGGCACAACCGTCTGGTTGCCCGCCACCAAATGGCTCTCCAACATGACGCCGATGATGCCGCGCTGACCCGTGGCCAGCTGCTGTGCCACGTTGTGTGCAACTGCAGGTTGACGATCAAAGCGTTTGCCGCTGTTGGCGTGGCTGCAATCCACCAGTACGGCGGCGGGGGCACCCGCTTTTTGCAGTAGTCCCAAAGCTTCCCGGATGTGGTCCGCCTCAAAGTTGGGGCCGCTGCGGCTGCCCCCGCGCAGCACCAAATGGCCGTGCTCGTTACCCGAGGTGGTGAACACAGCAGGGGCGCCTTGGTGGGTGAGCGACGGAAAGGAGTGGGGATGCTGTGCGGACATGATGGCGTCGACCGCCACCTGCAGGTCGCCGTCGGTACGGTTCTTGAAGCCTACCGGCATAGACAGTCCTGAGGCCAATTCGCGGTGGATCTGGCTTTCTGTGGTGCGCGCACCAATGGCGCCCCAGGAAATCAAATCGGCGTAGTACTGGCCCAAAGTCGTATCCAAAAACTCAGTGGCGATGGGCAGGCCAATCTCGGTCACATCTAGCAGCAGCTTACGCGCCAAGCGAAGTCCCCGGTTGATTTGAAAACTACCGTCTAACCCCGGGTCGTTGATCAGTCCTTTCCAGCCCACCACGGTACGCGGCTTTTCAAAATAGACACGCATCACGATGAGTAAGTCTTGGGACAGGGACTGTGCCAATGGCTGCAGCTTGCGCGCATAGGCTAGCGCAGCGTCGGGGTCGTGCACCGAGCAGGGCCCCACGATGACCAGTAGGCGTTCATCCAGACCCAAAATAATGTTGGCGACAGCCTTGCGCGCCGCCTTGATCGTGGCGATGCCCGACCCGTTCAGCGGAAGTTCATCTTCCAAAATAGCGGGGGAAATCAACGGTCGGACGCTGCGGATACGGATATCGGAGGTATCGGGCATGAATGGGTAATGTGTAAATCTGATTGCCAATGACGGGCTACGGGCCCAGGCTGTTAGAAAGGAGTTGCGTGGCCGAAACAGGGTGCCCGAAATGGTAGCCCTGAAAGGCTTCGCACCCCATGTCGATCAGAAAATCGCGCTGGGCCGCTGTCTCTACGCCCTCTGCAATGACTTTGAGCCCCAAGCTTCTGCCCAGCGCAACAATGGTGCGAGCGATGACTGCGTCACTGGCGTCAGTCAAAATATCACGAACAAAGGATTGGTCGATTTTCAATTGATCGAGTGGAAGGCGTTTGAGGTAGGACAGTGACGAATAGCCAGTACCAAAGTCGTCCAGTGAAAAGCCCACGCCCATAGCCTTGATCTGATTCATCTTGGCTATGACACCATTCATGTCGTCAACGAGCATGCTCTCGGTCAATTCTAGTTTTAACAGGTGCGGGTCAGCGCCAGACTCTGCGAGTGCTGCGGCAACATTCGCAACAAAGCTGCTTTGCGCAAACTGCGAGGCGCTGACGTTGACTGCCATCACCCACGTGCGTGTGGGTGCGTGCGCAGACCATTGCGCCAATTGCAGGCAGGCAGTTTGCAACACCCATTGGCCTAAGGGCAAGATCATCCCCGTCTCTTCGGCCAACGCAATGAAGTGCGCTGGCGATACCAGACCGCGCGACGGATGTGCCCACCGAACAAGCGCCTCAGCGCCAATGACTTGCCCCAACACGTTGACCTGAATTTGGTAGTGCAGGATGAACTCTTGGCTGTTCAAACCCCGGCGTAAGTCGGCTTCTAGTTCGGCATAAGCGGTGGCAGCCGCCTGCATGGCGGGGTCAAAAAAGCGGGCTGTGTTACGCCCTGCCGATTTGGCCTGGTACATGGCGACATCGGCTTTCTTGAGTAACTCCTCAATACTTTCTGGTTCTTTGGAGAACACCACTATGCCAATGCTGGGGGTGCTGGCATAGTGGGTGTCGCGCAGGGTGTAAGGCTGCCCGAGCGACTGCAAAATTTTGTTGGCAATGACTTCCGCTTGTGTCGCCGCTTCGGACGCGGTTTGGCTGAGTGACTCCAGCAACACGACAAACTCATCGCCGCCGAGTCGCGCTACGGAGTCTCCCTCGCGGACGCAGCTTTGCAAACGCTTGGCAACTTCTTGCAGTAGCAGGTCACCAACATCGTGGCCACGCGTGTCGTTCAATTGTTTAAAGTGGTCCAGATCCAAAAACATCAATGCGCCGTGATAACCGGTGCGTATGGCGCCCAAGACGGCTTGGCGCAACCTGTCGGTCAGCAATCGTCGGTTTGGCAGTTCGGTGAGGGCATCAAAGAAGGCTAGTCTGCGAATTTCTTCGACATCCTGGCGCTGTTGGGTGATGTCACGCACCACGCCGACATAGGTCGTCTTGCCGCCGATCGAAATCTCAGAAATTTGCAAAGTCATCGGGAACAGGCGGCCGCTCTTGTGACGCCCGTCAAGCTCCAGCGTTTTTCCTATGGCCCGGCGCTCTCCTGTTCGGGCATAGTGATTCAGATATTCGTCATGGTGCGGCTGGTGGGCCTCCGGCATCAGCATGGCAATATTGCGGCCAATGACCTCTGTGGCCTCATATCCAAACGCTACGCTGGCTGCTACGTTAAATGATTCCACAATGCCCTGGGGATTGATGGACACAACTCCGTCCATCAAGTTGTCTAGTATCGTTTCGGTGTGCAGCGCGACTTGACGCAAGGACTCTTCAGTCTGGCGCAGCAACTTTTCAGCGTTCACCCGGGCGCTGATGTCATGCATAGAGACCTGGACAGCGGGCTCCCCGTCGTACGAAATTCGGGTGCCCTGAACTTCTAGATACAAGATAGAACCGTCCAAATGCAAAAACACCTCTTCCATCATGGGTGCTGCCACACCAGTTTGTGCCACAGCCTGGGTCCGCTGTGTCACCACCCCGCGAAAGTCAGGATGGACACGCTCCAGCATGGGTTGTCCGATCAGTTCTTCGGGGGCTTTGGCTCCAAATAACTTCAGCGTAGCGGGGTTGGCGTAGACGATGACGCCACGAACATGCACAGCAATGGGGCTCGGCGTCCACTCGATCATCGTGCGGTACCGCTCTTCGCTTTCGGCTAGCGCCTGGCGCGCACGGTACTGTTCCGTGATGTCGGTGCGCACACCTAACAGGCGTGTTGCCTTTCCGTTGACGTCGCGTTCCAGTACGCGTCCGACAACACTGACCCACCGCCACGACCCATCGGCATGGCGGAGTCTTGCTTCATAGTGGTAGGGTGTGTCCAGGCCGTTAAGAACGGCCTGTATTTTGTCGACCACAGCCTGCCGGTCTTGTGGGTGAATGCGATCGACCCACTGTTGTCTATCACCAAGTCCCTCTTGTGCGGCGTAGCCCAGCATGGTGAAGTACGTGGGTGTGGCATACCACTCATCTGAGGTGATGTCCCAATCCCACACCGCCACGCCCGCGGCATCGGTGCCGAGGCTCAGTCGCAGTGCCATCTGCGCGGCATCGCTAAGCGCGCGATCCTGTTTTAGCCAGCTTCTTGCCAACATCCAACACATCAGGACAACCAAGCCAACGGCTGCCAGCCAAACGCAGCCCGCCAACAGTGCATATTGACGCCAAGGCGCCAGCAGCCGGTCGTGCAGCGTGCCTACGATGATCACAAAGTCTGGCTGGGCGGACAACGTGCGGTAGACGAAGAGGCGTTGCAATCCGTCGATGGGGCTTGGGTCTAAGAACTGCCCCGAGGATGCTTTTGGAAGGTGATCACGAAAGAGGGGACTGGTGGCAAAATTTTTGCCCATAGCCGCGTCACTAAACGGGCTGCGCATCAACAAATCACCCTGGCGGTGCAAAAGCGCAACGGATCCGCCTTCTCCCAACTCTACTTGACGCCACAGCTCATGGAAGTAGGGCGGTTCAATGGCAGCAACGACAACGCCACGAAATTGCCCGTCTTCCGAGACCAATGGGCGCGAAGCACTGATGAGCCAGGTGCCGAAAATACGGCTGCGGATGGGCTTGCCCAAGACGAACGTAGTGCTTGGCTGGGTTTTATAAATTTGAAAATAGGCACGATCCGCCAGATCCGTTCCAATGTTGCCGATATCCGTGTCGAATTCCACGCGCCCCTGCGCGTCTAGCACCCACATCGCGCGCACAAACGGCAATTCTTGCAAGTGTCCGCGCAGCAGTTGGCGCGCTGAGTCTTCGTTTAGCTTTTTATTGACCTCTAACTGCGTCAGCCCACTCACTGCAAGCTGGAGTCTTTGGTCTACCGTCTGAATAGTGCGGGTGGTTTGCTCTGCGATGACGAGCGCCAGAGACTCTGTGGCCCGCAGGCCGTGCTGCATGGCCTGGTTGCGCTCGTAGTTCAGGCTCGCTAGCAACAGTACGCCCGACCCCGTTATCAGCAAGGCCGCCAGCCAAAAAATTTGGCGCCGTATGGGGCGTTCGTTGCTGGGCTGCATACTGGTCAGTGTAAACGGTGGGAATGCCGATAGTTGCTGCAAAGTACCGTGTGCGGCCCCCAATGCCTGGCAGATTGGACGGATAGTTCTCCGAATTCCGTATAGGGTTTCTGGTTCGCGGTTAGGCTGCGCGTATGAAAAATATACTTGTTTTGGGTGGGACGGGGTTTGTAGGTGCCCACGTGTGCGAGAAACTGGTTCGCCAGGGCTTTCACGTGACGGTGCCTACACGCAGGCGGCGCAATGCGCAGCGCATTCAGCACTTGCCGGCTGTCACCGTGCTGGAAATCAACATACACAATGAGGCGGCCCTGACGCGGGCGTTGGCCGGGCATGACGCGGTGGTGAACCTGGTTGCTATCTTGCACGGAACGCCAGCCGCCTTCGACAAGGTGCATGTGGTGTTGCCGCAAACGCTGGCACGCAGCTGCGCGGCCCAAGGTATCCAGCGCGTCGTGCACATCAGCGCGTTGGGCGCTAGCGACCAGCGCCCTGGCTCTGCTCCGTCAGAATATTTGCGCAGCAAGGGGCGCGGAGAAGCGGTTTTGCTGCACCCCGTGGATGCAGCCCGGGCGCTAGATGTCACCGTGCTGCGACCGAGCGTCATTTTTGGTGCCGAAGACAAATTTCTGAACCTGTTTGCGAAACTGCAGTCTGTATTCCCGTTCATGCCGCTGGCGGGCGCGGCCACCAAGTTCCAGCCAGTGTGGGTGGAGGATGTGGCTGATGCCGTGGTGCGCTGTTTGGTGCGGCCCGTGGCGGGTCATGCGGCGCGGGCGCTGCCGCGCACCATTGAGGCATTTGGGCCCGATGTTTTTACGTTGAAGGAGTTGGTTCAGTTGTCTGCCCGGCTGGCAGGCGTCAACGACGGTCTCGGCCGCCCGGTCTGGGCCTTGCCCGCTGCACTGGGGCGCCTGCAGGCGCGGATGATGGAGTGGGCACCCGGCGAACCACTGATGAGCCGGGATAACCTGGACTCCATGCGGGTGGACAACGTGGCCAGCGGTCAATTGCCAGGCCTGGGTGTCTTGGAGATTCAACCCAGCGCATTGGAGCCTATTGCTGCGCAGTACTTGCGCAGCGGTCAGCCCACGCACGGGCTACCGGGCTTGCGAAATCGGGCGCGCTAGGGCGAGTTTTCCCTAGCTGTGGGGCCAAGCTCTTAAGAGATACTTGGCGCGGTTGTAACAACGTGGAGTGACGGTAATGAGCATTGCATCTGAATTTAGAGAATTCGCTATCAAAGGCAACGTGATGGATTTGGCCGTCGGTGTGATCATCGGCGCAGCGTTTGGCAAGATTGTGGATTCCGTTGTCGCCGATCTGATCATGCCTATCGTGGGGGCGGTGGTGGGCAACATCGATTTTTCCAACATGTTCATCGTGCTGGGCAAAGTGCCAGTCGGTACGGCCCTGGTACTGGCCGACCTGAAGAAAGCCGGCGTGCCGGTGTTTGCCTACGGCAACTTCATCACCGTGGCCGTCAATTTCATGATTTTGGCCTTCATCATTTTCATGATGGTCAAGCAGATGAACCGCTTGAAACGCGAGGCGCCAGCCGCTGCGCCAGCGCCGGCAGCACCCCCTCCCACGCCGGAAGACATATTGCTGTTGCGTGAGATTCGTGACAATTTGAAGAGATAGCTACGCGTCTAACCGCCATTTTTTTACCGGCGGTGCAATGCGCCACATCTAAAAACCTATCCAGGCCCTGATTGCCGTTTCGCGCAGTCTTGTCAGTGCGATACTGCCGAGCACTTGGCTGCCCCTACGGGCGTGCGTGGTTCAACAATTGGGGAGTATGCGATGGGTTTTGGCAACAGGTTTGAGAACGCCACCAATGGCGGCTGGGTGAAGAAAATTGCGCTTCTGGTTGGCGCTGTGCTCTTACTGACTGTGCTGGCACCGGTGGCCATCGTGCCAGCGGGTAGCCGTGGGGTGATGACCACCTTTGGCTCGGCGCGCGATGCCTTGTACGAGCCGGGTCTGCATTTTCGATGGCCGTTTGCCCAGTCCATGAATCTCATGAATGTGCAGATTCAAAATGGCGAGGGAGAGGGCGAAGCGGCGTCTAAAGACCTTCAGACCGTGCACACCAAGGTGGCCATCAACTACCACTTGGACCCAGCGTTTGCGGTGGAGGCCTTCAAAAGCGTGGGCCCATCCACCGACATTCTTGCGCAGCGCATCATCATTCCGGCCACGCATGAGTCGGTGAAAGCCGTGACGGCCTTGTTCACTGCCGAAGAGTTGATCACGCAGCGTACCGTGGTGCGCGACCAGATCGCCTCTTTGCTGAAGCAAAAAATGATGCGCCATGGTTTGGTTCTGGACGAATTCAACATCATCAACTTTGCGTTTTCGCGCAGTTTCGCGGATGCCATTGAGAACAAGGTGAAAGCCGAGCAACAAAAGCAGCAAGCCGAGCGCGACCTGCAACGCTTGCAGGTCGAGGCGCAGCAAAAAGTGGTGGGTGCCAAAGCCGAGGCCGAGTCGCTGGCCCTGCAGCGCATGCAAATTACCCCCGAGCTGTTGTCCTTGCGCCGCATTGAGAACGAGCGCGCCGCGATCGCCAAATGGGATGGGAAACTGCCCAACGTGACCAGCGGTGCCACGCCGTTTATCAACGTGGACCGGACCGCAAAGTAGCGCGCGTGGTGCACGACGTACTCAGGGCGTTACCTGCGGGCCGTATCTCACTATGGGCGCACAGCATGTCCGCTGGTGCGCCAGGGCTAGACGGCGAATATTTGATCTGTTAATGTCAACTTCCAAATTTCTCAAAGGAAGAAGCATGGTCCGCTATGCTGCCGCATGCCTCGCACTATGGTCGCTATGGACGGCCCTTGCGTCAGTGGCGGCAGAGCCTGTTTTGCTGACCGGAAATGAAGCCCGCCCACCCAAAATATTTCTCGACAAAGGGCGCCCCAGCGGCTACCTGATTGAGGTCATGCGCTACGTGGAGCGCGAGACGGGCCAGTCCTTCGAGATTGAGCTCTACCCGCTGGTTCGTGCCATCAACCTTGCCAAGTCCGGGGCATCGGGCATTATTGGATTCTCCAAAACTACGGACCGATTGAAGGTTTACGATTTTGGCCAGGAACCGATGTTCTACGACGACGTAGTCGTTGTGGTTGCCGCTGGCAAAGAGTTTGAATTCAACCGTCTGGAAGACCTCGCCGGCAAGACGGTTGGGGTTGCCAGGGGTGCCAGTTACGGTGAAGACTACGACCAAGCGGTCCGTTCCGATATTTTTTCGATCCAGCCGGGCACCCATCCCGCCAATCAATTGGCCATGTTGCGCCTCGGTCGCTTAGATGCAGTGTTGCTCAGCGGTGGCCGCGTCGCTTTGGCGCAAACCCTGGCAACCGACGAGGCGCGTGCACTCAGTGGGGCGAGCCTCTCGATGGCGTCGTACACCGTGTTGACGGTGCCGTTCGCCCGCAACCCCAACTACGTGGCTTTCGCAAAAATAGCCCAACGCAAGGCACTATTGGGCCAAATGGACGCCGCTTTGAAAAAAGGCTGGGCCAACGGGGATCTGCAAAAAGTCATCGACAAATACTCGGCAACGATTGCCAAGTGATCTCCGGGGCGGGGCGACTCAGGGACCGGTAGGCCCATCCCCCGGTTTGCCCTGCAGAGCGTGCCTTATGGCGCGCTTTACGGCGTGCCGTCGCTGTGCAAGCGCAAAAAGTCATCTCCCTTACCCAGCTCCAACAGGCCTGCGTTGGCGTAAATAGCCAGCTTCGCACGCGTGTCCACAATATCCAGATTGCGCATGGTGAGCTGGCCAATGCGGTCGGCGGGGCTGAAGGGTGCGTCCTCGACCTTCTCCATGCTCAGACGCTCGGGGTGGTAGGTAAGGTTGGGCGATTCGGTGTTGAGCAAGCTGTAGTCGTTGCCACGGCGCAGCTCTAGCGTCACGGTGCCGGTGATGGCGCGCGCCACCCAGCGCTGGGCGGTCTCGCGCAACATGATGGCCTGGCTGTCGAACCAGCGGCCCTGGTACAGCAGGCGGCCCAGCTTGCGGCCGTTGTCGCGGTACTGCTCAATCGTGTCTTCGTTGTGAATGCCGGTGACCAGGCGCTCGTAGGCAATGAAGAGTAGTGCCAGGCCCGGGGCTTCGTAGATGCCGCGGCTCTTGGCTTCGATGATGCGGTTCTCGATCTGGTCGCTCATGCCCAGACCGTGGCGGCCGCCTATTTCATTGGCCTTCAGGATCAGGCTCACCAGGTCGGAGATTTGAACGCCGTTTAGTGCGACCGGGCGGCCTTCTTCAAAGGTCACGCTCACTTCTTCGGCCTTGACCACGCAGTCGTCACGCCAGAAGGGCACGCCCATGATGGGGTTGACGATCTTCATGCCGCTGTTCAAAAACTCCAGGTCTTTGGCTTCGTGGGTGGCGCCCAGCATATTGCTGTCGGTGCTGTAGGCCTTCTCGGCGCTCATCTTGTAGCCAAAGCCGTTGGCGGTCATGAAGGCGCTCATCTCGGCGCGGCCGCCCAGTTCGTCGATGAACTGCTGGTCCAGCCAGGGCTTGTAAATCTTGAGCGCAGGGTTCACCAAGAGGCCGTAGCGGTAAAAGCGCTCGATGTCATTGCCTTTGAAGGTGGAGCCATCGCCCCAGATGTTGACGTCGTCCTGCTTCATCGCGGACACCAGCATGGTACCGGTCACGGCGCGGCCCAGCGGCGTGGTGTTGAAGTAGGTGGAGCCTGCGGTGGTGATGTGGAAGGCACCGGCTTGCAGGGCGGCCAAGCCCTCGGCGGCCAGTTGTTGGCGGCAGTCAATCAGGCGCGCTTTTATGGCGCCGTACTCCATGGCTTTGCGTGGGATTTCGTCGTAATCAGCCTCGTCGGGCTGGCCCAGGTTGGCGGTGTAGGCGTAGGGCAGGGCGCCCTTCTTCATCATCCAGTGCAGGGCCGCGCTGGTGTCCAGCCCACCCGAGAAGGCGATGCCAACCTTTTGGCCCGCTGGAATGCTTTGCAGAATCGTATTTGACATGAAATTGGCCTCTGGCCCCCGTAAATACTGCCTTGGCAGCTATTAAAAACCTAGCAAACTGAAAACGGTACAGCTCAACCGCTGATCAACCAAAATGGCAGATGTAGTGGTATGCCTCAAAGCCTTCGGACACGCGAATATCGAACTTGGCGTTGCCGGGCACGTTGAATTTGTCACCGACAGCCGAGGTAACCCATACATCAGCACCGTCCAGCTTGTAGTCACAACTGCCGCCCACGCATTCCATGATTTCAGGCGCGCCGGTGTTGAAGGTCAAGGTGGCGGGCAAGATCACGCCCACCGACTTTTTGCTGCCATCGGCTAGGGTGATGCTGTGGCTGACGCACTTGCCGCCAAAGTACACGTTGGCGGCGGTGGTAACGGAGACGTGATCGATGTGGGTGGTGGTCATGGTGGGTGGGACAGGAGGTTGAAAAAGAACGCAGCGAGCAGGTCGGTTAGAGAAACCGACTGTGCCAAGCCACGATTTTAGGGCAGGCGCAGCGCAAAGGCCTCGGGCTTGAAGCCTACCGTCACCGTGCCGTCAGCCCACGCCACCACCGGGCGCTTGATGACGCTGGGCTGCAGCAACGCCACGGCCTTGGCGCTGGCGGCGTCCACCACGCTGGCTTGGGTGGCGTCATCCAGCAGACGCCAGGTACTGCCCTTGCGGTTGATCAACGTTTCCCAGCCCACCTGGGCCAGCCATTGGTCAATCTGGGGCTGGGGCACGCCCTGCTTTTTAAAGTCGTGAAAAACGTAGTCGTATCCGTGGTCGGTGAGCCATGCGCGGGCTTTTTTGACCGTATCGCAGTTGGGAATGCCAAATAGGGTAATCATGGCCAAAATTATAGGTAAATAGGGCTGTGGCCCGGGTAAATAAACATTAGTTTGCTATTGAAAAAATAGCAATATTTCACCCTTGAGAACCCCCTAAACCCCCAAGCTCTCCAACGTCACCACCCCTTTCGGCGTCTTCAGCGTCACAGTCAAATTGGCGGGCCCGTCAACAATCGCAATATCCGCCAACCCCATCGCCTCAAACGCCGCCTGCAGCTTGGGCGCAGTAGGGTGGCTGATGGCAATGCTCTGCAAACTCACGCCTGAGCGCGGCAGGCTGTTGCGCGGGTGCAGGCGCAGCGGCTCAGCATCACCCGCCTTGCCCCATTGAATGAGCGTGGGCAGCGCGCCATCGAACAGGCGCTGCCCGTCTTCGCGCACCGTGATCTGCCAGTGCAGCACGCCCTTGCGCGTGTGGCGGCTGGCGGGCAGGGCGGGGCCGCGGTCGATGCCCTGGGCTTTGAGGGCGATGCGGGCGGCCTGCAGGTCATCGGTATTGGCAACAAAGTGCACAAGGCGCGGCGCGTTGGCCACGGCGCTTTGCAGGGCTGGGTCGTCCATGTCAAACCAGCGCCTGGCGTGCGGGTTGGCCGGGCCCTTGGCACCGGGGTTGGTGGCGATGATCTCAAAATACGCCAGGGGGAATGCGGGCGTGGCGATCTTGAACAGGCGGTTGTGGGTGCCAAACTGGGCGTGCTCGCCGCCCGGGCTGGGTGTGATGCCCAGCGTGGCCTCGCACCACTGCACACCTTGCTCAAGGGTGCGCGCTACAACAACGAGGTGGTCTATCTGTGTTTTCATGCGTGGAACATACCACTAGCCCGGTTTAATATGCCAAAACCTGCCCGGGCCCGGGTAAAACCTGCCCAAGTAGCTATCAAATTCATAGTAGTTTATTCATGACCGCACCTAACACGCCCACCCGCACCACGCTGTACCCGCCCATAGAGCCCTTCAAGACCGGCATGCTGGATACGGGCGACGGTCACCAAATTTACTGGGAGCTGTGTGGCAACCCGCAGGGCAAGCCGGCGGTGTTTGTGCACGGTGGCCCGGGTGCAGGCTGCTCGGTAGACCACCGCCGCCTGTTTGACCCCAAGCGCTACTGTGTGCTGCTGTTTGACCAGCGCGGCTGCGGGCGCTCTAGGCCCCACGCCAGTTTGGAGAACAACACCACCTGGCACTTGGTGGCCGATATGGAGCGCCTGCGCGCGATGTTGGGTGTGCAGCAGTGGCTGGTGTTTGGCGGCTCGTGGGGCAGCACGCTGGCATTGGCCTACGCCCAAACGCACACCCAGCAGGTGTCGGCGCTGGTGGTGCGCGGTATTTTTACGGTGCGCCACGCCGAGCTGCAGTGGTATTACCAGGAGGGCGCGTCCAAGCTGTTCCCGGATTTGTGGGCCGACTACATTGCGCCGATACCGCCTGAGGAGCGCGGCGACCTGATCGCCGCCTACCGCAAACGCCTGGTCGGCGATGACCGTGCAGCCCAGTTGCAAGCGGCCCGCGCCTGGAGCCTGTGGGAGGGGCAGACCATCACCTTGCTGCCCGATGCAGGCGCTATCGCCAAATATGGCGATGGCGAATACGCCTTGGCCTTTGCCCGCATAGAGAACCATTATTTTGTGCACCAGGGCTGGCTCGACGAGGGCCAGCTCATTCGCGACGCGCACAATCTGGCGGGCATACCCGGCGTCATCGTGCAGGGCCGCTACGACATGGCGTGTCCGGCCCAAACCGCATGGGATCTGCACCAGGCGTGGCCCGAAGCGGAGTTTCATATGGTGGAAGGCGCAGGGCATGCCTACAGCGAGCCCGGTATTTTGGCGCAACTGATGGCCGCCACCGAGCGGTTTGCGCGCTGAGCTGGGCCTGGGTCCAGCGCGGGTTTAGGGTCAGCAGTCGGCCGGTAGTTGGTTGCGGCTGATGTGGTGGTTTATGCCGGTATTTTTGTATAGAAACAAGCGGCGGCCCACGCTTTTATGGGTGGCGCAGCTATTTTTTTAATAGCAATTTAGGCATTGCATCCGGCTCTGCCACGTAGCAGGAAAACCAGCCATGTACCCGCGCCGCTGCCTGGCGAACGCTGTCGGGAAAGGCGTAGTGCTCCATCATGCGCAGGCCGTTGGTGTGCACCAGCACGCCGGGCTCCAGGGCCAAGTTGTTCTGCGCGTCCGCCGTTAAGCGTAGTGGCTGTAACTGGTCGATCAACAGCGGCGCCAACACGACATTGTGGGTGGACACAACCACCAGCGACTGCGCTGCCAGGTGGCTCAGCACCGCCGCAGCGGCAGCCACCGACTCTGTGTGGTTGGTGCCTTTGAAGATCTCATCAATCAAGAAAACAGCGCTCGACCGGCTTTGGGCGACGCGCAGCAGAGTTTCTGCACGGCGCATTTCGGCCATGTAAAGGCTCTGTGCGGCACATAACGAGTCCTCGTTGTGAATGCTGCTCCACACCGGTAGCCGTGGTACGCGCGCTTGCGTGGCGTAGCAAAAGCCAAACGCCCGGGCCGTCAACAAGCTCAGGCCCAAGCCGCGCAGCCAGGTGCTTTTGCCCACGCCGTTTTGCCCGGTGACCAAGGCACCCTGGCCGCGCAAATGCATATTCAGGGTTTGGGCGTGGTCGAGCAAGGGGTTGACCAAACCCTGCACGTCTAGCTCGGGCACCGGCTTTTCTGCCGTGCCCAGAGGCACCCACTGTGCCACGCACACCGTGCTGTGCTGGCTCAAATGCTCCAGCAGGCAGATTTGCGCCTCAGCCTTAGCCAATTGCACATAGGCCGCACGCAGCCCGGGTAGCAGCGCTTGCAGGCGCGCCACATTGCGATGCAGGCGTGCGTACTGGTACAGGGCAAACAAGTTGGCGTATTCGGCCACCATAGGCATGCGCTCCACCCATGACGGCGATACCTGTGCCATCAGCTTGCGGTGCGCGGCCAGGGCTTGCGCCAGGGGTTGCAGCACGGGGTGGGCACGTGCAGCCCCGGCGCGCCCGGCGTCGCCCCATTGCACCGCAGCGTGCAGCAACGTGGCCACGGCGTCGCGCAGCGCATGCCACCGGTTGAGGCTGCGGCTGAGGCGAATTTGCGTCCAGCCGTTGACCAGCAGGTAGCCGCCGATCAGCCAGGGCGTCAAAAACGACCAGGCGGACCACGCGCTCCAGGGCAACATCAGTCCCAGTAAGGCAAACACGGGTGCCAGCCACAACCAGCGCGTCCACGGTTCTATGTCCAATTTTTCTGTACCCCACAGCGCGGGTGTCAGGTCCACGCTGATGCTGCGCAGCACCTCGCGCGTGGGCTCGGTGGCTGCAAGCAAGGCAGGGGTCTCGGGGTGGTGGTGCGCTATTGCAGTTTGCAAGGGCGCGGTAAAGGCATCGTCCGGCTGGCCGGTGCGCAGGCGGTAGTACAGCACTTGGCGGGCCAGCAAGCCGGCAGGTACCGCAACACGCTTAAGGTAGGCGCGCACGTCCAGGTCGCGCCAGGTTGCATCGTCAATGCGCTGGGTATTCAGTTCAGTGGACAGATTGGCATCCAGATCGGACTCCAGCGCGGCACCGGGCCCTTGCATCACGGCATCGTAGCCCGCAACCTCATGGTCGGCAAAGTAATCGTAGGCCACCGCTTGGAGCGGTGCGGTTTGAAAGAACTGGACAAACCAATCGGACAGACTAGGGCGTAGCACGTGGGGCATGGATAGGTGGGCGTACGAGGCAGGTTAATGCTGGAAGGAGGCAGATTGCAAATTGCAGGTGGCAGGTGGCAGGTCGTTGCAGAGGTTGCCCTCTTTGCGGAGTTTTCAAGAGGGGGTGGGTAAAAAGGCTGTTGGTGGCGTTGGGCAGGCAATTTTTGAGTCAAATCGTGCCCCGGCCCGGGTATTTATTGACTTTATAGCTATATAAATAATAGCAATTAATTTTGTGAGGCAGCCACCCCAACGCCCCTGCGACAATCGTCCGCAGTATGCAAACACCGACAACCCTTGACGAATGGCTGGCCTTTTGCGAGCGCCTGCACCCCAAAGCGATTGATATGGGCCTGGAGCGCGTGCGCGCCGTGGCCCAGCGCATGGATATCCGGTTTGACTGCCCAGTGATCACCGTGGCGGGCAC
This sequence comes from Rhodoferax sp., assembly GCA_046595515.1. GTDB lineage: Bacteria > Pseudomonadota > Gammaproteobacteria > Burkholderiales > Burkholderiaceae_C > Allorhodoferax. The sequence continues at coordinate 16,422 of JBKJOV010000019.1, read as the reverse complement.
CAATGGCAAAGGCTCCACTTGCGCCATGCTCGAATCGATTTTGGGCCAGGCGGGCTACAAAACGGGCGTCTACACCTCGCCCCACCTGGTGCGCTTTGAAGAACGCCTGCGCCTGTTGGGCGAGGCGGTGGATGCTGCGAAATTGGTAGCAGCCTTCGCAGAGGTGGAGAGGGCCCGAACCCAATTAGGTCCTGAAATATCGCTCACCTACTACGAGTTCAGCACGCTGGCCATCCTGCACATCTTGCGCCACAGCGGCCTGGATGTGGTGATTCTGGAAGTGGGGCTGGGCGGGCGGCTGGACGCCACCAACATCATCGACGCCGACTGCGCCGTCATCACCAGCATCGACCTGGACCACATGGAGCTGCTGGGCCCCGACCGCGAAAGCATAGGCCGCGAGAAGGCTGGCATCATGCGCACCGGCCGCCCGGTGGTGGTCAGCGACCCCATGCCGCCGCAAAGTATTTTGGACCGCGCGCTGGAGGTGGGCGCGGACCTGTGGCGTGTCGGTACCGACTTCAACGTGTCGGGCGATCCGCAGCAGTGGGGCTGGGCGGGGCGCGGGCGGCGCTACAGCGGCTTGGCTTATCCGGCGCTGCGTGGTGCCAACCAACTCGTCAACGCCGGCGGTGTGCTGGCCGCGCTGACGGCCCTGCGCGAGCGCCTGCCCATCACCGCCCAGGCGGTGCGCAATGGCTTTGCGTTTGTCGAGCTACCCGGGCGTTTTCAGATCGTGCCCGGTCAGCCCACCCTGGTGCTGGATGTGGCGCACAACCCGCATTCCGCCGCAGCCCTGGCCGCCAATCTGGACGCCATGGGCTTCTACCCCACCACCCACGCGGTGTTGGGCGCCATGGCCGACAAGGACCTGGTGCCCATGCTTGCCAAGCTCAACCCCATCATCGACCGCTGGTATTTCACCGATTTACCCACGCCGCGCGCCGCCAGTGCGGTCAGTTTGCAAGCGCAGTGGCTTGCCCAAAATACCCGCAAGGACACCCGCAGCCAGACCTTTGCCGCCCCCCAGGCGGCGCTGGATGCTGCGGTGGCTGCAGCAGACCCCGCTGATAGAATCGTCGTCTTTGGATCGTTCTACACCGTCGGCGGCGTGCTGGCACAAGGCGTACCCCGCTTGCAAGCCAAACATCTGAACCCCTGAGTCACTCCTTCATGGCATTTTTCAAGTTCCGCAAGGGTGGTGACGACCACACCCCTCCGTCATCCTCTGCCGTTCCCGAGAGCGTGGAGGCCATGCGTAAACGCGCCCGGCACCGCCTGATTGGTGCCGCCGTGCTGGTGCTGGCCGGTGTCGTCGGCTTCCCCATGCTGTTTGACAACCAGCCACGCCCGATTTCTGTCGATCTACCCATCCATATTCCTGATAGGAACACCGTCAAGCCGCTGGGCAATTTGCCCGTGGGCAACGCCGCCACTTCGGCCGCCAGTGGTCAAATGATTGATGAGGCCGCAGAGCCCAAGGCCCCTGTGGCTGCGCCAGCTCCCACCCCTGCCGCGTCTCGCACAGCGGCGGGCAGCCTGGGCGTGGTTGTACCCGCGGTCGTGAATAAGCCTGCGGTCAAAGCCCCTGAGAAACCTGCTGACAAGCCCGTGGCCGCCCAGGCCCGGGCCGACAACGGTGTGAAAGCACAGGCTTTACTCGACGGAAAAGAGAGTTTTGTAGCAGTACCGCCCCCCACTGCGGTGGCCCGCATAGCGGCTTCTGCCCCGGCAGCCGGTGGTCGCTTTGTCGTGCAGGTGGGTGCATTCTCTGAGGGCGGCAAGGCCCAAGAAGTTCGCGCCAAGCTAGAAGCGGTAGGCCTGAAAACCTACACGCAAGTGGTCACGCCCAAAGAGGGCAAGCGCATACGTGTGCGTATCGGCCCGTTTGAAAGCAAGGCCGATGCCGACAAGGCAGCAGCCAAAGTTAAGAAGCTCGACTTGCCCGCAGCCATTCTGGAGCTCTAGGCAGCATGATTGCGTTGGCGGCCGTCGATTGGATTTTTCTTGCTGTGCTGTTGGTATCGATGGCGGTGGGCGTCTGGCGTGGCCTGGTTTTTGAAGTGATTTCTGTAGCCGCCTGGATTGCCGCTTTTGTCTTGGCGCAGTGGTTTGCCCCGGCGGTGGGCCAGTGGTTGCCCATCAGCAGTGCCAACGAAGCCTTGCGCTACGGGCTGGGCTTCTTGTTAGTTTTTGTTGGCACTGTGTTTGCCGGCGGGCTGGTTGCCTTCATGGTCAAAAAGCTCATGGCGGCCGTGGGCCTGAGTCCGGCAGACCGTTTGTTGGGCGCAGCGTTTGGCGTGGTGCGCGGCGTGGTGCTGTTACTGGCGCTCACCTTGGTAGTGGGCATGACGCCACTCCAGTCGGCACCCTGGTGGCAAGAGTCGCAGGGCGCGCAAATGGCCGGTGTGGCGTTGCATGGGCTCAAGCCTGTGCTGCCCGAAGATTTTGGTAAATACATCCCCTGACCTTTGGGGGTGAATCTTGAAGTGTGGTGATTTATGTGTGGAATCGTCGGCGTTGTTAGCAACGCACCCGTCAACCAATTGATCTATGACGCCTTGCTGCTTTTGCAGCACCGTGGTCAAGATGCGGCTGGCATCGTCACCCAGCAAGAACGCAAGTTCTTTATGCACAAAGCCAAGGGCATGGTGCGGGATGTGTTCCGCACGCGCAATATGCGCTCACTGCCGGGTAACTGCGGCCTGGGTCAAGTGCGCTATCCCACAGCGGGCAATGCGTTTAGTGAAGAAGAGGCGCAGCCTTTCTATGTCAACGCGCCCTTTGGTATTGTGCTGGTGCACAACGGCAATTTGACCAATGCACACGCCCTGAAGAACGAACTGTTCAGCGCCGACCACCGCCACATCAACACCGAGAGCGACTCTGAAGTCTTGCTCAATGTGCTGGCGCACGAGATTGAAAAAACCACGCGTGGTTTGCCCCTGCAAGCGGCAGATCTCTTTGCTGCCGTGCGCAATGTGCACAAGCGGGTGCGCGGGTCGTATGCAGTGATTGCACTCATTGCAGGCCACGGCGTGCTGGCCTTTCGTGATCCGTTTGGTATTCGCCCGCTGTGCATGGGCTCTAGCGACGGCAGCACCGCGCTGGCCAGCGAGTCGGTGGCGCTAGAGGGCATCGGCTACAACTTTGAGCGCAATGTAAATCCGGGCGAGGCCGTCTTCATTGACTTGCAAGGCAAGGTCTACGCCGAGCAGTGCGCCGACAACGCGCAACTCAATCCCTGTATTTTTGAGTTCGTGTACTTGGCGCGGCCCGACTCGGTGATGGACAACATCTCGGTCTACCAAGCCCGCTTGAACCTGGGTGAGTCGCTGGCCAAGCGGGTCATCTCCACCGTGCCGCCCAATGAGATTGATGTGGTCATTCCCATCCCGGAATCCAGCCGCCCCAGTGCGGCGCAATTGGCGCATCTATTGGGCTTGCCCTACCGCGAAGGTTTTGTAAAAAACCGCTACGTGGGCCGCACCTTCATCATGCCCGGCCAGGCCGTGCGCAAGAAGTCGGTGCGCCAAAAGCTCAATGTCATTGCCAGTGAATTCAAAGGCCGCAATGTACTGTTGGTCGATGACTCCATCGTGCGCGGAACCACCTCCAAAGAGATTGTGCAAATGGCCCGCGATGCCGGCGCCCGCAAGGTCTACCTGGCCAGTGCAGCGCCACCCGTGCGCTACCCCAATGTGTATGGCATCGACATGCCCACCAGCAGCGAGTTGGTGGCCCACGACCGCACCGTTGAGCAGATTCGCGAAATCATTGGCTGCGACGCCTTGATTTACCAAGACGTAGACGGCATGAAGAAGGCCATTGGCTCTTTGAATGCAGGTATCAAAGGTTTCGACGCCTCCTGCTTTGACGGTGTTTACGTGACTGGTGACATCACCAGCGACGACATTGCCCGCCTGAACGCAAGCCGCGTGGGCGGCGAGGAAAACCAGGAAGAGACCTCGCGCCTGGCCCTGCCCAACCCGGCCTAATCCTTTTTTAGTTTTGTCCATGCAAACCAAGAAACTTCCCGACAACTTGCATTTGGATACCTTGGCCGTGCGCGCAGCGCTAGAGCCAAGCCAGTACGGCGAAAACTCCGAAGCGCTGTATTTGACTAGCGGCTACGTGCAGTCCAGCGCCGCTTCGTCCGCTGCGCGCTTTGCCATGGAGGAAGAAGGCTTCACCTACTCCCGCGTGGGCAACCCCACGGTGGCCAGTATGGAGGTACGCCTGGCCGCCCTGGAGGGTACCGAAGCCTGCCTGGCCACTGCCACGGGTATGGCTGCCATTTTGCTGCTGGGTATGGCGGTGCTGCGGGCAGGTGACCACGTGATTTGTTCACAGTCAGTCTTTGGTTCGGTCATTCCTCTGTTCAGCCGCGAGTTTGCCAAGTTTGGGGTGGAGACCACGTTTGTGCCGCAGACCGATGTGGCCGCGTGGCAGGCCGCCGTGCGGCCCAATACCAAGCTGCTGTTTGCCGAAACGCCCACCAACCCGTTGACCGAAGTGTGTGATATCCGCGCCCTGGCCGACATCGCCCATGCCGCAGGCGCATATCTGGCGGTGGACAATTGTTTTGCGACGCCAGTGCTGCAGCGCCCGGCCGAGCTGGGTGCAGATTTCATTATTCATTCGGGCACCAAGTTTTTGGACGGCCAGGGCCGCGTCATGGCTGGTGCCATTTGCTGCACGCAAAAGCAGCGCGATGAACTCTTTTTACCCGTGATTCGCACGGCGGGTATGGTGTTGTCACCGTTCAATGCTTGGGTACTTTTGAAGGGCATGGAGACACTTGCCTTGCGGGTGAAGGCCCAGTCGGAGAACGCACTGGCGCTGGCCCGTTGGCTCGAGGCACAGCCGCAAGTTGCGCGGGTCTACTACCCGGGTTTGCGGTCCCATCCGCAGCATGCCTTGGCCATGCAGCAACAGTCGGGTTTGGGCGGGGCGGTTTTGTCGTTTGATGTCAAGGCCGCAGACCCCGAGACTGGTCGCAAGCATGCCTTCCATGTGCTGGACAGCATGCAGGTGGTGTCGCTATGCACCAACCTGGGCGATACCAAAACCTTGGCGGCGCACCCTGCCAGCACCTCGCATGGCCGCCTCACGGAAGCACAACGCCAAGCTGCTGGCATCGGCCAGGGCCTGATTCGCGTGGCTGTGGGCCTGGACCACATTAATGACATCACCGCCGATCTCGCGCGCGGACTTAGCAGCCTGTAAGCACGTTTGACATGACCAAGATTCGCACGCGCATCGCGCCTTCTCCCACCGGTTTTTTGCATTTGGGCACCGCCCGCACTGCGCTTTATTCGTGGGCTTACGCCCGCCACTTTGGTGGTGAGTTTGTACTGCGCATTGAAGACACCGATGTAGCCCGCTCAACCCAAGATTCTGTCGATCAGATTTTGGCCTCTATGCAGTGGCTGGGGCTGGACTACGACGAAGGCCCGATCTATCAAATGCAGCGCCTGGACCGCTACAAGGCGGTAGTCGATCAATTGATCACTGAGGGTAAGGCCTACCACTGCTACAGCACACCCGCTGAGCTAGATGCCGTGCGCGAAGACAAGAAGGCGCGTGGCGAGAAGCCGCTGTACGACGGCCGTTGGCGTCCAGCCCCTGGCAAAACTTTGCCGCCCGTGCCCGAAGGTGTTGCGCCTGTGGTGCGTTTTTGCAATCCGCTGGAGGGTGACGTCACCTGGAATGATCTGGTCAAGGGCCCCATCACCATCAATAACCGCGAGATCGACGATCTAATCATCGTGCGCACTGATGGCATTCCCACCTACAACTTTGCCGTGGTGGTGGACGATTGGGACATGCAAATCAGCCACGTGTTCAGGGGCGATGAACATATCAACAATACGCCGTGGCAAATCAATATTTTCAACGCGCTGGGCGCGCCCCTGCCACAGTTTGGCCATTGCCCCGTGATTTTGGGAGATGATGGACAAAAGCTCTCCAAACGCCGCGGTGCTGTTAGCGTTACGGCCTACGAAGAGGGTGGCTACTTGCCCGAAGCCATGTTGAATTACCTGGCACGCCTGGGCTGGAGCCACGGAGACGAAGAGTTGTTCACCCGTGAGCAGTTGGTAGGCTGGTTTGATGGTAGCCACCTGAACAAGAGCCCTGCACAATGGGACCCGGCCAAGCTGCTGTGGGTGAACGGCCAGTACATCAAGCAAGCGGACGACACACGCCTTGCTAGCTTGGTGGCCAGCCAGCTGGCCAAGCAAGGCGTTGTGCTGCCCGCAGAAACTATCGAAACCCACCTACCTTTGGTGTGCGCACTGTTGAAAGATCGCTGCGACACCACAGTGGCCCTGGCCCATTGGGCCGCAAAATTTTACGCGGATGTTGCCATCGAAGCTGCGGAGCGCGCGCAGCATGTTACGGACGCTGTGAAGCCTGCATTAATCGCGTTGGCAGAAAAACTAGCCACATGCGAGTGGTCCAAAGCGAGCATCGCCACTGCTATCAAAGAAGTGTTGACGGCCCACGCCCTCAAGATGCCCCAACTCGCCATGCCCGTGCGCGTATTGGTGGTAGGTACACCGCAGACGCCGTCGGTTGATGCAGTGCTAGAACTTTGCGGCCGAGAAAAAGTACTTGCCAGACTTGCGGCGGCTTAAATTTATGCGCTATAATTTGAGGCTCGGAAACTGAGAACACCAGTTAAGTAGTGCTCTCACAGTTACTGCAAAGTAACTAGCGTTGGAAATGTTGGTTTTGGGGGTATAGCTCAGCTGGGAGAGCGCTTGCATGGCATGCAAGAGGTCAGCGGTTCGATCCCGCTTACCTCCACCAAAGTTTTCGTATGTTTGATACTGGATTAGTCCACAGGTTTTGACCCCATCGTCTAGAGGCCTAGGACATCACCCTTTCACGGTGAGTACCGGGGTTCGAATCCCCGTGGGGTCGCCAAGTTTTACTGCAAAGTAAACGGCACAAGTCGGTAACAGCGAACTCGCAAGAGAACGTGACTTGGCTCGAAAGTTCAAGGACTTAGAGCAAACGGTTACCGCTACCAGGAGCGGTAGTTCAGTTGGTTAGAATACCGGCCTGTCACGCCGGGGGTCGCGGGTTCGAGCCCCGTCCACTCCGCCAGTAAAATCAATGGGTTGCAGCCCTTGTGTTGCAACCCATTTTTTACGGTCGACGCGGTGGGAACGTCTATGGGAACACTCGCCCAGGCGCGAAATTGGTAAAGAAGCGCCATCGCCTTGAGCCGACGCGTTGACGACGGGAATGCGACGGCGATCTCGGCCCCGGCAAGGGTCGCCATCTTTGACGGATGGGCGCTGAGCTAGAGACGAGACCTTGGCGGCGCGAATCCGATGCGTGCCGACGACGAAGCGCACGGTCAACTCGAGCCAGTTGTCGGTGATGCGAAGATAGACGCGCGGCTCGAGATCGAAAGACTCGATCGAAAAGCGCTTCTCCAGGTCTGCCTTAGCGTCCGCCGCCATCGCTGCGGGATCCTGGGCGTGGCGCCGCGCCGCCTCGAGCAGGATCTGCTCGACCCGGCGGCGATCGTCCTTGTAGGTGACGGGAATCGTCATCTCCTCCCAGAGGAACGGAAAGTCGCGCGTGTAGTTGAAAACCGGCTCGCTGAAGATCCTGGCATTGCTGACGGTGACGATCCGGCCCGTGAACTGCCGGCTCTTCACCCACATGGCCGGGTCGGCGGTCTGCACGCTGGACGGTTGGCCCATTTCCATGATCGTCGTCTGGATGAAGCCGAGCTGCAACACGTCGCCGCGCACGCCGCCCATCGAGATGCGGTCGCCGACCGTGAAGGTCGCGCCGCGCAGGATGACGAAGTAGCCGGCGATGGACGTGATCACCTGCTGGAGCGCGAACGCCAGGCCGGCCGACATGAGGCCGAACGCCGTGGTCAGACGGGTCGGATCGTTGAACCATATGGAGAGCAGCCCAAGGATCAGGACGACGGCGGAGGCGAGGCTGATCGTCTGACGCGTCCAGAACCGGGTCTGCTCGCCCGCCTGGTCGGTGCGGCTGATGACAAGGCGAGTCAGCCATCGAGCGAGCGCGCCGAACAGCAGCACGGCGACGATGAAGACGATAGAGAGGACGAGCTTCTGCCCGTTTTCGGCGTTGACTCCGACCCACCTGATGCCCAGGAATTCCATGGAGTGCTTCGGTCGCGGACAAGTCCGCGCAAGCGGGCCGTGCGCCCGGTAGGCCACCATCTGCACTTCGCATGCCCGTGGCCGTTCAACCGACGCGTGATGCCGCGCGAGAGCGCGGCCACGATGGTCGCTACAGCGTCCAGAGGCCCGGCGCGACCGATCCGTTCAGGTCGCGCCGCCGGCCTCGGGCTCGGTCGGGACGGCAGCGCGCTCGATCTCGGCATTCACCTCGGCCCCGGCCAGGAATGCCAATCCGGTCAGATACAGCCAGAGGAGCAGGGCGATGACCGAGCTGATCGAGCCGTACGTGACCGTCAGCCGGTCGACGTGACGAACGTACAGCTGCAGACCCAACGAGGCGAGCAGCCAGAGCATGACGCCGCCGACCGTGCCCGGCATGAGCCAGTGCCGGGTCGGCCGCGGCAAGTTCGGCGCCCAGCGGTAAAGCGCGTCGAATGCCGTGAGCGCGAGCGCGATGATGAGGATCCAGCGGGCGATCGGCAGAGTGAGGCGACCGTGGAGAAGCCGGCGTCCGAAAGCGCAGCGCTGTAGCGCCGGCCATAGAGCAGCAGCATCAGGGTCGCTGCGAGCAGCAGCAGCATCGCCACCGTCAGCAGCGCGGAGACAGCCTGACGGCGCAGCCACGAGCGTGCCTGGCGCACGCCGTACGCCACGTTCAAGGCAAGGATTGCGGCACGCATTCCCTGCGACGCCGACCAGACCATGACGATCAACGCGAACCAGAGCCGCCCGGGGCTCCAGGCGTGGCGAACCTCGCGAAGGGTGGCGTCGACCAGCGCCGAAGCGGACGCCGGCGCGATCGTCGAAAGCAGCCGCTGCAGCGCCGCTTCGGGCACCGACGCCGATTCGAGGGCGAGGCCGAGCAGGGTCATCAGGAGGAGCAGCAACGGGAAGAGCGCGAGCACGAAGAAGAACGCCAGCCGCGCTGCCTGCCCTTGCACGTCGTGCTCGCGGCCGTTGCGCCAGCTGCGCAGCAGCAGCTCTCGCGGGGCCAGGCCGCCGAGCCAGCGTTGCCACGGTGCTCCATTCCCGCTTCGCAGCTGCTTCAAGCGCCGGCTCCCATCGAATCGTGCAATTCCAAAGAAAGCGGCAGGGTGGCCTCGACGACGAATGCGGGCGTCGTGCGGCGCGGCCCGCCGCACCGGCGCGCTCAGGGCTTGCGGTCGCCGCCGCGTTTCACCCGGTCGTCGATCTCGGCGATCATCGCCGCCAGCGAATTGGTCGCTTCCTTCATCTCGGTGCGCAGCGCGTCGCGTGTCGCGTCGAATCGCGCCTCCAGTCGCTGGGTGGCACTCGCCAAGGCGTTGCCCAGCTCGGTGAAGCGCGAGGCCTCGGCCTGATCGGCGAGCGTGCGCTGCGCCTGAAGTTCCTTCGCATGGCGCCTCGCGTCGACCAGAAGGCGCCCCTGCCAGAAGGCCATGTACCCAGCGAAGAGCAAGGCCATCCCGACCACGACCGCCAGCATCACGACGCCGAGCGGCGCTTCGAAGGTGGCCACGCCGACGGTCAGGCTTGTCGGTGTGACGAACGCGGCCCAGTTGAGGGCGGTGAACGTCGCGAGCATCGCAACGAGGAGGATCAGGATGAAGGTTCGCAGGCGCATGGAGGTATTCCCTTTTTCAGGTTGTCAACCGGGAGCAGGCGGCGTCGAGCCCGCTCGCGCCGCCGTGGAGACTCCTGTGCAGATCGGCGCAGGCGTCGGCCAGCGCCTGGCGGCTCCGCGCCGGCAGGTTGGCACTTGCGGCACGGATGACGAGTGCGTCGAGCTGCCGGCGCACGGCGCCGCGCCTCGCTTCGCCCCCGGTGGCGGCCGTCACGCGGGCGAGCGCGCCGACGAGGTGCTGGTAGATCTCGACATGGTCGCCGGCGTGATGGGTGAGGGCGTCGAACCTTAGCGCCAGTAGCGTCGGATAGTCCGGGCTGCGGGCTACGAGCCTCAAGCGGCCATCGCGGAAGTGCCAGGGGCTGACGACCCATCGGCCCGACAGTCTCACCATCAGTGCCGAAAGATGGTCGATGCAGCCCTGCGCCGTGGTCGGATCGTGGACGCTCGGCGAAAGCGCCTTCAACCCGACGTCGACGATCAGCTGGATCGCGTAGCGGACGTCCTGGTGAACGGTGCGCTGCTGGCCAAAGCTGACCGCGGCCAGGGCCTCCTTGCCGGGGCCGGCCGTCGGAGTGAGTTCCTCGAGGCGCGCGGAATCCGCGGAGATGGCGAGTAAGGGCTGACCCGCGACCACGAAGTCTCCGACCTCGGGCACGACCCGCAGCACCCCGTCCGTGCGGGTGGCGCAGTCGAGCAGCGCGTCGACGTCGACGCCGACGACGTAGCCGGTACGCGGCGCCGCCAGCGCCAGCCAGCGCTCGGGAAGCGTGGCGTCTGCACTGCCCTCGTTGTCGTCGTGCGGCGGTGCGCCGACCTCCGTCGGGTAGATCCGGTCGATCGCCGCCAGCGCATCGTCGGCAATTCGTGCCAGGATCGACGAGACCTGGATCGACGCCGCGACGTGGTGGACATAGTAGATAAGCAGGCCGTCGCCGATGAAGGCCATGCCGATCCCGCCGAGAACGGCGATCGACGGCACGAAGGCGACCTCATCGCCGCCGCGAATCGTGCGCAGGACGATCAGGCAGTAGGCGAAGATCGCGACGAAGGTGCCGAGAACGACCTGGGTCGGTCGATCCGACATGAAGGTGCGCAGGACCCGCGGCGAATACTGGCTCGCCGTCAGCGACAGCGCGACGATGGTGATCGAGAACACCACGCCAGCGACGGTGATCATCGAGGTGGCGATGGCGGTGAGCATGGCGCGCGAGCCGGCGGCGCCGGCGCCGAACAGGCGCGGCCAGCGCTGGGCGATGTCGCTTTCGAAGGGCGCGTGCATCTCGACCAGGCCAATGGCCAGTGCGCTGCCCAGGCAGACGATGACCACGGGAAGGAACCAAAGGCTACCTTCAAGGGCAAACCAGAACGTGCGCAAGCGGTTCAAGGGACGGATCGGGTCGGCGGCCGGAGCACGTAATGTCGCACGGCCCAGGTGGACCGCGCGATGGTGGTCTTGCCGACGTTGCCGGAGCAGTCAATGACGGCTACTTTCATGCGGTGTCCTCGCGCGAAAAAGAGGGTTGGTGATGCGGCCGTCCATAAACGAGGCGGCGACTCGTTGGCCGTAGTGCGGACCGGCCGCGAGTGCGGACGCAGGCTGGGTGGTTGGAATGAGCGGCACAGAGACGTCAACGTCAGGAGTGGTGACCGCCGCTGGCGCATTGGTGCGCCGCTGCTTCGCCCACCTCACGACCTCGCGTGTGACCGTGCTCCGACTGACGATGAGACCGGCCTCCAACAGGGTCTGGCGAATGGTCTCGCACGAGTAGCCGTGCGTGTGCAGGCGGGCGATTTCAGTTGCGAAGGCGAGCGCTTTGCGACTCGATCGACCCCGTGGTCGCTTGGGTGTCAGTGTCACGCGCATGCTCCGATTTCGTTGTCGAAATCTTAGATTTGCGCGTTACGTTTTGCCCAGCCCCTCCCAAGTCCAAGGACGTCCGTCTTCCAACTATTTTTCTAGTCGCCTCTGGTTCGCTTCTGCGTCACTTCTGCGTCACTTCTGCTTCGGTTATGAGTCACTAGAAAGCGGAAATTCGATTGCAGGATAGGCGGCGCGCCAGCGGTTGGCCGCCAAGGCGGCCTGCACTTCGAGACCGAGCTGCTCTGCTCCCGTGCGAATGTCATTACGGCTTTCGCCTCACCGGTGAGAATGCCCTCTGCCGACACCACGGAAGACAGCCGCTGATGCTCGATATTGCCGCCACTTGTCTCGTGGTTACCGCTCTCTTTGCTTACCTGAACCACCGCTTCGTCAAGCTGCCCACGACGATTGGCGTGATGGCGATCGCATTGATGCTTTCGCTTGGTATCGTCGCCCTGGACGCGCTTGGCCTGGATGGCGGTCTCCGCAAGCACGAAGAGTTGTTTCTTCGCTCGATTGATTTCTCGACCGTGCTGATGCAGGGGATGCTCTCCCTGCTTCTTTTCGCCGGCGCGCTGCACGTCGATTTGTCTGCATTGAAGGCCTATCGTTGGCAGGTGGCGGCGTTGGCGCTTTGCGGCACTGTGGCCTCGACCGCGGTAGTCGGATATGGCATGGCGCTCGTGTTGCCGGCAATCGGTGTCGACCTGCCGCTTCTCTACTGCTTCCTGTTCGGCGCGCTGATTTCGCCGACCGACCCGATCGCCGTGATGGGCATTCTCAAGTCGGCGGGCGCGCCGAAGAATCTCGAGCTGGTCATTGCCGGGGAGTCGCTCTTCAATGACGGCGTCGGGGTCGTGGTGTTCTCTTTGCTTGCCGGAATGCTAACCAGCGCCGGCACGCCGACAGCCGAAGTTGCAGGAACCTTGCTGTTGCGCGAAGCCGGAGGCGGCATCGTCTTCGGCCTGCTCCTGGGCTTCATCACCTACTACCTGCTCAAGAGCATCGACCAGTATCAAGTCGAAGTCCTGCTGACCTTGGCGGCGGTCATGGGCGGCTATGCGTTGGCCAACCACCTTCACGTTTCCGGGCCTCTGGCGATGGTTGTCACTGGGCTGATGATCGGTAATCGAGGCCGGTTGTTCGCCATGTCGGACACGACGCGCCGGTACGTCGACATGTTCTGGGAGCTGCTGGACGAGATCCTGAACGCCGTCCTGTTCGTTCTGATCGGCATGGAGGTGCTGCTAATCACGTTTTCGCTGCCGCTCCTGATCGCGGGTGCGGTTGCCATTGTCGTCACACTGCTCGCGCGATGGCTCACGGTCGGCGTTCCGGTGAGCGCAGCGAACCGGCTCTTCAGGCTCCCTCCCGGATCGTCGCGCGTGCTGACCTGGGGCGGACTGCGCGGCGGGATCTCGGTGGCGCTGGCGCTCTCGCTACCTGCCGGGCCCGCTCGGGACACCGTACTCGCCTTGACCTATTGCGTCGTCGTCTTCTCGATACTGGGACAGGGCCTCACGATCGGAGGCATCGTTCGAAGAGCGATCCGTTAGGCGTGCTGTGCTATTCGATCTCGCGATGCGAGCGCCCAGCGCGAATTGCTTCAGACGTAGTAGGCGATCAAGTAGCCCAACAGGAGAATGAGGACCCAAATCCCCATGCTGCGGGTCGCGGAGACGCGAGCGGGCACTCCGGCCAGTTCGTCACGACGCCGCTCGAACTGCATCAACGCGCGTGATCCTGCCCGGCGGAAGCTTCGGTCGACGCGCGAGCGGATCGGCGCGGACCAGCGCGCCAGCGACGACGCCATTGCAGGTGCCAGTCGCCTGTAGATCCAGTCAGCGTCCAGTGTGATGGTCAGAGTGCGCCGCAGGAGAGGCAGCATTGCAAAGAACGCGAGCCCCGAGAACAGCAGCAGCTCGAGCTGCGTCAGCACGTGCGCGCCGGAATAGGCGACGTAGTCGACGCCGTACGGCAGCATCCGGTACAGAAGTACCGGCCAGACACCGAGCGCGATGCACAGGAAGGCGAACGCCACCATGGCCCACCGCATGGTGGCCGGCGGCTCCGGCGGACGCAAGCCCGAATCCTTCTGGAAGAAGACGAACCAGGGGAACTTGATGCCGGCGTGCAGGAACACGCCGGCCGAGGCCGCCGTCAGGAGCAGCCAGACCGTCAGCATGCCTCCGTCCGACGCTGCCTGCGACACCATCGACTTGGAGACGAAGCCGGAGGTGAGCGGGAACGCGGAGATGGCGAGGGCGCCGATGCTGCCGCAGATCGTCGTCAGCGGCATGCTGTGGAAGAGGCCGCCCAGTTCCGAGCACTTGCGACGACCCGTCACGTAGAGCACCGAGCCCGCCGACATCAGCAGCAGCCCCTTGTAGATGATGTGCGTGAAGGCGTGCGCCGCGGCGCCATTGAGCGCCATCTCCGTGCCGATGCCGATGCCGACGATCATGAAGCCGACTTGGTTGACGATCGAGTACGCCAGGATCCGACGGATGTCGTTCTCGAGCAGCGCGTAGACGATGCCGTAGAAAGCCATGAAGAGCCCGATCCAGATCAGGATCTCGGTGCCGGGGAATCCGCGCAGGAGGACATAGACCGCGGCCTTCGTCGTGAAGGCGGAGAGAAAGACCGTGCCGCTCCACGAGGCCTCGGGATAGGCGTCGGGCAGCCAGGCCGAGAGCGGAGGTGCCGCCGCATTGACCAGGAAGCCGATCAGGATCAGCCAGTGCGCCGGCGAGTCCGTCGCCATGCGCGTGAAGGCGATGCTGCCGGTCTGGGCGACATGACCGGTGATGCCGGCGAACAGGACGACGCCACCCAGGAGATGGATCATCAGGTAGCGCCGCGCTGCAGCGGCAGCGGCGGGCGTTGCCCGGCTCCACAGCACGACGGTCGAGGCGACCGCCATCAGCTCCCAGAAGACGAACGCGGTGAAAAGGTCGCCGGCGAAGGCGACCCCGATCGCCGAGCCGGCGTAGACGAAGGCGGCAGGGACCTCGACCCGGCTCGTCTGGCCGAGCGCGAAGAGCCCGCCGCCGGCGGCCATCAGGGCAAAGATCGTCGCGAAGAGACGCGAGAGCTTGTCGCCCTGCAGCAATGTCAGCGTGTAGTCGAGGAAGTGCAGTCGAAACGCGGGGCCGTCCGGAATCTGCCAAACCAGCGCAAGCACCACCAGCGGCAGGCCGACCACGGCGATGCCCCGCAGTCGGCCGCGCAGCCACGGCAACGCCAGCGCGCCGGCGATCAGCACGAGGCCGGGATGGAACAGGGTGTCAGTCATCGCCCTCGGCGTAGAAGTCGTCGGGCCGCTTGAGCAGCAGCCCCAGCCCGCGGGCGGCGAGGATCATCGCGGCGCACGACAACAACCCGAACCAGGCATGAAAGGCGAACACGCCTTCGATCGCGAAGTGCGGATGCAGCTGAATCGCCAGTTCGGCCAGCACCGTCAACGCGAGCACGGCGAGGAACAGGCGCCACAGCAGCCTCAGGTTGCGCGGCTTGTCGAGCCAATGCGCGGTCTCGTCGTTCACGTCATCCTCCCGTGAGCAGCTGTCGCGCGAGCGCCAGCGGGATGCTCGGCATCATGAACAGCAGTACCGTGCCTGCGGCGGTGGCAGTGAGGGCCAGCACCATCGGCAGCGGCGCTTCGCCATGCCGGGATTCGGCTTCATCGGTCGACGCAACGAAAAACGCTCGATAGACAATGGGAAGAAAGTAGGCGGCGTTGAGCAACGTGCTGGCGATGATCACCGCCACTGCCAGCCATTGCGAGGAAGCCATCGCTCCGGAGAGCATGTACCACTTGGAGATGAACCCGAACGCCGGCGGCAGACCGATCATCGACAGGGCGCCGACGGCAAATGCTCCCATGGTCCACGGCATGCGCCGCCCGATGCCGTCGAGCTCGCTGACACGGGTTTTCTGCGACGCGGTGTAGATCGCGCCGGCAGCGAAGAAGAGCGTGATCTTGCCGAACGCGTGCGCGGCGATGTGGAGCACCGCACCGATGATCGACAGCGGCGCCAGCAGGGCTGCGGCGAGGACGACGTACGACAACTGGCTCACGGTCGAATAGGCCAGCCGGCGCTTGAGGTCGTCGGCCTGCAACGCGACCAGGGACGCGGCGATGATCGTGAACCCGGCTATCGCCATCAGCCAGTCGGTGCTTCGCGTGGCGGCGAGGGTGTCGATGCCGAACACGAACACGAGAACCTTGACGACGCTGAACACGCCCGCCTTGACCACCGCGACGGCATGCAGCAATGCCGAGACCGGCGTCGGCGCCACCATCGCCGCCGGCAGCCACCGATGGAACGGCATCAGCGCCGCTTTGCCGATGCCGAACATGTAGAGCGCCAGAAGGCCGCCGAGCGCCGCACCCGACAGCTTGCCGGCGAGGATGCCACCCGGCCTGAAGTCGGTCGTCCCGGCAACGGCCCACGTGACGATGAGCGCCGGCAGCAGAAAGGCGATCGACGTGCCGAGGAGGAAGCCGAGATAGGTTCGCCCGCCACGGCGGGCTTCGGGCGTGCCGCTGTGCGTGACCAGCGGGTACGTGACCAGGGTCAGAAGCTCGTAGAACAGGAAGAGGGTGAGCATGTTCGCCGAGCAGGCGATGCCCATCGTCGCCGCCAGCGCCAGGGCGAAGCAGACGTAGAAGCGCGTCTGGTTCGCCTCCTGGTTGGCGCGCATGTAGCCGATCGAATACAGCGAATTGACGACCCAGAGCCCGGAGGCGACGAGCGCGAAGAGCATCC
>JBKJOV010000026.1:0-34751 GCA_046595515.1 Rhodoferax sp. | reverse complement strand
ACCAACTTGGGCTTGAGTGGGCGCACCGAGTGGCATTGCACGGGGTGATGCGCCGATTCTTGATTTGGAGACCGCCAGACAAATCGGCATTCGGCGCAGCATCAAACCCGCGGCCTTACCCAGTGACGCCCTCGAGTTTTTGGCACCGCGCACACGGGTGTCGTATTTTTATGAGCGGATAAACGGCGCCCTGGCCCCCCCAACCGTATAACTGGGTGTGTGCTTACACTAGCGCGCTACCATCTAGCCGCGCAGGCCCAACGGGGCCAGTTCGGCCATCAACTGGGGTTCAAGCGCCATGGCGGGTAGATACAAGAAAGGTGTCTGCGGTGCTACCGGACCGGCATCCTGAACCATGGTTCAGGTGGGCGAGGTCAGCACCCGCTTTGGGTTCATCTAACGCGAGATGATCACGCTAGCGGGGCAATGTTCCAAGCCCTTGCTCAGAGAGCATTGGTACAAGGAAATATAAAGCCCAGTAGACACCGCAGACAGGCCAATTGTAGCCCCCATGCTTCGCCGCTGCGTGGTTCGCGCTACAGGAGTTGACCGTCGTCGCCAAGGGCTTCGTCGAGGCGTTCGAGTAAAGAGGTCAGTAGCAGCTCCGAGTCACCCTGGTGCTCTGTGGCGCGCGCAGGGGTGGATTTTGTTGGATCGGTGGAGGCCATTGCGCTGGGGGTGAATTCAGCGGCTCGCTCGGTTAAATCAAAGGCAAGGTTGAGGGCGGCCAGCACAGCAATGCGCTCGCGGGCACGGACTTTTCCAGCATCTCGAATCTTGCACATAGCAGTGTCGACGCGCTCAACGGCCTCTAGCAGGCGCGCATCGCCACCTTCGGGACATCCCAGCAGGTAGCTTTGGCCCATGATTTGTACTTCGAGCTGTTTCATGATGAATTTCTTTGCGCGCTGGCGGGTTCGGGCAGTCGGTCAAGCAACGCGTCCACCCGGGCGCGGGCAGCACCTAGGCGCGACTTGAGTGAGTCACGTTCTTGCGTCAGGGTTGCCACCTGGGCAGTCAGCAAGGCGTTAGTGCGCTGCAGTTCGGCATGGCGCACCAGCAGGCGTTCTACGCGTTCTGCGATTTGGTCGATGTGAGGCTGATTCGACATAGGTTTTGCATTGTAGGGTGAGAGTCCTGGGCTTCGGCTTAAAATGGAAGTGTTGGTGCTCGCGGTGTGGTTCACATGCTGCAGTTCAACGGGAAGCAGGAGGGATGGGTTCATCAAAGCCCGCCTAACCTGCGCTGCCCCCGCAACGGTAAGTGGACGAGTTATAAAACTCTGCGTTCATCATTGTCACTGGGTGTTGTGAAACCACCTGGGAAGACGATGAGCGTTAGTCCACCAGCCCGGATACCGGCCAACGAGGCAGAGACGCGCGTAGCGCGCCTCCATCGTGCTCATGCCCTGGCGGGGAAGTCGGGGAGAGCTTTCTTTTTGGGTCTTCTTTTCATGAAATTGGTTAAATCAAGAGCACGCTGCGCCGTGTTTCTTGGCGTTGTGTCTGCCTGTAGCCTTGGCACTTCGGGCGTTTGCGCCCAAGTCGCTGTTTCGCCCGTGTTGGCAGATGTGGTGGTCACCGCCACCCGCGTCGCGGTTCCGGTCACCTCCGTCATTGCCGACGTCACCATCATCGACCGCACCACGCTAGATTTGGCTGGTCAAAGCTCCTTGCGCGATGTGCTGGGCCAGCAGCCCGGGGTGCAATGGAGCTCTAACGGAAGCTACCGCTCCACCACCGGGCTCTTCTTGCGCGGCGCGTCGTCGTCGCAGACCTTGATACTGGTGGATGGCATTCGCATCGGCTCAGCCACATCGGGGTCGCCGTCGCTGGAGAATATCTCGCTGGACCGCATTGAGCGCATTGAAATTCTGCGCGGTGCTGCGTCTGCGTTGTACGGCCCGGATGCGGTCGGCGGTGTGGTGCAAATTTTCACGCGCGAACCTGTGGATGGCTTCCAATGGAGTGGCAGCATTGGTGTGGGTACGGATGGACAGGCGCAGGCGGCCGCTTCTTTGGGTGGTCGCTCCGGGGCCATAGGGTATAGCTTGGGTATTTCGCATGAGCGCGCTACTGGAATCAATGTCACTACCAACCCCGCTTCTAGCGGTTTCAATGGCGACGCTGACGGCTTTACCACGACCAGCGTGAATGCCAAGCTGACTGCCAAAGTGGCGCGCGACCACAGCTTGACCTTCGGTGTACTACAGAGCCAAACCACCTATATGTTTGATGGCACGCCGTTTCCCAATCCTTTGGTGTTGACCAAGGCTACCTCCGATGCGCAGGCCAAGCCTCGGCTGGACGCTGCCCAACTAACTTGGATCGCGAACTGGTTGCCAATATGGACATCAACCGTGCGGGTGGGCGTGGCGCAAGACGAATCGATTAGCGAGTACTACCGCATGACCGACGGCGCGTTGGCGGGCAGTTCCAAGTTCAACACTGTGCGCAGGCAAGCCATTTGGCAAAACGATGTGAAGCTGGGCACTGATGTGGCCACGGTGATTTTGGAGTCCCGCCAGGAAACCGTGGACAGCTCTGCGGCCTACACCGTCACCGAACGCAGTATCAACGGCGCCATGTTGTCATACGCCCTGAATCGTAGCGATTGGAGTGGATTGGCTGTGCTGCGCAATGACCAAAACTCGCAGTTTGGCAGCTACACCAATTGGGCACTTTCGGGCGGCTATGTGCTGTCGCCCGGCTTGCGCGCCGTGGCCAGCACGGGCACTAGCTTCCAGGCTCCTACTTTCAACCAGTTGTACTTTCCCGGCTTTGGTACGCCTACGCTGAGGCCCCAAATCAACCGGGCGACCGAGATAGGACTGAAGTTCAACAGTGTCAACACGGTTTGGTCAGCGGTGTTCTACCGCAACGCGATTGAAGGCTTTATTGCACCGGCGACCAATGTGCAGAGCGCATGGGCGCTGCTGCGCGGTATCACCCTGAGCGCCGACCTTCGCCAGGGCGATACGCGCTACACCGTGTCGTATGACTATGCGGACCCACGCTCGTATTCCAGCACGCCGGCAAACAATGACATACGCTTGGTACGCATTGCGCAAGATCTTTGGCAAGCCCGTGTGACCCACAAGTTCCAGGACGTGAATGTGTTTGGTGAACTGAGGGTCTCCAGCACCCGTGACGACAATAGGGTAGTCGGCTCCGGCCGGGAGACTTTGCCCGGATACGCCACATTGAACGTGGGTACGGATTGGAAGTTCCGCAAAGATATGTCGCTATTGGTGCGCCTGAACAACGCAACTGACACCCAATATTCCTTGGCGAATGGATTCTCCATGCCGGGGCGTAACCTGTTCGTGTCCTTGGCCTGGAGCCCCTGAAATGTCTGTGAACACTTGCCCCGCCATCCTGATTACCGCGCCCGCCTCTGGGCAGGGTAAGACAACGATCACATCGGCGTTGGCGCGTTTGCATACGCGCCAGGGCCGCAAGGTGCGGGTGTTCAAGTGCGGCCCAGACTTTTTAGACCCGTATTGGCACACGCTGGCCAGTGGTGCGCCGGTTCACCAGTTGGATTTGTGGATGACCGGTGAGGCCGATTGCCGTGCGCGCTTGTATGCGGCAGCGGGTGACGCTGATCTGATTTTGGTGGAAGGCGTGATGGGTTTGTTTGATGGCGAACCCAGTGCAGCCGATCTGGCGCAACGCTTTGGCCTGCATGTGCTGGCGGTGGTGGATGCGTCCGCCATGGCGGGTACCTTTGGCGCGTTGGCGTTTGGCTTGCAGCACTTCCGCGCACATATGCCCTGGGCGGGCGTGCTGGCCAACCGTGTGGGCAGTGCGCGCCACGCGGAGATGTTGCAAGGCAGTGTGCGCGAGCCCGAGCACTTTATGGGTGTGGTGATGCGCAACGCAGCAATGGCTTTGCCTGAGCGGCACTTGGGGTTGACGGTGGCGAGCGAAGTGGTGGACGCACTGGATAGGCTGGATGCCGCGGCCGATGCGTTGGCTACTACGCGGTTGGGGCAGATGGGTTTGGAGGATTGGCAGCGGTGGGGCGTGGATTTTGCTGAGCCTGATGCTTTTGCAGCCTTTTCTCCGGTTACGTCAGGAGGTGAGGCGGCAGGGCGTTCTGCTCCGTGTCCCCCGCCCGCTTTGCGGGCTCCTCCTTTACCTGCGCAGAACGCCCTGCCGCCTCACCTCCTTCCTTTGTTGGCGCAGAACGCAGCGCCGCCCAGTCTGCTTGCGTTGCACGGCACGACCATTGCGGTGGCGCGAGATGCTGCTTTTTGTTTTATTTACGCTGCCAATTTAGATACGCTGATTGCGCTGGGGGCGGAGCTGGTGTTTTTCTCGCCATTGGCGGATGCTGCGCTGCCAGCGTGTGACGCGCTCTGGATTCCGGGTGGCTACCCGGAGTTGCACGCTGCGGCCATTGCCGCCAACACGGCGTTGCGCGACAGTTTGGCCGCACACATTGCGGCTGGCAAGCCGGTGTGGGCCGAGTGCGGCGGCATGATGGCGCTGTTTGACACGCTGGTAACGGCGGATGGCGAGCGCCATGCGCAGTGGGGGCTGTTGCCGGGCGAGGTGACTATGCATAAACGCCTGGCGGCGCTCGGTCCGCAGCAGTTGTGTTTGACCAGCGGTACGCTGCGGGGCCACACCTTTCACTATTCGACGACGGCCACCCCACTGCGCGAAGTGGCACGCACATCGCGTCCGCATGTCAACCCATCGCCCGATGCAGGTGAAGCGTTGTGGCAGCAGGGCGCTCTGCGGGCTAGCTACTTTCATGCGTGGTTTCCGTCCTGCCCAGAGGCTGTGGTGGAGTTGTTTACGCCGCGCCAAGGAGTACCGGTTTGATCCAAGACGTTTTGAGCTTTAGCCCCGGCCCGCAGCGCATCGTCTGCCTGACCGAAGAGACTACCGAGTGGCTGTACTTGTTGGGGCAGGAGCATCGCATCGTCGGTATCTCGGGTTACACCGTGCGGCCCAAGCGCGCGCGGGATGAGAAGCCCCGCGTCAGCGCGTTTTTGAGTGCCAAAACCGACAAGATCATGGATTTGCAGCCCGACTGCGTGCTGGGCTTCTCGGACTTGCAGGCCGATATTGCGTCTGACTTGGTGAAGCGCGGCGTGCAGGTCACTATCTTCAACCAGCGCAGCGTGGCCGAGATTTTCTCGATGATGTTTCAGCTGGCGGCCATGGTGGGCCAAGCACAGCAAGGTGCGCAGCGCATTGCGCAGATGCAAGCGGACTTGCGCGCCATGCAGGCGGTGGTGGCAGCGCGCGTGGCGGCCGGTGCGCGCCGCCCCAAGGTGTTTTTTGAGGAGTGGGACACGCCACACATCAGTGCGATCCGTTGGGTATCCGAGTTGATTGGGGTTGCCGGGGGCGACGATTGTTTTCCCGAGCTGGCGGCTGAGTCGCTGGGTAAGAACCGCATCATTGCCGATGGCGCAGAGATTGTGCGGCGCAACCCGGACATAATTTTGGGTTCGTGGTGCGGTAAGAAGTTTCGCCCAGAGAATGTGGCGGCACGGGAGGGCTGGAGCGTGGTGAGTGCCGTGCGCCACCAGCAATTGTTTGAAATCAAATCGCCCGATATTTTGCAACCGGGCCCGGCCGCGCTGACCGATGGCGTAGCGAATATGCACAAGCGCATCGTGCAGTGGATGGACGCGGACCAAGCCGGGGCTTTTTTACCATGAGCAACATGACCCTAGCCCCAAGCGAGCTCATCCTAGGTGGCCAGAAGAGCGGTAAATCGCGCCGCGCTGAGCTGCTGGCGCGCCACTGGCTGGACCAGTCTGGCAACCACCGTGCGGTGCTGATTGCCACCGCCCAGCCCTGGGACGATGAAATGCGCCAGCGCATTGCGCGCCACCAGGCAGACCGTGCCCAGCGCGTGCCGGGTATGACTACGGTGGAGGAGCCTGTGGCGCTGGCCGAGGCTCTCCATCAGTACAGTCGCCCGGACACGCTGGTCGTCATCGATTGCCTCACGCTGTGGCTCACCAACTTGCTGATGCCCCTGGAAGATTGGGAGGCAGTGCGTTCTGCGCAGGTAAAGGAGGAGCACGCAAAGCGGGCGGGGGACACGGAGCAGAGCGCACTGCCTTTCAATCTTCCAGCGCCACTCAAGCCCCCAGGAGCGGCCTTCAATCAATTTTTTGACTCAAATCAGCCTCTAGCCCGCATAGATAGTGCGGGAGCAGCTTCTCTTTTGATAGCAATCAAGAACGCCACTGGCCCTGTCGTGTTGGTTGGCAATGAGATCGGTCTGGGTGTCATTCCCATGGGGCGCGAAGTGCGTGCCTTTGTGGATGCACTGGGCCGCTTGAACCAGGACGTGGCAGCAGCCTGCCAGCGCGTGACGCTGATGGCAGCGGGCCTACCACTGACTCTGAAGGAATCTCCATGACCCCGCAGCTAAAAGTTTTGTGTATTTCGCCAGGGAAGTCGCCTGGAGGCGGGGTGCCAAGGCGATTTGCGCAGGTCAAGGAGGAGCCCGCGCAGCGGGCGGGGGACACGAAGCAAAGCGCCTTGGCGCCCCGCCTCCAGGCCGCGCTCACCTTTACGTTGGCGTTGACGTTTGCGTTCCTATTTTTAGGCACTGCCCACGCCCTCCAAGTCACCGATGACCGGGGCGTCACGGTCACTCTCCCGGCCGCACCACAGCGCATCGTCAGCCTGTTGCCTTCTCTAACCGAGTCGGTGTGCGAGCTGGGCCACTGCGCCCGCTTGGTGGGTGTGGATCGCTATTCCAATTTCCCCGCCAGCCTGCAAAAACTGCCGCAGGTGGGTGGTGGGTTAGACCCAAACATTGAGGCCATCGTCGCGCTGAAGCCCGACGTGGTTTTGATGGCTAAATCGTCGCGTGCAGGCGAACGGCTGGAAGCCTTGGGCTTGAAGGTGGTGGCGCTGGAACCCAAAACCCACGCTGATGTGCAGCGCGTCATGTTGAAGCTAGGCCAACTGCTGGACGTACCCGATGCTGCCCGTATCTGGCGTGCCATTGATGCCGGTGTGTCGGCAGCCGCCCAGTCGGTGCCGGCCAATGCACGCGGCGCGCGCGTTTACTTTGAAGTGAACCAGGGACCGTATGCGGCGGGCGAGTCGTCCTTCATTGGCGAGACGCTCACCCGCTTGGGCGTGAAAAACATTGTGCCCGCCACGCTGGGGCCCTTTCCCAAGCTTAACCCTGAGTACATCGTGCGCGCCAACCCAGACCTGATCATGATCGGCCAGCGCAGTGCGGAGGGTCTGCAGACCCGGCCGGGCTGGCACAGCATGCGCGCGTTGCGGGAGCAGCGGGTATGCGTGTTTCCCAGCCAAGACGCGGATGTCTTGGTGCGCCCAGGCCCGCGCATGGCCGAAGGCGCGCGGTTGATGGCCCAATGCTTGGTGGACAAAGCCCCCCGCAAGCCTGCCGCTGAAGGCAAACCATGACCCAGGCACGTGTGGCCGCGTGGACGCTGGGGCTGCTGATGGCTGCGCTGGCGTTGACCGCCTTGGGCGTGTGCGTCGGCAGCACGGGCTTGGAGAACTTGATTCAGCCGCTGTGGACTCCGGCGCAAGACCCGGATAAGACCGCCATGGCGCAGCAAATTGTTGGGCAAATTCGCCTGCCACGCACCTTGGGTGCCTGGGCTGCAGGGGCTCTGCTGGGCTTGGCGGGTGCGCTGGCGCAGGGCCTGTTTCGCAATCCCCTGGCCGACCCCTATTTGCTCGGAAGCGCGTCGGGTGCGTCCCTGGGCGTGGCGTTGGCGCTGGCCGCTTTGGGCGGTGGCGCGGGAATGCTGGGCGGAACGATGGTCCAGGGTGGCGTGGCCGTGAGCGTTTTTTCTAGCAGCGTATGGCTGCGTGTGGGTCTGACCGGGGCCGCGTTTTTTGGGGCGTTGTTGGCCGTCGGCTTGACGCTGGTGCTGTCGCGTGGGGTGGGTCACACACTGCGGCTTTTGTTGGCAGGCGTGGTGGTGGGCGTGGTGCTGGGCGCTATGACGCACCTGGTGTTGCTGCTGTCGCCCGATTCGTTGCAGGCCATGCAGTCGTTTTTGCTGGGCTCTACCGCTTTTGTGGGTTGGACGTCGTGCGCGCTGATGGGCGGCGTGTGGGCGATGTGCGCGTTGGCAGCCAGGCTGTTGGCGCGGGTGCTGGATGGCCTGAGCCTGGGTGACGCCACCGCACTCAGCCTGGGCTTGCCGCTGGCACCCATGCGCGCCGCGCTGGTGGCCGTATTGGCACTGGCCACGGGCACGGCCGTGGCGCAAACCGGGTTGATTGCCTTTGTGGGGTTGGCCGCGCCGCACTTGGTGCGCTCTGTTGTCAAAACAACGCATGCGCATTCCATGCTGCTGGCGAGCTTGGTGGGCGGCGTGCTGCTGATGGCGGCCGACACCTTGGCCCGCGGCTTGATTGCACCGCAAGAGCTTCCGGTGGGTGTGCTGACCGCCGTACTGGGTGGCGGCTACCTGCTGTGGCTGATGCACCGCAGTGGCGGTGGTCAGGCACTGGGAGGGCGTGCGCCATGACCGCACCTGCCGCTCAAAACGCTATACCTTTGATAGCTATCCGCGCACGTTCTATCCGGGCCCAGCTCGGTTTTGGCTCTGAAAAAGTCGATGTATTGCGGAATATTGACCTGGAGATCGTGTCGGGCCAGTGGACCAGCATCGTCGGCCCCAACGGTGCCGGTAAATCGACCCTGCTGAAATGCTTGGCAGGCTTGCTACCGCACAGTGGCTCGGTGTCGCTTTTGGGCCAGCCGTTACACACCCTGGCGCACCGCGTGCGCGCACGCCAACTGGCATGGCTCGGTCAAAGCGAAACATCGGCCGACGACCTGTCCGTGTGGGACGTAGCCATGTTGGGCCGCCTGCCGCACCAAGCCTGGCTGGCACCACCCAGCGATCAAGACCGCACAGCCGTGGAGCAGGCCCTCAAAGCCACCCAGGCCTGGGAATGGCGCGCGCGTTCTTTGGGCCAGCTCAGCGGCGGCGAACGCCAACGCGTGCTCTTGGCCCGTGCGTTGGCGGTGCAGGCGCAAGTGCTGCTCATGGACGAACCGCTAGCTAACCTGGACCCGCCGCACCAAGCCGACTGGCTGGCCGTGGTGCAGGCACTCGTTCAACAAGGCACCACCGTGGTCAGCGTGCTGCACGAGATCAGCATGGCCCTGCGTGCCGATACCGTGGTGGTCATGGCCCAAGGCCAAATCACCCACCACGGAGCCAGCGCCGACCCCGCCACCCACCAAGCCCTGGTTGATGTATTTGACCAGCGCATAGCCATCCACGCATTAGAGGACCAGTGGGTAGCCCTGCCAAAGCCCACACATTCAGGGAAAGGCGGGGTGGATGTTCTGCGCAGGTAAAGGAGGAGCCCGCAGGGCGGGGGACACGGAGCAGAGCATCCGCCCCGACCTGACCGGCGCGCCACACAACAACTTAGAGTAATAAGAAAACCATGGAAATAGAAACCCCTCCCGTCAATTACGAACGTGTCGTCCCCACCGCCGAACGCCGTGGCCTGGTCATCGTGCACACCGGCACGGGCAAAGGCAAAAGCACGGCCGCATTCGGCCTGGCCCTGCGCGCGCACGGCCGTGGCAAAGCGGTCAAGGTTTACCAGTTCATGAAAGTGCCCACCGCCCGCTTTGGCGAACACCGCCTTTTCGAGCAGTTGGGTATTCCCATCACCGGGCTGGGCGACGGTTTTAGCTGGAAGAGCCGCGACCTGGACCACTCCGCCGAGCTGGCGATGCATGGCTGGGCGCAGGCCGAGGCGACGGTGCGCGCGGGCGAACACTTCATGGTCGTGTTGGACGAAATCATGTACCCGTTGCGCTACGGTTGGATTCCGCTGGAGCCGGTGTTGGCCTGCCTGCGTGAACGCCCGCCCCATGTGCACGTGGTGCTCACCGGCCGTGGCGCGCCAGCCGAGATGATTGAGCTGGCCGACACCGTGACCGAAATGACGCTGATCAAGCACCATTTCAAGGCCGGAGTGCCCGCCCAACGTGGCATTGAAGACTGAGGGCACATCTATAAATTCATTTTTCGGGCGAATTGCCGCGTAGGGCGGTACTCGCAATCCTCACGTACCGAAGTACGTTCCGGTTGCTGCGTTCCGTCCGCCTTGCACTTCATCCCGAAAATCTGAATTTCTAGACGTGCCCTGAAATAATTACTTCCAACAATAACGATCACCCCATAGGACCAATTTATGCAAACCCGAAAAATTCCCGCCACCATCGTCACCGGCTTTCTGGGCAGTGGCAAAACCACGCTCTTGCGCCACTTGCTGACCCACGCCGACGGGCGACGCATAGCAGTCATCGTCAATGAGTTTGGCGAGCTGGGCATTGACGGCGAACTGCTGCGCAGTTGTGGCATTGGTTGCGATGAAAACGGTGAGCCCAACGGCGAGGCGGTTGGCCAGGTGATCGAGCTGGCCAACGGCTGCCTGTGCTGCACCGTGCAAGAAGAATTTGCCCCGGTCATGGAGCTGCTGGCCGCGCGCCGCGACGAGATTGACTATCTGGTCATCGAGACCTCGGGTCTGGCGCTGCCCAAGCCCTTGGTGCAGGCCTTCCAGTGGCCTGCGTTGCGCAACGCTTTTACGGTGGACTCTGTCATCACCGTCGTGGACGCGCCCGCCGTGGCCGCCGGTGATTTTGCCGATGATCCGGTGGCCGTGGATGCCCAGCGCCGTGCCGATGACAACCTGGACCACGACTCCCCCTTGCACGAGCTGTTTGAAGACCAGTTGGCCACCGCCGACTTGGTCATCGTGCACAAGACCGACGGCATGGACGCCGCTGCATTGGCCCGCGTGGAGGCCGCCATCCGCGCCGAGACATTGCCCGGTGTCAAGCTGGTGCATGCCCAGCACGGCAAGTTAGACCCTGCCGTACTGCTGGGATTGGAGCGCGCCGTGGAAAACGTGATCGACCAGCGCAAGACCCACCATGATGAAGAGGAAGACCACGACCACGATGCGTTCGACTCGGTGTCTGTCACCTTGGACGTGACCGACCGCGCCCGCTTGCTTAGCGCACTGGCCGGCTTGGTGGAACGCCATGAGATTTACCGCGTCAAAGGCTTCGTGGCACTGCCCGGTGCGGCCATGCGCCTGGTGGTGCAGGGCGTGGGCCGCCGCTTTGATAGCTACTTTGACCGTGCCTGGCGCAGTGACGAGGCGCGCGTCACACAATTGGTATTGATTGGAGACCATCTGGATGCGGCGCAGTTGCAAAGTGAACTCAGCATGGCCCTGCAAGCCGCCTGATTGGCAATACAGATTAGTCGTAAGAGCTGCTTGCTGGTAAAATACATACGTTTTCATATATACAAATGGAGATTGCCATGCTCGCCACCGCCAAAGTATTCACTACGGGTAACAGCCAGGCCATACGTCTGCCCAAGGCTTTTCGCGTCAACGTGGCTGAAATGTGGATCAGCAAAAACGAAGTCTCGGGTGAGATTACGCTCAAGCCCAAAGATGACGACCAACGCCAACGCAACCTTCAAGAATTGCTCAGACTAATTAAGGAAAATCCGTTTACCGAGGACTTCATTCCGCCGCGTGATGATGCCTGGCGACCCAGTCCCTTTGCCGACTGGGTTGACCCCACACCCGAGTCGGGCGATACACCGTGATCGCGTATTCGCTGGATACCAATATTCTGAGTTACTTTATTCGGGGTCGGCATCCCGGCCTGAATGCGCGTGTAGTCGAAGCGATTGATCGCGAAGAAGCAGGCGTTTGCGCCATCGTTCGAGCGGAAATGCGGTTTGGTCAAAGCGGCATGCTCCAGAACGACAAACGTCGCCGCGCTATCGATTTATTGTTAGACCAACTCCCCACATTACCGTGGACAGCGGCGGTGGCCGATGCCTATGGCCCACTCAAAGCAGGTTTGCAAAGCAACGGACAACCCATCGGCGAGCTTGACACCCAAATCGGTGCCCACGCACTGGCAGAAGGCTTGATTTTGGTGACGCATAACACCCGCCACTTTGAGCGCATTGCGGGCTTGAAACTTGAAGATTGGATGGCGTAACCCATGCATTTACTCTCCACCCGCCCCGGCGGCCACGTTGAAGACGATGGCCTGGGCGTAGTACGCGTGGCGCAAACGCCGGGCGACATTGTGGTGCTCAGCGCGGCAGACACCACGCTGTCCCTGCTGGCCGACGTGGCCTCTGGCCTGGACGTCAGCTACCCCACCGTACGCTTGGCCAATTTGATGTGGTTGCGCCAGCCTGCCAGCATGGACATGTACGTGGAAGAGGTGCTGCGCCATGCCAAAGTGGTGGTTATTGATCACCTGGGCAGCCCCAGCGACTGGGCCTATGTGGTGGAGCAGGCGGTGGAGCTGGCGGCCGTGCGGGGTCAGCACCTGTTCATGTTTTCAGGTGACAACTTTGAAGACCTGCAGCTGCTCTTGCGCAGCACCGTGCCGCAAGACGATTGCCGCCACCTGTGGCGCTGCTTGCGTGAAGGTGGGCGGGCCAATGCACAAAACTTCTTTCAGCTTCTGGGTCATACCGCCTTTGGTCTGGGCGAACGCCCGGCACCGGCAGCGGTATTGCCACCGGCGCTGGTGTACCAGCCGCAGAACGCCATCGCGCCCTGGCTCGAAGGCGCACCCGTGGCCATGCTGGTGTTTTACCGCGCGCACTTTGAGTCCGGCAACACCGCGCTGTTTGATGCCATGCTGGCTGCGCTGCACCAGGTGGGGGTCAATGGCGTAGCGGTAGCGGTTGATTCGCTGAAGAACCCTGTCAGCTTCGCTTTACTGCAGTCGGTGGCAGCAGAGCACAGCGTTGCGGTCGTGTTGAACGCCACCAGCTTTGCAGTGGCCTCCATCGATGGCGCAGACAACGGTGAGCCTGTTGCATACGATGGGTCAGCACAAACCGCAGCACAGTTGGCCAAACACATAGCAGGCGATGCACCCGTGCTGCAACTCATCACCGCCGGCTGCTCGCAAGAGCAGTGGCAAGCCGACCCACATGGCCTGGCCCCGCGCGACCTGGCAATGCAGGTGGTGCTGCCCGAAGTGGATGGCCGCATCCTCACCCGCGCCATCAGTTTCAAGGGCCTGGCCTGGCGCTGCGAGCGCACCGAGACCGATGTGGTGCGCTACCAGCCCGAGCCGGAGCGAATTGCCTTTGTGGCCGAAATCGCCCGCCGTTGGTGCGTATTGCGCTACAAAAACAATAGCAATAAGCGCATCGCCCTGATTCTGGCCAACTACCCCAACGACGATTCGCGTCTGGCCAACGGTGTGGGGCTGGACACACCGGCTTCCACCGTGGGCATTCTGGAAGCGCTGCACGATGCTGGCTACACCACCGGCGCAGTCCCAAAGGACGGCGATGCATTGATGGCCGAGTTGGTGCGCGGTGTGACCAATAAGCTGGATGCCAACGATGACCGCCCCGCCCATCAAAGTTTTGCGATGGAGGACTATCTGGCGGACTTCTATGCCCTGCCTGCGGAGAGCCAAGCCGCCATCAACGCCCTGTGGGGATTACCTGAACACGACCCCATGCTGCGCGGTGGCCGCTTCATGGTCTCCGGCCAGCGCTATGGCAACGTTTTTGTGGGCAACCAGCCCGCACGCGGCCGCGATCTGGATTTGGTGGCCAGCTACCACGATGCCGATTTGGTACCGACCCACAATTACCTGGCTTTCTACCTCTGGCTGCGTCGTGCTTTTGCGGTGGATGCCGTGGTGCATGTGGGCAAGCACGGCAATTTGGAATGGCTGCCCGGCAAAAGCGTGGCGTTGGGCGCGGCCTGCTGGCCCGACGCAATTTTGGGCCCGCTGCCGCACCTCTACCCTTTCATCGTGAACGATCCGGGCGAGGGCAGCCAGGCCAAGCGCCGCACACAGGCCGTCATCATCGACCACCTGATGCCCGCCATGACGCGCGCCGAGACCTACGGCCCGCTGCAGGCGCTGGAGCGGCAGATGGACGAGTACTACGAAGCTCTGTCGTTGGACCCACGCCGTGCCAAGCTGCTGCGCTCCAGCATTCTGGACAGCGTTCTGGAAAACAATTTGCACCACGAGCTAGGGTTCGAGCGGCCCGCCGATGACGCTGGGCGTGAAGCCTTGTTGAGCCGGTTGGATGCTTACCTGTGCGAAATCAAGGAATCGCAAATTCGCGATGGCCTCCACATTTTGGGCTGTTCGCCGCAGGGCCGCCAGCGTACTGACACTTTGGTCGCACTGGCCCGCTTTCCCGGTGGCAAGGGGGCAGGGCAGGGCAGCCTGCTGGTGGCTTTGTCGCACGACCTGGGGCTGCACAACATCGACGGTTTTGATGTTTTGAGCCCCGAGTGGGCGCAGCCCTGGACCGGCCCACGGCCCGACGTGCTGCAGCAGTTGAGTGATGAGGCGTGGCGCCATGCGGGCCACACCCGCGAACGGCTGGAATTGTTGGCGACGCAGTGCGTGCAAGACTGTTTGTACGAAGACCCCCATCCCATTCGGGCTGAGCCTGGCGAAGCCCCTCCACAAAATCAGGGCGAACGGGGCACCTTGCCTTCGCCTGCGCTTTGGCCTCAAACCTCGCAGGTCTTGCAGCGCCTGCAAGCCACGCTAGCCCCGCGTCTGGACGCCTGTGGTCCCAACGAAACGATGCAGTTATTGCGGGGCCTGTCCGGTCGTTTTGTGCCTCCCGGCCCCAGCGGCGCGCCATCGCGCGGACGACCTGACGTGCTGCCCACCGGGCGTAACTTTTACTCGGTGGACACCCGTGCTGTGCCCACGCCCACGGCCTACGCCATGGGGTCTAAGGCGGCGGATCGCGTGGTGGAGCGCCATTTGCAAGACCATGGCGCGTTTCCCAAAGCCGTCGGCCTGTCGGTGTGGGGCACCAGCACCATGCGCACCGGTGGTGAAGACATGGCCCAAGCCTTTGCGCTCTTGGGTGTGCGGCCCAAATGGGCGGCGGGCAGCACCCGGGTGGTGGACATTGAAATCATGCCCATGGGTATCAAAAGCCGTCCGCGTATTGACGTCACGCTGCGCGTGTCCGGCTTCTTTCGCGATGCCTTCCCCAATCTGATTGACCTGTTTGATACCGCCGTGCGTGCCGTAGCGGCTATCTCGGAAGAAGATGAGCCGGATGACGTCAACCCCATTCGTGCCCGCGTGCAGCGCGAAGCGACTGAGGCCCATGCCAAAGGCTTGGCGGAGGAGGAGGCACAGCGCCAATCCACCTGGCGCGTGTTTGGCCCGCGCCCCGGTGGCTACGGTGCTGGCTTGCAAGAGCTGATCGACAGCGGCAACTGGACCGATGGCGCTGACCTAGCCCAGGCCTACTTGCGCGCGGGCTCCTTTGCCTATGGGCAAGACGAACATGGCAAGGCCGCGCCCGAAGCGTTTGAGCAGCGCCTGAGTGGCATGGACACCATCGTGCACAACCAAGACAACCGCGAGCACGACATCCTCGATTCAGACGATTACTACCAATTCCAGGGCGGCATGGCCGTCGCGGTGAAGCACTTGAGTGGCGTTGACGCCACTCTGTACCACGGCGACTTCAGCGTGCCCGGCTCGCCGCGCATCCGCACGCTGGGCGAAGAAGTAGCGCGCGTGGTGCGGTCCCGCGCCGTCAACCCCAAGTGGCTGGAGGGCATCAAGCGTCACGGATACAAAGGGGCGTTCGAGATTGCCGCGACGGTGGACTTTCTGTTTGCGTTTGATGCCACCACCGGCGTGGTGGGCGACCACCAGTACGCGCTGGTGGCCGATGCCTATTTGCACGACGACGACACCCGCGAATTTTTACAGCAGTACAACCCTGGGGCGCTGCGCAGCGTGGGCGAACGCCTGTTGGAAGCCATGCGCCGCGGCCTGTGGGCCGAGCCGGGCGACCAGCGCGAGCGCATCGAAGACCATTTGCTGGCGCTTGAGCAGCGATTGGAAGATTCCGAAGCCTTCGAGGCCCCCGAAGACTTCAACGAAGTGGAAGAAGTCGCCGCCAGTGGTGTACCTCCGCTCGCACAAAATTTGCCTTGACTCCTGCCATGACCATCCTGACCCCTAATCCTGCCCCCACTACCAGCTTTGCCCAAGCCGCCCCACGCGTGGCCTTTCCCTTCACCGCGCTGGTCGGCCAGCCCGCGCTGCAGCAGGCGCTCTTGCTGGTGGCGATTGACCCCCGCATTGGCGGCGTGCTGATCAGCGGCCCACGCGGCACGGCCAAGTCCACGGCAGCACGCGCATTGGCAGCCCTGTTGCCGCAAGCCCCTTTCGTCACCCTGCCACTGGCTGCCAGCCTGGAGCAAGTGGTAGGCACCCTGAGCGTGGAAGACGCGCTGCGTGACGGCACGTTGCGTTTGTCGCCCGGCTTGGTGGCACGCGCGCACGAAGGTGTGCTGTATGTGGACGAAGCCAACCTCTTGCCCGACGCGCTGGCCGACGCGCTCTTGGACGTAGCCGCCAGCGGCGTCAACACGGTGGAGCGTGATGGCATTTCACAGCAGCACGCTGCACGCTTTGTGCTGGTGGGCACCATGAACCCGGAGGAGGGCGACATTCGCCCGCAGTTGCTGGACCGTTTTGGCTTGTCGGTGCGGTTGGACAACCCGCGCGACCCGCAGCAGCGCCACATAATTTTGCGTACTCGCCTGGCGTTTGACGACAACCCGCAGGCCTTGATGGCCAAGCACGCAGAGGCTTTGACCGCGCTTGCCGCCAAGGTGGCTCACGCACGCGCGGCCTTGCCCGCGCTGCATTGGTCCGATGCGGTTCTGCAGCATGCAGCCCAACTGGCGTTGGCCGCTGGGGTGGACGGCGTGCGGGCCGATCTGGTCATGCTGCGCGCAGCCCGCGCTCATGCGGCCTTGGAAGGCCACAGTACCGTTACTGAGCACGATGTGGACGCCGTGGCCG
This sequence comes from Rhodoferax sp., assembly GCA_046595515.1. Taxonomy (GTDB): domain Bacteria; phylum Pseudomonadota; class Gammaproteobacteria; order Burkholderiales; family Burkholderiaceae_C; genus Allorhodoferax. Next base: position 17,858 of record JBKJOV010000026.1, on the reverse strand, counting down.
ATTTGGCGCTGGCCCATAGACGCGCCGAGCCCACACGGCATACCCAGCCTCCCGCCATGTCTCCGGCTGCTTCCATGCCGCCAAAAACACAACCGCAGTCACCGCCACCGGGTGGTGATGCTGCCAACGTGCCACATGCCGACCACACGCATGCACAGAACGACCCGAATCGTTCCGCAAAAACTGCGCCTCAAGGTGACTGGGGGGCCATGGCCCCCATGCCCAGCGGCACGACGCGCGTGGCCTCCATAGGAGCGTGGCCCGCAAAAAAAGTCTGAGCCACCCCGGCCACCGCCCGCAACCACGGGCGGGTGGCGGGCGGTGGCCTCAATCCCTTGTGAATTCCCGTGCGAACCCGTCAGTTGCTCCCCTCACCAGTCTTCAGCGCCGGGCGGTGAACGCTTCCAGCGATGGCCCATCCATTGCGTGGCTGCGCACGCTGATTGCCAAGGGGCCAGCGGCATTGCAGTCGCAACATCTGCGCTACCAGCCGCGCAGCAAGGCACTGCCGCAGTTGCATTGCATTGTGCTGGACACCTCGGGCTCCATGCGCCAAGGCGGACGGCTGGCGCTGGCCAAGGGATTTGCCGCCCGCTTGATCGAAGAGGCTGCGCGCGCGGGCCACGACGTCGCGCTGCTGAGTTTTGGCGGCAGGGGCGTTGAATTACTGCTGCCACCCGGCCCAGCCCGTGCGGCGGGCGCGGCGCGCGTGCGCCAGTGCGGCGGCGGCGGTGGCACGCCGCTGGTGCAGGCGCTGGCGGTGGCGCAGAGTCTTTTGTACCGCAACACCCATTCGGCCTTGTGGCTGCTCACTGATGGCCGCACGCTAGAGCAGCCTGTTGCCGTGCAAGGCACGGCACACACGGTGATCGTAGATTTTGACGATCCCAAGCGCCCACTGGGCCGCTGCGCCGCCTGGGCGGCGCGCTTGGGTGCCGAGCACCGCCTGGCCCCAGTGTGAAACCGTATCCGAACGACGGAAACCTATGACTGACACTACCCTGAACGTCACGGCAAGTGCCTCCTTTGAACTATCCATTTCCGACTCGCCAACCGTGCCATCCGAATCCACCACCATTACCGAAGTCATCGTCTGCACCACCTGCCGCCCCGCCGATGTGCCGCGCGACCTACCCGCACCCGGTGCAGCCTTGTTCGAAGCCGTGCAAGTGGCTGCGTGGGATGTTGACCCGGCGCAATTGGCCAACGTGCGTATACGCGGCGTGGAGTGCATGACCGGCTGCAACCGTGCCTGCACCGTCACCTTTCAGGCGGCGGGCAAGTACCTCTATTACTTTGGAGACTTGGCTGCGGACGCCGAGACCGCCGAACACATACTGGCCTGCGCCCAGTTGCACGCAGCCACCCCGGACGGCACGCTTTTGCGCAACGACCGGCCTGCGCGCTTGCGCAACGGCATTCTGGCGCGCATACCGCCGCTGGCCCCGCCGCTGGCTATCACACCGGCTACCACTCGGGGCGAGTAAACTTGTGGCACCTATTTCGCGCTTTTGAACTGGAATCCCTCATGAACACTGCAACCACGACTTCCCCCAGCCTGACCGGCGCCCGCAGCGCGGCGCACAGCCTCCTTTTGCAGCTCGCGGCGGGTGCAGCAATGGGCGTAATCGTGTTTTATGGCGTGGCATTTGCCGAGAGCCCCTTGTTACACAACGCAGCGCACGACGTGCGCCACATCACGGTTCAGCCGTGCCATTGATTTTCCCGAGACTGGTCTGGTCGAGCCTGTTGGTCGCCTTGGCGGTGGGCAGCGTGCAAACCGGCGTGCAACGCTGGCAGGCGGCGCCCCTGATCCTGGCTGCGGAGGTGTATGAGGGCCAAAAAGTCGAACCTCCCGCATTAGCGATTGAACGGGGGACGGCGGCACCGGTGACGGCATCGGCTGCCGCACTTGCGCCACCTGCGGCGGCTCATACACATGCTCCTGGTACGACCATCCATGCCCATGCGCATACGCAAGCCGCTACTGAGCAGCCAACACTGGCCATAGAACCCGTGCCCGATCACAAGCATGCTGATGCCAAAGCATGGGAACCAGACAATGGAGCGGAGCGCATCGGCTGGACCTGGGTGGCCAATGCATTGCATGCCTTCAGTATGGCGCTTTTGGTCTTCGCGGTGATGGGCGTTTGGCGTTATCAGCGTGGCGCAGGGCTGGCTGCATTGCCATTGGCTGGCCTGGTAGCTGCTGCCGGTTGGTTGAGCTTCCATGTGTGGCCCACATTCGGCCTGCCCGCCGAAGTGCCGGGCATGGAGTCTGCCCCGTTGCATGCACGGCAAGTGTGGTGGACCTTGGCTGTAGGTAGTGCTGGCGTGGCCTGTGCGCTCGTGGGCTTTGGTAAAGCCCAATGGCGTTGGCCCCTGGCTGCCATCTTGCTGGCGCTGCCTTTTGTCGTAGGCGCACCGCATTTGCAGGGCGATGCCTTGGCCGGCTACAGCCCCAAGGCGCATGCTGCGCTAGGGCAGTTACTGGAACAATTCTTCTGGGCCAGCCATTGGGTCGCGCTGAGTTTTTGGATCAGCATGGGCCTGGCCTGCGGACTGGTGTTTCAGCGTTGGTTGCAGCCCGTGTTAGTGCAAGGGTTTCATGGCAGCAGGCGGGCTACCGCGTAACCACCGTGGCGCGCTACCGCGCCCGGCGTAGCAAATAGGTATCCATAATCCAGCCCTGCGCCGCACGTGCAATTTGGCGTGTTTCCAGAATCTCGGCACCCACGTCGGCCAACAAGCCGCTCACCAGCATCTGTTCTGGCATACCCAGATAAGCACCCCACCAGATCGTGACGCCCGTTGGGTTAATTGTGCGAAATGAACATTCGCCGTCCAGCATCACCGCGATGGTGTCTACGCCGGCGGGCCAGCCGTGGTCGCGCAGTTGCCGGCCGGTGGTGATGGTGACGGGGGCGTTGATGTCATTGAGCGGTATGGCGTGGGCGGCGGTTAAGGCTTGTAGCGCGGTGATGCCGGGTACCACGGATACCTGGAGGCCCACTTGAAATTCCTGGTGGAGTTTTAAGCGCTCGGCAATGCGTAGCGTGCTGTCGTACAGCGAAGGGTCACCCCAGACCAGCAGAGCCAGGGTGCCGCCCTCGGGTAGGTGGGTGCTGATCTTTTCTCGCCACACCTGCGCGATGGCATCGTGCCAGCGATTGACAGCGCCTGCATAGTCAGGGTCGGTGCTATCCCGCAGCGGCATGTCGAAATGCACGATGCGGGTGCTGGGGGTGGTGACCACCGCAGCGCAAATCGATTCGCGCAGTTCGGCCAAATCGGCTTTGCCCTCGCCTTTGCGTGGAATCAGGATCACGTCTGCGGCATTCAACGCAGCTACTCCCTGGCGGGTCAGGTGGTCGGGGTTGCCGGTACCGATGCCGACCAGGCTCAGCGCAATCACGGCACTGCGCCTTCAGATGAATCGCCTGCTGCTGTGCTACGTTCGGCAGCCTCCGGTGTTGGAAAGCGTGGGTGCGTGCCTACGGGCCGGTAGCGGCGGTCGTAGTCGCCTGCGTAAAGGCGGCTGGTGTCGAAGTCTTCGGCCCCCAAGGTGTGGCCTACCAATATCAGCGCAGTGCGTTCCATGCCATCGCCCACGGCCGCTTCGATGGTGGCCAGGGTGGCGCGTACGACGCGCTCGTCGGGCCAGCTGGCGCGCCAGACCACGGCTACCGGGCAGTCCGCGCCGTAGTGGGGACTTAATTCGCTGACGACGCGAGGCAGCACATGCACCGAGAGGTGTATCGCCAGCACTGCCCTTGTGGCGGCAAAGTTGGCCAATGACTCGGTGTCGGGCATGGCCGAGGCGCGGCCCGAGGTGCGCGTGAGCACCACCGATTGCGACATGCCGGGCAGGGTGAGTTCGGCGCCCAAGGTGGCGGCCGCGGCGGCGAAAGAGGGCACGCCGGGCGTGACGGTGTAGGGAATACGGGCAGCACGCAAGCGGCGCAGTTGTTCGCCCATCGCCGACCAGACCGACAAATCGCCCGAATGCAGGCGCGCTACATCCTGCTCCAAGGCGTGGGCGCTGCTGATCTCGGCCATGATCTCGTCGAGCGAGAGAGATGCTGTGTTGACCAGACGCACAGCCGCCGGACAATGCGCCAACACGCCTTCGGGTACCAGGGAACCGGCGTACAAGCAGACTGGGCAGGCAGCAATCAGGTCGCGGCCGCGCAAAGTCAAAAGGTCGGGGGCGCCTGGGCCAGCGCCGATAAAGTGAACAGTCATGGGTGGGTATTGTCTGCAGTGGCGGCGGTGGCGGCAATGGCGGCTGTAGCCAGGTGGTCGGTGGATACAGCGCGGGGCGCCAGCAGGTGGGTACCGGGCCCGGCCGCGCTCAAGGCGCTAGATTCAGCCAGGCTGCGCGCACCGTAGCGCTGGGGGACGTGGTTGCTGGGTTTGCTGAGGGTTACGGCGTGTGGAGTAACGTGTGGAGTGGCGCTGCGTGCCTCCAAGCGCCGGGCCAATTCCGTGAGCTTCGCCAAAGGCACTGCCACAACGGGTAGTGCCATCTCGTCGGCAAGCCGGGTGAATGCCGGGTGGTGGGCTTTGTCCTCGGCAGTGGCCAAAGCCGTAAGAACCAGTGGCGCGTCTGTAGCACTTTGGCTGGCCGCCATGGCGATTTGCAAAGCGCTGCGCAGCGACTCCACACTCGCACTGGCGCGAAAACCCAAGCCAACTACCGTGGACTTGCCTGTCACCGTCATTGCTTGCATCACAGCACCACGCTCCACTGAACCACTGGCCGGGCCGGGACCCAGCCGCGCATGCGGCCCAGGGGGGCGGCATGGGCTAGCTCGATGCGCAGCAACTCGCCACCGTGGGCTGCATGCAGTGCAGCCAGCACGGCTTCTGTTTCCAGCGTGACAGCGTTCACCACCAGCCTGCACGCAGGCGCTGCCGAGGCTTTTAGTTGCTCAAACATCGCGCCATTGAACCCGCCGCCGACAAATATAGCGTCTGCCGGCGCAAGCCCCGCCAGGGCAGCTGGTGCCAGTCCCTCAACCACCTGGAGTGACTGACCCAGCCCAAAGCTCTGCACATTGCTGCGGATATTGGCGACTCGGTCGGTGTTCTGCTCGATGGCGGTGGCGTGCCCGCCAGCTAGACACCACTCCACGCTCACCGACCCGGAACCGGCACCGATATCCCACAGGTGCAATCCCGGCCGTGGTGCCAGTGCGGCCAGGGTCAGGGCGCGTATGGGTGATTTGGTAATTTGCCCGTCGTGGGCAAAGCTGGCATCTGGTAGCCCAGGGCTGCTTGCCAGGCCTGCTGCACCAGCCACTTCCAGAGCAACGGCGACAGGTGCGACCACGTCGAAAAAATCTAGGCCCACGGCGGTGGTTGAACGAATACGCTCCCGCGGTCCGCCCAAAGCTTCCAATACCCACAGGCCAGAGGCACCAAAACCCAGTTCATTCAGCCAACCGGCAAACTCGCCCACCGCCGCAGCATCGCGCAGCAGGCAAATAAGGCGCTGGCCTGGATGCAGTGCTCTGCGGCTACTGGTAAGGGGCGTGGCGTGCAGGCCCAAGCAGGTGGTGTTTTCCAGCCGCCAGCCCAGGCGCGCAGCAGCTAGGCTGAACGTGGAGGGCGCGGGAAACACCTGCCACTCCGAAGGGGACAGGTGGGATGACAGGCTGCCACCCACGCCAAACCAGAAGGGGTCACCCGAGGCCAACACGGCCACCCGCTGCCCGCGCTGTGCCAGCACCGGGGCCAGGTCAAACGGCACCGGCCAGGTGCGGCCACGCGCACCCGCACCGGCATCCACACCCGCGCTAATTTCAGCCAGCGCGAGGTGGCGCGGGCCGCCAAACACAATGTCAGCGGTGCTTAACGCCAAACGGCTAGCATCGCAGAGTCCCGCCACACCGTCCTCACCGATACCAATGATTGAAAGCCAAGTTTCAGACATACCGAGTTCCCCGTTGGTAGGTGCCACGATACGCGTTCTTGTGCTGGGTGGCACCACAGAGGCCAGCCAGCTGGCCCGCGCTTTGGCCAATGCCCCTATCGACGCTATTTTTTCCTACGCTGGGCGTACCGAATCGCCCGTGGCCCAGCCCTTGCCCACCCGTGTTGGCGGATTTGGTGGTGTGGCTGGTTTGCAGGCCTGGCTGCAAGCGCAGCGCATTACCCATGTGGTGGATGCCACCCACCCGTTTGCGGCGCAGATGAGCGGCAACGCGGTGCAGGCTTGCGCCGCTGTGGGCGTGCCGCTGCTGGCGTTTGAGCGCCCCGCCTGGGTGGCGCAAGCGGGTGATACATGGCAATGTGTAGCCGATATTGCCGGCGCAGTGGCTGCGTTGCCGCAAGTGCCTGCGCGGGTGTTCTTGGCCATCGGGCGGCAACACCTGCTGCCCTTTGCACAATGCCCTCAACACCATTACCTCTTGCGTCTGGTCGATGCGGGGCCTAGCGTGATCTTGCCCAACGCGCAAGAGGTCATCGCCCGCGGTCCATTCACCGTGGACGGTGATCGTGCGCTGCTGCAGGAGCATGGCATTTCCCATCTGGTAGCCAAAAATTCGGGGGGCACAGGCGCGGTGGCCAAGCTGGAGGCGGCGCGCGGCCTGGGCATTCCGGTGATTCTGATCAACCGCCCCTCGCTGCCCAAGCGCCCCACGGCAAGCACGGTGACGCAAGTCATGGAATGGCTTGACGGCAACCATGGTTATCAATCTGATGAGGGCAATACCGACCGGGGCGTGTAGACGAAGCGACCCACCTTGCGGGTGGCTGCGTTGCCCACAATCACCACAGTACGCATATCGGCCATCTCGGGTTTTGCATCGCACAGTGCCACGGTGCGGATCTGCTCATCAGGCGTGGAAACTGCCCGCGCAAAAATAATCAAACGCGCAGGCTCGCAGACCTCGCGCAGCACATCCAGAATGCGGCCGAAGGTCTCGGGGCGGCTGGCGGATCGTGGGTTGTAAAACGCCAAGGCAAAGTCTGCACTTGCAGCGGCGCGTACGCGCGCTTCAATCAGCGATGCGGGCTTGAGGTTGTCGCTGAGGTTGATAGCGCAAAAATCATGGCCCAGTGGTGCACCCGCCCTGGCCGCCGCCGCCAGCATGGCGGTAATGCCGGGCAGCACGCGAATGTCCAACTGCTGCCATTCGGTTTGGTCCTCCAGCGCCTCAAACACGGCAGCTGCCATGGCAAATACTCCGGGGTCACCGGAGGACACCACCACTACGCGGCGGCCGCCAGCAGCCATCGAAAGGGCGGCGCGGGCGCGGTCCATTTCTACCCGGTTGTCCGAGGCGTGCAGGGTCAGGCCATCGCGCGGTGCAATACGGGCCACATAGGGGATATAGCCGACCACATCGGTGGCGGCTGCCAGCGCGGCGCTCACCTCAGGGGTTACCAAATCGGCGTCCCCAGGGCCCAGTCCCACAATGCACAGCCAGCCGGTCATTCCAGCGCCTCAGGGCGGCGGCCTTGGCCGTGTACCAGCACGATGGCAAAGTAAGGGCAGTCGCTACCATCAACATCTGCCAGCGGCACGACGCGCTGCGCAGGCATGGTGCCGCGCTCGACCAGCCAGGCCCCATCCAGGCGGCCCGTAGCCTCCAGGGCACGGCGCACTTTGGGCAGGTTGCGGCCGGTTTTCATGACGACTAAGGCGTCCGCCGCCTGTATGTGGCGCACCAGATCGGCCTCGGGCAAGGTGCCCATCAGCACCGTCATGACGTCGTCACCCCAGGTGATGGGCGCCCCCGTGGCCCACCAGCATCCCACCATGCCCGGAATGCCAGGGATGACTTCGAGCGACGCGCGCCCTTGCAGGCGGGTGTAGAGGTGCATGAACGAGCCATAGAAAAACGGATCGCCCTCGCACAACACCAGCACGTCTTGCGTTTGTGCCAGATTGGCCAAGCGCTCTGCCCAGTCGTCATAAAAGGCAGCGAGGCAGGTGATGTATTCGGGGCTGTCAAACGGGAGCTCGGTGGTGACGGGGTATTCCATGGCGTACTCGGTCACGCCGGGTAACAGCATGCCCTCCACAATACGCCGGGCTTGGCCGGGGCGGCCTTTTTTGCGGAAGTAGGCCACATGCAAGGCGCTGCGAATAGCGCGGTCTGAGCGCACACTCATCAAGTCAGGGTCTCCGGGGCCCAGCCCGGCACACAGGATGCGGCCCATCAAATTTCTCTTTGGCTGGCCAAGGCGTTGACGGCGGCCACCGTGATGGCCGATCCACCCAGGCGACCCTGCACGATGAGGGAGGGTGCGGGGGGCGCCGCCATCAGCGCCGCTTTGGATTCAGCCGCGCCCACAAAGCCCACCGGGCAGCCAATGATGGCCGCGGGGCGCGGGCAGCTAGGGTCTTGCAACATGTTTAACAGATGAAAAAGAGCGGTGGGTGCATTGCCGATGGCGACTACCGCACCCGCCAAGTAGGGGCGCCACAGTTCCAGTGCTGCGGCACTGCGGGTGGTGGCCATGGCCTGGGCCAACTCACGCACCTCTGGCGCGTTCAGCGTGCAAATCACGGCGTTGTCGGCAGGTAAGCGGGTGCGGGTGATGCCCTCGCTCACCATACGCACATCGCACAAAATAGGCGCGCCAGCGGCTAGCGCTGTGCGGGTGGCTTCGGCCATGCCGGGTGAGAACTGAATATGGGCCTCTAACCCGACCATGCCGACGGCATGAATCATGCGCACGACGGCCATTTCTTCGATCGGCGTGAAGCGGGCCAGATCGGCCTCGGCGCGGATGATGGCAAACGACTGGCGGTAAATCGCGGCCCCATCGGACTCAAACTGGTGGCGCATGGGGTGGGCTGTTCTTGAAAAGCTGGGTCAAATAAGTGGCAATGCCCTCGGGGGCTAGGGCTGGTACGTCGGGTACAGCGGATGCTTTGCCATGCAGCACCAAATTGATGCCGGTGGGTGAGCCGACCAAGGTGAGTGTTTCCGTGGGGTGAGCGCAACCCTTGGCGCAGCCGGAGATGTGTAGGGCGCTGCCAAACGGCACCAATGGCGCAACTGCACGTGCAAGCTGGCGCGTCGCTGTGTGCGCCTGCAAACAGGCTGGTGCGCCGATGCAGGCCACAACCCGCAAGCGCGGATCATCGGCGTGGGTGATAAGACCCTCCACATCGGGCCTCTGCTGGGTGCCCTCGAGCAGCAGCAAGCGCCAGGGGGTGATCCGCAGGTCTCCCAGGGTGGATAAGGTGGCCAGGGTGTTGGCGCTGAGTTGGCCGAATTCGATACCTACCAGCCAACCGTGGGCTGTTAGGCCCACCTGGGGCCTCGCGGTGGAAGCGGCCGGTAGCGCTACTGCTTGAAAACGGGTGGGCAGCGCGCGCTGGTTTGCGAGCTGGGCCATACGACCCCGTGGGTTATGGCTAGCCGTGGCGGCCAGGAACCAGTTCGCCAGCTCCAGAGCGGTGTCTATTGCGACCAAGTGTGTCGTCAGGGCACCTGTGGAAAAGCCGTCTGCTGACACCAGAAACCCACCGGGAGCGCGCTCGATACGGATGTCGGCAGAGCTGCCGCGCAGCACCGGATGTTTGCCGCAGTCCACGGCAAAGCCAAATTTTTCTGGCAGGGCGGGGGCGTTGGGCATAGCCAGAGCGTGGGCCAGTTCGGTAGCGAGGGTTTGCGTACCGTCGCCAACTGCTGCAAAAGGGCTGACCAAGATATTGCGCCGAGCCTCAACCTCAGGGTTAGGGTCCAGCAGCCCTAAGGCCCGCAAACCTTTGACCAAGCTAGCCTCGGAGCTGGTTTGCACGCCACGGATTTGCAGGTTGGCGCGGCTGGTCAAATCTAGCAGGCCATTACCGTAACGGGTAGCCAGCTCAGCCAGACCTGCGGCCTGCGCCCGGCTCAAGCGTCCGCCGTGCGGGCGTACCCGCAGCACCAAACCATCGCCCGATAGCATAGGACGCAGGGCACCCGGACACCAGCCCTTGATCTGCGGCGTATCTCGGGCGGAATCGGGAGCAATGGCGTTAGCTTCGACGCTTTGCATTCGTGGGTGGCTGGATGGGCTGAATGCGCGTTGTGCAGCATCCAGGGTTGTGGCTAGGAAAGCTCTCAAGTATCGCACCATATGGGTTCGGTTTACCTAGCGTCAGCAGGGCGGATGTTCGCGGGCTGTATGCTCTGCGGTTCGCCAAGATGGGCCTCGGCCCCTGCCTCAATTGTCATGACCCCCGTTGCCACCACGCCTCTTCCAATGTCCACCGGCACCATCCACATGGTGGACGCTGGGCCGGTCCCGCTGGATTTGATGACTCTGCGTGCGCTGGACCGACTGCGTGGTGCAGAGGTCGTGGTGTACGACCGGCTAATCAGCGCTGAAGTATTGGCACAAATTCCCCCTACGGCCCTGCGTGTGCAAGTGGGCAAAGCCTTGGGTGACCATGATGACCATGAGGTGCCGCAAGAAGGCATTCACGACCTGTTGGTGGCCCATGCAATGCAGGGTAAGCGCGTCGTGCGACTTAAGGGGGGAGATCCCTATGGTTTTGGCCTTGGCGGCGAAGAGGTGCAGGCGCTGCAAGCTGTGGGCATCGCGTGTGAGGTGTTGCCCGGCATAACGGCGGCCGATAGTGAACCGCAAGCACCCTCATGCGCCCATGGCTTTAGCGCAGCCGAAAGCCGGGCTGTGTATCGCGCCATTTTTGAACGGCGCGACATGCGCCACTTTGCGGGTGGCAGTGTCGCACCCGATGTCATGCGCAGGCTGCTGACAGCAGCCCACCACGCGCCCAGCGTCGGTTTTATGCAGCCGTGGCGCTTTGTGCGGGTGGCCAGTAGGGCACTGCGCGTCCAACTGCATGCACTGGTGGAGCAAGAGCGGGTGCTGACCGCTGCGGCGTTGGGTGAGCGGGCAGACACCTTCATGCAACTCAAGGTGGAGGGCCTGTTGGAATGCGCGGAGCTGTGGGCTGTGGCCCTGGCGGACGGGCGCGAAGCCCATGTGTTTGGCCGCCGTACCCTGCCGCAGATGGATCTGGCCTCCGCAGCCTGCGCCATCCAAAACCTGTGGCTGGCGGCCCGCGCTGAAGGATTAGGTGTGGGCTGGGTGTCGATGTTTGACCCCGCCGCCGTGGCAAACTTACTGCAAATGCCCGCCGGTGCCGAGCCGATTGCTTTGCTGTCTATCGGCCCCGTGCCCGCTTTTTACGACGAGCCCATGTTGCAACAGCAGCGCTGGGCACAGCGGGCTCCGTTGGACAATCTCCTCTTTGAAGAACGCTGGGGTCAGCCCTTGGCCAGCCCGAGCATGCACAATTCGCAATCCCAATGACGATTTTGATATGACTATGACAACAATGACACCGAGCCAAACCACTGCGACTGTGCAGCCCCTGACCTTCCATGCGCCGCACAAATCCCCCGCCAAGCGCCCCGATGCGGGCCAGCGCGTGTGGTCGGTAGAAGAGGTGCAGGCCCTGTTTGACCTGCCGTTCAACGATCTTGTTTTTCAGGCCCAAACCACGCACCGCCAACACTTTGACCCGAACATGGTGGAGCTGGCCACACTGTTGTCCGTGAAAACCGGCGGCTGCCCGGAGGACTGCGGCTACTGCCCGCAGAGCGTGCACTTTGACACCGGCGTAGAGGCCGGCAAGCTGATGGGCGTGGCCGAAGTGCGCGAAGCCGCCGAACGCGCCAAGGCGGCAGGCGCTACGCGCTTTTGTATGGGTGCCGCCTGGCGCGCGCCTAAAGATCGTGACGTGGAAGCCGTAGCCGAATTGGTGAAGGCCGTCAAAGCCACGGGCCTGGAAGCCTGCGCCACGCTGGGCATGCTGAACGATGGCCACGCCGAAACCCTGCGCGACGCGGGGCTGGATTACTACAACCACAACCTCGACAGCGCGCCCGACTTCTACGGCGACATCATCACCACGCGCGACTACCAAGACCGCTTGGACACCCTGGCCCGCGTGCGCAATGCGGGGGTGAGCGTGTGCTGCGGTGGCATTGTGGGCCTGGGTGAATCGCGCCTGCAGCGCGCCGGACTGATTGCCGAACTGGCCAATTTGGGGCCCTATCCCGAGTCGGTGCCGATCAACCATTTGGTCAAGGTGGCGGGTACGCCGCTGGCCGATGAGCCGGACCTTGACCCGCTGGAATTCGTGCGCACCATTGCGGTGGCGCGCATCACCATGCCCAAGGCGCGCGTGCGTCTGTCGGCTGGGCGCCAGAGCATGAGCGACGCGGTGCAGGCCCTGTGCTTTGTGGCCGGTGCCAACTCCATCTTTTATGGCGAGAAGCTGCTCACCACTGGCAACCCGGATGTGGATGCGGATGGCGCGCTGCTGCAGCGTTTGGGGCTGAAGACCGGGCATCCGGTGCCGCGCGATTGAGTTTGGCTCATATGGTGCTGTGGATTGCGGTAAATCCCTGTTTGTCTTACCATGCGTCTTACTTTTAGTGGGTCTCAACCATGGAAACAGTCACCCTCTCCAGCAAAGGTCAGCTTGTCATACCCAAGGCGGTTCGCGATAACGCGCATGTGGCCGCAGGCTCGCAGTTTGAAGTGCGGTACGTGGACGGTGAAATTCGGCTGCGTCCATTGCCCGCGCAGAGTACCACCAGGCTGGACGAAGTAGCTGGCTGCCTGGCCAAGCCCGGACGCAAGCGCCTGAGCGAGGCTGCGGTGCAAGCAAGCATCCGGGCCAAGCTGAAAGCCAAACACGCGCCGTAATCACAAGATGGACACGTGATGATCGCTTTGGATACCAATCTGCTGGCACGTCTGCTCCTGCAAGACGACAAAGCACAACACGCCCGCGTGAAGGCCTTGCTGGCCAAAGACCAGGTTTTTACGGCCCCGGTTACGGTTTTTCTGGAATTGGTCTGGGTGCTGGAGGCCAACGACTGCACAGCCACCGAGATTGCCAAAGGCCTGGGCTTGCTGCTGGGCCTGCCCAACTTCAAGCCGGAGCAGGCGGATGCGCTGAGAGTTGCCATTCATGGCTACACGCAGGGCATGGACTTCGCCGATGCGCTGCATCTTGCCCTGAGCGGTGCCAGCGATGCGTTCATGACCTTTGACAAAGCCTTTGTGCGCAAGGCGGGCAAGTTGGGTGCGAGTCCGAGTGTTGTTGCTGCCTGAACTAATGTATGGCTGTGTATTGATCGGGTTACTGCCAGTGGTCATCGCGTTAGCGTGGGACCACTGGTGGGGCGAGCCCCCCGCCCGCCTGCACCCGGTGGTGTGGATCGGCAACTACCTGTCTACCACTGGCGCGTGGGTTCAGCGCAGGGCCTTGCAGGACCCGAATCAACGTGATTTAAAGGCATTTTGGCTTGGGGCCGGCGGATTCATTGCAGGAGCCGCTATGGTTTTAGGAGTGGGCTGGCTGCTGCAAAGCGCGCTTCAGACCCTGCCATGGTGGGTGAATGCATTGGGTTTGGGCATCTTGCTCAAGCCCATGCTGGCCTGGGCCATGCTCAAAAGTGAGGTTCGCGCGGTGGAGTCTGCCCTGGCCCAATCGCTGGACGCCGGGCGCGAACGCCTGCGCTCGCTGGTCAGCCGCGATGTGGCGCAGCTCACAGAAACTGAGGTGCGCGAGAGCGCCATTGAGACGCTGGCCGAGAACCTCAATGACTCCGTGGTGGCACCCATCTTTTGGTTTGTGCTGCTGGGCTTGCCCGGCGCAGCGCTGTACCGCTTTGCCAACACCGCCGACGCCATGTGGGGCTACCCCGGCCTTTACAAAGGCCAGAACTGGGCTTGGGCTGGCAAGTGGGCGGCGCGCACGGACGATGTGCTGAGCTGGGTGCCGGCGCGGATCACCGCAGTTTTGTTGTTGCTGGTGGCGGGTATGTCTGGCAGTTCGGGCTGGCGCAGGGCAGGGCAATTGCGCGCGCAGGCTCAGCAAACCCCATCGCCCAACAGCGGCTGGTCCATGGCCGCCATGGCGCTGGTGCTGGACGTGGCTTTGCGCAAACCAGGTGTGTACGTGCTGAATGCTACGGGACGGCCTGTGCAGGCGCGTGATACCGAAAAAGCGGTAGTTTTAGGATCAAAATCGTTGCTAGCCGGCGTATTCATTGTAGTTGTAGCTATGATTTCAGTAGCGTATTGGACGGTGCCAACGTGAGTCCAAGCCCCCGTGTACACGGCGGCCCTGATGCTTTGGGTGCTGCGCGCTACGACTTCTCTACCAACAGCAATGCCTGCGGCCCGTGCCCTGAAGCCCTGGCCGCTGTGCAGGCCGCTGATGCCACGCGCTACCCCGACGCCAGCTACTCCGCGCTTCGCGCTGCTTTGGCGGCGTTCCATGGTGTTGAGGCGTGGCGCATCGTGTTAGCCGGTAGCGCCAGCGAGTTTATTTTTCGCATCACCGCTTGGGCGAAGCAGCAGGGCGCTTATACGGTGAGCGTGCCGGTGCATGCCTATGGCGACTACGCGCACGCGGCACAGGCTTGGGGTTTGCAGGTAGTGGGCGATGCCAGCGCTGCGGACTTGGTGTGGGCGTGTGAGCCCTCCAGCCCGCTGGGCCAAGCGCACGTCGATTGGGCTGCTTGGCTCAGCGACACGGCTGGTATCTACCAGGCGCCGCTGCTGGTTTTGGATCGTGCGTATGCGCCGCTGCGTTTGCAGGGCGCGGACAGCTTGAGTGCCGCACAAATGGATCGCGTCTGGCAACTGTTTTCCCCCAACAAAGCCCTGGGCCTGACGGGCGTGCGCGCTGCCTACGCGTTGGCACCCCTGCAAGCCCAAGACGCTGCGGCGCAGATGGATGCACTGGCACCCTCTTGGGTGGTGGGCGCGCACGGTGTGGCACTGCTGAGCGCGTGGACGCAAGCCGCCACACAAGACTGGCTGCAATCGAGCCTGGACACGCTGCGGCTTTGGAAGCAAGACCAAGTGCAAGGCTTGCAATCCCTAGGCTGGCATTGCCTGCCCAGCGACACGCCTTTTTTTTGCGCCCAGCCGCCCAAGAGTGTGGATGCCAGCGCGCTGTGTGCCGCACTGCGGGAGCAAGGCCTGAAGCTGCGCGATGCCACATCGTTTGGGCTGCCGGGGAATGTGCGTCTGGGCGTGTTGTCGCCCATGGCTCAGGATGCCTTGTTTGCGGCGTTAAATACCTCAAAAGTGACATAATGGTTATATGGGCGCAACCATTAAAGTTGTTTTTGATACTTCGCTGCTGGTCGCTGCGGCTCGATCGCGCAATGGCGCCAGCTTCGCGTTGCTTGCGTCTTTGCCTCATTCGCGCTTTCAAATATGCCTCTCAGTGGCGGTGTACACCGAGTGGCAAGCGGTGCTTACTAGGCCAGAGCATTTGCCGCCTGGGGCTGACGCCAGCACGGCACAGGCGTTCGTTCGCTACTTAGCGTCGTTGGCACATTTGCAGGACATCCATTTTTTGTGGCGACCGTTCTTAAAGGACCCCGACGACGACATGCTGCTGGAGTCTGCGGTCGCGGCTGGTTGCCTGTACATCGTTACCCACAACGTGAAAGACTTTCGTCGCAGTGAGCAATTGGGGGTGAAGGCCATCACGCCAGCCGATTTTTTGCAACTTTTGAAGGAGATGTGACATGAGCGCATTGACTATTCGTCTGCCCAACTCGGTGCATGAAAGCATCAAAGCGTTGGCACGCAAAGACGGCATTTCCGTCAACCAATTTATCGCCAGCGCTGCGGCGGAAAAAATGGCGTCTTTTCAGACACTGGAGTATTTGAGGCGCGAGGCTGCTTTGGGAAACCGCGAAGACTTCGACAAATTCCTGAGTCTTGTGCCTGATGTACCTGCCTTGCCGGGAGATGCTTTGTGACGACTGCGCGGACCGGAGCCGACTTCACGCCCTCATGACCGCAAAATGCATCATGGTGCTCGGCACCACCAGCGGCGCTGGCAAAAGCTGGCTCACCACCGCACTGTGCCGCTACTACGCGCGCCAGGGGCTCAAAGTTGCGCCGTTCAAAGCGCAGAACATGAGCAATAACGCCAGAGTGGTTGCGTCTGCCAATGGCCAGGGCGAGATCGGCAGCGCACAGTATTTTCAAGCGCTGGCGGCCAACGCCGTACCCGATGTCCGCATGAACCCGCTGTTGCTAAAACCTGAGCGCGATACGCACAGCCAGGTCGTGCTGATGGGCCAGGTCAACGACGCATTGAGCCGTATGCCCTGGCGTGGTCGCAGTCTGCATGTGTGGCCCGTGATTGCACAGGCACTGGACGATTTGCGCGCCGAAAACGACGTAGTGGTCATTGAAGGCGCGGGCTCACCGGCGGAGATTAATTTGTCTAGCAGCGACGTTGTCAATATGCGCGTGGCTTTGCACAGCAATGCGGCTTGCCTGTTGGTTAGCGACATAGACCGTGGCGGTGCCTTTTCCCACCTGTACGGCACCTGGGCGCTGTTGCCGGAAAACGAGCGCAAGTTGATCAAGGGCTTTGTGCTCAACAAGTTTCGCGGTGATGCAGCCCTGTTGGCGCCCGCGCCGCAGATGTTGAAAGAGTTGACGGGTATTCCCACTGTGGCGACTTTGCCGATGTGGTGGCAGCATGGTTTGCCGGAAGAAGACGGTGTCTTTGACGACAGAAGTGTTGCCAAAGGTGCAGTTAACAAAACCGTAGCAGTCGTCGCCTACCCACGCATCAGCAATCTGGATGAATTTCAGCCACTGAAGAATATTCCCGGTGTGCGCTTGCAGTGGGTGCGTTCGCCGTCTGAGTTGGCGAGTTTGCAGGCGTCGGACTGGATCATCCTGCCCGGCTCCAAGCACACCAGTGGCGATTTGGCTTGGCTGCGTTCGCAGGGGCTGGATGCGGCGATTGCGCGGCATGCAGAGCAGGGTGGGGCGGTATTGGGTATTTGTGGCGGGCTGCAGATGCTGGGCGAGGCGCTGATTGATCCGCATGGGATTGATGGGAATGCGCCGGGGTTGGGGCTGTTGCCGTTGGTAACGGTGTTTGCTGAGGATAAGACGGTTCGGCATACCTCGACTTGTTTTTCTCGTAGTTGGCGCTCGCGGGTGGGGCAAGGGGAAGCCGGGTCCCTCATACTGCCAAATGCGCAGAAATCGGGCCCCAGCTTCCCCTTGCCCCACCCGGGTCTCAGTGATGCCAACGGCGAAGTCCTGGGGTCACAAGGGCCCTGGGCTGTCTTAGCAGGCGTATCCGTGGCAGGCTACGAGATTCACCACGGCCAAACCGCAGCGCATGCGGCTATGGCTGCAGCGGGTGATGTGGCGCATGCGGTGTTGCCGGACGATCTGGGCTGGGTCAACGCGCGGGGCAATGTGATGGGCTTGTATTTGCATGGCTTGTTGGAAGACCCGCGTGTGTTGCAAGCCTTGTTTGGTGCGCAGTTGCAGGGTCCTGTGCCGACGCTCGATACCGTGTTTGACGGGCTGGCGGACTTTATTGCCAAGAATTTTGAGCCCGGCGTGTTGCAAGGCTTGCTGGACTAATTTTTAAAGAGAACTACGAATGACAACTTCCCTTCCTACTCTGGCTGATATCACTGATGCCGCGCTCACCCAAGCCCTGCAGCACACGCTCAACAACAAGACCAAGCCCTTGGGTTCGTTGGGCCGCTTGGAAGATTTGGCGCTGTCCGTCGGTCAAATTCTTGGCACTACGAAGCCCGTGCTAGACCAACCGCAAATGGTGGTGTTTGCCGGTGACCATGGCCTGACGGCGCGCGGCGTTTCTGCTTTCCCAAGCGATGTGACCTGGCAAATGGTAGAAAACTTTTTGGCCGGTGGCGCAGCGGTGAGCGTGTTGGCCAAGCAAAACGGCATTGCGCTCACGGTGGTGGACTGCGGCGTGAAGCGAGACTTTTTGGCGGGCATGCCCGCAGGCCCAGACGGTAGCCCCGCACAGCGAACAGGCCTTCAAGTGC
>JBKJOV010000009.1:0-118353 GCA_046595515.1 Rhodoferax sp. | reverse complement strand
ATGGTGATCAGTGCCGACCAAAAAACTCCGGTCATGCCCGCTGCCCACGGCCTGCTGCAGTTGCTGTCGCAGTACGTCAACCTGGAGTCAGCGGCCCTCTATGCGTTGTCCGGTGACCCCTCCGATCCGGTGTTGGGAGCCCAGATAGCCACCATTGGCGAGCCTGCCCCTTTGGAGCAAGACGACCCGCTGTTGCGCTTGGCCCTGGAAGCGCGGAATCTGACCCACATCGCTAGCCGTGATGTGAGCATGGCACAGAATTCCAGCCAATTAGTCATCGCGCCGTTGATCGCCGGAAACGATACCCTGATCGGTGTCCTGGCGGTCACGCGCATGCCATTTTTCTCGCTCAATGTCGAGAACTTGCAGATGATGTCGGTCATATTGGGCTACTACGCCGACAACATCCGCAATGCATCGTTAGTGCTGTCTGTGCAAGACAGATTGCCCAGCATTCCCGCACTGTTTGCGGAAGAGTTGGTGCGCATGATTCACATGCAGAAAAAGGTGGGTATATCCAGCCATATTGTGCTGATGACCTTCAGTGGTCCACTGCGCGAGGAGATCCCCGCCGAGTTTTTGCGTATCAAGCGTGGTCTGGACCTTTATTGGCAAACCAGTGTCAAGAACGAACCTGCCATCGCCGTGCTAATGCCGTTTGCCTCGAGCTCTGCCAAGGAAGGTTTTGTTCAACGGATTGATCAGTGGTTACAACACCGTTTTCACGGCAACTTCGAGGACTTGGAAGTTCATGTGCGGTCCGTCGACTTTGCGCAGGAAGACCCCATAGCCGTCCTTGCGGACATGATCTTGGCATGAGAGTCGCATGAACCCGCTGCAGTGGACGTGGGCAGCCATTCTGGTAGAGCTGGGTGTTTTCCTCAGCCCTTTGCTTTATGTGTCCGACACCTGGGCTTTCATTGCGGTGCTGACACTGCACGCTTTAGCCAGCGCTATCGTCGCATCCAGCACCTATGTAATGCAGCCTTCGCACTTCAAGAAGCCGCGTGTCTTTGTGTGGCTCTTGCTGTTCTGCTTTGCCTTTGTTGCTCCTGTCGTTGGCGCTATTGGCATGCTCATTATTATCCGCAGCACTTTGCGCAGTGAGGCGACCGACACGCGCCACCCTATCCCCATCACCGTCCACTTGCCCGAATATGATGTCCAGGCCAAGGATGTCAATCGCAGTGGCCAGGGTGCGATCCGGTCCCGCTTGGAAAGTAATGTGCCCAGCGACATCCGTATGCGATCACTGATGACCCTGCAGGCAGTTCCCTCCCGCGTGGCGAATCCCATCCTCGAAGACCTGCTGGGCGACGACACGGATGACGTCCGTTTAGTGGCTTTTGGCATGCTGGACTCGGAGGAGAAGAAGCTCAATGCGCATATTCAGCACGAGCAAGACCATATGGCACAGGCGCAAACGCCCGAGCAGGAGTACACCTGCCTGCGCCATCTTGCCGAGTTGCATTGGGAATTGATCTACACGTCATTGGCCCAGGGTGAACTTCGGCGCCACATCTTGGGCCGTGCACGGCACTACTTGGACGCTGCACTCGCGCTGAACCGCACACCAGACTCTGGCCTGATGTTCCTAAAAGGCCGCGTGCTACTGGAGCAGGGGGAGACGGTCATTGCGCAAGTTGCTATGGAGGAAGCGCTTGCCTTGGGCCAGCCACGATCTTCTGCACTTCCCTATCTGGCCGAGATGGCTTTCCGACAGCGCGACTTCGCGCGTGTCCAACAATTTATGCACCAGCTGGCAGAACTCAACACCGCCTCCCGAACCCGGGCGATCGTCGATTTTTGGACCGGGCGTGACAACGTGAGCAACTTCAGTGACCGTCGATACCTCCCCCACATCTGACACCACCTTTCCTTGCGCACAGAGCGTGGATGTCCTGCTGTTGTTGGAGGGCACTTTTCCGTTCGTTTCTGGCGGCGTGTCAAGTTGGGTGCACCAGATCATCTTGGGATTTCCAGAGGTTCGCTTTGGGGCGATTTTTCTGGGCAGTCGCAAGCAGGATTACGGCAAGATGCGCTACAGCTTGCCGCCCAACTTGGTGCACCTGGACACCTGCTACCTGTACGATGACCAAGCGGGTCCGCCCATTATTCCGGTCAAGCTGCCAGACGAGACCATGGCGCTGGTTGAGAGCATGCACAACATGTTTGAGAACAACCTGAAGCACCCGGACTGCCCCCACATGTTCGCAAGCCTCATGGACGAGGCGGGGCCTGGCGGCAAGATCAGCCACGACATGTTTCTTCACAGCAAGGGTGCCTGGGAATTCATCAAAAAGAGCTACCGCAGGCGCAGCACCGACCCGTCTTTCGTCGATTACTTTTGGACCATACGCACCATACACAGCCCGTTTTGGCGCCTGCGAGAGGTGGCCTTGCGTTGCCCTGCGGCCCGTGTTTACCACGCGGTATCGACGGGGTACGCGGGTATTCTTGGGGTGCTGCTCAAGCACAGAAACCAGCGGCCTTTTATGCTCAGCGAGCACGGTATTTATGTCAAGGAACGCAAGATTGATCTCTACCAAGCGCAGTGGATCAAGGACAACCGCAGCGTGTTCGAGCACGATCCTTCGCGGGTTAGTTATTTCCGTCAGCTCTGGATTCGTTTTTTCGAGCATCTGGGGTATGTCACCTACCACGCGTCTGACGATATCGTGGCCCTGTACGAGGCCAACCGGCAACGGCAATTGGTAGACGGCGCGCCGCCTGAGAGAACGTCGAATATCGCCAACGGCATCGATGTGGACCGCTTTGCCGCACTGCGCGCGGATTGGCCCCAGGGGCCGCCGCAGGTACTGTGTCTGATCGGGAGGGTGGTGCCTATCAAGGACATCAAGACCTTCATTCGGGCCATGCGTATCGTCGCCAGCCAGCTGCCGCAGGCCGAGGCCTGGATCGCGGGGCCGGAAGATGAATCGCCCGAATACGCGCTGGAGTGTCGCGCGTTGGTGGCGCAACTCGGCTTAGAGAATACGGTGAAATTTCTGGGCTTTCAGAAGTTGACTGAAATTTTGCCCAAAGTCGGTCTGGTCGTTTTGAGCTCTATCAGTGAGGCCCTGCCGCTCGTCATTTTGGAGGGTTACGCCGCGGGTGTGCCCACCCTGTGTACCGATGTCGGGTCGTGTCGGCAACTCGTGTTTGGTCTGCCCGGTGATGACGAAGCTCTGGGACCGTCGGGCCGGGTCGTGCGCATCGCTGATCCCCAGGCCATGGCGCAGGCGGCGATAGAGTTGTTGGGTGATCCGGTGGAGTGGCAGCGCGCGCGCGAATCTGCCATCCAGCGCGTTGAAAAGTACTACACCCAGCGCCTGATGTTTGACAGCTACCAGGCGCTTTACGATAAGCATTTGACATGGCAGGCATAGGCTTCGAGTTGCGCAAGCTGCTGCGCAAGCAGACCTATGGCGGGCTGCTGCAGGCCTATGCCTTCGCCGGCATCATCAGTTCGGGCCCCTGGGTGCTGTCGATCATCGGCATCATGGCGATTGGTTTGCTCAGTGTTGGTGCGCTCTCGTCCAAGGTGGCCATCTCCCAGTTTCAAGTCACGGTCACCTACCTCTTTTTGATCTCCCTTATTACGACCGGGTTGGTGCAACTTTCGTTCACCCGCTTCGTAGCGGATCGTACCTTTGCCAAAGATGAAGCGTCCATACTGCCCAACTTCAATGGCCTGATTTTGCTGGTGATGGGCTTGAGCATGGTGTTGGCATTGCCGTGCGTCATCTTCTTCTTCCCTGAGCAAAGCGTGTTGTACCGGCTACTGTTTGTCATGGGGCTGGGGGTGATGTCCGCGATTTGGATTGCCACCGTGTTTCTGACCGGCATGAAGCATTACCGTGAAATTGTGCTGATCTTTTTCTTGGGCTATTGCGCCACGCTGGTACTGGCCTTGGCCTTTCGGGGCGTGCTGGGCATGGAGGGCTTGCTACTGGGTTTTGTGTTGGGCCACTATCTGCTACTGATGGGCATGATCTGGCTGGTTTATCACAACTACCACTCTGACCGTTTCATTGCATTTGACATCTGGAAGCCGGGTGCGATGTACATCAGCCTGATGGCGACCGGCTTTCTATTCAACCTGGGGGCATGGGTAGACAAGTTGATGTTTTGGTACTACCCGGCCACGGGGCAACCCGTAATCGGGCCTCTGCATGCCTCGGTGATTTACGATTTCCCTATCTTTTTATCTTACCTGTCGGTCATTCCCGGCATGGCTATTTTTTTGGTGCGTATAGAGACCGACTTTGTCGAGTACTACATCAAGTTTTACGACGCCGTGCGCGAAGGCGCAACGCTGGATTTCATTGAGCGCATGCGCAATCACATGGTCTACCACGTGCGGCGCGGCTTATTTGATATCGCTAAGATTCAAACGATCACTGTACTGATTACCTTTGTCCTTGGGAGCGTGTTGCTCGAAGCACTGGGTATCTCGACACTGTACCTTCCGCTGCTCTATATCGATGTGGTGGGTGCCGCATTGCAGGTTGTTCTGCTGGGCATATTGAATATTCTTTTCTATCTTGATCAGAGGCGCGCCGTGGTGCTGTTGACTGCCGTGCTGCCGCTTTGCAATATTGTATTTACGGCGGTTTCGCTCCAACTGGGCGCCGCGTGGTTTGGCTATGGCTTTGCGCTGGCCATGCTGGTGACCGTGCTGCTGGGTATTTGGATACTTAATCGCAAGCTGGAAGTGCTGGAGTACGAGACCTTCATGCTGCAGTAATTGGCGTGACCGTCGGAAGGTCGGTCCATACGGGCCTGATGGCCGGCCGCACTGGTGACAGTACTGCAGCAGTTTTCTGGACGCTATAAAAAAAGTAGCAAACTTAGTAATGAAAACGCCGGCCCGGGCCTGATTTGGCTCTGAATTATTCTAGATATCGATGCACGCTGCGGTTTGGAATGCCGCCTGCTCGTTTTTGCGCGCATAGCCCAAGGGATTGGCCACCACGCGGCAGCCCAGGTGGACATAGTCGCTGGGGGCGTGCAAGTGACCGTGGAGCCACAGTTGGGCCTTTGGTAGCAAGGCATCCAGCGCATTGCAAAACCCTGCTGTGCCCGGCGTCAGGCCATAGCGTGGGTCAGCGCTGCGCAGGCTGGGCGCAAAGTGGGTCACCACCACGGTGGGGCCGTCAAAAGGGGTATCCAGCGCGGCGCGCAGCCAGTCTTGGCAGACCAGCGCTTGTTCGCGCAGACCGAGCGCCAACCAGGGCTCGCCGCCCCGCGTGGTTTGCGATTTGCGCAAGTAGTAGTTGGCTGCCCGGCATGCCTTGTCGCGGCTCTTGAGTTGCTGGGCCAAGGTGTTGGCACTGGCGGGGCCGCTGCTCTGGGGGGCCAGCGCATCAAAGTCGCTCCACAGCGTCGTGCCGACAAAACGGACACCCTGGATCACAGTGCTTTGTCGTTCCAGCCAGGTCAAGCCCAGGCGTTCGCAACAGTCGCGTAGTCGCGTATGGGCGGCATCAAAATCCTGTGCGTCATATTCGTGGTTGCCAGGCACATACAGCACTGGCGTGGGCCAGCCCTGCCGGGGCGAGAATCGCGCCAGACCAAAGTCGGTATCGTGTATCTCTGGCAAGCGTGATCCACTTTGGTAAGAGCCCACATCCCCAGCCAGTACCAGCAGGTCGGCACCGGGTGCGGGCGTCGGCATCCAATGCGGATGGGCCTCTAGGTGCATGTCCGATAGCAGCTGAATTTTCATCCCGAAATGGACCCGTAGGTGGACTGTGGAGACGCATCCGGATAGGCCTTCAGTGCCAGTTGGGCAATCTGGCTGCGCAGCCAGGCGTGCGCCCGGTCGCCATCTTTGCGCAGATGCCATAACGCATCCACTTGTATCGGTGGCACCGGAAATGGTAGTTCACGCAACACCAGTTCGTGGGCAAAGCCAGTAACTCCGACAAAGTGGCGCGGCAGCACGGTCAACACATCGGACTGGGACACCACCTTGCCCGCGGTAAAAAACTGGTTCACCGTCAGCACCACCTGGCGCTGCTGGCCCAGCGCGGCCAGGGCTTCGTCAATAAACCCATAGGG
Organism: Rhodoferax sp.; assembly: GCA_046595515.1. Classification (GTDB taxonomy): domain Bacteria; phylum Pseudomonadota; class Gammaproteobacteria; order Burkholderiales; family Burkholderiaceae_C; genus Allorhodoferax. Next base: position 112,287 of record JBKJOV010000009.1, on the reverse strand, counting down.
GCGGCCCGAGAAGCTGACCAGCATGTGCCGGGCCTCGCAAAATCGCTGCAAAGTCAAGGGAGTGCGGGAGAGTGGATGCCCCTTGCGCATGACACAGACATAGTCACCCGTAAACAACCGGTGATGCAAAAAGCTGGCCGCTTCCCCGGCCTGCGCGCGGGCTGTCAGGTCGGCCAGCACCGCCGGGAAATGGCCAACTGCCAGGTCGGCATGGCCATCTTCGAGCAAGTGGCGCGGGTCCCGCGTGGTCAGCGGTACAACCCGCAGCGAGACATCGGGTGCCTGCACCAAGATGATTTTGAGCAAGCCGGGCATCACCTCGGCGGCTGTGGCATCGGCCATGGTCAGGACCAGGGTGTCGGTGGCACTGGCCGGGTCGAACCCCGGTGGCGCCAAGGAGGCCTGTAACTGCTGCAAGCAGCTGCGTACTGCGGGCCACAGCACCTCCGCCCGTGGCGTGGGCTCCAGCGTGCGACCTTTGCGCACTAGCAATTCGTCACCCAAAGCCTCGCGCAGACGGCGCAGCGCATTGCTCACGGCGGGCTGCGTCAAGGCTAAATGCTGGGCTGCGCGGGTGAGGCTGCGCTCGGACATCACCACATCAAATACCTTGAGTAGGTTCAGATCCAGGGTTCGCAGGGAGACGTCGCGCATACTCAATCATAACCATCATGAATACCAAGCATCACCAACATAAAGTTGACCAATATTAGTATTAACCCTAATATCCACCCCATGAACTCGTATGACGCACTCGCAAAACCGCTTCTTGTCAATCTTCCCAAGGAATTTGCCATGACCCGTTTACTCCACTCCTCGCCTTTTTCTACTCCCCGCCAGCCAGTGCAATATGCATCGGCATCTAACAATCCGACGGACACGGACCAAGATGCCCGCCCGCTGGCAGGCATGTTGTTGGCTGCCGTGATGGCTGCTCTGCTGGTGGCTGCTGACCAAGTCATCGACGGCTGGGCCGATGGTCACCTGCTCGCGGCGTGGGTCGCCCTGTGGACGGTAACTTTCACAGTGCTCGCTTTGTTGGCTACGCCGCTACGCCAAGTGGCCAACACAGGTGCCCGTTGGCTTGCCGCCCGTAACCAGGCCCGCCGGGAGCGCCGTGCCGAAGCGCAAATGTGGGAATTGGCCCGCCACGATCCGCGTGTGATGATGGAAATCCGTTTGGCGTCTTTGCGACAAACCGACGGCCAATAGCGCACCACGCGGCTCGCGCCAAACAAAAAGCCACCTGCGGGTGGCTTTTTGTTTGGCGCGAGCCCGCTTGCGGGCTTCTTGGGATTACGCAGTCAGTTGGGCTTCTAAGCGTGCTTTGGTTTCCACCAGCGCAGGGGGTAGGTGGTAAGCCAGTTGGTTGAACAACTCGGTGTGCAACGCAAACTCTTCTTTCCACACGGCCTTGTCCAGATTAGTGACCGAGTCGAACTGGGCGCGCGTGAAGTCCAGGCCTGTCCAGGTGATTTCCGCGTACTCGGGGCTGATGCCAAAGCCATTGGTGGACCCGGTGGCTGTTCCTTCCAGGCGGTCAATCATCCACTTGAGCACACGCATGTTTTCGCCATAACCAGGCCAGACGAATTTACCGTCATCGCCCTTGCGGAACCAGTTGGTGGTGAAAATTTTGGGTTGCTTGACGCCAGCTGTCGCCAGCTTTTCGCCCAGATTGAGCCAGTGCTGGAAGTAGTCGCTCATGTTGTAACCGATGAACGGCAGCATGGCAAACGGATCGCGGCGCACGACACCGGCCTGGCCTGTGGCGGCGGCGGTAGTTTCAGAACCCATAGTGGCGGCCATGTAGACACCTTCGGTCCAGTTGCGGGCTTCGGTCACCAGCGGCACCGTGGTGGAGCGGCGGCCGCCAAAGATAAAGGCGTCAATTGGCACGCCATTGGCGTCGTCCCACTGCGCGTCCAGCGCGGGGTTGTTACCTGCAGCCACGGTAAAGCGGGCATTGGGGTGGGCAGCCTTGGCGCCCGTTTCTTTGGCGATGGCGGGTGTCCAGTCTTTGCCTTGCCAGTCAATGAGGTGCGCGGGCTGGCCGCCGGTGTCTTTTTCCATGCCTTCCCACCAGATGTCGCCGTCGTCGGTCAACGCCACATTGGTGAAGATGACGTTTTTGTTCAGGCTGGCCATGCAATTGGGGTTGGTGTGAAAGTTAGTGCCAGGGGCCACGCCAAAGTAACCCGCCTCGGGGTTGATGGCATACAACTTGCCATCAGCACCGGGCTTGATCCAGGCAATGTCGTCGCCAATAGTGGTGACCTTCCAGCCTTCAAAGCCTTCGGGCGGCACCAGCATGGAGAAGTTGGTTTTGCCGCAGGCGCTGGGGAAGGCCGCCGCCACGTGGTACTTTTTGCCCTGGGGGTTGGTCACGCCCAAGATCAGCATGTGCTCGGCCAGCCAGCCTTGGTCACGGCCCATATTGGAGGCAATGCGCAGCGCGAAGCACTTTTTGCCCAACAAGGCGTTGCCGCCGTACCCTGAGCCATACGACCAGATCTCGCGCGTCTCGGGGTAATGCACGATGTATTTGGTCTTGTTGCACGGCCATTTCACATCGGCCTGGCCGGGTTCTAGCGGGGCGCCGGTGGTGTGCATACAAGGCACGAATGCACCTTCTACGCCCAGCACGTCGTACACGGCCTTGCCCATGCGGGTCATGATCTTTTGGTTCACTGCCACATAGGCGCTGTCAGACAGCTCAATACCAATGTGCGCAATGTGCGAACCCAGCGGGCCCATAGAGAAAGGCACCACATACATAGTGCGGCCCTTCATGCAGCCATCGAACAAAGCCTTGGTCGTGTTGCCGCTGGCATCGGTCTTGCCGCTTTGCAAAATTTGGCGCATCTCAGCCGGCGCCATCCAGTTGTTGGTCGGGCCAGCATTCTCCTTCTTCTCGCAGCATATGTAGGTACGGTCTTCCACGCGGGCCACATCGGTGGGGTCGGAGAGGGCCAAAAAGCTGTTCGGGCGCTTGGCGGGGTTCAGTTTTTGGAATGTCCCCGCATCCACCAGTTGTTGGCACAGCCGCTGGTACTCTTCATCGGAGCCATCGCACCAGTAAATGGTGTCTGGTTTGCACAAGGCGGCCATGTCGGCCACCCAAGCGATCAGCCGCGCATTTTTGACGTAGCTGGGTGTGTTGAGGTTGAGGCCCTGCATTACGGGTGAGTTCATAGAAAAGCTCCTAAGTTTGAAAATCGTCTTTTCAAAATAAAAGCGCGTGCTTTGACTTTGAGAACAGGGCTTTCTCTTCAACTACGTTACCATTTTATGGATCGGTACCGAAGTTACGGGGCAATTACAGGCAAAAGTTATGCATAAAACGTATGATGTTATGCATATAAGCAAGATGCGAAGCGGGGGGCTTTGGTACTGGGCCGAAAAAAAAGCGCCCTCAAGGCGCTTGTGTTGTGCAGCCCACGGACGGTGGGCTAAAGAGGCTGCTGTGGTGGCCGGTGGCCGGTGGCCGATGCAGCCCGTGGGCTATTACGCCATGTAGATTGCAATAAACGCCAATAAAAACATCAATACGCCACCGGCGATCGGCAGCACGATGGGCATCAGCGGGACGATGGCTTCTACCACGTCAACTTCATGTTCCTGGTTTTGTGGTGCGGGAGCTGACATGGTTTTTCCTTCGGTTATGCCCTGCAGGTGGGCCGTTTCGCAATTTACAAGATTTTAACTAAAGCCAGGCGGTTAAACCACTTGTGCGTCAAATCCTGCGGCTTGCAGCGCAGCAATCACATCTTTGACATGGGCATGGCCCCGAGTTTGTACCACCAGTTCTACTTCGACATTCTGGGCAGACAAGGTGGTGAAGGCGCGTTGGTGGTGGACTTCATCGATATTGGCCCCAGCCTGCGCCACGGTGGCGGTGATGTGGGCCAAAGACCCAGGAATGTCGCGCGCACTGACGCGAATGCGGGCTAATCGCCCCGCGCGAACCATGCCGCGTTCGATGATGGCCGCCAGCAACAATGGATCGATATTGCCGCCGCACAGCACCAAACCTACACGCTTGCCCTTGAAACGCTCGGGATATTTCAGCAAGGCCGCCAGGCCTGCCGCACCGGCTCCCTCTACCAGCGTCTTTTCAACTTCCAGCAACATCACCAGGGCTTGCTCTATGTCGCCCTCTTCCACAAGAACCAAGTCGTCCACACGTTTGGCGATGATGGCTTGGGGTATCAAGCCCGGCGTTCCGACCGCAATACCCTCCGCAATGCTGCTGGTGCCCTGCGGGTGGTTGGTGCCCTTGATGGCATTCACCATGGCCGGAAAGCGTGCGGTTTGCACGCCCACCACTTCGATGTTGGGGTTCAGGGCCTTGGCTACGGTGGCCATGCCTGAAATCAGTCCGCCACCGCCTACGGCAATGATCAACGTGTCCAGATCGGGAACCTCGTCCAGCATCTCCATGGCTACGGTGCCCTGGCCGGCCACGATCGCTTCGTCGTCATAGGGGTGCACAAAAGTGAGCTGCTGCTGGCCGGCCATCTCGACCGCGTGGTTGCGCGCTTCTTCGAGTGTGTCGCCATGCAAGATGACTTCTGCGCCAAAGCCCCGCGTGCGCTCCACCTTGACGCCGGGTGTGAAGCGCGGCATGACAATCACGGCCCGTAGCCCCAGGCGCTGTGCGTGGTAGGCCACGCCTTGGGCATGGTTACCAGCGCTCATGGCAATCACACCTTTGGCAGATTGCGCAGCGCTGAGCTGAGCGAGCTTGTTGCAGGCGCCGCGCTCTTTGAAGGATGCGGTGAACTGCAGGTTTTCAAACTTCAAAAACACCTGGGCGCCGGTGATATCGGACAGGGTTTTGGAAGCCACACACGGGGTGTTGAGCAGTTGGCCTTGTAAGCGAACGGCTGCGGCTTGGACGTCTTGGTATTCGATCATGGGGGCATTGTCGGCGCAAAAATAAGGAATCCCAAGTCAGGTCTTCCATCTTGGCCCGGACTGCGGTATGGTTTACGCAGCACGCTCTTTGTGCTGGAGGCTTTGCATGGCCAAGCGTACCTTGTCTGCTCCTTTGGGGGCCCATATGGTGGCGTCGCCGGGGTTGATGGAAGCGCCGGTGTTGGACCTCATGTGCTCTCACTTCGTCCTGACTTTGGCGAGTCGCCAAGGCCCCGGGTTCACTGCACGGCGGGATTTCAATGCAGTCGTCGGCTTGGCCGGTCGTCATCTGGTTTGGCCGGTGTCGGTACTGGCGCGACTGCGCGACTTCTTGGTACGCCGCTGTGCCAGTAATGAGCTCTGGCGGGGGCACGAAGCGTTGGCAGATCGGGACTTTTTGTCGCGACACGGCCTGTGGCGCGGTCCCTACGATGAGGCCACGCTTTTCTTCTTTTTGGACGAATACGCCAAGGACCAGCCCAAGGATTTGAGCGCTGTTTTGAAAGTGACTGGCGAATGGTTGAGCCACTCCCTCAAGCGGCAATCCACGCTGGTAGAAAAGAACATCGACGCCCTGGCTGGGCTGCTTCAGCTCAACCAGGCGGAGCGGGCGTTGCTGTTGTATGGGACCTTGGCGCGCTACCAGCGCGACATGCGCAGCATTCTGGTCGAATTCAAAGTGAACAACGCGCCTGAGGCCTACGCGGCGATTGCCGAAGTGGCTGGCGTGAGCCCCGACCAGTTGGGAGAAGCCTTGCGGGCGGGCTCCCGCCTGGAGCGCATTGGCCTGGTGGAAAACCTGATCTCGGAGCACAACATCACTGACCTGGCCGACCTCATGAAGGTGAGCGAGAAGCTGCCACCGGTTCTCATGCGCCACTACCGAGACCAAGCAGAACTGATGGCGGTGTTTACCCGCTTGTCCGTCAAAACTAGGCTGGGCGTGGAGGACTTTGCCTTTGTCGCGCAAGATGTGGCGGTGTTGCGGGATCTGATGGCGAACGCCGTCGCGCGCAAGCAGCCAGGGGTCAACATCTTGTTGTACGGACCACCCGGCACCGGCAAGACCGAATTGGCCAAAGTAGTCACCCAGGCCGCAGGGCTGGAGTTGTTTGAAGTGGAGTATGCAGACCGGGATGGCAATAGCTTGAGCGGCCGTGACCGCTACCGCTCGCTACAAATTGCCCAGGTTTTTCTTAAGGGCAGCGCGCAGGCGGCCTTGTTGTTTGACGAGGTAGAGGATGTGTTCCCGGCGCTGTCCAGCGAGGCTTTGCATTCCATTGCGCGGGCTGATGCCACCTTGGCGCCACCCAGCGCCAGTGTCAGTGGCAAGGCCTGGGTTAACCAAGTGCTGGAGGCCAACCCCGTGCCCACCATTTGGGTGACAAATCGCATCGAGCAAATTGACCCGGCCTTTCGCCGTCGCTTTGCCTATCACCTAGAGTTGCGTTCGCCCCCGCCCGGTGCGCGTGAGGGCTTGGTACGCAAGACCCTAGAGGGCGTGCCGGTATCGGACGAGTTTGTGGCGCGCCTGACCCGGCGCAAAGGACTGACGCCCGCACAGATTCGCACGGCCGTACGATTTGCCGAGCTGGCCCAACCGGTGGATGCCGGCCCTGCCAAGCACGCCGCTGCACCGGCTGCGGCCCTGGAAGCGCTGATTGAGCGACAGCTCAAAAATGCCGACTTGGCGTTGGGCAACCGCACGCCTGTGGTTGGGGGTAGCGCCTCAGCCGCTGGCTACGACCTGTCGCTGTTGAATTTGGAGAGTCGCTTTGAGATAGACCGAGTGGTCCAGGCTTTGCAAGCCCGGGGCCACGGCACGCTGTGCTTCTTTGGGCCACCCGGCAGTGGAAAAACCGCCTTGGCCGAGCACATCGCCAACACTTTAGGTCAGCCTTTGATTGTTCGGCAGGCCAGTGATTTATTGGGCAAATACATTGGCGAGACCGAACAAGCGATGGCCGCAATGTTCCGCGAGGCCGAGCTCGAAGGCGCGGTCTTATTGTTGGACGAGGCGGACAGCTTTTTGCAGGACAGACGCGGCGCGCTACGCAATTACGAGGTTACGGAAGTGAATGAAATGCTGCAGGGCATGGAGCGGTTCAAGGGCATTTTTATCTGCACTACCAATTTGTTTGATCGGTTGGACCCTGCTGCCTTGCGCCGTTTTACCTTCAAGATCGGGTTCAAACCCTTGAGCGGAAGCCAGCGTGAACAGGCCTTCGTAGCGCAGGCCTGCGCAGGCAACGCCGCGAGCCTAACCCCAGCGCTGCGGACAAGACTCGCCGCGCTGGAACAGTTGTGTCTGGGTGACTTGGCCGCCGTGCAACGCCAGGGGGTGATTCTGGATGCAGTGATGGAGGCGGCTGAATTCATGGAGCAGCTCGAGGCCGAGCACCGGCTCAAACCAGAGGTGCGTGAGGCCCGCAATATGGGCTTTCTGGCCGGAGGCTGACGTCAGAGCGCTGGTTTTGCGCAGGAATGTAAACGGCTTGTCAACCAGTTTGGGGTTTGGGGCGTCATAGGACCAGGCAGATACAAAAAAGGCGTCGGCGCGTTGGACCTAATGCTGAACGACCCGACACGTGTCTATTCCATGTTTTTTTCAAACTGTAGCTATGCGCACTGAAACCATCAAAGTTCCGGACCAGGGTACTTACCAATCGCAATTATTTGCGTACTGGTCTGACGAGTTCCGCCAAACCAATGCCGACCATTCAGCCTATATTGCACTGAACTTCGCCGGGGTTTTGGATGCCTGCCGCAGCAAATTACACGCCCTCATACAGCACCATCGCCAGCATTTGGCCGACAAATCGGGCGCTGAGCGCCACAGCCGTGCCATTGCCCGTTTGCAAAACACCATGACCGGGGCAGCCATGTCCTACGAAAGTTGCTTCAGGCGCCACTAGAGGTGGTGCCCCCACGCTCCGCCGCTACGCGGGTCGCTGCCCCCCAAGGGGGTTAATTTCCCTTGGGGCGGCCCAGCGGGAAATTGTGGCCCCCACGCTCCGCCGCTACGCGGGTCGCTGCCCCCCGAGGGGGCTAAGTCGGCTTGGGGCGGCCCAGCGCCGACTTGGCCCTGCTGCGCTCAGACACCTCGGTAGTCGCACCCCCCCCTCATTCCCCCAGACTCATTACGCGTAACACCGCATCGGCGTAGGCTTCGAGCTTTTTAGTGCCCATACCGCTGATACCTTGCAGGTCGTCCAAACTTTGCGGGGCGCGTTTGGCGATGGCCGCCAGCGTGGCATCGTGAAAGATCACGTAGGCAGGTAAATTGTGTTCGCGTGCCACCTCCGCGCGCCAAGCTTTAAGGGCTGCGTAGCGCTCCAAGGCCGCTCCATCCAAGGCAATCGGTGCTTTGATGGCGGCTGGCCCGGCACCTGGTTTGCGGGATTTGCGCTCGGCTGGGGTTGACACTGATTCCCGTAGTTGCACCATTACCTCACCGCGCAGCACGGCGCGGCTCTTGTCCGTCAGATGCATGGTGTTGAAAGACGCGGCATCCACGGCCACAGCACCCAGGGCGATGAGCTGGCGCATCACGCCGCGCAGTTGAATTTCTGAAAAATCGGCTCCGATACCAAAGGTGCTCAAGGACGCATGGTTGTATTGGGTGACTTTCTCAGTCATTTTGCCCCGCACGATGTCCATCAGGTGCCCGGCACCAAAGTGCATACCGCTGGTTTGCTGCACCCGATAGATGGTGCTGAGGAGCTTGCGTGCGGCGTCGGTGCCATCCCAGATATCAGGGGGTTGCAGGCAGTTGTCGCAGTTTTTGCAGTTGTATCGGGCCCCATCACCCAATGTCTCGTCAAAGTAGGCCAGAAGCCTTACCCGCCGGCAATCGGTGGCCTCGGCGAGACCTAACAAGGCATCGAGTTTGCCGCGCAGTCCTTGCTTGAACTCCTCAGCCGCAGGGCTTTCGTCGATCATGCGGCGCTGGTTCACCACATCTTGCAGGCCGTAGCCCATCCAGGCATAGGCGGGGAGGCCATCGCGCCCGGCACGACCGGTCTCCTGGTAGTAGCCCTCAATGTTTTTGGGCATGTCCAGATGCGCCACAAAACGCACATCGGGCTTGTCGATGCCCATGCCAAAGGCAATTGTGGCCACCATCACCACGCCTTCTTCGCGCAAAAAACGGTCTTGGTGCTTTTGGCGCAGCTTGGCGTCCAGGCCCGCGTGGTAGGGCAGGGCGTCAATGCCAGCTTCCACCAGCGTCTGGGCAATATCTTCCACCTTGCGGCGGGACTGGCAGTAGACGATGCCGGCGTCCCCAGCGTGTTCACGCTCAATAAAACGCAGCAATTGCTGCGTGCTGTCGCGCTTCTCGACAATGGTGTAGCGGATGTTGGGGCGGTCGAAACTGCTGACAAAGGCCTGGGCGTCCTGCAGTTGCAGGCGCTCCACAATGTCTTCGCGGGTCAAGGCATCGGCGGTTGCGGTGAGCGCAATGCGCGGCACCCCCGCAAAGCGCTCGTGCAGCACGGTCAGGGCGCGGTACTCGGGGCGGAAGTCATGGCCCCATTGGCTGACGCAATGGGCCTCGTCAATGGCAAACAGCGCCACTTGGCCGCGTGCGTGCAGAGAGTCCAGCAGGGCCAGAAATCGTGGCGTAGTGACCCGCTCGGGCGCGGCGTAGAGCAAGGTGATCTCGCCGCGCACCAAGCGGCGCTCCACGTCAGAGGCCTCTTCGCTGCTCAAGGTGGAATTCAAAAAAGCGGCGCTGACGCCGGCCTCGTGCAGGGCCCCCACCTGGTCGTGCATCAGGGCAATCAGGGGAGACACCACCAAGCTCACGCCAAACCCAGCCCGTTGGCGGGCGATAGCAGGTATCTGGTAGCACAAAGACTTGCCGCCGCCGGTGGGCATGAGCACCAGGGCATCGCCACCGCCGGTGACGTGCTCCACGATCGCTTGCTGCGGCCCGCGAAATGCAGCGTAGCCAAAGACATCCTGCAAGATGCCCAAAGGTTGGTCGATATCGAGCGGTGTAGAGGAAATATCTGCTATCAAAATAAGAGCGACACGAGCAATAAAAACGGGGGGCAGCACGGTAAAACGTGCCTAAAACGCGTCGATAGCAATGTCTTGGGCCGTGGTGTGGTTGCCCGCCTATTGTCGCTGGGTGTCAGGCAGCACTCCACGGGCAGGATTTTCCCGTATGCTGCGGCTGAGACCCTCGACACAAAAATTTTCGTTGGACCGCCGATAAGACTATGCCGGATTTGCCTGAAACCTCACCGACGCGCAGAAGCTTTGCTTTGTCGTTGCGTGAGACCTTGTTTCTGGGCGCCGGTTTGGGCATCTTTCTGCCAGCCTTGGTGCTGGCGTTTTTGCAGGTCCATAGCAAGCTTGAATCCGACGTGGAGGTGCGCGTGCGTGCGCCCATGCAGCAGCAAGCCGGAGTTTTAGCCCGCAGCCTGGGCATGGCGATCTGGAACGTAGACCAGCGCGCCGCCGCCGAACTGGTTGATGCTGTGATGCGCAATCCCGACGTGGTGCGTGTTGAAGTGACGGACGAGTTCAAACAGGTCTTTGCTACACAAGAAAAACCCCAGCCCACGGTGGGCACCTTGCTTACCGAAAGCCACGAAGTGATTCACGATGGCGCCCACGTGGGGCACTTAGAGGTCGTGCTGACGAGCGCGCGGATTCAGCGTGAGTTGATGGCGGATCTGGTAAAGATGGCCGTAGCGTTAGTGGCGCAGGTAGGTATTTCGATTGGTTTGATCTGGTTGTTGTTGGATCGGCGCATGGTCCGCCCCCTGAAGAAGCTGCAGGCCGACGCCCAGAGACTGGCGCGTGGCGACCTCGAAGCCCCGCTGCGCTGGACGCGCCAAGACGAAATGGGGAGCCTGGCCCAAGGTCTGGAGGCGATGCGTAGCGACCTGGTGGTGTCCATCAAAGAGCGCGACCAGAAGAACCAGGCCCTGCAGGAGGAGCTGGTTGAACGCACCCGCATTGAGAATGCCCTGAGCGTCAGCCAGGCCAAGTTCGAAGCTATTTTCAATGCCTCGCCTGTGGCGATGACGGTATCCGTCTTGGCACACACGGCCGTACTGGTAGATGTCAACGCCGCTTGGACGAATTTGTTTCGCTGCACGCGTGGCGATGTTTTGGGCGAAGTAAATTCAACAGAGGCTTTCTGGCGTGACAAAGACGAGCGCCGAGCGGTGCGCGTCGGTATTGAGCAGCACGGATCGATTGATCGCCACCTGATCCACATGCGCCGCGGCGATAGCGACGAAGACATGCTGTGTGAGGTGTCGGGTAGCCGGGTACTGGCGGGCCACGAGCCACTCATGATCTTGGCTTATGACGACATCACTGCAAAGCACCGCTCTGAGCAAGAAATCTTGAAACTCAACGCGACGCTGGAACATCGCGTGGCGGAGCGGACCCAGGAGCTCACCAACACCTTGAATCAGTTGACCGCGGCGCAAGCGGAGCTGGTGCGCTCGGAAAAAATGTCTGCGCTGGGGGCCATGGTGGCCGGCATCGCCCATGAGCTCAACACACCGATTGGCAACAGCCTCACTGTGGCCAGCACCTTGCAGGACCACGGTGCCACATTCATGGCCGAAATGGGCAAGGGCCTCACCCGCAGCAAGCTGGAGGAGTTTGTGCACAGCAACCAACAGGGCACTGGTATTTTGATGCGCTCGCTGCACCATGCGGCTGAGCTGGTATCGAGCTTTAAGCAAGTCGCGGTGGACCAGACCAGTGTCAACCGGCGGGTCTTTCGCTTGAAAGAAACGCTGCACGAAATTCTGTTGACGCTAGGGCCTACGTTGCGAAGGACTTCACACACCGTGGAATGCCAGGTGCCCGAAGAGATCACGATGGACAGCTACCCGGGGCCCTTGGGGCAGGTCATTACCAACCTGATCAACAACGCCCTCGTGCACGCCTTTGACGGCAAACAGCACGGACGGATCACCATCGTGGCAACGGTCGATCGACCAGGCTGGGTCAACATCGCCGTGCGGGACGATGGGCTGGGTATTTCACCGATCCATGTGGACAAGGTGTTTGATCCCTTCTTCACGACCAAACTGGGCAAAGGTGGCAGTGGTCTGGGCCTGAATATTGTTTACAACCTGGTGACTACCACCCTAGAGGGGCGTGTGGGCGTGGTGAGCGAAGTCGGGCACGGTGCCTGCTTCACTCTATCGTTGCCATTGCGTGTGGACTGACAAGGCTTTGCGTTTGTGAATTAAAATCGGGGCTTCCCAAGGGGCGCTGCAGCTGCCGGACCGGCAACGGTCCCGTCAGTCAGGCTTGGGGATTGCAACTGCGCTCACTTGTTAACGTGACACACCGCACCACAAGCTGAGCCCGCCATGACACCTTTGCACTACACCCGCGGCCAGGCACTGCCTGGTATTTTGGCCCGCCGCATCGCCATTTTGGATGGCGCCATGGGCACCATGATCCAGCGCTTCAAGCTAGGCGAAGCCCAGTACCGGGGCGAGGGCTACACCGGCCCTGGCAGCCAGGGCGACCGCTTCAAAGACTTTGGCAAAGACGTCAAAGGTAACAACGAGCTGCTGAGCTTGACCCGGCCCGATGTGATTCGCGACATCCACGAACGCTACTTGGCAGCCGGTGCTGACCTGATTGAGACCAACACCTTTGGGGCGACCACGGTGGCCCAGGCCGACTACGACATGGCGGATTTGGCCATCGAGATGAATCTGGTATCGGCCCAACTGGCGCGCGCCGCCTGCGACAAGTTCAGCACGCCTGACAAGCCCCGCTTTGTTTGCGGTGCCCTGGGCCCGACGCCCAAAACCGCCAGCATCAGCCCCGATGTGAATGACCCCGGCGCGCGCAATGTGACGTTTGAAGAATTGCGCGCCGCCTATTACGACCAGACCAAAGCCTTGGTCGAAGGCGGGTCGGATGTGATCTTGGTGGAAACCATTTTTGACACACTGAACGCCAAGGCCGCGCTGTTTGCGGTGGATGAATACTTTGAGGCCAGCGGTGAGCGCTTGCCCATCATCATCAGCGGCACCGTCACCGATGCCTCCGGCCGTATTCTGAGCGGGCAAACCGTGACAGCGTTTTGGCACAGCGTGCGCCATGCCAGGCCGCTGGCCATTGGCCTGAACTGTGCCCTGGGCGCCACGCTGATGCGCCCCTACATTCAGGAGCTGAACAAGGTGGCTACCGACACCTTCATCAGTTGCTACCCGAATGCGGGCCTGCCCAACCCCATGAGCGACACCGGCTTTGACGAGACGCCGGAGGTAACCAGCCGCCTGGTGCATGAGTTTGCCGCCCAGGGGCTGGTGAATATTGTCGGCGGCTGCTGTGGCACCACGCCCGACCACATTCGGGCGATCAGCAATGCGGTGGAGCCGGTGGCAGCGCGCAGCTTGCAGCGCAATTTCTTTTACAAAGAAGCTGCTTGACGCCTTCCTACGGACATCGCGCTTAGCTGACCGGCACAAACCCCGTAGGCCCCTGGTGGTGTGTTATCCCGTAAAATTGGGGCTTCCAAGGAGCGTTGCAGCGGGACCCTGCGTCCCGTCAGGCTTGGATCGTCACCCCGACTGCAACCACGCTCACCTGTTTTTGTCTATTTTCAGGTGAGTTTATGCCCCAGCCCCGCGTATCTATTGATCAAGCTGCTATTGAAAATGTAGCGCCCATGATGTTATCTGGCCTGGAGCCAGTGGTCATTGGCGGGTCCTACTCGTCGCAGGACGGCGCCGAAGGCCGCGCCCCGAGGGCCACGTTCGTCAACATTGGCGAGCGCACCAATGTCACTGGCTCCAAGGCCTTTGCCCGCATGATCTTGAACGGCGAGTTTGAACAAGCCTTGGCGGTGGCCCGCCAGCAGGTAGAAAACGGCGCGCAGATTATCGACATCAACATGGACGAGGCCATGCTGGACAGCCAGGCGGCCATGGTGCGATTCCTGAACTTAATCGCCTCCGAACCCGATATTTCCCGCGTACCCATCATGATCGATAGCTCCAAGTGGAGCGTCATTGAGGCCGGCCTGCGCTGTGTGCAGGGTAAGGCGGTGGTCAACTCCATCAGCATGAAGGAGGGCGTCGAACCCTTCAAGCACCAAGCGAAGCTGCTGCGCCGTTACGGTGCCGCCGCAGTGGTGATGGCCTTTGACGAAAAAGGCCAGGCCGACACCTACGCGCGCAAGGTGGAGATTTGCGAACGCGCCTACCGTGTATTGGTGGATGAAGTGGGCTTCCCGCCTGAAGACATCATCTTCGACCCCAACATCTTCGCCATCGCCACCGGCATTGAAGAGCACAACAACTACGCGGTGGACTTTATCAACGCCACGCGCTGGATCAAGCACAACCTGCCCGGTGCCAAGGTGAGTGGCGGCGTATCCAACGTGAGCTTTAGCTTTCGCGGCAACGACCCGGTGCGCGAGGCGATTCACACCGTGTTCCTGTACCACGCCATTCAGGCAGGCATGGACATGGGCATCGTCAACGCCGGCATGGTGGGCGTGTACGACGACCTGGAGCCGGTGTTGCGCGAGCGCGTGGAAGACGTGGTGCTGAACCGCCGCGACGATGCGGGTGAGCGCTTGGTGGAGATTGCCGAGACCGCCAAAAGCGGTGCCAAAGACGAAAGCAAAAAACTGGAGTGGCGCGGCACACCCGAGCACCCGGTGACAGTAGCCCAGCGACTGAGCCATGCGCTGGTGCACGGCATTACCGACTTCATCACCGTAGACACCGAAGAGGCCTACCAGGGCGTATTGGCCAAGGGCGGCCGCCCGTTGCACGTGATTGAAGGCCCGCTGATGGACGGCATGAATGTGGTGGGAGATTTGTTTGGCCAGGGCAAGATGTTTTTGCCCCAAGTGGTGAAAAGTGCCCGCGTGATGAAAAGCGCCGTAGCCCACCTGTTGCCCTACATTGAGGCTGAAAAGCTGGCCATGGTGGAAGCTGGCGGCGAAGCCAAAGCCAAGGGCAAGATCGTCATTGCCACCGTCAAGGGCGATGTGCACGACATCGGCAAAAACATCGTCACCGTGGTCTTGCAGTGCAATAACTTTGACGTGGTCAATATGGGTGTGATGGTGCCCTGCCACGAGATTCTGGCCAAGGCCAAGGCCGAGGGCGCGGACATTATTGGCCTGTCGGGCCTGATCACGCCCAGCCTGGAAGAGATGCAGTACGTGGCCGGTGAAATGCAAAAAGACGACTACTTTCGCAGCCGCAATATTCCGCTCTTGATTGGGGGCGCGACCTGCAGCCGCGTGCACACCGCTGTGAAGATTGCACCCCATTACGCGGGCCCGGTAGTGTATGTGCCCGATGCCTCGCGCAGCGTGAGCGTAGCGCAGGGGCTACTGAGCGACAGTGCTGCCAAGTACATCGCCGAGCTGAACGCCGACTACGACAAAGTGCGCACCCAGCACGCCAATAAGAAGCAAACCCCGCTGTGGCCGCTGGCCAAATGCCGCGCCAACAAGACGTCCATCGACTGGACTGGCTACCAGCCAACCAAGCCCAAGTTCATTGGCCGTCGGGTATTCAAAAACTTTGACCTGACCGAACTGGCCCAGTACATCGACTGGGGCCCCTTTTTCCAGACCTGGGACTTGGCGGGGCCGTACCCTGCCATCTTGGACGACGAGATTGTGGGCGTAGAGGCCAAGAAGGTATTGGCCGACGGACAGGCGCTACTCAAGAAAATCATCGACGGCCGCTGGCTCACTGCCAACGCCGTGGTGGCGCTGTACCCGGCCAACAGCGTGAACGACGACGACATTGCGTTCTACACCGACGAGAGCCGCACCGAGGTGGCGCTGACCTGGTATGGCCTGCGCCAGCAGACCGAAAAACAAGAAATCGACGGTGATGATGGCAAGCCCGTGTTGCGGCCCAGCCGCTGCCTGGCCGACTTTGTAGCGCCCGGGTTTGCTATGAATTCAATAGCTGAAACATCAATAAATACCCGGGCCAGCGGGCTAAATGATGTTCAAAATGCGGGAATTGTGGACTACGCAGGCCTGTTTGCGGTCACCGCCGGTATTGGGGCCGAGAAGCGTGCGGCGGCCTTTGAGGCGGCGCACGATGACTACTCCGCCATCATGCTCAAGTCGATTGCCGACCGGCTGGCCGAAGCCTTTGCCGAGTGCCTGCACCACCGCGTGCGCACCGATTTGTGGGGCTACGCCGCAGACGAATCCTTGAGCCCCCAAGACCTGATTGCCGAAAAATACCAAGGCATCCGCCCTGCGCCGGGCTACCCGGCGTGCCCGGACCACAGCGTCAAGCAGGCTATGTTTGACCTGCTGCAGTGTGAAGACATTGGCATGGGCGTGACTGAGAGCCTGGCCATGACCCCGGCAGCCAGCGTCAGCGGCTTCTATATCGGCCACCCCGACGCCACCTATTTCAATGTTGGCAAGATTGGCGCCGACCAGGTGCAGGACTTGGCTCAGCGCCGCGGCGTGCGGGTCGAAGAACTGCAGCGTCTTTTGGCCCCCAATTTGTAAGAAATTGAATAAGCGCGGGGCAATTGCCCGAGAGTGCGCCAGTTTTCGGTTTACCTTGCGTTACATCTGCGCCACACCGAACCGATTGATTTGTATACCTTTACACAGGTGAAGTCGTTGAAGTTATACGCAGGTGGCTTATCGGCCGCCCACGTCTTATGAAGGAAATAATATGTTGAACACCATGGACTCTCCCGGCGCAGTGCCCAAGACTTCCAACCGTTTTTTGTGGCTTGCCATTGCAGGCTTTGCGGGTACCTCGCTGGCACTGGCCACTGCGTTGGTCCAAGTTAACCGCCAAGCGGAGCCGGTTAAAACTGCTGAAGCGCCGACGCAACTCGTAGCCAAAGTTGAAGAGCCTGCCAAGCAGCCCAGCACCAAAGTCACTCAGGACTCTGGTGCCAAGTTTGTGCAGCAGCCCACCGCCAATAAAACCAAGGCCCAGTCCTCAACCCATGTCGCGCACGCCTCGTCCGAAGCTGTGCGTGCGCCGGCCGCGCCGGCCGTGGTGTGCGCTAACTGCGGCACGGTGGAGACGGTCACCCCCTTGCAACGTGATGCTGCGCAAGGTAGTGGCGCGGGCGTAGTGGCGGGTGCCGTCTTGGGCGGGCTTGTGGGCAACCAGTTTGGTGGTGGCGACGGCAAGACCCTGGCCACGATCGCGGGTGCGGTGGGCGGCGGTTACGCAGGCAATGCCGTTGAAAAGAAGATGAAGAAGGTCACCGTGTACCAGGTTGAAGTGCGTATGGCTAACGGCACAACGCGCACCTTCGAACAGAGCAGCCCGGCCGCCATCGGTGCGCAGGTCAAGGTCGAAGGTAACGCCCTCAAGCCCGCCTGAGCAGCCGAAAGTACTGACTATCCGCATTGAGTACCCGCCGCAGCGCCACTGCGTGCTATTATTTTTGCAAACAGCAAAAGGAATAGCGCATGAACATGGCAACTGCGGCGCCTGGTGTGCCAGATGGGCCGCGTCCGCCCCCTGGCCGTCCAGAGAAACTCCGCTTGGGCGACGTGCTGGTGCAGCAACGCCTGATTTCCCAGGAGCAACTCCAACAAACGCTAGAGCTTCAGCGTACGACTGGAAAGAAGGTCGGGCGGCTGTTGATCGAAACCGGCATCATCACCGAAGAGTTACTGGCCAACGGCCTGGCGCGGCAGTTGCGCATCCCTTTCGTTAACCTCAAGACCTTTCCGTTCCGGGCCGAAGTCGTCAAGCTCCTACCCGAATCCTCGGCCCGGCGCTTTAAGGCCTTGGTGCTGGAAGACAAGGGCGATCTGCTATTGGTGGCGCTGGGCGACCCACTGGACCTGTTTGCCTTCGACGAGTTGACCCGTATTCTGAAGCGCAATATTGGCGTGGCTGCGGTGCCCGAGAGCCAGCTTACCGCGACCTTTGACCGCCTCTACCGCCGTACCGATGAGATCAGTGGCCTGGCCCGTGCGCTGGAAAAAGACATTGGCGATGCGGTCGACTTTGGCGAGTTGACCGCCACGGTGGGTATTGAGGGGGCGCCCGTGGTGCGCCTCTTGCAGTCTGTATTTGAAGATGCGGTGCAGGTGGGGGCGTCGGATGTTCACATCGAACCGCAAGAAAACAGCCTGCAAATTCGCGTGCGCGTAGACGGCGTGCTGCAAACCCAGACCCAGGCCGACAAGCGCATTGGCGGTGCGTTAGCGCAGCGCTTGAAGTTGATGGCTGGGCTGGATATTTCCGAGAAGCGCCTGCCCCAAGACGGCCGGTTTACGGTACGCCTCAAAGACCACACCATCGATGTGCGCCTGAGTACCCTGCCCACCACCTACGGTGAGTCTGCGGTGATGCGCTTGCTGCTGCAGGGCACGTCGATGCGGCGCCTGGACAGCATTGGCATGCCAGCCCCCATGCTCAAGCGCTTTCGTGAGGTGTTGGGGCGCACTGCGGGCATGGTGCTGGTCACCGGCCCCACGGGCTCGGGCAAGACCACCACGCTGTACGCGGCGTTGGCCGAGATCAATGCCGCGGAGCTCAAGGTCATCACCGTGGAAGACCCGGTGGAATACCGCCTGCCGGGCTTGAGCCAGGTGCAGATCAACGACAAGATAGAACTGACCTTTGCCAAGGTGTTGCGGTCGTGTCTGCGCCAAGACCCAGATGTGATTTTGGTGGGTGAAATGCGCGATGCCGAGACCGCAGAGATTGGCTTGCGCGCCGCCATCACGGGCCACATGGTGCTGTCCACATTGCACACGCAAGACGCGATGAGTACCCCGTTTCGTTTGATGGATATGGGCGTGCCGGCTTTTATGGTGGCGACCTCTTTGCAGGCCGTGATCGCGCAGCGCCTGGTGCGCCTGAATTGCAAAGAATGCGTCGCGCCGGCTGTGCCCAATGCCCAGGAGCAAACCTGGCTTAGCGGCATGCTGGCCGAGGGCGAAACCATATCGGCCAAGCGCGGGCTGGGCTGCTCTACCTGCAATGGTTCGGGCTACACCGGCCGCCAAGGCGTCTACGAGTTGCTGGAAATGGACGCTGCGCTTACCCAGGCCGCCTCGAATTCCGACCCAGCCTTGTTTTTACAGGCTGCGCGTGCGCGCATGAAAGGCCACACCATGCCCTACCATGCGCTGGAGTTGGTACGCCAAGGCATCACTTCTTTGGCCGAGGCTATGCGCATCGGCTTTGAGGTGGATGACGCTGACGAGCCCGCGCAGGAGTAAGACGGTATGGCAACCTTTGACTGGCGTGGACGCAATAACCGTGGTGAGGCAGTGCAGGGCCAACTCGAGGCTATAACCGAGGGCGGCGTGGCCGACCAGTTGGTGGCCATCGGCGTATCCCCCGTACACATTGCGCTGGCCAAAGCCGCTACCAATGAAAAGGCCGAAACCTGGATCGAGCGGTTCAATCGCAAGCCCATTGTGGATGAAGATCTGATGATCTTTTCTCGCCAGATGTACACCCTGAACAAAGCGGGCGTGCCCATCTTGCGGGCCTTTGCCGGCCTACAGGCCTCGGCTGATAAGCCCGCTATGGTGGATTTGCTCAAAGACATACGCTCCAGCCTCGACCAGGGGCGCGAGCTGTCAGCGGCGCTCATGCGACACCAAGCGCTGTTTGGATCGTTCTACATTTCCATGATTCGCGTGGGGGAGATGACCGGGCGCCTGACAGAAGTGTTCCTGCGCTTGAACGAACACATGGAGTTTGAGCGCGATGTGCGCGAGCGCATCAAGCAGGCCATGCGCTACCCCATCTTTGTGATGATTGCTATGGGGGCCGCCGTTGTCATTCTCAATATTTTTGTGATCCCGGTGTTTGCCAAAGTGTTCGCGGGCTTCAACGCCGAGCTACCCATCATCACCCGTGGACTGCTGGGTTTCTCAAGCTGGATGCTGGC
Organism: Rhodoferax sp.; assembly: GCA_046595515.1. Taxonomy (GTDB): domain Bacteria; phylum Pseudomonadota; class Gammaproteobacteria; order Burkholderiales; family Burkholderiaceae_C; genus Allorhodoferax. The sequence goes on along the minus strand of JBKJOV010000009.1, from coordinate 92,481 downwards.
GTGGTGGCCGCTATTGATAGCGGTGTTGTTTGGTAGCTCGGTGCTGGTTCGCAGCTATTTAAAAACGCCCAACGGTCGCTATCGATGGGATTCGCGCAAGCTCAAACTCCCCATCATTGGCGAGATTATTTTGAAGGCCACACTGGCCCGATTTGCGCGCAGCTTTGCACTGTCTAGCCAGAGCGGAGTGCCGTTAGTACAGGCGCTAACGGTCGTGGCACAGACGGTGGACAACGCCTACATTGGGTCCCGTATCGAGCAGATGCGCGATGGCATTGAGCGCGGCGAGACGATTTCGCGTTGCGCTGCGGCCACGGGTGTGTTCACGCCCGTGGTGCTGCAGATGATTAACGTGGGCGAGGAGACCGGTGAGCTGGACAACCTGTTGTTCGAGATTGCGGGCATGTACGAGCGTGAGACCGACTACAACATCAAGGGACTGTCCGCGGCCATAGAGCCTATCTTGCTGGCCGTGATTGCGGCGCTGGTGCTGCTACTGGCACTGGGCGTGTTCTTGCCCTTGTGGAATATGGGATCTGCCGCGATGGGCAAGGGCGGCGGCTAGGCCGACTATGGCGACCGTTGCCCGAGCCTCCGTTCGTCCGCTGGTCGGATTACCCTCTACGCGCATGGTGGAGTGGAGCATTTTGATTGTTGTGGTGCTGGTGATTGTGGCGGTGGCTGGCCACTCCATCCGGCTCCTGCAAGGCCAAGCGGAGCGTTCAACGGTGTTATCTACACTGGGCGCGCTGCGCACCAGTTTGGTCATTGCGCACTTGCAGCAGGTCAGCGCAGCGTCCACAGGTTCATTCAGTGCCGTCCCGCCAAATCCCTTTTTGGCGCTGCAAACCTTGCCGCAGAATTACCGAGGGGAGTTCACCGTGAATGACTTGATAGCAACGCCGCTGAGTGGCTGGGTCTTTGACCCCCTGTGCGCTTGCGCAGGTTATGTGCCATTGGATGCAGGCTGGTCCGATGATCCAAGTCCCGCCAGCGCTTTGTGGTTCAAAGTCGGCCCGGGCCCGGGCCCGAGACTGCTGACGGCACAGGCTACTTACACCTGGCGCGGCGTCGTGGTGCAGTAAGCTTGGCGTCAAAAACGCAGATATGCAGGCAATTTGTGAACTAATTCATACATTTGAAGCACAAACTTAATGCACATTCGCGGCCCAGAAGACTAAAATTACCAAACGGAAACGGAATTCAAAACCGTCGGAGTGCAGCTAAGCGGTGGACTGCAAATGTAATTTTTAATTCAAAAGGCAACACAATGAAGCAACAACAACGTGGTTTTACGCTCATCGAGCTGGTAATGGTTATCGTGATTTTGGGCGTGCTGGCCGCTGTGGCATTGCCTAAATTTGTGGATTTGAAGGGTGATGCGGTCAAGGCCGCAACGGACGGAGTGGCAGGTTCCTTGTCATCCGCGGGCACCATCAACTACGCCTCCAGAAGCATAAGTACCACCAAAGCAGGTACTGCTGCGGTCTCCACTTGTACAGATGTTTCCGGTCTCTTGCAAGGCGGGTTGCCTTCAGGCTACTCCGTGACAGGCCCCACCGTTGCGTCAACAGCGACGGCTTTGTGCACTGTTGCCAACACAACCGTGACACCTGCGGTCTCGTCCACCTTTACCGCCATCGGCATTTCCTAACTCCAAGACCAAGCGTTGCTGCCCTTGCGGCAGGTCGCAGTGGTTCAACAATCTGGGTTGCTGAGTTTTCAGCAACCCAATTTTTTTTGGAAATTCATGGTCAGCCGATATTTCGAAGCCACGCAAGCGCTTGAATCTGCATTTCAAGCTGCTGCACCCAAGCCACAAAAGAACAAGGCTCCGAGCAAGGCAGAGTGGGCATTGGCTTTGGAGAAGTTCAATACGCAAGCCAGAGCGATACGTATGCAGTACCGTCTGGGGCCTGTCGGCCGCGCCGTAGTGGCCTACCGTTTGCAGCCGCGTTTACTGGCTATGGGCTATGCGCCGGATGTGGTGCGCCAAATCCTCTTCTCCATGGTGCTCCATGCCTTCGTGGGTTGAGCGGTTTTGCACCCAATGGTTTGAGAGATTCAGTAGCAAGTGGCACATCGCTGGTGCCCAGGGCAGCCACTCTGACTTAGATCCAGCGGCCAACTTCTCCTGGGACGCACAGGCAGGGCAGCGCAGCTTTTTGCACGTGGGTTGTGGTAGTTCTCGCAAATCGGATGCCCCATCTGGCTTTAGGGGCGACAATTGGCGTGAGATTCGTTTGGACCTGGATGTTTCTGCCGCACCGGACATCGTGGCCAGCATGACAGATATGCGTATGGTGCCGGATGCCGCTGTCGATGCTATTTACTCGTCGCACAATATTGAGCACCTTTATCCGCATGACGTGCCCTTGGCATTTGCAGAGTTCTACCGCGTACTCAAGCCCACGGGCTTTCTAGTTTTGACCTGCCCTGATCTGCAATCCATTTGCCGCCTGGTTGTGGACGACAAGCTCGATGTTCCCGCGTACACCACTCCCAGCGCAGAGCCCATAGCGCCGCTGGATATTCTGTACGGGCATCGCCGCGCCATGGCACAAGGCAATCTCTTTATGGCGCACCGAACCGGATTCACGCAGCGTACGTTGATGGCCAGTGCAAGGGATGCCGGCTTCCAGATCGGACACAGCTTGCAACGCGCTTGCGTTTTCGACCTGTGGCTACTGGCGTTCAAACGCGAAGTGGCTATGGATCACCTTATGCAGCAGGCTAAGGTCTTTTTACCAGTGCAAGAATAAACCGTCATGTTCGGGTTCATCAGGCACTGGTGTATCACTTGGCTGGATCGTCGCGGGTTGCAATCTATTGCAGGTGTTCTGGAGGCACATGCCGCGCATGCGGGGGATGTGGACGCTATGCACGCCGTGGCCAAAAGGGCGCTACACCAAGGCAAGCATGCGGCAGCATTAGCCGCCATTGCGCCGGCGCTGCAGCTTCAGCCAGGCAATGCCACGTTGTGGTGCACACGGGGCATTGCGCACCGGTTGGCGCTGTCGTTTGACCGTGCGCTCGCGGATTACGAGCACGCGCATAAGTTGGACCCGAAGGATGTGCGCACGCTGGGAAATCTTGGTGAATGGCATCTGGCGCGCAACGCGTTTGCGCAAGCCCTGACTTGGCTCGACACAGCCTTGGCCATTGACCCGGAGTACTACGAAGTGCGGGTCAACCGTGTCGCGGCTTTGATTGAGTTGCGTCAATTGGAACCTGCGCACGAGGAGGCCCTGCGCTTGGTGCAGAGCCATCCGACACGTCCTGAGCCCTTCGGCAACTTGGGCAACGTGTTGTTTTCGCAGGGCAAGCTCAAGGAGGCCGTTGCGCAGTACCAAAGGGCGCTGGAATTACGCCCAGACTACGCCGAGGCGCATTTCAGCCTGGTAGCTTTGCAAGGTTTCTCGGGGCACCAGGAACTGGTTGTCGAGTACCTTGAGCGTTGCATCGAAGAAAAAGGGGAAACCAGTCAACGTTTAACGCTGCTTGCAGTGGCCCACAAGGAATGCGGGAACCTACAAAAGGCCATCGCCTTAAGTCGCAAAGTTATCGACGCTTACCCTGCAGATTTGCGCGCCAAAGTGAACTTGGCCGGGTGCCTGAGCGAAACGGGAAGCCCGCAATTGGCCCTAGATATTTATGCGGACTTGTCTCGGGACGGAAGCAGCCAAATGGCAATGGCATCCAATGTCCTGTTTGAGATGAACTATTTAGATAAGCCTTCGCGTGCAGAAATTTTTCACAATCACCTTGAATGGGCGTCGCAGTACGAGACACCTCTGGTGACGCCTGTGCATGCGCCAGCGCTATTTACGAGCCGTAACCGCGAACCTGGGCGCAAGTTGAAAGTGGGCTATGTGTCGGCAGATTTTTGCGCCCACCCGGTTGGCTTTCTGCTGCGCGATGTTGTGCGACTGCACGATAAGGAGCGCTTCGAATTGCATTGCTTTTCCGCTGGCGTCAAAAATGACCAGGTCACCAGCGATATTGCGAGCGCCGTACGTAGTTGGTCTGAAGTGGTCTTCGAGACGCCGCAGGAACTGGCCGACAGAATTCAAAAAGCGCAAGTGGATGTGCTGGTGGATCTATCTGGACACACCGGCAACCACCGTTTGCAGAGCTTTGCGCTGCGTCCAGCCCCGGTGCAGGCCACTTGGATTGGCTACTTCAACACCACTGGCATGTCCAACATGGACTATTTCATTACCGACCCGCACACCAGTCCCGCAGGCAGTGGACAACTATTTTCTGAGTACGCAATGCACCTGCCGCATACGCGCTTCTCCTTCAGCCCGCCGGTGTACGCGGGTGACGTGGCCCCAGCACCCTTGTTGAAAAATGGCTTTGTGACGTTTGGCTCTTTCAATCGGTTGCCCAAACTATCGCCGCCGGTGCTAGATGCTTGGGCAGACATTTTGTGCGCTGTGCCGTCAAGCCGTTTGATTTTGAAGGCTGCTGCATTAGCGGACGACAGTGTGTGTCAGGAATTCATCGCGCGTTTTGCCTTGCGCGGCGTTGATGCTGCACGCCTAGATTTGCGCGGTTCATCTGCGCACAAAGACATGCTTGAAGAATATGGGCATATGGACATTGCGCTCGATTCATTCCCCTTCAACGGCGGTATGACCACGTTGGAAGCCCTTTGGATGGGGGTGCCAGTAGTGGCGTTGGAAGGCAACACCGTGGTGTCGCGCCAGTCGTATTCGGCTCTGGCCAACCTGGGGTTGACTGACGAGCTGGCATTCCCGGATGTAAGTGCGTATGTAGCGGGGGCCATCGCACTGGCTGGTGATCCGCAGCGTCTGGATGGTCTGCGCCGAGGGCTTCGCCCCCGCATGGCGGCGAGCCCCTTGTGCCAGCCCGTACTATTCACGCGTGACCTGGAGGCCCTATACCGCCGTATGTGGCAGGCGTGGTGCCGGGGTGACAGGTTGCCTAGTGATGTACTCGGCAGCCAATCGTAGCGGCTGCAAGCGTGCGCAGGAGTAAAAATCGTGGTCCAATCCTAGCGGGACCCGAGTACTATATGCAGTTTAAGCTACTAATTTAATAGCAAATTCGCGACCTCGTTGGACTTTTGTAATGACTCTAAAACGCCCCCTTCAGCCTCAGCGCCTCCCGCGTCGTGTGGCGATAGTGCGCGGTTTTACCTTGATCGAACTCATCATTGTCATCGTGCTCCTGGGGGTGTTGGCGGTGGTTGCTGCGCCCCGGATGTTCAACAACAATGACTTCTATGCGCGCGGCTTCCATGACGAGACCTTGGGTTTCTTGCGCTACGCTCAAAAAACTGCCATTGCCCAGCGGCGTACGGTTTGCGTCACGTTCACGGTGGCGTCGGTGAGCACCGCCAGCTTGCGCACCGCCTCTGCGCAAACCGTGCCCATTTGCGATACGCCCTTGGTCGGCCCTCGGGGGGACATGCCCGGTGTCATCACATCCAGGTCGGGTGTCAATTACGCTGCGCTCCCCGACACGATCGGTTTTGACGGCCTGGGGCAACCGCTCAGCGCCACAGGCGTCGTCTTGGGCGTTGCGCGCACCATCACTGTCCCCGGCTCCAGCAGGGTCATCACCATCGAGCCCGCTACGGGGTATGTGCATGACTAAGCAGCGCCATCAGGGTTTTACGCTGGTCGAGGTGATTATCTTCATCGTCGTGGTGGGGGCGGGCATGGCGGGCATTCTTTCGGTGTCCAACAATGTGGTCAAGTCCAGCGCGGACCCCATCGTGCGCAAGCAAGCATTGGCGATTGCGGACTCTATTTTGGAAGAGGTTTTGCAGAAGGAATTTTGCGACCCGGATACCGTGAACAGAACCACAGTGCCACCCACGTGCGGTGTTCAAACCGTGGAGCCCGCGCGCGCGGACAAAGACGACGTTAGTGATTACGACGCACAGACGCAAGCCCTGTTCAATAGCGCCACCGTCGGCGGCTGGCCAGTTGCGTTGGATGGCTACATAGTCGCCATTGCGGTGGTGAATGACACGACCGTGATCGGGACATCTGCGGTGCCTGCAAAGCAGGTGACAGTCACCGTCAGCCGCGGCACCGAATCGGTGGCCCTGGTTGGCTACCGGGGTAACTACTGATATGCGCTCAGCACCCCGTCAACGCGGCTTTACCTTGGTCGAACTGATCATGGTCATCATCATCTTGGGTGTCATTGGCGGTACGGTGGCCGTCTTCATGCGCGGCCCCATCGACGCCTACTTTGCCAGTGCGCGGCGCGCCGCCCTGACAGATGTGGCCGACACCACGGTGCGGCGCATCGCGCGCGACATACGCAAGGCCCTTCCCAACAGCGTTCGCATGGCGGCATCCGGTAACGCTTGTATTGAATTTATCCCCACCAAGACCGGCGGGCGCTACCGTGTGGACAGCGCACCTGCGGGCTTGGACTTTACGGCGGCCGATACCAGCTTCAACATGTTAGGTGCCAACCCCCTACCCACCGACCAGCGAATCGTCAGCGGCGACCTGATTGCGGTTTACAACCTCGGTATTCCAGGGTCTTCGGCCTACAACCAAGACAATATTGCCACGGTGGGCAGTGCCCCCACCGAAACCGCAGCACCCAATGTGGAAACCACCATCACGTTTACAACCGCAACCCAGTTTCCGTTAGCCTCCGGTAGCCAGCGTTTCCACGTTATTCCCACGACCGAGAACGTCGTGGGTTATGCCTGTACGGGCGTGGGCACCAGCACGGTGGGCCAGGGCACGGGTACCTTGTATCGCTACACCGTCAGCCTTGCGACTGCCTATGCCCAACCGGCTAGTTGCCCCACTAGCGCTCCGGTTGCCTTATCGGGCCGCTACGTGGCTGTATCCACATTGGCGACTAACGTCAGCACTTGCAGTTTTGACTACAGCACCCCCGACCTGCAGCGCAATGCTTTGCTGCGTATTGCCCTGCAGATGACAGAGCAAAGCGAGTCAGTCAGCCTGTACCACGAAGTGCATGTGAACAACACGCCATGAATCAACCATCCAAATTTCAACGCGGTTTTGCGGCAGTGGCTGCCATATTTCTGGTGGTGTTGCTCGCGGCCTTGGGCGCATTTATGGTGACGTTTTCCAATAGCCAGCAGTTGTCGTCCGCGCAGGATGTGCAAGGAACGCGCGCCTACTGGGCGGCCCGCGCTGGCCTCGAGTGGGCCGTCGTGAATGTCAGTGCCGCCAACTGCCCAACGGCGCGCGCGCAAATGTCGGGCGCGGTGCCAACGTTGGTCAGTGGATATACCCTGGCGATTTTTTGCACACGCAGCAACTACACCGATGCGGGCAGCAACTTCAATATTTTCTTGCTCGAATCGGTGGCCTCCAGGGGCACCGTGGGCGCTGTCGGATTCATTGAACGCAGTGTTTCGACCAGCCTGCAGCAGTAGCCGCCGTGTTTTTTGCAAAAATATGATAGAGATATGAGTCATGCATGCCGCCATAGATTCGGAGTTCTGGACCACGCGCTTCGCTGTACGGCACGCCTGGGCGTATTGCTGTTGGCGCTGTTGGCGCTGCTGGGCTGGCAGCTAGCGCAAGCCACGCCCAACTTTCAGGCCGCCGGAGCCGCGGTTGGCAGTAATGGCGTGATCACTCCCACTTGGCCAGCCCACATCACGGATGATGTGGCCTTGCTGATTGTCGAGACTACGGGCGGACAGCCGGCCACCTTGTCCACAGCAGCAGGCTTCTTGCCGGTGCCCGGTAGCCCGCAGACCACAGGCTCGACCACTACAGGTTCCCAGTTGACGGTGTTTTGGGCCCGCGCCACCTCTTCTGCCATGGCAGCCCCTACAGTGGCAGACCCCGGCGACCACGTATATGCCCAGATCATCACCTACCGCAATGTTCTGCGCACAGGCAACCCGTGGGATGTCACTGGCGGTGGTGTTAAGGCCCTTGCCAGTACCATGGTGGCAGTTACGTCAGTGCCGTCACTCACTACCTCCGTGGCCGATACGCTGATCGTGCAGGCTGTATCGCGCGACGATGATTCCAGCGCTGCGGAATTCAGCGCCATTACAAACGCAAGCTTGACCGCGATTTCCAAGCGCTCGGATGGCGGTACTACGCAGGGCAACGGCGGAGGCTTTGCGGTGTGGGACGGTAGCGCACCCACTGCCGGCGTGATCGGTGCCACCACCGCCAACATTGCCGTGGCAGGCGTGAATGCCTTTCTTACCATTGCGCTGAGGTCGGCACCGCTGGTCATTAACTCGGCCACGCTCAACGGCGCGGCCACGCTAACAGTAGCGAACGGTGAGTCTATAGCCGCCGCAGTCAACACGACGGTTTTCGCTGGTGCGCAATGGCGATCGACCGGGTGGCGCATTGCCGGCTCGCCACCGGGCGCCCTGACCTGCGTTAACCACAGCAACTACGACCTTGCAGGCACATACACCGAGACTATTACTGTGACCGCCCCCAGCGCCACGGGCACGTATGACGTCTACTTCATTGCCTACACCGACGACGCTTGCGGCGCCAACCCCAGCTCGGCGTTGCTGCTGGCGGGGGCGGTGTTGAGCCGGTCTTACGTCGAGCTCAATTCCACAGGCGGAAACAGCGCAACCGATGGCTTGCACTTTTACATCGAGGACACCACCAAGGTCCAGGTCAGGCGTGCCAACAACACCGGGCAGGTGTACGCGCCCGGCGCAGTGCCGCCCAGCAACAATCTTGACAACGGAATTTTTATCCGTGCGAATGGTCTGGTCTACGGTCCCGGCCATACCGTCACCACCTTCAATCCCTCCGGTGGCATGTACAGTACCTATTCCATTACCTCAGCCAACCCCGCTAACCCCTCATCGCCTGGTGTACAGCAAACCGCTTCCGGCGCATTCGGCATCGCTGCAGGCCCCCAGGTTTCGGTGCTTTGGAAATACACCACGCCGCTAGACTTTATTACCGCGGAGGTGACGGTCACTATTCCTGCGGGCTACGCAGTCAGCGGAGCCAATCCGGTGCGCTACTACCACGTCTATGACACCTACCTGGGCGGTAGCGACAGCGGCTGTGGCTTATCGTTTGTAGACAGCTCCACCGGCAAGCGTTTGATCGGTACGTATCCGCCGGTGTTGGCCAATAGCGCCTGCTCACCAACCACCAGCATTCCCGCCGGTGCGACCGTTGTGGAGTCTTTCCGTGAGCGCAGCGGCCCGGCGTTTTCCAACTTTTGTGTTGCGCTGTGGAGCTCGTTCTTTGTGAACGGAGGGCCCGCGTGTTCAGTGCTACAAACGGCCCCCATGAGTAACACCGTGGTGTCAACCTTTCAGGACACGGGCATCGGCATTGAATATGATTTCACCGCACCCGGCAGCTACACCTTCAGCTACGACTTCGTCATCGGCTCGCCCAATGTCCCACCGTACGACCACCTGGAAATTCAACACGACGGCGCAGGCACCTTGTGTCCTGAGGACATCAAGGTGTTGGCTTGCACTTCTTCCATAGTGCCGTGCCCTGCCGCCAATATCGTTAACTCGGGTACTTTGACGGGCTCCATCACGACTTCGCCAACGTCTCCGGCCGTGACCAAGTCGGCCACCATCTCTATTGGATCAAGCCCGAGTGTCCAGACTATTTCACTCTCGTCCGCTGGCGCCGGTACGGTGACTTTGGGCAGCACCGGTTTAATGAGCGGAGGCTCTGCTTCGGTGCCCTTGAATGGCACCAAGTGCTGGAACACCGCGACTGCAACGCAAAGCTGTGCCCTGACATTTACAGCGACACCCTGCGTGAATGGCTATGAGTGCCTGGCAACGGGCGCGACCTACAACAACCTGACCGCCGCGCCTGCAGAGCGCAACCCGCTGTACACCAAGCTGAGTGGGACTGACTTTAAGTTTGATGTGGTTGCCTTGCAAAGTGATGGAGCCCAGGCAAGCTCCTACACGGCTACAGCCAACGTCACGGTGGAGTTGTTTGCCGATACCGCAAGCCCTGCGCCCACGTGTAGCGCTTACACCAGCCCGGTGGCAAGCCAGGCGATTACGTTTGCCGCCGCGGATGGCGGACGCAAAACCCTGAGCACCAATATCAACCTGCCCAACGCATACGCCAAGCTACGCTGCCGGGTGACCGATAGCAACTTGTCGCCCACCATTTATGGTTGTTCGTCCGACACTTTTGCGGTGCGGCCCGCGGCTTTCGTTGTCAGCCAAAACACGCCCAATTTGAATGCCGGAGCCACCTTTACCCTGCAAGCAGCGGCGGTGCAAAGCAACCTCAGTTCGGTGACCACAGCCTACACGGCAACGCCTACGCTGAATGTGGGTCAGTTCACTGGCACCCCAGCATTCACTGCTGCCGCACTGGCGCCCCAGGTCTTGCCGGCCGCTACAACGCCTATATCTGGTGTCAGCAGTGGCACGTTCACCTATGACGATGTCGGCAGCTTCACTTTGCCCGCCACAGCACCCAGCACGTATGGCGTCTCCGACAGCACTTTCACGGCGGTGGATGTGGTCAGCGCAACGGTAAGCGACTGTGTGCAGGGCAGCGCCTCCAACACGCCAGACGCCAGCGGCAAGTTCGGTTGTTTGATTGGCCAGTCAGCAGCACTGACGGTTGGGCGGTTTTACCCCGACCACTTTGATTTCACGCCCATTTTTGCGCCTGGCTGTGCCGCCGGTAGTCAGACGTATATGGACCAGCCGTTTTCAGTGGGCTATACGGTCACTGCCAAGTCACTGGTGCGCAGTTCACCCAACCCGGCGGGCAGCAACTCCGCACTGAAGTTGTACAGCGGCGGCAAGCTCAATATCGCCGCGTTGAATGGCACGACAGACCTGGTGGGGCGCCTCTTGCCCGCAGTGACCAATCCCCTGTCGCCCATCTGGGTCAATGGCGCCGTGGCGGTTGCTGCCAGCAATTACACCTTCAGCCGTCCCACCACCACGGTGCCCGATGCGACCTGGGGCCCATACGACGCCTTGAATATCGGTGTGGCAGTGGACGATGCCGATGGCCGGGGTTATGCGACGGGCGTATCCAACTTTGTTGCCACCACGCCCACCGCGTGTACCCTGGCGTCGGCTACCGAATGTAAAAAATACGCCAGTTTGGCGGCAGGCACTACGCGCATGCGCTACGGCCGGGTTCAGTTGCAAAACGTGTACGGCTCCGAATTTTTGCCACTGCCACTGCCCATGGCTATTCAGTTTTGGAATGGCAACTGGGCGAGTAACACGCTGGACACCTGTACCGCCATTGCCGCCAACCAATTTGCCTGGGACTTTCTCCCTGCAGGGGTGCCAGGGCGCCCTAACAATTTGGTAGCGTGCAACTCGGCGTTATCGGTCACTGGCGTTGCGCCTAATTACACCGTCAGCCTGTCCGCTCCTGGTGCCAATCGTTCCGGTTGGTCGGGCGTTACCCTGAATCTCGGTGCTGTGGCCACCGGCAACCAGTGTGTTGCCGTAGGGGGGGCGGGCGGCGCAGCCGCAACCGCCAATGCACCTTGGTTGCAATTCAACTGGTTTGGCGCTGGCCGTGTTAACCCGACGGCCCGTGCTACTTTTGGCGTCTACCGCAGTCCCCTCATCTACCGTAGGGAAAACTACTGAGACCGTTGTCCGGTAAATATGTTGGACAATTGCCTAAAGGCCGGAGAATGCTGTCATGATTGACATTGCCAGCTATTAAAATAAGAGCAGACACCCGTCATTAACCTTGCCCATGATTGAGTCAAACCCCCACCGACTGCCGACCTGTATGCAGGGGCCGCGTTAACCATGCGCTGGCCCTTCAAGCGCAAGGTATCCACGGACCTGTGGGTAGTGTCGTGGGCAGCGCAAGCCCTGTGCTACGTCCGGGCACGCCCCGGCGAGGCGGGCACTTTTCTCGTGCGGCAGTTGGGCGTAGAGAGACAGGGTGCGGACACCACGGAGCTATTTCTGCAGCGTCTGCAGGCCTTGGGCCTCAAAGGCGGTGAGGCCGTCGTCATGCTGCGGCCAGAGCAATACCAACTCTTGCAAATTGACACGCCTCCGGTTGCGCCCGAAGAACTGCGCTCGGCTGCGCGCTACCAAATCCGCGACATGCTGGATATGCACATCGACGATGTGACGTTGGATGTGATGAAGGTGGGTGATGGACAGCAAAAGAGCAACGACCATCTGTTTGTCGTGTCCGCTGCAAACGCGGTGATTCGCCAGGCTTTGGACTTGGGCGACGCCTTGCACTGGTCTATCAGCGTGATTGATATCCAAGAAATGGCGCAGCGGAACCTGCAAAGTGCTCTGGCGAAGCAGGCCGGGCAAGTAGGTCGGGCCGAGGCTTCGTTGATGCTGGCCGACGGCCAACAGGCATTACTGACCATCAGTGCCAATGAAGAACTTTTTTACACCCGCCGCCTGGACTTACCCAAAGGTTTCATGGACATGGCCTGGAGTGGAGACCAGGCGGGTGCAGCCGTGTCTGAAGGGTTCACGCCCGTTGATGAATATGTGCCCGATTACAACGTGGGGGGCGAGTCCTACGGCACCGATTACAGCGGCGCCACCATGACAGCCGCTGTGGGCGTCAATGAGGCAGCGCAGCGCATGTTGGTAGAAGTGCAGCGCTCTTTGGATTTGTGGGATCGCACGTGGTCGAGTTTGCCTTTGGGTGGTTTGAAAGTGTATGCCGGAGAGCGCTCAGAGGAACTGGCAACCTGGCTTGGGCGTGAGATGGGGCAGACAGTGGACACGCTGGAGCTCTCTAGCCTGTTTGGTGGCCTGGAAGCCTTCGCCCCCGCTGATGTGGCGGCCTGTGCGCCTTTGTTGGGTGTGTTGCTGCGCACCGAGACGCGAAAGCTCTGAGCATGGCACAGCAAATCAACCTCTGTACCCCCATTCTGCTTACCGAGAAGCGGTACTTCTCGGCCTCCACCATGGCCGTATCGCTGGGTGTTTTTCTGCTCTTGGGCAGCATTTTGTGTGCGGCCTGGGTCTGGAATTTGCAAAGCGCCAGCCGTGGCTTCAGCGATGCCATGGCGTCGCAAACCCGCGAGCTCGACAGCCTGCAAGCGGCCATTGTGCGCAGCCGTGCTGCTGCGGCGCCCGTAGACCCAGCGCTGCTGCAAAACGTCAAAGATACGCAAGCGGCATTGGTCGCCCGCCAAAGGCTTTTGGCGGCTTTGCGTGCGGGCATGCTGGTGCCTGGGTTTGCGCACTCTGATCGCCTGCGTTGGGTAGCCACCAGCATTCCTGCGCCGGTTTGGGTGACTCAGGTTGTGATGGAAGAGGGGCGTTTTGAGGTTACCGGTTTTACGCTGGAGCCCTCAGCGCTGAACGAATGGGTGGCCAAACTGTCCGCCAGCCCGCTCATGCACAATTTGCGGCTCTCCAATGTCAAGGTCGAGAGCACCAGCTTGGCAGCCACCACGGCGCCAAAGCCTGTGGCCAGCGCACAACCCACCTGGTCTTTCAGCCTGACCAGCGCTGAGCCCGTGCTGCCCGCACTGGCCAGTAGCGCCCCAGCCCCGGCCGGAGGTCAACCATGAAGCAACGGTGGCAAAACTTGGCGGCACGTATCGATGCCATGAGCCTGCGCGAGCGGGGCTTTATATTCTTGTCGGTGATTCTGGTGGCATTGGCCATGGCCGATGTGCTGTGGCTCTCTCCTGCCCAAACAGCGCATCGCCAAGTAGTGCAGCGCCACGCCGCCCAAGGTGTGGAGCTGACGCGCTTGCGTGCCGAGATGACGGCTGTGGCGCAGCCCGTGGACGCTAACAAGGCTGCCCGAGAAGCTTTGGCCGATGCGCAAGCTGATCTACAAAACGTCATGCAAGGCATTAAGGCCCTGGCACCCGTGGCCGCGAATGGCCCCCCGCTAGAGCAAGTGCTGGTGCAGTTTTTGCGCCGTCAGCCAGGCCTCACTCTGCTGAGCACGACCACACTGGCGCCCGAGTCCGTCAACCCCGGCAGCAGCAGTGCGGCGGCTGCAGTGCCAGGCCTCACCAAACGCGGACTGGAGTTGCGTGTGGCCGGCCCGTACGCTGAGCTCAATCGCTATATCAAGACCTTAGAGACCGCATTGCCCAGCCTGCGCTGGGGGGTTCTCACCGTTAAAAAAGGCCCGCAGTTGGCCGAGTTGACGCTGCAAGTGTTTGTGGTGGGGGTGCAGCCATGATAGTCGCCAAGATGCGGGCTTGGGCCACGTTAGCCATGGCGTGCGGTGCTGTGGTGCTGGCGGCTGCTGCGCAGGCGCAGAGCCTGCGCGACCCCACCGTGGCGCCCGCCCAAGCCTCCGCAGCGGCGGATGCACCTGCGCCTGCGCAGTCTCCGTTGGGCGCAGAGGGCACCTCAGTGATTGTGCGCGATGGCAAAGCGGGTCTAGTGCAAGGCACCCGCATTGTTTTTCCGGGTCAAAAGTGGGGGCGATGGACGCTAGACCGCATCACAGAAACCGAAGTGTGGTTGCGCGACGGCACCACTTTGCGCAAACTACAGCGCTTCAGCGGCATCCAGCGCAGTGACCCCGCCGTGCGCGCGGCAGCCTGTGCCGCGCGCAGTGCCGCATCAGCGTCCGCCACTCCCAACACCCGCAAAAAGACCAAAACACCCCCGACTTCAACCCCGGCCGACACGCATTGCGATGCTCCCCCAACCCGAAGTTCCAACCCATGATTTCATCTGCTGCCTCCTGGACCTTGAAGACTCCCGCAACACCGCGGCGCACGCCGTTTGCCGTGGTGGCGCTGTGCTGTGCGCTGGGCACGGGCGGGCTGGCCGGCTGTGCCAATGACCGCCCCCTGCGCACGCCCGATGTGTCCGAAACCTTGCGCACGGAATTGCCGCCAACCACTGCCAAACCAGCGACTGCAGTCCCCACCCGGGTGAGCGAAGCCCTGGCTGAGCCCGCACCCAAGGCCGCCCCGTTGCCGCCCGAGCCGCGCCTGGATTTGTTGGTTAACAACGCCCAAGCCCGTGAGGTGTTTTTGGCCATCGTGGCGGACACGCGCTACAGCATGCTGATGCATCCCGACGTCAGTGGAACCCTGTCGGTGACGCTGCGCGGTGTCACTGTCAAAGAGGCGCTGGAAGCCATTCGCGATGTGTACGGCTACGACTTCAAGATGGACGGACGGCGCATCACGGTGTATGCGCCCACCTTGCAGACGCGTATTTTCACGATCAACTACCCGCACTCGCAACGCACGGGTACCAGCGATTTGCGCATTTCTTCTGGAACCATGCCGACGAGCCAGAACGGCAACAGCGGCGCTACTAATTCAGGAGCGGCGCAGCAAGGAAATACGCCGGGCGGGGGGCAATCTGCCACCAGAAATGACAGCAGCCGTATCACTACCGACACGCGTACCGACTTCTGGGGCGAGTTGACTAGTGCTGTGCGTGCCATGGTGGGTGATGGCACCGGCCGACAAGTAATTACCAGCCCGCAGGCGGGCATCATGGCCGTGCGTGCCATGCCGGAAGAGTTGCGCCAAGTAGAAAAATTCCTCAAAGCCGCCCAAGTGGCGGTGGAACGCCAGGTCATGCTTGAAGCGAAAATTGTGGAAGTGGAATTGCGTGATGGTTTCCAGAGTGGCATTGACTGGTCGGCGCTCAAAAACGGTGGCGGGGCTACCGGGGCCATTGGCAGCATTGGCGGCGGTACCAGCAACAACGTGTTGATCAATGGCGTAACCCGCAATCTGCCGGGCTTTCCCGCAGGTGTAGCGGCAGCACTGGTGGATACGGTGGTGTTGCCTGGGGCGGGCAGTGGTTTGTTTGGCCTGGCGCTGGCGACAGACGGTTTCCAAGCGGTATTGGGATTTTTGGAGACCCGTGGCGACATCCAGATTTTGAGCAGCCCGCGCATCGCCACCATGAACAACCAGAAGGCGCTCCTGAAGGTCGGGACCGATGAATTTTTTGTAACCAACGTGTCGGGTGGCACAACCGCCGCAAGTACCGGAACCAACAACAATGCCGGTAGCAGTACGACCTTGCCCACGCTCACACTCACCCCGTTTTTCTCAGGCATTGCGCTGGACGTCACGCCACAAATCGATGATGCCAACAACATTACGCTGCATGTGCGGCCGTCGGTGACCACCGTCACCGAGAAAACCAAGCAAGTAGACCTGGGCAGTATCGGCAGCTACAAGCTCCCGCTGGCCTCCAGCGCCGTCAACGAGTCTGACACCATGGTGCGGATTCAAGATGGCAATATCGTCGCCATCGGCGGGCTGATGCAGGTCGAATCCAACTTGCGGTCATCGGGCTTGCCGGGCTCGACCAACGTACCATTCCTGTCGTCGCTGCTGGGCAACAAGGCCAATTCCGGGCGCAAAAAAGAGTTGGTGGTGTTGATCAAGCCCACCATCATCCGCACGGCTGAAGACTGGGAGGCCCAGACTCGCCGTTCGCGCGCTGCGCTGGACGAGATGGAGGCTGGCCGCGCCCGCGTGGTGCGTCTGGATGGCTCTGCAGACAAATAACCTACGGCACCACGGTCGATTGATGGATGCATGATGTACGAGGGGCATTTTTCACTGCGAGAGGCCCCTTTTTCGATCACGCCAGACACCGATTTTTTTTATCCGCATGAGGGCGCACAGGCGGCCTTAAACACATTGCTGGTGGCGTTGCGCAGTGGTGAGGGATTTTTGAAAATTGTGGGCGAGGTGGGCTGCGGCAAGACGCTGCTGTGCCGCCAACTCCTTAAGACGTTGCAGGGGGAATGTGTCACCGCCTACATTCCCAACCCCGACATGGGTCCCAATGACTTGCTGATGGCGTTGGCCCAGGAGCTGGCAGTGCCCATGCCCAGCCCACTCAATCGCCACTCATTACTGCAAGCCTTCCAGTCCACATTGTTGGCGCACAACTCGGCCGGGCGGCGCGTCGTGGTCTGCATTGACGAGGCCCAGGCCATACCGATGCGTACCGTGGAGAGCTTGCGTCTGCTGTCTAACCTAGAAACAGAAAAGCGAAAACTGTTGCAACTGGTGTTGCTGGGCCAGCCCGAGCTGGACGTGAAATTGGCGCACCCAGAGATCCGGCAGCTACTACAACGCATCACCTTTAGCGAACACCTGGGCCCCATGTTGCCCGAGCGCGTGCCGGTGTATCTGGCGCATCGGTTGGGCCGTGCGGCGGCGGGGTCGCACACCGACATCCATGTATTTGAGCGTTCCGCGGCAGACGCTATTGCCCGTTTCAGCCGTGGCGTTCCACGTTTGGTCAATGTGTTGGCACACAAATGCCTGATGCTGGCCTATGGTGAAGATGTCCATCGCGTGACGCTGGCGCATGTGCAGCTCGCGGCGCAAGACACGCCGGGTGTTGTCATGCCCTTGCCGTGGTGGCGTCGTGCGTGGTTCAGTCTGCACGGAGCCAGACCGCCTGCGGTGATCGGCCTGCACCAGGGTTCGGTGGGGTCCGGCGGCGGGAGCGGAGTATGAGCGTCATCAACAAAATGTTGCGTGATTTGGACCAACGCCACGCCGCCACGCCGTCGGGCGCGACGGTATCCAAGCAGCCACGGGGCACCCATGCGCTTGGGTCCAGTGGTGGGCCCAGCGTTGCAGCGATGAAGGCTGGGCGTGGCCGGCGCTGGATCGCACTGGGGGCTGGTGGCGCTGTGCTGCTGGCATTGGCGGCGGGGTGGTTGTGGCAAAACATAGCCGTGTCGCCAGATGTGCCCCGGGTCGAATCACGCTCTACGGCGCCCATCGCGCCCATCGCGCCTACCGCGATTGCAGTGGCGGCGGTACCGACCGCAACGCCGGTGGCGCCGACGGTGCCCCAGATTCAGGCTGCAGCGTCTGCGGGCGGAGCCGCTGCAGTGGTAACTGCCCAACCCGCAGCGACGGTGGCGGCGCCCACCGGGGCACCACCCAATGCGCCTGTGCCCACGGCGGCAGGCACGTCTGGGGTGGCAGCGCGCGCCAGCAGCAAATCCGAAGTGCTAGCCCAGCCGGCCAAGCAGACACTTGACTCGGCGGGCACCCGCGAAATTCCGCTCGCGTTGGGCTTGCGCATGGATACCAGCCTGTCCCCGCGCAAACTTGCCGAGCGTGCGGCGGTATCCGAGCGGGCCGCGAGCCCTCGGCCAGAGCAATCGCCAGGCGCCAGCGCCAACGATGCACTGGAGCGTGCCCAAGCCTTGTGGAACGCCGGTTCGCGCGATGCGGCCCTTGATTTGTTGCAAGACGCTGTAGCCGTGGCCGAGCGCCAAGGGGCGGGCGGTAGCTTCCCCCAAGGTAATCCTGTATTGCTACCCCTGGTGCGCGAGCTAAGCCGCCTGCAGTTGGCCGACGCACGCCACGGGGCGGTGTGGGAGCTGCTGACCCGGCTGGAGCCGCAACTGGGCACCGTGCCAGACCTTTGGGCCATCCGTGGCAATGCGGCCCAACGCTTGGGCCGCCACCAGGACAGCGTGCATGCCTACTTGGTTGCGCTGCAATCCCGGCCCAACGAGCAGCGTTGGCTCTTGGGCGCTGCGGTATCGCTGGCGGCGCTGGGCCAATCGGGTAGCGCTGCCGACATGGCCGACAAAGCCCGCGCGGTGGGCGTGGTCAGCCCGGACGTGCTGGCCTATTTGCGTCAGCAAGGCGTGCCCCTGCGGGACAAGTGAGCCGGCACAAACCGTCCGCAGGGCGCCACAACGGCTTTCCGCGCCATTTGTCTGAGTTTTCAGTGTGTTTTATGCCCCTGGCCGGCGGAAACATTGAATATATTGCTATATATTTCATAGCAACGCCCAGCGTATGTCGGCTTACAACGCCCGCTGCAGGGTACGTCGGTACTGCATGGCCTCCGCCAGGTGGGTGATTTGGGTGGTCTCGCAGCCGGCCAAATCGGCGATGGTGCGGGCCACTTTGAGTGCCCGGTGTGTGCTGCGGGCCGACCAGCCCAGGCGGGCCGCCGCGACGTTCAAAAACTTCACTGCGGCATCGTCCAGCGCGACGTGGGTATCGATCTCTTGGCCTTGCAGGCCAAGATTGGGTTTGCCCTGGCGTGCGATCGCCACGTTGCGCGCCGCAGTGCTGCGCTGGCGAATGGCGGCACTGCTCTCGCCCGCAGGGGCCTGCAGCAAATCGGTGCTGGGCACCGCGGGCACTTCCACATGCAGGTCAATGCGGTCCATGAGCGGGCCGCTGAGCTTGCTTTGGTAGCGCGCCACCTGGTCAGGCGTACAGCGGCAGGCGTGGGTGGCTGACCCCAGGTAGCCGCAGGGGCAGGGGTTCATGGCGCCGATCAACTGAAAGCGCGCCGGAAACTCGGAGCGCTGTGCCGCCCGAGAAATGGTGATGGTGCCGGTTTCGAGGGGCTCCCGTAAGGCTTCGAGGGCGGCACGTGGAAATTCTGGCATTTCGTCAAGAAACAAAATTCCGTGGTGGGCGAGCGAAATTTCACCGGGTCGGGGTGGCGAGCCGCCGCCCACCATGGCCACCGCGCTGGCGGAGTGGTGGGGGCTGCAGGTGGGGCGTTGGCCCCAGCGGTCCATAGAGAAACGCCCGCTTAGCGAGGCAATCGCAGCGCTCTGCAGGGCTTCGTCGCACGACATGGCAGGCAGTAAACCGGCAAAACGGTGCGCCAACATGGACTTGCCCGACCCGGGTGGACCACTGAGCAAGACACTGTGACCGCCCGCAGCCGCAATCTCCAGCACCCGCTTGGCGGCGGCTTGACCTTTGACATCGGCCATATCCGCCATGGCGGCGGTTTGCACGGCCGGCGTGTGGACGATGCGGGCCCAACCGTCCATCGGGGGGCTGGCGTCTGGCGCCGCCGACCCCGCCGGCAAAAACTGCCGCACTACATCCAGCAGATGCCGGGCGCGGTACACCTGGGCGCCTGGCACCAAAGCGGCTTCTTCCGCGCTGCCGGGCGGCAACACCAGCTTGATGGCGCTTTGCCCTGTGTGCAACGTCAGCGCGGTGGCCAGCGCACCGCGCACCGGGCGCAACTCGCCCGATAGCGACAGCTCTCCGGCAAACTCGTAGCCGGCCAACTGGCTGGCGTCAATTTGGCCGCTGGCCGCCAAAATGCCCAAGGCGATGGGCAAATCCAGGCGACCGGAATCTTTGGGCAGATCCGCAGGTGCCAGATTGACGGTGATGCGCTGGTTGTTGGGGAAATTTAGGCCAGCGTTCTGAATGGCACAACGCACCCGCTCGCGGGCTTCTTTGACTTCCACATCGGCCAAGCCCACCAGTGTGAAGCTGGGTAGTCCATTGGCCAAATGCACCTCCACGGTCACCTGGGCGGCCTCTAAGCCTAATAAAGCACGACTCTGCACCAAAGATAAGCTCATGGACGTTTCTCCCAAAATGGTGCGCTGCATGGCAGTGCATATGAAATGTCTGCACCAACCGAGTGCATACTGTTTTTTTATCCAGTCATCATAACGCGGCCGGCAGGATTTAGCGCACAGACGATGCGTAATAAAGGGAACTTTTTCTGGCACGGACCGTGCATAGAATCGGATATCTCCGGGCTCATTGGAGATGCAAGCTGCCCGGTCCGGTGTCGGCAACCCCCTGTTTATTAGCTGAGGTGAAAACATGAAACTCGTAACGGCAATTATCAAACCGTTCAAGCTCGATGAGGTGCGTGAAGCCTTGTCCAGCATGGGCGTGCAAGGCATCACAGTGACCGAGGTCAAGGGCTTTGGTCGCCAAAAGGGCCACACCGAGCTCTATCGCGGTGCGGAATACGTGGTGGACTTTCTACCCAAAGTGAAGATCGAAGCCGCGGTGGACGACGCGCTGGTCGAGCGCGTCATCGAAGCCATTGAAGGCGCCGCCCGCACCGGCAAGATCGGTGACGGCAAGATTTTTGTCTACAACCTCGAGCAGGTTGTCCGCATCCGCACCGGTGAAACCGGTAACGAAGCCCTGTGATTGGAAAAACCATGAAAAAACTACTCATCTCTCTCGCCCTCGGATGGGGCCTACTGACCGCAGGCTCTGCGGCTTTGGCCCAGGCAACGGCTGCCCCCGCCGTGGCGGCTTCGGCGGAAGCCAAACCCGCCGACGCTGCGCCCGCCCCGGTGGCGGCTGCGGTCGCAGCGGCACCCGCCGCTACTGATGCGGCGCCTGCTGCAGCGCCAGCGCCCGTGCCTAACAAAGGCGACACCGCCTGGATGATGGTCTCCACCATCTTGGTGATCTTGATGACCGTGCCCGGCTTGGCACTGTTTTATGGCGGCCTGGTCCGCAGCAAAAACATGCTGTCGGTGCTGATGCAAGTCATGGTTACGTTCTCGCTGATCGTGGTGCTGTGGTTCATTTATGGCTACAGCTTGGCGTTCACCGAAGGCAATGCGTTTATCGGCGGCTTTGATCGCTTGTTTATGGCCGGTGTTTGGGACAACGCTACGGGTACCTTTGCCAATGCAGCGACCTTCAGCAAGGGTGTTTACATCCCTGAGATCGTGTTTGCCGCCTTCCAAGCCACTTTTGCGGGCATCACGTGTGCGCTGATCGTCGGTGCCTTTGCGGAGCGCATCAAGTTCTCCGCGGTGCTGATGTTCATGGTGCTGTGGTTTACCTTCTCTTACGCGCCAATCGCCCACATGGTGTGGTTCTGGATGGGGCCTGACGCTTACGCTTCTAAGGAAGTGGTTGATGCGATGAACGCCAAAGCCGGATACGTATGGCAGACCGGTGCACTGGACTTCGCGGGCGGTACGGTGGTGCACATCAATGCCGCTGTGGCCGGTATCGTGGGCGCATTCATGGTCGGCAAGCGTATTGGTTACGGCAAAGAATCCATGGCGCCGCACAGCCTGACATTGACCATGGTTGGCGCATCGCTCCTGTGGGTGGGCTGGTTCGGTTTCAACGCCGGCTCTGCCTTGGAAGCCAACGGCTTCGCGGCCCTGGCCTTTATCAACACCTTTGGCGCCACTGCGGCGGCGGTGTTGGCTTGGTGCCTGGGTGAAGCGCTGATGCGCGGCAAGGCCTCTATGTTGGGTGCAGCCTCTGGCGCAGTGGCGGGCTTGGTGGCTATCACGCCTGCTGCCGGTAATGTCGGCATTGGCGGCGGCCTGGTGATCGGTGCAGTGGCTGGCTTTGCCTGCCTGTGGGGTGTGCATGGCCTGAAGAAATTGCTGGGCGCAGACGACACCTTGGATGTGTTCGGCGTGCACGGCGTGGGCGGTATCGTCGGCGCTTTGCTAACCGGCGTGTTCAACTCGCCAGCCTTGGGTGGGCCGGGTTATGTGGCCGACTGGGTCACAGCCACGATGGTGACCTCAGCCGACTACTCCATCGCATCGCAAGTGTGGATTCAAGCCAAGGCTGTTGGCATGACCGTGGTGTGGTCCGGCGTTGTGTCGCTGGTGGCTTACTTCATTGTTGACAAGACCATCGGTCTGCGTGTCAGCGAAGAAGACGAGCGTGAAGGTTTGGACATCACGTCCCACGGCGAAACAGCGTACAACCGCTAATCTTTGTCTCCTGGCCTCTCGGGGCTTTAGCCCGGCAGAATTTCGATTCTCCCGGGCTTTTTTGTGGACTACGATCTGCACCTCATTGCGTGCGGGCTTGCCCGGCTTTTCCCACCTGACCTTGTACCCTGCCTTGAAACTGCTCAACCACGACTTATGCTGCGAGCTGCAGCCTGCTTTGGGCGGTTGTATTGCGGGACTGTGGTGGCGCGCTGTACCCGTACTGCAGTCCACCCCTGCACACGCATTGCAGTCGGTGCGTCAGGCGGCCAGCTACCCGCTGCTGCCGTATTCCAACCGCATGTCCGCAGGCGTATTGCAGTGGCAAGGACAGGCCTACCCGTTGGCCAAAAACTGGGTCGGCGCCCCGCACTCCATCCATGGGGTGGGGTGGGAACGTACGTGGTCCGTGTTGGCGCACACATCGCACACTGCAACGCTCGGCTATCAGCACGGCGGTGACGCGTCCTGGCCATTTGCGTTTGATGCGACCCAGACATTCCAGCTCGGCCCCCAAGGCCTCGCGATGACGATGACCATCACCAACCGCGCATCCCACGACGCACCGGCCGGTCTGGGCTGGCATCCTTACTTCGTTAAGCGGCCTGGCGCGCACATTCATTTTGACGCGCAAGCCCGCTGGGAGATGGGGCCCGACCAGTTGCCCACCGAGCGCCTGGCGTCTACCGGTTTGCAGACCGACGTGACCGACCTTTTGGTCGACCACTGCTTTGACGTTTGGTCCGGCAACGCGCTGCTGCGCGATGACGTATTGAGCGTACGGGTGGACTCGGATTTGCGGCACTTGGTGGTGTATACCCTGCCCCAGCGCGGTGATATCGCCATCGAGCCCGTCAGCCATTCCAACAATGCCTTCAACCGCTATGCCGCGGGTGAGTGGGATGCCCAGACGCTGGGCGTCAAAATACTCGGCCCCGGTGCAAGTTTGACCTGCGCCATGGGCATCACCGTTTACCCCACTGTGCAGGAAAATTTGTGATCATGAACTGGAAAACACTCAGCCCGGAAACTTACCAACTCGGCGAATCGCCGTTCTGGCACCCACAAGAGCAATGTTTGTACTGGGTCGATATTCCGGGTAAAAAAATACTGCGTGCGAATGTCTACATGGGCACGGTGCAGCACTGGGACATGCCTTGCGAACCGGGCTGCATTGCCCCGGCCAAGGGCGGTGGCTTGGTCATTGCATTGCGCAGCGGTATTTTCCGCGCGCCCGAGTGGGGTGGCGATTTGCAACGCTTGGCTACGCTGCCGTACGACCCTGCTGTGGTGCGCGCCAACGACGGAAAGTGCGATGCACTGGGCCGCTTTTGGGTGGGCACCATTGACGAGCCCAAAGCCAACCGCGCTGCAGCGCTGTACTCGGTCGATTGCCGAAACGGCGCGGCCCAGGTGCAACAACATGCAGGTGATGCACTGACGGGTAACGGACTGGCCTGGAGTGTGGATGGCCGCACCCTGTATTGGGCAGACACGCCCAACCACATCATTCATGCCTGGGACTTTGATGTGGAGGCAAATACGCTGGCTCGGCACCGCAACTTTCAAGATTGCGCGCCCAAACCCGCTGGCTGGACGTTTGAAGACACCCACTACCGCGGGCGGCCGGATGGTGCCGCCGTGGATGTGCAGGGCAACTACTACGTCGCCATGTTTGAGGGTCGGCGCATCTGCAAATTTGCACCCGATGGCCGCTTGCTGGCCGAAATACCCATGCCCGCACAGTGTCCCACCATGCCCTGCTTTGGCGGCGAAGACCTCAAGACCCTGTATGTGACCACCGCCCGTTACAAGCGTGACGCAGCGGAGCTGGGGGCTTTCCCAGACTCCGGTGCCGTGTTCTGTATGCGGGTGGACGTGCCAGGCTTGCCGGTCAATTTTTTCATCGACTAAATTTTTGGCGTTAGCGCGCGCAAAAAATTCACGCACGCTGCGCTGCGCGTCCACTACAGTGGTGGCATGCAGACTATGGACATTGAACTCAAGGCGATTAACGACCGCATTCGTGCTGCGCTGGCCAGCCGCACCCCGGTGCGACTGCGTGGTGGCGGCAGTAAAGACTTCTATGGCATCAGCCTGCAAGGCGAGGTGCTGGACACCACCCGTTTGCGTGGCATCCGTAGCTATGAGCCCAGTGAGTTGGTGGTCACGGTGCGCAGCGGTACGTCTTTGGCTGAGCTCGAAGCCGCTTTGGCCGAAAAAGGACAATGCCTGCCGTTTGAGCCACCGCACTACACATGGTCGGGCGCTGACCGGGTAGCCACCGTGGGCGGTATGGTGGCCACCGGCTGGAGTGGCCCGGCCCGGGCCGCGGCGGGCAGCGCGCGGGACTACGTGCTGGGTCTGCAAATGATTAACGGCCGCGCCGAGCACCTGACGTTTGGTGGTCAGGTGATGAAAAACGTCGCGGGTTACGACGTGTCGCGCTTGATGGTGGGCGCGATGGGTACGTTGGGTCTGATCACCGAGGTCTCGCTCAAGGTGTTGCCTGTGGCACCGGCCGAGGCGACCTTGGCTTTCGAGCTACCGCAACACCAGGCCCTGGAGCAGTTGCATGTGTGGGGCGGGCAGCCCTTGCCCTTGAATGCCAGTTGCTGGGTGCAAGACACATCTGCCCCAGGCCCTGCGCAACCGATGTTGTATGTGCGTCTGCGCGGCGCGGTGGCGGCGGTGGAGGCCGCTTGCCGCACCATGTTGCAAGACCAACGCGGTCACCGTGCGGACACGGTGTCGTCTGCGGCGGACTGGACCCATTGCCGCAACCACGCGTTGCCCTTTTTCACCCGACCCCCATCACCCGACCACGTGCTTTGGCGGTTAAGCCTCGCGCAGACTGCGCCGGTGCTGGACTTGCCCTGGCCTACGCTGGTGGAGTGGCATGGCGGTTTGCGCTGGATCTGGGCGCCGCTGGAGGCCGAGGGCCATTTGCACACCACGGTGGCGCAGCACGGCGGCTCTGCTATGCTTTTTGTAGCTTCCGGGGCAAATAATGCGGGGGCTACAGGCCAATTCGCCCTGAAAAATGCGGCGAACCGGGCCATTCACACCCGTTTGAAGGCCAGTTTTGACCCGGAGGGTATTTTTAACCCTGGGCGCTGGTTGCCACCGCACCGCTAAGACTATGCAAACCACACTCGCCCCTGAATACCAAAACACCCCCGACGGTCTGGCAGCCGAGGCTATTCTGCGCAAATGTGTGCACTGTGGCTTTTGCACCGCGACCTGCCCCACGTACCAGTTGCTGGGCGACGAGCTGGATGGTCCGCGTGGACGTATTTACCTGATGAAGCAGGTGCTCGAGGGCGCAGTGCCCACGCGCAAAACCCAATTGCACCTGGACCGCTGCTTGACATGCCGCAACTGCGAAACAACCTGCCCCAGCGGTGTGGACTACGGACACTTGGTGGATATTGGCCGTAAGCTGGTGGATGCCAAAGTGCCGCGCCCCGCCACCGAAAAGGCCATGCGCTGGGCCCTCAAGGAAGGCCTGCCGTCGCCCCTGTTTGCGCCGGCCATGGCACTGGGCCAACTGGTGCGACCCTTGTTACCTGCGGCCTTGAAGGCCAAGGTGCCCAAGCGCCAAGACAGCGGCGCGCTGCCCACCCGAACCCATGCCCGCAAGGTCTTGCTGCTGGCCGGCTGTGTGCAGCCCGCCATGGCACCCAACATCAACTCTGCAACCGTGCGCGTGCTGGATGCGGCGGGCATCCAGACGCTGGTGATTGCCAAGGCGGGATGCTGCGGTGCGGTCAAATTCCACCTGAATGACCAGGCCGGTGCGCTCGCCGAAATGCGCGCCAATATTGACGCCTGGTGGCCGCATGTGGACACGGGCGCAGCGCTGGGCGTGGAAGCTATCGTGATGAACGCATCCGGCTGCGGCAGCATGGTCAAAGACTACGCGCATGCACTGCGTGACGATGCGGCCTATGCCGACAAGGCGCGCCGCATCAGTGCGTTGACCTGTGACTTAAGTGAAATGCTGCCGCGCATCGCCAAGGCCCTGCAGGTCGACCACCCCGATTTGCACTCGCGCATCGTGGCACAGGCCCCCAAGCTGGTGTTTCACCCGCCGTGCACATTGCAGCACGGACAAAAGCTCAAAGGGGGTGTGGAGCAACACCTCAGCGCAATGGGTTTTGATATAGCAGTGGCGACCAATGAGGCCCACCTGTGCTGTGGCTCAGCCGGCACCTACAGCGTGTTGCAACCCGAGTTGTCGTACCAATTGCGTGACCGCAAGCTGCACCATTTGAATGCCGTGAAAGCTGACGTGATCGTGTCCGCCAACATCGGCTGTATTACCCATCTGCAAAGCGGCACGGCCACACCGGTCAAGCACTGGGTTGAGGTGTTGGACGCCGCGTTAACCCCCCAACGTGACTAGCCTGCCAGCGCGGCCTCGATGTCTTTGGCCATGCTCTTGGGTGTGTCGGTGGGCGCGTAGCGGCCGATCACCTCGCCACCCTTGCCCACCAGGAATTTGGTGAAATTCCATTTGATGGCCTGGGTGCCCAAAATGCCAGGGGCCTCTTTGGTCAGCCACTGGTACAGCGGGTGGGCATCGCTACCGTTCACGTTGATCTTTTCCATCATGGTGAAACTCACGCCGTAGTTCATCTGGCAAAACTCGGCAATCTCGGCGTTCGCCCCCGCATCTTGGGCGCCAAACTGGTTGCACGGGAAGCCCAGCACGACCAGGCCCTTGTCGCCGTAGGTTTTGTGCAGCTCCTCCAGGCCGGCGAACTGGGGTGTGAATCCGCAGGCACTGGCGGTGTTCACGATCAGCATGGCTTTACCCTCAAATTGCTTTAGCGCAACCGGTTTGCCGTTGATTTGCAAGGCTTCAAAGTCGTAAATAGTGGACATGGTGCAGGCCCCAAAAAGTAGTGGCGAGACCATACCATGGGCACGCCAATTCTGCCGGAGTCAGCCGGGCGTGTCGGCGGCTTGGCGGCCGTACGACCAGATCGAGAGCGCTGAGGCCAACACAATCAGGCCGCCGCCCAGCACGGTGCGTGGCGTCAAACTACCCGCACCCAGCCAGACCGCCGAGACACTGGCAAACAGCACCTCCGACAGCATGATCAGCGCCGTAACGTTGGCAGACAGGCGTGCAGCGCCGTATTGCAGACCGCTGTTGGCAAGCAGAAACAGCAGGCTCAAGCCGCCAACCCAGACTAACCACGTGGCCGATACCGCTGGCAGTGCTTGCACCAGGCCCCCTTGCAAACCCAGCATGGCAGCCAAGCAGGCCATGATGGCGCCACCACTGAACATGGCCAGCATGCCGGCGGCCGGTGGTAACGCGCGCAGTTTGCGCAGCATCACGTTGGTCATTGCAAAGGCAAATCCGCCCATCAGGGCCAAGTAGTCCGCCAGCCCGCTGGGCCAGGGCCAGGGCGAGGCATCGGTCTTGAGCACCACCACCACGCCGACCAACGCTAATAACAAGCGGGCGATGGAGCCCCAGGTGGGCCGCTCGCCCACAATGGGCCAAGCCAACAATATGACCCAGGCCGGCATCAGATAAAACAGCAGCACGACCCGCACCACATCCCCAATGGTGACGGCCCAGTTAAAACCCACATTAGCCAGTCCCGCGGACAGCAGCAAGACCCACAGCGCAGGCGTGGGACCAAAGTGGCGCCATGCGTGGGGCCGCACCACCAACAAGGCCAGCACGGCCACCACGTAGATCAGGGCAGTGGCCCAAAGGGGGTGAACGCCCAGGGCCTCTAACTGCCGGAAAGGCCACCAGGAAACGCCCCACACAAAGGCGTTGAGCAGCAAGCCCAGCGCCGCTAGCAGGCTAGCCATGCAGGTTGTCGTTGCGGGCAATGTCCAGTAGGTGCTCGACTTCGGGGCCATGCTCGCGACAGTTGCGTTCATGCCAGCGTTTGATCGCCCACATAAAGCCTGCAATCACGATGCCAAAAATAGTAATCACGGTGAAGGCCGACAGCCCCATGCCAGTCGACGCTGTACTAAAGGCCCCCAGGCCCAAGATGCAGGCCTGTTCATTGAAATTTTGCACGGCAATGGAGCGCCCCGCGCCCATCAGATTGTGTCCACGGTGTTGCAGCAGGGCATTCATGGGCACCACCAAGAAGCCGCCCAAGCCACCCAACAAGACCAAGAAAGGCGCGGCGACCCACACGTTGTCAATGAAGATCAAAAGGATCATTAACAGGCCCATGCCGATACCCAGCGGCATCACGTGGATGGCCTGGTCCAGCCGCATGCGCATGGAAGCAGCCACAGCCCCCACCGCCGTACCCACGGCCACCACCCCGACCAAGGCCGTCGCCTGTGTCACGCTATAGCCCAATGCGGCCGCCGCCCAGGCCAAAACGATGTAGCGCAAGTTGCCGCTCACGCCCCAAAAGAGCGTCGTGGTGGACAAACTGATTTGACCCAAGCGGTCGCGCCACAGGCGCACGTTGCAGTGCCAGAAATCGGGCAACAACGACAGCATGCTTTTGGGTAACGGCCGCATCACCACGCCGGTGTGCGGGATACGGGTGTTGAACCAGGCGGCAATGAGGTAGACCAAGATCAGCACGGAGATGGCCGCCTCCGGTGCTGTGTTGATGCCGGTGTCGATGAATGGAAAATCAAAGGCCAACAGGTGTGACGACACTGCCGCCCCGACCAATTGCCCCCCTAGCAAGACGCCCAAAATGATGGAGGCAATAGTGAGTCCCTCGATCCAGCCGTTGGCTTTGACCAGTTGGGATGCTGGTAGCAGCTCGGTCAGGATGCCATATTTGGCGGGCGAGTAGGCTGCGGCCCCCAAGCCGACGATGGCGTAAGACATGAGCGGGTGGGTGCCAAAAAGCATCAGCATGCAGCCCGCCACCTTGATGCCGTTGCTGTACAGCATGACCCGGCCTTTGGGCAGGGCGTCTGCAAAGGCACCCACAAAGGGCGCCAGCACAACATAAAACAACGCGAACATGGGGATCAGCGCGGCTTCATGCCATTGGGGTGCCCCACCGGTTTGAAGGAGTTTGACTGCGCAAACGAAGAGGGCATTGTCGGCCAGCGAGCTAAAAAACTGCGCTGACATGATGGTGAAAAATCCGCGTTTCATGCGTGAGCTGTGCGCGCATCAGGTCTGCTTATGCGCGAAGTAGATTATTGTGTCTCTCTGTTGTGCTGAGTTATAGCATGCCCGGCAGTGTCAGAATCCCGGCATGCCACGCCCCATCCTCGCGACGATTCATGCCTCCGCCTTTCAAAATAACCTCGCTGTCGCTCGGCGTGCAGCGCCAGACGCGAAGGTTTGGGCGGTGGTTAAGGCCAACGCGTATGGCCATGGAATTGAAAGGGCTTTTGAGGGCTTACGTGGGGCCGACGGCTTTGCGCTGCTGGATTTAGACGAGGCCCGCAGGGTGCGCGCGCTGGGCTGGCGCGGCCCTGTCTTGCTGCTCGAAGGGGCCTTTGAGTTGCGTGATCTGGAGCTGTGTTCGCGCCTGGACCTGTGGCACACCGTGCACTGCGAGGCCCAGATCGACATGCTGGCAGCCCACAAAACCAATGTTCCACAGCGCGTTTTTTTGAAAATGAATTCCGGCATGAACCGGCTGGGCTTTACGCCCGCGCGCTTTCGCTCCGCCTGGACGCGCCTCAACGCGCTGCCCCAGGTGGATGAAATTTCTTTGATGACCCACTTTAGCGACGCCGACGGCGCCAAAGGCATTGCTGCCCAAATGGCCGCGTTCGCCAAAGCCACCCGCGATTTGCCTGGTGAGCGCAGCCTGAGCAACAGCGCTGCCACTCTGCGCCATGCGGATGCCTGCGCGGCATCGGACTGGGTGCGCCCCGGCATCGCGATCTACGGTAGTTCGCCCGATTTTCCGCAGCATAGTGCGGCCCATTGGGGCTTGCAGCCCACCATGAGCCTGAACGCCAAAATCATCGCCCTGCAAACGCTGGAGCCCGGCAGTAGCGTGGGTTACGGATCCAGTTTCGTGGCGGACAAGCCCATGCGTATCGGTGTGGTGGCCTGTGGCTATGCCGATGGCTACCCGCGTATTTGCCCCACTGGCACGCCCGTGCTGGTGGACGGTGCGCGCAGCCGCACGCTGGGCCGGGTGAGTATGGACATGCTGACTGTAGACCTCACTGACCTGCCTTTGGCCGGCGCTGGCAGTGAGGTGACCCTGTGGGGCCAGTCCGCCAACGGTACGCTTTTGTCGATTGACGAGGTGGCCCGCTGCGCCCAAACCGTGGGCTATGAATTGATGTGTGGCTTGGCGCCCCGGGTTCCTGTACAAACAGGGGCATGAAATATGTACCTATTCCCGTTGCCATGCTTCCCGTGGGCAAACCCCTTCCTGTGGATGTTTGGAGCCAAAGCGGCCAATTGCTGCTGAAAAAAGGCCAGCCCATCGTCTCGGAGCAGCACAAGGAAAAGCTGCACTCCTTTACTGCCTGCGCCACATCCAGCGACGCGTTGGCCTGGCAGCGCGCATACGAGCGCATGGTGCACGCACTGCTGCGGGATGGCGTAGACCTGGCCGAGATCGCCAAAGCCACCATGCCCAGTGAAATTAACCAGGTGGACTACGTGGTGGATCAAGAAGCCAAGGGCGGCTGGCTGGACCTGCAGGTGGTGTTGCGCGGAATCCTTTACCAAGGCGGCTTGGCCATCAACCCTGCCGGCCGGCTGGAGGGTATCAAGACCAAGGCCTTGTCACTGCTCAAAGAAGACGCCGATGACAGCCTGTTTTGTCTTTACCAAGCCCTGGGGGACGATTCGGCGGGCTACTGCGCCACCCACGCCTTGCTGTGCATGGTCATATGTGAACTCACCATGCAAAAGCTCAGTTGGGGTGCTGCCGACCGTGCGCCGCTGCACAGCGCCGCCCTCACCATGAACATTGCCATGGCCCGGGAGCAAGACAGCATGGCCCGCCAAAGCTCTGCGTTGACCGATTGGCAGCGCAGGCTCATTCAGCAGCACCCCGCCAAAGGCGCTGACGTGCTGGCTGGGTTTGGCTGGGATGACGTTGATTTGATCGATATCGTGCGCTGGCACCACCTGCCAGAAGACCCAAGCGCCATGCCGCGCAACTTGGCGCGACGGCGTGTGCTGAGCCTGGCGGACGGCTTTGTGGCCCAAACCGCCGCGCGCAAGACACGGGCGGCGCAGTCCGCCGTTAAGGCCGTCAAGTCCATGGTGATGGGCGCAGAAGGTGATGTTGTGGGATTGAGTTCGGCCATGGCCCAAGCCGTGGGCTTTTACCCGCCAGGCAGCTATGTGCAGCTACTGAACGGCGAGATCGCCGTATCTGTGCAGCGCGGGCAGCGCGCCAACACACCGTGGGTCATCAGCATTCTGGACAAAAACAGCATGCCCATTACCCCGTATGTGTGCCGCGATAGCTCCACCGCTGCGTATGCCATCCGCTCCCCCGTCAACTTTGACCAAGTGCGCGTCGCTATTCAGCCCGAGAAGGTACGCCGGGCGCGCGACCGGATTGCTGCGTAGCGGGGAGGCGTGCGGCGGCCTCTGTGGGCATTAGTTAGTGCGTTTTTGGCAAAGAATGGCGCTCAGGCCGGCGTTTTTATTGATTAGTTTGCTATATTAAATATAGCAAACTATGTTGCATTGCAATCGCTGCGTGCTGCGTTTGTCCGTGGTTAGGGCGTGCGCATCGGACAAAAGCGCAGCGACAGCCGGCCTGGGGCCCTAGGGTAAGTGCTGTGTACCCGAAATTAAGGCGATGGAATACTAATGGTGGAGCCATCGCTTTTCTCAACATGATTACGTTACTCAGAGGAGCATCATGAATTTTCTGACCAAGGTTTCTATGCTGCTTTTGTTCAGCATTGCCTCAGCTTTTGCCCAATCGCTGCCTCCCAAAATGGAGGGTTGGTACAACGGACAGCGTGGCAGTGATAAAACTTACATTGAACTGGTGAAAATCGATGGCGACAAAGCCGTCGTTAAATTTTTTGTAGCCAGTGCCTTTTGCGATCATGGTGTGGTGGAGGGGACCGCAGAGAAAAAAGCGGATGGATGGGAGATCAATGTTCCGAGCGCTCGGTGCGCCTCCTGGGTAATCAAGCTCAAGCCGGTGGAGGGCAAACAACGGCTCACTGGAACATTCCAAGCATCTTCAGGCAACTTTGGCACGGTTTACTACGATTGGTAACCCGGGCCCCCAAGGTCAGCCCAATGCCATGAAGGTCGGCGCCCAAAACCGTTACTTGCGAGTGCATTACCTGTGGTAACGGTGGCGCGTCGCCATTCAGCCCGAGAAGGTACGCCGGGCGCGCGACCGGATTGCTGCGTAGCGGGGAGGCGTGCGGCGGCCTCTGTGGGCATTAGTTAGTGCGTTTTTGGCAAAGAATAGCGCTCAGGCCGGCGTTTTTATTAATTAGTTTGCTATATTAAATATAGCAAAATATGTTGCATTGCAATCGCTGCGTGCTGCGTTTGTCCGTGGTCTTATCTGTGGTTTTATACAGTAATATCCGGTGATGGCCAAAGACAAAACTATCTACACCTGCAACGACTGCGGCGGCATCAGCCCCAAATGGCTGGGCAAGTGCCCGCACTGCAATGCCTGGAACACGCTGATCGAGTCCGTGGCACAGCCCGAGTCGGCGGTGAAAAATCGCTTTGCCTCGCTGGCCAAAACCGCTGAGGTGGCGGTACTGGCCGACATCGAAGCCACCGACATGGACCGCACCCCCACGGGCCACGAAGAACTGGACCGGGTGCTGGGCGGGGGCATGGTCGAAGGCGGCGTAGTACTCATCGGCGGCGACCCTGGCATTGGCAAGTCCACCTTGCTCCTTCAGGCGCTGGACTCGCTGCAGCGCAGCGGCAAAAGCACCTTGTATGTAACGGGCGAAGAGAGTGGCGCGCAGGTGGCCTTGCGCTCGCGCCGCTTGGGGCTGGACCACAGCCAGGTGCGGGTGCTGGCCGAAATTCAGCTCGAAAAGATCTTGGCCACGCTGGATGCGCACCGCCCCGATGTGGCGGTCATCGACTCCATCCAGACAGTCTATTCCGAGCAACTCACCAGCGCGCCGGGTTCGGTGGCCCAGGTACGCGAATGTGCAGCGCACCTGACGCGCGCGGCCAAAGCCAGTGGCACCGCCATTGTGTTGGTGGGGCATGTGACCAAAGAGGGCGCGCTGGCCGGACCGCGCGTGCTGGAGCACATGGTGGACACGGTGCTGTACTTTGAGGGCGACACGCACAGCCAATTTCGCTTGGTGCGCGCTATCAAAAACCGCTTTGGGGCGGTCAACGAGATCGGCGTCTTTGCCATGACTGAAAAAGGCCTCAAGGGGGTGAGTAACCCCAGTGCTATCTTTTTGAGCCAGCACAACGAACCGGTGCCCGGCAGCTGCGTCATGGTGACGCTGGAGGGCACGCGGCCTTTGCTGGTGGAGATTCAGGCTTTGGTGGACAGCGGGGGCCCCAGCCCGCGGCGCCTGAGTGTGGGGCTGGACAAAGACCGCCTGGCGATGCTGCTGGCGGTGCTGCACCGCCATGCCGGTGTGGCCTGTATGGACCAGGATGTGTTTATCAACGCCGTGGGCGGTGTGCGCATTGGCGAGCCCGCCGCCGATTTGGCAGTCATGCTGTCGATCACGTCGTCCTTGCGCGGCAAGCCGTTGCCCAAGGGCTTTATTGCCTTCGGCGAAGTGGGGCTGGCGGGCGAAGTGCGTCCCGCACCCCGCGGCCAAGAGCGGCTCAAGGAAGCCGCCAAGCTGGGGTTTACCGTGGCGGTGGTGCCTAAGGCGAATGCGCCCAAAAAACCCATAGAGGGCATGACCATCCACGCCGTAGACCGGGTGGAAGATGCGATGAATGTGGTGCGCGGCTTGATTTAACGAGGATGGGGTCGGTTGGGGTTTGCACGGCCCGCACCCTGCCAAAATAGGTGCATGTCTTTTAAAAAAATACTGATCCCTCTGGCCAGCATCGTGGCCGCGGTAGTGGGCTACCGCAGCGCTGGTTGGCCCGGCGTGGCCCTGGTGGCCGGCGGCCTGGTGATGTGGCAACTGCTGCACTTCACGCGGATGCTGCAAGTGCTGAAACGCGCCGCCCACCGTCCTGTGGGCCATGTTGACAGTGCCGTGATGCTGCATGCCAAGCTGCATGTGGGGGTGCCGTTGTTGCATACAGTGGCGCTGACCCGCGCCCTGGGGTTGCTGGAGTCGCCCCGCGACGTCCAGCCCGAGCGCTACCGCTGGACAGATGCCTCCGGCGCGTCCGTGTTGTGCGTGTTTCAGGCCGGCAAGCTGCAGGCTTGGGAGCTGACCCGCCCCAACAGCGTGCCCGATACCTCGGCGGCCCCGTAAAATCAGACCTTCGTACACCCACTGCAACCCGCCACCACAAGGACAACCCCATGAGCGTACTCCCCCCTTCCATGTCAGACCGCGACGGAAAAATCTGGATGGACGGCCAAATGGTGGACTGGCGTGAGGCCAAGATTCACGTGCTGACCCACACCCTGCACTACGGTTGCGGTGCGTTTGAAGGCGTGCGCGCCTACAAGGCCCAGGGCGGCACCGCCATCTTCCGTCTCGAAGAGCACACCGAGCGCCTGTTTAACAGCGCCAAAATTTTGCGCATGAAGATTCCCTTCACCCCCCAAGAGGTGATGGATGCCCAGTGCGCGGTGATCCGCGAGAACAATCTGGAGAGCGGCTACCTGCGCCCCTTGACCTGGATTGGTGACCGTAAGCTGGGTGTATCGCCCAAGGGCAACACCATTCACCTGATGGTGGCGGCGTGGCCGTGGGGTGCCTATTTGGGCGAGGAGGGCATGAAGCGCGGTATTCGGGTCAAGACCAGCAGCTACACACGCCACCACGTCAACATCACCATGATCCACGCCAAGGCCGTGAGCAATTACACGAATTCGATTTTGGCCAACATGGAAGCCACTGACGAAGGCTACGATGAAGCCCTGTTGCTTGACCCGCAGGGTTTTGCCTCTGAAGGCGCGGGCGAAAACCTGTTTGTGGTGCGCAAGGGCGTGGTGTACACACCCGACAGCAGCGCCGGTGCACTGAACGGCATCACCCGCAACACGGTGATGGCGATTTGCAAAGACCTTGGCATCGAGGTTAAAGAGAAGCCCATCACGCGCGACGAAATTTATATCTGCGACGAAGCGTTCTTCACCGGGACTGCGGCCGAGGTCACCCCAATCCGTGAGCTCGACCGCATTGAGCTGGGTAAAGACGACTATGTCGGCTCGCGCGGCCCCATCACTGCCAAAATTCAGGCGGCTTTCTTTGACATCGTCAACGGCCGCAATCCGAAATACGCACACTGGTTGACCAAAGTCTAAGAAAACTTGCGGGCACGACCAGAGCCCAGCGGGTCTATGGTCCCCACTGATTGAAGGTATTTATGACAAGCATTGAAATCAAAGCCAGTGACCTGAACCACCAAGGCGGCGTGTTCTGTCCGAGCCCGTTGGCGCACATGAAGGTGTGGGACACCCACCCCAAGGTGTACCTGGATGTCGGCCGGTCCGGGCAGGCTAAATGCCCGTACTGCGGCACCGTGTACAAGCTCAAGGACGGCGAGCATTTCGAAGCCGGGCACTAGCACCCACACGCCTACAGCGCAGCAAGTCGCCGCTCCCTACAGGGGGCGCATCCGCCCTGAGGGCGGTGCCGCGGAACAACCCATGGAACTCGACTATGACGCAATCCCTCATCATCGCTCCCCAGTGGATCGGTGATGCCGTCATGACCGAGCCGCTGTTGCGGCGGCTGCGGGCGCGCGGGGAGCAGCTCACCGTCGGCGCGTTGCCCTGGGTGGCACCCGTCTACCGCGCCATGCCGCAAGTGGCGCAGGTGATAGAACTACCGTTTGCGCACGGCGGCCTGCAGTGGGGTCCGCGCCGGGCACTGGCGCGCACGCTGCGTGGCCGTTTCGACCGGGCCTATGTTTGCCCCAACTCCTTCAAAAGCGCTCTGCTGCCTTGGTGGGCTGGAATTCCGCAGCGCATAGGCTACCGCGGCGAGGCACGCGTGGGTGTGTTGACGCAACGCTTGCCCAACCCACCCAAAGGCAGCCATGCGCCCATGGTGGCGTTCTACTCGGCTTTGAGTGGCGAAGGCAATATCGCCGACGACCGCCCTGCCATGGAACTCTCGGCTGCGCAAGTTGCGCGCGCTGTGGCGGCCCTGGGTCTGCAGGTGGGCCGCTACTACGTGTTCTCGCCGGGCGCCGAGTACGGTCCGGCCAAGCGCTGGCCGATGCAACATTTTGCAAACTTGGCTACGCAACTGGAATGGCCCGTGGTGTTGCTGGGCTCGGGCAAAGAGACTGCGCTTTGCACCAGCATTGCGGCTGCGGCACATGCCGTCACCCCCGGGCGCTGTCTGGATTTGTCGGGCCGTACTTCGCTGGACCAAGCGTTGGCCGTGATCGCCGGTGCCAAAGCCTTGGTCAGTAACGACTCTGGCTTGATGCACGTGGCCGCAGCTTTTGGCGTGCCGCAGGTCGCCATGTTTGGCTCCAGCAGCCCGCTGCACACCCCGCCCCTGAACGATGCGGCCCATGTCCTTTGGCTCAAGCAAGACGCCAGCTACCAGCCGCCACTGGACTGTGCCCCGTGTTTTGAGCGGGTATGCCCGCTCGGGCATACCCGTTGCTTGGTGGACATTGCACCGGACAAGGTGCTAGGATTTCTGCGCGTCACGGGCTAGCCCGGCACCTCTATTTTTTTGAAAGGACAGTTGAAATGAACAAGTATTGGATGCGTCTGGGGGCGACCCTCGCCATCGTGGCCGCAGCTTCCCTGGTCACCGCGTGTGGCAAGAAAGAGGATTCAGGCACCCCGCCCAGCGCTGCCACTGCAGCGCTTGCAGTAGCGTCAGGCCCCGCCTCTGCAGCCACGGCTGCTGCCCCAGCCGCGAAGCCCGTCCTGGAAGCCACGGAGCCGAAGGTACTTAATATTTACAACTGGTCGGATTACATCGCGGAAGACACCATCAAGAATTTTGAGCAAGAGACCGGTATCAAGGTCCGCTACGACAACTACGACAACAACGAAATCCTGCATGCCAAGCTGGTCGCGGGTCAAACCGGCTACGACATCGTGGTGCCAGGCTCGCACTTCGCCAAGACGCAGATTGAAGGCGGCTTGCTGCAAAAGCTCGACAGATCCAAGCTCACCAACTGGGACAACCTGGACAAGGGCCTGCTGGAGCAATTGGCCAAGGTGGATGCGGGCAATGAGTACCTGGTGGATTGGCTGTGGGGTTATGTGACCGTGGGTATCAACGTGGACAAAGTGAAGAAAGCCTTGGGCGACATGCCCATGCCTGAGAACGCCTGGAGTCTGTTGTTTGACACCAAATACGTGAGCAAGCTCAAGAGCTGCGGTGTGAGTGTGTTGGACTCAGCCTCCGAAGTGGTGCCCGCCGCATTGTTATACGCTGGCAAACCTGCTTACAGCAAAAATCCGGAGGACTACGCCGAAGCGGACAAGGTACTCAAGGCGATTCGCCCTTTTGTGACGCGCTTTTCATCCAGCGGCTACATCGAAGACATGGCCAGCGGCGCGACTTGCTTGGTGATGGGTTTCTCGGGTGATATCAACATCGCCAAAGACCGCGCTGCCAAGGCCAAGGCGAAGACGCCCGTCGTGATAGAGGCCCTGGTGCCCAAGACCGGTGCCACCTTGTTTTTTGACACCATGGCCATCCCCAAAGATGCCAAGAACGTGGCCAACGCCCACTTGTTCATTAACTACATCTTGCGCCCTGAAGTGCATGCTGCGCTGACCAACAAAGTGTTTTATGCCAACCCCAACGCGGCGTCGCTGAAATTTGTGACGAAGGAAGTGGCGCAGAACAAGAGTATTTTTCTGGACGCCGCAGCCACTAAAACCATGATCGCGCCCGATGCGCTGCCCCAGGCGGTGCGCAAGGTGCAGACGCGCACGTTTACCAACTTCAAGGCAGCGCGCTAAGCGCTTGGGGGCTTGCCGTCTCAGTGAGGCGGCAGGTCGCTCTTGGTTGTGAGTTTTCTTGGCTTCAAGGTCGGGCAGGCATGCGCTAAGAGCGCCGTGCCAGCGGTAAGTTCAGCAGCAGGTTTTGGGGCTTGAGCCGGAGTTGGTTTTTCTCGTCCATCGCCATGGCGAGGTAAACCGGGCGACCAGCCACTTCGGCCAACATGTCCGAGCTGTTCACAAACTCCAGTCGGAACAAGCACATCAAGCGGCGCATCCGCTCCTCGTCAACCTCGTCGCCGCTGTACAAATCATTCAAAATCCCGCTAGCCTGGGCGTCCAGTCCCACATGCCATACCCAGTGCGCATCGTCGATCTCGCGGTCGGTTTGAATTTTCACCGCCAGCTGAAAAAAGTGGGCGATCCAGCGTTCCAGCACCCGGCATAACGCATCCAGTGCCGGTTGGCCGTGGTTGAGACTGATCACCATATCGAAAAACTCGCTGCGTGACCAATAGATATCGGCGTTGTCGTCGCCCAGCACATCCAGGTCGACGCTGCGCAGCGGTGCCCCGCCTTGTTTGAGTAGCTCACCCACGCTGCCAAATCCACCCGACAGGGCGTGCCGTTCGACGGTCTCATGGTCTGCCGCCATGACCGTGCCGCCGTCCAGAATGGAAACCTTTTGCGTGCGAAACAGCATCTCGGCAGCGCGTGCCTCCAAGGCGGTGGCATTGGGGCCCAACACATGGCGCAGCAGCACTTGGGTGAGCTGCGCCACCAGAACGGGAGCGACATCTACCCCCGAGCCTTGAAACAAGGCCAGATAGCTGGCTTCCAGTGTGGGGTGGGCCAACAAACGCGCCCTAAAGCGTAGCCACACGGCGTAGTTGTCGGCCGCGTCGCGATCCGCCAGCGTGGTCAATACCTCCGCCGGAATATCGGTACGCGGCGCAGCCTGCAGTTGCGCATGCAGATCGTGCTCTGCAGCACAGGAGCTGGCGATGGGCGCAATTTCGGGGCGCTCTAGCAGGTAGCGCAGAAAATCATCGGTAACCACCAGTTGCCCTGTGGGACCAGTGTGCAGCAGACGGTAGCCTGAATCAGCCCAAAAG
The DNA here is from genome assembly GCA_046595515.1 of Rhodoferax sp. Classification (GTDB taxonomy): domain Bacteria; phylum Pseudomonadota; class Gammaproteobacteria; order Burkholderiales; family Burkholderiaceae_C; genus Allorhodoferax. The sequence goes on along the minus strand of JBKJOV010000009.1, from coordinate 52,977 downwards.
TCGCGGACGGTTCGCCCCTTCAAAACATCTTCAAGCACGCAATGCTCCTTTGAAAAACGCCAACTGTAGCGATGGAATAGGTAGTGATTGTCCGCCGAACTTTAGGCGAAAAAAAAGCCACCCGAGGGTGGCTTTGTAAAAGTCCCCGAAGGGACGTCGTTGGAACTTGCGAAGCAAGGCTTGTAGGTGCCCTAGTCTTCAATCCTTTTCACTGTGACAGCAGCTGAGTAGGACTTTAAAAGCTTCGCGGATCGAGCGGTATCCCCCATTCGGGTGAATTTGCAAAATATTGATGGGTCCGCGCAACGTTTTTGTTACATCGGCAGCCGAATTTCAAAGCAAGCGCCACCGTCGGGGCGGTTTTGACAGCCCACAGTCCCCCCGTGGCGCAGCGCAATAGATTTCACCAGCGCCAGGCCCAGGCCAACGCCGCCATCGCGCTCAGACGCACCCGGCAATCGGTAGAACGGCTCAAAAATACGCTGCTGCTGGTCCGGTGGCACACCTGGGCCGCGGTCACACACCGTAATGACGGCCTGTTGGCCGGCTTGCGACAGCGTCAGGCTGACCTCACCATCCGCGTAGCGGCGTGCGTTTTCCAGCAGATTGCGCACCGCGCGACGTACCAGTTTGGTTACACCGGGCACCACCAGCACCGCGCCTTCCAACGCCAGCGCCAGCGTCGCGTGACCGCGCGAGCATTCTTCGGCTGCAAGCCCCACCAGGTCCACTGCCTCTACCGTGCCCATGTCAGCTTCCTTGGCGTCCAGACGGCTGGCCAACAAGATTTCATCGATCAACTGATCGAGCTCATGGATATTGCGGCTGATTTCGTCTTTGGTGCGCTGGAAGGGCGAGATCGGTAGCGCAGCACTCGAAGCAACTGGCGCAGGACCTGCGTTCGCCATCAACTCCAGGCCCATGCGGATTCGGGTGAGTGGGGAGCGCAATTCATGCGAGGCATTGGCCAGCAGCGACTTTTGCGACGCCAGCAAGGCATCGCGTGCGGCTACCAGGCCCTGCACCTGCTCGACAGCCCGGTTAAAGCGCGCCGCCAAAAAACCTACTTCGTCATTGCCCGTCACAGGCACGCGGGCGCTCAAATTGCCATCGCCCCATTGTTCTACGCTGTTTTGTAGGGCTTCGAGGCGGCGCGTCAGTCGCCTGACGATCGGGTAAGTAGCCAGCGCTACGGCGATGCCCACCAGCCCCAGGGTCCAGAAGAAGCCAAACGGTGCGCGCCAGGTTGAGGGACTGGGGCGCGGCAAGTGCAGATGCACGGTTTGTCCATCATTCATGCGGACCAAGAACTCAGGGCCGTCGCCCACCCGGCCACGGCCAAAGCTCACCGCGTCGTCAGGCACGCGCGCTGGGCTCGTGGCATCTGCGGTGCTCTCTGGGGCGGATGCGGACCCCGCACCCATCTCTGGCAAGGGTTTGGCGTTGCGAAAACCAGGCCACCCGGAAGAGCCGCCAAAGCGCCGCGCGCGCGCGTGGCCGTTGCCGATCACCTCGCCGGCCGGGTTGCGCACCACCACCTCGCGCAGCGGCGGGTCGGCGGCCATGCGCCAAGCCCAACCCACCAGCAGGGTTAGCACCGCCACCGCCAGCACCACGGCCAGCCAGATGCGGATGTAGAGCTTGTTCAGCAGTGTCTTCATGTCGGTTGGCGCTCAGTCTTGCTGGCGTGCAAACACATAGCCCACACCCCGCACGGTGAGGATGCGTTTGGGATCTTTGGCATCCGTTTCAATGGCGGCGCGGATGCGGCCCATGTGGACGTCGATCGAGCGGTCAAAGGCTTCGAGCTCACGCCCGCGCACGGCTTCCATGATCTGGTCGCGCGTGAGTACCCGGCCTGCGCGCTCAGCCAGGGCCAGCAGCAAATCAAATTGGTAAGAAGTCAGGTCGCAGGCCTGGCCGTTGACATGCACGCTGCGGGCGTCTCGGTCGATCTCTAGCGCACCAAAGCGCAGGCTTGTGGGTGCCGAGGTGGGCGGTTCGGTTTTACGGCGTAGCACGGCGCGGATGCGTGCCAGCAGCTCGCGCGGCTCAAAGGGTTTCGGCAGGTAGTCGTCAGCGCCAATCTCCAGGCCGATGATGCGGTCCATGGGATCACCTTTGGCGGTCAACATCAGCACGGGGGTTTGCGCTTGCCCCGGGGGCAGGGCGCGTATGCGGCGGCAAACCTCCAGCCCGTCCATGTCGGGCAGCATCAGGTCCAGGATCACCAGCTCGGGTAGCTGCCCATGGGTCGCGCTGCCAATGTGGGCCAAGCCGCTTGCCCCGTCTGCGGCGAGGGCTACGGTGTAGCCCGACTGCTCAAGATACTGCGCCACCATGGCGGCCAGCCGGGCATCGTCTTCAATCATCAAAAGGTGTTGGCTCATGGACCCAGTCTAGCGCCCGGACCTTGGGGCGCAATGTCCCCGCTATGGAGCGGCTGTAAAGTTACGTAAAACCCTGTTGCTATGAATTTAATAGCTTGCTAGTTAGGTTTTAACCGGGCCTCAGGGTGATTTGACTCTAGACGCCAGCCACACCAGTAGTAATACGGGCACCCCTAACAACGCGGTGGCGACAAAGAAGTTGCTGTAGCCAAAGTTGTCCACATACAGCCCCGAGTAGCCCGCCAGAAATTTGGGCAGTAGCAGCATCATGGAGCTGAACAGTGCGTATTGGGTGGCAGAGTAGCTGACATTGGTGAGTGACGACATGTAGGCAATAAAAGCCGAGGTGGCAATACCGCCAGCCAGGTTGTCGGCTGAAATGACGAACACCAGCGCGCCCACGTCGTGGCCCCGGCTACTGAGCCAGGCGTACAACAGATTGCTGGCCGCGCTCAACACGGCGCCCAGCATCAACACGCGCATCACGCCGATGCGCAGCGCAATCACACCCCCGGCAAATGCCCCCAGCAGCGACATGATCACGCCATACACCTTGCTGACGGCAGCGACTTCTTCTTTGGTGAACCCCAAATCAACATAGAACGGGTAGGCCATGATGCCCAACACCACATCGCTGATGCGGTAGGTGGCAATCAGCGCCAAGATAACGACGGCCTGCTTGCCGTAGCGCGACAAGAAGTCCGCAAACGGCTCCACCAGCGCGCTGCGCAGCCATTCGGCGGCGTTGCGGCTGACGGGTAGTGCGCGATGCATGGGCTCTTTGGATAGCAGCACCGTCAGCATGCCGGGCAGCATGCTGGCAGCCATCACCAAGTAGGCCACTTGCCAGGCACTGTGCTGGTAGAGCGCAGCGTCAGGCACCTCCGAGCGCGCTGCCACCACCAAGGCCCCTGCGCCCGACCAGATCATTGCCAGGCGGTAGCCGCCCAAGTAGGTGGCCGACAGCGCGGCCTGGTGCTCACTATCGCCCGATTCAATGCGAAACGCGTCCAGTGCAATGTCTTGCGTGGCCGAGCCAAACGCCACGGCAATGGCGCACCACACCACGGGTGCCAATGCGAGTTTGGGGTCGTTCAGCGCCATGCCCACAAGCGCTCCGGCAATCACCAACTGCGAGACCAGCAGCCAACTGCGGCGGCGGCCCAGCGTCTTCGTCAGATAAGGAATAGGCATGCGGTCCACCAGCGGCGACCAGGCCCATTTGAAGGTGTAGGCCATACCGACCCAGCTCAGGTAACCAATGGTGGCACGGTCAATGCCGGCCTCGCGCAGCCAGAAGAAAAAGGTCCCAAACACCAGGGCCAACGGCAAGCCCGCCGAGAAACCCAGGGACAACATGCGCAACGAGGCGGGCTCCAAATAGACCTTGAAGCTCTGCAGCCAGGGGGTTAACGGTGTGGAGGGTTTGCCCGTTGGAACGTCAGGGGCACCGCCGGAGGAGCCGGGCGTCGGGTATGTCATGCGAGAATAATAACGGCATGGCCTTGTTTCACCCCTTACCCGAGCGCTTTCGCCGCCTGCTGGCCGGTGTGGCGTTGACTGTGATGGTCACGCCGCCCTTGTCGGCCCGTGAGGGCGTCGACGTGGGTGGCATTTCGCCCATGGCCAAGCTGGTGCCGGCAGAGTCGGTAGAGCGCGCGGCCAGCCAGCAATACGCGCAACTGCTGCAGCAGGGGGCGCAACAAAAGGCGCTGGCAGCCAATGACCAGCCGCAACTCAAGCGCCTGCGCGCCATCGCCGAGCGCATTATTCCCCAGGCCCTGGCTTGGAACCCGCGCGCCAAAGACTGGCGCTGGGAGGTCAACCTGTTGGGTTCCAACCAGATCAATGCGTTTTGTATGCCCGGCGGCAAGATTGCTTTTTACACCGGCATTCTGCAAAAGCTGCAGCTCACCGACGACGAGGTGGCGATGGTGATGGGCCACGAAATGGCCCACGCATTGCGCGAGCATGCCCGCGAGCGCATGGGCAAAAGCATGGCCACGCAAGGGGTGGCCTCACTGTTGGGGGCGATAGCGTCGTACAAGTTTGGTGTGGACCCGACCATCGCCGATGGTGTGGCCCGTGGTGGGGCCAACCTGCTGGCGCTGGAGTTCAGCCGCTCGGACGAGAGCGAGGCTGACCTGGTGGGCATGGAGCTGGCTGCCCGCGCGGGCTACGACCCGCGCGCAGGCGTGACCCTGTGGCAGAAGATGGGTGCCGCCAACAAGGGCGCGCCGCCGCAGTGGCTGTCCACCCACCCGTCTAGCGCATCGCGCATCAGCGAGATCAAGGCCAATCTGCCCAAGGTGATGCCGCTCTATGAGCGGGCCGGCAAGCTGGCTGCTGGGCGTTGAGGCTGATTTTTAGCATGAAAATGCGCTCTAGCCGGCGTTTCTATTGATTTGTTTGCTATATAAAATATAGCAAGCGTTTGAATCGCCGAGTCAGTGGTTGACGTCGTATTCCACCGTGATAGGCGCGTGGTCCGAGAACTTGATGTCCTTGAAAATGGCCTCACGCCGCGCAAAGGACGCCACTTGCGGCGTCGCCAAGTGGTAGTCCAGCCGCCAGCCTACGTTGTTGGCATAGGCCTGCCCGCGGGCACTCCACCAGGTGTAGCAGGTGTCGGTGGTGTCCGGCTGCAGCTTGCGGTACACGTCCACGAGGCCACCGTCTTTTAAAAGCGCGGTCATCCAATCGCGCTCTTCGGGTAAAAAGCCCGAGTTCTTCTGGTTGCTACGCCAGTTCTTCAGGTCGGCCTGGGTATGGGCAATGTTGACATCGCCGCAGAGTATGAATTCCCGCTCGGCGCGCAGCTTTTGCAGGTGCGGATAAAACTCGGCAAGAAACCGAAATTTAGCCTGCTGGCGAATCTCGCCCGACGAGCCGCTGGGGAAGTAGCTGCTGATGATGGACAGCTTTTTGCTGGGCGTGTCAAAGCGCAGTTCTACATAGCGGCCCTCAGAATCAAATTCTTTGGAGGCGTAGCCAATGATCACATCGCTGGGCTCGTGGCGCGCGTACACACCCACACCCGAGTAACCTTTTTTCTCGGCAAATTGAAAGTGCCCTTTCATGCCGGACAGTGATTCAAAACGACCCGCGATATCAGCCTGTTGGGCCTTGATCTCTTGCACACAAATACAATCAGGCTGATGTTGGTCGAGCCAAGCTTCTAGGCCTTTGGTGGCTGCAGAGCGAATGCCGTTGAGGTTCAGGCTGGTCAATTTAAACAAGGAAATCTCCGATGGACAATCAAAACGAAAACAAGCAGGGATTAGCGCAGGATTTCGTGCAGTTTGCGGTCGAATGCGGCGTGCTCAAGTTCGGTGAGTTCAAAACCAAAGCGGGCCGCATGAGCCCGTATTTTTTCAACGCCGGCTTGTTCGATGACGGAGCCAAGCTGGGGCGGCTGGCTGAATTCTATGCCCAGCGTTTGATCGACAGTGGCATTGAATTTGACATGGTGTTTGGCCCCGCCTACAAAGGCATTCCGCTGGGTGCGGCACTGTGTGTGGAGCTGGCCCGGCGGGGGCGCAATGTGCCCTTTGCCTACAACCGCAAAGAAGCCAAGGACCATGGCGAGGGCGGCACCTTGGTGGGCGCGCCACTGCGCGGTCGCGTGTTGGTGGTGGACGATGTTATGTCCGCTGGCACTGCTGCGCGCGAGTCTATTGCCATCATCCAAGCGGCGGGCGCTACGCCCCACGCGGTGCTCATTGCGTTGGACCGCCAGGAGAAAGCCAGCGAGGCTGGCAAAGACGTACCTTACAGCGCCGTGCAATACGTGCGCAATCAATTGGGACTAAAGGTAACTGCGATTGCGAACCTGGCCGATTTGATGCAGTATCTGGAAAAAATCGGTGAGGGTGCCCCCGAAGGGGCGCACCAACGTGTGCTGGCCTACCGCCAGCGGTATGGGGTGGACGAAGGGACAGCATGAATAAAGCGATCGGGGTGGTAATGGTAGGGGTGGCCTGCGCGTTAGCGGCGCTGGCCACGGTTGCGGTAGCGCACGCGGAGTCGTCGGCCGTAGGGGGGGTGTACACCTGCGTCGATGCCAAGGGCCGCAAACTCACCGCCGATCGCCCCATCCCTGAGTGCACCGACCGTGAGCAAAAAGTGCTGAACCCTAGTGGCACGGTCAAGGCCAAACTGGGCCCGGTGCTAACCGCCGTAGAAAGAGCGGCGTTAGAGCAAAAAGAAAAACGTGAGATGGAGGAGCGCAACCGCACGCAGGATGAGCGCAGACGCGACCGCGCCCTGCTCACCCGCTACCCCAACAAAGGTGTCCACGATACGGAGCGCCGCGAAGCCCTGGCCCAGATCACTGTGGTGATACAGGCTGCCAAGAACCGCGTGGCCGAGCTGGCCCGACAGCGCGTAACGACCGACGAAGAGATGGAGTTTTACAAAAAGGATCCGTCCAAGGCGCCGGCCTATGTGCGCCGCGAGCTGGAAGAGAACATCCAGAGTCAAGCAGTGCAGAAACGCTTTATTGAGGAACAGGAGTCTGAGATCCGCCGCGTCAACGCGCGCTTTGATGACGAGCTGGTCCGTCTGCGCCAGCTTTGGCTGTTGTCTGCGCCAGCCCGTTAGGGCCAGCGCTCTGGCAGCATCAGCCTAGTTTGGCGCGCAGCAGGTCATTGACTTGCTGCGGATTGGCCTTGCCTTGGCTTGCCTTCATGATCTGACCGACTAGCGCGTTGAGCGCTTTCTCATTGCCGCCCTTGAACTCGGCCACATTCTTTTCGTTTTTGTCGATGACTTGCTGAACGATGGCTTCCAAGGCGCCGGTGTCGTTCATCTGCCGCAGGCCTTTGGACTCAATGATGGCATCCACCTCGGTGGCGCCTTGCCACAGTGCATCAAGCACGTGCTTGGCCGCATTGTTGGAGATCGTTCCGTCCGCAATGCGGGCGACCAGTTGCGCCAAGCTGGCCGGCGCGACCGGAGAGTCGCTGATGGATAGCTCTTGCGCATTCAGCCGGCGCGACATTTCGCCCATCATCCAATTACTGACCAGCTTCGCTTGGCTGCTGGCTTTAGCGGCAGTTTCAAAGTAGCTCGAAAGGGCCTGGCTCTGCGTAAGCTGCGTCGCATCGTATTCACCCAAGCCATAGTCGGCCACAAAGCGCGCCGCCATTACGCGCGGTAGCTCGGCCATCTTGCTGCGCACCTCTTGCACCCACTGCTTTGAAATGCAAAGCGGAGGCAAGTCTGGGTCGGGAAAGTAGCGGTAATCTGCGGCATCTTCCTTGGTCCGCATGGCGCGGGTTTCGCCGGTATCCGGGTTGAACAGCACGGTGGCTTGCTGGATCGCGCGGCCGTCTTCAATTTCCTCAATCTGCCAGCGGACTTCGTAGTCAATGGCCTGTTGCATGAACTTGAAACTGTTCAGGTTCTTGATCTCGCGCCGCGTGCCCAATTCGGCACCAGGCTTACGCACGGAGACGTTGGCATCGCAGCGGAAGGACCCTTCTTGCATGTTGCCGTCGCAGATGCCGATCCAGGTGACGATCTTGTGCAGTTCTTTGGCGTAGGCTACCGCCTCAACCGAGGAGCGCATATCCGGCTCGGTCACAATTTCCAGCAGTGGTGTGCCAGCGCGGTTCAGGTCGATACCCGACTGGCCAATAAAATCTTCATGTAACGACTTGCCGGCGTCTTCTTCCAGATGCGCGCGCACCAAGCGCACTGATTTCTTTTCGGCCACGCCATGGACGTCGGGCATGAAAAACTCCACCACACCGCCTTGCACCACCGGGATCTCGAATTGGCTAATTTGGTAGCCCTTGGGCAGGTCCGGGTAAAAGTAGTTTTTACGCGCAAAAACGCTGCGCTCGGCAATCACTGCATTGACAGCAATGCCGAACTCGATGGCGCGTTCGACAGCACCCTTGTTCATCACGGGCAGTGTGCCGGGCAGGGCCAAGTCCACCGCGCAGGCTTGCGTATTGGGCTCGGCGCCAAAGGTCGTGGAGGCGCGCGAAAAAATCTTCGACTGGGTGGAGAGCTGGGTGTGGGTTTCGAAGCCGATAACGACTTCGTAGCCTTGCACCAGCAGGGATTTTGGGGAGTTTGTTGCGCTTGCCATGTTCAGAATCCTGCGGGTTTGGCCAGGTGGTAGTCGGTGGCTTGCTGGAAGCGGTGGGCGGCGTTGAGCAGGCGCGACTCCTGGCAGTAATTGCCCAGCAATTGCATGCCCACCGGCATGTTGTCAGCGCCCAAACCCACGGGGATACTCATACCAGGCAAGCCGGCCAGCGAGCCCGGGAGGGTGAAGATATCTGCCAGGTAATTCGCCAACGGATCGTCCGACTTTTCGCCCAATTTCCACGCCACGGTGGGCGCGACTGGGCCTGCAATCACGTCGCAATCTTTGAATGCGTTTTGGAAGTCGTCAGCAATCATGCGGCGGATCTTTTGCGCTTGCAGGTAGTAGGCGTCGTAGTAGCCATGGCTGAGCACATAGGCACCCATCATGATGCGGCGTTTGACCTCGTCGCCAAAGCCTTCGGCGCGGGTCTTTTTATACATATCCGCCAGGTCGGTGTAGTGCTCGGCACGGTGGCCAAACTTCACGCCGTCAAAGCGGCTCAAGTTGCTTGACGCCTCTGCGGGCGCAATGATGTAGTACACCGGAATGGACAGCTCGGTGCGCGGCAATGTAATGGGCACCAGCTTGGCACCTAGGGCCTCGAATTGCTGCAGGGCGGCATCAACACGCGCCCTGACATCCGCGCTCAAGCCGTCGCCGAAAAACTCTTTCGGCACACCAATGCGCAGGCCCTCAATCGTGTTGTTGAGGGTGCGCGTGAAGTCTTCGGCGGGTACGTCCAATGATGTGGAGTCGCGGTCTGGATCGGGGCCGCACAGGGCACTGAGCAAGAGTGCGCAATCTTGTGCTGTACGGGCCATGGGGCCCGCCTGATCGAGGCTCGAAGCAAAGGCCACCATGCCGTAACGCGAAGCACGCCCATAGGTGGGTTTGATGCCCGTAATGCCGCAGAACGCCGCAGGTTGGCGTATGGATCCACCTGTGTCAGTGCCGGTGGCGGCGGGCGTCAGGCGTGCGGCTACAGCGGCGGCACTACCGCCTGATGATCCACCGGGAATACGATCCAAGTTCCAGGGGTTACGCACGGGTGCCAGTGCCTCCATACCGACCGGCACGATGGCCGAGTTCTCATTGCTGGAGCCCATGGCAAATTCATCGCAATTGAGCTTACCCAGCGTCACCATGCCGGCGTCAGCCAGCTTGGTCACCACGGTGGCATCAAACGGCGATTGGTAGCCTTTGAGCATGCGCGAACCGGCCGTCGTCGCAAAGCCGCGGGTGACAAAAATATCTTTGTGCGCCAGCGGAACGCCGTCCAGTACGCGGGCTGTGCCTGCGGCAATACGGGCGTCTGCGGCACGGGCTTGGGCCAGCGTGACCTGGGGCTGCACATCTACAAAAGCGCCTAGCTGGGAGTGGGCATGCGCACGGTCTAGAAAGTGCTGGGCTAACTCTGTGGCGGACACTTGTTTGGTGGCCAGTGCGGTTTGCAGTGCATGCACTGTCAGGTCGTGCGGTGCGGAGGTAGAGAGTGTCGTCATGGGGGCGTGCAAGTTATTCGATGACCTTGGGCACCAGAAACAGACCGCGCTCGACGGCGGGCGCGCTCATTTGGTTGGCCTCGCGTTGGTTGGGTTCGCTCACCACATCCGGGCGCAGGCGCAAGGCCATGTCCGACAGAGTCACTACGGGGTGGGCCAACGGTTCCAAGCCGGTCGTGTCCACCGCGCGCATTTTTTCAACAATGCCAAAAAAGTCGGTCAATTGGACAAGCAGGCGCTCGCTCTCACTGGGTTGCAGATCCAGTCGGGCCAGATTGGCGATACGCGCGATATCGGAAGATGTCAGTGACATGGTGCTAGATAGGTTGAAACCAAAGGTAATTCAGCCAAAGTAAGGCCCGCCGGGGCGGGTAATTCATAGGCAATCGGTTATTATCCCGTCTTTGGTGTAAGCGCTGGAAAACAGCCTAAATTGACGCCAAGCTTACGATTTTTAACGATAGAACCATGGTGGTGCAGTGCCGAAGTGCCCTGCACGCCCGAGAGGATTTTGATGTTTAGCGCTTTTCGGCAGTATTTTTCTACCGACCTGGCCATTGACTTAGGTACCGCCAACACCCTGATTTTCGTACGCGGACAGGGCATTGTGCTGGATGAGCCTTCAGTGGTAGCCATCCGCCACGAGGGCGGTCCCCAAGGTAAAAAGACCATTCAGGCCGTTGGCAAAGAAGCCAAGGCCATGCTGGGCAAGGTTCCCGGCAACATCGAGGCGATCCGCCCGATGAAAGACGGCGTTATTGCTGACTTCACCGTCACCGAGCAGATGCTCAAGCAGTTTATCAAGATGGTGCATCCACGAGGCATTTTTCGCCCCAGCCCGCGGATCATCATTTGCGTTCCTTGTGGCTCCACGCAGGTCGAGCGCCGTGCGATCCGCGAATCGGCTCTGGGCGCTGGCGCCAGCGATGTGTACCTGATTGAAGAGCCGATGGCCGCGGCCATCGGTGCCGGTTTGCCCGTGTCTGAAGCCAGTGGCTCTATGGTGGTCGATATTGGCGGTGGGACCACCGAGGTGGGTGTGATCTCTTTGGGCGGCATGGTGTACAAGGGCAGCGTACGTGTTGGCGGTGACCGCTTTGACGACGCCATCATTAACTACATCCGTCGCAATTACGGCATGCTGATCGGTGAACCCACTGCAGAGGCCATCAAGAAAAAAATCGGTTCAGCCTTCCCGGGCTCCGAGGTCAAGGAAATGGAAGTGCGTGGACGCAACCTCTCCGAAGGCGTGCCCCGCAGCTTCACCATCTCCTCCAATGAAATTCTCGAAGCTCTGACCGATCCGCTCAACAGCATCGTCTCGGCGGTGAAAAACGCGCTGGAACAAACTCCGCCAGAGCTGGGTGCTGACATTGCCGACCGCGGCATGATGCTCACCGGTGGCGGTGCGTTGCTGCGTGACTTGGACCGCCTGCTGGCCGAAGAAACCGGCTTGCCGGTGCTGGTGGCCGAAGACCCACTAACCTGCGTCGTGCGGGGCTGCGGCATCGCGCTGGAGCAGATGGAGCGTCTGGGTTCTATTTTCACTAGCGAATAGACGTCTGGGCCCGTGGTGCCCCCACCATGCCGTTAGGTACGCTGAATCGAGAGCCACCCCCCTTCTTCAGGCAGGGTCCATCGGCTATTTCCAAACTCACCGTTTGCAGCGCTTTGGCGTTGTTTCTCATGGTGGCAGACGCTCGATTCAAAGTCATGCAGCCGCTGCGCATGGCCGTAGCCAGTGTGCTCTACCCGTTGCAATGGGTGGCTTTGAAGCCGGTGACTGCGGTGCAAGCCATCTCGGTGTACTTTGCTTCGCTGAACACCGCGCAGTCCGCGCGCGACGCCGCGCAAAACACCCGCATCGTGCAATCGCAACGCGTGAACCAGATCGAACAATTGCTGCTCGAGAACGAACGCTTGCGCAAACTGATCGGAATGCGAGATCGCCTGCAGTCACCTGCCCGTCCGGCACAGGTCATCTACGATGCAGCCGACCCCTACACGCGCAAATTGGTAATCGACAAAGGCGTCATCGGCGGTATTGCCTTGGGCTCACCAGTGGTGGACGAGGATGGGGTGGTGGGCCAAGTTACGCGGGTATACCCATTCGTCAGCGAAGTGACTTTGCTGACCGACCGTGACCAAGCCATTCCTGTGCTTAACACGCGTACGGGTGCCCGAGCGGTCGCATTTGGCGACATGACCAGCCATACCGATGCCATGGAGCTGCGCTACATGGCCACCAACGCCGATGTCGCGGTGGGCGACCTACTCACCACCAGCGGTGTTGACGGGGTCTACCCACCAGGACTGCCGGTGGCGCGTATTGAAAAGATTGAACGCCGCGTGGATACCGCTTTTGCCCGCATATATTGCACACCGTTGGCGCAAGTGGCAGGGACCGGGCATGTGATGGTTTTGGAGCCGTTGACCACCCAGATCCCGGCCCGACCTCCCGCAGACGTGCGCGCCGCGCCGGGCAAGAGCCGGGGTCTGAAATGACGCGCATTCAACCGGTTGAGGTGGCTCCATGATCATGCGACCCGGACAGCAGTTGCTGTTACCTGCCAACCCCTGGTTTGTCTGGGGTAGCCTCATGGCGGCGCTGATTTTGAACATGGTGCAAAACATGGGTCTGTGGGGGCGCGCCACTTGGACACCCGACCTGCTGGCTGTGGTGCTGGTGTTTTGGACGGTCCACCAGCCTCTGCGGGTGGGCATTGTGGCGGCTTTTATATTTGGCGTGCTGATCGACGTGCATCAGGGGGCCTTGCTGGGGCAACACGCACTGGCCTACACCGTATTGAGTTATCTCGCTATCACAATCCATCGGCGCTTGCTCTGGTTTACTGTGCCTTCGCAGGCGGCGCAGGTATTGCCCTTGTTTTTCGTAGCGCATGCGGTGGAACTGGGCACGCGCATGCTGGCCGGTGGCGCTTTTCCGGGGCTAGGCGTGTTGGTGGCGCCGGTGCTGGAGGCGGTGTTGTGGCCGCTAGCGAGTGTGTTGCTGCTCATGCCCCAACGCCGCGCTCCGGACCCGGACGCGCACCGGCCATTGTGAGTATGGCCCCCACACTCCACCGCTGCGCGGGTCCCATGGGCGCACTGTCATGACTGAGCTGCGTAACGTTGAGGCGGAGCTGGCGCGTTTTCGTACCCGCGTTTTTGTCGTTAGCGTGGGTGTGGTGGTGTGTTTTTTACTGGTTTTGGCGCGGTTGATTTATTTGCAGATCGTGCGCCACGACGACCTGCGCGCACAGGCAGAGAGCAATCGCACGGCCATTGTCCCTATCGTGCCCAACCGGGGTTTGATCCAGGATCGAAACGGCGTGGTGCTGGCCACCAACTACTCGGCGTACACGCTGGAGATCACGCCTTCCAAGGCCTCTGATCTCGAAGGCACTATCGACGAATTGTCCAAGGTGCTGGACATCACGACCCGGGATCGGCGTCGTTTCAAGAAACTCATGGAGGAGACCAAGAGCTTTGGCTCCTTGCCGATCCGCACCCGCCTGACCGACACCGAAGTCGCCCGTTTCGCGGCGCAGCGCTATCGTTTTCCCGGTGTTGAGATTCGAGCCCGTTTGTTTCGCAGCTACCCTTATGGCGAGCTGGCGAGCCATGTGATCGGCTACATCGGCCGTATCAACCAGACGGAGAAAGCGCAGATTGAAGACGACGAGAACCAGGCCAATTACCGCGGTACCGAGTACATCGGCAAGCTGGGGGTAGAACAGAGCTTTGAAGCACAGTTGCATGGGACCACGGGGGTCGAGCGGGTGGAGACTTCGGCGGGTGGGCGTGCTGTGCGCAAGCTCGCAAGCACGCCGTCGACACCGGGCAATGGATTGGTGCTGTCCATCGATATCAAGCTGCAAAAACTGGTGGAAGACATGTTTGGTGACCGGCGTGGCGCGCTGGTGGCCATTGACCCGCGCAACGGTGAGGTGCTGGCCTTTGTGAGCAAGCCCACGTTTGATTCCAACTTGTTTGTCGATGGCATCGACCAGGACAGTTGGCAGATGCTCAATGAATCACTCGACAAGCCCTTACTGAACAGAGCGCTGCGCGGAACCTACCCACCCGGCTCCACCTACAAGCCGCTGATGGCGATGGCGGCGCTCAACTCGGGCAAGCGTTCTCCCACCACGGTGATTCAGGATAATTTGATTTATAGCTTTGGCGGGCGCAATTTCGGCAGCCCTGAGGCCGACCGACCCGGACCCAAGGACATGCGTACGGCGATCGTCGGCTCGTCCAACGTGTACTTCTACAGCCTGGCAAACGATATGGGGGTGGATGTGATCCACGACCAGTTGGCGCCCTTTGGCCTCGGCCGACGCACAGGCATCGACGTGGAGGGTGAAGTGACTGGGGATCTGCCCTCTACCGAATGGAAAAAACGCAAATTCAAACGTCCGGAGCAAAAGAAATGGTACGCCGGTGAGACTATTTCGCTGGGCATTGGCCAAGGCTACAACAACTTCACCATGCTGCAGTTGGCCAATGCCTACGCCACCATCGCGTCTGGCGGCTTGCGCTTCAAGCCGCGCCTGGTGCAACAGATTGAGGATGTGGTCACGCACGAACGACGTCGCCTGGCCAGCGAGGCCCTCGAACCGCTGCCCTTGCGCCCGGAGGATGTTCAAGTGATACACAACGCGATGAATGGTGTGACGCAGGAGGGAACGTCGCGGTCCATATTCCTGGGTGCCCCCTACCAAAGCGCGGGCAAAACCGGCACGGCACAGGCCGTCGGACTCAAAGCGGGCGAAAGATACAGCGACGTCAAGGCAGACGAGCGCAAACGCGACCATTCGCTGTACGTGGGCTTTGCACCCATGGGCCAACCCACCGTGGCTTTGGCGGTCATTGTTGAGAACGCGGGCTGGGGATCGGCCGCGGCGGCTCCCATTGCTCGCCGGGTGTTCGACTACTTGCTAGCGGGCCAGTACCCCAGTGCGGAAGATATGGCGGCTGTCACCAAGGGCATGGCCACCGTTCCGGTGGGTAAGCCCCGGGTGGCTGCCGAGGTGCCTTGGCCCCGCTAGTCGGACCCTGCTGCAGGCTAGCGAACGAAGGCGTCATAGCCGGTTTTCAAAATCAACGCTGAAACCACGGCAATGAAGACCCCGCGCACAAAGCCGGTACCGTGCTTGAGCGCCAGGTGGGTGCCGACCAGGCTACCCACTACATTGGACACCCCCATCACCAGCGCAAAATGCCACCACACATGGCCCTTCAGCGTGAAAAGCAGCAGTGCTGCCAGGTTGGTCGCTGTGTTGAGCAGCTTGGCACCGGCGGAGGCGTGCAAGAAGTCATAACCCAGCCAGCGCACAAAAAGAAACACAAAAAAGCTGCCTGTGCCGGGCCCAAAGAATCCGTCATAAAACCCGATCACTGCGCCAATGCCGCTGGCAGCTAGCGCCTCGCGCCGCCCTGAAAACCGAGGCGTGTGGGTACGCCCCAGCTCTTTCTTGGCCAGCGTGTAACCCAACACCAACAGCAAGATGACGGGTAGCGCCTTGCGCAGAAAATCGGGTGACACCACCGTCACTAGCCAGGCACCCGCCAGCGAGCCGATGAAGCCTGCCGCCGCTGCCGGGCCCAAGGCCCGCCAAGGCAGCGTGACGCGCCGCGCGTATTGCAAGGTGGCAATGCCGGTGCCCCACACCGCAGCGCCCTTGTTGGTGCCAAACAATGTGGCCGGGTGTGTGGTGGGAAAAATCGCGAACAAGGCCGGCACCAGAATCAACCCGCCGCCGCCGACAATGGCGTCAATGCAACCGGCCAGCAGGGATGCGATGGAGGCGAGGAGAAGTTCCATGGGCGAATTGTCGCACCCGTCACGCCGATATTTTTGCTATCAATTGCATAGCTGCAATGTCATATTTTGTCCGGGCCCGAGGGCTAAAAGGCTTGTAACTGTGACCAAAAGAGGCCCTACCGTCGGTGCGCTGGCACGTTGATGCAGCGGGTTGCCTGGGCCATACTGAGGTGTCCAATTTTCGATCCCTACTTTCACACCAAGGAACCCATGGACCTGCTCAAACACGACATCGTCACTGAATTTCCGCAGCTCAAAGACAAGATCCACGCCCTCCGAGCCCACAACGCCCACTTCGCCAAACTCTTCGAGCAGTACGACAGCTTGAACCACCGTATCGCCACCTACGAAGGCGGTGTGGGCAGCATCACCGATGAGGCGCTGGAGATTGAAAAAAAGAAGCGTCTGAAGATCAAGGATGAGATTGCACACATGCTGCAGGCATAAAAAAAAGCACCGGGAACACCGGTGCTTTTTGAGACCCCTTCTCTAGAAGGATGGGGTTGTTATTTTTTTTGTTGCCGTCTCCTCGGCTCTCGCTTCAGTCGCACCGCAGTTGCCGCTTTGCGTAAAGTCATTGCAATGTAGCTGAGCGGCGTGCGCTGTGGTATCCGGACTTACCCTTCATCGCTTGCAGCGCGTGCCGTTGTGGAGCGCGCAGATTGCTAGCTGCCCTCTGAAATCCATTGCGCGGCCTTCTCGGCAATCATCAGCGTAGGCGAGTTGGTGTTGCCACTGGTGATTAGTGGCATCACGCCAGCATCCACCACGCGCAAGCCCGCTACGCCGTGCACCTTGAGGCGCGCATCGACCACCGCCATGGCGTCGTCGTGGCGGCCCATTTTGGTGGTGCCCACGGGATGAAAAATGGTGGTGGCAATATCGCCTGCCAATTGCGCCAGTTCTGCATCGGTTTGAAATTGCGTGCCGGGCTTGTATTCGGTGGGTTGGTATTTTTGCATCGCCGGCTGGGCCATGATGTTGCGCGTAATGCGCAAGGAGTCGGCTGCAATCTTGCGGTCCTCTGGCGTACTCAGGTAATTGGGTGCAATGGCCGGTGCATCGGAGAACATCGCAGTTTTCAGATGCACGCTACCGCGGCTGGTGGGATTCAGGTTGCACACGCTGGCGGTCATGGCGTCAAAGCTGTGCAGTGGCTGGCCAAATGCCTCCAGGCTCAGCGGCTGCACGTGGTACTCCAAGTTGGCATGCGGCTGCGCGGGATCGCTGCGGGTAAATGCGCCCAGTTGGCTCGGCGCCATGCTCATCGGGCCACTTTGCTTGAAAACATATTCCAGGCCCATCTTGGCTTTGCCCAGCCACGAATTGGCTTGGGTGTTGAGCGTGACGGCCTGCTTCAACTTGAACACCGCGCGGATTTGCAAATGGTCTTGCAGGTTCTCGCCCACGCCTGGCAGGTCGCGCTGCACGGTAATACCCAGGGTTTGCAAGCGCTCTGCGGGGCCTAAGCCCGAGAGCTGCAGAATTTGCGGCGAGCCGACAGCGCCCGCACACAGAATCACCTCTTTGCGCGCGGTGACTTGCACCATGCTGTTTCCGTCCCACACCTCGGCACCGGTACAGCGCAGCGGGCGCGGGGCAGATCCCGCGGACGTGCTGGCAGTTGCTGCAGCGTCATTGGGTGCCAGCGTCAGCTTGGCCACTTGCGCGCTGGTCCACAGCTCAAAGTTGGGTCGGCCGTAGCAGGTGGGGCGTAAAAAGGCTTTTGCAGTGTTCCAACGCCAACCGGCTTTCTGGTTCACCTCAAAGTAGCCCACGCCCTCGTTGTTGCCGCGGTTGAAGTCATCCGTGGCCGGAATACCTGCCTGCACTGCCGCCTGGGCAAAGGAGTCCAGCACATCCCAGCGCAGGCGCTGCTTTTCTATGCGCCATTCGCCGCCCGCATTGCGGTGGCGCAATAACTTGCGGTAGGCCGTGCCGTTGTCTTGCATGAGTGTGGGCGCTGTGCCTCTGGCACCGTGAAAGCTGCTGGCACCTTTGTAGTGGTCTTCGTGCAATTGGAAGTAGGGCAGAGATTGATCCCAGGTCCAACTGGCATCGCCCACCAGTTGCGCCCAGCCGTCGTAATCGCGGGCCTGGCCGCGCATATAGATCATGCCGTTGATGCTGCTACAGCCGCCCAGCGTCTTGCCACGTGGGTAGCCCAGCGCACGCCCATTGAGGCCAGGCTCGGCTTCGGTTTGGTAGAGCCAATCGGTGCGCGGGTTACCTATGCAATACAGGTAGCCGACCGGGATATGAATCCAGTGGTAGTCGTCCTTGCGCCCCGCTTCGATGAGTAGCACGCGCTGGCTGGCGTCGGCACTCAGTCGGTTAGCCAACAGGCAACCCGCAGTACCAGCGCCGATGATGATGTAGTCAAAAGTAGTGTCAGACATGGCGGCATTATGCAGACCCGTCTTGGCACTGGCCTGACAGCTACGGGACTCGCACCCGCAGTGCGGCTTAACCGCGGTTTTGTTTGCGCCAAAGCGCAATATTGGTCTCTACCAATGCCTTCATCACATTGTCTTTGGTCAGCTTCAGCATGGCCTTGGCAATGCGGCTGCGCAATTCACCGGTATTGCACTCGGACTTGTGTGACATCGTCAGGTGCAAGCTTTCGGTGCTCACCGCCACTGGCGAAATTTTGAGCCCACTGATGTTGAGCTTGGCGGCAAAAGCCAGGCCGGGGTCTTCTTCGTAAATGAGGTAATCGGTGCGTGCCAACACCAGCATTTGCAATGCCTGTTCCAGCGTGGGCACTGCGGCAATGTTGAGCGACTTCTTGGCGTAAGCGTCAAATTCTTCGCCAAAACTGTTGTTCAGCACCGTCAGTCCTTTGCGCTCGCGCAAGTCGCTCCAGGTGCGAAAGTTAAAGCTGCTGGTCGGGTGGGTCCAGACGACGGTGCGGGTGCTGCGAAACGCCGGGTAAAAATAATCCATGTAATCCAGCCGCGCGCTGGTGAAGAAGGCCCCCGCGATCAGGTCTACCTTGCCGTTGCGCGCCAGCTCTTGCACGCGGGACCAGGGCCCGGCGTATTTCACTTCAATGGGAATGCCAATCTCTTTGGACAACAATTGCATCAAATCCGCATTGGCGCCAATCAGTCTGCTGTCGTCTTGCGCATCGCGCCAAAGGTAGGGCGAGTATTCGGGGTTGCCCGTGGCCACCAATTTTTGGCAGGCCACGGCGGGTGCTGGGGTTTGCGTAACGCCCAGCGCAAGGGAGGCCTGACAAGGTAGCAGGGCAAGCAGCCCCAAGCCCAGCGCCCAAGCGCGAGCTGTCGTTCCAACGGTCATTTTAATTAGGGTGTACATCGAACTTTCCAGGAGATGGACAACACTGTTTTGGGCACAGTGTAGCGCCATCGCCGGGGAGGTCAATGTTTTGAAAAGCGCCTAAAAACGGGATGCTTTAGGCCTCTGGCCGGCGTATTTATTACTAAGTTAGCTATCAAAAATATAGCAAATGGGAGACTGCGTTGTGCCCGTACCGGCATCGCCCTCACTGCCCCTTCCACACGGGCTTGCGTTTCTCCTGGAATGCCTTTTGCCCCTCCTTGGCATCCTCGGTTAGCGTAAACAGGGCAATCTGGCTTTCCGTAAACGCCATGCTTTCTTCAAACGCCATGGTTTCCACCTTCTTCAGCGTGTAGAGGCCGCGGCGAATGGCGGCAGGGGATTTGTCCAGCATGCGGTCCAGCAGCCACTGCAGCTTGGTGTCCAAGTCTTGGCCCTGTTCGCCGCTATCGCTTACGTAGTTCACCAAGCCGTACTCCAACGCCTGCGCTGCTGTGATGGGTTCTCCTGTGAGGCACATCTCCACCAGCTTGCGCCGCGGTATCAGGTGCTGCAGCACGCTCAGCACCTGGGCCGGGAACACGCCCACCTTCACCTCCGGCAGGCCAAACACCGCATGCGGCGCGGCTACCGCCATATCGCACATGCTCATCAGTCCCATGCCCCCGGCCATACAGGCGCCATTGACGCGGGCAATGAGCGGCACCGTGCTGGCTTTGACGGCACGCAGCAGTTGCGCCAGATGGCCGTGCGGCTCTGAGTAGTCGGTGGTGAACGCGTTGGCCGATTGCAAGTCGGCACCCGCACAAAAGGCTTTGCTGCCCGCGCCCGTCAGCACGATGGCGCGCACGCTGCGCTGCGTCTGCGCTGCCCCAATGGCCTGCGCCAGGCTGGCC
Organism: Rhodoferax sp.; assembly: GCA_046595515.1. Lineage (GTDB taxonomy): Bacteria > Pseudomonadota > Gammaproteobacteria > Burkholderiales > Burkholderiaceae_C > Allorhodoferax. Next base: position 32,953 of record JBKJOV010000009.1, on the reverse strand, counting down.
AGTACGCCGTGGCTCATGGCGTTGCGCCGCTCTTCGCGGGTGATGGTGAGCCACAACACCGGGCCGCGGACTTCGACGGATAGTTCAGCGGTGGAAAGGGGAAAGCTTTGGGTTGTGTCCATGGTGTCTCCAAATTGTTTTAGCTGCAGGCGGTATAAAGGGGAACTATGCCCGTTTTGCGCACTCCACCCCGCTGGCCCAGCCCTACGCTGGCGCGGCGCATCCAGTGGCAAATCGGAGCCATTATTGCGTTGGTCATTGTGGCAGTGACCTGGCTTAGCTACCGCTACACCGTCGAAGCCTTGCGCGAAGAGGCGGTGGGCAATCTGCGCGCCTCTGTGCAGGCCAAGGTGACTTACGAATCCGTAGACTTTGGGGTAGCCCAAAGCAACACCGAGGCCCTGCGCGACGAGTACGTGCGCCGCCTGCGGGCGCGGGGTGATCTGGACCCGCGCGCCGAGTTTGATGCCTGGTTTTCTCAAGAAGCGGACGGAGTGATCCGTGTGCGGCCAGAGCACGAAGACGCAAAGCACGTGCCCTCGCTCTACTTGCGCAATGACGTGCCCGTGGGGCCGGAGTTACGGCGCCAAGTGTTGGTGGCGTTTGAGCTTTTACGCGAGTGGGGCCCGGTCCTGACTCAGCGGTACTTTTCTGCGTATATCGATCTGCCGGGCAATGCCATCATCGTCTTTTCGCCGACGGTGAACTGGGGGCGCGAGGCGGGCCCCGACATCGACACACGGCAATTCCCCGCAGCACAAAACGCGACGCCCGAGAAAAACCCGACGCGAAAGAGTCAGTGGACGGACGTGTATTTTGACGACAAGTCGCTGGCCTGGGTGACGTCCATCATCACCCCTGTGGACGCCGGCCGCTGGTTGGGCTTGGCCTCCCAGGACATTGCCATTGATGCCACGATAGAGCGTATCAACGAGCAGGCTGCCCCCGGCACCTACAACATGCTGTTGGATGCCCAGGGCCACCTTTTGGCGCATCCGCAATGGATGGTGAAGATTCGCAGAGCCGGGGGCAAGTTGCAAATCCCAGGCCTGGATGACGCGGTGTTGAGTGACGTCGCCCTGCACGCCTGGATGGCGGACAAGACTGCGATGGTGGTGCCCAGCGCGGATGGCAACTTGTACTATGGCTTGGCCCGCATTCATGGCCCAGATTGGATATGGGTGACGGTCTATCCCAAAGCCTTGCTGGAAGCGCGCGGGCTGGCGGTGGCGCGCCTGATCTTGCTGGTCGGTTTGTTGGGGTTGGCGCTGGAGCTCAGTTTGCTGACCTGGATCATCCGACGCACCGTATCCGCCCCCCTGAAGACACTCAGTGAAGCCACGCAGGCCCTGGCCGATGGCAATTTGCATGTGGATCTGAATGTAGAGGGCCAGGCTGAGCTCGCCCAGTTGGCGGGCAATTTCCGCCACATGACCGAAAAATTGCGCGAGCGCGAGGATGCGCTGCAGGCGCTGAACCACGCGCTGGAAGGCCGCGTGACCAAACGCACGTATGACTTGGAGGCGGCCAATGCAGAACTCAAGGACGCGATGGTGACCCTGCAGCGCACGCAAAATGAATTGGTGCAGGGCGAAAAACTGGCCTCGCTGGGGCGCATGGTGGCGGGCGTGGCCCACGAACTCAATACGCCCATTGGCAATGCGCTGACCATCGGCAGCACTCTGGCGGATCACACGCGGCGCATGCACCGCACCATGCAGGCCGAGCAACTCAAGCGCTCAGAGCTGGCCGACTTTTTGCGGGACAGTGCCGAGGCTTGCGTGGTGCTGGAGCGCGCTTTACGCCAGGCCGGGCACTTGATCGCCAGCTTCAAACAAGTGGCCGCGGACCAGCAGTCCGAGCAACGTCGCCCGTTTGATCTGCGTACCAGTCTGGACGAGATACTCGCCATACTGCGACCCGGTCTGCGCGGTACTGCGATCGCGTTGGAGTCCGAAGTGCCCGCTGGCATCGCCATGGACAGCTACCCGGGTCTGTTGGCCCAGGTGCTTTCTAACTTGGTGACAAATGCCAAAGTGCACGCCTTTGACGAGCCTACCGCCGGCCAGACCGGATGCCGCGTGGTGGTACAGGCGCAAGAGCAGGGTGACGAGGTCAGCTTGTTCATCTGTGACAACGGCCGCGGCATCCCCGAGGCTATTCGTAGCCGTATCTTTGATCCGTTTTTCACCACGCGCATGGGCCGCGGCGGTACAGGCCTGGGCCTGTCCATCGTGCACAGTATCGTGACCCAAGGTTTGGGCGGCAGCATCCGCGTGGACTACACCCAGGCGCAAGGCACTTGCTTCGTTGTCACCCTCCCCAAGTGTGACCCGCGGCCCGCGCGCAACGCGTCGCTCGCGCACTGATGGGTGCGAATCAACGCAGGCTGAGCTTCTTGGTCTCAGCCTGCGTCAGCACCCGCATGCAGGGCACATCGCCCTCAAACACCATGCCGTGCATGTCGGTGCGCCGGTGGGCTTTCATCAGGTCGAGCAAAAACTTCAACACCTCGTGCGTGATGCGCTGGCCCGGCACCAGCGCCGGAATGCCGGGCGGGTAGGGCACGATTTGGTCGGCAGAGACCCGCCCCAGCAGGGCCGCGTTGGGGCGGTCGTCATCGTCCAGCAGGGGCATCAGTTCGCCATGTGCGTAGTAGGCATCGCGTGGCAAGACGGCCAAGGTGGTGAAGCCCGCCAGGGCTGGTGTGCGGCGCACGCGCTTGGGCGGTGTGTGGTGCGCCTGGGCCATGCGCTGCAGTGCGTCGAGCAGGCGCGCGGCCTTGCTGCGGGTGGTGCCTATCGTTACCAGCAAGGTCACGGTGTTGAAGGTCGATTTCTCCACCTGCACATGGAATTTCTCAAACAACTCGGCTTGAAAATCTTGCGCGGTCAGCCCGCAGCCGCTGATGTCGATGGTGAGCTTGGTGGGATCCAGGCGCACACCGTCTTTGCGCACACTGGCAGGTAAGAGTTCTTTCAAGGTCAGGGCCCGAAACACCTTGGTGGCGTTGATGCCTGCGCGCAGGTCGTTGCAAATCTCCAGGCTGCGGGCTAGCAATTTGTAGCCCTCCATGCTGGCTTGGCGGCGGCCCACGTCCAGGCTGGCAATCATGCTGTACTGCGGGCTGGTAGAGGCATGCATGTTGAAGTTTTCGCGGAAGGCGTGCTCGTCAAACTCCGGGTCGTTCACATGGATCATGCTGGCCTGTGAAAACGCCGACAACACCTTGTGCGTGCTCTGCGTGGCGTAGTCGGCCCCGCACTCCAGCGCCGTAGGTCTAAATGCGGGGTGAAAGCGCGCATGGCCAAACCAAGCCTCGTCAATGATCACCTTGATGCCCTTGGCGTGCGCCTTGGCGATGATCGGTTTGAGGTCGTAGCACAGGCCGTCGTAGGTGCACGATGTCAGCACCAGTGCTTTGGCGTTAGGGTGCTCCTCCATGGCCTGCAAGAGCGTGGCTTTGGGCACCGGGCCAAAGATACCAAACTCGGGGTTGATCGAGCTATCCAAATACACCGGCAAGGCGCCCGAAAGCACCACGCCGTGATGCACCGACTTGTGGCAATTGCGATCCAAGAGCAGCTTGTCACCTGGGGTCAGCAGGGTTTGAAAAATCACCTTGTTGGCCGTAGACGTGCCATTGGTGGCAAAGAAGGTGCGGTTAGCGCCAAAGGCTTTGGCTGCCATGGCTTGCGACTCCAGCAACACCGCCTTGGGGTCGAGCAAAGAGTCGAGCTGATCGACCGACACCGACAAGTCGGCCCTGAACGCGTGCTCGCCCATGAAGTCATGAAAATCCCCGGCCCAGGGGCTCGCACGCAGCGAGTCGCCGCCTGAGTGCCCGGGCGTGTGCCAGGCATCCTTAGCCATCGCCACATAGGCTTTCAGGGCGTCGTAAAACGGGGTGCGTGCGCGCTGGATGAGTTGCGCATGCAAGATGCGGAACCAGCCGCGGTAGTCACTCTCTTGCCAGTGAAAGTGCCCGGTGAGGGGTTCACCTAGCCAATGCGCCAATTGGGCCTCGTCGCGGTTGCCTTGCACCAGCAGGTATATATCCAGCTCGGGGCGGGTGCTACGCACCGCGCGCACCAAGCTGCGCGCGTCTTGCCCCGCCGCTGTGCCTTGACCCAGTGCCGCATCGATGAGCACTGCTTGCACATCACCATCTTGCGCTACTGAGCGCATGGCCTGTGCGGCATCGGTCACGGCCACAAATTGAATCCCCAGCGGATTGTCCAGCGCGCGGGCCGCCGCATTCAGGCCGTTGCAGGCGGGCTTGGTCCAGTGCTTGTCGTCGGTCACTAGCAGAATGTGCGATACGGGTTTGGGCATGGGCAATGGAGCAAATAGAGGAAAGGGCGCCCCGAGTGTGCGGCACCCGCGCTTCAATGGAAATATACAAAATGCTTAAATCAAAAAGTATTATTTAGTCATTTTGATTAATGAAATGACAAAATGTGCGCCATGACCACCGCTACCCCCCGCACCACCCCACCCACGTCACCACCCAGCCTGCGCCTGGATGACTTAGACCAACACATTTTGGAAATGCTGCGCGTCAATGCCCGCCTGCCCGTGGTGAAGATGGCCCTGGGCCTGGGGGTGACACGCAGCACCGTGCAAGCCCGCATGTCGGCGATGGAGTCGGCGGGCGTCATTACCGGCTACACGGTAGGCGTGTCGCACCCGCGCCAGGGGCCGCGCATTCGTGCCATGGTGATGGTGTCGGTCACCTCACGCTCAGAGCCCGATGTGGTGCGGGCGCTGTCCAAGCGCTTTGAGATTGTGAAACTCTGGGCCACCAGCGGCCGCTACGACCTGTGCGCCCTGGTGGTGACCGACCACACCGAAGAACTAGACGCCCTGATCGACCGCATTCGCGGGGTCAAGGGCGTGGTGGATACCTTCTCGACGATATTGCTATCGACCAAGCTGGACCGGCCTGACTAGGCTCTGCTGGTGTGCTCGTGAGTACGGTGTTTTTAGGTTGCCAAAGTTGGAGTGGCGGCGGCCTTAATTGTGTCGCAACGGTGCCGATTTGCTCTTAAAAGCCAACGGGTTGGCGGTTTGTTGTGAGCCACGAATCATTTCGCGGCCACGGACTGATGGATGTTGGGTATGAGTTCTGGCGCAAAGTTACGCATCGTCTGCCATTACGAACGAGACCACGGTGCGACTATTCGAATCATCTCCGCACGTAAAGCAACCAAGCGTGAAAGCGCGTTTTATCGAGGTGTACACACATGAAAGCTGAATACGATCTCTCTAAACTGAAGTCGCGCAAAAATCCCTACGCATCTAAGCTAAAAAAGCCTGTAACGATGCGTCTGTCTGAAGACGTTGTGCAGTATTTCAAAGGTATGGCAGATGAAGCTGGTGTGCCGTATCAGAGTCTCATCAATTTGTACCTGCGCGATTGCCTTGCCAATAGCCGCAAAGTGCAGATCAATTGGCCTCAAGCTGCGTAACATGGCAACCAACACGCAGCCTGTGGCGTGGTTATTTCTACGTTCAATCGGTGCGTACAGCGGCCAATCGAACCGCTGCTGTTACTTTCAAAAATTATGTTCTGCAGTTACTGCCTAAGTCATTGCTAGCAACGATAACTTCAGTGTGCCCGCGCAGGTAATACTTGCGCAAACCCGTCAACTTTTGTGCAGGAATACACTTGCGCCAGCCTATATTGGCGTTCTGGGGCTTCAGCCCCACCCCACGAGAAACACACCATGACCACTTCCCGCAGAACCTTTGTGATTCAATCTTTGACTGGGGCTGGCGCCTTGGCGTGCGTCGCACTGCCCCACGCAGCCTTTGCCCAAGCGGCGCTGACCGACACAGACCCACAGGCAGTAGCGCTGGGTTACAAGGCGGATGGCACTAAAACCGACACCAAGAAATACCCCAAGTACGCTGCTGGTCAAATCTGCGGCAACTGCGCATTGTTCCAAGGTAAAGCCAGCGACGCCACCGGTGGTTGCCCGCTGTTTGCTGGCAAAAGCGTGGCGGCTAAAGGCTGGTGTACCGCCTACGCCAAGAAGGCTTAAACAGCATCTTGGTCTGGCCGATAAGCTGGGGTCTGTAGCCCGGCCAGTGACTGAAAAGCCCCTACCAAGGGGCTTTTTTACGTGGGTCGCAACTTCGGCTGGAGGCAAAAATCAGCGTGTTGGTCAGTCATGAGCAAAAACATGGCAAACACCGGCCCCGGCATATTGCGCGGGTCGGTGGTGCTCTCTAGTGCCTGCCAGGTGCGCGATTGCAGGCCCCCGCGGCTGCCGGCTTGCACGGGGTAACCCATCAGTTGGGCGGCTTCCACTTGGCTCAGGCCCACTGCTACACGCGCCGCTTTGAGCGCATCGCCGCTGGGGGCTGGCATGTCTAGGCGGATAGCGCTCATCGTCCCAGCAGCACCGGGAACAATTTGGTGAGCCCGTCCGACATCACCTCGACGGCCAGCGCCGCCAGAATCAGCCCCATCAAGCGTGTCATCACATTGATGCCCGTTTTGCCCAACACGCGGGCAATGGGTTTGGCCAGCGCAAAGCACAGCGCCGTGGCCAGAGCAATCACCACGCCGTAGCCCACTAGCGTTCCGAGCTGAAAGAAGGTCTTGGCCTTCTCGGCATAAATAACCACCGTGGACATGGTGGCCGGGCCGGTGAGTAAAGGTATGGTCAGCGGCACCACCGCAATGCTGGCCCCGCGGGCGGCTTTCTCGGCACCGTCTTCCATCTCGTGGGTGTTGGTCTTGGCCTCGGCGGGCTGGGCGTTGAGCATATTCAGCGCCGATGTGAGCAGCAGCATGCCACCCCCCACCTGAAAGCTGGCCAGCGAGATGCCAAAGAAATCCAGAATGTGCAATCCGGCCAGCGCGCTGACTGCGATCACCACAAAGCAGCTCAAGGCGGACACACGGATGGTGTGGCGGCGCTGGGCCTCGGTAAAGCCTTCGGTGTAGTGGATGAAAAATGGCACGATAGCCAGCGGGTTCACGATGGCCAACAGGGTGATGAGCGGTTTGAAGTCCATGGGCGCGTGGGTTGGGTGGCAGCAGGTGGGTGGTCGGGGTCGGCCTACAGTCTAGGGCAATGTCCGCCGAACGCGGCCAGCTTCTTGCTTGTCGGGTGGAATGACCACCGCCCTGACGCCAACAGCCCCCTGCGCGGACCCTGCCACAGCGACCGACACGCAGTGGCGCGCCCAAGAGCTGCTGCTGATGCGCGAAGTCATGCGCCTGATTGGCAAAAGTCTGGCCCCGGGCGTGGTGATGCGCGAGATGCTGCATTTGATGTCGGAGTTGCTGGGGCTCAACCGGGGTCGGATCGTGCTCACGGACTGGGGGGACCCTGGCGACTCAGGTAAGCCTGACGATCGGGCTGCGCCACACGAGGCGGTGCCGGGCAACCGCGCCCGTATCTGCTACGCCTATGGACTCACCCGGGCGGAGATGGCGCGTGGCGTTTACCGCAAGGGGGAGGGCATTACCGGGCGGGTGCTGGCCGGCGGCCAGCCCATGTTGGTGCAAGATATTGATGCCGAGCCGCTCTTTTTGGCCCGGTGCGTGGCGCGCGACCAATTGCCCCAAGAGACCGTGGCTTTCATGGCCTTACCCATAGAGGTCAACCACCGCACGGTGGGCGTGCTGGCCTGCCACCGTATCCGCAGCCGCATGCGCCATGTCAACGACGACATGGCCCTGCTCAAAATTTTGGCCACGCTGGCGGGCCAAATCTTGCAACTGCAAGACCTGATGCAGGAAAAAACCCGCGCACTGGAGACCCGCAACGCCCAGCTCATCCACGCCCTGGATGCCGCCGCCGTGCGCTACGGCATCATGGGTACCTCGCCCGCACTCTTGCAGGCACTGGGCGAGCTGGAGCGGGTCTCGCAGGCCCAGGCCAGCGTGCTGCTGCTGGGTGAATCAGGCACTGGCAAAGAGCTGTTTGCGCGGGCGGTGCATTTGTCGAGCCAGCGCCGGGATGCGCCTTTCATCAAGGTGAACTGCGCGGCGATTCCAGACACTTTGTTTGAATCCGAGCTGTTTGGTTACGAGCGGGGCGCCTTTACCGGCGCTAGCAGCGCCCGCGCCGGCTGGTTCGAGCAGGCCGACCGGGGCACGATTTTTCTGGATGAAATTGGCGACATGCCCCTGGCCATGCAGACCAAGCTGTTGCGCACCCTGCAAGAGGGCACCGTGGTGCGCCTGGGCGGTAAGCGTGAAATCCGCGTCGATGTGCGGCTGGTGGCTGCTACCCACCGCGATCTGGAAGCCGAGGTGGCGCGCGGCACGTTTCGCCGCGACTTGTTTTACCGCCTTAATGTCATTCCCATCCGGTTACCCAGCCTGCGCGAGCGGCGTGAAGACATTCGCACGCTGGCGATTTACTTTGTGAACCGTGCCAACCAGGCTAACCAGCGCAACGTCCACCTGTCGCCCGCCGCGTTGCAACGTCTGGAGAGCCAAGACTGGCCGGGCAATATCCGCGAGCTGGGCAATGTGATCGAGCGCCTGGTGCTGCTGACCGATAGCAGCCTGGTGTCGGCGCAGGCGTTGGACCGGTTTTTGCCTAGCCCCACCCCCGAGGCGCACAAAACCCCAATCGCGCAAGCTGCGCAAGCTGCGCAAGCTGCGCAAGCGCCACAACACCCCCGGCCTACAGCCCTGGTGCGCGAATACGGTTCCGCCGGGTCACACACCGCATTGGCCTTGCAAACGGCTTTGGCGCAGCATGACGGCAACCAGTCCCGCGCGGCGCAAAGCCTGGGCCTGACGCTGCGCCAATTTGGCTACCGCTTGCGCAAGGCGGGCCTGTTGTAAGTGCGCGGCTGTGGTGTTGACATTGTGTCAACACTTTGGCAACACGCGCAGTAGCTATCGCCACGTTCAGCGCCAGTCCCACTTTTTAATTGCTACAAAATACATAGCATTAAAGTCAATAAAAACGCCGGACACAGAACTATTTTGTGCATAAGAAACTAAAAGCAAAGCTGCTGGCATGCCTGTTGCAAAAGGAGTCTTGTCACACCACCCTTAACCGCTTGAGAGGATCTTCATGAGCACCGTTGCTGATTCCGCCATCCTGATTTCCCCCGCCCAACTTGCAGCCCTGCAAGCCAGCGAGCCCGTGGTCATCATCGACACCCGCGATGCTGACACCTACGCCAAGGGCCATATCCCTGGCGCGGTGAACTTGCGCGAAACCTTCACTTACCTGGCTACCTCCACCCCGGAAGGTTTGCAGGAGCTCAAAGCCACCTTTGCCGCGCACCTGGGGGCTATTGGCCTGTCGGGCGCAGAGACTGCGGTGTTTTACGAAGACGCCATGAACAGCGGCTACGGCCAGTCTTGCCGTGGCTACTACCTGCTCACCTGGCTGGGTTACCCCAAGGTCAAAGTGCTCAACGGTGGCTTTTCTGCCTGGACGGCTGCCGGCATGCCCGCGTCCACCGACGTGGTCACGCCCGTGCCCGCCACCTTCCCCACCCACCTGAAGATGACCGATGTCATGCTCACCAAGGACGATGTGGCCGCGGCCCTGGGCACCGACACCGTGCTGCTGGACGTGCGCGATGTGGACGAGTGGATTGGTGACAGTTCATCCCCCTACGGCAAAGACTTTGCGCCGCGCAAGGGTCGCCTGCCGGGCGCCAAATGGGTGGAGTGGTACCGCTTCATGAAGCCTTCGGCCCAGGGCCCGGTGTTCAAGTCGCCCGACGAAGTGCGCGCGGAGTGCGCAAGCCAAGGCATCGCCCCCAGCGACACGGTGTTCCTGTATTGCTTCAAAGGCGCACGGGCATCCAACTCTTTCCTGGCACTGAAGCAGGCGGGCTTTAAGGATGTGCGTATGTACTTCGGCTCGTGGAATGAGTAGTCGCGCGATGACTCTTTGCCCATCGAAAGTGGCCTGCCCACCGTGCAGGCAATGCGCCCAGAGCCTGCCATGGCGGATTAAACCGCATCGATCCCACCTGTTGTCACCCAAGGAAAATCCATGACCACCGCCGAACTGCAAGCCCCCGTACAAACCGTCAAAGCTTACCTGCGCCCAATTGATCGGGACGGCTTGCTGGCCTTTGCCGAAAAGGGCCGCAACAACCCCGCGTCACGCGGAACCAACAAGGTTCACACCGTGATGGAGGGGCAATACCGATCGCTGAGCACCGTGGGCAAGCACGCCCCGGTGGTGGTCGATGAGCCTCTGCACCTGTTTGGCCAAGACACCGCCCCGGCACCGGGTGAGATTGTGCTGTCGGGCCTGGGGGGGTGCTTGGCGGTGGGCATTACGGCGGTTGCCACCTGGAAGCAGGTGACACTCTCTAAGCTCGAAGTTTTCTTGGAGGGTGACATTGGCAACCCGGCGGCCTGGGGAGCCGGTGGCGCACTAGAGAAAACCGCACCCGAAATGGGCTTTCAGGCCATCCGCGTGAAAGTGCTGGTGGAGGGCGATGCGCCGCGCGAAGTGCTGGACGAGATCGTGCAGCACGCCAGCACCTACTCCCCGGTGGCTAATAGCCTGCGCAACCCGATTCCCTTCAGCATCGGCCTGGCCGATTGAGGACGCACCATGCACCCTGCCGACCTGCCCCGTGCACTTACCCTCGAAGCGCCCACCCGGGGCGATGCACTGCTGTCCGCCGTGCGCACCATCGCGCAGGGGCCCTTGGCGCAGGTGGTGCAGGCCATTGACCGCGAGGGCCACTACCCGCGGGCCGTATTGCAACAGCTTGCGGGTGTGGGTGGCATGAGTGCGCACCTAGCTACCGCTGTGGGGCCGGCTGACTATGGACTGGGCCTACGCGCCATGGCCGAGGCGTCGCGGGTGTGCGGCTCCACCGGCTTCATGATGTGGTGCCATGCTGTGTGTGGCTTGTATCTGCAGGAGTCGGGCAACCCAGCTCTTATGGGCCACGCATTGCAGCAACACATCAGCGGGCAGACCTTGGGCGGTACCGCGCTGTCTAACCCCATGAAGAGTTACGCGCAGATTGAAAGCCTGCTGCTCAAGGCCACGCCGGTGGAGGGTGGTTACCGGGTGAGCGGTAGCCTGCCGTGGGTGAGTAATTTGGGACTCAGCCACTACTGCGGCGCGATTGCCGCCGTGGTCGAAGATACAAAGGCCGCCGCACCTGCAGGTGCCGTGCCCGCCACGCGCGAAGTGATGTTTCTGTTGCGCTGCGATGCACCGGGTGTAGAGCTACGCGAATGCCCCAGCTTCTCGGGCATGGAGGGCACCAGCACCTATGCCTTGAAGCTAGACAACCATTTTGTCGGGCCTGACGCCCTCATCGCAGACCCGGCCAAACCCACCATTGCCCGCATCCGCGCGGCCTTTGTCTTGCTGCAGTGCGGCTGGGGCTTGGGCGTAACGCAGGGCGCTATCGATTCCATCTGGGCGGTCGAGGCGCAACTGGGCCATGTGAACCAGTTTCTGGATGACCGGCCGGACACCCTGCAGGCCGAATTGGATGCTTTAACGGCGCGCATTATGGTGCTCGCCGCCACGCCGTTTGACATATCGACCGACTATTTGATCGACGTGCTGGACGTGCGCGCCCATACGTCTGAACTGTGCCTGCGGGCCGCGCAGTCCGCCCTGATGCACCAGGGTGCGCGCGGCTACCTGCTGAGCTCTGAGGTGCAGCGGCGGGTGCGTGAATCGCATTTTGTGGCCATCGTCACGCCCGCCATCAAACACCTGCGCAAAGAAATTGCCCGCCTGAGCGCTGAGGAAATGCCGGCATGATTTCAACCCTGCGCAGTGTGAAGGTGCTGCCGTGAGTGCCACCGTGCTGGATGCCGTGGTGGCTGAATTTCAGCAATACATTTGCCATGCCTGCGGCTACATCTACAACGAGGCCGAGGGTGACCCCGACAGCGGATTGGCGGCGGGCACGCGCTATGCCGATATTCCCGATGACTGGTACTGCCCGCTGTGCGGCGTGGGTAAATCGGATTTCTCGTTGTACGAAGCGCCCAGTATGGAGGCGCTGCGCAGCCAAGCGGCGGGCTCAGCGCAGGTGGCCCATGGTTCGCGCACCGTACCCGGTGTGGTCATCGTCGGTGCGGGTCGTGCGGGCTGGCAGACGGCGCAGGCGCTGCGCGCAGGCAATGCCCAATTGCCCATCACCCTGGTGACGGTGTGCGCGGGGGATGTGTACGACAAACCGCTTTTGTCGGTGGCCATGGCGCGCGCTTTGGCCACCGACCAACTCGTCAAGGAAACCGGCCAGGCAGCCGCGCTGCGCTTGCATGTGCGTCTCATGCCCCACACCCACGCCATCCGCATTTGCACCGAGACCCGGCAGTTGCGCACCACCCGCGGCACGCTGCGCTACGACCACCTGGTGTTGGCCCATGGCGCCCGCGCCACGCTGCCTACTGCGCTACCTGCCGCCCTGTGTTGGCGGGTTAACCACCTCGGTGCATATTTGCAACTGCGCCAGGCGCTGGGTAACAGCCCCAAGGATGTGCTGATTGTTGGGGCGGGATTAATTGGCAGCGAGTTGGCCAACGATCTGGCCTTGGGCGGTCACCGTATCCGCTTGGTGGATGTGCAGACCGAGCCCCTGGCGCGCTGGCAAACCCAAAACGCAGGTAGCCAAGTGCTAGAGGCCTGGAAAGATTTGCCGATTGAATTTGTCGGCGGTGTGAGCGTGGCCAGTGTAGAAAGAGTCGGCCACCGGCTGCGCGTCACCACCACCTGTGGCCAGCGCTTTGTGGCCGACCAAGTGATAGCAGCCGTAGGCTTGCAAACACCTGGCCGCTTAGCGCAGGGCGCGGGCCTTACCTGGAAAAACGGCATTGCCGTTGAACTGCAAACGCTGCGCACCAGCAATGCCCATATCCACGCTTTGGGCGACTGCATCACCCTGAACGGAGAGGCCAGTCGCTACATCGAGCCCATCGCGCGCCAAGCGAAAGCCATTGCAGCAGCCATCTGTGGCCACGCCCCCGCACCGTATGAAGCGCGGCCTGCGGTGGTGCGGGTCAAAACCACGTCTTTGCCCCTCACGCTGCACTGAGCGGTGGTAAGTCCAGCCCAACGCAAGGGCGCCTTGCCCTGGAACTTCGCAGCGCGAGCCTAGAGCCCGCCACTGCATGTGCCGCAAGCTAAAGTGCGAGCGCCTAAAGCCCAAGCGCGCTCAAGCTCGGGTGGTCATCCGGACGGCGGCCCAAGGGCCAGAAAAATTGGCGCTCATCGACCCGGATCGGCAAGTCGTTGATACTGGCAAAACGCTGTTGCATCAAGCCTTGTTCGGTGAACTCCCAGTTTTCGTTCCCGTAAGAGCGGTACCACTGGCCCGCACCGTCGTGCCATTCGTAGGCAAACCGCACGGCGATGCGCGGCCCACCAAACGCCCAGAGCTCTTTAATCAGCCGGTAGTCCAGCTCGCGCTCCCATTTGCGCGCCAAAAACTCTTGCACCTGCGCACGGCCCCTCGGAAATTCAGCGCGGTTGCGCCAGCGGGTGTCCTCGGTGTACACCTGCACCACCCGCGCCGGGTCCCGCGAGTTCCAAGCATCTTCGGCCATGCGCACCTTATGGGTGGCCGTCTCTTGGGTGAAGGGCGGCAGAGGTGGCTTGGTGTCCATCGGTCAATACTGTTTGTAAGGCAAAAACTTGCCGGACAAGACCACATTCACCCGGTCGCCTTTGGGGTCGGGCTGGCGCACGATGTCCATGCTGAAGTCGATGGCGCTCATGATGCCGTCGCCAAACTCTTCGTGGATCAATTCCTTGATGGTGGTGCCATACACGCTGACGATTTCATACCAGCGGTAGATCAGCGGATCGGTGGGCACAGGCGTAGGCAGCGAGCCCTTGTAGGGCACCACTTGCAACCACTTTTGTTCTTCGGCAGTCAGCCCAAAAATCTTGCCAATGGTCTTGGCCTGCTTTTCGTCAAACGTCATTTGGCCCAAGCATCCGGCGGTCACCCACTCCTTGGACAGGCCGACTTTTTTGGCGACATCGTCCCATTTGATGCCCTTAGATACTTTGGTGCTGATGATTTTTTCGGTGACTTCGAGGCGGTTCATACAAGGCTCCTAGTGTTTGACGGAATAAAAAATTAAGGTGAAAAATTAAGGTGAAAAATCAAGGTAATCAATCAAGGCAATCGCCGGCTGGTCGCAGGCCTGGCTTTCAATGCGCTTTGGCCCGGGTGACAAGAAAGTCCACGATGTGGTTGCGCAGGTCGTAATAGCCCGGGATGTGGTGCAAGGTGGCGCGGGTGCGAGCGCGTGGCAAGGGGTTGACCACGACCTCGGCAATGCCGCCCGGCTTGTAGCCCGATGCGGTCTCGTCGCCATTGCTCATCAACAGAATGCGGTCGGCCAACAAAATGGCCTCGTCCACATCGTGCGTGATCATGAACACGGTTTGCTGCGTCTCGCGCACGATGGCCATCAACTCGTCTTGAATCGTGCCCCGTGTCAGTGCATCCAATGCACCAAAAGGTTCATCCAGCAACAACATCTTGGGCTGGATGGCAAACGCCCGTGCAATGCCCACGCGTTGCTTCATGCCGCCCGAGAGCTGGCTGGGCTTTTTATCAATGGCGGGGCTCAAGCCCACCAGATGCACAAACTTCTCGACATGCACATTGACTTGCGCGCGGGTCCATTCGGGCCAACGCGACACCACGGCAAAAGCAATGTTCTGGCGCACCGTGAGCCAGGGCATGAGGGCGTGGCTCTGAAACACCACGCCGCGCTCCAGGCTGGGGCCCGAGACTTCGCGCCCGTCCATAAACACATGGCCATCGGAGGCGGTATCCAGGCCCGCCAGCACATTCAACACGGTGGTCTTACCGCAGCCCGAATGGCCAATGATGCAGACGAACTCGCCCCGGTCCAGGGTAAACGACACATCGGCAAACACCGGTTTGGTGGGCACATACGTCTTGCCCAGTTTTTCGATTTTGAGAAAGCCTGTCATACCCAATTACTCCACATACGTCACTGCCTTCTGGAGCTGGCCAAAGGCCAAGTCCAGCAGCATGCCCACCACACCGATCAGCACAATGGCAAAGATCACGTTGGTCAGCGACAGGTTGTTCCACTCGTTCCAGACAAAGTAGCCAATGCCTGTGCCGCCCACCAGCATTTCGGCGGCCACGATGACCAGCCACGCAATGCCCATGCTGATGCGCATGCCCGTGAGGATGGTGGGCGCGGCGGCGGGCAGAATCACCAAAAAGGCTTTACGCAAGGGGCTTACCTCCAAGGTGCTGGCCACATTGAGCCACTCGCGCTTGACCGAGGCCACACCAAAGGCGGTGTTGACCAGCATGGGCCACACCGAGCAAATGAAGATAACGAAGATGCCGCTGATGCCCGAGTCCTTGATGGTGTAAAGCGCCAAGGGCATCCACGCCAAGGGGCTGATGGGCTTGAGCAACTGAATGAAGGGGTCAAACGCACGGCGCAAGAGCGGCGACATGCCAATGACAAAACCCAGCGGTATGGCCACCAGACAGGCCAGCCCAAAACCCAAACCCACCCGACCTAGCGAGTGCGCCAACTGGATGGCGATGCCCTTGTCGTTGGGACCGTTGTCGTAAAACGGATTCGACAAATGACCCCAGATGGTGGTGCCCATTTGGCCCAGGGTGGGGAAGCCGGCCGCCTTGGTGGTGCCGGGGTCCTTGCCCATCATTTTGGCGTACTCGATTTGATCGACCGTCATGCCAGCGGAGCTGTTGGCCACCACCGTAGCGCCTGTGGCCGCATACCAAATACCCAAGAGGACCAGCAGAATCAGCGCCGACAAGAGGGCAGCGCGGAAGTTGAGGGAGCGCCAGATAGTCATCTCAGCTTACTTTCCGAATCGCAAAACCCGCGGCGTAGGCGGCGGCCTTGTCGGCGTCAAACTCCTTGCCCATGATCTGGAACTTGGGGTAGGCGCCATCTGGCGTCTTTTGGCCCAAGGCTTTCATTTGCTTTTTGGCGTCGGTGAGCAGGAACACTTTCTCGGCGATCTGTTTGTAATTGACATCACCCTTGATGTAGCCCCAGCGCTGCATTTGCGTGAGCATCCACACTGCCATGCTTTGCCACGGCATAGGATCAAAGTCAGCGCGGTCGGGCACGGTTTTGATATTGCCCAGACCATCGGCAAACTTGCCGGTCAGCACCTGGGTGAGCACGGCCTCGGGCTGGTTCAGGTATTGGGCGGGGGCAATCACCTTGGCGATTAATTCGCGGTTTTTCGGGTCGCGCGCCATGGCCGCCGAGGTGAGCACTGCGCGGTACAGCGCAGCAAACGTGTTGGGGTTCTTTTGGATGAATTCGGTGCTGGTGCCAAACGCGCAGCAGGGGTGGCCGTTCCACAGGTCTTTGGTCAGGGTGTGGATGAAGCCTACCTCCTCGTACACCGCGCGTTGGTTGAACGGATCGGGGCCCAGGAAGCCGTCGATGTTGCCCGCCCGCAGGTTGGCCACCATCTCGGCGGGTGGCACTACGCGCAGTTGCACATCGGTGTCGGGGTTCAGCCCGGCTTCGGCCAGGTAGTAGCGCAACAAAAAGTTGTGCATGCTGAACTCGAAGGGAATCGCAAACTTGAAACCTTTCCAGTTTTTCGGGTCGCGGTTGTCCTTGTGCTTCAGCGACAGCGTGATGGCTTGGCCATTGATATTCTGGATGGTGGCCACGTTCATGGGTGTGGCGTTGGAGCCCAGGCCCATCGAGATCGCCAAAGGCATGGGCGACAAAAAGTGCGTGGCGTCGTACTCTTTGTTAATCATCTTGTCGCGGATCAGCGCCCAGCCCGCAGTTTTGGTGACCTCGACATTGAGGCCCTGCTTTTGATAAAAGCCCAAGGGCTGCGCCATGATGAGGGGCGTGGCGCAGGTGATCGGGATGAAGCCAATCTTCAGGTTGGTTTTCTCCAACTTGCCAGCCTCTTGGGCCATGGCCTGCATGCTGGCTACGGGTAACACGCTGGCAATGGCTGCCATGGCGGTGCTTTTACCCACGGCCTTCAGAAAGCGGCGGCGCACGTCATCTTGCGGAAACAGCGCCTTGACCAGGGTGGCCTCGATAAATTCGTTGCTGTAGGCCTCGAACTCGGCGGTCTCGCTGCGGCGGCGCAACTCAACAGCAGCGCCGCCTGCAGCCAGCTCTGCCTGATGGTCGGCCACAGAATGTTCTCGCCCGCAACTGCACTTGAGCATCAGCGGACGGTCGGCATCGTAGGGGGCAAAGAATTCAGACATGGCACACCTCGTTAAAGTTGATGCCAAGTTCAACGCAAGGTGCGGGCCAATGTGCGGTGCTGGTGGGCTGCAAGCGTCAAGTCGCACCGCGCTGCACCACACGGCGTAGGGCTGGCCCTACAAAAACAGTACCACCCCCCCCACTTACTCCGTGGCTGGCGTGGCGCGGGTGTGCCGTTCGGCAAACAATGCAAGCTCCACGTCGTTCTTGGCCCCCGTCTTTTCCAGAATGCGGGCGCGGTAGGTGCTTACGGTATTGGGCGCAAGTTTGAGTTGTGCACCAATTTCGCTCACGGAGCGCCCCGCCGTGAGCAGTCGGAACACCTGGTGCTCGCGGTGCGACAGGGCCTCCACCCCGCTACCAGGGCCAGACCCTCCCGCTCCATGGCCCGGCCGGGCCGATGCCCCCACGGCCGATGCCAGTGCCTCTGCCGTGGCGGCCGTCACGTACATGCCGCCGCCGGCCACCTTGCGTACCGCGGCCACCATGTCGTCGGGGTCGGCACTCTTATTCAGGTAGCCCCCCGCACCGAGCTTGATGCAGCGCACGGCATATTGTTTTTCGGGGTAGGTGCTGAGCATCAGCACCGGCAGCTTGGGGTGCTGGTGGCGTAGCGTTTGCAAGACCTCCAGGCCATCACTGCCGGGCATGGCAATGTCGAGTAACACCAAGTCCAAGCCCGCTGCCCCGCCCAGGGCGCGTACTTGATCCAAAACCTGCGGGCCGGTTTGCGCCTCGGCCAGCACCGTCACCTCGGGCGCGTCGGCCAGCACCTGCTTGAGGCCTTCGCGCACGATGCGGTGGTCGTCACCAATCAAGACTCGGATCATGCTATGCATTCAATAGCGGCAACATCAATAAAAACGTGGACCCGCGGCCTATTTCGCTTTCAATCGTGAGCTGGCCACCCCAATGCCGGGCGCGCTCGCGCATGCCCATCACGCCGTAGGCGGTGGGTGCCTCAAACGCCTGGGGCCCAGCGCCGCAGCCGTTGTCTTGTACGGCAATCGTCAGCACGCCGTCTGCCACCCGAATCTGCACGTCCAGCCTACTTGCGCGGGCGTGGCGGCCCACGTTGCTGAGCATTTCTTGAAAAATACGAAACACGGCCATGGCTTGTGGCTCGGCTAACTCGGTACCCTCGACCCCCTGCATGGTCCAGGCCAGGGCCAATTCGGCGGACTGCGCAAACTCATGGGCTTGCCACTCCAGCGCAGCCCACAAGCCCTGGTGGTCCAGAATGCTGGGCCGCAGGTCGGTGATGATGCGGCCCACGTTGTCTACCGCGGACTCAATCAGGCGGCTCATGTTCTGGCACTTGCAGCGCAAGCGGCTGCGCATAGCCTCGGCCTCTTCGGGGGGGCGCTGCTGCTGCTCGCCCAGGCGTTTGTCCATCCAGTTCACATCCATTTTTAGTGCGACCAGCAGGCTGCCTAGTTCGTCATGCACTTCGCGGGCGATGCGGGTGCGTTCGTCTTCGCGCACTTTTTCAGAATACGCTGCCAGCTCTCGCAAATGCCCCAGCGCTACTTGTAAGGCCTGGGTGCGCTCGCCCACGCGCAACTCCAGCTCGTCATTGGCCCGCGCCAGCTCGGCGTTGGCGCGCTGCAAGGCTTGCGCAGCCTGCTTGCGGTCAGTGATGTCGACAAACGTGATCACGGCCCCGCGTACTTCGGGACCATCCATGAGGGGGTAGCTGGTGTATTCCACGGCAAAGGCGGTGTGGTCGTCGCGCCAAAACACCTCGGTCTCAATGCGGCAGGGCAAGCCTTGGCGGAAGGCTTTGAAAATAGGGCAATCGGTGACCGGGTAATGCGACCCATCGGCATGCGAGTGGTGCGTCAGGTCGTGCATATTGCAGCCCAGTACGGCCTGTGGCTCGCGGCCCAGCATGCGCGCACCGGCCCGGTTGATGAACACGCACAGGCCCTCCATGTCGATGCCAAAAACGCCTTCGCCGGTGGACTCCAGCAATAGCCCGAGCTGGTGTTGCCACAAGGGATCAACCCCCGCTTGAGACGCGGGCGAAAACTGGAAGGTGTGTGTAAGCATCGCCCAGTTTTGAAGCAATGGCCGTGCCAGTCTTAGGTGCAAACGCCAAGGTGCCGGGCTTTGTACATAGGTTCCAAGTGCCTGTGCGGCGCGCGCTTAGGGCGGACTTAGCGCGAACCGCGGGCGAGGTAGCGTTTGCGCCAGAAGTAAACGGGCAGCAAGACGGCCACTGCCACCATGGCACCTATGGCCCACAAGGTACCCGTCGCGCTGTGGATCAACGGAAGGGTGTCAAAGTTCATGCCAAAAAAGCCGGTGATCAGGTTCAGTGGCAGGAAGATGGCCGTCAATGCGGTCAGCGTGCGCATGATGTCGTTGGTCCGGCTGCCTTGCACGCTGAAGTGCATTTGCACGGCGGTCTCCACGCTTTGCTCCAGCCGCTGCACGTGGTGCACCACGCGCTCAATGTGCTCCAGCACATCGCGGCTGCGTACGTGCAGCAAGTCACGCTCGCGCCGGTCTTGCGCAGACTCGGCCTCGGGCCAGGTCTTTAGCGCTTCAATCCAGTCTTGAATGGCAGAGCGCTGGTCTTCGCAGACTTCGTCCAGGCTGTGCAAGGAGAGGCGCGCATCCAGCAACGAGCCCCAATTCGTAAAGCGGGTTTTGGGGTTGATCAATTCTGATTGCCAGTGGTCCAACTGGTGTGTCAGCTCGCGGCGCAGTTCCAGAAATCCGTCCACCATCTGGTTGACGATGCGCAGCATCAGATCCGCGGGGCTGGTCGGTAAACGCGCACCGGCGGCGCGGGACTCGGCGCTAGCAGCTTGCAGCAGTTTGCCGGCATAGACATCACGCACCGTGCAATCGGTGGGGTGCACGGTCAGTAGCACGCGGTCCATCACGGCAAAGCCGACCGGGCTGGTGTCGATACGCCGCAAAATAGGAGGGCCACCGGCCCGGGGCGCCACGTGCAGGGGTTCACCCGGGTGGGCAGGGTCACTGGGGCGCTGGCCAGCGGCCAGGCGGCGAAACACCATCAGGTCGTACTGGCTGGTGTAGTCGTAGTGCGAGGGAAGTTGGTTGTTGATCAGATCTGAAATATGCAAGTCCACCAACTGCAATCCACACAACCGCTGCAGCAGGTTTTGTACCGCGCCTTGGTGCACTTCAAACTCACGCCGCGCGCAGGCCAGCCAGACAAAACCACTTACAGGCAAGCTGACCTGGGTCAGGTCGTCTGTAGGTGGCAATTCGGTCACTGCGTTGGGCAGGATATGAAAAATACGCATAGTGACAGTCGCTTCAGCAAAATAGGAGATAAAAAGGCCGCTGGCCCGCGTATTTATTGATAAAGCAGCTATGCTTTTCGTAGCAATCTTGCGGCATCCATGGCAAAGTAGGTCAGCACGCCATCGGCGCCGGCGCGCTTGAAGGCCAGCAGGCTTTCCATCATGACGGCTTCACCGTCCAGCCAGCCGTTTTGCGCGGCGGCCTTGAGCATGGCGTATTCGCCGCTCACTTGGTAGGCAAAGGTAGGAATGCGGAATTCATCCTTCACGCGGCGTACCACGTCCAGGTAGGGCATACCGGGTTTGACCATCACCATGTCGGCGCCCTCGGCAATATCCATGGCCACTTCGCGCAGCGCTTCATCGGTGTTGCCGGGGTCCATTTGGTAGACTTTTTTGTTGCCGGCGCCCAAGTTGCTTGCCGAGCCCACCGCGTCGCGGAAGGGGCCGTAAAACGCCGACGCGTACTTGGCGCTGTAAGCCATGATGCGGGTGTGGATATGCCCATGGGCTTCTAGCGCTTGGCGGATTGCGCCGATGCGTCCGTCCATCATGTCGCTGGGCGCGATGATGTCCACGCCTGCATCGGCTTGGGTCAAGGCTTGCTTGACCAGCATCGCCACTGTGGCTTCATTCAGGATATAGCCGTTCTCTTCTGGCCGGGTGTCGGGCAAACCGTCTTGGCCGTGGGTGGTGAACGGGTCCAAAGCCACGTCGGTCATCACGCCCAAATCGGGGAACTCTTTCTTCAAGGCGCGCACCACCCGGGGCACCAGGCCGTCGGGGTTCAGCGCCTCGCTGCCGTCATAAGTCTTGAGGGACTGGTCAATCACTGGGAACAAGGCCATCACCGGAATGCCTAAGCGCACACACTCCTCGGCCACGGGCAGCAGCAGGTCCAGGCTGAGGCGCTCTACGCCAGGCATAGACGCAATCGGCACCCGCTGGCCCTGACCATCGACCACAAACACGGGGTAAATCAGGTCGTGGGCGGTGAGGGCGGTTTCGCGCACCAAGTTGCGGGTGTAGGCGTCGCGGCGCAAGCGGCGCGGCCGCCCCGCTGGAAAAGGGGCGTAGGGTGTAGAGCGATTCATAGGGAAAATTGTGCCTGATTTGTGAGCGCTGTCCACGCGCGCTTGCGTCCGTCCGTAAGCCCCGTGTAATGTCGGGTATTCGACAGCACTTTGTCAGTTTGAGGGCTTGCAGCCGCGTCACAAATTGGTTACATTTGAGTCGGGTAGCTTGCTACCTCCCGCTTTTCCTCCCTGAGCGGGGCCTTGATGTGTGACAGCAAATAGGCTTACCACCCCAGCCCTCGTGCTGGGGTTTTTTTTGCCTGGGGATTTGTGGCCCCCACGCTCCGCCGCTGCGCGGGTCGCTGCCCCCCGAGGGGGCTGAACTTGCTTGGGGCGGCCCTTCGCGGCGTTCGTTGCCCCCACGCTCCGCCGCTGCGCGGGTCCAACGAGCGGCTACACTGGCTCCATGCTCTGGGTCAAAGCCTTCCACATCGTTTTCATTACCAGTTGGTTCGCCGGCTTGTTTTATTTGCCGCGCATCTTTGTCAATCTGGCCATGGTGGAGCCGGGTTCTTTGTCGGAGCGGGCGCGCCTGCTGTTGATGGCGCGCAAACTGTTTCGCTTCACCACGCTGTTGGCGATTCCCGCTTTGGGGTTCGGCTTTTGGCTGTGGTGGGGCTATGGCATTGGTCGCGGGCCAGGCAATGGCTGGATGCATGCCAAGCTGTTCATCGTGGCCTTGGTAATCGGTTACCACCATGCCTGTGGAACGCTGTTGAAAAAGTTTGAGGCAGACACGCTGCGCCGCAGCCACGTCTGGTTTCGCTGGTTCAATGAAGTGCCGGTGTTGTTGCTTTTGATTGTTGTGGTACTGGTGGTCGTCAAGCCGTTTTAGGGCGCGACACCATGCATAAAACGACCGCCTGGCCTTTGGCACTGCTTTACAGCAGTCTGATCGTATATGCCAGCCTGTACCCGTTTGCCGAGTGGCGCGACCAGGGTGTATTGCCTTGGGCCTACCTGCTGGCCCCCGTTTCCCCTTACTGGACCGGATTTGATGTCGCCATCAACGTGGCGGGTTACGCTCCACTGGGTGCCTTGCTGACGCTAGCCGCCGTGCGCAGTGGTCGACCACGCCGGGCGGTGGTGTTGGCTACGTTGTGTGGTGTGGTGTTGTCGCTGACCATGGAAACCTTGCAAAACTATTTACCGGTGCGCGTGCCCTCCAAGGTGGACTGGGCGTTGAACATTGCTGGAACGTGGTTGGGTGCGGTGGCTGCCTTGGCGCTGGAACGCCTGGGCGCCATAGACCACTGGAGTCGCATTCGCGGCCGTTGGTTTGTGTCGCAGGCACGTGGGGGCTTGCTGCTGATGGCAACTTGGCCATTGGCGCTGCTGTTTCCGGCTGCGGTACCTTTTGGTCTGGGCCAGGTGCTGGACCGGCTCGAAGGCGCACTGGTGCTGGAGTTGGCGGACACGCCGTTTTTGCGCTGGCTGCCGCTGCACCATGCGCCGCAGCAATCTTTGTCACCGGGCTCAGAGTTGGTGTGCGTGTTTCTGGGCATCCTGATTCCTTGTCTGTTGAGCTTTTGCATTGCCCGCGGCAGTCTGCGCCGCACCATGCTGGCCGTGCTGACAGTGGGTGTGGGTGTCGCGACCACTGCGCTGTCGTCGGCCCTGAGCTGGGGTCCGCAGCACGCCTGGGCTTGGCTGAGTTTGCCTGCGCAGTTGGGGCTGGTGGCGGGCGTTGTGATGGCGTTGGTGTTGGCGTGGGCACCGTGGCGCTTCAGTGGCGCGCTGCTATTGCTGGCGTTGGGCTTGTACTTGAGTTTGCTCAACCAAGCGCCGGAGAGTCCTTATTTCGCCCAGACTCTGCAGGCCTGGGAGCAGGGCCGTTTCATCCGCTTTCATGGATTGGCGCAGTGGCTAGGCTGGCTTTGGCCCTATGCCACGCTGGCCTATGTGTTGACGCAAATAGGACGTCGGGACAATAAGGATTAGACCCCCACGCTCCGCCGCTGCGCGGGTCGCTGCCCCCCGAGGGGGTGCATCTTCCTTGGGGCGGCCCGGCGGGAGATGGTGACCCCCACGCTCCGCCGCTGCGCGGGTCGCTGCCCCCCGAGGGGGTGCATCTTCCTTGGGGCGGCCCGGCGGGAGATGGTGGCCCCCACGCTCCGCCGCTGCGCGGGTCGCTGCCGTCATGTTGGGCAGCGGCTAAGATTGCGCCATGACTGCACCTGCTATCCCCCCGAATTCCTATTACGAGCGCCACATTTTCTTTTGCCTGAACGAGCGTAAAGGCGGCGAAGAGTGCTGCGCCCAGCACCGCGCCCAGGAAGGCTTTGATCGCTGCAAATCGCAAGCCAAGGCTGCGGGCCTTTTGGGTGCGGGCAAAGTGCGTGTCAATAAAGCGGGTTGTCTGGATCGCTGCGCCGGTGGGCCGATCGCCGTGGTCTACCCCGAAGCGGTTTGGTACACCTACGTGGACGCGCACGATATTGACGAAATTGTTGAATCCCATTTGAAGAACGGCCACGTGGTGGAGCGACTGCGCACACCCCCAGAAACGGGCCGCTGAGCGGATTTGGGGGTGAGATTTTATGGAAAATACGCCCGTGGCCCGCGTATCTATTAGTAATTTAGCTATCAAAATCATAGTGTTGCTATGAATTCCCAGACCCGAAAATTTACCCTGGTGGGCCCTGCAGGTTCCCTAGAGGCGCTGGAAGACCTGCCAGACGCTTCCCACTTTGCGCAGCCGCGCGGGGCGGTGGTGGTGGCGCATCCACATCCACTGTTTGGCGGCGCCATGGACAACAAAGTGGTGCAGACACTGGCACGCGCCTATGTGCAGTGCGGCTGGCGTGCGGTGCGCTTTAACTTTCGTGGGGTGGGTGCCAGCGCGGGCACCTACGACGAAGGCCGGGGTGAATTGGCTGACCTGTTGGCGGTGGTGGCCCACGCCGCGCCGCACGGGCCTTTGGCGTTGGCGGGGTTTTCTTTTGGCTCATTTGTTACCAGCCACGCCGTAGCGTCGCTCGCTGTGGCCCGGGCGCCCGAGAACATTGTGCTGGTCGGCACAGCGGCTACGCGCTTTGATGTGGCGCCCATCGCGGCCGAGTTGCACGACCGCACGCTGGTGCTCCACGGAGAGCAAGACGACACGGTGCCTTTGGCCGATGTGATGGCTTGGGCCCGGCCCCAGGCCCTACCGGTAACGGTGATTCCCGGGGGCGGCCACTTCTTTCATGGACAATTGCCGCTGCTGCGCAGCCTGGTGGTTCGCCACTTGCGCGCGACTGCGCTGACTTAAAACCTGATTTTTCTCACGTTTGCCCCACTTTTTGGGGCCCTGACTGACCTCCCCACACCCATGAAATACCTGATTGCCACCGGCTTGGCCACTTTACTGACCGTCGCGAGTCTGCCCGTTGCAGCCCAAGCGCCGCAGCCACCCGAAGTGGCGGCGCGCGCCTATTTGTTGCTGGATGTGACAACCAACCAGATCCTTGCGTCCAAAGACCTCGACATGCCTGTGGAACCAGCATCGCTGACCAAACTGATGACCGAGTATTTGGTGTTTGACGCACTCAAGTCCAAGAAAATCACCCTGATGCAGACCTTCGGTGTGAGTGAGCGGGCCTGGAAGATGCCCGGTTCTCGCATGTTCATTGACCCGAAAATGCAGGTGCCGGTCGAGGACCTCATCAAGGGCATGATCGTGCAGTCTGGTAATGACGCGACGATGGCACTCGCCGAGGGCGTGGGTGGCAGTGCCGAGCGCTTTGTGCAGATGATGAACGACCAGGCTAAAGCCCTGGGCATGAAGTCCACCAGTTACAAAAACCCCGAAGGTCTGACCGAGCCCGGCCATATCACCACCGCGCGCGACCTGAGTATTTTGTCGATCCGGCTGATGAGCGATTTTCCCGACTACATCGGTTACTCGGCCATCAAAAAATACCGCTACGCGGGCACGCCCGCTACCAACGATAGCAACCGCAACCTGCTGCTGTTCCGCGACCCCACGGTGGATGGCCTCAAAACCGGCTTCACCGAAGCGGCCGGCTACTGCATGGTGGCCACCGCCAAGCGCGACTTCCCCAACCTGGGCGTGGCCGGTACGCCGGGCAGCGGACGCCGGCTACTGTCGATTGTGCTGGGTACCGCCAGCGAAAACGCCCGCGCCAACGAGTCGCAAAAGCTACTCAACTGGGGCTATACCGCTTATGAAGGTGTGAAGCTGTTTGACGCCGAGCAAGCGGTTGTCACTGCCGATATCTGGAAGGGCACGCAGCGCACCGCCAAATTGGGCCGCAATCAGACCATCGTGGTGGCCGTGCCCGCAGGCACAGCAGGCAAGCTCAAGACCCAGGTGGTACGCACCGAACCGCTGATCGCGCCCATTGCCAAGGGCCAGCCCATGGGCACGCTGAAGGTGCTGTCGGGTGACCAAGTGGTGGCCGAGGTGCCCTTGGTGGCGCTCGAATCGGTAGAGCAAGCGGGTGTACTGGGCCGCGCTTGGGACGCGATTCGCTTGTGGATTCGTTGACAGTTTAAGCCGCTGGTAGCTTGGCGCGAAAAAGGAGAACGTGATGGCAGCTTCTACGTGGATGGTGTGCGTGCGCCGGAGTCCTTTGGTGGGCGTATGGGTAGGGGCGATAGTCGCCAGTGCAGCGGGCGCCGCCGAGGTGCGCTTGCGCATTATGGAAACCACCGACCTGCACATGAACCTGTTGAGCTACGACTATTACCAGGACAAAACGACCGATCAATATGGCCTGTCGCGCACCGCCACGCTGATCAAAGCGGCCCGGGCCGAAGCGCCCAACAACCTGCTTTTTGACAATGGCGATCTGTTGCAGGGCAGCCCTTTGGGCGACTATGTGGCCAAGGTGCAGCCCCTCAAAGCGGGGGACGTACACCCGGCCTACAAGGTCATGAACCTGCTGGGTTACGACGCCGCCAATATCGGCAACCACGATTTCAATTTCGGGCTTGAATTTTTACGTCGGGCCCTGACGGGCGCGGCGTTCCCGTATGTGAACGCCAACGTGTATGTGGATGACGCTGACAAGCACAGCGCCACACCCAAGCACGCCTTTACGCCCTATGTCATTCTGAATCGCAAGGTGACGGATACCCAGGGTCAGATCCACACACTGAAGGTCGGGGTCATCGGGTTTGCGCCGCCGCAAATCATGATGTGGGACAAATCCAATCTGGAAGGCAAAGTGGTGGTGCGCGACATCGTGGAAACTGCGCAAAAATACGTGCCCCTGATGCGCGCCCAGGGCGCACAACTGGTGATTGCCATTCCCCATGGTGGTTTTGAGAAGGGCCCCGTGGGCCTATTTGCAGAGAATGCAGTGGCGCCGTTGGCCGAGGTGCCGGGCGTTGACGCGATCTTGTTTGGCCATTCCCATGCCGAATTTCCTAGCCAAGCCTTTGCCGAGCATCCCAAAGTGGACATTGCACGCGGCACCATCAACGGCGTGGCTGCGGTCATGCCCGGGCGCTGGGGTGACCATTTGGGCGTCATCGATGTCACACTGGACAACCGCAGCGGGGCTTGGAAAGTCATCAACAGCCAGTCCAGCCTGCGCCCGATCTTTGACCGTTCCAGCCAGAAATCGGTGGCTGCAGCCGACCCTGCCGTAGAAGCGGCTGTGGCCGACGTACACGCCAAGACGCTGGAGTATGTGCGCAGCAAGGTAGCGTTCACCAGCGCGCCCATTTATAGCTACTTTGCGCTTGTCAGCGATGATCCTTCGGTGCAGATCGTTGCCAATGCCCAGATGGCGTACACACGGCGGGCCATGCAAGGCACAGACTACGAAAAATACCCAGTGCTGTCGGCCGCGGCACCCTTCAAAACCGGGGGGCGCCAAGGCGGGTCCTATTACACCGACATCGCCGCCGGCCCCTTGGCGCTGAACAATGTTGCCGACCTGTACATTTACCCCAATACCCTGAAAGCCATGCTGCTCACCGGCGCGGAGGTAAAAGAATGGATTGAGATGTCGGCGGGGCAGTTCAACCAGATCAACCCCCAAGGCCCCAGCCAACAGCCACTACTGAACGAAGCGTTTCGCTCCTACAACTTCGACACCCTCGATGGCGTGGCCTACGAGATCGACGTCACCCAAGCGGCCAAGTACAGCCCTGCCGGTACGCTGGTGGCGCCGGCCTCCAGCCGGGTCAAGAATCTTCAGTTCGATGGAAAGCCGATCGACCTGGCCGCGAAATTCATCGTCGCCACCAACAACTACCGTGCTTTTGGCGGCGGCAATTTTCCGGGTCTGAACGCTTCAAAAGTGGTTTTCGAGGCGCCGGAAGAAAATCGCCAGGTGCTCGTGGAGTACTTGCGCATGATGGATTCTGTGTCGCCCAACAAAAGCATCAACCCCAGGGCGGACGGTAACTGGCGCATCGTGCCGGTCCCCGGCGTGCGGATGACGTTTACCTCGGCCAGTGCCGGCCAGCGTTTTCTTAAAAATCACCCGCAAATTCATGTGTTGAAAGACAACGCTGACGGGTCGGCTTTGTACGAAATCTCCCCCTGAGTGCCTTAACGGACGACAAAACGGCAGTTGCAATGTCGCCCTATGTGCGTTTAAGCGACAAAAAGTGAACCGCAACAGATCTCATTGGCGCGCCCCCGCGAATGCCCCGCAGCTTTCTTGTTGGACAAGGCCTGATCTGTTATATTAGAAGGCTTTTCGGAAATTCCGAAGGGATTCACGTTTTCGTAGATTTATAAACGTTTAGGGACGTTTCTTACTTAGGAGGCTTAAGTGCCAACCATCAATCAGCTCGTGCGTCAAGGCCGTGAGGTCGAGACGATCAAGTCGAAGAGCCCTGCGATGCAGAACTCTCCGCAGCGTCGCGGTGTATGTACCCGTGTGTACACCACAACGCCTAAAAAACCAAATTCCGCTCTGCGTAAAGTTGCCAAAGTGCGCTTGACCAACGGTTTTGAGGTGATTTCCTACATCGGCGGTGAAGGCCACAACCTGCAAGAACACAGCGTAGTGCTGGTTCGTGGCGGTCGTGTCAAAGATTTGCCCGGTGTGCGTTACCACATCGTGCGCGGTTCGCTCGA
This sequence comes from Rhodoferax sp., assembly GCA_046595515.1. GTDB lineage: Bacteria > Pseudomonadota > Gammaproteobacteria > Burkholderiales > Burkholderiaceae_C > Allorhodoferax. The sequence goes on along the minus strand of JBKJOV010000009.1, from coordinate 4,330 downwards.
TTTGCAAGGCGTGAAAGACCGCAAGCAGTCGCGTTCCAAATACGGTGCTAAGAAGCCAAAGGCCAAGTAAATTGACCTGAAGCCAAGGTCTGAACGCAAGTTCAAAACCTGGATTCGAAAAGTAAAAGGTGTTTATTTGCTGCGTGGCGCGGTAAATGAGCGTAGTGACCCGCTGTTTGGGTCGAGTAAGTGAGAGTCTTATTGAATAACTCTCAAGGTGTCCGCAAGGCTGCCAACTGAAGCAAAGAGGTGAAAAAATGCCACGTCGTCGCGAAGTCCCTAAACGTGAAATCTTGCCCGATCCTAAGTACGGCAATGTTGAACTGTCCAAATTCATGAACGTGATCATGGAAGGCGGCAAAAAAGCGGTTGCAGAGCGCATCATTTATGGTGCCCTGGAACTGATTGAGAAAAAGAACCCGGACAAAGATCCGGTAGAAGCTTTCAGCGTTGCTATCAACAATGTGAAGCCCATGGTTGAGGTGAAGTCCCGCCGTGTCGGTGGTGCCAATTACCAAGTGCCTGTGGAAGTGCGCCCTGTCCGTCGTTTGGCTTTGTCCATGCGCTGGATTAAAGAAGCCGCCCGCAAGCGTGGTGAAAAGTCCATGGCGCAGCGTCTGGCCAACGAGTTGCTGGAGGCTACTGAAGGCCGCGGCGGCGCCATGAAAAAGCGTGATGAAGTTCACCGCATGGCAGAGGCTAACAAGGCCTTCTCCCACTTCCGCTTCTAAAGGGCGGCTACTGCGAAGGCTTTATGCGTTGTTGCAGACCCTTGCCGTGCAAATTGCACTGTCTGCGGGTTTGCGCCTAGCCTAAAGTCTTCTCGCTACGCCGCGTTGCACTCGAAGTGTTTCGAGTGACGCGGCTTTTGCGTTCGGAAAATATTTAACAGGAACCTATCATGGCCCGCCATACCCCTATTGAGCGATATCGCAATATCGGCATCTCCGCGCACATCGACGCCGGCAAAACCACCACCACAGAGCGCGTGCTCTTTTACACGGGTGTGAACCACAAAATCGGTGAAGTGCACGATGGCGCGGCCACTATGGACTGGATGGAGCAAGAGCAAGAGCGTGGCATCACCATCACTTCGGCAGCGACCACCTGTTTCTGGAAGGGTATGGACAAGTCCTTGCCTGAGCACCGCATCAACATTATCGACACCCCTGGACACGTGGACTTCACGATTGAAGTCGAGCGCTCGATGCGCGTGCTGGACGGTGCGTGCATGGTCTACTGTGCTGTGGGCGGTGTTCAGCCCCAGTCCGAGACCGTGTGGCGTCAGGCTAACAAGTACAAAGTGCCTCGTTTGGCATTCGTCAACAAGATGGACCGTACCGGTGCCAACTTCTTCAAAGTCGTAGAGCAGATGAAACTGCGCTTGAAGGCCAGCCCAGTTCCCATGGTGATCCCCATCGGCGCCGAAGAGCATTTCACCGGCGTGGTCGATTTGATCAAGATGAAAGCCATCATCTGGGATGAAGCATCGCAGGGTATGTTGTTCGAATACCATGAAATTCCTGCCGAATTGGTGGCACTCGCTAAAGAATGGCGTGAAAAAATGGTAGAGGCTGCCGCTGAGGCGTCCGAAGAACTCATGAACAAGTACCTCGAAGAAGGCGACTTGTCGGAGGAAGAAGTTAAGTTTGGTATTCGTACCCGTACGATTGCCAGCGAAATTCAGCCGATGTACTGCGGTTCTGCTTTCAAGAACAAGGGCGTTCAGCGCATGCTGGATGCTGTGATTGAGTTCATGCCTTCGCCTGTCGATATTCCACCCGTGAGCGGTATGGATGAAGACGAGCAGCCTGTGGTTCGTCAAGCAAGCGACTCCGAGAAGTTTTCCGCCTTGGCGTTCAAGTTGATGACAGATCCGTTTGTTGGTCAATTGACATTTGTGCGGGTGTACTCTGGCGTTTTGCAAAAAGGCGACAGCGTGTACAACCCGATTCGCGGCAAGAAAGAGCGTATCGGACGTATCGTGCAGATGCACGCTAACAACCGCGAAGAGGTCACTGAAATCCGTGCAGGCGATATCGCCGCATGTATCGGCCTGAAAGACGTGACCACCGGCGAAACCTTGTGCGATCCAAGTGCGATCGTGATGCTGGAGCGCATGATTTTCCCTGAGCCCGTGATTACACAGGCCGTGGAGCCCAAGACCAAGGTCGACCAGGAAAAAATGGGTATCGCTTTGCAGCGTTTGGCCCAAGAAGATCCTTCGTTCCGTGTCAAGACCGACGAAGAGTCTGGACAGACCCTCATCGCGGGTATGGGAGAGCTGCATTTGGAAATTATTGTTGACCGTATGAAGCGCGAATTTGGCGTGGAAGCCAACGTCGGCAAGCCCATGGTGGCGTACCGCGAAACGATTCGCAAAACCATCGAGGACGCCGAAGGCAAGTTTGTGCGCCAATCCGGTGGTAAGGGACAGTACGGACACGTAGTGCTCAAAATTGAGCCGAACGAACAAGGCAAGGGCATTGAGTTCGTTGACGCCATCAAAGGCGGTACCGTTCCGCGCGAGTACATTCCTGCAGTCGAAAAGGGTATCCATGAGGCCGTGACGCAAGGTGTGTTGGCGGGCTACCCGGTAGTGGACGTGAAAGTCACGCTGCACTTCGGCTCGTACCACGATGTGGACTCGAACGAATTGGCGTTCAAGATGGCCGCTATTTTCGGCTTTAAAGAAGGTTGCCGCAAAGCGGGCCCGGTGATTCTGGAGCCTATGATGGCTGTGGAAGTCGAGACGCCTGAAGACTACGCTGGCAATGTGATGGGCGATTTGGCCTCTCGCCGCGGCATGGTCCAAGGTATGGATGACATGGTAGGTGGTGGCAAAGCTATCAAGGCGGAAGTGCCGTTGTCCGAAATGTTTGGTTACTCGACGACTCTGCGCTCTATGTCGCAAGGCCGGGCCACTTACACGATGGAATTTAAGCATTACACGGAAGCTCCGCGTAACGTATCTGAAGCCATCATGGCGGCAAGGGCCAAGTGATGACGAAGATGTCAGATCAAGATTTGCGCAGCGAATTTTCTCTGGCACCTTTGTCCGGAGATTGTGAGACAGCTCTTTAACTCTGTCCCGCCTCATTGGATCGACCAGTCGGACTCTACAGATATCTCCTAGTCTGCGACGGTGTGCCGCCCTGTTTTCCGTGCGGGGCGAACCAGCAACACCGTGCAGACGTAAAACCAACACACGGAAATTAGCTCTTTTTAAGGATAGAAAATGGGAAAAGAAAAATTCACACGTACCAAGCCCCACGTCAATGTGGGCACCATTGGCCACGTTGACCACGGTAAGACCACGCTGACAGCGGCCATCACCTCGGTGCTGGCTGCCAAGTTTGGCGGAACGGCCCGCGCCTACGACCAAATTGACGCTGCGCCAGAAGAAAAAGCGCGCGGTATCACGATCAACACCGCCCACGTCGAATACGAAACCGCTAACCGCCATTACGCCCACGTCGACTGCCCAGGCCACGCTGACTATGTAAAAAACATGATCACTGGCGCAGCCCAAATGGACGGCGCTATTTTGGTGTGCTCCGCAGCGGACGGCCCCATGCCCCAGACCCGTGAGCACATCCTCCTGGCCCGCCAGGTTGGCGTGCCCTACATCGTTGTGTTCTTGAACAAATGCGACATGGTCGATGATGCTGAGCTGCTGGAACTCGTTGAAATGGAAGTTCGCGAACTCCTGGACAAATACGACTTCCCTGGTGACAAGACCCCCATCATCCACGGCTCTGCCAAGCTCGCCCTCGAAGGCGACAAGGGTGCTTTGGGCGAAGAAGCCATCATGAAGCTCGCTGAGGCGCTGGACACCTACATCCCGATGCCAGAGCGTGCAGTCGACGGCGCCTTCTTGATGCCTGTGGAAGACGTGTTCTCCATCTCTGGCCGCGGCACTGTTGTGACTGGTCGTATCGAGCGCGGTATCGTCAAAGTCGGCGAAGAGATCGAAATTGTCGGTATCGCTGACACCCAAAAGACCACCTGCACGGGCGTTGAGATGTTCCGCAAGCTGCTTGACCAAGGTCAGGCAGGCGACAACGTCGGCATCTTGTTGCGCGGCACCAAGCGTGAAGACGTGCAGCGCGGCCAAGTGCTGTGCAAGCCCAACTCCATCAAGCCGCACACCCACTTCACCGGCGAGATCTATGTCTTGTCCAAAGACGAGGGTGGCCGCCACACGCCATTCTTCAACAACTACCGCCCCCAGTTCTACTTTCGTACGACGGACGTGACCGGTGCGATCGAGTTGCCAGAAGGCAAAGAGATGGTGATGCCGGGTGATAACGTGTCGATCACTGTAAAG
>JBKJOV010000012.1:0-8545 GCA_046595515.1 Rhodoferax sp. | reverse complement strand
ACTTGGCTACGAACCAAGGGGTCGTGGGTTCAATTCCTGCCAGCCGCACCATAACAAAAGTGTTATAGAACAACAGCTTAGAGATCAAAAGTCTCTAGGCTGTTTTTCTTTGTGCGTCGCACTTTTGCCTCGTTTTTACTTTTGGTAACCGTTGGGTCGCCGCTGCGCTGTGACCGCGCGAGGAATACTTTTGAGTATTCCAGATTTGCGCTACGCCAATGCGCTTGAAATTCTGCCAACTCGCGTGTGGCGGTACCCAGTGCAAGGGCTATCCACGCCAAGCTTTATGTGGCCTTTTCATCGCCAGACATGGCGGCTTTGTAAACAGACCTCTTGGGCGAAGCCATGAGCCGACGGACCATCGGTTCAAAGTGACTCAAAGGGTAAGCCACCGCGGCAGGATCGAAGGCTACGTTGTCGTACAAGCGCACAAACTCAGCAGTACGGTCGTAGCAAGCGTGCCCCTTGAACATGTCGCGCATATTGCGATCCAGGCCGATGTAATGGAAGAAGTTATAGCCCTGGAAAATGCCGTGGTTTTGGACCATCCAAAGATTCTCGTCGCTCACAAATGGTTTGAGAATCGCTGCTGCAATGTCCGGATGATTGAAGGAACCCAGCGTGTCTCCAATATCGTGCAACAGAGCGCAAACGACATATTCCTCATCGCGCCCATCGTTAAACGCCAGCGTAGCCGTCTGCAACGAGTGGGTCAGGCGGTCGACGGGAAAGCCGCCGAAATCACCGTCCAAAAGTCGTAGATGCGTAAGCACTCTATCGGGCAACTGCTTGGCCATCGCAATAGCTTCGGGGACGATGCAGTCCCAGTCCGCTTTGGTGCTTTTTTCCATCGCCACAAACGTCGCTTGCGTGTTCATAGTAGTCTCTTAGAAGGGGGTAAGGCAGGTAAATTTAACCGTGAAGGATCGTCAAAGCTGGCCCATGCATGGCCTGGCTAGAAGTTCAATTCTTTATGCACTGTTGACGGCGCTTTGTGGGTCAATCAGGATTTTGGCATGTGTTTCCGGATCGCCCAGCGCGGTAAAGGCTGCATCTACACCGCCCAGTCCTACCACACCTGTAATGAGCGGCTCACAGTCTACTTTTCCATAGGCTATTGCGTGCAAAGTATCGCGAAACTCTAGCGGTGAGTAGCCCGCACTGAAGCGTATCTGTAGTGCCTTGTTGATGGCGACCGCGTTCTCAATGCGATCGCTCTGCATGCACACTCCGACCACGACGATACGTGCAAACTGCGGTACACCATCAATGATGCTCTGCAGCACGCCGGGGGCACCTACGCATTCAAACACGACTGGGCCTTTGGGATTACCTACCAGCATCTCGGCCAGACGCCATGCGTGCCACCAGGGGATTGGCAATCGTCCTAGTTTTTCTCGCGTACTCACCATCAGTTCCAGGGTTGCCGGCACGTCTGCAATGAAGCCAAATTCATGCCAATTGGCGTAGGGCGAATGCACGGCAGGGTCGATCACCACATGCGCTCCGCAGGTGCTTGCCAGTTGACGGCGGCCTGGCGAAAAATCGCTCGCAACAATCGTCTTGACTCCTCGCGCTTTGAGCAAGCAGATGATCGCCAGACCCACCGGACCACAGCCAATGACGACCGCAACGTCGCTGCGCTTCACGTCGCCGCGGTGTACCGCATGCAAGCCGACGGCCATAGGCTCGGTCAGTGCTGCCAAATCTGCGGAAAGTCCGTTGGGAATGGGCAGCATCGACGACTCTTGCACGACCACGCGCTCAGCATAGGCACCATCCACACGTGCGGACAGGCCAATCATGTCGATCTCATTTTCGACGCGCAGTGCGGGTGAGGCGACTACGTGCGTACCGGGCTTGGATGTGCGCTTGCACCCCGGGCCGTATGCAAGCACCTCGCCGCTGAACTCGTGGCCAAAGACAACTTCCTGGTCGGCCCGCATCAGAGACTTGTATCCACTGCGCGCCATCAAGGCGCCCCAGGCATCGCAATGCTGTCGAATGTGAAGGTCGGAGCCACATATCCCGCAGCGCAGTACTTTCAACAGTACTTGTCCCGGGCCGGGTCTGGGTTCTGGACGATCCATGACCGCGAGTTGTCCATTTCGGCATACAACGGCTTTCACGACAGTTTCTCCCCGAAGGCGCGGGTGTCTGCATCGACATGCTGTGCAGTCATCCACCAAGCCCAAGCGGCAATGAGTCCGAACACGCCGGTAATGGCCAGTCCAAGCGACAAGCCTTGGTAGCCACCGCCGAAGCGATCCGACACGGCGCCGACCAGCATAGGTCCCCAGGCGCCACCCAGAAGGAACAGTGCCATGGTTGCAGCGCCCCACGACAAGCCCTTGAGTTGGGGCGGGACCACCTCTTGCGAGGTGGCTGCCACCGCCGGTAGCGCCATGCCGACAAAGATGCTGTGCAGCGGCATCATGGCTGCGCAAAAGTACATTAACGTTGTGTTGTTCAAATCGAAGGCTGCGATGAGCACCAGCCACACTAAAACGGACGCGATGGCAATTGAAATCGCTGCCAGCCGCATGCGACCACCCGCATATTTTTGCTGCCACTTGTCGGACAGGATTCCGCCCAATATGGGCCCCGCCAGGCCAATGATGGTGACAACGCCCATCACCAGACCCGCCTTGTCTTCTTTGATGCCATAGGCACGGATGAGCAACGACGGTAGCCACGTGCCGACTGAGATTTGCAACACGGCGTACATACCCAAGCCTAAATAGAGCCAGCGCAGCGTGCGTATTTTCCAGAGTACCTTGAGGTTGGCCAGCAACGATCCGTGCACGACGGCGGAGCCATCGGCCTCGACCAAGCGGTAGTCTTGCATGAAGAAAGCCAGGATGCCCAACACAATCCCAGGGATGCCGAATACCAAAAATGGCGTCCGCCATCCGCCGTGATTGGCAGAAAGATAGCCGCCTGCCACCACACCAAGAATTACGCCGATAGTGACGAAGACGTTAAAGATGCCGAGCTTTTGGCCCTGTGTTTTTCTTGGGTATGAAGCCGAGACGAGTGCCGTTCCGCCAGCGCCGAATCCGGCTTCGCCGACGCCAACGCCCAGTCGCATGAGTACCAACGATGTGAGTCCGCCAACAAAGCCCGTGGCCAGCGTGAAGGTGCTCCAGAAGATAGCCATGAGGCCGATCATTTTTGCGCGACTCCACACATCGACTAAGTGTGCGACCGGCAGCGTGAAAACGATGATGCCGAAAAAGAACGCGCTACTGACGAGTCCTGCCTGCGCATCACTCAAGCCCAAGTCGAGCTTCATCGGCTCCATCACGACGGACATGACCTGCCAGTCGGCATAGCTGATCGCCCTGAGCAAGGAGCAAATGAGGAGTACGTAGGCCGCCCGTCGGCCACCCACAATGAAGTTGTCGGATTGCTGAATATTCATGATGACTCCTCGGCGCGGCTGAAGGTGAGGTTCTGATGGGCAACGTTGCGCCAGCGCAAATTGATAAGGTCCACCAGGTAGTTTTGTGCCATGCGCCACGGCGCACTTGCGCCCTGTTTCGGAAAGCTGGCAACGGAACGCAAGACGTAGCCCGAGCGCAGACCAATCAGCGGCTCCGGTGTCATCGTGGATTCGTCGCAGGTGGGCACGCAGATGGGTTGGCCACTGCGCGCCATGTAGTTGATCAGGCGGGTCACGTAGCGCGACGCCAGATCAGCACGCAAGGTCCAAGACGCATTGGTGTAGCCCACGCAAAACGCCATATTCGGCACGCCACTCAGCATCATGCCTTGGTAGGCATAGGTTTTTCCCAGGTCTACGGCCCGTCCGTCGACAGTGAAGTGCATACCAGCGCAAGTTTTGAGCTTCAAGCCTGTCGCTGTCACCACTACGTCCGCTTTCAATGTCTTCCCCGACGAGAGAATCAGGCCGTCGCAGGTAAAGCGTTCTATTGAGTCGGTCTGAATAGAGGCACGGCCTGCAGACACTGCCTGGAAGAGATCACCGTCACGTACAAAGCACACGCGTTCGTCCCAGGGGTCGTAACGCGGCTTGAAATGGGCACGCACATCGAAGTCAGGCGGCAACTGTTTGGCGACGCCAGCAGTTAGTATTTTCTTTGCGAGTTCCGGCTTGCGGCGGCACAGGGCAAAGAAGGCCATGGCGAAGGCAACGCTCTTGCCGCGCGCGAGTTTGTGTGCCAGCTTGGTAGGAAGCCAGCGGTGCAATGCATTGGCTACGTTGTCTCGGCTGGGCAGTGAGGCCACGTAGCTCGGCGAGCGTTGCAGCATGGTGACATGCGCCGCCTTGTCAGTCATCGATGGCACGAGCGTGACAGCCGTTGCACCACTGCCCACAATTACCACTTGTTTGCCGGTGTAGTCCAGCGACTGCGGCCAGAACTGCGGGTGAACGACCTGTCCGGCGAAGTCCTCTTGGCCGGGCCAAGTGGGTGCAAATCCTTCTGCATAGTCGTAGTAGCCACTGCACAGGTACAAGAAGCCGCAGGTGTAAGTCACTGGCGTTTTCTCGGGCCCCATGTCCACTTCAACCGTCCAGCGCGCGTCGGCACTCGACCACGCAGCGCTGCGCACGTAGTGTTTGAACCGGATGTGTTGGTCGATACCGAATTCGCGTGCCGTGTCGCGCACGTACTGCAAGATAGAGGCGCCGTCGGCCATCGAAAAGGGCTGTGTCCAGGGGCGGAATGCATAGCCCAGCGTGTACATGTCGGTGTCTGAGCGAACACCGGGGTACCGAAATAAATCCCAAGTGCCGCCGATCGTCTCGCGGCCCTCCAAGATGGCGTAACGCTTGCCTTGGCAGTGGGTTTGTACGGCATACCCAGCGCCAATGCCCGATAGCCCGGCGCCAATGATGACCACGTCGAAGTGTTCTATTGCCATGCTGTGTTGACCTTCAGATTGAAATTTTGAAAAAAGCACTCCCCCACACCGAAGGCGTGCGCCATCGGCATCAAGGGGAGAACGAGAAGTGAGGTGCGTGTGCTTTCCGTGGGGCGGGCTGTCAGGCTTTGTGCGGGTGTGCCTTCGCAGACAAGGTGTGGCCACGCTCCAGGCCGCGGAAGACCAACGCATCGATGGCATTCATCAGCCGGTCTACCGTGAGGCCCTCTACTGACGGCACCCATTTGCCCAGCCAAATCAGCATGCCCAAGAGCAACTCCACCACCAGCTCGGGTTCGCATTGCACGACGGAGCCGTCGGCCATGCCTTCCTTTAAGAAGCGGATCAGGATGGTCTTGAGCCGATTGGCCCAGTCGGTGACTGCCGTGCGCTGGGCCAATTCCAGGTAGGAGTAGTCGCCAAAATAAAGTTGTGGACCATTTTGCGCAGATTCCGCCAGCATGTGGCGAATCAGATGGCGAAGCTTGTCTTCGCCCGTACCGCCCATGGCGTCGGATTGGTGCAATAGCTGTTCGAAGCGCTCGAGCGACGACAGATGGCAGGCATAGGCCAATGCCTGCTTGTTTGGGAAGTAGTGGTACAGCGCGGCGTCTCGCATATTGAGCGTCGCCGCGATACCGGTCAAGGTAGCCAATGCATAACTCTTGTCGTTGATGATTTCGGTCGCTGCCCGAATGATGGCATCGCGCATCCCGGCTGATTTTTTAGTACTTGCTAAGTTTTTAGTTTTCTGGGTGGCCATGCTGTTGCGATCAGTATTTGTGAGGTAAACGCTACCCCGTTGAGGTAATTATGACCCAATGTATTTTATTTGCCCTAAGGGTAAATCCTAGTCTTGACTAAAAGTTCTAGTTCAAACTAAAAATAATACTCAAGCGGGCAACACATTTCAAGATTGCCCGTTCATAACGGAGACAAGCACATGCGAAAAATTTTGGTAGCCGGAGTCGTGACTCTGGAAATGATGGCGAGTGGCGCCGCCAGCGCGCAACAGGCCGCGGATGCCACGGCGGCCTCTGGCTCAGCCACCGCCGCCCCCGGGCAAGAGGCGCTGGAACGCATCACCATCACCGCCGCCAAGCGCGAACAGACTCTGCGGGATGTCCCTATTTCGGTGTCAGTGACGAATGCGGAGACGCTGGAAAGAGCCCGTATCGTGGATTTGATTGACCTGCAATCGGTCGTCCCATCGCTCAAAATTACGCAATTCAATGCGGTGGGGCAGACCAATTTCATCATCCGTGGCTTTGGCAACGGCAGCGGAAATGACGGTATCGAGAGCTCGGTCGGTGTCTTCGTGGATGGCGTCTATCGGTCGCGCACCGCCTCTGCGCTGGACGACTTGCCGGAGGTACAGCGTATCGAGGTTTTACGTGGGCCGCAATCCACGCTGTTCGGTAAAAACGTTTCTGCGGGCGCGATCAGCATCGTGACGGCCAAGCCGCAGTTCGCATGGGGCGGCTCTGCCTCAGTGGACATCGGTAATTTCAACGCACACAAAGAAAAAGTCTCGATCACCGGCCCCTTGAGCGAGTCCGTGGCGGCCCGCTTAACCATGAGCAGCAACCGTCGGGACGGCTACCTGGACAATGCAGTAACCGGCAGCACCGTCAACAACCGCGACCGCCAAGCGGTGCGCGCGGATGTGCTGTGGCGCGCCTCACCCGATGTGCAGGTGCGTGTCATTGCCGACTACAACAAAATCAACGAAGTGTGTTGTGGCGTGGTGTCGCTGGCCAACGGACCGGCTACGCAATTTATTACCACGCCCAGGCCGTTTGGGTTGGGCGCGGTGGTCACCGACCCTGCCAATAAATTTTCTGATCGCATCGCCTTCAACACCGATCCGACCAACAGCCTGACGGGCAAGAGCCTTTCTGTACAGGCGGACTGGAAGACGGATCAGGGCACGATTACCTCCATCACTGCGCAGCGCTCGCAAACCAATGCGTCCGTTCAAGACGTCGATTTCACCGGCGCTGATCTGGCCAACAAAGACCAGGCCAACGAAATCTCGACTTTCAGCCAAGAGTTGCGGATGGCGTCTAAGGGGGACGGTCCCGTGCGCTGGTTGGTGGGTGGATTCTTGCAACGAGAAAAGCTCAGTTCTTCCACCGATACGAGCTTTGGCAAGAATATGCGTACCTACGCCGATGGCCTGGGTGGCAACGTTCCCGGGGCGTTGCTTTCTGCGCTGCCTGCCTCATTGAGGGCCGCGCTGACTGGCAAGTCCAACGTCTACGCGCTGGAATTATTGCAAGGGTTGGTGACACCCAGCATCGTGCCGGGCGTAACCTATTTCCAAGCCGGGCAGGGCATTAAAGACCACTACACGATGGACCAGGATTCGTATTCGATCTTCGGCAACCTGGACTATGAAGCGACCGACAACCTGACGCTCACCGGCGGCGTTGCCTGGCTGCAAGACCGCAAGCGTGCCGTCTCGGGGGTCACTTTGACTGACAAATTCTCGGCGCTGAATCTCAGAGCGGTGCCGCAGTTTCCCGCCATTGGTTTGCCGGGCGGCCTCTATGGTGGTCTGGGAGCGCTGCAGTTCTTCTATGGTGACACTGCCAACCATGCGCCCGTCAACTACCCCAATGCCAGCGAGACCGGTGAACTCTCCGGCGATAAGGTCACGGCAGCATTGCGCGCCGCCTATGACTTTGGGCGCTGGAGCGCCTACGTGAGCTACAACACGGGCTGGAAAGCCGGAGCCTACAACCTATCCGCAGACAGCCGCCCACCAGATGCCAATGGCATTGGTCGCACGGCAGACCCAGAAATCGTCTCGGCGCTGGAGGCGGGTATCAAAACGGAATCGCGTGACGGATACCTGACGCTGGCAGTGTTCAATCAAGCGATTGAAGGCTTTCAATCCAACGCCTACACCGGCACCGGCTATGCACTGGTTAATGCCGGCAAACAATCGACACGTGGTTTCGAGGTGGACGCAGCCTATCGGCCAACACGGTGGCTCAACTTGAGCGCCGCCGTTACCTACCTGGATGCCAAGTACGATTCATTTTCCCGCGCACCGTGTATGTCCTTTGACATTGCACGGTGCCCGGTGAGCACCCTAACGGGCCAAATGCCGGCGTTCCGTGATCTCTCCGGCCAGCGACCCGCTGGCATCCCTGAGTGGTCCTTGTCTACATCGGCAATGCTGACCCACAATTTTGGTGATGGCTACAGTGGCTTTGCAAGGTTGGAATATGACTTCTCCAGCGATGTCCCGCTGGTGGAAACCACCCCGCCAGAGTTGGCTACTTACGGCCAGCGCAGTCTGAATGGCAGCATCGGCTTGGGTAGCAAGGCCAACCGCTACCAAGTGATGCTGTGGGCGCGCAACCTGACCAACTACCGCAGCATGATCGCCACGTTCCCGACGGTGGCCCAGAATGGCAGCTACAGCGGCTTCCCGAACCAGCCCCGGATGGTGGGTGTTAGCTTGTCGACAAAGTTCTGACATCACCCAAGCACTGCAGAGTCCGTGGGAGATGCGTTGTTGCCAGCCATCCCCCCGTGCCAGACTAGTTGTCGCCCCATCATGATTGCGGAAGACCCGCACAGGAGCGCCATCTATGAGAAGAAATTTACACACCCTTGAATTCCGAGAACAGGCGCTTATTAA
>JBKJOV010000028.1:0-61323 GCA_046595515.1 Rhodoferax sp. | reverse complement strand
CCAAGCAAAACGGCATTGCGCTCACGGTGGTGGACTGCGGCGTGAAGCGAGACTTTTTGGCGGGCATGCCCGCAGGCCCAGACGGTAGCCCCGCACAGCGAACAGGCCTTCAAGTGCGTAAAGCGCCGGGTGCCGAGCTGGGCACGGCCGATTCATCGGCGCAACCCGCCATGACTGCAGCGCAGCGTGATGTTGCTTTGCACCACGGTGTGGAGTTGGTCAAAGGCTTGCCTGGCAATGCGCTGCTGTTGGGTGAAATGGGCATCGGCAATACCTCGGCAGCATCGTTATTGCTCTCACGCTTGGCGGGCTTAGACATCGCCATGTGTACCGGCGCGGGCACTGGGCTGGACGCCCCCGCTGTGCTGCGCAAGACCGAAGTACTGCGCGAAGTGCTGGCCTTGCATGCCACTGCCAAAGCGCCGCTGGATGCGCTGGCCGCTTTGGGCGGCTTTGAGATTGCCACTATGGTGGGCGCAGTACTGCAAGCCGCACACGAGCGTCGTGTGATCGTGGTGGATGGCTTTATTGCTACCAGTGCGGTACTGGTGGCGCATGCGCTGCAGCCGCTGGTCTTGCAGCGCTGTGTGTTTGCGCACCGATCCGGTGAGCGCGGGCATGAATTTATGCTGCAACATTTGGGTGTGCAGGCGCTGCTCGATTTGGGCCTGCGGTTGGGCGAAGGTTCGGGTGCCGCGTTGGCCTGGCCTCTGCTGCAGTCGGCTTGCACGGTGCTGCGGGAGATGGCGAGTTTTGAATCGGCAGGGGTGTCTGAGAAGTCGGCCGATGCTGCTCAGGTCACTGCAATTTGAGTTGTTTGGCCATTTCCAAGTTCTACGTGCGTCCGAACCTGCTGTCCCTCTGAGTCAACTGCCTCCATGCGCCAGTTCATTCGCCACTACCTGCTGGCTGTGCAGTTCTTCACCCGCATCCCTGTCACGGGCAAGCTGGCTGATTGGGTGGGCTTTAGCCCGGCCATGCTGCGCGCCAGTGCCGCGCATTTTCCGGGGGTAGGGTGGTTGGTGGGGGGGGGCGTGGCCTTGTTCAGCGCGGCCCTGCTGGCACTGTTACCACCCAGCGCATTTACCCCGTTGGTGGTCGCGGCGCTGGGCACCGTAGTTAGTGTGCTGATGACGGGCGCTTTTCACGAAGACGGCTTGGCCGATGTGGCCGATGGCCTCGGTGGCACGCTGGACCGCATCCGCGCGCTGGAGATCATGAAGGACTCACGCGTGGGGGCGTTTGGCGCCATTGCCGTGGTGCTGGCGCTGCTGGCCAAGGTGTGCCTGCTGGCCCTGCTGGGCTCGCTCAATGCCACGCTGATGTGCGTGGCGCTGTTCACGGGCCATGTGGTATCGCGCACGTGGCCGCTGCTCACCATTCGGCTGCTGGCGCATGTGGGGGATGTGGCCGGTTCCAAATCCAAGCCTTTGGCCGACCAAATCACTATGGGCAGCCTTTTTGTGGCGTTTTTATGGTGTTTTATAGCGCTAGCCGGCGTATTCATTGCGCAAGCCGCTAGCATATTTGTAGCAACTGGCGCGTTGGGGACCCCACTGGCGTGGTGGCTGGCAGCGGGCCTGCTCGCCAATGGGTTGGCTTGGGCCTGGATGACGCGCTGGTTTGCGCGGCGCTTGCAGGGCTTCACCGGTGATTGCCTGGGTGCCATTCAGCAAGTGGGTGAGATTGCGTTTTACCTGGGTCTGGCGCTGGCTTGGGGCGTGCTGAAGCTGGGTACCCAGGCATGACGCTGTGGGTGGTGCGCCATGCGCAGCCGCTGGTAGCGCCAGGCATTTGCTACGGTGCGCTCGATGTGCCTGCCGATGTGCAAGCCACACAGCAAGCCGCCGAACGACTGGCTGCCGAACTGCCACTGGGCATCGCCGTATTCACCTCCACGCTACAAAGATGTGAGCAGCTTGCGCAGTGTTTGTGCGGGCTACGGCCTGATTTACGTCTCAAACAGGAGCCCAGGCTGGTAGAAATGAACTTTGGCGTCTATGAAGGCCTTGCCTGGGCTGACATTCAAAAAGACGCGCTGGATGCGTGGACTGCGGACTTCTGCACCCACCGCTTTGGCGGGCAGGAGTCCGTGGCGGAGTTCATGGCCAGGGTGGCCGCCGTGTGGGATGCGTGGCGTGCCGAGCCCACACAGGATCAAGTTTGGATTACCCATGCGGGTGTTGCCCGGGCAGCCGTGTTGTTACAACAAGGCGTTCGCCTACCCAAAAGCGCCCTGCAATGGCCAGCGCAAGCCCCCGGTTTCGGGCAGTGGATCGTGCTGCACAAGCCGTGGAATGTAGCTTTGCCAAAAACGTCGTCGTAAACCCTGCAGGTCAGCGTCACCGGCGTCTTCGATTGGGCTAGCAGGGATAATCTACCAATAGTATTTCCCCCTCGATTCAACTCCTCGCAAGGCATCCCATGATCACCCTCGGCACCCCTCTGTCCCTCCACGCAACCAAAGTCATGCTGCTGGGCTCTGGCGAACTCGGTAAAGAGGTGTTGATTGCCCTGCAGCGCCTGGGTGTGGAGACCATTGCCGTAGACCGCTACGACGACGCCCCTGGCCAGCAAGTGGCCCACCATGCGCGCACCATCACCATGAGTGACCCGGCGCAACTCAAAGCGCTCATTGAAAAAGAGAAGCCCATGCTAGTGGTGCCAGAGATTGAGGCCATTGCCACGCCGATGCTGGAAGAACTGGAAGCTGCGGGTGTAGTGCGCGTAGTGCCCACTGCCCGCGCTGCGCGCCTGACTATGGACCGTGAGGGTATTCGCCGTCTGGCGGCAGAGACGCTGGGCCTGCCCACCAGCCCCTACAAATTCTGTGACTCGCTGGCCGAGCTGCAAGCCGCTATCGACGGCGAAAACGGAACAACTGGCATCGGCTACCCCTGCGTCGTCAAGCCCGTCATGAGCTCATCGGGCAAAGGCCAAAGCAAGATTGACGGCCCCGCCGATGTGCAAAAAGCCTGGGACTACGCCATGGCTGGAGGGCGCGTCAGCCATGGCCGCGTCATCGTTGAAGGCTTTATTGACTTTGACTACGAGATCACCCAACTCACCGTGCGCGCCCGGGGCGCCGATGGCAGCATCGAGACCCATTTTTGCGATCCTATCGGGCATATTCAGGTCAGCGGCGACTATGTAGAAAGCTGGCAGCCGCACCCCATGCAGTCGGGTGCTTTAGAAAAATCCCGCCAGATCGCCAAGGCGGTGACCGATAACTTGGGGATGGGCCACGACGGCCAGCCCGGGGGGTTGGGCCTGTTTGGCGTGGAGCTCTTTGTCAAGGGCGATCAGGTGTGGTTCAGCGAGGTCAGCCCGCGCCCGCACGACACGGGCCTGGTGACCCTGGCTACCCAGGTGCAAAGCGAGTTTGAACTGCATGCCCGCGCGATCTTGGGCCTGCCCGTGAATACCGCGCTCAAAACCCCAGGCGCCAGCGCCGTGATCTACGGCGGAGTGGAGGCGACAGGCATCGTGTTTGACGGCGTAGACGAGGCGCTGCGCGTGCCCAATACCGACCTGCGCCTGTTCGGCAAGCCCGAGAGCTTTGCCAAGCGGCGCATGGGCGTGGCCCTGGCCTTTGATGCCGACGTGGAAGTGGCCCGCACCCGCGCCAAGCTGGCGGCCTCTAAGGTGAAGCCGCGCAAGGCCTGAGCCGCACGGACGGCCCAGCGAAACTGGGACAATCGTTGATTACCTAACCGAGCCCACTGAGCCCGCCATGCCCATTCAATTTGCCGACCGCCTCAACAACGTTGAAACCTCCGCTATCCGCGAACTCTTCAAGCTGCTGGGCAAGCCCGGCATTATTAGCTTTGCAGGGGGATTCCCTGATAGCGCGATGTTTGATGTGGCCGGCATCAGTGAGGCCAGCCAAAAGGCCCTGACAGAAGAACCTGGCGCTGCCCTGCAATATGGTGCCACCGAAGGCTACCAACCGCTGCGTGAGCAACTGGCCGCCTTCATGGCGACCAAGGGCTGCAGCGATGTGGCGCCCGACAATCTCATCGTCACTACGGGCAGTCAGCAGGGCTTGGACTTGCTGGGCAAGACCCTGATCAGCCCCGGTGACAAAGTCATTGTCGAAGGCCCCACCTTTTTAGCCACCATCCAATGCTTTCGCCTGTACGGTGCGCAGCTCATCAGCGCGCCAGTCGATGCGGATGGCGTGCAAACCGACCAGCTCGAAGCCCTGATCGCCGAGCACCAGCCCAAATTCGTTTACCTGATTCCCACCTTCGGCAACCCCACGGGTGGCCTGCTAAGCCTGGAGCGGCGCAAAAAAGTGCTGGAGCTGGCCGTTAAGTACGACACCCTGGTGGTGGAAGATGACCCCTATGGCGATCTGTATTTCAATGCACCACCGCCGCCATCCTTGTTGGCGCTGAGCGCCCAGGTGCCGGGTAGCCGCGAGCGCCTGGTGTATTGCGGTAGTTTGAGCAAAGTGCTCAGCCCCGGCCTGCGCGTGGGCTGGATGGTTGCCCCCGCAGACTTGCTGGCCAAGGCCACCATGTGCAAGCAGTTCAGCGATGCCCATACCAGTACCTTTGCCCAAGCCACAGCCGCCCATTACCTGAGGGCGGGGCGCATGCCCGCCACCTTGGCGCGTGTGCGCAAGGTGTATGCCGAGCGTGCGCTAGCCATGGGCAATGCCTTGCGCAAAGATCTCGGCGCTGCCATTGAATTTGCGCAACCCCAGGGCGGCTTGTTTGTCTGGGCACGGTTAACTGGCGCTGGCAGTAAGGTCAAAGATGGGGCCGAACTCGCCAAGCGCGCTATTGAAAAAGGCGTAGCGTTTGTGCCTGGCACGCCGTTTTATGCGGCCAACCCCGATGCTGCAACCCTCCGCTTGAGCTTTGCGACCGCCAACGTCGACAAAATTGAAGAAGGCGTTGCCCGCCTGGCGCAAGCGCTCTGATGCGACGTCCATGTGCACCGGTCCACTGCGCGTGATGCGCGTATCGCGCTTAGCGTTTACGTGGTGTTTGGCCTGGTGTATTGCGCTGCTCAGCGTGACGGCCAACTCCGCCACCGCTGCAAACACTTCGCCTGCAACCCTGGATCTGCGTGACAGTGCGCCGTACGTGCAGGCTTGGTCTGCCGTGCGTATCTTGGCGGATCCCAGCGGGGCACTGCAGTTGCCCGATGTGCAAGCCTTGGCAGGCCGATTCAGCCTACCCACGACCGCCACCAATACCCTGGGTTTACGCAAGGAAGCCGTATGGTTGCGAGTGCCGCTGGCGGTGGACTCCGAAGGTAACGGACAGTGGGTGTTGGACATCGACTACCCGGTCTTGAACCGCGCGGAGGTCTATGTCACCCAAGGCAACACCACCGTCGTGCAGGCGGTACTGGGCAATATGCAAGCCTACTCGGCGCGGCCCATGCCGAGCCGGTCGCATGCGATTTCAATGTTCCTCAAGCCCGGGGAACAGTACACCGTCTACCTGCGATTGACGACTACTGGGGCCATGATCGTCCCACTTACCTTTAGTAAACCCCGGGCCTTTTTGCCCAGGGCGCTCGGCGAGCAGATGCTTCAAGGCTTGCTAACGGGACTGTCTTTGTGCCTTCTCCTGGCTAGTTTGGCGCAGTGGGTGAGCGTGCGCGAGTCGCTGTATGGCAAGTATGCGTTGCTGGTCGCTGCTGGCCTTTGGTTTTCGTGGTTGCAGTTTGGCATTGGGGCGCAGTTTGTCTGGAAGGACAACGTGTGGCTGGAGTTGCATTCGGCGGGCCTGTCTGCTTTGTTGGCGGCGTGTGGCTCGTTTCTGTTCATTGCGCAGGCTCTGGCGGGGCCAGATCGCCACCGCTACTTTGTGCCAGCCATGCAAACGGGCGCCGGCCTGACGGTTTTCTTTGCTGCCTTGTATGCGCTGGACGTTATCGATACGCACACTGTCACTGCCATCGTGGGCAGTCTGGGCTTGGCACCGGCCCTGATGGGCGTTCCCGGCGCAATTTCGCACATCCGCAGGGGAGACCGGGTGGGCGCGTATTTTTTGGCTGCATGGGTGGTGTACTTTGTCTCCACCGCGGTATTGGTCGGCGTGATTCAGGGGCGGGTAGCTGCAAATTTTTGGACGCTACATTCCTTTCAGTTTGGCGCCACCTTTGACATGCTGATGTTTACCCGCGTGTTGATATTGCGTTCCCAGCAACTGCACTTTGCCGCGCATCGGGCGTTGCGAGAGCGTGACACGCTGCATACGCTGGCCCATGCCGACCCATTGACTGGTTTGCCCAACCGGCGTGAACTCAACAACACGTTGGAATCACTGCTCCAAGATGCAGCGCCCGACCACATCTTGGCTGTGTATATGTTGGACCTGGACGGTTTCAAACAGGTGAACGACCAATTTGGTCACGACGTCGGCGACGAATTATTGATTGCCGTGGCACAACGCCTCAAGGGGCATTTACGCGCCAACGACTTGGTGTCGCGGTTGGGCGGTGACGAGTTTATTGTCGTGTCGTCTGGGTTACACCATATCGACGAGGCCCAAGACCTGGGCCAGAAGCTGCTAGCGGCGTTTGACCACCCCTTTAGTTTGAGCACGCAGATTTGCAACGTGGGACTGACCATTGGTTATGCACTAGCTCCGCACGATGGTGCGGACGGCAACAGCTTGCTCAAGCGCGCTGACGCCGCCATGTACGCGGGCAAGCAAGACGGTAAGCACTGCATTCACCGGGGCGAAGCAAGCGAAGGTCTTACTTAGTTGCGGTGCACAGTGCCTGCTGGGGTAACTGCGCAATCAGTTCTTTGGCTTTGTTGACTTCGGCAGCAGTCGCTGGTGCGGCAATATTATTGGCCAAGCCACCGATGTAGGGCGCTACGCCATCCGCCAGAGTTTTAAAAGACTTGCAGCGCAAGGCCAGGTATTTCTTGGCTATGCCCATGTCACTGGCATCGCGCATTTCAGCGGCAACAGCGCCCAGGGCTAGCACGCCATCGGCATAGGCATCCACCAGAGCGACTTGGCCCGTGATCAGTTTGAGCATGTCTTTGTCATTCGGCGACGCTTTGCTTGAGCGGGTGGTTAGTTCTGCAAGGCTGGCTGCCAACGCCGTCGATTGCTTTTGAAAATCAACAGCGGCTTTGGCCATGACCGCCTTGTTTTGTGCCATGGCCGGCTGCACGCCGAAGACGCCGAAAAAACTGAGCAGGGTGGCCGACACAAGGGTGCGTTTGGTAAACATGAAATTTTCCTTAGGGTGCAATGAGCGGCACTGTACCCGATTCCGGGCCTATGCTCTGTGCATTTGCATATGGAGTGTTGCATGGTGTTTCAGGTATCGATGGTGGGGGCAGAGGGCGCAAGTGCGCAGCAAATGCGCGAGGCTGTGGCACGCTATGTGGCTGCGCTGGAAGATGCTTTGGGCAGCCCAGAGCTGGTGGCGCCGGTGTACGGCGCCTATGTACATTTGCGTTCGGTATACGGCGAGACTCCCGATCTAGAAGCCCTGACAGATGCTGAACGCATGATTTACGCGCAGTGGCAAGGTGCCGAGACACTGGCCCTTGCAGCGGCCTTAGGGCCACATCGCTACCTGGACGAGCCGCAGTTTGAAATTCGCGTGTAAACGCCGACTGCAGGTTGGGGTACTACCGGCCCAGTGCCTGCAGCACTTTGAAGGCTGCGTAGGCATCGTTGGCGGCGTAGACCAGTTGGGCTTCTGACAAGCGGGGCGTAGCCCAGTTGGAGGTTGCCGCCTTTTTAGACTTGATGAAGCGCTGATTGAACAGCACAGCCACAGCACCCTTGACACCCATATCCTTGCGGTAGCCGCGTTGCAAAAATACGCTATTGAGTTCCAGTACGCCGACAGGATCGACACCCAACTTGGCAATGATGCGTTTGCGGTCGTCGCCCAAGCCAAAGCCTGCTTTGACGATACCCGGCCAAGTCAATAGTTGCCCAGCGATGGCGCTGCATTCTGGGTCGTTCAACTGAAACACCCAGGCCCGCTCGGCAGTGGACAGTTGCAAAATATGCGGCCCCTCAGACACCTGCTCCTTAAAAAAAGTGGGCTTGGACTCGGTATCAAATCCCCAGGCCGGGCATTGGGTAAGTTGCAGCGAGGCGTCTCGGGCTTGTGCGCCGGTTTGCACCAGCGTGATGCGATCTAGTCCTAGCCGGGCAAAGGGCGCAAGCAATGCAATTTCGTCTTTGCTGGGCGTAGCGTGGCGGGCGGGCTGCATGGCTCAGGTCTACAGATTGGCGGTATCGCTCAGCGAGTCGGCGCTGGGCATAGAGGTTTGCAAATGCACTACCGACAAGCCCAGGCTAGCGAGCACGGCGCCGGGGAGTTGGTTCAGTGTGTCGGTGTTGGGGTGCGTCTGGTCTGCCAGCAGCGCGGCCAAATGCACAACTGCTGCTATAGGTAAAAAATGGCTGGCTGCCAAAGGGTCGCAGACACTGGCCAAGGTCTCCACCAGATCTTCGGGGAAGTCCCAATGTCGGGCTATTTCGGCGGTGACCATGCCTTCATCAAAGCCGGTGAGGCTACGTTCACGTTGCCAGCGTTCACCGGGCGCGCGGGGCAGCATTTCGATTTGTTCGGCTTGGGTGGCATTGTGCGAGGCCATCGTCAGTTGGCCCAAACGCAACATCATCCCGGCGAGCCAAGCTTGCTGCTCATCCAGCCCTGCTTTGGACGCCAGCCAGCGAGAGTAGCCTGCACACAGCATGCTGTAGCGCCAGAACACCAGCCTGTCGATACCGTCGGGCATCGTGAAGGCTTTGGCCATACAAATGGACAGAGCCCGGGCGCGTAACTGGGCCATTCCGATCACTTTGACGGCCGCCTGCAACGTTTGCACGGATCGGGAGAGCCCAAACATGGCACTGTTAGCCATACGCAAAAGCGTGGCCGTCAGTCCAGGGTCTTTGGAAATGACCGCGCATATCGTAGCTACATCCACACCGGGGTCATTCAGGGTATGGATCAGGGCATGCGCAGCCTCGGGCATGACGGGCAACGCGACCGACCGGAGGTAACTTGTGATGTCGGCCATGGGTACTGGTGTCACATTCTAAGAAAAGTCGTTTCACACTGGCGGTGCGGTTTTTTCGGTGTACGCACAAAACGCTGCCACGCGGCATTGCCAGCATAGCGGCGTTCTGGCTTTGCATACATAGCGCCCATGCAAGATGAGCCAGTGGTGTGCATCGACCAAAAATTCGGCGGGTATGCGCTGAAGCAGTTTTATTTCTACAGCCAAGGGTGTTTTACCCGGCGCTAGTCCGGTGCGGTTACCCAGGCGAAAAAGGTGGGTGTCCACCGCCATGGTGGGCTCGCCAAAGGCCACATTCAAAACCACATTGGCGGTTTTTCTGCCAACGCCAGGCAAGGCTTCCAAGGCTTCGCGGGTGTTGGGCACCTGTGCGCCGTGCAAATCGACCAGCATGCGGCAGGTCTGCATCAGGTGCTTGGCCTTGCTGCGGAACAAGCCTATCGTTTTTATATGCTGCTCCAGGCCAGGCAAACCCAGATCTAGAATTTTTTGCGGTGTGTTGGCGACCACAAAAAGCCGACGCGTCGCCTTGTTAACACCTACGTCCGTAGCTTGGGCGGACAGCAGTACCGCTGCCAGCAATTCAAATACCGAGGCATATTCCAGTTCGGTCTGGGGATGTGGGTTGGCCGCGCGTAGGGTGTCGAAGAACTGAAAAATCGCAGCGCTGTGCAATGTCGGGCTCGGCATGCGGTTACAGCGTCTGCAGCTTGCTCGCTTCCACCATACCCGATACCCCATGGAGTTGCACCACCAATTCGCCTCGGCGCAAGATCACGTGCTTGACGGTTTCACGGCGGTTCAGGTAGCTCACTTGGTCGCCGGGCTTGTGCTGCGGCAAGTGGGTCAGGTCAATCTTGGGTGGCTGTGGTGGGGCGTCAATGGTCATCCGCTCCATGTGGTGTGCGATTTGCGGGTGCTTTTGGGCCAACCGTTTCAAGGCCTGTGCAAGGTTGTCGCGGAATTGGACGGCGGTGAAAGGCTTTGCCAAAAAAAAGTATGCGCCGGCTTGGTTTGCATCGTCTTCGTCGCCAGGGCTCGGGTTATTGGCGACCATGGCGAAGCAGCAGTCAGCGTTGTGCTTGCAGACGGCTTGGTAGAGGCCCAGGCCCGACATTGCCTCTTTTTCAAAACTATCCGTGAGCAGGAAATCTGGCTTGACCTCAGACGCAGCCTCGACCCCTGCGCGCGGGGTGGACACTGTGCGAATAGTGGCGGCATCAAAACCGTAAGCCTCTAGTTGCTGGCGAGCGAAGGCTTGGACTGCCTGATGGGGATCGGCAATCAGAAAACTAATGGCGGACATGGGAATTAGAAGGAATGCAATGACGTACAAGACTGGGCAGTATACGGACATGCCATGAAGCGCGTGGACCGCGGGCCTAGAATTCGGGAATGAAAACTCCTCTCAAAATCGATTTTGTGTCTGATGTGTCCTGCCCTTGGTGTGCCGTGGGGCTTGCCTCTCTGGAGCAAGCCCTGGATCAACTCGCAGACCAAGTTGACGCACGGCTCACGTTTCAACCCTTTGAGCTCAACCCCCAGATGGTGCAAGCGGGCGAAGACACCACCGAACACCTAAGCAAAAAGTATGGCTCCACCCCTGAGCAAGCCGCCGCTATGCGCGAAACCATTCGCGCCCGCGGTGCGGAGCTGGGCTTCACCTTCAACCTAGACAAACGCTCACGTATCTACAACACCTTCAACGCACACCGTCTACTGCACTGGGCGCACGTGGAAGGCCCGAGTGGCGCGCAAGTGGCCCTAAAAAAAGCCTACTTGAAGGCCTATTTCTCCGATGGAGAAAATCCCAGCGATAACGCCGTGTTGGTGCGCATAGCGGGTGAAGTGGGGCTGGATACGGCCCGTGCCCAGGCAATTTTGGCCACTGACGAATTTGGCGCTGACGTACGTGACCATGAACAGTTTTATTTGCGCAGTGGCATCAACTCGGTGCCCGCCGTCATCATCAACGACCGGCATGTTATTTCCGGTGGCCAGCCGCCAGAAGTTTTTGTGCAGGCGCTGCGGCAAATCGTCCAAGAGCTAGTAGCCTAAGCAGCCAACACCGCTAGTAGCCGGTCCAAGCCGCCTGTGTCGATAGACACCATGGCCTGCTCCCGAACCTTGGGTTTAGCGTGGAACGCCACCGACAGACCGGCCACGCCCATCATGGGCAAGTCGTTGGCACCGTCACCCACGGCGATGCACTGTGCGGGCTGAATGCCCAGCAGCGAGGCTACTTCCAGCAGGGTGCGGCGTTTCTCGTCTCCGTCGCAAATATCACCCCAGCTTTGGGTCACTATTCCACCCGTGAGTTGTCCGCCATGCGGTCCGCTTTCAATCTCCAACTGGTTGGAGCGCGAAAAGTCGATGCCCAAGCGTGCCTTCACCCGGTCAGCGAAAAACGTAAACCCCCCAGACACCAACAAGACCTTCAGGCCGGCTGCCTTGCATGCGACCACCAACTCGGCCGCACCGGGGTTGAGCTGTAGCCGCTGGGCGTACACCGCTTCCAGGTCGGCGACTGTTACGCCCTTTAGCAGGGCCACACGCCGGCGCAGGCTGGTCTGAAAGTCGGCGATCTCGCCTCGCATCGTGGCCTCGGTAATGGCGGCCACCTCGGCCTTGCGCCCGACTGCATCGGCAATCTCGTCAATGCACTCAATATTGATGAGGGTGGAGTCCATATCGAAGGCGATGAGCTTGAAGTCGGACAGCTTTCTGCCGGGCTCGTAATGGCGTAGCACCAGGCCGGGTGTGGGGTCTTGGGTGGTCATCGAGTCGTATGCTATAAATTTAGTAGCTGCTTAGCAAGGTTTTGTCCGGGCCTGGGGCTAGTTTTATGTGGTGGCGACTGCTGCGGCCGCAATAGGCTGCCCCAGGCTCTTCAAAATATCCCGCACCATCTGTGCTCTGTCCTTAGCGTCTGGCAGCTCGCGTTCAATGCGCAGTTTTTCGTTGCCCGCCAGTTTAATGTTCTTGTGCTTTTGAATCAGCGCAATGATTTTCACAGGATCAATCGGCGGATTTTTCTTGAACGTGATGGTGATGACACCGGGCGCGGCATCCACTTTCACCACACCGTAGGGCTGGCTCAGCACCCGCAGGCGGTGCACGTCAATCAGCGTTTGTGCCTGCGCGGGCAACTTGCCGAAGCGGTCCACAATTTCTTCCAAAAGTGTGTCTACCTGGTCCGTGGTCTTGGCAGTAGCCAGTTTTTTGTAGAACGACAGGCGCAAGTGCACGTCGCCGCAGTAGTCGTCGGGCAGCAGGGCGGGCGCGTGCAAGTTGATGTCGGTGGTCACGTTCAGCGGGCTGAGTAAATCGGGCTCAATACCCGCCTTCAGGCAGCGCACGGCCTCGGCCAGCATCTCGTTGTAAAGCTGAAAACCTATCTCCAGCATATTGCCGCTCTGGTTTTCGCCCAGCACTTCACCCGCGCCGCGAATCTCCAAATCGTGCATGGCCAGGTAGAAGCCTGAGCCGAGCTCTTCCATGGCCTGAATAGCATCTAGCCGCTGCGTGGCTTGCTTGGTCAGGCCTTCAATGTCCGGCACCATTAAATAGGCATAGGCTTGGTGGTGGCTGCGGCCCACACGGCCACGCAACTGGTGCAACTGGGCCAAGCCAAACTTATCGGCACGGCTCATCACAATCGTGTTGGCGGTGGGCACGTCGATGCCCGTCTCAATGATGGTGGAACACAGCAGCAGGTTGTAGCGCTGCGCTACAAAGTCGCGCATCACGCTCTCTAACTGGCGCTCGGGCATCTGGCCGTGGGCCACGGCAATGCGGGCCTCGGGAATCAGCTCTTCGAGCTTCTGACGGCGGTTCTCAATGGTCTCCACCTCGTTGTGCAAAAAGTAGACCTGGCCGCCGCGTTTCAGTTCGCGCAGCACGGCTTCGCGGATCACGCCATTGCCCTCGGTGCGTACAAAGGTCTTGATGGCCAGTCGGCGCTGCGGCGCGGTGGCAATCACGCTCAGGTCGCGCAGGCCTTCGAGTGCCATACCCATGGTGCGGGGAATGGGTGTTGCGGTCAGCGTCAGCACATCTACCTCGGCACGCAGGGCTTTCATCTGCTCCTTGTGGCGCACGCCAAAGCGGTGTTCTTCGTCAATGATCAGCAGGCCCAGGTTCTTGAACTTGGTGTCTTGGCTGAGGAGTTTGTGGGTGCCCACCACAATGTCTACGGTGCCATCGGCCACTCCCTTGAGCGCGACGTTTATCTCTTTGGTGGAGCGAAAGCGACTCATCTCGGCCACCTTGACGGGCCATTTGGAGAACCGGTCTGAAATCGTCTGGAAATGCTGCTCGGCCAAGAGCGTGGTGGGTGCAAGAATTGCGACTTGTTTGCCGCCGGTGACAGCAATGAACGCGGCGCGCAGGGCTACTTCGGTTTTGCCAAAGCCCACATCGCCACAGACCAAGCGGTCCATGGGGCGGGGGCTCACCATGTCCTGAATCACGCAGTGAATAGCCGCCTTTTGGTCGGCAGTTTCTTCAAAGCCAAAGTCGTTGGCAAAGGTCTCGTAGTCGTTGGGTGAATACCTAAACGCATGCCCTTCGCGAGCGGCGCGGCGGGCGTAGATGTTGAGCAACTCGGCTGCGCTGTCGCGCACTTGCTCGGCGGCCTTGCGTTTGGCTTTTTCCCACTGGCCGCTGCCCAGGCGGTGCAGGGTGGCTTCGTCCGAACTCACGCCGGTGTAGCGGCTGATGAGTTGCAGTTGGCTCACCGGCACATACAGCGTGGCCTGGTCGGCATATTCCAGATGCAAAAACTCTTGCAGCTCGGGCTCGCCTTGCGCGTTCTTGTTGCCCATGTCCATGTGGATCAGGCCACGGTAGCGCCCAATGCCGTGGCTGGAATGCACCACCGGATCACCGATGTTCAGCTCACTCAGGTCTTTGATCAGCGCTTCAACGTCGCTCACTTGCTCTTGCTTTTTGCGGCGGCGCGTGGTGGGCCCGGCGGCAAACAATTCGGTCTCAGTGACCAGGTCAATGGCGTGCTCCAGCCAGCTAAAACCAACGGTGAGGGCCGCGGTGGCAATGCCAAATTTTTCCTCGCTGCCTTGAAAATCTTGCAGCGACTCAAAAGACGGCGGGTTGACACCGCTGGCGCGCAAAAAGTCGAGCAAGCTCTCCCGGCGGCCATCGCTTTCGGCCAACACCAAGATGCGATGCTGGGTGTTGCGGGCGTGGGCCTTGAGTTTGACCAGCGGGTCCTCGGTGCCGCGCAGGGCCGTCAGCGGCGGCAAGCTCTGCATTTCGACAAAGGGCGACGGCTCAGGCGTGGTTAGTCCTTCGCCTAGGTCTGCGCGAATTGCAGCGGGCTTGATCGCCAACTGCGCATAGGCATTGGCGCGGGCGTAAAACTGTTCCGTTGTTAAAAACAAGGCTTCAGGCGCCAGCGCAGGCCGCTCCGGGTCACCCTGCACCAGACGGTAGCGGTCTTTGGTATCTTGCCAAAAGCGCTGAAACGCGGGCTCCAGGTCGCCATGCAAGACCACGGTGGCATCTGGGCCCACGTAGTCAAATACGGTGGCGGTGTCCTCAAAAAATAGTGGCAGGTAGTACTCGATACCCGCCGTAGCCACACCTGCTCCCATGTCTTTGTAAATGCGGCTTTTGGTCGGGTCACCGTCCAGCAGTTCGCGCCAGCGGCTGCGAAACTTGGCGCGCGCGTCGTCGTCCATCGGGAATTCGCGCCCGGGCAGCAGGCGCACTTCGGGCACCGGGTAGAGGCTGCGCTGGCTGTCGGGATCAAACGTGCGGATGCTGTCGATCTCGTCGTCAAACAAATCCACCCGGTAGGGCACCAGGCTGCCCATCGGGAACAGGTCAATCAGCCCGCCGCGCACCGCGTACTCGCCCGGGCTCACCACCTGGGTCACGTGGCTATAGCCGGCCAGCGTCAATTGCGCCTTGAGCTTGGCTTCATCTAGCTTTTGTTTGACCTTGAACTGAAACGTGTAGCCCGCCAAAAAGCTGGGCGGGGCTAGCCGGTACAGGGCCGTAGTGGCGGGCACGATGATCACATCGGCGCCAGTCTCTTTGTCGCGCTGGGAGATCCTCCAAAGCGCCGCCAGGCGTTCGCTGATCAGGTCCTGGTGCGGCGAAAACGTGTCGTAGGGCAGGGTTTCCCAGTCGGGGAACAACGCGCAACGCAGATCCGGGGCAAAAAACGCGATCTCATCCATCAGCCGCTGGGCATCGGCCGCGTCCGAGGTCACCACCGTCATGGGTTTTCCGGCTATTTTTTCGCGCTGGCCCAACTGGGCTAACAAGAGGGCGTCGGCCGAGCCGGCCGGGCGCGGCAGCGTAAAGCGCTTGCCGAGCTGAAGTTTGGGTAATTCCATGGATGCTTGGGGGTACTGGGTGACCCGCAGCGCCTGCCGGTGGCAGAAGATGGGCGGGGTCGAGGGCTTCGATTTTAGAATGGGGCACTGCACTATGACCACCACCCCTTCAAATTCCCCTGCGGTTTCTACTTCGCTCACTCGCAAAGAGCGTGTTTGGGCACTCATCCCGTGTGCCGGAAGCGGATCGCGTGCCGGGACCGACGGCCCCAAGCAATATCAGTGCGTGGCGGGCCAGCCCATGGTGCGCCATACCTTGGCGGCATTTTCTGGGGTCCAGAAATTGGCGGGTGTGCTGGTCGTTGTGTCGCCTGAAGACACTTTCTTTGACAACGATAGTGCTATGCAATTAATAGCGCACTGCGGAGGAAATACGCGGGCTCAGAGTGTTTTCAATGGCTTAAATGCGCTTTTGGAGTGCGGTGCAGCCCCGGCGGACTGGGTGATGGTGCATGACGCAGCGCGTTGCCTGATCACCGCCGCGCAGATTGAAGCGCTGATACACGCCTGCCTACCCGACGCCGTGGGTGGCTTGTTGGCGCTCAAGTTGCCAGACACCTTGAAGCGCGAGGCGCATGGGCGCGTAGCCCAAACGGTCGATCGCAGCGACAAATGGCTGGCCCAGACGCCACAGATGTTCCGCATTGGCGAGCTGCAAGCGGCACTACGCACGGCAGGTGATGCAGTGACGGATGAGGCCAGCGCCATGGAATTCGTGGGTAAGGCGCCGCTGCTGGTCCAGGGCAGTGCACAGAACTTTAAGGTCACCTATCCCCAGGATTTTGCGCTGGCGCAGGCTGTTTTGCAGTCGCGCGGATCAGCACTTCAACGCATTGAAAGCAAGGCATGAATTTTAGAATTGGTGAAGGCTGGGACATCCACCAACTGGTAGCGGGCCGCAAACTCATCTTGGGGGGCGTTGAGATTCCCCATACCAAGGGACTTTTGGGGCACTCGGATGCGGACGCGCTGCTGCACGCTATCACCGACGCCCTGTTGGGTGCTGCGGCCCTGGGCGATATTGGCACCCATTTTCCCGATACGGAAGCCCAGTTCCGAGGGGCTGACTCGGGCGCGTTGTTGATGGAAGTAGCTCGCCGTGTGCGCGCCAAGGGCTACGCCATTGGCAATGTGGACAGCACCATCATTGCCCAAGCACCCAAACTCATGCCGCACATACCCGCCATGCGCGCGCGGATCGCGCAATTGCTGGGCATCGAGGTGGACCAAGTGAACGTCAAAGCCAAAACGGCGGAGAAGCTGGGCCCCGTGGGTGAGGGCCTGGCGATGGAGGCCAACGCCATTGCCTTGTTACTGAAGGCTTGAGGCGGGACTTGTCTGGCTAGGCCTTGGTGGCCCGCTGCAGGCGGATATTGGCCGATAGGCCTCCCGATTTGCCATTGGCCAGCGCGAACGAACCACCCATCCGGCTCACGGTCTTGTCCACAATAGCCAGGCCGAGGCCAGCACCGTTAGCGGCAGTGCGCGCGGCCTCCCCGCGAAAAAACGGCTGCGTCAGATTGGCCAATTGCTCAGGTGCTACGCCCAGGCCGCGGTCGCGTATTTTTACCAAGACCCATTTGTCCCGCGCAATGGCTGCAATGCTGATGTTGGCAATGCCGGTATCCACCGATTTGCCATACCGGCGGGCGTTTTCCAGCAGGTTGGAGATGATGCGACCCAACTCCACCTCATCGGCCATTACACGCAGGTTATCTTCCATTTGCACTTTGATACGGACCTCGGCCTGGTCTTTGTAGGCGTAGGTGCACGACTCAATCAAGTCCGCCAATATCACCGGCACCAGTTCACTGTTGCCGGGACGGGCGTAATCCAAAAACTTGTCGATGATGGCGTCCAGTTGGCTGATGTCTGCAGCCATATGGGCGCGGGCATCCAAATCGGCCACACTGAGTTCAGTTTCCAGTCGCAAGCGCGCCAGGGGCGTGCGCAGGTCATGCGAGATGCCCGCCAGCATCACGGCGCGATCTTGTTCAATTTTGGCCAACTGCTGGGCCATGCGGTTGAAGCCGATATTGACGTCACGGATCTCGCTGGTTTGCACGTTTTCATCTAGCCGGCTGGCGCTGAAATTGCCGTCACGCACCCGGCTGGCAGCAAATGACAAGTCCCGTAAAGGGCGGTTGATGAGGCGTGCAATGAGTGCTGCTCCGGCCAACGACAAGACCGCCGCAACGGCGAGCCAAGCCAACCACGTGCGCCCGGCTACCGGCGTGTACCGGTTCGGGTCGGTGAGCAACCAGTAGTCATCGCCGTCGATATCAAACGCAATCCACAGGCCATCGAGCCCGTTTACCCGTTGGGCGACGAGCGTATTGGGCCCCAGCCTCTGGGTCAGCTCCCGTGCAATCTGGTGGTTGAAGGGATCAATTTCATCGACCGTGATCTTGTCCGATGGCTCTCGCGGAACAATGCGAACGCCCTCTTGATCGCGCATAGTCTTGAGCAAGGAAATGCGCGCAATGGCATCGGCATGCACCAACGCGGCCCGGCTTAAATTGACCTGGGAAGTCAACTGCTGCGCAGTCTGTTGAATCCGGGGCTCAAACTCCAGGCTGCGCAAGGTTTGCAGCCACGCCAACGTGCTGCCAATCAGCAGCAAGGCCAGCAAGAAAAAAGTACGCCAAAAAAGACTCAGACCAATCGTGCTGCCAGTGGCGTCGTCGGTGTCTTGGTCGTCCGTAATGGCCAGGTCGGGCCGATTTTCAAAGTCGTAAAACTCGGTGGGCGTCAACTTCGACCGTGGCGAATCAGACCGGCTCTTCTGGAATGAATACATAGCCCACACCCCATACCGTTTGGATCATGCGTGGCGCCGCAGGGTCGGTCTCAATCAGCTTGCGCAGGCGCGACACTTGCACATCGAGGCTACGGTCGTAGGGTTCAAACTCGCGGCCGCGCGACAACTGGGCTAGCTTTTCACGCGACAGCGGAATGCGCGGGTGGCGCACCAGAGCCTTGAGCATGGCGAACTCGCCGGTTGTCAGCATCAGTTCCTCCGTACCTTTGTGCAGCGTGCGGGCACCCAGATCGAACGTGAATAGGCCGAATTTGGCCACCTCGTGCTCGGTGCTGGGCGCACCCGGCACCTCTTGCACCGGTCGCCGGCGCAGCACGGCGTTGATGCGGGCTAACAGCTCGCGCGGGTTGAAGGGCTTGCCCAGGTAGTCGTCTGCACCCACCTCAAGGCCCACAATGCGGTCAATGTCTTCTCCTTTGGCGGTGAGCATGATGATGGGAGTAACGTCATTGGAGGCGCGCAAGCGTCTGCAAATCGATAAGCCGTCTTCGCCCGGCATCATCAGGTCCAGCACAATCAAATCTGCCGTTTCACGCTGCATGACGCGGGCCAAAGACTTGCTGTCTTCAGCAACCAGCACGTCAAAGCCCTCTTGGCTGAGGTAACGGCGTAAAAGGTCGCGAATACGGGCGTCGTCGTCTACGACCAGAATCTTGGAAGGGCGGGGTGCCGATGGCTGCATGGTTGTCTCAGTAGTTACAGCCGCGATTTTGCGCGGCTTGATGGGGTGTACCGTCATAAATGTGGTGCATATGACAGTATGTTACAAATATCCAACTAAAAGAGGCGCAGTGCCGAACGACAATTAGCACGTCGGTGTCTGCTCCCTCTATGGCCCCCTCTATGCCCAAGTATGTGTTGCTGTTTTTTGTTGTATTCAGTGCTGCCGCTGGTGTCTTGGCCCAGCCCTCCCGCGCGCGCGCGGAGCACCCTGACAGGCAGCCTCCGACCGCTGAGCAAAAGGATACGCCTGTTGACCCTCAGCAACGCCGTGCCGCCGTGCGTGCTGCCTTGGCGCAGCGCGAGCCAAAGGCTGACACCACGGAAGACCCGATTCCAACCCGCCGGCAGCTCAGCGCGCAAGAGCGTCAAGACCTTCGCCAGCAGTTGCGCCAGCCGCGCAATGACGTAAAAAAGCCTTAGTGTGCGGCGTAGGTCGCCCGCCAATGGCGTGCCCGTCCTTCGCCCGTAGCAAATTCAGTACTGACGCGGCGGCGTTGCAGACTTCAGTAAAAACCCGCATATCTCTTTTCTCGCCCCAGGGCTTGGCGCATACTCCTGCGTAAACCGACCGATGGTCGTGTAACCCCGGGGACATAACTCGCCTATGGCAGATACAACCACCTCCAATTCCAGCCGCTTTGGCGCTGCGACTTTGGGCTTGCAGCCCTCAGACCATTTGGGCCGCTTTGAATTGCGCAGGGTGCTTGGCCAGGGTGCGCAGTCCACCGTTTGGTTGGCTTTTGACCCACGCATGGAGCGCGAGGTGGCCATCAAAGTCATGCGTCCGGGCGATGGTTCCGATGAGAAGGCCGTAGCCGCTTGGTTGCAAGAGGCCCGTAGCGTTAGTAAAGTTAATCATCCCAATATCGTCCCCGTGTACGAGGCTGACATCCAAGGCCGTTTTCCGTATCTGGTATTTGAATATATTGCCGGTAAAACGCTAGACCAGACCATCCATCAGCGTGGTGCTCTGCACCCGCGCGAGGCGGTGTCGCTGATGATGGATGTTTTAGAGGCGGTGGCTGCGGCCCACGCTGCGGGTGTCGTGCACCGGGATTTAAAGCCCTCGAACGTGGTGGTTGACAACACCGGGCGCGCTAGGGTTATGGATTTTGGTATTGCCGCGCGCATCCGTACCCACACTAGCCAAGACCCCAGCATTGCCGCCGGAGGCACGCTCGGCTATTTGTCGCCTGAGGCGGCTGGTGGGGCTGCGCCCAGCGCATCCATGGACATTTTTTCAGCCGGGGTTGTGCTGGCGGAGTTGTTGATGGGCAAGTCCCTTCTTAACGAGTCCGACCCCTACCGTGCGCTGTACCGCACGGTGCATGAGCAACTGGCGCTGCCAGAGGTCATGAGCACCGACGTGGACGACGCCTTGCGTGCCATTGTGGCGCGCGCGCTGGCGCGGGACCCCAAGCAACGTTATGAATCTGTTCAAGCCCTTGCAGGTGCACTCAAGGCGTGGATAAAGCCCACAGACTCTGAGGCGGCGTCCACTGCGCCAGGCGGCAACAGTACCCTGGATTTTTTGCTACGCCGTATGCGACACAAAAGCGATTTCCCCGCGCTTTCGGCGTCGGTGGGACGCATTCAGTCCATGGCTTCAAGTGACAACGAAAGTGTCAATAGCGTTACCAATGAAATTCTGAAAGACGTGGCGCTGACCAACAAGCTGCTGCGTTTGGTGAACAGCGCCCACTACTCCCGTGGCGGCGGCAATATCAATACAGTCTCGCGGGCGGTGACGCTGGTGGGGTTTAACGGCATTCGCAATATGGCACTGAGCTTGGTGCTGCTGGAGCACATGCAGGACAAGGTGCAGGCTGCGCAACTGAAAGAAGAATTCCTGCGCTCGCTGATGGCCGGCGCCATTGGCGGTGAGCTGTGCCCGGTGCAGCAAGAAAGTGAAGCGTCGTTTATTGGGGCGATGTTTCAAAACTTGGGGCGGCTTTTGGTGCAGTTCTACTTCTCTGAAGAGGCCAGCCAAGTTCGCAAGCTCATGCATTCCAGCCGTGAGCCGATGACCGAGTTGGATGCGTCAACGATGGTGTTGGGCATTAGTTTTGAGGAGTTGGGTTTGGGCATTGCCAAGTCGTGGGGCTTGCCCCAGGGCATACAAAACTGTATGCGCAAGCCCACCGGCACGCCACCAACCGTAGCGCCCAGAGATGCCGCCGAGCGGATTCGGTGGATTGCACTGGCCTCCAATGAGATGGCCGATGTATTACTCCAAAGCGAACCTAAGGACACGAGCGCCAACCTGGCCAAGGTAACGCTGAAGTACGCCCGGGTCATGGGTGTAAGCACGATGGCCGTAGAAGCTGCCACCGTCAAGGCGCGCCAGAAGCTGGTGGAGCTGGCGGCAGCTATGGAAATCAGGGTTGGGGCGGGCACAGCCGCTGCCAAATTGCTGAAACTGCCGCAGGCGGATGCCGCGCCTGTCTCGCATGACCAAACGGACCCAGACGTTAATTTGGGCAAGCTGGAGCTGCAGGCGACCAATACCTGGCCCCAGGGAGAAGGCCCGCTACAAGTGCGGCGCCCCAGCGTGGTGGCAGATACCTTGTCGGCTGGTATTCAGGACATCACCAATGCCATGGTCGAAGATTTCAAGCTGACCGATGTGCTGCGCATGATTTTAGAAACCATGTACCGCGCGCTGGCCTTCGACCGCATCATTTTTTGCATGCGCGATGCCAAGACCGAAATGATCACCGGGCGATTTGGCCTGGGGCAGGGCGTGGAGCCATTTGTCAAAATTTTCAAAATACCACTGAAGGGAAGTACCCAAGATTTGTTCACCGTGGTGTGTATCAAGGGCGCGGACACCATGATTGCGGATGCGACGGAGCCGCGGATCGCGCAGCGGTTGCCGCAGTGGTATTTGCGTAGCGTGAACGCGCCTACGTTTTTACTCTTGCCGCTGCAAATCAAGGGTGCTCCGTTTGGCTTGATTTATGCAGACAAAAATCAACGGGGCACACTGGAGCTGGATGAAAAAGAATTGGCTTTGTTGCGTACCCTGCGCAATCAGGCGGTGATGGCGTTCAAGCAATCCACCTGACGCCGTCGATAGTTGACGGGGTTGTAAGCGGGGTCACGGATGGCCGCTTGAGTGAGAATGACTGCTACTATATTAATAGCATACTTATCAATGAATACGCCGGCTCCGGGGTTAAAAAGCTTGAAATTTACTAGAATATGGGCATATTTTGGTTTATTGGGCGGCCCATGCACCGTCCATATTCCACGCCACGCCGCGCACATTGTTCGCGGCGGCTGAACAAAAGAACACCGCTAGGGCGCCCAACTCTTCGGGGGTGGTGAATTGCATAGATGGCTCTTTTTCGCCCAGCAATTGGCGGGTAGCGTCGGCATTGCTAATGCCCTGCGCTGCCGCCTTTGCATCGACCTGCTTTTGCACCAGAGGCGTCAGCACCCAGCCGGGGCAGATGGCGTTACAAGTCACACCCGTGGTGGCATTTTCCAGTGCCGTGACCTTCGTGAATCCGACGACGCCGTGCTTGGCTGCCACATAGGCGGACTTCTCGGGCGAACCGACCAAGCCGTGAACCGAGGCCACATTGATGATGCGGCCCCAGTCCTTGGCCAGCATGCCCGGCAGCGCCAAACGTGTGGCGTGGAAGGCGCTGGACAAATTGATGGCGATGATGGCGTCCCAACGCTCTACTGGAAAATCTTCGATACGGGCCACATGCTGAATACCGGCGTTGTTGACCAGAATGTCCACACCACCAAAGGTGCTGGCGGCGTGCGCCATCATGGCTTCAATGTCTGCGGGCTTGCCCATATCAGCGCCGTGGTAGCTCACCTGCACACCCAGCGCTGCGATCTCCGCCTTGGGGCCTTCCACATCACCAAAGCCGTTGAGCACAATATTTGCGCCCTGAGCAGCCAGCGCTTTGGCGATGCCCAAACCGATGCCGCTGGTCGAACCGGTCACAAGTGCTGTTTTACCTTTGAGCATGGTGAGCCCTTTCTCTGGTGGAGTGATGAGATTGAATTAGGATGGAGACGTATTATCAAATGCCCGAGCAACAACACATCGAACCTCATTGCACCATGGCTGAACCTAAGCTGAATTACGTACATTGTCCCGACGCCAGCGGTGGGCACCGCATGGCGTATTGGGAGTGGGGTGAGCCCACTGCAGGCCATATCGTTCTTTGTGTGCACGGCCTGTCCCGCCAGGGGCGTGACTTTGATGTGCTGGCGCAGGCGCTGGTAGCGCGCTCGGGCGGCAGGCTGCGCGTGGTGTGCCCGGATGTGGTGGGTCGTGGTCACAGTGATTGGTTGAAAGATCCACTGCAATACCAGGTCCCCACGTATGCCGCAGACATGCTGGCACTGTTGGCGCAACTAAAGCCGACTACGCTGGACTGGCTGGGTACCAGTATGGGCGGGCTCATTGGTATGGCCCTGTGCGGGCAAACGCAGTGGCCATTGCCGGTGCCGGTGCGGCGCTTGGTGCTGAACGATGTCGGACCGGTTCTACAGTGGGACGCGTTGAACCGTATTGGCAGCTACTTGGGGAAAAACATGGAGTTCGAGTCGCTGCAAGCCGCCACCGATGCCATGTCGTCCCTGTTTACCGGCTTCGGCCCGCACACTTCCGGGCAGTGGCTCGCGTTGTCCCGCCACATGGTCAAGCCGCGGTTGGATGGTCAAGACGGGGTACGTCTGCATTACGACCCCAGCATTGCGGTTGCCGTGGCTGCGGTAACTCCGGCGCGTGCGGCCCAGGGCGAAGCCATGCTGTGGTCTTTGTATGACGCCATTTCTGCGCAGACCTTACTCCTGCGGGGTGCTGACTCTGATTTGTTGGCGCGGACTACCGCACAACAAATGTTGCAACGCGGGCCGCAAGCCCGCCTCGTTGAATTCTCGGGCGTGGGCCACGCGCCCACGCTGATCGTCCCGGACCAAGTGGACGTGGTGGTTTCTTTTTTTCTGGATTAGGTGTTTGCGTGGTGACACCCCACACCAGTCCTTGATGCGTTGTTGTTATGAAAAGCTTATCGGCGGATTCACCTGCCCAAACGGCACCCCAACTGCTGGCGGTAACCGCG
Organism: Rhodoferax sp.; assembly: GCA_046595515.1. Classification (GTDB taxonomy): domain Bacteria; phylum Pseudomonadota; class Gammaproteobacteria; order Burkholderiales; family Burkholderiaceae_C; genus Allorhodoferax. Next base: position 37,290 of record JBKJOV010000028.1, on the reverse strand, counting down.
CAAAGTCTGCCCGATGAAGCGGGCGCGTTGGCCCGCGCCCGCGCCTTCGCTGAACCACTGTTGGCAACCGAGTCGCTGGACACGGGCGAAAACGTACTCGCACACGCCGATGCTGTGGCCGCCATTCTGCGCAACATCGGTGGCTCGCCCGCCATGCAGGCCGCCAGCTACTTGGTGTACGCCTGCGACCACCTGAACAAACCCCATGAGGTGATCGCCAAGGCTTTCGGCGACAGCTTTGCAGACCTGGCCATGGAGACCACCAAGCTGGTGCGTTTGCAGCGCATGGCACGCCTGACACAGCAGGCCACCAGCCGCTCGGCCACGCCCATTCCCATGGCGCAAAGCGCCGCCGCCCAGACCGAGAGCGTGCGCAAAATGCTGCTGGCCTTTTCACGCGATTTACGCGTGGTTATGCTGCGCCTGGCCTCGCGTTTGCAGACCCTACGCTACTTTGCCGCCACCAAGTTGCCCGTGCCCCCCGGCTTGGCCAGCGAGGCCCTGCAGGTGTTTGCCCCGCTGGCCAATCGCCTGGGAATTTGGGAAGTGAAGTGGGAGCTAGAGGACTTGTCCTTCCGCTTTTTGGAGCCAGACACCTACCGCCAAGTGGCCAAACTGCTGGATGAAAAGCGGGTGGAGCGGGAGGCCTCGGTCGAGCGCCTGCGATTGCAACTGGCGTCCGATTTGGCGGCGCAAGGTATCCAAGCCACGGTGCAGGGTCGACCTAAACATATCTACAGCATTGTTAAAAAAATGCGTGGCAAGTCGCTGGGCTTTGACAAGGTGTATGACATCCGGGCGCTGCGCATTGTGGTGCCCACGGTGCCCGATTGCTATGCCGCCCTGAGCTGGGTGCATAGCCAATTTGAGCCCGTGGCCGATGAGTTTGACGACTACATCGCCAAGCCCAAAGCCAACGGTTACCAGTCGCTGCACACGGTCGTACGACAGCTTGATCCGCACGCTCCGCCGTTGCAGGGGCCGCTGCCCTTGGGTCAGCCCATCGAGGTGCAAGTACGCACCCAAGCCATGCACGACCATGCCGAGCATGGCGTCGCGGCCCATTGGGCTTACAAAGAGGCGGGCACCAAGGGCTATGCCGGTGTATCGGCCAGTGGGGAGTACGACGCCAAGATTGCCGTGCTGCGCCAGTTGCTGGCCTGGGAGCGCGATTTGTCGGGCGCCCACAGTGCCGAGCAAGACGGCACTGCCGGCACGGGCCTGCTAGAGGACCGCATTTATGTACTGACCCCGGATGCCGCGATTGTGGAATTGCCCCAGGGCGCTACCGCGGTCGATTTTGCCTACAGCGTGCACACCAACCTGGGCCACCGCTGCCGGGGTGCCAAGGTGGATGGCGCCATGGTGCCGCTACACACACCACTCAAAAATGGCCAAACGGTTGAGGTAAGTACGGTCAAAGAAGGGGGTCCCTCCCGCGATTGGCTCAACCCTGAGCTGGGCTTTTTGGTGAGCCAGCGGGCGCGTGCCAAGGTGCGCGCCTGGTTTAATGCGCTGGCCATGGGCGAGACCGTGGCTAAGGGCCGTGAAGCGGTAGAAAAACTGCTACAGCGCGAAGGTAAGACGTCTATCAAGCTCGACGATCTGGCCTCGCAGTTGGGCTTTAACTCTGCCGATGATTTGTTTGAGGTGGTGGGTAAAGACGAGTTTTCGCTGCGCAACATCGAGATCGTGCTGCGCCCACCCGAGCCTGTGCCCAGCGAAGACGATCTGGTGCTGCTGAAAAAACCACGCCATGCCAGCAGCTCTGGCAAAGGTGGGGTCTTGGTGGTGGGGGTGGATTCGCTGATGACGCAACTGGCCAAGTGCTGCAAGCCCGCACCGCCTGATGCTATTTGCGGCTTTGTGACGCGTGGCAAGGGCGTCAGTGTGCACCGCGCCGATTGCTCGAACCTGCGCAATATGGTGACCCGCAGCGGCGACCGGGTGATTGACGTTGGGTGGGGCGGGGCTACGGCGGGCGTCGGTCATGTTTACCCCGTAGATGTGGCCGTGGAGGCGAACGACCGGCAAGGCCTGTTGCGCGATATTTCCGAGGTGTTCACCAAGGAAAAAATGAACGTGATCGGGGTGCAGACGCAGTCGGTCAAGGGTATTGCCTGGATGACTTTTACCGTGGAGGTGAGCGAATCGGGCCGATTGACCAAGGTGCTGGGCGTGGTGGCTGAATTGGCCGGTGTGCGTTCGGCACGGCGGCGCTAGGGCATTTGTTGCATGCCGAGCCCCACCTTTCTCTGGCATGACTACGAAACCTTTGGTGCCAACCCCCGGCGGGACCGACCTGCGCAATTTGCCGCCATTCGTACTGATGCAGACCTGAACGAAGTGGGCGAACCGCTGATGCTGTACTGCCAGCCTGCGCCTGATTTTTTGCCCGACGCGGAGTCTTGTCTCATTACCGGTATCACACCGCAATTGTGTTTACAGCGGGGCATTCCTGAATATCTGTTTGCCGAGCAGATCGAGCAGGCACTGGCCCAGGAAGCCACCATTGGCGTGGGTTACAACACCATCCGTTTTGATGACGAAATTACGCGTTTCATGCTATGGCGCAACCTGATGGACCCGTATGCCCGGGAGTGGCAAAACGGCTGTGGCCGGTGGGATTTATTGGATGTGGTGCGCACGGCCTATGCCTTGCGCCCCGAGGGGATGCATTGGCCGACCAAGCCCGAGGGTGGCCCCAGCTTCAAACTCGGCGACCTGGCGGCAGCCAATGGCTTGCTGCACGAGGCGGCGCACGACGCCTTGTCGGATGTGCGGGCCACCATTGCCCTGGCGCGGCTTTTGAAGCAAAGCCAGCCACGTTTGTTTGGCTTCTGCTTGGCCCTGCACCGCAAAGACCGGGTAATGGCCGAGCTGGGCTTGCCCGGCCGGCCCAGCACGCTGCGGCCGTTTTGGCATGTGTCGGGTATGTTCAGCGCGCAGCAAGGCTGCCTAGCGCTGATGTGGCCGCTGGCTATGCACCCGAACAACAAAAACGAGCTGCTGGCCTGGGACCTGAGCCACGACCCGGCGCTGCTGGCCGATTTGAATGCGGATGCGATGCGTTTGCGCCTCTTTACCCGCACCGCCGACCTGCCGGCAGGCGTTTCGCGCTTGCCCATCAAGTCGATTCATCTGAACCGCTCCCCTATGGTCATGTCTAACTTGCAGGTGGTCAGCACTACGATGGCCGCGCGCTGGGGGCTGAACATGCCTGTGCTTTTGGGCCATGCGGCGCGGGCCCAAGGCCTGCCAGACATGAGTGCTATTTGGCCCGTGGTGTATGCCCGGCCAAAGGGGCCTGCACTGGATGTTGATGAAGATTTGTACGGTGGCTTTGTGAACGACCGCGACCGCCGCCGTTTGAATGAATTTCGCAGCCTGAGCCCACAAGCCGTGGCGCACAGGCGTGTGGCGTTTGACGATTCACGTTTGGCGGAACTGGTTTTTCGCTACCGGGCGCGCAACTTTGCGCACACCCTATCGCCATCTGAGGCAGCCGACTGGCAGGCCCATTGCGCGGAGCGCGTGCTGCACGGCCAAGACGGCGCACGCACGGTTGCGCAGTTGCAGACCGAAATCGATCAGTTGACCCCTGGGGCCAGTGCGCGCGACGCCGTTATTCTGGGTGATCTGCGCCACTACGCGCAATCCATTCTGGAGCGGTTGGGCTTGCGGCGAGAATAGGTGCATACCTCATCCCTTTATTCCATTCCCAGACATCGATTGCCCACACCATGAAAATTGAAAAAGACACTGCGGTCACTTTGCGCATCAAAATTGCCGATGCCCTTGGCAAACTGATAGATGACGGCGCTGAGCCCATGGTCTACCTGCATGGGGGTTACGACAACACCTTCCCCAAGATTGAAGCCGCTCTGGAGGGCCGTGAGCCCGGTTACCAAGTGGATCTGGTGCTGCTGCCCGAAGATGGCTTTGGCCAACGCGATGAAAACCTGCTGCGCACCATTCCCAAGAAAGAGTTTCCGCCCGGTGTGAAAGTAGGGGGGCAATTGCAGGGCGTGAACGATGCGGGTGGTGAGCAGATTTACCACGTGGTCAAAGTCAAGGGTGATACCGTGCACCTGGACGGCAACCACCCCTTGGCGGGCAAGGAACTGCGCGTCAGCCTGAAGGTGGCCGAGGTGCGCGCCGCATCCGCCGAAGAAATTGCCCACAAGCATGTGCACGGCGAACACGGCCACCACCATTGATAGGGCTTAGACAAGGTGCTCGGGCCCTTCATCCGTTCTTATAATTTCCCCGGTTAGCGCCCGGGGCCGGTAACGGCCCCGACCCATTTTTTAGAAACATCAAGGATCGCAATGAATTCTCGCTTTACTCCCATGGCTCGCTTGGTAACCGCCGTCACTTTGACGCTGGCAGGGCTATGTACCCTGTCCACTGCGTATGCGGACAGCCGCTTTGTGGTCTCTGCCGATGGCCAAGAAGTGACGGACACCCGGACCAAGCTGGTGTGGCAGCGTTGTACGGTGGGCATGAAGTGGGACGGTAAGACCTGCGCGGGTAAGGCGACCAAAGTTAGCTTGGCTAAAGCCAAGGACATGGGCCCCACCTGGCGCCTGCCCAGCAAAGACGAGCTAGCTGCCATTGTGGATAAAACCCAAAAGAAGCCTGCAATCGACAAGCTTGCTTTCCCCGGGACGCCACCCACCATTTTTTGGTCCACACGCCCTGAAGCGACCGACAACCTGGCGGCATGGCTAGTGGACTTCAAATCTGGTCGCGTGTTGGGCCACACCCACAAAGCCAAGTACGCAGTGCGCTTAGTACGTGCAGCCTGAACGGCACGCCGCCTGACCTAGCCCGCTTGTACGGTGGGCAATGTTAGTACCATGGTCATGATGAGTACCAAGATCAGGCACACGCTGTAGACGGTAACTGCTGCCCACGCGCGTAGCGCTTGCGGCCACCACCTCCCGCCCATCCAATGGCGCAGCGCGATCATTAAATAGGCCATCCAGCCGAAATACAGTACGGGTGCCAACGTGTCGCCACCGACCACGGTGGCGACCAGCAGCGTCAAGAACACCAAAGCGTGCAGGTGCAGCGCAAACAAAAAGTGCTCTGCGTACAAGCGTTGGCGTTTTCGGTACAGCAGGCGCGTGGTAACTGCAAACAGTGGTACCAGTGCAAATGCTGCATAAGGTAACTTGCTCTGAAATACCGGGGCAAAGCGTTTGAGCTCACCTTGGGGGTCGTTGTTCCAACGCTTTGCAGTGTCGTAATAGCGCTTGAACACCGGTTTAAGCCAGACGGGCAAGCCCAATTTGACTTCCAACTCGTGCAGCTCCGGCAAGACTTGCTTCGTGCTGTCAGGCGCGGGTGCCGCACTGTCGACAGAGTACTGAAACACGGGCACGCTTTTTCCGTCGGCATCTACCGGCAAAATAGCTTGGTGGGTATCCGGGTCCTTCAATTCATCCAGTTGAATAAAGCGTGGCGGTGAAAATGACATTGCCAAAAAAAGCACAAAACTCAAACTCACGTAAAGCGGTAAGGGGCGCACATACCGGCGCCTGCGCCCGGCAAGAAACTCTGTGGTTAGCTTGCCTGGGTAGCGCACCAGCGTCCACAAGGTACGCCACAAGCGGCTCTCCAGCGTCACGAAATGTTGGAAGTATTCGTGCGAAAAGTCTTTCAGCCGTAGCACCTCGATGACGGTCTCTTGCCCACACTGGGCGCAAAACGGCCCATGCACTGCGGACTCACAGTTAGGGCAAAGATCGGGTAGGGCAGTGGACATGTGATTCGCTATCAAAAACAGAGCGGCCAGGGCAGGTTTTACCCGGGCCCCAGCCCGTTTTGCCTAAAATTTATTGCAGTAGGCCGCTGGGGGAGGCTTAGGTGGGCAGTGGCTGCAGGCGTCTGCGCCACCAGCGTGCCACGCCGCCACACCATGAGACGCGTCGCACGCAGGCGCAGGGCTTCAATCGGATCGCCGGCTTGCAGCAGCACCATGTCGGCATGGCAGCCCACGTTCAGGCCATAGCCCTCCAAGTGCAGGATGCAGGCGGCGTTGGTGGTGACGGCATCAAAGCACTGGCGCATCGCGCTTTGGCTGGTCATTTGCGCCACGTGCAGGCCCATGTGGGCCACTTCCAGCATGTCAGCACTGCCCAGTGAATACCAGGGGTCCATCACGCAGTCGTGCCCAAAGGCCACATTGACGCCCGCCGCCAGCAGTTCGGGCACGCGGGTCATGCCGCGGCGTTTGGGGTAGGTGTCAGAGCGGCCTTGTAGGGTGATGTTAATCAGCGGGTTGGCGATGACGCTGACGCCGGCCTGGGCAATCAGGGGCAGCAGTTTGGAGACGTAGTAGTTATCCATGCTGTGCATGGAAGTGCAGTGCGAGCCGGTGACGCGGCTCTGCAAGCCCAGACGTTGGGTTTCAAAGGCCAGGGTTTCGATGTGGCGCGACATCGGGTCGTCCGACTCATCGCAGTGCATATCGACCAGCTTGCCATGGGCGGCAGCCAGTTCACACAATAGTTTGACGCTGAGCGCGCCCTGTTCCATGGTGCGTTCAAAGTGGGGAATACCACCCACCACATCCACACCCATCGCCAAGGCGCGTTGCAGTTTGTCGAGGGCCTGCGGGTCGCGCAGCGCACCGTCTTGCGGGAAGGCCACCAGCTGCAAATCCAAGTATGGCGCAACGCGGCGTTTGACCTCTAGCAGTGCTTCTACAGCCAGCAGGCGGGGGTCGCATACATCCACATGGCTGCGCACTGCCAAGAGGCCTTTGGCCACCGCCCAATCGCAATAGGCCAAAGCGCGCTCGACCAAGGCTTCCTGCGTCAGGTCGGGTTTCAATTCGCCCCACAGCGCAATACCCTCCAGCAAGGTGCCGCTTTGGTTAACGCGGGGCAGTCCATAGCTCAGCGTGGCATCCATATGAAAATGCGCGTCCACAAAAGGCGGGCTGAGCAACTGGCCTTGGGCATCCACCACGCTGTGGGCGGGTGCTAGCAGCCCGGCCTGCATCTGTACGATGCGCCCGTCTTGCACGGCGACGGACATGCCAGCGCGGCCATCGGGCAGAGTGGCGTTGTGAATGAGCAGGTCGAGCATGGGGGATTCCTACAAAGGTATTGCTATCAAAAAAGTAGCTACTCAGGCAGGTTTTGTCCGGGCTACAGGCCGATTTGGCACTAAATATGCTGTCGGGGCATCCAAAAAGGCCCCCCAAACCGCTTTAGCAGCCCGAGCTCACTGCGTACCAAAAATGCGGTCACCTGCATCGCCCAGGCCCGGCATGATGTAGCCGTGGTCGTTCAGGCCCCGGTCAATGGCGGCGGTGAAGATGCGCACATCGGGATGTTCTCTGTACATCGTGTTGATGCCCTCGGGGCAGGTCAACAGGCACAAAAACTTGATGGACTTGGGGTTGCAGGCCTTGAGGCGTGCCACGGCAGCAGCAGCCGAGTTGCCGGTGGCCAGCATGGGGTCCACCACCACCACATCGCGCTCTTCCATATGGCTGGGCATCTTGAAGTAGTACTCCACGGCCTGCAGGGTCTTGGGGTCGCGGTACAGACCCACATGCCCCACGCGGGCACCGGGCACCACGCCGAGTACACCGTCCAGAATACCGTTGCCCGCACGCAGCACGCTGGCAAACACCAGTTTTTTGCCATCAATGACCTTGCCCGTGGTTTTTTCCAGCGGGGTTTCAATCTCCACGTCTTGCAGCGGCATGTCGCGGCAGACCTCGTAAATCATCAAACCCGCTAACTCGTTTAGCAGGCGGCGAAAGCTGCTGGTGCTGGCTTCTTTTTTGCGCATCAGGGTGAGCTTGTGCTGCACCAGGGGGTGGTCAATCAGGGTGACGTTGGCGCGGGCTGCGGGGTCGATGGTGACCATGGTGGGTTGTCCTTGTGATTCTTCTAGTGGTTGTATGGAAGGCGTCGGTAGGTACGATGGAAAAAAATTCAAGCGTCGCTCAACGCTATCAGCGCCAAGCCAAACACAGCATTAGCGCCGCGATCCGCCCAAAATGCTACCCAATACGCCGCGAATAATTTGGCGACCCACTTCGCGGCCGATCGAACTTGCGGCACTCTTGACAAGTTGCTCGCCTACGCTGGCGCGGGTGCGTCGCTGACCGCCGCCCAGCATATCGCCAATGCTGTCTAAAAAGCCGCCGCCACCGGACGCTGCCGGCGCAGCTTCGGTCGGAGCATTGCGGCTGGTGCGGAGCGAGCCACCGGCCGGGCCGTGCGCATCCGCTGCAGGTGCACCGTTGGTTTGCGTGCGGCCTTTTAGGGCTTCAAACGCTGATTCGCGATCCACCACTTTCTCATACACACCCGCTACGTTGGAGTTGTCTAGCAGTACCTTGCGCTGTGCGGCGGTGATAGGGCCAATCTGGCTGGATGGCGGCAACACAAACACACGCTCGGTCAAGCAGGGGCGGCCTTTTTCGTCCATCAGGCTGACCAAGGCTTCGCCCACGCCCAGCTCGGTGATTGCGGTGGCTACGTCCAGGCCGGGGTTGGCGCGCATGGTGTCGGCGGCGCTTTTAACGGCCTTTTGGTCGCGCGGGGTGAAGGCGCGTAGCGCGTGCTGCACGCGGTTGCCCAATTGGGCGAGCACGCTGTCGGGAATATCCAGTGGGTTTTGCGTGACGAAAAACACGCCCACGCCCTTAGAGCGCACCAGGCGTACCACCAACTCAATGCGCTCGATTAGCACCTTGGGTGCGTCGTTGAAAAGCAGGTGGGCTTCGTCAAAAAAGAAGACCAGTTTGGGTTTGTCCAGGTCGCCCACTTCCGGCAGGGTTTCAAACAGTTCACTCAACATCCACAGCAAAAACGTGGCGTAAAGGCGGGGCGACTGCATCAGCTTGTCGGCGGCCAAAATGTTAATTACCCCCTTGCCACTGCTATCGGTTTGCATGAAGTCGGCAATATTGAGCATGGGCTCACCAAAGAATTTGTCGCCGCCTTGTTCCTCAATTTGCATCAATCCGCGCTGGATGGCGCCAATGCTTGCGGCGCTGATGTTGCCGTACTCGGTGGTGTATTGGCCGGCGTTCTCGCCGACGTCCTGGCACATGGCGCGCAGGTCTTTCATGTCCAGCAGCATCAGTCCGTCATCGTCGGCAATCTTGAACACCAACTGCAGCACGCCGGCCTGGGTTTCGTTCAGGTTGAGCATGCGCGCCAGAAGCAAGGGCCCCAGGTCGCTCACGGTAGCGCGCACGGGGTGGCCTTGCTCGCCAAACACGTCCCACAATGTGGTGGGGTAGGCGGCGAATGCGGGATCTGCAATGCCGCGCTCTTTCAAAATCTTGGCCAGCTTGTCGCCCAGCACGCCCTTTTGAGAGATGCCGGTCAGGTCGCCCTTGATGTCGGCCATGAACACGGGCACGCCTAGGTTGGAGAGGCCCTCAGCGAGGGTTTGCAGCGTGATAGTTTTACCGGTACCCGTGGCGCCGGTGATCAGTCCATGGCGATTTGTCTTGTCGGGCCGCAAAAAGCACTGCACCAAGGACTTGTCGGCGCCGTGCTGGGCAATCAGGATGCCTTCGTCAGAAATAGAAGCCATAGAGGTCTCAAAAAGTACAATCTGACAGATAGCGTAACGAATTTTTGAAGGGCAACAAGTGGCAGGACATAGCAAATGGGCCAATATCCAACACCGCAAGGGACGTCAAGACGAAAAGCGCCAGCGTATTTGGACCCGCGTGAGCCGCGAAATCATGGTGGCAGCCCGCACCGGCGGCGGTGATGCCAGTGCCAACCCCCGTTTGCGGTTGGCCATTGAGAAGGCCAAGGCTGCGAATATGCCGCTGACCAATGTGACCCATGCCATCGCCAAAGCCACCGGTACGCTGGAGGGCGTGAATTACGAAGAAATTCGCTACGAAGGCTATGGCATTGGCGGCGCAGCCATTGTGGTGGACACCATGACCGATAACATTCGCCGCACCGTGGCCGAGGTGCGCCATGCGTTTAGCAAATACGGTGGCAACATGGGCACCGAGGGCTCCGTGGTGTTCCAGTTCAAACACTGTGGTCAACTGATTTTTGCCCCAGGCACTCCTGAAGATAAGCTCATGGAAGTGGCTTTGGAGGCGGGCGCGAACGATGTGTTGACCGATGATGACGGCGCCATTGAAGTGCTGACCAGCTACGCCGACTTTGAGTCAGTCAAAAAAGCGCTGGAGTCCGCAGGCTTGCTGGCCGAGGTAGCGGGCGTGACCATGCGGGCTGAGAACATGATTGAATTGAGCGGCGATGACGCCGAGCGCATGCAGAAACTGCTGGATGTGCTGGAGGACCTGGATGACACCCAGGAGATTTACCATAACGCAGCGCTTTGAGCGCATTGCGGGACAGATCTTTAGCTCTGTCCCCAACTGATTAGGACCATATGAAAGTACTTGTCATCGGGAGCGGCGGGCGTGAACACGCGTTTGCCTGGAAGCTAGCGCAATCACCCAAAGTGCAATTGGTTTACGTGGCACCGGGCAATGGCGGAACAGCGCGCGACGGTCGCTTAGAGAATTTGCCCATCACCGACATTGCACAGTTACGCCAATGGGCGATCGACAACAAGATTGGTCTGACCCTGGTTGGTCCTGAAGCGCCCTTGGCCGCCGGCGTGGTGGATGAGTTCCGTGCCCATGGTCTGCGCATCTTTGGCCCGACCAAGGCTGCTGCGCAGTTGGAAAGTTCTAAAGCCTTTAGCAAAGCCTTCATGCGCCGCCACGCTATCCCGACAGCGGAGTACGCCACGTTTTCTGACCCGGTCACGGCCCACACATATGTGGACCAGATGGGCGCGCCTATCGTAATCAAGGCTGACGGACTGGCCGCCGGTAAAGGTGTGGTGGTGGCGATGTCGCTGGAAGAAGCCCACGCAGCCATTGATTTCATGTTGGTAGACAACACGCTGGGCGTAAGCCACAACGAAGGTGTGGCGCGCGTGGTCATCGAGGAGTTTTTAGAAGGCGAAGAAGCCAGTTTCATGGTGCTGTGCGATGGCCGTAATGTGGTCACGCTGGCCACCAGCCAAGACCATAAGCGCCTGGGCGATGGCGACCAAGGCCCGAACACGGGTGGCATGGGGGCTTATTCTCCAGCACCGGTGGTGACGCCCCAGGTGCATGCCCGCGCCATGCGCGAGGTCATCATGCCAACGCTCAAGGGCATGGAAAAAGACGGTATCCCATACACCGGATTTTTGTATGCCGGCTTGATGATCGACGCCGAAGGCCAGGTCAAAACGCTGGAGTTCAACTGCCGCATGGGCGACCCTGAGACACAGCCTATTTTGATGCGCTTGAAGACTGACTTGCTGGACGTACTTTTGGCGGCTACCGAACCCGGCGCGGGTGATGCCTTTGCGCAGCTGGAGCTCGAGTGGGACCGCCGTATCGCCCTGGGCGTTGTGATGGCGGCTGGTGGATATCCTGCTGCGCCGCGCAAGGGGGCTGTAATCGCGGGTTTGCCCAAAAATACGGACGATGTGGTGGTCTTCCATGCCGGCACCACACAAATGGGTGAAGATTTGCAAGTGTCCGGTGGGCGCGTGCTCTGCGTAACGGCACTGGGCGATAGCGTCAAGCAAGCGCAGCAGCGTGTGTACCAAAGTCTGCAGGCTATCCGCTTTGAAGGCGCGCAGTACCGCACAGATATCGGCTACCGGGCCGTGAAGGCATGAGCCAAAGCGTCCTTTCAAGCCCCGCAGCAGACAGTCCGGCTACCGTGCGCGCGTACTTGCTGAGCCTGCAGGCGCGAATTACGGGTGCCATTGCAGGGGTCGATGGCAACCGCTTTGCGTCTGATGCGTGGCGCAAGGCACCTGAAGAGCCCCTTCAGGGAAGCGGCATCACTGAAATTCTGGAAGGTGGCCCTGTATTTGAGCGTGCGGGCTGCGGTTTCTCACACGTTTTGGGACCTCGCTTGCCGCCTTCGGCAACCCAGCACCGGCCTGAGCTGTCGGGTGCGCCGTTTGAGGCCATGGGCGTGTCGTTGGTATTTCACCCACGCAACCCCTACGTGCCTACGGTGCACATGAATGTGCGCATGCTCGCCGCCAAGGCGCCTGACGGAACCCAGGTGTGCTGGTTTGGTGGTGGCATGGACTTGACCCCTTACTACGGTTTCGAAGAAGATGCGGTCCACTTTCATCGCAGCTGTCAGCAGGCATTGGCGCCTTTTGGCGCGGATAAATACCCCCGCTTCAAGACCTGGTGTGATGAGTACTTCTTTTTAAAGCACCGCAATGAGCAGCGCGGTATCGGAGGTATTTTCTTTGACGACTTTTCGGAGCTGGGTTTTGACGGTGGGTTTGCGATGGTGCGCGCCGTGGGCGATGCTTTTTTAACGGCTTATTTGCCCATCGTAGAGCGCCGAAAAGACATGCTCTACACCACGCGCGAACGTGAGTTCCAGCTGCTCCGCCGTGGCCGCTATGTTGAGTTCAACCTGGTCTGGGATCGGGGAACCCATTTTGGCTTGCAGTCGGGCGGGCGCACCGAATCGATTTTGTTGTCAATGCCCCCATTGGCCAGTTGGTCTTATCAGAACTTGCCCGAAGCCGGTACGCCGGAGGCCGCCTTGTACGACCACTTTTTGGTGCGCCGCGATTGGGTTTAGTGACTGCCGCAATCGCGCCCGTCGCTTCCAAGCCGGTTCAACGGCTGGGCATGCTGGGCGGGGCATTTGATCCGCCCCATCGCGCACACTTTGCACTGGCGCAGGCTGCGCTGGAGCAACTGCAACTAGACCAGCTACGCCTAGTCCCGACCGGCAATGCTTGGCACAAAGCGCGGCCCCTGACCGCGGCAACGCATCGGCTTGCCCTGTGTGAATTGGCATTTGCCGGGCTGGAGTCGGTGGTGATCGACCCCCGTGAAACCCAGCGCGAAGGCGCGACCTATACCTTGGACACCCTGACCGAACTCAGAGCGGAGTTCCCCGAAGCGCAACTGTTTTTGATTTTGGGACAAGACCAGGCGCAGGCCTTTACAACTTGGCACCGCTGGGAGTCCATCTGTGAGATTGCTATAATTTGTGTAGCTGCTCGGGCAGAAAACACCTGGGCCCCAGCCGGTTTTGCCACTGAGTCTGCCCTAATTCCCCATTTTCGACGTTTGGATATGCCGTTGTCGCCCATCAGTGCAACGCACATTCGCCAGCGTATTGCGGGCCGCAAATCCATTGCGCCTCTGGTTTTTGATTCCGTTGCGCGTTATATTGAGCAACATCACCTTTACTTGACCACCTGATGACTACTACGACCGTCAAAAAAAATGATATCCAGAAACTCCAGCGCGCCATTGTGGACGGGTTGGAAGATGTGAAAGCGCAAGACATTCAGGTGTTTGATACCGAGCATTTGTCGGCACTGTTTGAGCGGGTGATCATTGCCTCGGGGACTTCCAACCGGCAAACCAAGGCCCTAGCTTCCAGCGTGCGCGACGCCGTGCGCGACGCTGGCTTTAGCAAGCCCCGTACCGAAGGCGAAGGCAATGGTGAGTGGATCATCGTAGATTGCGGCCAAGCGGTCGTGCACATCATGCAGCCCACCTTTCGGCAGTACTACCACCTGGAAGAACTCTGGGGCGACAAACCTGTGCGCTTGAAGCTCGGCGCTGCCAAGCCCGCGCAGTCTGAAGCTGCCAAAGCCGCCGCAAAGGCCGCAGCCGCGCCTGCCAAGGCCCCTGCCAAGAAAGCGGCGGAGCCTAGTATGCGTCGTTCCAGTGCCGCCAAAAAGGGCGTGGAAGAAGCTTTTCCCTCCAAGGCAGCCTTGAAGAAAGCGGCTGACAAGGCCGCCGGTGTCAAGCCCACAACGAAGGCCCCCGCTAGAAAGACTGCTGTCAAAACACCAGCCAAGACTATGGTGGTGAAGCCAGAAGCGAAAGCGGTGGCTAAAAAAGTGGCAACCAAAAAGGTTGCGCCCGCCAGAAAAGCGCCTGCCAAGAAAGTCGCACCTCGTAAAGCCTGAGCTCGGCCGTGAGACTGGTGATCGTCGCTGTGGGTCAGCGGGTGCCGGATTGGGCGCAGACCGCGTGGGACGATTACGCCAAGCGGTTTCCACATGAGTTGAAGATTGAGCTCAAAACTATCAAAACTGAACCGCGCGGCTCCAAAACGGTAGAACAGTTGTACGCAGCCGAGCGCAAACGAATTGATGAGGCGGTTCCAAAGGGAGCCAGAGTCGTGGCGCTCGATGAGCGCGGTACCAGCCTTCGCACCAAGGGCTTGGCTGACCGCCTCACAGAATGGCAGTTGGGTGGTAGCGACGTGGCCCTGATCATCGGCGGCCCGGATGGGCTGGACCCGGACTTTCGGCAAGCGGCGCACGAGCGCATACGCCTCTCTGACCTGACCCTGCCGCATGCCATGGTGCGTGTGCTGCTAATTGAGCAGTTGTACCGTGCTTGGTCAATCAATGCCAACCATCCTTACCACCGTGAGTGACGACATGGCCCCCACGCTCCGCCGCTGCGCGGGTCGCTGCCCCCCGAGGGGGCGCATTTCCCTCGGGGCGGCCCGCCGGGAAATGGTTGCCCTGTGCCCAGAGGCCTCGTATGACTGACTTTATTTACCTCGCGTCCCAGAGTCCGCGCCGCAGGGAGTTGCTGGGGCAGATCGGAATACCCTACGAATTGCTGCTGCCAACATCGGATGAGGATGCGGAAAGTCTGGAAGCGGTATTTCCTGGAGAAGCGCCTGACGCGTATGTGCAGCGTGTGACTGCTCTTAAATTGGTAGCGGCAAAGTCAAGAATGGCGCGGGCTGGAGTCCAAAATAAGCCCATATTGTGTGCTGACACTACGGTTGCGCTGGGTTCTGCCATTTTTGGCAAACCTGACGACGCTGCCGACGCCCGACGGATGCTTCGCATGTTGGCTGGTCAGACGCACCGCGTGTTTACCGCTGTTGCCATCGGCTGGCGGGAGAAAGCGGTACAGGTACTGTGCACATCCGAAGTTACCTTTGCACCGCTCAGCGAAGCGGTTATTGCTGACTATGTGGCCAGCGGCGAACCTATGGGCAAGGCCGGTGCCTATGGCGTGCAGGGCAGGGCTGCTGCGTTTATTGCGCATATCAATGGCTCCTACTCTGGCATCATGGGTCTCCCTTTGTTTGAAACCGCGCAGGCCTTGCGCGAAATAGGCTTTGCATGCAACAAGACATCCTGATCAACTGGTCCCCACAGGAAACGCGGGTTGCCGTCGTGGAACATGGTGCGGTGCAGGAAATGCATGTCGAGCGGGCGCTGGAGCGAGGGCTAGTCGGTAACGTGTATCTGGGCAAGGTGGCCAGGGTGTTGCCGGGCATGCAATCGGCCTTTATTGATATTGGCTTGGAACGTGCTGCTTTTTTGCATGTTGCCGATGTGTGGCAGCGTCACCCCGAGGGTGAAGCGCCGTTTGCTGCAAAAAATGGCGCTACGCCCGTGCCCATTGAGAAGCAGATTTTTGAGGGGCAGGCCCTCATGGTGCAAGTGATTAAAGAGCCCATCGGCACGAAAGGCGCCAGACTCTCCACCCAGATCAGTATTGCTGGGCGGTTGCTGGTATTTTTGCCACAAGATGATCACATCGGGGTGTCTCAAAAAATTCCATCTGCGCAACGTGATGAGTTGCGAAGCCGCATGCAGCAGTTGGCGGGTAGCCAAGGCGGCGGATTTATCTTGCGTACCAA
The DNA here is from genome assembly GCA_046595515.1 of Rhodoferax sp. Classification (GTDB taxonomy): domain Bacteria; phylum Pseudomonadota; class Gammaproteobacteria; order Burkholderiales; family Burkholderiaceae_C; genus Allorhodoferax. The sequence goes on along the minus strand of JBKJOV010000028.1, from coordinate 21,595 downwards.
TGGAGAGGATGCTTCCGACAGCGAATTGTCCGAAGACATTGGTTACCTGCGGAAAGCCTGGACACGCATTAAGGATGCGTCGCTGCGGCTACCACCACTATCGTTGCTACACCAGGATTTGAGTCTGCTGCAGCGTGTTCTGCGCGACCTGGTGGGTGAGCAGACCCAAACTATACGGGTCGACTCACGGGAGCAATACGAGTCCTTAAAAGCTTTTGGTGCCGAATTCATGCCGATGGCTGTGAGCAAGCTGCAGCATTACAAAGGTGAACGGCCGATTTTTGATTTGTATTCGATCGATGAAGAAATTGCCAAGGCGCTGGCCCGGCGTGTCGAGCTGAAATCGGGTGGTTACCTGATCGTGGACCAGACCGAAGCACTAACGACCGTCGATGTAAATACGGGCGGCTTTGTGGGCGCACGCAACTTTGACGACACTATTTTCAAAACCAACCTCGAAGCAGCCCAGGCCATTGCCCGGCAATTGCGGCTGCGCAACCTGGGTGGAATCATCATCGTCGACTTTATCGACATGGTGCGCGAGGACCACCGTGACGCGGTACTGGCCGAGTTTCGCAAGCAATTGGGGCGCGATCGTGTGAAGACGATGGCGGGGGGATTCTCCCAACTCGGCTTGGTGGAGATGACGCGCAAGCGAACGCGGGAATCTTTGGCGCATATGTTGTGTGAACCCTGTGCAACGTGTGAGGGGAAAGGCATCGTCAAGACCGCGCGCAGCGTGGCTTACAACATTTTGCGTGAAATATTGCGCGAGGCGCGGCAGTTCAATCCCCGTGAGTTTCGGGTGATCGCGTCACCCCGGGTCATCGAGTTGTTCTTGGATGAAGAAAGCCAGTACCTTGCGGGCCTCAGTGAATTCATAGGTAAGCCGGTCTCTTTGCAAAGTGAGGCCGCTATGGGGCAAGAACAGTACGATATTGTGCTTTTGTAGTGGCCACCGAATCTGCGCACAGCATGACTACCCACACTGCCAATTTGGCTCCCATTCCGATACTGACCTACCACCAGATTGCGGCCGCCCCACCCAAAGGTTCTCCGTACCGCAGCCTGTATGTCCACCCACAAAGTTTTGCACGGCAGATGGCTTTTCTGTCGCTGCTGGGCTACCGAGGGCTGTCTATGGACGGTCTGCTCCCCTACTTGCGAGGTGAGCGCGTTGGCAAAGTAGTGGGTATTACGTTTGATGATGGTTACCTGAACAACCTCGATAACGCTTTGCCGGTACTCAAGAAATACAGTTTTTCGTCCACGTGTTATGTGGTGAGTCAGCAGATAGCCAAGACCAATAGCTGGGACCGTGAGGTCGGCATCCCTGAGGTGCCTTTGATGTCGACGCAGCAGTTGCGGCAATGGGTGGCTGGTGGCCAGACGTTGGGAGCCCACACGCGAAATCACGTCCATCTGTCGCAACTCGATGCGGCCGCCTGTCATGAAGAAATTGCCGGCTGTAAGGCTGAGTTAGAGCAAATCGTTGGATCTTCTATAGGGCATTTTTGTTACCCCTACGGTGATTACGCCGCAGAGCACATGGCAATGGTGCAAGACACAGGCTACGCAACCGCGACCACCACCCAGCGTGCGCGTGTACGCCTGGGAGATGGCCTATGTCAATTGCCACGTGTACCCGTGTTGCGTTCCACGACTTTGCCCGTGTTTTGGGTGAAGCTGGCAACCGCCTATGAGGACCGGCGGCGCGCATGAGTGGCCCGGTTCCCCTGCGCCTGCGGATTGCGGTACTGAACCGTATCTTCAAATCCACCGGTGGCGGCGCTGAGCGGTATTCCATTGCCTTGGTAGAGCAATTGGCCCAGCGCCACGAAATCCATGTGTTTGCGCAGCATATTGACCATCGCTGGCCTGGTGTAACTTACCATCCGGTGCGTGGTGGTGTCGCCCGGCCGCGGTGGGTCAACCAGCTCTGGTTTGCCATTGCGACGTGGTGGGCTACACGGCGTGGCTTTGATGTAGTGCATTCCCACGAAAATACCTGGCACGGGCAAGTGCAGACGGTGCATGTTCTGCCGATCAAACATAACTTGTTTCTCGGGCGGTCGGGAATCCGCCTGGCATTGCGTTGGCTTAAAGTGATAACCAGTCCGCGCCTGTTGACCTATCTGGCCTTGGAGCATTTTCGTTATGCACAGAGACCGGGCCGTGCCGTAGTACTGGCATCCACTGCGCTGCAATCCACCATGGCGGGCATTTACCCGCGTACGGCGTCCTTTATGCAAGTGATCACGCCTGGCGTTGCTAATGTACTGGGGTCTGCTAGCGCTGCAGAAAAGCGGGCCGCGCGACAACAACTCGGCCTCCCCGTGGAAGGGCGTTGCATCTTGTTTGTGGGGAACGACTATCGAAAAAAGGGCCTGCCAACTTTGCTGCGAGCCCTGAGCGCTTTACCTGTGGATTATTTTCTGGCCGTAGTGGGCAATGCCGCCCAAATTGCCAAAGTGCAGGACGAGCTCAGTACCGAGGGGGTGTCGGACCGGGTTTTCTTTCTGGGTGCTTTGAGCAGCGTAGACCTTGCCTATCGGAGCGCTGATTGCCTGGCACACCCCACGCTGGAGGATACTTTTGCAATGGTGGTGCTGGAGGCAATGGCGCACGGAGTTCCAGTGGTAGTTAGTAGCGCCAAGTATTGCGGCATCTCTGAGCTGTTGTCGGATGGTCAAAATGCGCTGATTCTGCAGGACCCGTACGACGCCCAGGCACTCCTATCTGGATTAAAGATTGCATTGCAGGACTCTGCACTTCGCACGAGGCTGATACAAGCCGGTTTCGCGTTTGCGGTGGGGCGGCAATGGACCCATGTGGCCCAACAACAGGAGCGGGTGTATCTGCAGGCATTTTTGGGGTCGACAGTGCCATGAAATGGGCTGACAGACATGCATAGCCTCTCGCGTAACGTACTACTCGTAGATGCCAGCAATAAGCGGCAGAATGCAGGCCCCAAGGCCAGGCTCGATACTGCGATGTTTCTGGCGCAGTTGGGCTTTACGCTAGTTACTGTGCCGCACAGTCGATCCAGGCATTGGCGAAAGTTGATTGCCCTGTACCTCAAAATCATATGGCGGTGCAATTTTCCCGAAAACTCGATCATTTGGTGTCAATTTCCCCTGGAATCAACGACCAAAGTTGTGCTGCAAAAGGCGCAGCAGCAGGGCCTGAAAACCGTTGTATTTATCCATGACATTGAAGGGCTAAAGCGGGAGAGTCCTGACTGGCCTAGCGTCCACCGCGAGCTGGACGACCTCCGCCAGTACTCGCACGTGCTGTCCCTGAACAGCAAAATCAGTTCTATTTTGCAGTCACACGGAATCGTTGCGGACGCAGAACTTGAATGCTGGGATTACCACTGCGATGCAACGGACAGTGGCACAGCGAACCCTGGTGACCAGATTAAGGTTATCTATGCCGGGAATTTGTCGTCGTATAAGTCCGGATTCATTTATCAGTTGGATCGCATCAAATCCGTGGGTTTTGAGCTTTTCGGGCAGGGCATCGACGGTGACGTTACCTTGCCAGGCAACGTCCGTTATGCAGGCGCCTTTAACCCTGACACGCCTCCAGCTTGGCTTGGAAATTACTTCGGACTGGTGTGGGATGGCACCAGCATGGATACGTGTAAGGGTGACTATGGCGCATACTTAGCATTCAATACGCCGCACAAAGCCGCGCTGTATCTGTGCCGCAATATTCCGCTCATCGTCTGGCGCGGTGCATGCATTGCGCCGCTGATTCATGCACACCATGCGGGCCTGCTGGTTTCAAGTCTCAGCGAATTGGAGAACGTATTGGCTGCGTTGACACACGAGCAATATCAAAATTTGAAGCGCGGCGCGACAGCGTTGGGTGAAAAAGTGCGCAGCGGCTACTTCATCAAAAAAGCCGCTAGGAAGATCGTTAATAAGACTGCCTCGGATTAGGCGCCGACGCCGGCTAAGAGCACGTAACGCACATCTTTGCTCAGGGCCTGCGCGCTGACTCCACCGTGCTCCCAGGGTGCGTAGGCGTGTTCTGCAATCAATTGCCGAAGCGCCATCAAGCGTGCGCGCAAAGAATTTTGTGGGTCGTAGATACGTGCACGGTGCGCGTAAACACCAGCAAAGCGGCGATAGCGTTCCGCGGCATTGCGAAGGTCTCCAACCCTTGCAGGTTCACACAGCCTGCTTAGATCATCCAATAGGCGCCCACACTCATCAAACAAGCCGGCACGCTGAAGATAAAGGTGCCGCATGCGAGCCAATCTGGCTTGCAATCTACTTCGCAGCGATTGAGGCTTGCGTATCTTTTGCGTTTGCACCGTCGTGTTGTTTTCATGGCGGCGATATTGCACCAGACTAAATGGTATGAAAATGACGTTACCAAAAATTTCTGCAATAAAGAGGATCCATGTGTCGTGTGCTGCAGGCCCGACATGGGTATTGGGGTCCGTGGGGCGATGGTTCCAAGGGCAACTGTGTAGAAGCGTCCGCTTAAACGTCATGGCGAATCCGGGAATATTCACCATCGGTTCGCACGTCAACTTATCCATGACCCGCGCCTCCTTTATACGTGGGTAAAAATCCCCTGTAGCGCGAAGCTGGGCATCGACGACTTGGCCCTGGTGAACCACCAGCGTGGCGGTGGGGTGACCTGCAAAGGCTTGGGCCACCACCTGCAGTTTGGATGCTAACCAGACGTCATCCTGGTCACAAAACGCAATGATCTCCCCCGCGCATAGGCTCGCACAACGCAGAAAATTCTCTTTGTAGCCCAGGCGTTCAGGGTTGGTATGAATATGAACGGCGAATGGTGCGCGCAGCGCGAATTCACGCAAGATAGCGAGTGTGCCGTCCGTAGAGCCATCATCGCAAACCACGCATTCGCAAGGCGCAAGGCTTTGCGCAAGTAGACTATCGAGCTGTCCGCGCAAGTATTTCTCGCCGTTATATGTTGTCAGAGCGATAGATATTTGCATGCGTAAGTGTCTGAATCAGTGGTCAGCTTTGGTGCGGACTCAGGCCCAATGCATAGAGCTTTGCGTAGGTGCCTTGCTGTGCAATAAGAGCACTGTGTGAACCAATTTCTACAATCCGTCCTGCATCCATGACCGCAATGCGGCTGGCGTGTTGTACCGTCGAAAGCCGGTGAGCGATAACCAAGGTCGTTCGGTTGTGCATCAAGCGTTGCAAGGCTTCTTGCACTGCGCGCTCTGATTCCGTGTCCAAGGCCGAAGTCGCCTCGTCAAGAATCAAAATGGGAGCATCTTTGTATAGGGCCCTGGCAATAGCCAGGCGCTGTCGTTGCCCACCCGAGAGTTGTGTTGCATTGTGTCCAACCAAAGTATCGATTCCATTGGGCAATCCCTGCAGATAACTGGTCAGATTAGCCGCATGCAGACAGGCTTCTACCTTTGCACGGTCTAGCGCAAGCCCCAAAGCGACATTGGCCGCAACACTGTCGTTGAGCATGATGACGTGTTGGCTGACCAACGCGAACTGCGAACGAAGTGCTTCAAGAGACCAGTCGCGAAGCGCTACACCGTCCAAAGAGACCGAACCAGCGTCGTACTCTACAAAACGCGGTAAAAGGTTCATTAAGGTGGTTTTTCCGGAGCCTGACGCCCCCACGAAGGCAACCGTCTCGCTGGGTAATACAACCATACTGAGTGACTTTATAGCGGGCGCGGTGGCATTGGGGTAAGAGACTTGGACTGAGTCAAATACGATGTGTCCGTCCGCCCGCGCTTTAGTAAATGTTCCAGATGTCTCGCTGGGTACCCCATGAATCAGGTCAAGTGCCCGCTCCAGCGCAGCCAATCCTCGGGTGATGGGGGTTGAGACTTCAGACAACTGTCGGATAGGGGTGATGATCATGAGCATCGCTGTGACAAATGCAACAAAGCTGCCAACTGAAGTGCCACTACTTTCACTTTGTATGAGCGCAAGGGAAATGACTGCCGACAAAGCTACCGCGGCCACCATCTGTGTCAGCGGCGTCATCGCGGCCCCGGCAACCGTTGACTTCATGGCCAGTCGGCGCAGAGATTCACTGAGCAGATGGAATCGATCAGCCTGTGTTTGCTGCGCGCAATAGAGCCTCACATCCCGATGCGCCAGTACGTTTTCCTCCACAACGTAAGCCAGGCTATCCGTAGCTTCCTGATTGACTTTGGTAAGGTGGTGCACGCGGCGCGTGAGTACCCGCATGACTGCAGCAACCGCTGGAAAAACTACTGCAACGATGAGGGTCAACTTCCAGTTCAAAAAAAACAAGAAGGCAACCAGAGCCAGCAATACCAATGCATTGCGAGTCAAACTCAAAATAGAGTTGATTAGCATGGCTGCACCCGATTGCACCTCGTAAACGAGCGTGTTGGAGATAGCGCTGGAACTTTGGCTGGCGAAAAGATCCAGCTGGGCGCTCAACACTTTGTGGAACATTTGCTTGCGCAGTAACACGAGCCCATCGCCTGTGATCTTGGTAAGGCCTACTTGCGATATGTAACCAGCGAGACCGCGAACTGCAAACAACGCTATCAAGGCTGCTGGAACTTTCCAAATTTCCAGTTGTCCTTTTTGAAAGCCCTGCTCCAACAGCGGCTTCATGAGGGCCGGGATCATAGGTTCAGTGACTGCGCCTACGACGGTGGCAAGAATCACGATTCCCCATGTGCTTCGCGAGCCCGAAAAATAGGGTGCCAAACGCTTGAGTCGTTCGCGCAGTGTGCTCACGTGCTTTTGTTGCACGGTGTCATCTTTACTTCCGGGAGATTGGGATTCCAATGGGTGACCTTTCGTCTGGATGCTGAAGAGTTCAGGCCGTTTACACGCCAACTCTGGGATTGTCCCGTAAACCCAAGGCCATCAAAAGCCCGATGGACACGCAAAAGTAATCACCTATAAGGTCGTCGTATAGCGGCGAGTTGAATAAGCAGGTGAGCGCGAGCATTACCACTACGGATAAAGCGGCCCTGCGCTGGCTTTGGTCGAAATGCTGCGTGTCGCGTATCAGAGTAGCAAACAGGGCTAGAAACATGATGGTCCCGGTTACCCCGAGCTCTACGGTCCAAAGCAATAGCTCTTGGTGCGGGTTACTGCCACTACCGACACCGAACATCCTGTTGGCATCGGGTCCCTGCAGGTGCTTGATGGCAGCAGTCCAATTTCCGACCCCATAACCTGTTGCGGGGCTTTGCGCGATTGCCTTGAGCGAAAGTTTCCACATATTTAGCCGTGCGCCCACTGAAGTTCCGTAGTCGGGCGTCAGCTCGTAGGCGCTCAACTCTTGGGCAGCCAATGCCACGCGCTGTTGAAACTGGGGCACGCTGTAAAACAACGATAGCACGAGCACCAGGGGCGTAAAGATCCCAGCGAGTAACCGCCACTTCAATGGAATTTCAAAGACCGTAATTAAACACACTGCAGCTATAGCAAGGATATAGCCGGTGCGTCCTGGCATGAGAATTAATACGTTTAGCAATCCAGCCAAAGCTGCCCATCGCGCCCAGTACCAGCCTTCAGCACGCGACAAATGCCACAGAATCCCAGCAGTCGTAGCAAGCATGATGGAATGATCCAAGTAACTGTCAGCATAGGGAACAAACTGCTTGAGTACATCCCCTGCACCGGATGACCTATCCACCCACAGCAAAGGGACGTTCATTGCCATCAACCACGAGCTGGTCAATACAAATGTTTGCCCCCAAACAAGTGCCAACACTGCCCATCGCGCTTCTTGGCGGGTTCTTACGAGATAAATGAGGATGGGAATCGTCAATAACTTGCCATGTTTGACGAAAGCGATGAGGGCCTGCTCTTGGTTGGCGTCAGTAAAAGATAAGCTCACAGCCCAGGCAGCTACACAAAATAGAATCACCCACACAGTGGCTGTATTGCGCTGGTCTTCACGTTTCGGCGCGCGGCAGGCTGAGCCTTCGACCAGGTAATAGAGGCTCGCCAGGAACAGCAGGGTCTTGGCCAAGCCCACAAAGGCGATGGGCAAACTGACCGAAAGTGCCAGAAAGACAAGCAGCCCAACACGGATATTGTCAGAGGCACGCATCGGCTTGGCAGTAGTTAAAGTGCGCAAGGCTATCGAATTCAGCGTTCACTTATTTTGGGCAACCGGGGATCTTGGGGTTCAGAAGGGCGCTTCCATTGGCTGGCTTTCTGAATTTCCAGCGCTTTGACGTAGCGGTAGAAGGTGCCCTCAAAATTGCCAAGTGCAATGACAAAGCCTGGCCAGCCGTCCAAAAAACCGCGCTTAAACAGGTAATGCTTGAGGAAGGACCACAACCCATGGCTTAACGCAGTCCACATAGATACCGGTGTGCCAGCGACGCGTTCGGCACCCAGGGTCGAGTAGCGATTGGCCTTGTGCAGCACTTCTGCCATATTCTTAAATGGAAATTGCCAAATCGGATTTTTGAGGTGACCGATAGCCTTGTCGCTATGCAGCACGTAGCCCTCATGAACGGGCTTCATTTCGTACGACATCGTTCCTTTTTTGAACAACTGCGGCTGGCGGTAATTGGGATACCAACCCGAATACCGAATCCATTGACCCATGAAAAAGTTACGTCGCGGCATCCAGTAGGCGTCTAGCGCCTCAGGATCCTCAACGATCGCTCGGATCTCTTGTGCCGCTTCAGGCGTGCAACGTTCGTCTGCATCCAGGCTGAAAATCCATGCGTGGCTGCACGCAGCGATTGCCTGGTTCCTGAGGTCGCCAAAACCTTTAAAGTCAACTTGCACGATCCGAGCACCCAATCGAGTGGCAATGTCCGGGGTGCCATCGGTGCTCCAGGAATCCACGACAATGATCTCATCAGCCCAACGAGCGCTTTCTATTGTTGCCGCAAGCTTTTCTGCCTCGTTGTAGGCGATGATGTAGACAGAAATTTTACGCATGGGGGATGTTAGTATTCAGCGGTTTTCAAGAGCGTAGTGAGCTGCGTCCAGCGCTGTAGTCTAGTTCAAAATGACCACCCCACCTCTTATCTCCGTGGTGATTACCACCTTCAATCGCAGTGATGCCCTGCTTGCCGTGTTGGAGGGCTTGTCTGCGCAAACCGACACCCATTTTGAGGTCATCGTTGCCGACGACGGCTCTCGCAATGAGCACGTTCGGCCAGTTCTCAGCAGTCAGTTCGCAAACGCATTAAAAGCCACCCATGTCTGGCACCCAGATGTCGGATTCACGGCCGCTCGTGTACGCAATCGCGGGGTTTCCGCGAGCAAGGGCTCTTACATCGTATTCATGGATGGCGACTGCGTACCATCGTGTGATTTTATTGCCCGCCATCGCTCACTCGCAAAAGTGGGCACTTTTGTGAATGGCAGCCGTGTGCTTTTATCTGAGCGTTTAAGCCGTGAAATCTGCGCAGGAGAGCAAAAGATATTTTCTAAATCGACCCTCTATTGGGTGGTCCAGCGTATGCGCGGCGACGCCAACAAGCTTAGCGGGCTATTTCGATTGCCAGATTACTCGTGGCGCATCGACCAAGGTGTAGCCTGGGTCGGTGTGAGGAGCTGCAATATGGGCGTGTGGAGGGCAGATTTCGAAAAAGTTGATGGCTTCGATGAATCATTTGTAGGGTGGGGGCACGAAGATGCCGACTTCATATTGCGCTTAAGTCACTCCGGTGTTGCTCGTAAAAATGGCTTTTGGGCAACTGAGGTTTTTCATCTCTGGCACCACGAGGCTGCGCGCGCCCAGGCTTCTGTGAATGCTGAGACCGTGGCGCGGCGCGCGAAATCGTACATAACGCAACCTACACTCGGTTACTCGCAACAACGCCCTAACGATGATGTCGTCATAACAAGGCTGGGATAATGACACCATGAAACGACGCTTACTTTTATCGCTGGTTATGGTTTTAACGTGGGCACCAGTTTGGGCTCAGTTCCGAGTGGAGGTGGCCGGTGTGGGTCTTACCCAATTACCCATTGCCATTGCTCCGTTCAAAGGTGAAGACACCGCGCCGCAAAAGATTTCGATGATTGTCCGGGCGGATCTGGAGCGAAGCGGGCAGTTTCGCGCAATTGATACGGCCAGCATGACCCTAGACGAAGGCGCCCGACCTGATTTCTCCTCTTGGCGTCAGCGCGGCTCAGATGCCTTAGTTGCGGGAAGTATCAGTCGCCTGGCCGATGGGCGCTATGACGTTCGCCTGCGGCTTTGGGATGTCGTCCGCGGTCAAGATTTGGGGGGACAGAGTTTTACGGTATTGCCCGCAGATTTACGGTTGGTATCCCACCGACTGGCGGATTTTGTCTACGAAAAACTCACCGGCGATCGAGGGATATTTAGTACCCGCATCGCGTACATAACCAAGAATGGACAAAACTTCAACTTATGGGTCGCTGATGCAGACGGTGAGAATGCACAAAGTGCACTTAACAGCGGTGAGCCCATTATTTCCCCAGCATGGGCACCCAATGGTTCCCAGCTAGCCTATGTATCTTTCGAGTCTCGTAAGCCGGTCATATTTATTCACGACGTGGCGACTGGCAAGCGCAGGTTAGTTGCCAACTTTAAGGGTTCCAATAGCGCGCCAGCCTGGTCGCCTGATGGTAAAAGCCTTGCAGTCACCTTGAGCCGAGACGGTGGATCGCAACTTTTTTTGATGGATGCAAATGGCGGAGAGCCAAGGCGCTTGACACAGTCCGGTTCGATTGACACCGAGCCGAACTTCACTGCGGACGGTAAAACCATATATTTTGTCAGTGACCGGGGTGGATCGCCCCAAATTTACCGCATGCCCGCGTCCGGCGGAGCCGCTGAACGTGTGACATTTGCGGGCTCCTACAACGTTTCTCCGTCTGTCAGTCCCGATGGACGATGGCTTGCCTTCATAGCCCGGGTCAATGGTGCATTTAAGCTGCATGTGATGGAATTGGCAACGACCACAGTTTCCGCTGTCACGGATACGACGGCGGACGAAAAGCCACGCTTTTCCGGCAATAGCAAGTTGATCATTTACGCGACCCAACAGCAGGGACGTGAGGCATTGATGACCACCACCATAGACGGGAAAATCAAGGCCCGGTTGGCGGGGCAAAATGGTGACATTCGGGAGCCCGATTGGGGTCCCATGCAGAAGCAATAAACCGGTTTACCAGGAGTTTCAATGATGCGTCTCATATCGGCGGTAGTGGCACCATTCCTAATGGTGTTGGTGGGTTGCAGCACGCCCATGGGCAGTGGATCCGTTCCTGTGGACGACCGGTCTACATCCAGTGCGGTTACCAACAGCAAGCCTGATACGCCCGGATCCACTGGTCAAAGTGCAGTTGCCGCCGTGAACCTTGGAGGCACCCCCGCGGATGTTGCAATGGCCTTGGTGGGGCGAACGGTGTACTTCGAGTACGACAGCTTTGCCATCAGACCTGAATTTCAGGCCACCCTAGAGTCCAGTGCAAATGTCATGCGAACGCAGAAGGCCCGCAGGCTTGCTATTGAAGGCCATACCGATGAGCGGGGTGGGCGAGAATACAACTTGGCTTTAGGGCAGAAGCGCGCTGACGCAGTGCGGCGTGCGCTGGCACTGCTAGGGGTCGAAGAGTCCCAAATGGAGGCGGTGAGCTTTGGTAAAGAGAAACCTGCAATGGCGGGCAGTTCTGAGACCGCGATGGAAAAAAACCGACGTGCTGAAGTGAATATCCGATGAATAAATCTCGTTTTAACGCTCATTTGCGCAATGTGGTCGCGGTCTCGTGTACCAGTTTCCTCCTGACACTGACCTCTGCGCACGCGGGCTTGTTTGACGATGACGAGGCTCGACGCGCGATTCTGGACTTGCGTCAAAAAGTTGACACTCTCAAGCAGGAGTCTGATCAGAAGCTTTCAGACGCTCAAAAACGCTCGGCAGATGAGTCTGCGCAGTTGCGTAAGAGTCTTTTGGATCTTCAAAGCGAAATTGAAAATCTGCGCTCAGAGTTGGCCAAGCTCAGAGGGCAAGATGAGCAGATTGGCCGAGATTTGGCCGATGTTCAAAAGCGTCAAAAAGATATGACGCAGACCGTCGACGATCGGTTGCGAAAATTTGAACCCGCCAAAGTAAATTTGGACGGTCGGGAGTTCTCGGTCGAGCCTGTTGAACGTCGCGACTTTGAATCTGCATTGGCCATATTTCGCAAAGGTGAGTTTGCCGCAGTGCAGGCTATGTTCGTAGACTTCCTGAGCCGCTATCCGAACACCGGCTATCGGCCATCTGCGCTTTTTTGGCTCGGCAATGCGCAATACGCCACCAAAGATTACAAGGAGGCTATGGCGAACTTTCGTAGTTTGGTAGCCTCGGCGCCCGACCACCAACGCGCGCCTGAAGCGGTGCTTGCAATTGCCAACTGTCAGTTGGAGTTAAAAGATACGAAAGGTGCTCGCAAGACCCTGGAGGAACTATTGGTGAACTTCCCAAATACCGATGCTGCAGCGGCGGGTAAAGAGCGGCTAGCACGCTTTAAGTAGCGATACGGGGTATGTCTAACCCAACCGGTGTAACGGAAGCTGCGTCCGTTTCGGCAGATTTGGCGCGACGTTTTGCTGGTTTGGATCGCCTGTATGGTGTGGCCGGCAGTTCCGTTGTCCGACAGGCCCATGTGGCTGTCGTCGGTATCGGTGGTGTCGGGTCCTGGGCCGTTGAGGCCTTAGCGCGAAGCGGCGTGGGTCGTCTGACACTTATTGACATGGACCACATTGCCGAGTCCAACGTCAACCGCCAAGTTCACGCTTTGACCACAACCCTGGGTATGGCAAAAATTCAGGCTATGCGTGAACGCATTGAGGGTATCAACCCGCATTGTGTCGTGCAATGTTTGGATACCTTCGTGGACCCAGAGAATTGGCCTAGCGTTTTGCCTGCTGGCGTGCAGGGGGTGATTGACGCGTGCGATCAAATGAAGGCTAAAGTGGCGATGGCAGCATGGGCGCTGCGCCAGCCGCATATTGCGTTTATTTCGGTCGGTGCGGCTGGCGGCAAACGGTTCGCCCACAAAGTGGATATCGATGACCTTAGCAACACCACCCACGATCCTTTAATGGCGCAATTGCGTTATCAATTGCGTAAAGTGCATGGCGCCTCCCGCGAGGGAAAAAAGATCGGATTAGCCTGCGTGTTTAGCAGGGAGCCCCTAGTGACAGCAGACGTATCGGGTTCGGTGCAAGGAGACGGTAGCCTCAACTGCCATGGCTACGGCTCACTGGTCACAGTGACCGCTACGTTCGGGCTTTGCGCGGCAGGGTGGATGATGGATAAATTTTCTAACACTGCTTCGGAACACCTTAAAAAAACACTATAATTTGAGGCTACGCAGAAATCAAAACGTAAGTTGAGAACTCTGTTGGGACGTTAGCTCAGTTGGTAGAGCAGCGGACTTTTAATCCGTTTGTCGTGGGTTCGACCCCCGCACGTCCCACCAATATTTTGGGCACTAGCCCTGTTGGTTTAGCAGTTGTTGATGATTAGATTGGGCTTACAGCCCGAGTGTTCCAAAATCAACAAGCTGCCGGCAATCATAAAAGCCACCCTCTTCAGGGTGGCTTTTTGTTTTGTGCGGACTCTAACTGGTCAAGGTCAACCAACGGTCTTCCAATGACTGAAGCTCCTGGTTGATGTCCTTAAGTCGCTTACCCGCTTCCGCGATTTCCGTGGGGTGTGTTGTGCTCGCAAGCCTGCCCTCCCATTCGCTGCCCTCTTTATTCAGCAGGGCCAGCCGATCCTCCAATTGTTGAATATCGCGCTTGGTTTTTTGACTCTGCGTTTGGGCGGGCGTGGCCGCCACTGCTACGGGCTGTGTCGCATTGGCTTTCTTGGTCACTGGTTTAGCAGCCTCTTTGGCTTCTTCGCGTTGCCGCTTGGCTTCGTCGAGCAAATAGCGTTGGTAATCATCCAAGTCGCCGTCAAACGGCTCTACTCCGCCACGTGAAACCATCCAGAACTCGTCGCACACCGCACGCAATAACGCACGGTCGTGGCTAACCAACATAACAGTACCCTCAAATTCGTTGAGCGCCATGGATAGTGCTTCGCGCGTGGCCAAATCCAAGTGGTTGGTCGGCTCATCTAACAGCAGCAAGTTGGGCCGCTGCCACACGATCATGCAAAGCACTAGGCGTGCTTTTTCGCCACCACTCATACTGCCTACGGCCTGCTTGACCATGTCGCCGCTGAAATTGAATGTACCCAAGAAACTGCGTAAATCTTGCTCACGCGTAGCCTGGCCGGCAATTTTTCCTGCCGCGCCGAGTTCTTTCACGAGGCGAATCATGTGTTCCAACGGCGTATCTGCTGGGCGCAGAACGTCCAACTCTTGCTGTGCAAAATAGCCGATATTGAGACCTTTACCTTCGGTGATTTCTCCGCCGGTCTCCTTCAAATCGCGTGCAACCGTTTTGACTAAGGTTGACTTTCCCTGGCCATTGGCACCCAAGATACCGATACGTTGACCCGCCAGAACGGAGCGGTTCACATTGCGAACAATAACGGTCGGAGGTGTGCCTTCAGGGGCATCTTCGGGAGGGGGGTAACCAAAGCTCACACCGCTCATGGACAGCATGGGATTCGGTAGATTGGCAGGCTCTTTGAATTCAAAAGTAAAGTCTGCATCCGCCAGCAGGGGCGCAATTTTCTCCATGCGATCCAAGGCCTTGACCCGGCTTTGTGCCTGCTTGGCTTTGCTGGCCTTGGCTTTAAATCTGGCGATGAACTTTTGCAAATGCGCAATCTTGTCTTGCTGCTTGGAAAAAGCGTTTTGTTGCAGTTCCATTTGCTCGGCCCGCATATCTTCGAACTTGCTGTAATTCCCGCCATAACGCACCAGCTTACCCATGTCGATGTGCAGGGTCACATTGGTCACAGCGTCTAAGAACTCCCGGTCATGGCTAATCACCACCATGGTGCCGTCGTATTTTTTCAGCCAAGCTTCCAGCCAGACCAGTGCGTCCAAGTCCAGGTGATTGGTAGGCTCGTCCAATAGCAATAAATCGCTGGGACACATCAGGGCGCGCGCCAATTGCAGCCGCATGCGCCAACCGCCAGAGAAGCTGTTGACCGGGTTGGTTAACTCGGTAGTCTTAAAGCCGAGCCCTAAGATGAGCGCCTGCGCGCGCGCTGGCGCATCGTACTCTCCTGCATCGTGCAAACCAGTGTACGCATGGGCCATGCGGTCGTAGTCTTCTGTGGACTCTGCTGCAGCCACTTCCTCACGCGCCGCTAGCAATGCGGTGTCGCCCTCGATCACAAAGTCAGTGGCTGATTGGCTGGTCTCTGGCATATCTTGCGCTACTTGCCCCATGCGCCATTGGGTAGGTATGTAGTACTCGCCGGCGTCCTCGTGCAACCCACCATTGAGCAGTGCAAATAACGACGACTTACCCGCACCATTGCGCCCAACCAAACCGACTTTTTCTCCGGGGTTGAGGGTGACGGAGGCCGCCTCCAGCAATACCTTGGCACTTCGGCGCAAGGTGACATTCTTCAAAGTAATCATGGGTTCATTTCTGGTACGTTGGCACGGGGGGGATTGAAGTGGAATGCCGCGGAACAGGCCTAGCCAGGCCACTGACGTCGTTCTCGGCAAGTGGGCGGGTGACACTAGCCGCTACAAGGGAGATTCAAACTTTCGCGAGTAATGAGTAAAACTTGGTCATCGCCAGCACTGGTGTCCAGCCAGACAACTTCGAGCTTTGGAAAAGCCGCTTCGAAATGGGCACGTTCATTGCCGATTTCTAGCACCAACACTCCACGGGGTACCAAGTTGTCGGCAGCGTCCTTCAGCAAGGTGCGAATAAAGTCCATACCATCACGGCTCCCGGCATGGTTGCCATCGAGCGCCAAAGATGGCTCAGCGAGGTATTCCTGGGGTAGGGCGGCCATACTCTCAGCGTTTACATAAGGCGGGTTACAAAGAATGAGGTCAAATGGCCCTGCGCTCCGTAGCTCGGGCGCATTGAGGCAGTCGGAAGTCAGCAACTGGATCCGACCCTGCAGCTGGTGCTTGTTTACATTAATGTGCGCTACAGCCAGCGCGTCGCTAGACAGATCGGAGCCAACTACCGAAACGTCTGGGAAGACCATGGCCGCAATAACGGCCAGACTGCCATTGCCAGTGCACAGATCCAGCAGCTTATGCGTCGACTCCTTGAGCCAGTAATCGAAACCTCCGTCTACCAACAGCTCAGCGATGAGAGAGCGCGGCACGATGGCTCTCTCATCGACGTAAAAAGTAACCCCTTGCAACCAGGCCTCGTTGGTAATATAGGCTGCAGGTTTGCGGGAGCTGATTCGTGCTCCTAAAATGCTAGCTACGCGATCATATTCTGCGCCGGTCACGGGTCTATTCGCCAGACTTTCTGGATTCTGCAGCGGATCATCCAGCGGCGTATCAAGGGGCAACCCAAGGCTCCAAAGCACCAGCCAAATCGCTTCGTCTCGCGCGTTGGTAGTTCCATGACCAAAAGACACCCCCGCCGCAATCAATTGCGCTTCACTGGTATTGATAAGGTCTAGAAGCCTCGTCGTAGTGGCATCGACACCCGTCACAGCTGACGCTTGCATTAATGTTTCACATCCAAGGTAATCTCGGTGAAGGACGCGCCTTCCTCCTCTTCCTGGCTGGCAACGGGTTGCGCTGCCTTGCTGAAGTCGTTTTGCATACGCCACTGCAAGTTGGTGGGTGAGTCCGCATGCGCCAGGCCTTCTTTGCGATCCACGGCACCCTCCACGATCATGCGGGCAATGTCGTGTTCGAACGACTGTGAGCCTTCCGCCATAGAGTTCTCCATAGCTTCTTTGATGCCCGAAAAATCGCCTTTTTCAATCAACTCCGAGATGAGCTTGGTGTTGAGCATAATTTCCACTGCGGGTAGCCGTGCGCCGGTGGTACTGCGCAGCAGACGCTGCGACACCACGGCCTTGAGGGCGGCCGAGAGGTCCCCCAACATGGTCTGGCGCACCTCTACCGGATAGAAACTCAAGATACGGTTCAGCGCCTGGTAACTGTTGTTGGCATGCATAGTGGCTAAGCACAGGTGCCCCGACTGTGCATAGGCGATGGCCGCTGACATAGTCTCTCGATCTCGAATTTCCCCGATCAAAATCACGTCAGGGGCTTGGCGCAGCGCATTTTTCAGAGCAATCTGCAGCGACTGGGTGTCGGTGCCGATCTCGCGCTGGTTGACGACCGATTTCTTATTTTTGAACAGGAATTCAATGGGGTCCTCGATCGTCAAGATGTGGCCCGACACTTGTTCATTGCGGTAGTCCATCATGGACGCCAGCGTGGTGCTTTTTCCTGCACCTGTCGCTCCAACCATCAGGAGCAGACCACGTTTTTCCATGATCAGATCACCCAGAACCATGGGTACTGACAACGTTGCCAGCGGAGGGACGTCGACAGCAATGAAGCGAATGACCGCTGCGAGGGATCCCCGTTGGCGCATGGCACTCACCCGGAAGCGCCCGACCCCGGCCATTGGAAAGCCGATGTTGAGTTCACCCTCTCGTTCGAGTTCTGCAATACGCTCGGGCGGCAGTACTTCGGCAAGCAGGTTCTTGGGCGCATCCGCTGGCAGCGGTTGGTTATTGATGGGTACGCACTGACCATTGATCTTGATCAATGCAGGCGAGTGGGCGGACAAGTAAACGTCAGACGCTTTCTTGTCGCTCATCAAGCGCAAGATGCGCTCCATCGTGCCTGGTGCATTGGTCGTAGCCATAGGTCAATTCCGTGGGGTTGAATGGATTTCAGTCGCGCAGCAAATCGTTCAGCGACGTCTTGGCACGCGTTTGGGCGTCTACCCGTTTGACAATGATGGCAGCGTACAGGTTGTACTTGCCGCCGTCTTTGGGTAAGGTTC
The DNA here is from genome assembly GCA_046595515.1 of Rhodoferax sp. Lineage (GTDB taxonomy): Bacteria > Pseudomonadota > Gammaproteobacteria > Burkholderiales > Burkholderiaceae_C > Allorhodoferax. Next base: position 3,733 of record JBKJOV010000028.1, on the reverse strand, counting down.
CGCTGATGACGACGGATCCTGCAGGCACGCGGCCATAGGTGACGGTGTCGGTGGCCCGGTCGTAAATGGGCGTACTTTGACCGATATAAACCCCCATAGAAAGCACAGAATTTTCTTCCACGATCACACCCTCAACGACCTCCGAGCGGGCACCGATGAAGCAGTTGTCTTCAATGATGGTGGGGTTGGCCTGCATTGGCTCTAATACGCCACCAATACCTACACCGCCAGACAAATGCACGTGTTTGCCGATCTGCGCGCAAGAGCCGACAGTGGCCCAAGCATCGACCATGGTGCCTTCGTCGACGTATGCGCCGATGTTGACAAAACTAGGCATCAAAATCGCGCCTTTGGCAATGTAGCTGCCACGACGTGCCACGGCCGGCGGGACGACGCGCACGCCGGTGGCTTTGAGTTCTGCCTCAGACAAATGGGCAAATTTGGTCGGCACTTTGTCGTAAAAAGCCAAATCGCCAGATTTGATCACCATGTTGTCTTTCAGGCGGAAGCTCAGCAGCACGGCTTTTTTGAGCCACTGATGGACTGTCCACTGACCGACTGCTTGCTTGGTGGCAATGCGCAAGCTACCGTTGTTGAGTTGGGAGATGACTTGTTCCACGGCGTCTTGTACTTCTTTGCTACCGCTAGAAATAGAGATATTGGCGCGATCTTCCCAAGCGGCGTCGATGATGTTTTGTAGTTGTAGTGTCATGGTGATTTACAGTTGATTTAAAGAAAAATTGATTAAAAAATTTATACAGATTTATAGAGCTTTGACGAATTGCACAATCCGCTTTGCAGCTTCCACGCATTCGGCCGTCGATGCCACCAAAGCCATGCGAATATAGTTGTCGCCTGGGTTGATGCCATTGGCCTCACGAGCCAAGTAGCTGCCTGGCAACACCGTCACATTGTATTGTTCAAGAAGGCTCTTAGCGAAAGTGGCGTCGTCTAATTTCAGCTTAGATGGAATTTTCGCCCAGAGGTAAAAACCAGCATCGGGCAGTTTGACTTCTAAAACCTCAGCCAACAGAGGCGTCACCTGCATGAATTTGTCTCGGTACAAAGCTCGGTTGGCGACGACATGTGCCTCGTCGCTCCACGCTGCGATGCTGGCAGCTTGCACCACCAAGCTCATCGCGCTGCCGTGGTAGGTACGGTACAGGGCAAATTGCTTCATGATGGCCGCATCACCCGCCACAAAACCACTGCGCATACCTGGCACGTTGCTGCGTTTGGATAAGCTGGTGAAGGAAACGATGTTTTTGAAGTCTGTTCTGCCACATTTTTGAGCAGCTTCTAAGCCACCTAGGGGTGGCGGTACACCATCTTGGAAGTAAATTTCGCTGTAGCATTCGTCACTGGCGATGACAAAACCATAGCGGTCAGACAAGTCAAAGAGCTTTTTCCATTCGTCTAATGGCATCACTGCGCCCGCAGGGTTGCCGGGGGAGCAGACGAAGATCATCTGAGTGCGTTGCCAAATGGCTGCGGGTACTTGTTCCCATTCAACACCAAAGTTTCGCGCTGGGTCGCTGTTGACGTAATAAGGCTCAGCACCCGCTAAAAGCGCTGCACCTTCATATATTTGGTAGAACGGGTTGGGGCAGACCACAATGGGTGCAAGGGGTGATTTTGTTGTGTCAACCATGACTTGGGTAAAAGCAAACAAAGCCTCACGCGAGCCGTTGACGGGTAAAACTTGGGTAGTTGCGTTGACGCTCAAGTTGTAACGACGCTGTAACCATGACGCAAAAGCCTCGCGCAGTTTGGGTTCTCCCGCTGTGGCTGGATACGCCGCAAGTCCTGCCAAAGAGCTAGAAAGAGCGGTTTTGATGAATTCAGGGGTGGCGTGCTTGGGCTCGCCTATACCCAAACTGATGGGTTTGAAGTCCGGATTGGGGCTGACTGAAGAGAAAAGTTGCTTGAGGCGCTCAAACGGGTAAGGCTGTAATTTGGTAAGCAAAGGATTCATAAGCAGTGATTATCCCGCCTTGTTGGCCCTTTTTGAACCGTAGGCTCAGGTAAAATCCCAAAAAATACAGGGATTTCAGTGCGTCTTTCTTCTATCAAGCTATCAGGGTTCAAGTCTTTTGCTGAACCCACTACCTTTCACTTACCTGGTCAATTGGTCGGGGTGGTCGGGCCCAATGGTTGCGGTAAATCCAACATTATGGATGCCGTACGCTGGGTGCTGGGTGAAAGCAGGGCATCTGAGCTGCGTGGCGAATCCATGCAAGACGTTATTTTTAACGGTACCAATACCCGCAAACCGTCCAGCCGCTCCAGCGTGGAGCTGGTGTTTGAAAACAACGACCACCGCGCCGGCGGTCAATGGAGTCAATTTCCCGAGATCGCCGTCAAGCGTGTTTTAACGCGCGATGGCAACTCCAGTTACTACATCAACAACCAATCCGTTCGCCGACGTGACGTGCAAGACGTGTTTTTGGGCACCGGCTTGGGGCCACGCGCTTACGCGATCATTGGTCAGGGCACGATCAGCCGCATCATCGAATCAAAACCTGAAGAATTGCGCTTGTTTTTGGAAGAAGCAGCTGGCGTTTCAAAATACAAAGAACGCCGCCGCGAGACAGAAAACCGTCTGTCAGACACCCGTGAAAACCTCACGCGCGTGGACGACATCATGCGGGAGCTGACGAGTAATTTAGAAAAACTCGAAAAGCAAGCCGAAGTTGCCCAAAAATACAACCAACTGCAGGCGGATGTGACGCTGAAGCAGCAACAGCTGTGGTTTTTGAAACGCGCTGAGAGCGAAGCCGATCAAGCCAAAGTCAAAGCCGATGCTTTGCAAGCGACGACAGCTTTAGAAAGCCGCGTTGCTGATTTGCGCCACATTGAATCCGAGCTTGAGACGATTCGTCAAGCGCACTACAGCGCGGGTGACCAAGTGAACCAATCACAAGGCCATTTGTATGAAGCCAGCGCTGAAGTAGGGCGCTTGGAAGCTGAAATTCGTTTTGTGGTGGAAGGCCGCCAGCGCGTTGAGCAGCGTTTGCTCACATTGAAAGAACAAACCACGCACTGGGCAACGCGTAAAGGTGATGCACTTGTAGAGTCGGAAACCTTGGCTGCTCAAAGCGTAGAAGCTGAAGAAAAAGACACCTTGATCGCTGCTCAAGTTGAAGAACATTCTGGGCAACTACCCGAGCTAGAAGATGCACTGCGCCAAGCGCAACGCATCGCTAATGAGCAGCGCAGTACGGTGGGCCAAGTACAACAACAGATTCAAGTCTTGGCAGCAGATCAACGCAATATTGAAGACCAATCACGCCAACTCAACACGCGACATGAGCGCTTAACAGTCGACCGCAACGCTTTGTCTGCACCCGATGAACAGCGTTTGGTCAATATGCAAGTGCAATTGGCAGCAGCTGTTGAAGCGCAAACTATCGCTGAAGCCCGCTTGCACGAATTGCAAGACAGCGTGCCGCAGTTAGATGATGCTAGACGCACGCAACAGCAGTTTGTCAATACTGCATCAGCCAAACACGCCGGTTTAGCTGCCCGCATGGAGGCTTTGAAAGCGCTACAAGATAAAATTAAAACCGATGGTAAATTGAAACCTTGGCTCGCTAAGCACGGCTTGGACGGCTTGGCTGGTTTGTGGAGCAAAATTCATATCGAACAAGGCTGGGAAAGTGCGCTCGAAGGTGCATTGCGTGAACGATTGGGCGCGCTTGAGGTGTCTCGATTAGACGTGGTGCGTGGTTTT